>NZ_JACIJG010000001.1 GCF_014199265.1 Brucella daejeonensis
TTTATTCGATGCAGCAAACGCTGAACCCGGAGAACATCAAGAAATCCTAGATGCTTTAGAAGCTCATAATTCAGGAGAAGAGCAATGACATATTATGCTCTGAAAGATAGCGATTGGGCTTTTGACGATCAGGACGAAGGCCGAGCAATAATAGTTCAAGCAGACACCCCAGAGGAAGCAATTTCCAAAGCCACAGAAATGCACATCAAGGAATTTCCCGGTGCTGGCGGTGTCACATGGGACGTTGCGCGCCTCGACTTAACGGGTATTGGTGATGCCGAATGGGAAGACGACAACATCCCTAAATACGAGAAGTTTCGTTTTTATGATGATGGGCTGAATGAGCCGTCTGAAATATACAAGCGTATGAAAGCCCTCGAAACCCAACTCGCGGCTGCGAAAAAGGCTTTGGACGCAATCGCATCAATGGATGATTATTTCTCTGGCGACCGTCATGCGAAATGCATTGAAATTGCCCGTGCCGCCTTGGAGGACAAGCCATGACCTTATTTTCATCCAAGACAATGCAAGCAATTGATACGCTGTCCCGCTCTGTTGACGGGGCGTATAATGTTTTCTTGCAGCGCCATGAAGGAAAGCCACCAAGGGGCAAATGTCAGGATTACGAAGGCCCGGAAATCAAAGGGATAAAGCACGAATGGGTTAATCAGAACGGCGGCGGCTTTACCGGCGACGACTTCCACGGAACAGTTACCTTTGTCCTCGGTGATTACCACCTGATTGTGAGCTACGCATCATGACCCTCATTACCCGTCTCGCCAAGCTAGACGCGCCTGACAGGGAAGTGGATGAAGAAATCCACGATCTGCTTTGCGATGGGAAGTTTTTCTCGCAACTGGCCGATGCTCCGCTCGGTCAAGGTTGCTGGATGTATAATTTCCCGAATGGGGATGTTTCCTCGGCCTTACATGTGACGTCATCTATAGACGCGGCTATCGCGCTGGCTGAGAGGGTGTTGCCGGGTCAGGCTCGTAAAATTGTTTGGGAAGAAGGCCGTGCAATCGTCGTTATCAGTCAGGCCACTCGCCTACATGAAGTAGCCCCGACAATTGTTCAGACACACGATCACGCCGCCATTGCCCTTCTGATCGCCCTCTTGCGCGCAAAGGAGGCCAGCAAGTGACCAGCAAAGTTGCACAGATACGTGAAGCCATGAGCATCGCGCAGGAAATGGCCAAGGCAGGTATTCTGTTCGTCGCCGTCCCGGTTCTCAGTGAGGCTGACCATACAAAGCTGAAGCTGTTGCAGGCTTCAAGAGTGATGCAGATGGATCAGGAGGCCAACCATGCCGAGTAAGGAAGCATTGCGAGATGAAATTGCTCACATCATCCATGCGGATTGCGCTCGCGGATTAGCAACAATCCCGTTCAATACGGCAGATCGCATCCTATCCACCATCCGCGCCGCTCTAAAGGAGCCGAATGAGAGGATGATAGAAGCTGGTTGCGATCAGTACGATTTTGGCGACCAGATCACGCAAGGTGAAATTCTGGCCAAGGAATGGCGTGCAATGCTGAAAGCCTCCGCACTTGGGGAGCAGAGCGAATGAAGCTGACGAAACAGCAGATTGATAAGATGCATTCGCTTCGTTCTGAGCTGACGAAGGTTAGATGCTGGTTAACTGGCTATCACGCTGGATCAAAGACCAATGTCGGTATTCCCGGCGAAGACAGCCTTCGACAGACCATCATGCTCATTGATGAGATTGCCGGCCGCCAAGCCCTGAAAGGCGGTGAGTAGATGCGTACACAATTTAACTCTTCAGAGCCATTGGACCCGGCATTTCACCTCATTCCAGAAGAGCAGTTAGATCGCGTCTTCAATCAAGACATGTGCGATATTGACGGGAGCTTTCTGGGGTTTACCAACGTCTATATGTCACTGGCAGCATTGATCCCTATGCACTGGACAGTGATTGATCTTGGATGCGCCTATGCGCCACAAGCATTCATCTTTCAGAACCATAAGGCTTATATCGGTGTAGACGGGTCGGCATGCGAGCGGTTCTTCGCCTCTAACACGACACATTACGAATGTTCGGCTGGTGAGTTCATCCGCAATCATGCCAACGATTTTGATAAGGAGCAGACTTTTGCAATTTGCTCTTATGTCCCGAACTGGTTTGGCGAAAATGCCATCGAATTAACAAGGCAGAACTTCAAGAATGTCTTCACATTTTATCCAGCTGGTGAACGACAGATCGCCTTTGGCCGCGCCGCACTGCGGGAAAGGGAGTGAGGATGTACGAACCCAACTACCATTATATTCCGTGCCGGTGCTTCAGCGCTGATCATTTTGTCCGTGTGTGCCCGGATGAGGATATAGACGGCACATTGAACGTCGAAATCCTGTCCTCCCGGCAGTCATCTTTCTGGTCGCGTTTCAGATGGGCCTTGAAGCATGTATTCGGTCGGGACGACCTTGTGTTCGCGGACGTAATTGTTTCGCGTGAGAAATGGCTGAAAGCGGCGGAAGAAGCCGAGAAGGAGGCGGAATGATCCGAGACGCTCCTATTGTTGATATCGGGGATGATGAACCGATACCGCTTGCCGAGGCGGCGCTTATGTTCTTCGGTGGCCGTCTTTCAAAATCGTCGTTGCGGACAGAAGCCGCAAAGGGAAATCTCGAAATCATCCGCATTGCGAACAAGGATTTCGTCACCCGCAATGGCATAAAGAGGATGATTGAGCGATGTCGCGTAAGAGAAGCCCAGCCCGTCTCTGGTTCCGGGATGATACCGGAAATTGGTTCATCAAGGACGGAAACAAGCGTATCAGCACAGGATGCGCTAAGGGCGAAACTGAACGGGCAGAGCAAGTTCTCCGCGAATACGTCGCGTCGAAATACGAACCAGTCCGGGGAGGTTCTTCGGCTGCAATCACGATAGGAGACGTGCTTCTGGTCTATCTGGATGAGAAGGCCAGCCGCACGTCCCGCCCGAAAGAGACGCAAGCCGCCATATCTCGCCTGAATGATTTTTTCGGGGCCGACGCACTCACAATGATTCGCGGGAAACGCTGCCGGGAATTTGCAGATCACAGAAAGACAGAAAGCGGAGCGCGCCGGGATTTAGAAGTCCTGCGCGCCTCGATCAATTATTATCACCGGGAATATGGGCTTGACGTGGTTCCGACCGTGAGCCTGCCGGATAAGAGCCTGCCGCGAGAACGCTGGCTGACGCGCAAAGAAGTCGCCGCTCTGATAAAAGCCGCAAGACGGCTCAAGAAATGCGATCACATCATCAGGCTTGTTTTGATCGGCACTTATACCGGAACGCGCCTGTCGCCCATTCTGGGGCTACAATGGATGCCAAATACGACAGGGGGATATGTCGATCTTGATCATGGCGTTATCTATCGTAAGGCTGTGGGCGAGCGCGTGGCGCACAACAAGCGCAAGCCACCCGCCAAGATACCGCCGCGCCTGCTACGCTTCCTGCGATACTGGAAAGATCAGGACGAGGCATGGAGCGCCGAGCAAGAAAAGAAAATCTCGCTGCGCTATGTCGTTCATTTTCAGGGGGAGAAAATTGCCAAGCCTCATAAGGCGTTCCGGTCAGTCCGGGCGGAGGCGGGCTTAGGAATGGACGTTACGCCGCACGTCCTACGCCATACCAGAGCGACATGGCTTGCTCAGGCTGGTGTCGATGCGCATCAGGCAGCAGCATCTCTTGGTCTGACTGTGGAAGAATTTGAGCGCACATATTCGCATGTTTCACCGCTATTCCAGAGCGATGCAGCGAATGCATATTGAGAGAAATGAAATCGTTTCGGTCCGAAATCGGTCCGCAAAGACTTTTCCCCAAAATTGGGTGAAACAAATAATATAATGATATCAGAGTGATATAATGGTCGGAGTGAGAGGATTCGAACCTCCGACCCCCTCGTCCCGAACGAGGTGCGCTACCAGGCTGCGCTACACTCCGTGACCATGTGGCCTTGACCAATGAGGCGGCTTATAACGCCCCGGATTTCAAGCTGCAAGAGCCTTCGACCGTTTTTTTTATGCGTTTATCCGATTGTCCGGGACAAACTTATCCGGAAACGAAAACGGGCGGCGTTCCGGCTCCGAAAGCCACGAAATCCGGATTGGCGAAACCTGCGGCGCCGTCGCCGGCCCGCTGCCCATAAATGAGGGGTTTTCCCTCGAAAGTCGTGGTCAGGCCGCCCGCCGCGCGCAGCACGGCGTCGCCTGCCGCCGTGTCCCACTCCATCGTCGGGCCGAAGCGCGGATAGATGTCGGCCTCGCCGCAGGCGATCAGGCAGAACTTCATCGAGGACCCGACGGAAACGCAGTGATCGATATGGTTGTCGCTCAGGAATCTGTCGGTTTCAGGCGTCCTGTGCGAACGGCTGCACACGGCGACCCGTTCGGAACCGTGAATGCGCGCCGCTATGGCGCGCCGCGAAATGACCGCGTGATCCGGCGAGGTTTCCATTTCTTCGGCGCCGCCGGAACTGCCGATAAACAGCCGGTTGCGGACCGGCGCATAAACAATGCCCAGAACCGGCACGCCGTCCTCGATGAGGGCGATATTCACCGTGAAATCGCCATTCTTCAGCAGAAACTCACGCGTTCCGTCCAGCGGATCGACCAGAAAAAACCGCCGGCCCAGTTGCGAAGGCAGCCGTCCCGCAGCCACTTCCTCCTCCGCCACGACCGGAACATCCGGGGCAACCGATGCGACCGCCGCAAGAATGACGGCCTCGGCATCGCGGTCCGCTTCCGTCACGGGCGAAGAATCCTTCTTGCTGTGGACGGCGCAGCCATCGATATAATGCTTCATGATGACCCGGCCCGCCTGCAGGGCGGCGTCCCGCAGGACGGCGAGCAGGGCTTCGCCGTTCGGATCGGCTTTCGGAGAGGCGGAAATCTTCATTGTTCAGATCGACCAGGAATCACTGCCATAACTGCCGATGGCACCACGCTCGGCAAGATACTTTTCTACCTCCGCGACGAGTTCGTCAACGTCACGTCCCGTCGTATCGAGCCGCAGTTCGGGCGCGACCGGCGCTTCATAGGGCGAATCTATTCCGGTGAAGGCCTTGATCTCGCCGCGCAATGCCTGAGCGTAAAGCCCCTTCGGGTCGCGGGCGATGCATTCCTCGATCGGCGTATCCACGAAGATTTCGATAAATTCGCCCTCCGGCAGAAGCGCGCGGACACGCTCCCGTTCGGCGCGGAACGGCGAGATGAAGGAAACCAGGACAACCAGCCCCGCATCGGCCATCAGCCGCGCGACTTCGCCGACACGGCGGATGTTTTCCGCCCGGTCTTCCCCGGAGAAGCCCAGATCGCTGTTGAGTCCATGGCGGATATTGTCGCCATCGAGCAGATAGGTGTGCTTGCCGAGCGCATGGAGCCGCTGCTCCAGCCGGTTCGCGATGGTGGACTTGCCCGAGCCTGACAGACCGGTGAACCAGAGCACGGCAGGTTTCTGGAACTTCTGCGCCGCGCGGGTCTGCCTGTCGAGGTCGAAGGCCTGCAAATGCACGTTGGTGGCCTGGCGAAGCGCATGATCGATCATCCCCGCGCCCACGGTCGCGTTGGTGAAACGGTCGATCAGCACGAAGGCTCCCGTCACGCGGTTCTCCGCATAGGGATCGAACGCAATCGGGTCGGCGGCCTGAAGATTGCAAAGCCCGATTTCGTTGAGGCCGAGACTGTCGGTTTCCTCGCGCCTGTAACTGTCCACGCTGGTTCTGGAGACGATTTCGCTGACGGTTACCGGGGTCTGGTCGGTCTCGGTGCGCAGGAGATAGGAGCGGCCTGCCTGCAAGGGCTCTTCGCCGAACCAGACGATATTGGCGGCAAACCGGTCGGCCACTTCGGGCCGCGCCTCCGTTCCGACCAGCATGTTGCCGCGAGAGACTTCGATCTCGTCTTCCAGCACCAGCGTGACGGCCTGCCCTTCCGACGCCCGCGGCAGGTCGCCGTCATAGGTGGCGATGCGCTTCACGCGCGACGTCTTGCCCGATTTGGCGACCACAACGGTGTCGCCCGTACCGATTGAACCCGACGCCACCGTGCCGGAAAAGCCCCGGAAATCGAGATTGGGCCGGTTCACATATTGCACGGGAAAGCGAAACGGCTTTGCCGCCGCCTGCCCGTCGATACGCACCGTTTCGAGATGTTCGAGCAGGTGCGGCCCCTCGTACCACCCGATACGCGGCGACGGCGCGGTGACGTTATCGCCGAAGCGCGCCGAAAGCGGGATCGGCTGGATGCTGGAAAAGCCCAGGTCCCTGGCAAAGCTCATATAGTCGGCGACGATACGCTCGAACGCCTCCTGCGAGAAACCGACGAGATCGATCTTGTTCACGGCCAGCACGATATGGCGAATGCCGAGCGCCGACGCGATGTAGGAGTGACGACGCGTCTGGGTCAATATGCCCTGCCGGGCATCGACAAGCACAACGGCCAGATCGGCGGTCGAGGCGCCCGTCGCCATATTGCGCGTATATTGCGCATGGCCCGGCGTATCGGCGACGATGAACTTGCGGCGCGGCGTCGAAAAGAACCGGTAGGCCACATCGATGGTGATGCCCTGTTCCCGTTCCGCTTCAAGACCGTCGACCAGAAGCGCGAAGTCGAAATCGTCGTCCGTGGTGCCGAATTTGCGGCTGTCGCTCTTCAGCGATGCAAGCTGATCCTCGAAGATCAGCTTGGTATCGTAGAGCAGGCGGCCGATCAGCGTCGATTTGCCGTCATCAACCGAACCGCAGGTGAGAAAGCGCAACAGCGTCTTGCGTTCCTGATCGGCCAGAAATTCGGTGACCGCAGCATTGGTGGCCGCAGGCTTGATTACCGCGTTCATCAGAAATAGCCCTCGCGCTTCTTCTTTTCCATCGAGCCCGCTTCGTCGCGGTCGATTGCACGGCCCTGCCGCTCGGATGTGCGGGCAATCAGCATTTCCTCGACAATATCGGAGAGGTTGGCGGCGCTCGATTCAATGGCCCCCGTCAGCGGATAGCAGCCAAGCGTGCGGAACCGTACCAGGCGGTTTTCGGTCTTTTCTCCCGGTTGCAGCTTCATGCGGTCGTCATCGGCCATGATCAACATGCCGTCGCGCTCGACCACAGGACGGCGGGCGGCGAAATAGAGCGGCACGATGGGGATGTTTTCCTGCAAGATATATTGCCAGATATCCAGCTCGGTCCAGTTCGACAGCGGAAAGACGCGGATCGATTCCCCGGCAGAGATGCGGGTATTGTAGATCTTCCACATTTCAGGGCGCTGGTTCTTCGGATCCCAGCCGTGCTGCGCGTTGCGGAAGGAAAAGATGCGCTCTTTCGCGCGCGATTTTTCCTCGTCGCGCCGCGCGCCGCCAAAGGCGGCATCGAACCTGTATTTGTCGAGCGCCTGGCGCAGGCCGACCGTCTTCATCACATGGGTGTGGATGTTCGACCCGTGGCTGAAGGGACCAACGCCCTCGCGCACCCCGTCCTCGTTGATATGCACCAGAAGCTCGAACCCCTTTTCGCGGGCCTGGGCGTCGCGGAACTCGATCATCTCGCGGAACTTCCATGTCGTGTCGACATGAAGAAAGGGAAAAGGCGGCGGCGCGGGATAAAATGCCTTCATCGCCAGATGCAGCATGACGGAGGAGTCCTTGCCGACCGAGTAGAGCATGACCGGATTGGAGAAAGTGGCCGCCACTTCACGGAAGATGTGGATCGCCTCGGCTTCGAGGTGCTGCAGATGCGTCAGGTTTTTGGTCAGGGATGCATGATGCACGACAATTTACTCCCGGCAACCGGATAAAGACTCCATACTGGCGGGAACGGGCGCACATGCCTTGTCCGGCGCAGATATGGCAAAAGCCACAATGCGCGCATTGTCGTGAAACGGCGGGGAAAAGTGAAAGCAACCTATCGCGTATTGCGGCGGGCTTGCGCGAAAAACTTACCGTGTTTCATCGCCACCCCGGAACAAACTTGCGCGCAGCCCGAAAGCGGATTTTTCGCGCAATCAACGGGTAATCCCATAGATTTTATGACATTTATGGCTTTTCCGGTGCCCAAGCCGCCCGTCGATCGGGCGGCTCAGGCGGGAAAATCATTACCTGGCGAGGCTCGCCTGAACATCGTTGAGAGCGGCTTCGAGCGAAGACACAATCGTGTCGATCTGCCCATCCTCGATGATGAGCGGCGGACAGAAGGCGAGCGTGTCGCCCATGGCCCGCGAGATGACGCCGCGTTTCTGAAGCGCCGCATGGGCCAGAGCGCCGAGCGCGCCCGGCTCTTCCAGCCCCGTCTTGGCCTGCTTGTCGATGACAAGCTCGACACCGGCGATGAGGCCGACGCCGCGCGCTTCGCCGACCAGCGGGTGGTCCCCAAGCTGGCGCAGGCGCTTTTGCATGTGCTCGCCGCGCTCGCGGGCATTGGCGACCAGATCGCGTTCCTCGATGATGGCGAGGTTTTCCAGCGCCACAGCCGCCGCCACCGGGTGACCCGACGCCGTGAAGCCTGTTCCGAGCGTACCGATCTCGTGGCTCTCTTCCGCAATCGGCGCATAAACGCGCTCATTGATGAGGAAGGCCGAAATCGGAAGATAAGACGACGAAAGCTGCTTCGACATCACCAGAATATCGGGCTTGATATCGAATGTCTGGCAGCCGAACAGATTGCCCGTGCGCCCGAAGCCGCAAATGACTTCATCGGCGACCAGCAGAATGTCGTAGCGCCTCAGCACCGCCTGCACCTTCTCCCAATAGGTTTTCGGCGGCACCACGACACCGCCCGCCCCCATCACCGGCTCGCCGATAAAGGCGGCAATCGTATGCGGCCCCTCGGCAAGAATCATCTGCTCCAGTTCATCGGCAAGCCGCGTTGCGAACTGTTCCTCGCTTTCACCGGGCAGCGCGTCACGATAATGATGCGGGCAACCGGCATGGAGGATGCGGTCGAGAGGCAGGTCGAAGGAGCGGTGATTGTTGGGCAGGCCCGTCAGGCTGGCCGAGGCCACCGTCACGCCGTGATAGCCGCGCATGCGCGAGATGATCTTCTTGCGCTCCGGCTCACCCAACGCATTGGAGCGATACCAGATCAGCTTGACGACCGTATCGTTCGCCTCGGAGCCTGAATTGGTGAAATAGGCCTTGCTCATCGGCACCGGAGCCATGGAAACGAGCTTTTCGGCCAGATCGATGGCCGGGCCGTGAGAACGATAGGTAAATGTATGGTAGTAAGGCAGCTTCTTCATCTGCCGCGCGGCCGCTTCGGCAAGGCGCGGCTCCGAGAAGCCCACGCCGACGCTCCAGAGTCCCGACATCGCTTCGATATAGCGTTTTCCGGCGGCATCCTCGACATAGATGCCATCCCCGCGCTCGATCACCAGCGGACCTTCCGCCTCAAGACGGACAGCGTCGGTATAGGAATGCAGATGGTAACGGATATCACGGGCTTCGAGAGAATTCGGCTGAGCGCTCATTCATTCATCCTCCTGGAACGATAATGAATGTGTAGCCCGTTTCAGGAAAAGCGCAAACCGGAAAGCCGTGGGAGATTGCCCTTCGGAACAAACCGTCGAAGGACGTGGAAATGGTCAGAGAAGGCCGAAGGTGCGTGCCTTGGCGACGGCCTGGACCTTGTTTACAGCGACCAGTTTCGTCAGCACGTTGCTGATGTGGAAATTGACGGTACGCGTCGAAATGTTGAGTATCGTGCCAATGATCTCGGCAGTTTTCCCCTCGCTCGTCCAGCGCAATATTTCGCGCTCGCGGGCCGTGAGATTAACTTCCGAAACGCAACTCATCGCCGGCACATCGAGATGTTCATACATCGAAAGATGGAGCAGATTGGCCGCCATCTGCATTGGTCGGCGGAGCATGGCAATTTCGCCCGGAGACAGGCCCGGTCCGTTTCTCAGGAATGTAAGCAGCCCGAATACGCCCTGAGCGGCCCAGCATGATTGTGAAAGACCGACGGTCAATCCGAACCGCTGGGCATCGGCCCATAATTGCGGCGCATCCGAGAACAGTTTTGCCGACCAGACCAATGGTTCGATGCTGTTCAGCGCCTTGCGGACAAGCGGATCGTTATCCGCATATCTTTGGCTCGTATAATGGTCCGTCCATTCCTGCGGAAGCGTTCCGAAGGTCTGCCATTTGACGACGCCGTTCAATAATGGAACACGTATGAGATAAGCTGTATGTGCGAAACCGCACTTCCTTGCATAGACGTCTATATGCTCAAGAAGCTGGACGGCATTGTCGGCAGATTGCATGGAGGCATAAATTTGTTCCCATTTCATTGCAGACATCCCAATTAAAGTCTAATTTTCAATTTTTTAAAATGCAGCGCCATTACAAAAAACAGTTGCGCATTTCACGGGTATCACAACCATCGGTTTTTGACTATATGACAAAGTACATTCGTTTGAGTTCAAATCGATAAATTGTGAATATTTGAATCATCGAACTGAATTACTAATTTAACACTCAATAAAATACTTGAACAGGAACAGCGCAAGCCGCCAGCTCCGCAAATAATGCAGGAGCAGTTCCTCTTTCGTCGGAATTGCCGCAATTGTTCCAACTGTCTTTTAAAAGCATTGCCGAGCGTAAAATCGTTTCACACTTTGCTGGAAATGCTCCAGAGCAGCGGAGCCCAAGACCGATTTGCGCCTGAGAGCCTGTTCCAAAAGTCGCCATGCGTGGATGCAAATGGCAATTTGCACACGCACATGCCGCCTTTTGATTCAGACTCCGAGAAACACTAGAACCGTCGAGCGGGTCCGGCAAACCTGTCAGAATGACGGGTATTTGCGATATGCTTAATAAACGTTAGTAGAGAAAAGGCTTGCGACGGCCCATCAGGCCGCCGCTTCCTCATCTTGTCCGGGCATATAATTGAGGATCGGACCGAGCCAGCGCTCCACGTCCTCGATCGCCATGCCCTTGCGCGCCGCATAATCCTCGACCTGGTCACGCTCGACTTTCGCCACCCCGAAATAATAGCTTTCCGGGTTCCCGATATAAAGACCGGACACCGACGATCCCGGCCACATGGCAAAACTTTCGGTCAGTTCCACGCCGGTCGCCGCCGTCGCATCGAGCAGGCGGAACAGGGTCGTCTTTTCCGTATGGTCAGGCTGCGCCGGATAGCCGGGCGCCGGACGAATACCCTTATAGGGTTCGCTGATCAGCTCTTCAGCCGTGAAATTTTCATCCGGTGCATAGGCCCAGAATTCCTTGCGCACGCGCTCATGCATCAGTTCGGCAAAGGCTTCGGCAAAACGGTCGGCCAGCGCCTTGACCAGAATGGACGAATAATCGTCATTGGCACGCTCGAAGCGCTCGGCAATCGCCACTTCGCCAATGCCCGCCGTGACCACGAAACCGCCAACATAGTCTTGGCGACCGCTTCCCTCCGGCGCCACGAAATCCGACATGGCCACATTCGGGCGACCGTCGCGCTTGCCCAATTGCTGGCGCAGCGTGAACAGGGTCGCAAGTTCCTGATTGCGGCCTTCATCCGTATAGAGGCGAATATCGTCGCCGACCGCGTTGGCGGGCCAGAAGCCGATGACAGCCTTCGGCGCGAACCATTTTTCCTCGATGATTTTCCCAAGCATCGCCTGCGCATCGGCCCAAAGCTGACGCGCCGCCTCGCCCTGCTTTTCGTCTTCGAGGATTGCCGGATAACGGCCTTTCAGCTCCCATGTCTGGAAGAATGGCGTCCAGTCGATATAGCGAGCAATCTCTGCCAGATCGTAATCTTCGAAAATTTTCGTGCCGGTAAAGGCAGGCTTGACCGGGGTGAAATTCTCCCAGTCGGGTTTGAATGCATTGGCGCGGGCGCGCGCGAGCGGCAGACGCTGCTTTGCCGCTTCATTGCGGGCATGGGCATCCGCCACCTTGGCATATTCGGCGCGCAAGCCTTCGACATAGTCGTGTTTACCCTCCGGCGACAGCAGGCTGGACACCACGCCGACGGCGCGGCTGGCATCGATCACATAGACCGCCTGCCCGCGATCATAGCGCGGGTGGATTTTCACCGCCGTATGGACGCGGCTGGTCGTGGCTCCGCCGATCAGCAGCGGAATGTCGAAACCTTCGCGCTCCATTTCGGCTGCCACATGCGCCATTTCATCCAGCGACGGCGTGATAAGGCCGGAGAGGCCGATGACATCGACCTTTTCCTCGCGCGCCACCTGCAATATCTTTTGCGCAGGCACCATGACGCCCAGATCTATGATTTCGTAATTGTTGCAGGCCAGCACGACGCCAACAATGTTCTTGCCAATGTCATGCACGTCGCCCTTGACGGTCGCCATCAGCACCTTGCCGGCGCTCTGGCGTTCGCCGGCACCGCCGTTAAGACGCTTTTCTTCCTCCATATAGGGAAGCAGAACCGCCACGGCCTGTTTCATCACGCGGGCGGATTTCACCACTTGCGGCAAAAACATCTTTCCCGCACCAAACAGGTCGCCCACGACATTCATGCCGGCCATCAACGGCCCTTCGATGACGTGCAACGGGCGCTCGGCCTTCTGGCGCGCCTCTTCCGTATCAGCCTCGATGAATTCGGTGATGCCATTGACCAGCGCATGTTCGAGACGCTTTTCCACCGGCCATTCGCGCCAGGCGAGATCCTGCGCCTTGGCTTCCTTGCTGCCGGAATCGCGGAAACGTTCGGCGATTTCCAGCAGGCGTTCGGTAGCGTCATCGCGGCGGTTCAGCACCACATCTTCGCAAGCCTCGCGCAGTTCCGGGTCGATGGCGTCATAGACCGCCAACTGACCAGCATTGACGATCCCCATATCCATCCCCGCCTGAATGGCGTGATAGAGGAAAACGGCATGCATGGCCTCGCGCACCGGCTCATTGCCGCGGAATGAGAAGGAGAGGTTCGACACGCCGCCCGACACATGCACATGCGGTAGGGCGCGCACGATTTCCTGCGTCGCTTCGATGAAATCGACGCCGTAATTATTGTGTTCTTCGATACCGGTCGCGACCGCGAAAATATTCGGATCGAAGATGATGTCTTCCGGCGGGAAACCGACCTTTTCGGTCAGAACCTTGTAGGCGCGGGCGCAGATTTCGATCTTGCGCTGTTTGGTGTCCGCCTGTCCGGTTTCGTCGAAAGCCATGACCACGACAGCGGCACCGTAAGCACGGACCAGCTTGGCGTGATGGATGAAGGCTTCCTCACCTTCTTTCAGCGAAATGGAATTGACCACCGCCTTGCCCTGCACGCATTTCAGCCCGGCCTCGATCACCTCCCATTTGGAACTGTCGATCATGATCGGCACGCGGGCAATATCCGGCTCGGCGGCAATGAGATTGAGGAACTCGACCATCGCCTTTTCCGAATCGATCAGGCCCTCATCCATATTGATGTCGATGATCTGCGCGCCATTGGCCACCTGATCGCGCGCCACGTCGAGCGCTGCCGAAAAATCGCCCGCCTTGATCAGCTTGCGGAAGCGCGCCGAGCCGGTGACATTGGTGCGCTCGCCGACATTGACGAAGGGAATATCCTTGGTCAGCGTGAAAGGCTCAAGGCCCGAAAGGCGCATCAGCGGGGCAACGGTCGCAGGCTTGCGCGGCGCATGTTTTGACACGGCTTGAGCGATGGCGCGGATATGGTCCGGCGTCGAGCCACAGCAGCCACCGACGATATTGACCAGACCGTCGCGGGCAAAACCCTCGATCTGCGCGGCCATGCTTTCCGGCGTTTCGTCATACTGGCCGAATTCATTGGGCAGACCGGCATTGGGATAGGCGCAGACGAATGTGTCGGCAATCGACGACAATTCATCGAGATGGGCGCGCATGGCATTGGCGCCCAATGCGCAATTCAACCCGATAGTAAACGGTTTTGCATGGCGCAGAGAATGCCAGAACGCCGTCGGCGTCTGGCCGGACAGCGTGCGCCCGGAAAGATCGGTGATCGTGCCGGAAATCATCACCGGCAAGCGGATACTCTTTTCCTCGAACACTTCCTCGGCGGCAAATATGGCGGCCTTGGCGTTCAGCGTGTCGAAAATCGTCTCGATCAGGATGATGTCGGAACCGCCATCGATCAGACCTCGAATCTGTTCGGCATAGGCGATGCGCAGATCGTCGAAAGTGACGGCGCGAAAGCCCGGATTGTTGACATCCGGCGACAGTGAAGCCGTGCGGTTGGTCGGCCCCAGCGCGCCTGCGACGAAACGGCGTCGACCGTCCTTCTGCTCGGCGCGGATCGCCGCGCGACGGGCAAGGCGCGCACCGTCGCGGTTCAGTTCATAGACCTGACCTTCCATGCCGTAATCGGCCTGGGCGATGGTCGTGGAGGAAAAGGTGTTGGTTTCGAGGATATCCGCACCGGCCATTGCATAGGCATAGTGGATTTCCTCAATCGCCTTGGGCTGGGTCAGCGTCAGAAGATCGTTATTGCCCTGAAGCTGGCAGTCGCAGGCGGCAAAACGATCGCCCCGGAAATGCTCTTCATGGAAGCCAAGCCCCTGAATCTGCGTTCCCATGGCCCCGTCGAGGATCAGGATACGCTCGCGCGCCGCTTTCGTCAGTGCTGCAAGCACCTCCGAACCGTCTGGCCTTGCAGCCGTTGCACCGAAGAGATCGTCGAGGGAAGACGCCATAGGGGATACCGCCTGTATTCAAATACGCATGTTCGCAGAAGGTCGTTTAATGACATAAACATATCTTTATGTCAATTCGAAGCGCCATTCAGATTCGCCCTTCCCCCCGAGCGCGTTTCGGCCCGATTGAATCAGATCGATGCATCACCGGTCTGTTGCCGGATCGAAGAAATCGTGACCGGACAAAGTCACCGCACCGCCACATTAGCAGAGCAGGATTTACCACAGGGACGATGACAAAACGGGCAGCTTTCCTTCGGGGAATTCCGCCCGCGACCACGATGCGGCTTCCGGGTGAACTGGAACCCGCGAGGAGAGACCGATGAAGAAACTTGGTTATTCCCTGTTTGCTGCGTGCCTGTCGCTTGGCGTGGGTCTGTCAGCTTTTTCCGCGACTGCAAACGCCGCACAGCCTTCCCTCATGGTGCCGCAACAGGCGGCAAGGGCCGAACAAGGCCCGGTGCAGAACGTGCAATATCGCGATTATCGCAGTGACCGCCGCTACTGGCGGGAACGACGCCACTGGCGGCATCGCCATCGTCCGCGCTATCGCCGTCATTACCGTTATGACCGCCGCTATTGGGGTCCGCCACCGATCTATCGCCACCGCCCGGCGCCGTTCTATCGCGGCGGCAATCCGCATGTTCGCTGGTGCTATAACCGTTATCGTTCCTATCGCGCCTACGACAATACGTTCCAGCCCAATTATGGGCCGCGACGCCAGTGCTATTCACCCTATCTGTGACGCAAAAACGGTGCCGAATGATCGGCACCGTCGTGTCCTCATGGGCTTACGGCCCAAAATCAGGTGACGTAGGCACCGATGGAAGCGGCAACCAGGCCGATTGCGACCGCAATCATGACGCCATAGACGCGTGGCTTGTCGAAGAGAACGGCAAAAGCCGAAAACCAGCCGACCACCGCCGCGCCGAGCGCGAACAGGAAACCCGGCTTGTCGCCGTGATAAAGGTTAGCCGCCATAAGCCCGCCGATGATCAGCGCACCGAAAACGATCATTAACCCCGTGGCATAACGCTCATAATCGTCCATTTAAATTCCTCGGTTCCGGTCTCACGATAGCTGCGCCGGAAACATTCATAATCGGTTTGGCCATTTAAAGGCATGGAATCCCGAAGGCCATGCCCCGGCCGTCGCCATCACACAATCATTATTCGTCTCGTTCTTCAACCATTTCACAGCGGCATCCGCTGCAATTGTTGCGACTTTTCATCCATCGACAGCCTTCGGCGCATGGAAACCGTGCTATGATGGATTTCATGGAATCATCTGGCATCGTCACTTTTGAGACTCCGATAGGACCGTGCGGCATAGCCTGGCGCGGGAGCGTAATCGTGGGTGTCGCCATCGGCGATACGGACGAAAGGGTGGCGCGTCACCGGTTGAGCGAAATCTCTCCGGGGAGCGAAAGCGACGATCCACCCGCTTTCGTCGGCGAGACCGTCGAAAAAATCCGGGCGCTTCTCAACGGCGAAAAGCCTGATTTTTCGACGACACCGCTTGCGCTGGACGGTGTGCCCGAACTGAATCGGCGCGTCTATGAGATCATTCTTGAATTGCAGCCCGGAGAAACGATCACCTATGGCGCGATAGCCAGACGGCTTGGCGATGTGAACCTGTCGCAGGCGGTCGGCTATGCGCTTGGCAAGAACCCGTTTCCGATCGTGGTGCCCTGCCATCGCGTCCTCGGCGCAAATGGCAAGGTCGGCGGATTTTCCGCCGAGGGCGGAACCGCCACCAAACTGAAGCTTCTCAATATCGAGCGCGCCAGAACATCCAGCCAGCCCGATCTTTTTGGCGGACTGCCGCTTCAGGAACGCCCGCAAGCCGATTTCTGATCAGGCCTTGTCCGTCACCACATCGGCGGAAAAACGCATCTCGCGCATCGGGCGGACGTATTGCGTGGTGGCGTCATAGGTCGGATGAGCCTTGAAGGCAAAAAGCGCCGCCTCATCCCTGAACTCGGCATAAACCACCAGATCGACGCGATCGCACATCGGGTCGACCTTGCTATTGGGCAGAACCTCGAACAGGTCGGCATGAGGAATCGTTGCCAGACGCTCCAGCCCCTCGCGAACCGTATCCACGTCGTGACCGTCCTTGACGCTGAAGAAAACGATATGCCGGATCATGCCTGAAACTCCCTGAAATCAACAAAGGGGTTCTAGAGCATTGAAGCGACCGGACAAATACAAATTTCAGCCAGCCTTCACCCGCCGCCAGGCATAGCCGCCTTCTTCCCGAACCGAGCCACGCCCCGGCTGGTAATAGCCGGGCGTGTCGACGAGGCGGTTTTCGCCGAGGCGTTTTTGCGCGACCGCATTCGTCACCTGCAAGGTGTCGAACCCCGTGCGCAGCATCAGCGCGGCCTGATCGATCAGCACGTCTCCGGCTGCGCGCAATTCGCCCGCAAAACCGGCGCGGCGCAAAATTTCCGCCTTCGAATAGGACCGCCCGTCACCAAAGGCCGGAAATTGCAGGACGATCACCGGCAGATTGTCGAGATGTTCCAGAAGCGGCTCGATCTTCTCGCCCGACGCGACCAGGACGCCGATGCGGCGGTTGGAGGAACGGCGGCGTTCCTCATCGAGACCGAGCCAGGCGGCAAGCGGGATAATGACCGCTGGCGCACCGCTCGCCGCTTCGAGATCATCGGCCAGAACATATTCGTCCGCGCGGAAGCCGTCGCGGGACCAGAGTTTCGTTTCCTGTGCGTCGCTCATTTTCTGTCCGCTGCTCCCAAACTATTCAGACTATCGGCAAGGCCGGAGAGATGGATGCCGCATTCGGTCTTTTCCGATCCTGCCCAGCGTCCCGCCCGCTGATCTTCGCCGTCCGCCACCGGCCGCGTGCAAGGCATGCAACCGATGGAACGGTATCCTTGAGCGATCAGCGGATGCGCCAGAAGATCGTGCTTTTCGGCATAGGCTTTCAGATCCGATGCCTGCCAGCGGGCAAGCGGATTGATGCGAATGCGCGGACCGACGGATTCAAAAGTCGGCAGGCTTTCGCGGGTGGAAGCCTGAAACTGCTTGCGTCCCGTCATCCATGCGCGGTAGGGCGCGACCGCACGCGCCATCGGCTCCACCTTGCGGATAAAGCAGCACCGGTCCTTGTCGGTCATCGACAGGGCGCCGAACGGGTCCTCGGCCTTGAGGCTTTCCGCAACCGGCAAGATATCCTGCACATTGGTCAGGCCCAGACGGTCCACCAGATCGCGGCGATAATCGAGTGTTGCGCGAAAATGCTTGCCCGTATCGAGGAACAGCACCGGCGTCGCGGGATCGATCTCGGCGATCATGTGCAGAAGCACCGCCGATTCCGCACCGAATGACGACACGGCGGCGATCCGCCCCTCAAAAAGCTCGCGAACGCCAAGGGCGATCACTTCCTGAGGGGACGACGCGCCGTGGCTCGCCTCCAGGAGACGGGCTTCGGCACTCGCCCTTTGTTCGGCGTCAGGCTGCACGGCTGATTTCTCCATAGAGCGCACGTTTGAAGGGTTCCATTCCGACCCGGCGATAAGCGGCCAGGAACGTTTCCCCGGCATTTTCGCGAAGATCGAGATAGGTATCGACAATCGTTTCAATGGCGTTCACGACCTCTTCCGAGGAGAAGCCGCGTCCGGTGATTTCGCCGATGGCCGAATGTTCGTCCGCCGAACCGCCGAGCGTGATCTGATAAAGCTCCTCGCCTTTCTTCTCGACGCCCAGAATGCCGATATGGCCGACATGGTGATGGCCGCAGGCATTGATGCAGCCGGAAATCTTGATCTTCAGATCGCCGATTTCGAGCTGGCGCTGCTGATCGCCAAAACGTTCGGAAATGCGCTGCGCCACCGGAATGGAACGCGCATTGGCCAGCGCGCAGTAATCGAGACCGGGGCAGGCGATGATGTCGGTGATGAGCCCGGCATTCGGCGTCACCAGCCCGTCCGACTGCAACAGGTCGAAGACAGCCGCAAGATCGGCCTTGGCCACATGCGGCAGAACCAGATTCTGTTCGTGGCTGACGCGGATTTCGTCGAAGGAATAGGTTTCGGCAATATCGGCCACCAGTTCCATCTGCTCGGCGCTTGCGTCGCCCGGAATGCCGCCGATAGGTTTCAGCGAGATGGTGACGACCGCATAATCGGGATGCTTGTGCGGCGTCACGTTGCGGGCCACCCAGCTTGCGAAAGCCGGATCGGCCTTCTGCGTGACGGCCAGTATCTCCCAGCCCTCCGGGCGCTGCGGCAGGTCGGGGAGGCGGAAGTAGCTTTCGATGGCATCGATATCGCGCTGCGGCAGCTTCAGGTCGCCGTTGCGGATTTCTTCCCATTCCGCGTCGATCTCGCGGGTGAGTTGCTCGACGCCGGTTTCATGAACGAGAATCTTGATGCGCGCCTTGTACTTGTTGTCGCGGCGCCCATAAAGATTATAGACGCGGACGATCGCCGTCACATAGGTCAGCATATCCTCGACGGGCAGGAAATCGCGAATTTTACGCGCCACCATCGGCGTGCGGCCCTGACCGCCGCCGATATAGACCGCCAGACCCAGTTCACCCGCTTCGTTCTTTTTCAGTTGCAGGCCGATATCGTGCACCTGAATGGCGGCACGGTCATGGTCGGAACCGACAATCGCAATCTTGAACTTGCGCGGCAGGTAGGAAAATTCCGGGTGCAGCGACGACCATTGCCGCAGGATTTCCGCGAAGGGGCGCGGATCGGCCACTTCGTCAGCGGCGGCCCCGGCAAAATGGTCGGCGGTCACATTGCGGATGCAATTGCCCGATGTCTGGATGGCGTGCATTTCCACTTCCGCCAGTTCTTCCAGAATGCGCGGGACATCCTTCAGCGCGGGCCAGTTGTACTGGATGTTCTGGCGCGTGGTGAAATGGCCGAAGCCGCGATCATAGGTGCGGGCAATGTGGCCAAGCCTGCGCAACTGGCGGCTGGACAAGGTGCCGTAAGGGATAGCAACCCGCAGCATATAGGCGTGCAATTGCAGATAAAGCCCGTTCATCAGGCGCAGCGGCTTGAACTGGTCTTCCGTCAATTCACCGGCGAGGCGGCGCTCGACCTGATCCTTGAACTGGGCAACGCGGGCTGCAACAAAATCGCGGTCGAATTCGTCATAACGATACATGAGCTATTCCAACAACAGGGTCAGGAGGCGCGCTTCAGGGGCGCATGTCCGAACGTGGGGATAGAAGGCCCCGACAGGCGGATGCGCTCGCGCAGGCGGATCGGGTAAAGCCCCTCCTCACGCTCCTCCACGTCGATCACATTCACATCGACAACGAGATTGGCCTTCGCCGCGGTCTCTCCCGCGCTTTCCAGCGCCGCGACCGCTTCCGCATGACGGGCGATCAACGCGCCATCGATGGTTTCCCGCCACGAGCCGTCGGCGCCAAGCCACACAGCCTGTCCGTCGATGAGGCGGTTTGCAGTGAGAACTTTTACGACCATATCCAATCTCCTCGAAATCAGGCTGCGACGGCAACGGGCCGAACGGCCAGCGCTTCGGCCCTGTCTATCGCCGCACCGGCGACGGCATCGCCAATGATCACCATGACCGGGCCGGAAAGCTTCTTTTCTTCCAGCGCGGGCAAATCCTTCAATGTGCCGTGAAACAGGCGCTTGTCCTCGCGGCTTGCATTTTCCACCACCGCGACGGCGGTATCTTCGTGCAGACCGGCGGCGATCAGCCTCGACGCGACCGACGCGGCAACCGTCGAGCCCATATAGACGGCGATGGTAACACCCGAGACGGCGAGCTTTGCCCAATCGGGCAGCACGCGGCCCGTCATGTCATGGCCGGTGGTGAAAACCAGCGAAGAGGCGACACCGCGCAGTGTCAACGGCAATTCCATATCGGCGGCGGCGGCAAAGGCGGAGGTGATGCCCGGCACGACTTCGAAACCGATCCCGGCAGCGCGCAAAGCGGCCATTTCCTCACCGGCACGACCGAAGACCAGCGGATCGCCCGATTTCAGCCGCACCACGCGCTTGCCTTGCCGTCCCAGCGAAACCAGCAGGCGATTGATCTCTTCCTGGCTTTTCGAATGGCACCCCTTGCGCTTGCCGACCGGCAGGCGCTCGGCATCGCGGCGGCCCATGGCAATCACGCTCTCCGGCACCAAAGCGTCGTGAACGATGATATCGGCCTGCATCAATGCGCGCTGCGCACGCAGGGTCAGAAGATCTTCCGCCCCCGGCCCCGCCCCCACCAGCCAGACATAACCGGCCATTCCGTGAGGCTGAGCGATGAGATCGCCAGCGATGCGGGAAGCTTCCTCGCGGTCGCCGTTTTCAACGGCGCGGGAGACCGGTCCCGAAAAGAAACCGCGCCAGAAACTGCGGCGCGCCAGCCCCTTGGGCACCATGCGCTCGACCCGAGGACGCCAGCTTTCGGCAAGATGCGCAAGCTCGCCCAGACGCGGCGAAAAAGCGGCATCGATACGCGCGCGCACCATCTGCGCCAGAACAGGCGCGGCCCCTTCCGTGCCGATGGCAATCGCAACGGGAGCGCGGTTGACGATTGCGGGCGTCAGAAAATCGCAGAGCGCTGGCCGGTCCACCACATTGACCGGGATTTTCTGCGCCTTGGCGCTGGCGGCAACGGCGCTATCCAGCGCCTCGTCACCGGTAGCGACAAAGACGAGCCGGGCGCCATCGAGATGTTCAGGCGCAAAAGCCTGGGTGATCTGCTCCGCGCCGTGGCTCGTCGCGAAAGCGGCCAGTGCCGGTTCGATTTTATTGGCGACAATGCGCAGGCGGGCGGAAGTCTGCGCCACCAGGCGCGCCTTGTTCAGGGCTTCCTCGCCCCCGCCGACGATCACCACCAGCTCTTCCGAAACACGGAAGAAGGCGGGAAAATCTGCCAGCAGACGTTTTTGCGATGAAGGCACGGCAACCATCCTTTTGAGCCCTTCCAGCGAAGGCGGCGGCCGCTTCCGGGCTGGAAATACATGGGCAGTCGAGATGGTGGTCATTATTCATGGCGCGGCGGAAAATTATAAGAAACGGGCTTGCGCGCGCAAATCGCACCGCGCATCACTTTTTCTCAAGAATGCCCTTTGCAGGATTTTCATTCTCCGGCAGGCCTGCAATATATCCCACAGTTTTTATGTGATTACAGAAACTTACGCATAGGTCCCGGAGCTAAAGAAGGCGGGAAAATGTTTCGGCCAGCGGCGCGGCAGCACCGCGACCAGATCGAACCGCAGCGACAATTGCGCATGGTCCGGTTGCCGTTGCAGCCAGAGATCGGCGGCGGCTTCGATGCGCTGCATCGCCTGCGGGGTGACGGCCAGTTGTGCGGCCTCGATACTCGTTCGCGCCTTGACCTCCACGACCAGCACCAGTCGCCCACGCCTTGCGATCAGGTCGATCTCACCAAGCCGTGTGCGATAGCGCCGCGCCACGATGCGAAACCCCTTCAGCATCAGCGCGAGTGCGGCAAAGCGTTCGGCGCTGTGTCCGCGAAAGAAAGCATCCTGCCTTTTCTCGCGAAACCTCGTCATCACGCGCCCGATTTGAGTTGCATGAGGCGCTGATAGAGGACGGATTTCTGCCCGCCAATCATGCGGGCCGCTTCGCCCGCGGCCTTGGATGGCGGCAATTCGGCGGCAAGCGACAGAAGCAGCCTGTCGATATCCTCTTCGGTCTGCGGGGCAGCCTCCCCCGATGGCGGACCGACCAGCAGAACCACCTCGCCGCGAATGCGGTCTTCACCATCGAACTGTTTTGCCAACTCGCCCAGCGGCGCGGTGACAACCGTTTCATAGGCCTTGGTCAATTCGCGGCACAGCGCGCCCTCGCGATCCGGCCCGAAGACCGCCGTCATATCGGCCAGCGTCGCTGCCGTGCGATTGGGCGATTCATAGAAAACCAGCGTTGCGTCGATGCCCTTGAGGCTTTCGAGCCGGTTCTGCCTCTGGCCATGCTTGGACGGCAGGAAGCCGCAGAACATGAAGGCGTCGGTCGGCAGGCCGGAAGCGGCAAGTGCCGCCAGAACGGCGGAAGCGCCCGGCACGGGCACGACCTTTATGCCTGCCTCGCGCGCCTCGCCCACCAGCCGGAAACCCGGATCGGAAACGAGCGGCGTTCCGGCGTCGGAGACCAGCGCCACGCTTTTGCCCGCCGCCAACGCGGCAATCAGCTTTTCACCGGCCTCGGCGGCGTTGTGCTCGTGATAGCTGACAGGGCGGCGCGAAATGCCATAGCGGTCGAGCAGAACGCGGGTTACGCGCGTATCCTCGCAGGCTAGCACATCGGCTGCGGCCAGCGTCTCGATGCCGCGCAGGGTCATGTCGCCGAGATTGCCGATGGGTGTCGAGACGATATAAAGCGCAGGCTCCAGCGGACGAGCGCGCATCGCCGTGCCGCCCACCACATAATCGCGCCGTCCCTCGCCCGTATCCTCGGTCATTTCGTGTCCTTCATACCGCAAGATCGGCCACCAGCGCGTCCAGCACCAGCGCACCGTCCGGCGTCGCGCGGATGATATTGCCGCCCATCAGTTCGATCATGCCTTCGGAAACCAGCTTTGCAAGGCGCTTCTGGTCGACCGGGTGGCCCGAAAGTCTCTCATAACGGCGAAGGTCGATGCCTTCACGCAGGCGAAGCCCCATCATGAGGAACTCGTCGCCTTCCTGCCCGCCATCGAGATATTCTTCATCGATAATGCCATGGCCGCGCCGCTCCACATGATCGAGCCATGTTTCGGGATGCTTTTCCGTCATGGTAACCGTGCGCACATCGTTTTCGACAAAGCGCCCGTGCGCGCCCGGCCCAATACCGACATATTGCCCATAGCGCCAGTAGACCAGATTGTGCTGCGATTCACGCCCCGGCGCGGCATGATTGGAAATCTCATAGGCCGGAAGACCGTGCTCCGCCGTCACGCGTTGCGTTTCCTCATAAAGCGCTGCTGCGTGATCCGGTTCCGGCGTCGTGAGCTTGCCCGCCTTCCACAGATTATAGAACTGCGTGCCTTCCTCGATTGTGAGTTGGTAGAGCGAGAGATGATCTGCGGCAAGGCCGATGGCTTCCTTCAACTCCTCGCGCCATGCTGCAATGGTCTGGTCGGGTCGCGCATAAATGAGATCGAAGGACAGGCGCGGAAAAATTCCGCGTGCGAGGCGAATGGCCGCTTTTGCCTCTTCCACCGAATGCATGCGTCCGAGACGGCGCAGATCAGGATCGTTCAGCGCCTGGATACCAAGCGACACGCGATTGACGCCGGCAGCGCGATAGCCGCGAAAACGGTCGGCTTCGACGCTGGTGGGATTGGCTTCCAGCGTCACCTCGATATCGGGCGCGACCGACCAATGCGAGGCGATGCCGTCCAGCAGCGCACCGACTGTTTCCGGTAGCATCAGCGATGGTGTGCCGCCGCCCAGAAATATGCTGGTGACGGTGCGCGGGCCGGTGCGCGCGCGCAATGTTGCCATTTCGGTCAAGAAATTTTGCGTAAAACGCGCCTGATCCACCGGCTTGTGGCGGACATGGCTGTTGAAATCGCAATAGGGGCATTTGGCCAGACAAAACGGCCAGTGCAGATAAACGCCAAACGCGGTTTCCCCGTCGGTACGCGCAAGGGGAAAGGCGCTTGCCGGAGAAAATCGTTCGTTCATTTTGCCGGAACCGCTTCCAGATCGAGCGCCTTTTCGGCAAAAAGCTTGAAGGCGCGGGCGCGGTGAGACAAGGCCGATACATCGCCGGGCTTCCATCCGTGCTTTTCATCCGCCGTCATTTCGCCAAAGGTTTTTTCATAACCATCCGGTAGGAAAACCGGATCGTAACCGAAGCCAATCGTGCCGCGCGGCGGCCAGACCAGCGTGCCTTCCACCTCGCCACGGAAATATTCCGCTTCGCCATCCGGCCATGCGAGACAAATAACGGAGACAAAACGCGCCTTGCGCTTGTCCGGCGTCACGGCGCCCTTTTCCTGCAACAGGTTCTCGACCTTCTGCATGGCCATGTCGAAATCGCGCTTGCCATCTTCCGTTTCCGCCCAGTTGGCAGTGTAGACGCCCGGATCGCCCCCAAGCGCATCAACCATCATGCCGGAATCGTCGGAAAGCGCTGGCAGACCTGTCGCCTTCGCTGCGGCAAGCGCCTTGATATAGGCGTTTTCCTCAAACGTCGTGCCCGTCTCATCCGGCTCAGGCAGACCGAGAGCGGCGACGGAGCTGACATCGAAACCGAACGGACCGATCAGCCCGTCAAATTCCTTCAGCTTGCCCGCATTATGCGAAGCGACGATCAGCTTGCCTTTTTCCAACACTCTCATTTCATGACCTATTTTATCATCGCATGATCTATACCAAAAACCGGTTCCCACTTTTTGGGATCATGCTCTAGTCCCATAATTTCGGTTCAGCAATCTCCAGCGAATTGCCCGAAGGATCGCGGAAATAGATCGAGCGCGCACCGTTGGGCCAATTGAAATCGGCCTCGATTGCGACGCCATGCTTTTCCAGATGCGCCCGCCAGCCGTCGATCTCAGCGCGGCTTGCCGCAAAGCACACATGGCCCGGCCCTGTCGTGCCATGCGGCGGCACGGGCAGATGACCGGGCGATGGCGGCTTTAACGTTTCTTCCGCCTTGAAGAGCAGCAATATGCCCTCGCCGCAGCGGAAGAATGCATTGCGTTCGCTGACCTTGCCGACCGGCTCCAGCCCCATCACCCCGCGATAGAAAGTAATCGCCTCGGCGACATCGCGGACATAAAGCGCAGTTTCCAGAATACGGGCAGCGCGCATGGATTTTCCCTCGATTGCAACGCATCCAATACGGTTCATCGAGATTCCGGCTATGGCGAGCCGAAAATGGTGGTCTTTGAGACCCGGAGCGGAGTGTACTTAAAGTACATGAGCACCGGAAGCGGAAAAGAACGCCATTTGCAGGTCGCCAGAGCCGGAATAACGGTGAACCGTCAGGCTACAGCCATTTTCTGCAATGACACAAGACGATCGACGCCGGTGCGCGCCAGTTTCATCAGATTGGAAAATTCCTCTTCCGAGAACGGAGCGCCTTCGGCCGTGCCCTGGATTTCGACAATGCCGCCCGTGCCGGTCATGACGAAATTGCTGTCGGTCTCGGCAACCGAATCTTCGGCATAATCGAGATCGAGAACCGGCGCGCCTTCATAAATGCCGCAGGAAATGGCCGCGACATGGTCTTTCAGGACCTTTTCCACGCGCACCATCTGGCGCGCTTCCATCCAGCGCAGACATTCGTGCAGGGCGACCCAGCCGCCGGTGATCGCCGCCGTGCGCGTGCCGCCATCGGCCTGAATGACGTCACAGTCCACCGTGATCTGCACTTCGCCCAGCGCCTGCATGTCCACGACCGCGCGCAGGGAACGTCCGATCAGGCGCTGGATTTCCTGCGTGCGCCCACCCTGCTTGCCGGTCGCGGCTTCGCGGCGCATACGGTCGCCGGTGGAGCGCGGCAGCATCCCGTATTCCGCCGTGACCCAGCCCTTGCCGCTATTGCGCATCCAGCCCGGCACCTTTTCTTCAAGGCTCGCCGTGCAGAGCACATGCGTGTCGCCAAATTTCACCAGGCAGGAGCCTTCCGCATGTTTGGAGATGCCGCGCTCGAAGGAGACGGCGCGCATTTCGTCGGCTGCACGCTTGGATGGACGCATATATCAAATCCTCGTTTCATATTTCCGTGCGGTTTCTTAGGCCGGTCGCGCGCAAATAGAAAGGAATTTCGCGTGGCCGGGCATGTTGAGAGACATGACAGCCTCTATGCAAAAGCTTTGACGCTGCAAGGTACAGCCTTATATTAAGGGCATTCACTCAAAAGGTTTGCTGCCCAACCATGATAACGCCGCCGGAACACCAGCTTCTGAGTTCACTCGACCAGAGGTCACGCGATATTTTCCGGCTCATCGTCGAAACCTATCTGAACGACGGCGATCCACTGGGTTCGCGCAACCTCTCGCGACTGCTGCCGCATACGCTCTCGCCAGCCACCATCCGCAACGTGATGAGCGACCTGGAGCATCTGGGGCTCATCTATGCGCCGCATGTCTCGGCCGGACGCCTGCCGACACAGATCGGGCTGCGCTTCTTTGTCGATGCCTTTCTGGAGGTCGGCGACCTGCCGCCGGAGGAACGCTCCTCCATCGAAGCGCAGGTGCGCGCAGCCGGTACGAACAATTCCGTCGAAAGCGTCCTGACTGAAGCGAGCCAGGTGCTTTCCGGCCTTTCACGCGGCGCGGGGCTGGTGCTTGCCACCAAGGCGGAAGGGGCGCTCAAGCATATCGAGTTCGTGCGGCTGGACCCCACGCGCGCGCTCGCGGTCCTTGTCATGCAGAATGGCGATGTGGAGAACCGCGTCGTCAACCTGCCCGCAGGCATAACGGCTTCGCAGCTGGTGGAAGCTTCCAACTTCCTCAATGCGCATATCCACGGGCACACGCTTTCCGAAGCCAAAGCGGAAATGAAGAAGCTTTCCGAGGAAACGCGGCAGGAACTCGACAGCCTTTCGCAGGAACTGGTCGCGCAGGGACTGGCGGTATGGAGCGGCGCCGGAACGGACCAGCCCGCACGGCTGATCGTGCGCGGCCGCGCCAACCTGCTGGAAAATATCCATGCACAGGAAGACATAGAACGCCTGCGCCATCTTTTCGACGATCTGGAAACCAAGGACAGCATGGTGCAACTGCTCGATCTGGCGGAAGCCGGTTCGGGTGTGCGCATCTTCATCGGCTCGGAGAACAAGCTCTTTTCCCTGTCCGGCTCGTCGCTGGTGGTCGCTCCTTATCGCGACAGCGAACAGCGTGTCATCGGCGCGCTTGGCGTCATCGGTCCGACGCGGCTGAATTATGCCCGTATCGTTCCGATGGTGGACTATACGGCGCAAATCGTTTCCCGACTGCTGCGATGACAGGTGTCATGCTTGTCAGGCGCGGCGAAATTAAACCTTGATTTTACACGCACGAAACTCGATATCCGCCTCAAATGACATTCAAGACGGAAGTTGGAATTATGGCAGAAGAAAAAAACAAATCGCAGAACCCCGATCTTGATCAGCGCGATATCAACAATCCGAAGGATCGTGAAGCGCTGAAGCAGGCTGCCGACGACTTTCTGAAGGCGCGCCGGGCCGAGGCGCGCGCGGAAGCAGCCGAGGATGAAACCGAAACGGAAGTGGATGACACCGCAAACCGCATCGCCATGCTGGAAGCCGACAATACGGAACTGAAGGACCAGATGCTGCGCGTCGCCGCCGAGATGGAAAACCTGCGCAAGCGCACCCAGCGCGACGTGCAGGACGCCCGCTCCTATGCGATCACCAATTTCGCCCGCGACATGCTGTCTGTTTCGGACAATCTGAACCGCGCGCTGGAAGCCATTCCCGCCGAAGCGCTGGAAATCGACCCGAGCCTGAAGTCGCTGGCCGAAGGCGTCGAGATGACCGAACGCGCCATGTTGCAGGCCCTGGAACGCCACGGCGTCAAGAAGCTGGAACCGGAAGGCCAGAAATTCGACCCGAATTTCCATCAGGCCATGTTCGAAGTACCGAACCCGGACCTGCCGAACAATACGGTCGTGCAGGTCGTGCAGGCCGGTTACGCCATCGGCGAGCGCGTTCTGCGCCCGGCCATGGTCGGTGTTTCCAAGGGCGGCCCGAAGGTCGCGGCCGAGAACGGGGCTACGGCACCGGAAGGCAATGCCTGATTTCAACGGCGTCAAGCATCCCTGACCGGGAGTAATTTGATCGAGCGGCAGTTGCTTCTGCCGCTCTTTCCGTATCTACCCGGCCATATGCGCCGGAAGGCTGCGGAAAAAACAAGAGGGTAGAGCGGTTCCGTCGATTCCGTTAAATTGGGAATCGCTCTGCAAGATCGGCCCGAAGACCGGAAGCGATTTTCGGGAAGCACGATGCGTGGATTCGACAAGCTGGAGCGTCTTTTGTGCGCCTGCCAGAGCATGTCTCCCAAAAGTGGGAACCGCCTACGCGGGGAAAAGACATTCGTAGAAACAAAGGCTTAAAGCGTGTTGCCTGAATACGATTGAACGCAACACGCTTTAGGGACACACGGCGCTCTATTGCCGGACGCCGATAAAACTGTTCCCGAACGAGCGGAGGAGAGCTGTGGCGTGACGCTTCCCGATTTTCTGAACTTCGCAGGCGTTTTCGTTTTCGCCGCGACCGGTGCGCTCGCCGCTTCGCGACGCCAGCTCGACATTATCGGCTTTCTGTTCCTCGCCAACATAACAGGTATCGGCGGCGGGACGCTGCGCGACCTCGTCCTAGGCGCGCCGGTGTTCTGGGTGGTCGAACCGGCCTATCTCCTCGCAGGCACGCTTGCCGCGATCTTTGTCTATTTCACAGCCCACAGGGTCGAATCGCGCTATCGCGTCCTGCTCTGGCTCGATGCCGTCGGCATGGCTGCCTATACGGTGCTGGGCGCCGCCAAGGGGCTGGCGCTCGGTTTCGGCCCGTCGGTTGCCATCGTGACAGGAATATTCACCGCCACGCTCGGCGGCATATTGCGCGACATGGTCGCAGGCGAGCCTTCCGTGCTGATGCGCCGGGAAATCTACGTCACGGCTTCGCTTGCGGGCGCCTGTCTTTATGTGCTGCTTGCCCGGCTCCGCATCGAACCGGAATTCTGCGCCGCCGCCGCAGCCCTCGCGGCTTTCGTCATCCGCGGCGGAGCGCTCTATTTCGGCTGGAACCTGCCAGTCTACAAGAGCCGTCCCGGACGCACCGCAGAGGAATTGCAGCGCGACCGGATCATCAGGCCGGAGTGATTCCAAAAGGACATTCCGAAAAGGGCGAAACGATTTTCAGGAAATGCCCTGTCCCTCTTGTCCGCATTTCCGGGCGCAAAACCGTTTCACACTTTTGCTGGAAATGCCCTGTCTGTTTTTTGGCCGCATTTCCGGACGCAAAACCGCTTCACACTTTTGCTGGAAATGCTCTATACGAGACCGGCCTGACCGGCTGCGTCCTGCAGGCTCAATTGCGGGCGCGGTCCCATCTGCTGGATGATGAGACCGGCTGCGAGCGAACCGAGGCGCGCGCAATCCTCAAGGGAACGCTCCTTGGTATAACCGTAAAGGAAACCGGCGGCATAAAGATCGCCCGCGCCAGTCGTATCCACGAGCGCGTCGATCTCGATCGCCGGGACCGTCAGGGTCTGGTCGGGCGTGACGACGATAGCGCCTTTTTCCGAACGGGTGACAATGGAAAGGGCACAGTCCATGCGCATGGAGGCAATCGCCGTTTCGAGCGATTTGGTCTTGTAGAGCGACATGGCCTCGTCTTCATTGGCGAAAACGATATCGACGGTGCGCGAGCGCATGAGTTCAAGGAACTCCTCGCGATATCTGTCCACGCAGAACGGATCGGAGAGCGTCATCGCCATCTGGCGGTTCTTCTCATGCGAGATCTTCGAGGCCATGACAATGGCTTCCTTGGCGCGCGGCGGGTCCCAGAGATAGCCTTCGAAATAGGTGACTTTCGCGTCGGCAACCTTGGATGTCTCGACGTCTTCCGGCCCAAGCTCCACGCAGGCGCCCAGATAGGTGTTCATGGAACGCTCGCCATCCGGCGTCACGAAAATCATCGAACGGGCGGTCGGCGATCCCTTTTCAAGCGGGCGCGTGTCGAAGGCGACGCCCTGCGCGCGGATGTCATGCGCGAAAACGCGGCCCAGATGATCGGTCGCCACCTTGCCGAAATAGGCCGAACGCCCGCCGAGGCTTGCCACGCCCGCAGCCGTGTTTCCGGCGCTGCCGCCTGACATCTCCGTCGCCGGACCCGCTATACGGCTATAGAGCAGTTCAGCGCGATCCGCATCGATGAGATTCATCGCGCCTTTGACGATGCCGTTGGTTTCAAGAAAAGAATCATCCGTGCGCGACAGAATATCGACAATGGCATTGCCGATGCAGAGAACGTCGAATGTGGCCATGAGCGCGAGAAGCTCCCGTTTGTTGCAACTGTCCGGCCCAAGGCCGGATACCGGGCAGTCATATGCGTGCCGGTTTAGCCTGTTGCAACCCTTTTGGCTACCCTGCGAGCCTCCCTCCTTGTGGGTAGTAGCGCTTGCGTCGGGTAAGGCGCATACCTATTTCCATCTTCGTCCACAGAGCGCCGTGCGTCCGTTCGGACGCACAAAGGTAGCTCCAGCTTATTGAATCTGCCAGGAATGGGTCGAAAATGATCTTTGACGCCGCATTGAATGCCCTGAAGCGCCTGCTCACGCCGGAGTTGAGAAACGTCTTCTGGAAAACACTCGGCCTTACCCTCCTGCTGCTCATCGGCCTGTGGGCAGCCGTTCGACAGGTCTTTTTCACCTTCGCCTGGCCATGGATGGAGCAGATACTCCCCGGTATGCCCGAATGGGCAGGCTGGCTCGGCATCGTCGCGGCCATTGTGGCGGGCCTTGGACTGGCACTCGTGCTCGCACTGATGATAGCGCCCGTCACCGCGCTGGTGGCCGGACTGTTTCTCGACGATGTGGCGGAAGTGGTCGAACGCGAAGACTATCCGGGCGAGCCTTCCGGCCAGCCATTGCCGGTCGTCAGGTCCATCGTCGTTTCGCTGAAATTTCTCGGCATCGTCATTCTCGGCAATATCGTCGCGCTGTTGATGCTTTTCATACCCGGCGTCAATCTGATCGCCTTTTTCGTCATCAACGCCTACCTGCTCGGACGGGAGTTTTTCGAATTCGCCGCCATGCGCTATCGCCCGGAAGCCGAGGCGAAGGCGCTGCGGTCGCATTACGGCGTGACGGTGTTTCTGGCTGGCCTGCCGATTGCCGGTTTCATGGCGATCCCCATCGTCAATCTCCTGACCCCGCTTTTCGCCGCAACGATGATGGTCCATCTTCACAAGGCCATATCGCAGCGCGAAGCGCGGCTCACGCCTGCGGCGGCAGGGGAATGAGCGCGGCGGGCACGTCGCAGGTCTTCGCCGGATATTTGCAGATGTCCGCGATCACGCAACTCTCGCATTCCGGCTTGCGCGCCTTGCACACATAACGCCCGTGCAGGATGAGCCAATGATGCGCATGGAGCATGTATTCCGCCGGGATGACGCGCACCAGAACGGCCTCGACGGCCTCCGGCGTCTTTCCGGGCGCGAGACCGATACGGTTGCCGATGCGCAGAATATGCGTGTCCACCGCCATGGTCGGCTGGCCGAAAGCCATGTTCAGCACGACATTGGCCGTCTTGCGCCCGACGCCGGGCAGCTTCACCAGCTCGTCCCTGTCGCCCGGCACCTCGCCGCCATGATCGCGGATCAGGGCTTCCGACAGAAGCATGACGTTCTTTGCCTTGTTGCGCCAAAGGCCGATGGTGCGGATATGGTCGCCGATCTTTTCCTCGCCCAGCGCCCGCATCTTGCCGGGTGTATCGGCGACAGCGAACAGGGCCCGCGTGGCCTTGTTGACCCCGGCATCCGTCGCCTGTGCGGACAGGACCACGGCAACCAGAAGCGTGAAAGCGTTCACATGCTCCAGTTCGCCTTTCGGCTCTGGCCGCTGAACGGAGAAACGGCGGAAAATTTCGTGAATTTCCTCCGCCGTATAAAGCGTACCCGCCACGCGGCGCGGGCGGCGCTGGGTAGAAGAATCGTTCACGGGCGATTTGATTTTGGCCTTTTGCATTCCGCTTCTATAATCGTTTCCCTGACAGGAGAACAATCAGCAGCTTGACGCAGGCCCTCGCGGAACCCCCAACCGACCCGAATTCGATGCATCATCCAGACGGCGCAGAACCAGACCGGTTCGACAAACCCATTTTCGAAGCCCTGCTCACACCCTATCGGTCGCTGGGCAACAAGGGCTTTACCGTTCTCATGAGCGCCCTGATCGGCTGCTGGATGTTCGTCGGCATTCTTTTCTGGTCCATCGGGGCCTGGCCCATCTTCGGATTTTTCGGCCTCGACGTCCTGCTGATCTATCTCGCCTTTCGCTGGAATTATCGCGCCGCCCGCGCGCGAGAGGAAATTTCCGTGTCGCGTTCGGCCCTGCATATTCGCCAATATGCCGCCTCGGGCAAATTGACCGCGCATCGCTTCAATCCGTTCTGGGCGCGCTTCAACGTGGCGCGCAAACCGGATATCGGCATTACCGGTATGCGCGTGGAAAGTCGCGACAAGAGCGTGGCCATCGGTAACTTCCTCAATCCCGACGACCGCGAAAGCTTTGCGGTCGCGTTCGGCGCCGCTCTCGCCAAAGCCCGGCGCTGACACCCTTCCCTGCAACAGTCGCAGCTTTCGCGTTGCCAATCCCCGTTTTACGATCCGGCCCCGTTTTACGATCCAGGACAAGGAATCCGGCGCGGGCTCTTGAAGTCGGGCATTTTGCAAGCCATATCAGGTGGCGAAGAGAGACGCCGAACGGGTTCTCTTCGTAACGGTCGCTTTTCATCAAGGACTGATGCAATGACAAGAATGACACCGTTTTCGAGCCCTTTGCTGCTCGGATTCGATACGATGGAAAAAACGTTGGAACGGATCGCTAAATCCGGCGACGGTTATCCGCCCTACAACATCGAACGCCTGCGCGAGGACACCGAGTCCGAACGCCTGCGCATCACGCTCGCGGTGGCCGGCTTTTCCAGCGAAGACCTCGAGGTCATGACGGAAGACAATCAGCTCGTCATCCGGGGTCGCCAGAATGACGATACCGAACGTGAATTCCTGCATCGCGGCATTGCCGCCCGGCAGTTCCAGCGCGTTTTCGTCCTGGCCGACGGTATGCGGGTTCTCGGTTGCGAATTGAAGAATGGCCTTCTCGCCATCGATCTCGACCGTCCCGAACCGGAACGACTGATCAAGAAGATCAACATCGCCGTGAAGGACTGAAAGCCGTTCAGGTTTCGTTCAGTCTCTGGCGTTATGCTGAAATCGTGAAGCTCTGATGCGGCATGGTCGCAAATGACATGCCGCCTGAATGGAGGCTAAGACCATGAACAGACAAATATTCACCGAAAATGAATTCGCCCATCTCGGCGAAGGTGAACTCGCCTATGTGCGCAAGATCCGTTCTGATGACCTTGCCCGCAGCTTCCCTGCCCTTCCGCCAATCGAGCCGGGCCTGGAACTCTGGGCGCTGTTTGGCGCAAGCGGCGAACCCATCGTGCTCTCCGATGTCCGCGCCACCGCGCTGCAGGGCGCACAGGAGCATGAACTGCGCACGGTGATGCTGCAGTAAAGTTTGATGCGATACCGGCCATCGTCGGTATCGCACCTCCATGCGTGATCAATGCGGAGGGTTCTGGTGCATACAGTTGCCGTAGGTCGTTTTCAGGCAGTAATCATATTTTTCCTTGTAGTGCTTCCATTCCGCACAGATCGTCTCCGCCAACTGATGGCATTGCTCTGATTTTGTCGACTGGCTAATCGATGGTGAGGTCAGTGAACCCGCGACAGCAACATTTCCGGTCAGGACCAACGTCGCTGCAATGAGAAAACACGTTTTTCCCAATTTCATCAAACACCTCTAAATTATTGGTTGCGTCGCCAATTTAAAGGTTTACGCGATGTGTCGAAATCCAAAGACAGAGGGAGCAAATTCCGGGCAAGGCTTTGCCGCAAACCTTGCATGTATCCCGTTCAAAATGAACACAGACAAACAAAACCGCCACTCAAGGCGAACGGCGGTTTTGTCTACGAGAAACTATTTGCGCTCAGGCGGCGTTGGACGCGGGCTGGGCGGTCAGGAATGAATATAGCGCCTGCGCGTCGTGCGTGCCGCGCAGCTTGGCAACCATATCGGCGTCGCGCAACATACGGGCGATGCGCGAAAGTGCCTTCAGATGATCCGCGCCGGCGTTTTCCGGCGCCAGAAGCAGAAAAACAAGATCGACCGGCTGATCGTCCAGCGCCTCGAAATCGACCGGTGTTTCCAGACGAGCGAAGATTCCCGCTATTTTGTTGATGTTCGCCAGCTTTCCGTGCGGAATGGCAATACCATTGCCTACCCCGGTGGAACCGAGGCGCTCACGCTGGAGAATTGTTTCGAAAACTTCGCGCTCAGGGAGACCGGTCAGTTCCGCAGCCTTTTCAGACAAAATCTGCAAAAGCTGCTTTTTGGAGCTGGCTTTCAGCGCAGGGATAACCGCCCCCGGCTGAATCAGATCACTAAGATCCATTCTCTCCGTTCCTTCTTCAATCAGGCCTTTGCGGCCCGGTTTTGGGAAGCGCACGCGGCGGCCTGGCGGCCAATAGCTGCGTGCGCTTCAGGTTTGCCGTCAGGCGCGTCGCACGGCCTGGCGGGTGACCATCGATGGATCGACCCAGCCGATATTGCCGTCCGCGCGACGGTAGACGATATTAACTTCATCATTGCCGGCATTGCGGAACACCAGAACCGGATTCTCGATCAGATCCAGTTCCACGACCGCCGACGCCACCGACATGGTGCGCAGGGCGACGGACGATTCCGCAACGATAGTCGGCGCGTAATCCGCCGGAAGATCCTCCTCTTCGTCCGGCAGCGGTGCCATAACACGATATGCAACGTCATCATAGATCGCATCTTGCTGTGCAGCCGAGCGCGATTTCAGACGGCGCTTGTAGCGGCGAAGGCGGGTTTCGATCTTGTCCGCGGCCGCTTCGAAAGCCAGTTGCGGATCCTGCGCCTCGCCAGTGCTTTGCAGCGTCGCACCGCTATCGAGGTGCAAAGTGCAATCCGCACTGAAACGCGAGCCGGACTTGGTGACCGTAACCTGTCCGGAAAAGCCATGATCGAAATATTTGCCGACAGCCTCGTTAACCCGATCGACGATCCGGGCCGTGAAAGCTTCACCGACGTCCATATGCTTTCCAGATACACGCAGAGTCATTTGGCACACCTCATTTGCGTTACACCACAGGACTCAGTCTAATCACAAGGCGAGCGAAGCGCAAAGCGAACCCGCATCAAAGATGCTTTTCATCCCGTGCGTTTTCCGGCTTTTCCACCCGGACCGTCCAGAACGTCGGATTACCTGCTCGGCCAGCATATGGACAACCGCAATTTCTTCACAAACCGCGATCATGTTTCGTGTTGGTCCAGTGGAAACGAAATCCCTGAAACCACTCGATTCAGTTGTACGCCGGGTCTCCGGGAAAAGCTGCCTGCGACTTTTACTCAAGACACCCGTCGGCGCGCCAGAACTTCCCATTTCCAGGAGGACGGGACAGGTTTCGCAACGCGAGCCGGGCTTCTATTGGGTGAACAGGCGCTTGTCAATTGGTCCTCATGCCAGTCGATCTCCCAGCCATGCGGGCCTTGTACGTAACCGAAGCCAATATCTCACGAAAAACAGGAGCATAGCCAGCACAACCGGTGTCTGCTCCAAAAGTCGCCATGCCTGTCCGCGACGGTTGTTTTCCCCATCGCCACCGCTTTTGTTTCAGACGCTCACGACGCGGACAATCTCGCCTTCTTTTCGCGTCGGCGCTGAACGGACGAAGCAATATTCATCGCTTCGCGGTATTTTGCGACGGTTCTGCGCGCAATATCCACACCGTCCTTCTTCAGGACATCCACGATGGCGTCGTCGGACAACACATTGTCCGGCTGTTCGGCGTCGATCAACTGACGGATGCGATGGCGCACGCTTTCCGACGAATGGGCGTCGCCGCCCTCCGAAGAGGCAATGGAGGCGGTGAAAAAATAGCGCAGCTCGAAAACCCCGCGCGGCGTGGCCATGAACTTGTTGGCCGTCACGCGGCTGATGGTCGATTCATGCATACCGACCGCATCGGCAACCATGCGCAGATTGAGCGGCTTCAGATAGGCCACGCCATGGCGCAGAAAACCGTCCTGCTGACGCACGATCTCCTGCGTGACCTTCAATATGGTTCGCGCCCGCTGATCGAGGCTGCGCACCAGCCAGTTCGCCGTCTGCATACAGTCCGACAGAAAGGCTTTTTCCTCCGCCTTCACCGATGCGCTGACTTCGGCATAATATTCATTATTGACGATGAGCCTCGGCATCGCGGCCGGATTCAGTTCGATAAGCCAGCCGCCATCGCGCGAAGGCGTGACGAGCGCGTCGGGCACGATGGCATCGACCACCGCAACCTCGAACAACGCTCCCGGCTTGGGATCGAGCATCCGAATTTCGGTGAGCATGTCGAGAATATCCGCCTGATCGACGCCGCAGAGCTTTTTGAGCGTCGCAAAGTCGCGCCGGGCCAGAAGATCGAGATTATCGATGAGCGCTTCCATCGCCGGATCGAAACGATCCTTGAGGCGCAACTGTATCGCCAGGCATTCGCGCAGATCGCGCGCAAAAATCCCCGGCGGGTCGAAGCCTTGCATCGCGGTCAGTATCCGCTCGACCTCGGCGGTCTCCACGCCCAGATTCTGGGCCAGCGCCGTAGTGTCGGCGCGCAGATAGCCGCTCTCGTCCAGCGCATCGGCAAGCCCCGTTGCCATGAAACGGTCAGCGGTTGTGGAGAAAGTCAGCGCGATCTGTCCGGCGACATGCTCGCTCAGCGAAACACGGCTCGCCACGACCTGGTCTATATCGTATCCGCTTCCCGAAACCTGGCCCTCGCCCGGCGCGGATTTCCATTGCGCCGTCAGATCGGGGCCGACCGCGTCGGAACGTCCGGGATCGTCGGGAAAAATATTCTCCAGCGAACTGTCGAAGGCGGAGGAGAGCGTTTCCGCATCGTCGGAAACATCCGTCTTGAACCAGTCCGCCTCGGACGCGTCGGAACCTGCTTCTTCCCCGCCCGTCTCCCCGTCGTCGCGCACAGAATCCGCGCCTGAAAAATCATCGTTCGCTGCCTCTATTCTGTCCAGCAGCGGATTTTTCTCGATCTCGACATCCAGAAACTGCTCCAGCTCCACATGCGTCATCTGCAACAGTTTGATCGACTGCATCAGCTGGGGGGTCATGACCAGCGATTGAGACTGACGGAAATCGAGCTTGGGCGACAAAGCCATATGACGCGTTATTCTCCCCGGTTTACCCCATGGCATCGGCCCGAAAACCGTTTCACACTTTTCGGGATGCGCTCCAGCAATTTTCACGAACCGCCTATGCAGGCCGAACCGAATGAAAACTGGTATGAACCTTGCTTGTCAATTCAGAATGCGCGTTTTTCAAGCAAAAGGGAAATTAGTCGCGGGAAGACACGGTTTCGACCGCTCGCGCACCGACGGCACGAGCGGCAGCACGAGAGCCGGACGACAGCGCGTCCGCGCATCGATTCGAACGCGTATAAGCTGGATCAAAGAGTGAACTGGTCGCCGAGATAAAGCCTGCGAACATCGGGATTTGCGACGATTTCGGCGGGACGACCGTGGGTCAGGACCTGTCCGGCGTGAATGATATAGGCGCGATCGATGAGACCGAGCGTTTCGCGCACGTTGTGGTCGGTGATCAGAACGCCGATACCGCGGCTCGTCAGGTGACGCACGAGTTGCTGAATATCCGAAACGGCGATGGGATCGACGCCTGCAAAAGGTTCGTCGAGCAGCATGAAATTCGGACGCGACGCGAGCGCGCGCGCAATTTCAAGACGGCGGCGTTCACCGCCCGAGAGCGAAATGGCGGGCGCCTTGCGCAGATGCGCGATGTGAAATTCTTCCAGCAGCGCATCCAGCTCGGATGCGCGCTTGGCGCGGTCCTTTTCCACGACTTCCAGCACGGCCTTGATATTGTTTTCCACCGAAAGGCCACGGAAAATCGAGGCTTCCTGCGGCAGATAACCGATACCCAGGCGCGAGCGGCGATACATCGGCATCGACGTAACGTCGAAACCGTCGATCTCGATGGACCCGCTATCGGCGGGAACCAGTCCCGTCACCATATAGAAGCATGTGGTCTTGCCGGCGCCGTTCGGTCCCAGAATACCGACGGCCTCGCCCGCGCGAACGCCGAACGACACGCCATTGACCACCTGCCGCCCGCGATAGCTCTTGCAAAGCCCGCGCGCGACCAGTGTGCCCTTGAGCCGCGCCGACTTGCCGGGCTGCGCGGGCATCGCCCCCACGGCCTCAGACGCTCCATTCACATTTCGAGATGCAGCTTGCGGCTCATCGGCCTTCTTGTTCCAGAACAATCCCACGCGCGCTCCGGTCAGTTCTGTGTGGGCGCCGCGCCGCCCTGCTGTTGATCCTTCGGAGCCATGATGATCGACACACGTCCCTTCGTCTGGCCCTTGCAGCTTTCAACATTGGCGCGCCCCGTATCGAGATGCGCGGTCAGCTTGCAGCCGGTCACCACGTTATCGCCGTCGGTCAGAACCACCTTCTGCCCCTGAAGGACCATCACCTGATTCTTCGCGTCGTAGCGGCCGGTATCGCCGGTCGCGACCTGCGTGCCGGACTTCAGATACACTTTTCCGGAAATGTCGATGTGATCGATGCTGGACGAATCAAGCCCGCCCACGCCGGCGCTTGCAGGCGCGGCGGCCTGGCCTTCGCCGTCCTTCTTCGCCTTGTTGTAGTAGACGGTCATCAGACCGGCCTTGAGAAGCGCGTCACCCTGCGAAACGGCCACATTGCCGGTGAATATGGCAATGCCTTCCTTGTCGCGCATTTCCAGCTTGTCGGCGTCGATCTTGACCGGCGCCTTGCTGTTGGAAAGCTTCAGACCGTTCACGGCAGAGCCTTCTTCCTGAGCCAGCGACGCGACCGGAGCCGCGACCATGCCAAGCGCCAGAACTGCAAATCCCGTCCGCAAAGTGCGGGCCATCGTACCCTTGTTCATCCTGCCCGTCTCGCGTTCCATATATCTTGAGCTCCCCGAAGCATTCGGCCATTCATCAACCATTTCTGGGCCGACATGCGGTCAGACGCAACTTTAAGCAGTTTGCGGCCAAATGGGAACATTCGGCATCGCAAAATGCGATCAAAAAAACCAGTCTGGAGCGCATTTTGGTCCCCGAAAGCCTATGCCCTCTTTCGGAATGCGTTTCCTTTTCTCAGGTCAAGCTCCCCGTCAGGGAGCCTTGTTGGGCGAAACGACGCTGCCGTCAACGGTCATTCGAACCTTGTTCTCGAAAACGAGAACCTTCCCGTTGTCCCTGACCTGCATACGGTCGGCCAGGATATGCGTGCTGCCGCTGCGAATGTCGACGGGCTTGTCGGTGGTGATCTGCCCGCTTTTCAGGTTCACATCCGCAGAATGCAGCACGGCACGTAAACCTTCATTCGTCGTAACAGTAAAGTCGTTATCAAGTTGCAAACGACCATTTGCATTATCATAAACGCCCGACGCGGCCTCAACCCTGGCGATGCCGTCTTCACCGACCGGCAACTCGGCGGAAATGCCTTCAAGCGCAATCGCGCCGCTGTTCTTCGCGTCCTGCGTCGCCTTGGCGGCAGTCATCGAATAGGGACGGTTGTCCTTGGTATATCCGTTGAGATGCGGGCTGGTCATGACGAGCTTGCCGCTTTCGCCGCCGGTGTTCACTTCCACCTTGACGGGCGTGTTCGGCGTGGCGAGAAAGGTGTACCAGGAAAAAACGGCCGCCACCATGATCGCGGCGATCGGCAGCGCGGTTTTCAGAACCCGGACACGGACCGAATGGCGCTGCGCAGCGTGAAAAAGCGTTTCCGCCTTCTCCGAAGCACCAAAACGCATGCCGCCCTTGCCGCGACCGGCAGCGGTCGCGCTCTGCGGCGCATGGTTATGTGTGACGTCGGCAGTCATGTTGTCTTCAGGTCCTCGATGGCTTTTCAGAATTCAAAAATCAGCGCCCTATGTCGCGCTGTTTCATTTCAATTGGGTTTATTTGGGGTGAAATAGCCGGCCGCTCAATAGGCTTATACGCGCAAAACAGCGCGCCCGCCTCGCAAAATGGAAGCAGGAACAGCTTATGCCATTGATTATTCAACCCAATTGGCATTCATTTAATTAGGTAGAATGCTAATCAACTCTTTGATACCACAAATCCGGCGCAAGTTACAGCCGCGCGGACGCAGGCTGCAAATTGCGCTCTGACCGAATCCCGGCGTGTGTCGCCGGGTAATTCGGAACGCGCATGCGGAATGCGATCCGTTCCACTCATCGCGCTTCGGTATCAGGGTAGGACCTATCAGGGTCAGGGCCTATTAATTTGGCTTTCGGGCACTATCTGTGACGCATGACCTTGCCAAAGCTACTTGCCGCATGTCCCCATTCGGGGCAAAAGGTGAAGTTGCAGGCGCAGGCAGCGCTGCTCGAACAAACGGATGGACGGAATGGCTCACGACGCCGAAGCAATCATCGAACGCCGGAAATTGCGCAGGAAGCTGACGATCTGGCGCGTGGCCTTCCTGCTTCTGGTTGCCGCGCTGATCGCCGTCTTTGCGTCCTGGTCGCTGCGCGGCGCCAATTTCAGCCAGCCGCATATCGCCAAGGTGCGCATCGAAGGAACCATCTTCGAGAATGAGGAATTGTTGAAGCGCCTCGGCAAGATCGCCGGAGACGACGCGGTCAAAGGCGTGATTCTCGTCCTCGATTCGCCGGGCGGCACCACTGTCGGCGGCGAGGCGATCTTTGAAGCCGTGCGCAAGATCGCCCAAAAGAAGCCCGTGGTCACGCAGGTCGGCACGCTGGCAGCCTCCGCCGGATACATGATCGCCAGCGCCTCCGACCATATCGTGGCGCGGCAGACTTCCATCGTCGGCTCCATCGGCGTCCTGTTCCAGTATCCCGACGTCTCGAAGCTTCTCGACACAATCGGCGTGAAGGTCGAAACCATCAAGTCCTCTCCGCTCAAGGCAGAGCCCAACTATTTCAGCCCGGCCAGCGAGGAAGCCAAGGGCATGATCCGCAACATGATCATGGATTCCTATGCATGGTTCGTGGATATCGTTGAAAAACGCCGCTCGTTCACGCATGAACAGGCGCTGGCGCTTGCCAATGGCGCGGTTTTCACCGGCCGTCAGGCACTGGACAAGAAACTGATCGACGGCCTTGGCGGCGAGGAAGAAGCCGTGACCTGGCTCGCGAGCAAGGGGGTCTCCAAAGACCTGCCCCGCCTGGAATGGAAACCGGTCAGCAGCGACACGGGTTTTTCGGTGCGCGATCTCATCATCCATGCCGGTGCGCGCCTCCTCGGGGTTCCGCAGGAAGCAGGCAGCGTTCTCAAGGAGATCGCCGGGGATCGTATCTTTCTTGACGGACTTCTCTCGGTTTGGCACGTTGACGGAGCGCCTGAAGCGAATTGACGCCAAGCCGGTCGACTGACAATGTCCGGCAAACCGGACGCAGCAAACAAAACAACAGGGGTTTAAAGCCGTGATCAAATCGGAACTCGTTCAGATTATCGCCAGCCGCAATCCGCATCTCTTTCAGCGCGATGTCGAAAATATCGTCGGCGCGGTATTCGATGAGATCACCAACGCCCTTGCGGACGGAAACCGCGTGGAACTGCGCGGCTTCGGTGCCTTTTCGGTAAAAAATCGTCCCGCCCGCAGCGGCCGCAATCCGCGCACCGGCGAAACGGTCGAAGTGGAAGAAAAGTGGGTGCCGTTCTTCAAGACCGGCAAGGAACTGCGTGACCGTCTCAACGGCGCGGTCTGATAAGCATCATGGCGGCAAAACGCATCATCGCCATTATTGTTCTGGTACCGCTCGCCGTTGCGCTGATCGCGCTATCGGTCGCCAACCGGGCAACGGTGCAATTCACACTCGACCCGTTCAATCCGGGCAACCCTGCGCTATCCTATCATGCGCCCCTGTTCCTCTGGCTGTTCGGCGCACTTTTGATCGGTGTCGTCCTCGGTTCCATCGTGACATGGCTCACGCAGGGCAAGCATCGCCGTCAGGCCCGCCACAGCAAACAGGAGACGGCGCGTCTTCTGGAACGGGTGGAAACCGCCGAAAAGCGCAATACATCCCTTATCAATTCCTGAAACAGGGCCTAAACGCGCGACAATCAACGTTTTCCCCTTCCACGTGGGCGTCGTTTATCCTACCTAGAGCGGTTCCTGTTCGACTGAATCGTTGGAACCGCTCTAACTATTTGTTTTTACGCATTATCCTACGCAAAACCGCTTCACACTTTTGCTGGAAATGCTCTAGAGCGCCAAAGATGATTGGAGTTTCGGGTGAAGACGCCAAAAGGAAAAGGCAAAAAGCCCTCGGGCGGCAAGCAAGTGCCCAGGCAGGAGCGTGGGCAGGAGCGCAGCTCCGAGCGCGCGAAACACGATGCACCGCGCCCTGACAGCAAGTTTGCCAGCAAGTTCGACAGCAAGTCCGAAAACAGGGCTTCTTCCTTCAGGAAACCGCGCCCGCAATTTGCCAAGGCTGCTTCCAAGCCTTCGGAAGACAAGCCCATCGCGCCGCTTCGCGAGATAAAACCCTATTCCGGGGCACGTCCGGGCGAGCGCCTGCCGCTGATCCTCGAAACGGAACCTTCGCCCGATTATGCGCTCATCGACAGCGGCAACGGGCTGAAGCTGGAACAATACGGCCCCTACCGCATTGTGCGCCCGGAAGGTCAGGCGATCTGGTTGCCAAGCCTCCCGCAAAAGGAATGGGACGAGGCCGATGCCGTCTTCACCGGCAATACCGACGAGGAAGGCATGGGGCGCTGGGCGTTTCCAAAAGTGCCGCTCGGCGAGACATGGCCGATGCAGCACGAAGGCATTTCCTTCCATGGCCGCTTCACCTCGTTCCGGCATGTCGGCGTCTTTCCCGAACAGGCCGCGCATTGGTCGTTCATGGACGGGCTTATCCGCAAAGGCGTGAAGGCCGGACGCACGGTCAAGGTGCTCAATCTTTTCGGCTATACCGGCGTTGCCTCGCTAGTGGCTGCGCGCGCCGGAGCGGAAGTCACCCATGTCGACGCTTCCAAGAAGGCCATTCTATGGGCGCGCGAGAATCAGGAAATGGCCGGCCTTTCCGACAAGCCGATTCGCTGGATCTGCGAAGACGCGATGAAATTCGTCCAGCGTGAGGAACGCCGCGGCAGCTTCTACGACATTATCCTGCTCGATCCGCCCGCCTATGGGCGCGGCCCCAGCGGCGAAGTCTGGCAATTGTTCGAGCATCTGCCCGCCATGGTCGATACCTGCCGGTCGATCCTGACGCCAAAGCCATTGGCCGTCATTCTCACCGCCTATTCGATCCGGGCGTCCTTCTTCGCCATTCACGAACTGATGCGCGACCGTTTCACCGGCCTTGGCGGCACGGTCGAATCGGGCGAACTTATCCTGCGCGAACAGGCGGCAGGGCGCGCACTTTCCACTTCCATGTTCAGCCGCTGGGTAGCCAAATGAGCCGTAACGACGATTTTTCCAAAGGCCCCCGGGTGGGACAGGTCAAGGAAGTCACCAGCCTCGCCAATCCGATCGTCAAGGACCTGCGTTCGCTGGCGCTCAAGAAATTCCGCGACCAGCAGGGCGTGTTTCTGGCCGAAGGGCTGAAGCTCGTCATCGACGCGCTGGAGCAGGACTGGCGCATCAAGACGCTGGTTTTCGCCAAATCCGGCAAAGGCAACAAGCTGGTCGAGCAGGTCGCCGCCCGCACCTTCGCCAAGGGCGGGCTGGTGCTGGAAGTAACCGATAAGGTCATTTCCGCAATCACCCGGCGCGACAACCCGCAGATGGTGGTCGGTGTCTTCGAGCAGCAATACCGGCCGCTGCGCTCACTTGGCCCCAAGGGCAATGACGTCTATATCGCGCTCGACCGGGTGCGCGATCCGGGAAATCTCGGCACCGTCATCCGCACGGCTGATGCTGTCGGCGCAAAGGGTGTGATCCTGATCGGCGACACGACCGATCCCTATTCGCTCGAAACCGTGCGCGCCACCATGGGTTCGGTCTTTTCCGTGCCGCTCTACAAGGCGAGCGAAGCCGATTTCCTCAACTGGCGCAAGGGCTTTTCCGGCCTGATCGTCGGTACGCATCTGAAAGGCGCGGTCGATTATCGCACCATTCCTTACGCGAACAAGCCGGTCGTGCTGATGATGGGCAACGAGCAGCAGGGCCTGCCGGACAGTCTTGCCGGTGCCTGTGACAAGCTTGCCCGCATTCCGCAGGCGGGTCGCGCCGATTCGCTCAATCTGGCTATCGCCACCGGCGTCATGCTTTACGAAATCCGCCGCGAGGCACTCACGCTGGACGAAAGGTCCTGAGATGAAGCGCCACGTGGTCTGGTCCTCGCTTTTCGTCGTGATGCTCACGGTGCTGATCGATCAGTGCGTGAAATATCTCGTCGAAACGCGCATGGGCTATGGCCAGCAGATCGATCTCCTGCCCTTCCTTGCACTGTTCCGCACGCATAATGAAGGTATCGCCTTCTCCATGTTGGCATGGCTTCATGACGGCGGGCTGATTGCGATCACCGCGGCCGTCATCGTCTTCGTGCTTTATCTCTGGTGGACCAATGCGCCGAACCGCGTCTTTGCGCGCTATGGCTTCGCGCTGGTGGTCGGCGGCGCCATCGGCAATCTCATCGACCGCGTGGTGCATGGCTATGTGGTCGATTACATCCTGTTCCATCTGCCCACATGGTCTTTCGCCGTGTTCAATCTCGCCGATGCGTTCATCACCCTCGGTGCGGGACTGATCATTCTGGAAGAGTTTCTGGGCTGGCGGCGCGAGCGCACCGCGCGCTGAAACCGCGCCGGATATACTGCCGCCGGGGGGACGGGTTGATCGTTTCCGGGCTTTCGCATAATTTGAAACGGAAAAATTTAAAAGCTATTTGAAGGGGATAAGTTCCGTCGAGCCGTAATGACACATTGGTGACATGCTTCTGTCATTCTCGCGTAGCACTGAATCTGTACTGCTTCGGTCCAAATGGACGTGATGTCCGTGCAGGACCGTATGAACCGGGATTGGTTAGCCATCGCTGAAATATCAGTGGGAAAGCCGTTCAGGAATACGTGAAGAGACAAATCAGGAGCCATCGTCATGACAGTACTGCTTGGAATGGACCGGCAAATCATTGATGATACGATCATGTCAGGCTTAGAAGCACAACAGGCGCTGCTTGCGTCCAACGGTGACCCTGTCGTTCTGGGTCGCATCGGATCGCTGGAAGTGCGTCTTGCGAACTCGCGCGAGGCTATCGAAGCCGCGCAGGAACTGCGTTTCCGTGTCTTCTTCGATGAAATGGGCGCCCGCAGGGAAACCATCGAAGCCGTGGAACTGCGCGACGCCGACCGTTTCGATGCCATTTGCGATCATCTTCTCGTCTACGACACTGCACTGCCTGTGCCGGAACACCAGCAGATTGTCGGCACCTACCGCCTGATGCGCAGCGATCAGGCCGAAAAGGCGCTCGGATTTTACTCCGCTGACGAATATGACGTGCAGCGCCTGGCGCTGTCGCGCCCGAACCTTCGTCTTCTGGAGCTTGGGCGCTCCTGCGTGAAAGCCGAATACCGCTCCAAGCGCACGGTGGAACTTCTCTGGCAGGGGGCATGGGCTTATTGCCGCCGCCATTCCATCGACGTGATGTTCGGCTGCGCATCGTTCCACGGCGCGGTGCCGGCAGCACACGCGCTGGGCCTGTCGTTCCTGCACCATAATTGCCGGGCAACGCCGGACTGGGACGTACGCGCCCTGCCGCACCGTTATCAGGCCATGGATCTGATGCCGAAGGAAGCGATCAACAACAAGGTTGCGCTTTTCTCCATGCCACCGCTGGTGAAGGGGTATCTGCGCCTCGGCGCAATGATTGGCGACGGCGCGGTCATTGATGAAGCCTTCGGCACCACCGATGTGTTCATCATCCTGCCGATCGAGCGCATCTCCAGCCGCTACATCACCTATTACGGCGCGGAAGCTAACCGTTTTGTGTAAACTTGGCTGTTTTCCCCTCGGCCTTCGAGACGGCCCTTCAGGCCTCCTCAGGATGAGGGGAAACCCCTGCGGTTATCTTGCATCAAATCAGCCCAACGCCCTCACCCTGAGGTGCGGAGCATAGCGGAGCCTCGAAGGGCGAGGGTTCCGAGAACTCACGCCTTTCCGGCCAGTTCCTTCAATTTGTAGATCAGGTCCAGCGCTTCGCGCGGTGTGAGTTCGTCCGGGCTGATTGCCGAGACGGCCTGCGCAAGTTCGCTGTCTTTCGATGATGCCTGCGGCTTCGGCTTTTCCTGCAAAACCACGGAAAACAGCGGCAGATCGTCGATCAGCTTGTCGGCCTTGCCGGACGTTTCTCCCGCTTCGAGCTGATGCAGCACGTCACGAGCGCGATCGACCACCGCTTCGGGAAGCCCCGCAAGCCGCGCCACCTGCACGCCATAGGAACGGTCAGCCGCCCCCTTTGCCACTTCGTGCAGGAAGACGACATCATTGTCCCATTCCTTGACCCGCATGGTGACATTGGAAAGCCGCCCCAGCTTTTCCGAAAGCGCCGTCATTTCGTGGAAATGGGTAGCAAACAAGGCGCGGCAGCGGTTTTTCTCATGCAGATATTCCACGGCCGCCCAGGCGATGGACAGACCGTCGAACGTCGCCGTGCCGCGCCCGATTTCATCGAGGATGACGAGCGAGCGTTCACCTGCCTGATTGAGGATCGCCGCCGTTTCCACCATTTCGACCATGAAGGTCGAGCGCCCGCGCGCCAGATCGTCGGACGCACCGACGCGGCTGAAAAGCCGGTCGACCACACCGATCCGCGCCGATCCGGCGGGAACGAATGAGCCCATTTGGGCCAGAATGGCAATCAGCGCATTCTGGCGCAGGAAAGTCGACTTACCGCCCATATTCGGGCCGGTCAGCAACCAGATCGCACCATTTCCCCCGTCCTTTTGCGGGGAAAGATCGCAATCGTTGGCCACGAACGGATTGGCCGCCTGACGGCGCAGCGCCTGTTCCACCACCGGATGGCGACCGGCAACGATGTTGAAGGACAGGCTGTCGTCGACCAGAGGGCGGCAATAGCCCTGCCCTTCGGCAAGCACGGTAAGCGCCGCCGAAACGTCGAAGACGGCAAGTGCCGCCGCCGCCGCGCGAATGCTGTCGGCATGGCTGACGGCTTCGGCCGTCAGTTCCTCGAAAATCGCCAGTTCGATCGACAGGGCGCGGTCGGCGGCATTCGCGATCCTGCTTTCAAGCTCCGCCAGTTCGGTCGTCGTGAAACGCATCGCATTGGCCATGGTCTGGCGATGGATGAAGCGGCCCTTCACGTCGTCCGTATCGGTCATCGCCCCGGCATTGTTGGCCGTCACTTCGATGAAATAGCCGAGCACATTGTTATGCTTGATCTTCAGCGACTTGATGCCGGTTTCCTCGATATAATCGGCCTGCAAACCGGCGATCACCCGGCGCGACTGGTCGCGCAGCGCGCGCATTTCATCAAGTTCGCCATTATAGCCTTCGCGGACGAAACCGCCGTCACGCTTCAAAAGCGGCATTTCGTCGGCCAGCGCACGGTCGAGATGTTCGGCGAAAGCCACCGACATCTGCTCCAGCGCTTCCCGCGCGGCGGCCAGTTCGTTCGGCAGGAGCGCCCCGTTCAACAGCGAGGAAATGGCGCCCGCCGCCTCGAAGCCGCGCGCCAATGCACCCAGATCGCGCGGACCGCCACGACCGACTGCCAGTCGCGACAGCGCGCGCGGCATGTCCGGCACGCCCTTCAGTTCGTGCCGCAGGGCCTCGCAAAGCGATTGCTCGCTCAGGAACCACGAAACGGAATCGAGCCGCAGCGTGATCTTGCGGGGATCGGTCAAGGGCGCGGTCAGCCGTTCCGCCAGAAGACGCGCACCGCCGCCCGTCACCGTACGGTCAATCGCCTTGAGAAGGCTTCCCTCGCGACTGCCCGACATGGTGCGCACCAGTTCCAGACTGGCGCGGGTGGCGGGATCGATGAAGATCGTGCCGCCTTCATGTTCGCGTTCGGGGCGCATCAGCGGCGGTCGTTCGGCAATCTGCGTCTTCTCGATATAGGCGATGGCGCCGGAAATGGCCGACAGTTCCACGCGGCTGAACTGGCCGAAACCGTCGAGCGTCGCAACGTCATAATAGCGCTGGATACGGTTTTCAGCCGCCCCGCTGTCAAAAAGCGTCGCAGGCTGCGGCGTCACCGCCTTGCCCACCAGATCGAAGACCGGGCGCAGTTCCGCATCGTGGAAGGCTGTGTCCGCCACGACCAGCTCACGCGGATCGACCCGCATGATATCGGCAAAGAGCCGGTCAGGCGCGGTTTCCGATACGCGGAAGGTGCCGGTGGAAATATCGATCCAGGCAAGCGCCAGCGTCCCCTCGCCCCTGGTGCGGCCAAGCGCCATCAGGAAATTCGCCTCGGACGGGTCGAGCAGCTTTTCTTCCGTCAACGTGCCGGGCGTGACAAGGCGGATCACATCGCGCCGCACCACGGATTTGGCGCCGCGCTTTTTGGCTTCGGCCGGATCTTCGACCTGCTCGCAGACCGCGACCCGATAGCCCTTGGCGATCAGCTTCTGCAGATAGTCGTCCGCCGCGTGCACCGGCACGCCGCACATGGGAATATCCTCGCCCAGATGCTTGCCGCGCTTGGTGAGCGTGATACCGAGAGCGGCGGAAGCTTCCACGGCATCGTCGAAAAACAGCTCGTAGAAATCGCCCATGCGATAGAAAAGCAGCGAATCGACATTTGCCGCCTTGATCTCGATATATTGCTCCATCATGGGCGTCAGGCGAACGGGTGCGGCCTCGGCGGCGTTTTCTTCCGCTTTCAACGTGTTTTCGCTGGCCTTCGCTTCCATAGGTAAACCTTCATTTATTGCTTGGCAAACAATGCCAAAGTCATAAAATTTCGCATTCCATCGTTTTTGGATGAATATCTATTCCCGTAAGCGCTGTTTACACGATGCCTGACTGGCGCTATCGAGGTTTTCCCGCAGATGAAACCGGAGGGAACATGCCAGCCTCGACGCCGAAGGGCAACACATCAGAACGCGCACCCACAGCCAGTGAGAAGGAAGCGCTCGACTTTCACGCGCAGGGTCGTCCCGGCAAGCTGGAGATCAACCCCACCAAGCCCATGACCACGCAACGCGACCTCTCGCTTGCCTATTCGCCAGGCGTCGCCGTGCCGGTGAAGGCCATCGCGGAAGACGCGTCTCTGGCCTATGATTACACGTCCAAGGGCAATCTGGTCGCCGTCGTTTCCAATGGCACGGCAATCCTCGGCCTCGGCAATCTCGGCGCGCTGGCCTCCAAGCCGGTGATGGAAGGCAAGGCGGTGCTGTTCAAGCGCTTCGCGGATGTGGACTCCATCGACCTTGAAATCGATACGACCGATATCGACGCCTTCATCAATGCCGTGCGCTATCTCGGCCCGTCTTTCGGCGGCATCAATCTGGAAGACATCAAGGCGCCGGACTGTTTCATCATCGAGCAACGCCTGCGCGAACTGATGGACATCCCGGTGTTTCACGACGACCAGCACGGTACGGCGATCATCGCCGCCGCCGGTCTCATCAACGCGCTTCACCTGACGGGCCGCGACATGAAGACGACGAAACTCGTCTGCAATGGCGCGGGTTCTGCGGGCATCGCCTGCATTGAACTCATCAAGGCGATGGGCTTCGACCCGGACAATGTCATCCTTTGCGACACCAAGGGCGTTGTCTATCAGGGCCGCGAAGAAGGCATGAACCAGTGGAAATCGGCACATGCGGTCAAGACCGACCGCCGCTCGCTCGCCGATGCCATGAAGGATGCAGACGTGTTCCTCGGCCTGTCCGCCAAGGGGGCGCTTACGGAAGAAATGGTGCGTGTCATGGCGCCCAATCCGATCATCTTTGCAATGGCCAACCCCGATCCTGAAATCACGCCGGAAGAGGTTGCCCTCATTCGCGACGACGCCATCGTCGCCACCGGACGCTCGGACTATCCGAACCAGGTCAACAATGTCCTGGGCTTTCCCTACATCTTCCGCGGCGCGCTCGACGTGCGCGCAACCACGATCAACGATGCGATGAAGATCGCCGCCGTGCACGCCATCGCCGAGCTTGCCCGCGAGGACGTGCCGGACGATGTGGTCGCCGCCTATCAGGGCAGCCGTCCGCGCTTCGGTCCGAGCTACATCATTCCCGTGCCGTTCGATCCGCGCCTGCTCGCTTCCGTTTCGGCAGCCGTTGCAAAGGCTGCAATCGAAACCGGCGTTGCCGGGCGCATCATTGAGGACATTGAAGGCTACAAGCGGGAACTGTCGGCACGGCGCGACCCCATCGCCTCGACACTGCGCGGTATTTACGAGCGCGTGCGCCAGCAGCCCAAACGCATCGTCTTCGCCGAAGGCGAGGAAGAACAGGTGATGCGCGCCGCCGTTTCCTACGTCAATCAGGGGCTTGGCACCGCCATTCTCGTCGGTCGCGAAGAGCGCGTGCACAATACGGCCCAGGCGGCGGGTCTCGATCTCGATCGTCCGGGAATCGAGATCATCAATGCGCGCCTTTCCAGCCGCAACTCGGCCTATGCGGACCATCTTTACGAAAAGCTTCAGCGCAAGGGTTATCTGGCGCGCGACTGCCATCGCCTCATCAACAACGATCGCAACCATTTCGCGGCCTGCATGGTGGCGCTTGGCGATGCCGACGGCATGGTAACGGGCGTAACCCGCAATTATGCGACCGGCCTCGACGACGTGCGCCGGGTGATCGATTCCAAGCCCGGCCATCGCATGGTGGGCGTTTCGATCGCGCTTTGCCGCGAGCGGACCGTGTTCATCGCCGATACGGCAGTGCATGAAATGCCGACCGCAGCCGAACTTGCCGACATTGCCGTCGAAGCCGCCGGCATGGCGCGCCGCATGGGCTATGTGCCGCGCGTGGCGCTCACGGCATTCTCCACCTTCGGCCATATGGGCGGCGAGCGCTCGGCGCGCATTCAGGAAGCCGTCCGCATCCTTTCAACGCGCCATGTCGATTTCGAGTTCGACGGCGAAATGAGCGCGGATGTGGCGCTGAATCCGAAGCTGATGGAGCAATATCCGTTCATCCGCCTCTCCGGTCCCGCCAATGTCATCGTCACGCCGGACAATCATTCGGCGTCCATCGCCGCCGACATGCTGCAGGAGCTGGGCGGCGCGACCGTCATCGGTCCGCTGCTCGTCGGCCTCGACAAACCGGCGCAGATCGTGACGATCGGGGCGAAGGATTCCGATATCGTCAACATGGCGGCAATCACCGCCTATAATGCGACCAACTGAGCCTTTTGGCAGGCAGGAAGACAAAGGCCGGGCGAAATGCCCGGCCTTTGCTTTTGGATATTCATGTCCTGTAAAAGCGGCTATAGGATAATCCGTCGCCTCCCACTCCTGAAGCCGGACCCAAAACCCGCATGAGCGCACACGACCTTAAGCTGGAAGAAATCGTCAATCCCGAGACGCTGCGCCGCAAGATCAACGAACTGGCGGATTCGACGGGCGAAAGCTACACCAGTCTTCCCGTACGCAAGGTCGTTCTGCAAGCGCTGAAAGACGCGCTTGTACGCGGACGCGCCAATGCCGAAGGCCTGCTGATGAAGGATGGCGGCGGTACGCTGTGCGCGAAACGCCTTTCCTATCTCATGGACACGCTGATCGGAGCGCTCTTCAAATTCGCGGCCGCCCGGGTCTATCCCGCGATGAACCCGTCCAAGGCGGAAAACATGGCCGTCGTCGCGGTCGGCGGCTATGGACGCGGCGGACTGGCTCCCGGTTCGGATATCGATCTTCTCTTTCTCCTGCCCTACAAGCAGACGCCATGGGGCGAGCAGGTCGTGGAATACATGCTCTATATGCTATGGGACATGGGACTGAAAGTCGGCCATTCCACGCGCAATATCGACGAATGCCTGCGCCTTTCGCGGGAAGACATGACGATCCGCACGGCGATCCTCGATGCGCGTTTCCTGTCCGGCGACAAGGAGCTTTTCAAGACGCTTGTTTCCCGTTTCGACGAGGAAGTGGTCAAGGATACGGGGCCGGAATTCATTCAGGCCAAGCTTGCCGAGCGCGATGCGCGCCACCGCAAGGCGGGCGAAACCCGCTATCTGGTGGAACCGAACGTCAAGGAAGGCAAGGGCGGCCAGCGCGACCTGCACACGCTGTTCTGGATCACCAAATATTTCTACCGGGTCAAAAGCAAGGAAGAACTGGTCAAGCTCGGCGTGCTGTCGCGTTCGGAGCTGCGCCTGTTCAACAAGGCGGAGGATTTTCTCTGGGCCGTGCGCTGCCACATGCATTTCGCGACACTGAAGGCGGAAGAACGCCTGTCCTTCGACATTCAGCCGGAAATCGCCGAACGTCTCGGCTACACGGCGCATCCCGGCCAGAACTATGTCGAACGCTTCATGAAGCATTATTTCCTCGTCGCGAAGGATGTCGGCGACCTGACCCGCATCATCAGTGCGGCGCTTGAGGAACGGCAGGCCAAGCATGTGCCCGGCTTCAACCGCATTTTTCTCACCTTTTCCCGCCGCAAACGCAAGCTTTCCCCGGATGGCGGTTTCGTTTCGGAAAACCACCGCATCAATATTGCCCAGCCGGATGTCTTCAGGCAGGATCCGGTCAATATCATCCGCCTGTTTCATCTTGCCGACAGGCACGGGCTGGAATTTCATCCCGAAGCGATGCAGAGCCTTACCCGCTCGCTGAAGCTCATCAATGCGGAACTGCGCGAGAACCGGGAAGCCAACAGGCTTTTCCTCGAAATTCTTGCGTCCCCGCGCAACCCGGAACTGATCCTGCGCCGCATGAACGAATCCGGCGTATTGGGAAAATTCATTCCGGATTTCGGCAAGATCGTCGCGATGATGCAGTTCAATATGTATCATCATTACACGGTCGACGAACATCTGCTGCGCTGCATTGCCGTTCTCTCTGAAATGGAACGCGGCGAACTGGAAAACGAGCATCCCCTTTCCAACCATCTCATCACCACGCTCAAGCGTGACCGTAACCTGCTTTACGTCGCGCTGCTTCTGCACGATATCGCCAAGGGCCGCCCCGAGGACCATTCGGTGGCAGGCGCGCGCATTGCCCGCAGGCTCGGTCCGCGCTTCGGCCTGACGCCATCGGAGACCGAGACGGTGGAATGGCTGGTGCGCGAACACCTGACCATGAGCATGGTGGCGCAATCGCGCGATCTCAACGACCGCAAGACCATCATCGACTTCGCCGACACGGTGCAGACCATGGAGCGGCTGAAGCTCCTGCTCATCCTTACCGTCTGCGACATCAAGGCCGTTGGCCCCGGCGTCTGGAACGGCTGGAAAGGCCAGCTTCTGCGCACGCTCTTCTATGAAACCGAGCTTGTGCTGACGGGCGGATTTTCGGAACTTTCGCGCGCCGACCGCGACCGGCAGGCGCGGCAGGCGCTCGCCGAAAAACTGGCCGACTGGCCCCCGGCCGAACGCGACGCCTATCTTGGCCTGCATTATCAGAACTATCTCTTCACGGTCAGTCTGGACGATCAGGCGCGACACGCGCATTTCATCCGCGAGGCCGACCGCGAAGGCCGCGCGCTCGCCACCATGGCGAAGCCGCATACATTCGAGGCGGTGACGGAAATCACCGTCCTGGCGCCGGACCATCCCCGGCTTCTGTCGATCATCACCGGCGCCTGTGCGGCGGCGGGCGGCAATATCGTGGACGCGCAGATTTTCACCACCGGCGACGGGCGCGCGCTCGACACGATCCTCATCAGCCGCGAATTCGACCTCGATGACGATGAGCGCCGCCGTGCCGAACGGGTGGGCAAGGTGATCGAGGATATGCTTTCCGGGAAAACGCGTCTGCCCGACGTGCTGGCCAAACGCACCAAGTCGAGAAAAAATGCCAAGGCCTTCAAGGTCGAACCGCGCGTGGAAATCAACAACACGCTCTCCAACAAGTTCACCGTCATCGAAGTGGAAGGCCTCGACAGGCCCGGCCTCCTGTCGGAACTGACCGGACTTATTTCCGACCTGTCGCTCGATATTGCATCGGCCCACATCACCACCTTCGGCGAGAAGGTGATCGACAGTTTCTATGTGACCGATCTCGTCGGCCACAAGATTTCGAACGCTTCCCGTCAGGGCACGATCAGACGCAAGCTTCTCGCCCTGCTTGTCGGCGATGACAACAGTACGAAAACAAATAATCGCTCGCCCCAGGCGGCAGCGTAGGTTCGGGTATTTCAAGACAATGAGTTTGGTTAAAAAATTCGCCACGGTTGCGTCGGGCACGCTGATGAGCCGCATTTTCGGCTTCACGCGCGAGATGTTCATGGCGGCCGCGCTCGGCACCGGCCCGGTAGCGGACGCCTTCAACGCCGCCTTCCGTTTCCCGAACACGTTCCGCAGGCTTTTTGCCGAAGGCGCTTTCAATTCCGCCTTCGTGCCGCTTTTTGCCAAGGAAATCGAAAAGAACGGCCTGGATGGCGCGCGCCGTTTTTCCGAGGAAGTGTTCGGCGTGCTCTTCACCGTGCTCCTGTTCCTGACCATCGCGATGGAACTGTCGATGCCGTTTCTAGTGCGCACCGTCATCGCGCCGGGCTTTACCGGCGATGCGGTGAAATTCGACAATACAGTGCGGCTTGCCACCATCATGTTCCCTTATCTCGCCTGCATGTCGCTGGCAGCGATGATGGGCGGTATGCTGAACTCGCTACACCGCTATTTCGCGGCGGCGGTCGCGCCGGTCTTCCTAAACATCATCCTGATCGGTGTTCTGGCCGTGGCCTGGTGGCGGGGTCATGACGCGCTTGCCGTCGGCTATGGCCTCTCATGGGGCGTGATGGCCGCGGGCCTCGTGCAGCTTGCAATCGTCTGGATCGCGGTGCGTCATGCGGGCATCAGGATAGGCTTTCGCCGCCCGCGTCTCACTTCCGACGTCAAGCGGCTGCTCGTGCTGGCGCTTCCGGCCGCGATCACCGGCGGCATCACGCAGATCAATCTGCTGATCAACACCAATATCGCGTCCGGAATGGAAGGCGCGGTTTCCTCGCTTGTCTATGCCGACCGCATCTACCAGCTTCCGCTTGGCGTCGTCGGCATCGCGGTCGCGACCGTGCTCCTGCCGGAACTGTCGCGCGCGCTGCGCGGCGGACACATGAAGGAGGCCTCGAACCTCCAGAACCGCTCGGTCGAGTTCACGCTTTTTCTCACTCTGCCCGCCGCCGCCGCCCTGCTCGTCATGTCGGAGCCGATCGTGCGGCTTCTGTTCGAGCGTGGCAAGTTCAGCCCGGATTCCACGCTGGTCGTATCCGGCATTCTGGCGATCTACGGTCTTGGACTGCCTGCCTTCGTGCTGATCAAGGCGTTCATTCCGGGTTTCTTCGCCCGCGAGGACACCCGCACACCGATGGTCTTCGCCGCCATTTCCGTCGTCGTGAACGTCTCGCTTGCCATCACGCTTTTCCCGCTTTTCGGCCCGGCGGGCATTGCCACCGCCGAAATCGTCGCAGGCTGGGTCAATGCCGTCCTGCTTTTCGCAACACTGGTGAAGCGCGGCCATTGGGGCCAGGACATTCCGCTCCTGACCCGCATTCCGCGCCTCCTGTTCGCGGCCGGCGTCATGGCTTTCGGCATTCATTATGCCATCGGCTATTTCGCCTATGAGCTTTCGTCCGCCGCCCCCTTCGTGGTCCGGGCGGGCACCGTGGCAGCGATGGTGGTCGTGGCCATGACCGTCTATTTCGGCCTCGCTTTCGGCCTTGGCGGCGCAAGCACCGCCATGATCCGGCGTAACGTCAGGCGCGGCGCGGCAAGGAAGAAGCCGGAAAGCGAATCATAAAGCATAATCCGACCGGAGTGAAACGAGGATCGATAAGATTATGCTTGAAATGGAAAGCGTTAGAGCACCGATCTGATTCAATCAGATCGAAACGCGTTCTAATTCGCGCTTGAAAGGCGGATGCGTCTCTGCGAAAAGACCAGCGTTCAAAAAATCCCCGCTCTCCACCGGCGGGGCTAACTTTTTCAGGATAGAGTCATGAGCACGTTCAAACCGCTTGTCTTCTCCGGTGTCCAGCCGACCGGAAATCTTCACCTCGGCAACTATCTGGGTGCAATCAAGCGGTGGGTCGAGATCCAGCAGACCGAAGATTGCATCTATTGCGTCGTCGACATGCACGCCCTGACGGTTTCGCCCGATCCGGTCGAATTGCAGCAGTCGACCCGCGAGGTCACGGCGGCTTTCCTCGCCGCCGGAATCGACCCGAAGAAGAGCATCGTTTTCAACCAGAGCCGCGTCATGCAGCACGCCGAGCTCGCCTGGGTGTTCAACTGTGTCGCACGCATCGGCTGGATGAGCCGCATGACCCAGTTCAAGGACAAGGCGGGCAAGGACCGTGAAAACGCCTCGCTCGGCCTATTCGCCTATCCGAGCCTGATGGCTGCCGACATCCTGCTTTATCGCGCCACCGCCGTACCGGTCGGCGAGGACCAGAAGCAGCATCTGGAACTGACCCGCGACATCGCGCAGAAATTCAACAACGACTATTCCGACCGCATCGCTTCGCTCGGAATCGGCGTGGACATGAAGGTCGGGGACGAGCAGGTGTCGGGTTTCTTCCCGCTCACCGAACCGATGATTTCCGGTCCCGCCATGCGCATCATGTCGCTTCGCGACGGCACAAAGAAGATGTCGAAATCCGACCCGTCGGACCTGTCGCGCATCAACCTGATCGACGACGAGGAGACGATCAACAAGAAGATTCGCAAGGCCAAGACGGATTCCGACGGCCTGCCTTCGGAAACCGGCGGACTGGAAGGCCGCCCGGAAGCCGACAATCTGGTCGGCATCTATGCAGCGCTTGCATCGAAATCCAGAGAAGACATCGTGGCCGAGTTCGGCGGGCGCCAGTTCTCCGAATTCAAGGCTTCGCTGGCCGATCTCGCTGTTGCACGCCTGTCGCCGATTACGCATGAAATGCGCCGTCTGGTCGCCGATCCGGCCTATATTGACGGCGTATTGCGCGATGGCGGCGAACAGGCAGGCGTGATCGCAGAGCAGACGATGCGCCAGGTGCGCGATATCGTCGGCTGGCTCCAGAACTGATTTTCGTTCTTCCTCTCATGCGGGCGGCTGCAATTTTCGCGGTCGCCCGCTCCTTTTTGAAAATCGTGAGCCGGACACAAAATGTCAGCTTGCGGACGGCCGGTCCCGATGGCAAATTGCGGCCATGGTATCAAAACGACTTAGCCGGGAAGCCGGTCATCGCCGCAAGTTTCTTGCCGTCGTCGACGAAACGCCCGAATGCGGGCGTGCTGTCGCCTATGCCGCGCGCCGCGCGAAAAACACCGGCGGCTCGGTCATTTTTCTTTTCGTGATCGACGATTCCGACTTCCAGCAGATTCTGGGTGTCGGGGAGATCATGCGCACGGAAGCGCAGGATCGTGCCCGGGCCGCGCTCGAAAAATTTGCCGCCATCGTGCGCGCGGAGCAGGGAATCGAGCCGGAAATCAGCATCCGCGAAGGCGAAACCGCCGACCAACTGCTTTCGCTGATCGAGGAAGATCAGGATATTGCCATCCTCGTCCTGGCCGCAGGCTCCGGCAAGGAAGGGCCCGGCCCGCTTGTGCAGTCGCTGGCAAGCCGCAGCCAGTTTCCGATTCCCGTCACGGTTATTCCGGCGGGCATGAGTGACGACGACATTGATGCGGTGACCTGATCACCCTATATTGATGGTAACCGATAAGCATCCGAGCGCTACGGTACTTGTGGCCGTGCGCATATGCGCTTACGAAAATCGTTCCAGAATTTGAAAGCGGGACAACTGGCATGTTCATCCAGACTGAAACCACGCCCAATCCGGCGACCCTGAAGTTTCTCCCCGGCAAGGTCGTGATGCCGGAAGGCACAGCCGACTTCCGCGATGTCGCAACCGCCGGAAACACGTCGCCGCTCGCCGCCAAGCTTTTCGCGGTTCCGGGCGTAACCGGCGTTTTCTTCGGCTATGATTTCATCACCGTCACCAAGGAAGACGGCGAATGGCAGCATCTGAAGCCCGCCATTCTCGGCACGATCATGGAACATTTCATGTCGGGCACGCCCGCCATGGCGGGCAATGCCAATGGCGATGCAGGCGCGGCCCACGGCGACGAGGAATTCTTCGATGCGGCCGACACGGAGATCGTCGAAACCATCAAGGAACTGATCGAGACCCGCGTCCGCCCGGCCGTTGCGCAGGACGGCGGCGACATCACGTTCCGCGGTTTCGAAAACGGCACCGTTTTCCTGCACATGAAGGGCGCCTGCTCCGGCTGCCCGTCTTCGACGGCAACGCTGAAGCACGGCATCCAGAACCTGTTGCGTCATTTCGTGCCGGAAGTGCAGCAGGTCGAGCAAATCTGATCCGACTGGCCATTGTTACCAACATTACAGTTGCATTCTTCGTAATGCTAAAAAGGCCGCTTTGAGCGGCCTTTTTCTTACCCGTCATCGCCCGGATTTACTGTTTCACGATGACCTTCGCACCTTTTTCGGTGCGGTTGTAAAGATCCATGATGTCCTGGTTCATCAGGCGGATGCAGCCGGAAGACATGGCCTTGCCGATAGACCACCATTCCGGCGTTCCATGCAGGCGATAACCCGTATCGCCGCCCCTGTTGAACAGATAGAGCGCGCGCGCGCCGAGCGGGTTTTTCAGGCCCGGGTCCATCCCGTTGCGGTATTTCGCCAATTCCGGCTGACGCTTGATCATGGCCGAGGGCGGCGTCCAGGTCGGCCATTCACGCTTCATGGCGACACGGGCGTTGCCCGACCAGCCAAATCCCTCGCGCCCGACACCGATGCCATAACGCATCGCCTTGCCGTCCGGCATGATGAAATAAAGGAACTTGTTCCGCGTATCGACGACAATCGTGCCGGGCTTCTCGTCGGTCTGGTACTTTACGATCTGCCTGCGATATTGCCCCGGTATCTTTGCGCTCGGAATGGCCGGCACGACATAGCCCGCATCGGTAACGGAAGAATAGGAAGCGGTGTAGAAGGTGCCGCCCATAGTCGAGCAGCCCGCAAGGGCACCCGCCAGAAAAAGAGCCGTCGTCAGTTTCAGAACGCGAGAATTCATGCATTCCCCCCCAGATTGGTTCATCTCGTCAATGGGACCACGATGGGCCGTCGATAAAAGCGAATCGCTTGTTCGCGCTGAAGATGCAGCAGTATTGTTAACCATGCGTTAACCGTAAATTGAAAATTCCTCAAACGGGCGCTTTTTTGCCATATTTTGCCTTATTTGCCCGCCAGTACATACTTGTTTCTCGCCGATTCAGGCCGGTCTCCGGTTGTTTCGCTGGAAAACCGGGCACAAGATGCGCTCATGCCAATAGTGATTCCCAACCAGACCCATCCGCTTTCCGACGGCAGGCAGTCGGAGAATGCCATGCTCGTACGACGCGGCGTGCAGCGTCTTTTTCTGGAAATGGGGCTTGCCACATTGCCGGAACTGTCGCTCGCTTCCGGCAGGCGCGCCGACCTGATCGCGGTCAGCCGCAAGGGCGAAATCTGGATCGTCGAGATAAAATCCTCGATCGAGGACTGGAAGGCGGATCACAAATGGCCGGAATATCGTTCCTATTGCGACAGGCTGTTCTTTGCGACGCACCCGGCAGTCCCGCGCGAGATTTTCCCGGAGGAATGCGGCTTCATCCTGTCGGATGGCTATGGCGCGGAGATCCTGCGCGATGCGCCGGAGCACAAGCTTGCCGGAGCCACGCGCAAGGCGCTGATGCTGCGCTTTGCGCGCGCCGGCGCCGCGCGCCTCACCATGGCGGAGCTTGCCGGCCTCGATATGCCTGACGCCGGGCCGGGCGCCGAGATCGACTGAAATCAGCGCGGAGCGCGCTTGGCAAGGATTCGCTGCAAGGTGCGGCGATGCATGTTGAGGCGGCGGGCCGTCTCCGAAACATTACGCTCGCACATTTCGTAAACGCGCTGGATATGCTCCCAGCGAACCCGGTCGGCGGACATCGGATTTTCCGGCGGGGCAACCTTTTCGCCCGGGCGACGGGTAAGCGCGGCAAAAACTTCGTCCGCGTCGGCGGGCTTCGACAGATAATCGATCGCGCCAAGCTTCACGGCATTCACGGCGGTTGCGATATTGCCGTAGCCGGTGAGGACGATGGCGCGTGTATCCGGGCGGCGCGAACGAATGGCCTCGATAATATCGAGACCGTTTCCGTCACCCAACCGCATATCCACCACCGCATAAGCGGGCGCGGCAGCCTTGGCTGCGGCGATGCCTTCCTCAACCGATTCCGCGGTTGTCACCTGAAAACCCCGGCTTTCCATGGCGCGGGCAAGGCGCTGCAAAAAAGGTTTGTCGTCATCGACCAGAAGGAGGGTCGGATCATTGCCTATGGCTTCGGGGTCTTCCTGCCTCAAATCGTCCATCGGTTTTTTTCCTGCCTGTCTTTTTGTTTCCTTATTGATGCCCCTGCGTCAAAAAGTCAAATAGCCATTGAAACAATAAATCAATTCCAGCGACGGAAAGTTCCGGCCGTCGCCTCGCTTATCCCGGACCAATCGACTTTCTGGATCTGGTATCATTCCTTGGTGAAGACCGTGCGCGGCCAGACGACCTTCACTTCCGCCCCCTGCCCCGGATTGTTGCGATTGCGGAAGGCGATCTGTGCGCCGGATCGCTCCAGAAGGGTCTTTGCAATGAAAAGCCCCAGCCCCAGTCCGCCACCATTGCGGGTGTTGTCGCGGCTTGTCATATAGGGCTCGCCGATGCGGTCGAGAACTTCCGGCTTGAACCCGTCGCCGTCGTCCTGAATGGTCACGCTTACATTGCCCTCGGTCCAGCCCCACGTAACACTGACATTGCCGCGCGCGAAATCGACAGCATTTTCCACCAGATTGCCAAGCCCGTAGAGCAGGCCCGGATTGCGACGGGTGACCGGTTCCGGCTTCGGCCCTTCCATCTTCTGCACATCGATGGCGATGCCGAAATTGCGGTGCGGCGCGATCACCTCTTCGATGAGGGAAGAAAGCGGCAGGCGCGACATATGCTCTTCGTTTTCGGATGACAGGCTCGTCAGCCGTTGCAGGATTTCACGGCAGCGCTGCGTCTGCGAGCGAAGCAACGCGATATCGTCCGCCAGACCGGCATCCTTGACGTGTGTACGCTGCATTTCCTTGACCACGAGCGCGATTGTGGCAAGCGGCGTGCCCAGTTCATGCGCGGCGGCGGCGGCAAGCCCGTCGAGCGCCGATAGATGCTGTTCACGCTGGAGAATCAATTCGGCCGCCGTCAGGGCGTCACCAAGCTGGCGCGCTTCCTCCGCAATGCGATAGGCATAGACGCCCGTAAAGCCGAGCGCCGAGATGATGGCGCACCAGATGCCGATCACGAACAGGAAAGGCAGGTTCAGCCTTTCGCCGGGATACCAGGGCAGCGGATCGTATTGAAAGGCAAGCACGGTGGTACAAGCGACGACGAGCAGCGCGAGCACAAGCGTGTGCCGGGCGGAGAGCGATGTCGCCGAAATGATGACCGGGACGATCATCAGGACGATGAAGGGGTTTTGCAGCCCGCCGGTCAGATAGAGCAGTCCGGCCAGTTGCAATATATCGAAGGCGAGAACCAGGCTCGCCGCCGCCGGATTAAGCCGGTGATTGGTGGGGAAACGGAACGCCAGATAGAGGTTGAGCCAGGCCGAACAGGCAATCAGCGCAAGGCAGATGCCGACGGCAAAGGGAAATTGCAGATAGAGCGCGACGAACATCACCGCTGCCGTCTGCCCGGCTATGGCGAGCCAGCGTACCCGCACCAGTGTCGTAAGGCGCGGACGCCGCGAAAGGTTGGAAGCGCGATTTTCGAATTCTGCCTGCATGTTCCTCCCCTGTCTTGCTCCTTATGAAACAAGGCCGGACGAAAATGCAAGCAGAACTGCGTTATCCGGTCGCAGGTGCCGTGGTGGGACCTGTTGAGATTTTGGTTATGACGTGCCGAAAATGGTGCGCTTTGAGAACCGGAGCGGAATGTACTTTTGGGTACATGAGCACCGGAAGCGCAGAAGGGTGCCATTTGCAGGCCGTCAGAGCCGAAATATCTCAGGTCCCTCGTGGCTTGGCCCGGCGTGTTGCTTCAGCATTTGCCGGATCTTCCGGCCAGACGTGCTTGGGATAGCGTCCACGCATATCGGAGCGCACGTCGGCCCAGGAGCCTTTCCAGAAACCGGGAAGATCGCGGGTGATCTGGATCGGGCGATGCGCCGGAGACAGAAGCTCCAAAAGCAGCGGCACCTTGCCGTTCGCAATCGATGGATGCGTGCTTAACCCAAAAAGTTCCTGCACGCGCACGGCGATCACCGGCTCGTCGGCATCGTAGCGGATCGGAATATGCGAACCGGTCGGCACTTCAAAATGCGTCGGCGCAAGCTGATCGACGCTGCGTTGCAAATCGAAAGGCACGAGGCTCATCAGGCCGTTTTTCAGGACATGACCCGGAATGCGGTCGAGCTGCGCCTCACCGGTTAGAAACGGCAGCAGCCAGTCATCAAGTTTCTCCAGAAGATTGTTATCCTCCATCGACGGCCACGGTTCGCCAAGCCCGCGATGGAGCCAGCCGAGGCGGCGGCGCAAAATATCGGCTTCCTTACCCCATGGCAGAATGGAAAGCCCATGCTCGCGCGTGGCAGCAATCACGCCTTCATCGGCCGCGGCACCCGAAGGCGCGGCAAGCGGCTTTTCCGAAAGTGCGATGGCTCCAATACGTGACCCTTCACGCGCGCGAAGCGCGTTCTTCTCCGGGTCGTAAACGACCTGTTTTCCGCTTTCTATTTTGCCACCAAGAGCCGTGCGGATTTCCGTTTCGGTGAGTTCGGCTGCGGCCAGAATACGGGTGCGCCCCGCCTTGCCCGACATATCGGCCACCACCAGCCACGGCGCACGGCTGAGGCTGATTGCGCTATCCACCTCACCGCCGCGCCCATTGGCAAGCAGAAACTGCCCCGTCTGGCCACGGGCTTTTGCGATCCGGTCGGGATAGGCATCGATCAGCATACGGCCAACACTGGAACCGGCAGCTTCGCCCTTGTTCGGCACGTTTGCAGCCAGACGTTTCGCCAGTCCCCGCGCCCGGTGGGCGCGATCCGAACGGTCATTGCGGAAGCGCGACATGCGCGTTTCGAGATCGGTATCGTTACCGCCAAGCCCACGCTCGGTGAGGAGAAGGCTGAGTTCGGCTGCCCTTTGCGCCTCGCTGCGCTTGCCCGCTTCCGCGACCATATGGGCAAGGCGTGCTGGCAAGGCGAGCGCGCGCATGGCCTCGCCATCCGGCGTCAGACGTCCCCCCGCATCCAATGCGCCAAGCCGCGTAAGCAAAGCCTTTGCCTCGTTCAGCGCCGGTTTCGGCGGCATGTCGAGAAACTTTAGCGTCGTGGGATCAGTCACGCCCCATGCAGCCGCATCGAGCACCAACCCGGAAAGATCGGCTTCCAGAATTTCTGGCGGCGAGAAGGGTGCAAGCGCCGCTGTTTGTCCTTGATGCCAGAGGCGGATGGCAACGCCCGGCTCCGTTCGCCCGGCGCGACCAGCACGCTGATCCGCCGCCGCACGCGAAACACGCACGGTCTCAAGGCGGGTCAAGCCGGTGGCCGGTTCATATTTGGGCAGGCGGGCAAGGCCAGAGTCAATCACCACCCGCACACCGTCAATCGTGATGGAGGTTTCGGCAATCGATGTCGCCAGCACCACCTTGCGTTTGCCCTGTGGCGCAAGCTTGATTGCCGCATCCTGTGTGCTGCCTTCCATCGCGCCATAGAGCGGTGCCAGCATGATATTTGCCGGCAAACGATCATCCAGAAGACGCGCTGTCCGCTCAATTTCGCCCTGCCCCGGCAGGAAAGCCAGAATGCTGCCCGTCTCGTCGGCCAGTGCATCACGGATGGCGCGCACCATCGCGTCTTCAATGCGTTCATCGGCTTGGCGCGCGCGATAGCGAATATCAACCGGAAAGGCCCGGCCCTCGCTCTCGATCACCGGCGCATCACCCAGAAGCTGCGCCACCCGCGCACCGTCCAGCGTTGCCGACATGACGAGGATTTTGAGATCGTCGCGCAATGCTGCCTGCACGTCCAGCGCCAGCGCCAGACCGAAATCCGCATCGAGACTACGTTCGTGGAATTCATCGAACAGCACGGCGGCAACGCCCTTGAGATCGGGATCGTCAAGGATCATGCGCGCAAAAACGCCTTCAGTGACGACGAGGATTTTTGTCTTCGCCGAGACTTTGCTCTCAAGCCGCATGCGATAGCCGACCGTTTCGCCAATCTCTTCGTCCAAAAGCTGCGCCATGCGCCGCGCACTCGCGCGCGCCGCCAGACGGCGCGGCTCCAGAAGCACGATCATGCCATCCCCGCGCCACGGCGCATTCAACAGATGGATTGGCACCAGCGTCGTCTTGCCGGCACCGGGTGGCGCAACAAGAACCGCGCTCGCATGCGTTTTCAAAGCATCATCGAGCTGAGGCAGAATATGGGTGACCGGCAGATCGTTCGGCAAGGCGTCTCACAGTTTTAAAATGCGTCCCGAGCGGTTTGCATCAGGGCATCGGTTTTGTCCAGAATTGACATACTAGGGGCAGTATATAGGATTGATCCCATCGGGAGGTTCCATGCCACATTCACCGGAAGACAAGAAGCGCGCGCTGACGCGCCTGCGCCGCATTCGCGGTCAGGCCGAAGCGCTGGAACGCGCGGTGGAAGCGGGCACGGAATGTGCAGCTCTTTTACAGCAGATCGCAGCTCTGCGCGGCGCGGCCAACGGGCTGATGGCGGAAGTGCTGGAAAGCCATTTTCGCGAGACATTTGCTCAGGAAACGCCAACCGATCCCGATACGCAAATCGACGAAATCATGCGTATTTTACGCACCTACCTCAAATAAGTTCAGTAAAGACAGGCTGGAAAAGGAACCATCGCCATGAAGTCACGCGCAGCCGTTGCCTGGGAGGCAAAAAAGCCGCTTACCATCGAAACCGTCGAGATCGGCGGGCCACGGGCTGGCGAAGTGCTGGTCGAAATCATGGCGACCGGCGTTTGCCACACCGACGCCTATACGCTGTCGGGCCTTGATTCCGAAGGCAAGTTTCCGGCAATCCTCGGCCATGAAGGTGCCGGTATCGTGCGCGAAGTGGGCGCGGGCGTGACTTCGGTAAAACCCGGCGATCACGTCATTCCACTTTACACGCCCGAATGCCGCCAGTGCAAAACCTGCCTGTCGCAACGCTCGAACCTCTGCACGTCGATCCGCGCCACGCAAGGCCAGGGCCTGATGCCGGACCGCACCACGCGCTTTTCCTGCGATGGCGGTGAGGTGTTTCATTACATGGGCTGCTCGACCTTCTCCAATTTCACCGTCCTGCCGGAAATCGCTGTCGCGAAAGTGCGCGAGGATGCCCCTTTCGACAAGATCTGCTATATCGGCTGCGGCGTCACCACCGGCATCGGCGCTGTGATCTACACGGCAAAAGTCCGCCCTGGTTCGAATGTCGTGGTGTTCGGTCTTGGCGGTATCGGCCTCAATGTCATTCAGGGCGCGCGCATGGTCGGCGCAGACAAGATCATCGGCGTGGACATCAATCCGTCCAAGGTGGAAATGGCGAAGAAATTCGGCATGACCGATTTCGTCAATCCGCGTGAGGTCGGCAATGACAAGGTGGTGCAGGCCATTCAGGATCTGACCGACGGCGGTGCTGATTATTCCTTCGATGCCACTGGCAATACCGATGTCATGCGTCAGGCGCTGGAATGCTGCCATCGCGGCTGGGGCGAATCCATCATCATCGGCGTGGCGGAAGCCGGCAAGGAAATATCCACGCGCCCGTTCCAGCTCGTCACCGGTCGCGTCTGGAAAGGCACGGCCTTCGGCGGCGCACGCGGCCGCACCGACGTGCCGAAGATCGTGGACTGGTATATGGATGGCAAGATCAATATCGACGATCTGATCACCCACACCATGCCGCTCGACGAGATCAACACCGCCTTCGACCTGATGCATGAAGGCAAGTCCATCCGTTCGGTGATCGTCTATTGATGAGCGAAAGAGACCTCGTTTCCCATTGGGATGAAATCGACGACCTGACGCCGCGAGCGCTTTACGCGATGCTGAAGCTGCGCGTGGAGGTTTTCGTGGTGGAGCAGAAATGCCCCTATCCCGAGATCGACGGCAAGGATATCGGCGCGTTTCACCTGCGCATTCTCGATGGAGACGAACTGGCGGCGGCGCTTCGTGTGCTGCCGCCCGAAAAAGAGGCCGGTCCGGTGAAGATCGGGCGTGTCGTCGTGGCTCCGGCCTATCGGGGGTACAGGCTTGGCCAGAGGCTGATGAAGGAAGCGGTCAAATTCGTGCAGGCACGCTTTCCCGGCACCGCGATCGAGCTTGGCGGACAGAGCCATTTGCAGAAATTCTATCGCTCATTTGGCTTCGTGGTCATTTCGGACGAATATGTGGAAGATGGTATTCCGCATGTGGACATGCGGCTTGAGCCTCTGGGAAGCTGATCGTGTTTCTTTTGCGTCGTCATATGTCTTTCTATATCGGCGCATCGGGCGGGGCGGCGGCATTCCTCCTCGCATGGCTGCTGAAAAGCCCGCTTGCTCCGGTCATCGGGGCAAACTGCTTTTTCGTGCTCTATCTGCTGCTGGCGGGTTCGGCGCTACCGCGCCTGACCCCATCATTCCTGAAGAAACACGCCGCGAGCGCGGACGAACCGGTCTGGTTCATTTTTCTGGTGACGTTCGCCACGGTGGTCGTGGCCGTTGCGTCGCTGTTCATTCTGGTTAACCAGCAAGAGAGGCCCGGCATCCTCGATCTTATCGTCACGCTTGCCGCCGTGCCGCTCGGCTGGGCAACCATCCATATGATGACGGCGCTGCATTATGCGCATGTCTACTGGCAGCCGGGCGATCCTGCCGGAACGGACGCCGAACATGCCAGCCACTATCGCGGCGGCTTCGAGTTCCCAGGAACGCAGGAGCCGTGCGGCTGGGACTTCACCTATTTCGCCTATGTCATCGGCATGACGGCGCAAACATCCGACACCAGCGTCACGACGTCCGCCATGCGCCGGGTCACACTCGTGCACAGCATCGTGTCGTTCTTCTTCAATACGGTTCTCGTCGCCGCCGCGGTCAATGTGGCGGTCGCGCTTGGGAGTTAGAAATATCCATGGAAACGATCTCGACCGCAAAAAGCTTCGGTGGAACGCAGGGCATCTATCGCCACAAAAGCGGGACCTGCCAATGCGACATGACCTTCTCCGTCTTCCTGCCACCGCAGGCCGAACACGGTCCGGTGCCGGTTTTGTGGTATCTGTCCGGCCTCACCTGCACACATCAGAACGTGATGGACAAGGGCGAGTATCGGCAAATGGCAGCAGAACTCGGAATTGCCGTCATTTGCCCGGATACAAGCCCGCGTGGCGATAATATCCCGGACGAAGCGGATAACTGGCAATTCGGCAAGGGAGCAGGCTTTTATGTCGATGCCACACAGGCTCCGTTCGCGGAAAACTACCGGATGTATAGTTACATCACGCGGGAACTGACCGGTCTGGTGGCGGAAAAATTTCCGCTCGATATGAGCCGTCAGGCAATTACCGGCCATTCCATGGGCGGGCATGGCGCGCTGACCATTGCGCTCAAAAACCCGGACCGCTTCAAATCCGCCTCGGCTTTCGCTCCCATCGTGCAGCCATCGACGGCAGGCTGGTCGCGACCGGCGCTCGAAAAATATCTGGGACCGGAAGAGCGGGCATGGCGCGCCTATGATGCCACGCTGCTGATCGAAGACGGTTATCGCTTTCCAGAATTTCTGGTCGATCAGGGCACGGCAGACGGCTTTCTCGATGAAGGCCTGCGCCCGTGGCTTCTGGAAGAGGCGTGCAAGAAGGCTGGCATTCCCCTCACGCTCAATATGCGCGAAGGCTACGACCATTCCTATTTCTTCATCTCGACCTTCATGGACGACCATCTGCGCTGGCACGCAGAGCGTTTGAAGTGATAATCAGCGCTTCATCACCTTCATCGGCAAACCACCCTGCGGCTGGGTGGTGAGTTTCTGCACCGGCCACGGCTTCGTCGTTTCGAGAACCTCGAAGCGACGACCGTCGAGCAGGGTCGCCAGTGCAATGACCGCTTCCTGCAAGGCGAAGCTTGCGCCAATGCACACGCGCGGTCCCGCGCCGAACGGCAGATACTGGAAGCGGTCAAGTTTCTCGCGGTTTTCCGGCCAGAAGCGTTCCGGCATGAAAGCGTCCGGCTGGTCCCAGTAGAGCCGGTGGCGATGGATCACCCACGGCATGACCAGCACGGTCGCGCCTTTCGGAATTTCGAGATCGCCAAAGCGATCATTTTGCGCCGCCTCGCGGTTGATCGACGGTGCGGGCGGATAAAGCCGCATTGCCTCTTCGAAGGCGGCGCGTGTGCAAGGCAGGCTTGCGAGCCAGTCCTGCGGCGGCAGATCGCGCCCGCCTTTGGCGAAGAAGTCGTCGATTTCAGCCTCGATGCGCTCCCGCTCCAGCGGCGCCTTGGCGAGCAGATAAAGCGTCCAGCCAAGCGCGCGCGCCGTCGTTTCATGCCCCGCCCCGATGAAGGTAATGATGTTGTCCTCGATTTCGGAGCGGCTCAGCCCTTCCGGCCCTTCGGCGCGCAGAAGGAGGGTCAGAAAATCGTTCGGAACGTCCTCGCCGCCGTCCATGCGTGCCCTGCGCAACGCGATCGTGTCGGAAACCAGTTGGCGGAAGAACCCAAGCGACTGCTGGCCGCGCAGCCGCGTGAGGCGCGGCAGCCAGTCCGGCAGGCCCAGGAGATCGAACGGATCGACCCGCCCCATCGTCTCGAACAGCTTGTCGATCTGGCGCGCAAAATCGTTCGGATCGCCCGCGATCTCGCCGGAAAACAGCGTTTCGGCCAGAATATCATAGGTCAGGAGCGTCATGTCATGGGCGACATCGGTGATGACGCCGCTCGTCCGATAGCGTTCGGCAAAGCGGAGGGAACGGTCGCGCATGGTCGCGGCAAAGCCGCCGATATGGCGTGGCGTGAAGACCGGCGCCATGGCCTTGCGCGAGCGTTTCCAGACCTGACCCTCGGCGGTAAGCAACCCGTCGCGCAGCAGCGGGCGCAACACGCGCTGACGTATGGCGGACATGGGATAATTGGCGGCGTTGTCGACCAGCACATGGCGGATCAGCCCCGGATCGTTGGCGATGATTGTCTTCATGCCGAACCAACTGACGGAAATCCATCGCTCGTTATAGGAAGGCTCGCCCCACAATTCGAGCGGGTTGCGATAGACCACGCGCATCATCTCGAACCGTCCGACCGGCTTTTCGCGCGGGCGCGGCGCGGGCGGCACGAATGGGGCGGGACGTTCCGTCATGGTGATCGCGGTTTCCATCAAGCGTTCCTCCGAACATAAACCGGCTCAGGACACCCCCGTCAAACCGGATATAGTCGTCAATTGTGGCGGTTCCAGAAGCCGCACCGCACCGGGAGCGCCCCCATATGGACAGACTGCCGGAATCCCCGGCAAATTTACCGCCGAAATTTGGAAAAATAGCCGTTAGCACCTATATTAAAGCCATGTTTGTCGCGTGATTCGACATATCTTTGAAGCTGCGTCCGCAGCGCGTTTTTCGAAAGATTTTCATGAGCGAGATGCCCGAGATGAATTCCGAAGCCCCCGCCGAATATGGCGCGGACTCCATTCGTGTCCTGAAAGGTCTGGATGCCGTTCGCAAGCGCCCAGGCATGTATATCGGCGACACGGACGACGGCTCCGGCCTGCATCACATGGTCTATGAGGTCGTGGACAATGCCATCGACGAAGCGCTGGCCGGACATGCCACGCTCGTTACCGTGACGCTCAATCCCGACGGATCGTGCACCGTGACCGATAACGGGCGCGGCATTCCGACCGACATTCACAAGGAAGAAGGCGTTTCGGCTGCCGAGGTCATCATGACCCAGCTTCACGCGGGTGGCAAATTCGACCAGAATTCCTACAAGGTTTCCGGCGGCCTGCATGGCGTGGGCGTGTCGGTGGTGAACGCGCTGTCGATCTGGCTGAAGCTGAAAATCCGCCGCGCGGGCAAGATTCACGAAATGAGCTTCACTCATGGCGTGGCCGACGCGCCGCTGGTCGCGACCGGCGAAGCGGGCAACGAAACCGGCACCGAAGTCAGCTTCCTGCCCTCGCCGGAAACGTTCAGCATGGTCGAATTCGACTTCGACACGCTGGAGCGCCGCTTGCGCGAACTCGCCTTCCTCAATTCGGGTGTGCGCATCAAGCTCGCCGACCACCGCCATGCGGATGTCAAGGAACACGAGCTGCACTATGACGGCGGCCTTGTCGAATTCGTGAAATATATCGACCAGAGCAAGAAATCGCTTCTGGAAGAGCCGATCTATATCCGCAACGAAAAGGACGGCATGACGGTGGAAGTCGCCATGTGGTGGAACGATTCCTACCACGAAAAGGTGCTGTGCTTCACCAACAACATTCCGCAGCGCGACGGCGGTACGCATCTGGCAGGTTTTCGCGGCGCGCTGACCCGTCAGGTGACGGGCTATGCCGACGCATCCGGCATGACCAAGAAGGAAAAGGTGACACTTACCGGCGACGACTGCCGCGAAGGCCTGACCGCCGTTCTTTCGGTCAAGGTTCCTGACCCGAAATTCTCGTCGCAGACCAAGGACAAGCTCGTCTCCTCCGAAGTCCGCCCGGTCGTGGAAAGCCTCGTCAACGAAGCGCTGTCCACCTGGCTGGAAGAGCATCCGGCAGGCGGCAAAGCCGTGGTCGAGAAGGTCATCCAGGCCGCAGCGGCCCGCGAAGCGGCCCGCAAGGCGCGTGACATCACCCGCAAGAGCACACTCACCGTGACGTCCCTGCCGGGCAAGCTCGCCGACTGCCAGGAGCGCGATCCGGCCAAGTCCGAACTCTTCATCGTCGAGGGTGACTCGGCAGGCGGTTCGGCCAAGAGCGGACGTTCGCGCCAGAATCAGGCCATCCTGCCGCTGCGCGGCAAGATTCTCAATGTGGAACGCGTGCGCTTCGACCGCATGTTGTCTTCCGAACAGGTGGGGACGCTGATCACGGCGCTCGGCACCTCGATCGGCAAGGACGAAACGCATGGCTTCAATGCCGACAAGCTGCGCTACCACAAGATCATCATCATGACCGACGCCGATGTCGACGGCGCGCATATCCGCACGCTTCTGCTGACCTTTTTCTTCCGCCAGATGCCGGAACTGATCGAGCGCGGCCATATCTATATCGCCCAGCCGCCGCTTTATAAGGTGTCGCGCGGCAAGTCCTCGCAATACATCAAGAACGAAGCGGCCTTCGAGGATTTCCTCATCGAAACCGGTCTGGAGGAAACCGCTCTGGAGGTCGCGGGCGGCGAAGTCCGCACCGGGCAGGACCTGCGTTTGGTGGTGGAAGATGCGCGCACCATGCGCCAGCTTCTTTCCGGCCTCCATACGCGCTATGACCGTCGTGTGGTTGAGCAGGCCGCTATCGCCGGACTGCTCAACCCGGACGCCTCGAAGGACAATGCGACGGCGCAGCATTCCGCCGATGCGGTCGCCAAGCGCCTCGACATGATTTCGGAGGAAACCGAGCGCGGCTGGACGGCGTATGTGACCGACGATGGCGGTTATCGTTTCGAACGAATGGTGCGCGGCGTGAAGGACGTCGCCGTTCTCGACATGGCGCTTCTCGGTTCCGCCGATGCCCGCCAGATCGACCGCGTGGCTTCGCGTCTCTCCGAGGTCTTCATCGAGCCGCCGGTCCTGCGCCGCAAGGACAGGGCCGACGCGCTTTCCGGCCCGATGGCACTGCTTGATGCCGTTTTCGCGGCCGGCCGCAAGGGCCTGACGCTACAGCGCTACAAAGGCCTTGGCGAAATGAACGCCGAACAGCTTTGGGAAACCACGCTCGATCCGAATGTGCGCTCGCTGTTGCAGGTGAAGGTGACCGACGCGACCGATGCGGATTCACTGTTCTCGCGCCTGATGGGCGATGAAGTGGAACCGCGCCGCGAGTTCATTCAGGAAAACGCGCTCAGCGTCGCCAATCTGGACGTTTGATAAAAGTAACCCCGAAAGACCGAACAGTTTTTCGGGATTCTGCCCGCCAATGAGAGCATTTTTAGCAAAAGTGGAAACCGGTTTTGCGCCTGGAAATGCATAAAAACAAATAGATAGAGTACTTCCAACGATTCCATTTAAACAGGAACCGCCAAAAAAAGCCTCGGATTTTCCGAGGCTTTTTCGTTTAAGGACTGTTTATTCCCCGCGACGCTTCTTGCCGTAGCCGCCACCTTCAGGCTTTTTACCGCCCTTCTTGAAACCGTCTTTCTTGAAGTCGTCTCCGCGCGCGAAATCGCGCGGCTTGTCCCACTTGTCGCCTTTCGAGCGGTCGCCTTTATAGCCATCGCTCTTGTAGCCGCCTTCCTTGAACCTGTCACCGCGCGGCTTGAAACTGCCCCGGCCCTCACGCGGAGCAGCGTCGCCGCCTGCACCTGCAACCGCAGTGCGGATCACCAGACCCTTTTCACCGGTGCCGCGTTCCTCGACCGAACGGCGGAATTCATCAGCCTTCGAGGCCGTGATTTCGAAACGGGTTTCGTTATCGAAAATCTTGATCGAGCCGACATCGCGCTTCGAAACGTCGCCAGCCTTGCAGATCAGCGGAAGCAGCCACTTCGGATCGGCGCGATGCTTGCGGCCTGCCGAAACCGAGAACCAGACGCCGTCAAAATGCGCATTGCGGTCGAAACGCTCGCCCGGCTCACCGCGCTCGCGGCGTTCAAAGCGGTCACCCTTCTCAAAACGATCCCTGGGCTTCCTGCCGCCGACCGGATGAACCGGCGCGTCGGAAACTTCTTCAGCCGCCGGATAGGAAGCCACCTCACGATTGAGGAACGCGGCTGCAATCTGTTCCGGCGTGTAACGCTCCGTCAGGGCCTTCAGCAACTCCTGATATTCTTCTTCAACCGGCTGGCTGAAAATGTCCGCATTCAAAATGCGCTCATTGATCTTGGCCTGAACGGCAGCGATACCCGGCGCGGAGATGGTCTGGGCATCGAGCTTCGCCATATGCAGGAGGCGTTCCGCAGTGCGGCGGCGCGAGAACGGCACCACCAGCACGCAGGTGCCCTTGCGACCGGCGCGGCCCGTGCGGCCCGAACGATGCAGCATCGTTTCGGGATTGTTGGGCAGGTCGGCGTGGATGACGAGATCGAGATTGGGCAGATCGATGCCGCGCGCTGCAACGTCGGTTGCAACACAGACGCGGGCGCGACCGTCGCGCATGGCCTGAAGCGCATTGTTGCGCTCGGCCTGGCTCAGTTCGCCCGACAGCGCCACCACGGCAAAACCGCGATTGGAAAGCCGGCTTGCCATATGCTTCACCGCTTCGCGGGTCGAGCAGAAGATGATCGAGTTCTGGCTGTCATAATAGAGCAGCGTATTGATGATCGCGTGGTCGCGCTCGTGCGGCGGAACCGGCATGGCGACATAGTCGATGTCGGCGTGCTGGCTGGTTTCGCTCTGCACGGTGATGCGCAGCGCGTCGTTCTGGAAGCGCTTGGCAAGCTGCGCAATCGGCTTCGGAACGGTTGCCGAGAACATCAGCGTGCGGCGATCTTCCGGCGCTTCGCCGAGGATGAATTCGAGGTCCTCGCGAAAACCCATGTCGAGCATTTCGTCGGCTTCATCGAGCACGACGGCGCGTAAGTTCGACATATCGAGGGCGTCGCGGGTGATATGATCGCGCAGACGTCCCGGCGTGCCGACCACGATATGGCTCCCACGTTCCAGCGCCCGGCGCTCGGTGCGGATATCCATGCCGCCAACGCAGGAAGCGATGCGCGCGCCGGTATCGGCATAAAGCCATTCCAGTTCGCGGCGCACCTGCAATGCCAGTTCGCGTGTCGGCGCGATGATCATGGCGAGCGGCGCACCGGCATTGCCGAAACGCAAGCTCTCTTCCAGAATGGTGTTGGCCATGGCAAGGCCGAAAGCCACCGTCTTGCCCGATCCAGTCTGAGCGGAAACGAGGAGGTCGGCTTCGAGCGTTTCAGGAGCCAGTACGGCGTCTTGAACGGCGGTGAGCGTATTATAACCGCGAGCGGCTAATGCTCCGGACAAAGCCGGAGCGATGGTTTCGGGCAAAGACATGAACCACTTTCACGAAAAAAGCTTCTCAAGCCGCATACCCATTGGTCGCGGACCATTTTTGTCCACGACTCCCCTGACGACCACCGAAGCAACAGAATTGGTGCTTCCCTATAGGGTTAGGACCGTGAGGTCAACCGCAAGGGGCATCAATGTGCCTCATCCCAGTTATGCGCTGCGCGCGCATCGACATGCAGCGGCACGGAAAGCGCAACGGCGGGCATGGCGGCATTCTCCATGACGCGCCGCACCACCGGAATGGTTTTTTCCACTTCGTTTTCAGGCACTTCGAAGATCAGTTCGTCATGCACCTGAAGCAACATGCGCGCCGCGAGCTTTTCCTCCGCCAGCACGTCCTCCATGCGGATCATGGCGCGGCGGATAATGTCGGCGGCAGCCCCCTGAATGGGCGCGTTGATGGCGGCACGTTCGTTGAAGGCGCGCACCTGCGGGTTCGACGCCCTGATGTCGGGATAATGGGCGCGGCGGCCGAAGATGGTTTCGACATAGCCATGTTCACGGGCGTAGGCCTTGGTCGCCTCCATATAGTCCTTGATACCGGGAAACCGCTCGAAATAGGTGCGGATATACTGCCCCGCTTCCTCACGCGGAATGGATAGCTGGTTGGCGAGCCCGAAGGCGGAAATGCCGTAGATAATGCCGAAATTGATCGCCTTGGCGCGGCGGCGCACTTCCGGCGGCATGCCTTCCACGGGAACGCCGAACATTTCCGATGCCGTCATGGCGTGAATATCGATACCGTCGGCAAAAGCCTGTTTCAATTGCGCAATATCGGCCACATGAGCAAGCACACGCAGTTCGATCTGGCTGTAGTCGGCGGAAACCAGCTTGTTGCCGGGTTCGGCGATAAAGGCCGTCCTGATCTTGCGGCCTTCCGCCGTGCGCACCGGAATGTTCTGCAAGTTCGGATCGGATGACGAAAGGCGTCCGGTCGAGGTAGACGCCATCGCATAAGACGTATGAACGCGCTTGGTCTGCGGATTGATGAAACCCGGCAGCGCGTCGGTATAAGTCGATTTGAGCTTGGTGAGCTGGCGCCAGTCCACGATCTTGCGCGGCAGCGGATGGCCTTCGGCGGCAAGGTCTTCCAGCACCTGCGCGGAGGTGGACCATTGTCCGGTCTTGGTCTTCGACGCGCCCGGCAGACCCATTTTGCCAAACAGAATATCGCCAAGCTGCTTGGGCGAGCCGATGGTGAATTTTTCGCCCGCCAGTTCGTAGATTTCATCCTCAAAGGCGGCTGCCGCCTGCGCCAGATCGCCGGAAAGGCGCGACAGAACCTGCCGGTCAACGGAAATGCCGCGCTCCTCCATGCGCGCCAGCACATCCACCAGCGGGCGTTCCAGACGCTCATAGACAGACATCAGCCCTTCCGCAGCCAAACGCGGTTTCAACACCTGCCACAAGCGCAGGGTCACATCGGCATCTTCCGCCGCGTAAGCCGTCGCACGGTCGAGATCGACCATATCGAAGGTCATGGCATTCTTGCCGCTGCCCGCCACATCCTTATAGGGAATGGGCGTATGGCCGAGCCAGCGTTCCGACAGCGGGTCCATGCCGTGGCTGCCGGTGCCTGCATCCAGCACATATGAAATCAGCATCGTATCGTCGAAGGAGACGGTGTCGATGCCGTGGCGGCGCATGACCAGCCAATCATATTTCATGTTCTGCGCGATCTTGAGGACGGAAGCATCCTCCAGCACGGCTTTCAGCGCGTCCAGGGCCTCATCGAGCGGAATCTGCCCATCGACCAGCCCGCCGCCGAGAAGATCGCCTGCGCCGGACTTGTGCTGAAGCGGAATATAAGCCGCCTTGCCGGGAGCGAGCGCCAGCGAAAAGCCGACCAGTTCCGCCTGCATCGGATCGAGCGAAGTCGTCTCGGTATCAAACGCGACGATGCCGGTTTCGACCGCTTCGGCCAGCCAGAGTTTCAACGTGGCAATATCGCGAATGCAGCTATAGGCGCTGGTATCGATTTTTTGCGCGGTCGCTTCCGCCGCCCGTTTTTCCGCCAGCGCGGCAGGCGCATAGCCCTCTGCCGGGACCGCGGCGGCAGGCGTTTCCGCATCCTGTGTTTTGGCCGGGATATCCAGGTCGGGACCATGAGCGTCCGCACCCCAGTCGGTTTCCACATGGGAGGGTTCGACAGAAGAGGCGTCGGTATCGGTTGCCTCGGCCACGCGACGCGTCAGCGAAGTGAATTCCATCGCCTTCAGGAAGCCGATCAGCTTCGGCCCGTTCTGCGGTTCCAGCACCAGCCCGTCCAGATCGACATCCAGCGGCACATCGGTCTTGAGCGTGACAAGCTCGCGCGCAATCTTTGTCTGGTCGGCAAAGGCGATGATGTTCTCGCGGCGCTTGTTCTGCCTGATCTCGGAAGCGCGGGCCAGAAGCGTGTCGAGATCGCCATATTCCGCCAGCAATTGCGCCGCCGTCTTCGGGCCGATGCCGGGAATGCCCGGCACATTATCCGTGCTGTCTCCGGTCAGCGATTGCAGGTCGATCATCTTTTCGGGCGGCACACCCCATTTCTCGATCACCTCGGGAATGGAAATCTGCTTGTCCTTCATGCTGTCATACATCGACACATTGGGAGTGACGAGCTGCATGAGGTCCTTGTCGGAGGAGATGATGGTGACGTCGCCGCCCGCTTCTTCCGCCACCCGCGCATAGGTGGCTATCAGATCGTCGGCCTCGAAGCCTTCCTTTTCGATGCTGGGCAGATTGAAGGCGCGGGTCGCCTGACGGATGAGACCGAATTGCGGGATGAGATCTTCCGGCGGCGCGGTGCGGTTGGCCTTGTAATCGGGATAAAGCTCGTTGCGGAATGTCTTCGACGAATAGTCGAATATGACCGCGAAATGGGTCGGCACCACGCCGACATCGGTGTTGCGGGCATCCTTCAACAGCTTCCACAGCATGTTGCAGAAGCCGGAGACTGCACCGACCGGCAGACCGTCCGTCTTGCGGGTCAGGGGCGGCAGGGCATGATAGGCGCGGAAAATATAGCCCGAGCCGTCAACGAGAAAGAGATGATCGCCTTTTTTCATAAGATAGAATTAGAGGAAAGCGACCGCAAAGGAAACCACGCGATTGTCAGGAGAAACGACCGTCCACGTGAAAGAAATCCATCACATTGCGATAACACGTTTGTTACAGATTTGTAATCTTCCGTGCCCTTGAATAGCCACAGTTGAAAGGCCAAATCCAGGTCATCGACAGTTCGTCGGTCGCCGGTTTTCTGACCCGTCCCCCGTTGGATGCCGGATGTTGGGCGGCAGCCTCATTCCCCTCTCCGGGCTGCCGCTTTGAGTGTAGTGATATGGCCGTTGTGGTACCCCCTCACCACAACGGCCAATTCATTTTCTCCAATATTTCCCCTCATTCAAATTGGGTTTCTTCTTGGCGTTAGTGGTTGTAGTGTGCCGCCAGTTTTATGACTCGTCAGGAAGCATTCATGTCCACGCAATCGCTCGACAAAGTTCTTACCCACCTCGATGCCAATCTCGACAAGAGCCTCGATCGCTTGTTCGAATTGCTGCGGATCAAGTCGATTTCCACCGACCCCGCCTTCAAGGCCGATTGCCGCAAGGCTGCCGAATGGCTCGTCGAAGACCTGACGTCGATCGGCTTCGATGCAAGCGTTCGCGATACGCCGGGCCACCCCATGGTTGTCGCCCATCATGAAGGCGCCACGCCCGACGCCCCGCACGTACTTTTCTACGGTCACTACGACGTCCAGCCGGTCGATCCGCTGAACCTTTGGGAGAACGATCCCTTCGACCCGGCGATCAAGGATACCGGAAACGGGCGCAAAATCCTGACCGGTCGCGGCACGTCCGACGACAAGGGCCAGCTCATGACCTTCGTGGAAGCCTGCCGCGCCTATAAGGCGGTGAACGGCAATCTGCCGGTCAAGGTGACGCTGTTGTTCGAAGGCGAGGAAGAATCCGGTTCGCCATCGCTCAAGCCGTTCCTCGATGCCAACAGGCAAGAACTGAAGGCCGACGTGGCGCTCGTCTGCGACACGTCCATGTGGGACCCGGAAACCCCCGCCATCAGCGTCGGCCTGCGCGGTCTCGTCGGTGAGGAAATTGTCATCAAGGCAGCCGACCGCGACCTGCATTCGGGCTTTTTCGGCGGCGCGGCCGCCAATCCGATCCATATCCTCACCAAAATTCTGGCCGACCTGCACGACGAGACCGGGCGCATCACCGTTCCCGGTTTCTACGAAGGCGTGGAGGAAACCCCGACGCAAATCCTCAAATCGTGGGAAGGGCTGGGCCGCACGGCGGAAAATTTCCTCGGCCCCATCGGCCTGTCCATTCCGTCCGGCGAAAAAGGCCGCAGCGTTCTGGAACTGACCTGGGCGCGCCCGACAGCGGAAGTCAACGGCATCACTGGCGGCTATACCGGCGAAGGCTTCAAGACCGTGATCGCGGCCGAGGCTTCGGCCAAGGTTTCATTCCGCCTGGTGCACAAGCAGGACCCGGCAAAGATTCGCGAGGCTTTCCGCACCTTCGTCAAGGAACGCCTGCCCGCCGACTGCTCGGTCGAATTTCATCCGCATGGCGGCTCGCCTGCCATCCAGTTGCCCTATGATTCACCGCTCGTTTCCAAGGCCAAGGATGCATTGTCCGACGAATGGCCGAAACCGGCCGTGCTGATCGCCATGGGCGGCTCGATTCCCATCGTCGGCGACTTCGACAATTTCCTCGGCATGGAATCGCTGCTCGTCGGCTTCGGCCTTGAGGATGACCGCATTCATTCGCCCAATGAAAAATATGAGCTGAATTCCTTCCATAAGGGCCAGCGCTCATGGGCGCGTATCATGGCGGCGATTGCCGCCAAGTAAGGAAGAACCGCAATATGACAATCCGTTTTCACAAGAACGATCTGCCGAACCTCGACAATTATCAGGTCGATGCGGTGGCGATCGATACAGAGACCCTTGGCCTGAACCCGCACCGCGACAGGCTTTGCGTGGTGCAGATTTCGCCCGGCGACGGCACGGCGGACGTGATCCAGATCGAGGCGGGCCAGAAAAAGGCCCCCAATCTGGTCAAGTTGCTGAAAGACCGTTCCATCACCAAGATCTTCCATTTCGGCCGTTTCGACCTGGCCGTTCTGGCACATGCTTTCGGCACCATGCCGCAGCCCGTCTTTTGCACCAAGATCGCCTCGAAGCTGACCCGCACCTATACGGACCGTCACGGCCTGAAGGAAATCTGCAACGAGCTTCTGGACGTGTCGATTTCCAAGCAGCAGCAGTCTTCCGACTGGGCAGCGGAAATCCTGTCGCAGGCGCAACTCGAATATGCGGCATCGGACGTGCTCTACCTGCATCGCCTGAAGGCGGTTCTGGAAAAGCGCCTTGATCGCGACGGACGTACGAAGCAGGCGGAAGCCTGTTTCAGGTTCCTGCCCACGCGCTCGGAACTCGACCTCATGGGTTGGCCCGAAAGCGATATTTTCGCGCATTCGTGATCGGATCAGACGGCGGCGGCAGCCGCCGTTTTCTTTTGCGGTTCGCTATCGATAAAGGCCCAGGCCGGACGGCGGAACAGAAACCCGCCGTAGCCGGTCCACTGGATGAGACCATAGAGAATGACCGGCCCGGCGACGCCGCTCGCGGTCGTCAGAAGCGAGACCGTGCCGATATCGCCGATACCGAGTTTCAGCAGCACCGTGCGGGCGATGGCCATCGGCAGGAAGAAGGCGAGATAGACGACGATCGAATGCGCGCCGAGCCAGCCCAGAGCCCGGTAAAGTCGGTTCCGGGCAGGCAAGAGGCTCAGGAGCGACGAGACGGAAATGATCGCCAATGCGCCGACGATACCCAGAACGAGCGAGACCAGCGGCATGTCGCTGAGCGCGCCGCGCCCATTGAGAAGATCGCCGGTGGGTGGAACAAGCGCGGCAAGACTGTCGGGCACCGGCATGAAAACGAGCTTGTACTCGATAAAACCCCAGACGAGCAGTCCGATAATGCCTGCCAGCGGATGCTGGCGCAGCCGGTCTGCGATGCGGAATATCGCAGGCGCAAAGGCGTAACCGGCATAGAAATAAACGAAGCGCGAGCAGAACTCGTCCACCATGACCCAGCCGGTATGAATCGGCAGAACTTCCAGACATGCGAGCGCGATGAAGGCAAGCCAGACGGGAACACGCCTGAGAAACCGCGTCGCGATGAAGAAAACGGGCAGGATATAGATGAACCAGAGCGTGCCGAACGGCTCTATGAAAGCCATGAGATAAGCGTCGATCACCCCGGAAATACCCGCTTCTCCGGCTATGCCCGGCGCCTTGAACGCGAATTGGATGGTCAGCCAGAGAACGTAAAAATACAGGAAATGCACGACCTTGCGGTCGAGATAACGCCGCCAGGGCCTGTCTATGACGAGGCTTAGAAACAGGCCTGAAATCATGAAGAAATCCGGCATGCGGAACGGTTTGGCGAAAGCAACGACATAGTGCATCCAGCCTTGCGCGCCGGCGGCCTTCTCGACCCCGAGCGTCGAATGCATCATGACCACGAAGATGATGCAGATGCCCTTGGCAATATCGACCCAGGCGACCCGGTCACCCGCGCTTTTGACGCCATGCATTTTCGCCCTCCCCGCAAACCCAGCGGCATTTTAAAGCAATTCCAGTTAGAATCGAACCGTGGAGCCACTCTATCTCTTTGTTTTTACGCATTATCCAACGCAAAACCGCTTCACACTTTTGCTGGAAATGCTCTATAGCGCGAACCGCAGCGGATTTACATACTCAATAACTACGCCGCCACTCCAATGCGCGCCTGCGGACTGTCACGCCTCCTCGCGCGACGCGTATTAGTTGGGCGACATTCCTCCCGATGTGTCCCGTTTGCTACAGACTTTTGACACCAATCGCTTATATTGGGGACAAAGACTGGTTCTGATACTTTCCTTCAGGAGGTTTATCATGAAACTCAAGGCTCTTCTTCTCGCATCGACTGTTGCCCTTGCTGCCGCCACTGGCGCGCAGGCCGCCGACGCAGTCATCGAACCGGAACCGGCTCCGGTCGTGATCGCGCCGACCTTCACCTGGAACGGCGCCTATATCGGCGGCCAGATCGGCTATGGCTGGGGCGAATCCGACTTCGACGGCGACCTCTACAGCTACGGCAATATCAAGCCCGACGGTTTCCTCGGCGGCATTTATGCTGGCTACAACTTCGATCTCGGCAACAATATCGTTCTCGGTATCGATGGTGACGTGACCTATAACGACGTCTCCAAGGGCGTCGATGTGTTTGACGGCGACGTCGTCGTGGGCGACTTCGAAACCAAGCTGCGCTGGTCCGGCGCCGTTCGTGCCCGTGTGGGCTATGCGGCTGACCGCTTCCTGCCCTATCTCGCCGGTGGCGTGGCCTTCGGCAGCATCAAGAATGACGGCAGCATCGCAGGCGTCGGCTTCTCCGAAAGCAAGACGCTGACCGGTTGGACCGTAGGCGCCGGCGTCGACTATGCCGCGACCGACAACCTGATCGTCCGCCTCGAATATCGCTACACCGATTACGGCGACAAGGACATCGACTTCGGCGGCCTTAGCGTCAATCAGGACTTCAGGACCAACGAAGTTCGTCTCGGCGTTGCCTACAAGTTCTAATTCCTGCCGGAAAGCACAGATCGAGACCCCGCAATGCGGGGTCTTTTTTATTTCAAGGACATCACGACAATTTGAATAATATTACCTACATTTCTACCAACAGGCGCTTATACTTATTTAATAATATTAGAATATATTAAAAATATACCAGTAAATTGCCTTTCATTAATGAGAAATTTTTCGATGTTGCTTTTCTGTTACATACATAGATGTGAAGAAGGACTATATATCCTGCCATATTCACTGAGAATATATTACAGGAGTTTTCCATGAAGCTTAAAGTATTTCTGGGCGCATCCCTTATAGCAGTCGCCGCCAGCAGCGGCGCCTTTGCAGCGGATGCCATCGTTTCACAGGAACCCGAACCGATCGCCATGCCCTCCTTTTCGTGGGGCGGCGGCTATATCGGTGGCCAAATCGGCTGGGGATGGGGCCGCGGCAAGCTGGATGGCGACGGGGACAGCTATTCCGAGTTCAAGCCGAACGGCTTCATCGGCGGCGTCTATGCCGGCTACAATTTCGACATGGGCAATGGCGTCATTCTCGGTATCGACGGCAACTTCGACTATGACGACCTGAAGGAATCGCATGACTATTTCAGCAGTGGCCTTCCCGTTCAGACCTCGCTTGAATCGAAACTGGAATGGTCGGGTGCCGTGCGCGCACGCGCCGGTTACGCGATCGACCGCTTCATGCCTTACATCGCCGGCGGTGTAGCGTTCGGCCACGTCAAGAATTCGGTGACCATCGGCGGCAGCACCAGCTACAGCGACAGCCAGACGCTGACCGGCTGGACCGCGGGCGCAGGTATCGACTATGCGGCGACCGACAATATCACGCTGCGCTTCGAATATCGTTATACCGATTTCGGCAACAAGGATTTCGGGGTGGACGATTTCAGCACTCGCGGTTCGTTCAAGACCAACGATATCCGCCTCGGTGTCGCCTACAAATTCTAGCAGCCCTTCCGCCGGGACCCCGAAAAGTTTCGTGCCGTTTGTATGCGGCACGAATGGCAGGGCGGTTCCGCTACGAACCGGCGCCTTGCCTCTCCGGCAAGGCCTTTCTTGTGCGTGGATGATTCATATCCCTTTAAACTGCCGCATTTACCCTGCATCGGGTTAGCCCCTTATTTGCTTTTGCGGCGCAAAATCCCGTAAAGCACTCAACATCATCGCAAATGACCGGTCCGCTGACGTTCGGACCGGCAACAGGGTGGGCGGATCCGGGCAGACATGGCATCGCGTGACGATAAAGACCGACGCATCGAACCTTCCTTCGGTGGCGAAGAGAAAAAGGATGACGAGGTTTTTCGCATCGACGAGGAGGATCGCATGGCCCGCGTGCAACAGCGCCGACGCAGACAGTCCGGGGACAGGGAGCCGCGCAGCGCGCGGCGCGGCAGGAAAAAGCCGCGCGGCTTTTTCGGCTTCCTCCGCCGCTCGATCTACTGGTGCCTGGTGCTGGGCCTGTGGGGCGGCATCGCCTTTGCGGCTATGCTTGTCTATTTTGCCGCTAAAATGCCGCCGACGACCGACTGGGCCATTCCCGACCGGCCACCCAATGTGCGCATCGTCGATGTAAACGGCAATCTCATCGCCAATCGCGGTACGACGGGCGGCGAGGCCGTCGGCCTGCACGAAATGTCACCCTATATTCCGCAGGCCGTGATCGCCATCGAGGACCGCCGCTTCTATTCGCATTTCGGCATAGACCCGATCGGGCTTGCGCGCGCCATCGTGACCAACGTCGTTTCGGGCCGCGCCGTGCAAGGCGGTTCCACACTCACGCAGCAGCTTGCCAAGAACCTGTTCCTTTCGCCGGAGCGCACGCTGGAGCGCAAGGTGCAGGAAGTCATGCTCGCACTGTGGCTGGAGCATAAATATACCAAGAACCAGATTCTGGAGATGTATCTGAACCGGGTCTATCTCGGTTCCGGCGCCTACGGCGTCGATGCCGCCTCGCGGCGCTATTTCAACAAGTCGGCCAAGGACGTCAATCTGATGGAAGCGGCCACGCTCGCCGGTCTCCTGAAAGCGCCGTCGCGCCTGTCGCCTGCCCGCGACCCTGAAGCCGCCGCCGCACGCGCCAGGCTGGTGCTGGGCGCGATGCGCGAGGAAGGCATGATCGACGACCGCCAGACGGCCATTGCCGAAAGCGAGCCGCCCACGCGGGCGGCGTCCTATTGGCAGGGATCGGAGAACTATGTCGCCGACAAGGTCGTGGCGGAACTCCCCGAACTGATCGGCGAGACGAAGGACGACATCACCGTCCAGACCACCATCGATCTCAATCTCCAGCGGGCCGGTGAAGAGGCGATCAAGGACCAGATTTCCCAAAGCGGGAAGAAGATGAATGCCAGTCAGGGCGCATTGGTTTCCATCGACAATACCGGCGCGGTCCGGGCCATGGTGGGCGGCGTCGATTATGCCGCAAGCCAGTTCGACCGGGTGACGGACGCCCGGCGCCAGCCCGCATCCTCCTTCAAGCCTTTCGTCTATCTCTCCGCGCTCGAACAGGGTCGCACACCCGACTCCGTGCGAAACGACGCGCCCGTCAAGATCGGCAAATGGACGCCCAGCAACGATAACGGCAAATATATGGGGCCGGTGACGCTTGCCACCGCGCTTTCCCATTCGCTCAATTCCGTTTCCGCGCAGCTCGTCATGGAGGTCGGGCCGCAGACCGTCATCGATACGGCCCACCGCCTTGGCGTCCTTTCCAGGCTGGAACCGAATGCCTCCCTGGCGCTCGGCACTTCGGAAGTGACGCTTCTGGAACTGGCCGACGCCTATGTGCCCTTTGCCAATGGCGGATATCGGGCCCCGGTCTATTTCATCACCAGTGTGACGGATTCGGAGGGCAAGGTTCTCTATCAGAAGGAAGACGGCGTCGGCCCGCGCGTGATCAGCGAGCGCAATGTCGGTATGATGAACGCCATGCTGCGCCGCACCGTGGAAGACGGCACTGCCAAGCGCGCCGCCTTCGGCTGGCCCGCGGCAGGCAAGACCGGCACCAGCCAGAATTTCCGCGACGCCTGGTTTGTCGGCTATACGGCGAACCTCACCACCGGCGTATGGTTCGGCAATGACGACGGCAAGGGTATGAAGCGCGTCTTCGGCGCAACCCTGCCGGTCGCGGCCTGGAAAAGCTTCATGAAGGAAGCGCATAAGGGCGTGCCCGTCGCCGAACTGCCCGGCCATTACGACATCCAGAACGTCCTGCCCGGCGGCAGCGACGGCATCGATCCGAACGCGCCTTACGATCCCGGCATGATGCCGCAGGATGGATATGGCAACCAGCCTGTGGCGGGCAATGGCGATGACGGCTATTGGCCGCCCGCGCCCGATTCACCCTCACGTGGCCGCATCCAGCAAACCGGACGCCCGTCGGACGGACAGCCCGCCGCCGCCTATCCGGCCAATGCGCCAGCCGACGATTATCGCCCGGTGCCTCCGGGTGAGGTCGGCGGCGGATCGCAGTCCGGCAAATCCACCACATTGCTCGATATCATCATGGGCAACGCGCAATAGATCACCGTGCGTCCTTTCTGGACGCACGGTGATCCCGCTCGCGGTCAAGTGAAGCAGGTTCCCTGCAACATTGCTAATTCTGCTCGAAATCCTGAGCGGCTTGGTCTATTCAAGGTTTCAGGCTGTAGCGAGGTTTCCATGTCCCAACCCACCAAAGCAGACGTTACCGGTTCCAATACCGTCAAATCGGATACCGAGCGCAAGACTCTGGTCCTGACCGGGGCCAGCCGCGGCATCGGCCACGCGACTGTGAAACGTTTTTCGCGCGCCGGATGGCGCGTCATCACCTGTTCGCGACAGGACTTTTCCGATAATTGTCCATGGCCCGCCGGGCCGGAAGACCACATCAAGGTCGATCTGGCCGATCAGGAAGATGTCGGCAAGGCAATCGCCGAAATCCGCCGCAGGCTCGAAGCCGACGGCAGCAAGCTTCATGCGCTCGTCAACAATGCGGGCATTTCGCCAAAAGCCGAAGGCGGTCGCCGCATGAACTCCATCGAAACGCCGATGGCGGTGTGGCGCGACGTGTTTCAGGTCAATTTCATGGCGCCGATCATGCTGGCGCGCGGCCTGTTCAAGGAACTGGAAGCGGCACAGGGTTCGGTGGTCAATGTGACCTCCATCGCGGGCAGCCGCGTACATCCCTTCGCCGGCACCGCCTATGCCACGTCGAAGGCGGCGCTCGCCGCGCTGACCCGCGAAATGGCATCGGATTTCGGGCCGTACGGCATCCGCGTCAACGCCATCGCGCCGGGAGAGATCGACACGGCGATCCTGTCGCCGGGCACCGACAAGCTGGTGGAACAATTGCCGATGCGCCGCCTTGGCAAGACATCGGAAGTGGCCGAAACCATCTATTTCCTGTGCTCGGAGGCCTCATCCTATGTGACGGGATCGGAAATCCACATCAATGGCGGACAGCACGTCTGACAATGGAACCAGAGCACGGCGATTGAAATGTTCCGCGCTTTTGTGCTTAAGTCTTTTCAATCGATTTAACAGCCCAGTTCAAGAACATAGTTGGAACGATGATCCTTTGTTGCGGTGAAGCCCTGATCGACATGCTGCCACGCGAGACCGCGAGCGGCGAAACCGCCTTCCAGCCTTTCGCGGGCGGCTCCGTCTTCAACACGGCCCTCGCGCTGGGGCGACTGGGTACGCCGACCGGCTTCTTCTCGGGAATCTCGTCGGATTTTTTCGGCGAGGTGCTGCGCGATGCCCTGGCGCGCTCCAATGTCGATTATTCTTTCGCCGCCATCTCCGACCGACCGACGACGCTCGCTTTCGTGCGCCTCGTGGACGGACAGGCGCGCTATGCCTTCTATGACGAAAACACGGCGGGCCGGATGCTCGCCGAGAGCGACATGCCTTTCGTGGATGACAGTATCGACGCCATGCTGTTCGGCTGCATCAGCCTGATCGCGGAACCCTGCGGCAGCATCTATGAGGCGCTGATGACGCGTGAAGCCGCCAGGCGGGTGATGTTCCTCGACCCGAATATCCGTGCGGGCTTCATCACCGACCGCGAAAAACATCTGGCGCGCATGAAACGCATGATCGCGCTCGCCGATATCGTAAAGCTTTCCGATGAGGATCTGATCTGGTTCGGGGAAAAAGGCAGTCATGACGAGATTGCCGCCGAATGGCTGAAGCTCGGCCCGAAGCTGATCGTCATAACCAGGGGCGCGCATGGCGCCGATGCCTATACCGCCCGCATGACCGTGCGTGTGCCCGGCGTGAAGGTGGACGTGGTGGACACGGTTGGCGCGGGCGACACGGTCAATGCCGGGATTCTGGCAAGCCTTCACAATCAGGGCCTTCTCCAGAAGGAAGCCCTTGCGGAACTGACCGAGGATCAGGTCCATTCCGCAGTCGCGCTTGGCGTGCGCGCCGCCGCCGTAACCGTCTCGCGCGCAGGCGCAAACCCGCCATGGGCACATGAGATGAAGGATTGACGCACGGCCAGGCCGTGACATGATGCGTCCGGCCCGTTTCGGTCTTTCCGGCAGGGCGCGAACAGGGATCGGAAACGTCATGAGCATCGAGTTTCTGCTGACAAGTTTCATCATCGTCGCTTCGCCCGGCACGGGCGTGGTCGTGACGCTCGCCGCCGGTCTGTCGCGCGGCGCACGGGCGGCGGTGATCGCAGCCATCGGCTGCACGCTTGGCATCATTCCGCATATGCTGGCCGCGATAACGGGGCTCGCCGCCCTGCTCCATGCCAGTGCGCTCGCCTTCGACATCATCAAATATGCCGGCGTCGCCTATCTGCTCCACATGGCGTGGCGGACGCTCAAGGAACACGGCACACTGAAGATCGAGGCCGACGACGCACCGCGTTCGGACCGCGAGGTCATCTGGTCGGCCATTCTGGTCAACCTGCTCAATCCGAAACTGTCGATATTCTTCTTTGCCTTCCTGCCGCAATTCGTGAATAGCGAGCAAAGCGGTATGCTCGCGCGCATGGTGGAGCTTTCGCTGATCTTCATGGCGATGACTTTCGTGGTCTTCGCGATCTATGGCGTTTTCGCCGCCGCCGTTCGCAATCACATCACCTCGCGCCCCGCCGTGCTTGCATGGATGCGCCGCAGCTTTGCTGCCGCTTTCGTGGCGCTGGGGGCAAAGCTTGCACTGACCGAGCGGTAGGCAAAATGTCTCAGAATATCTACGATCGCGATGATTTCTTCACCGCTTACAGCCAGTTGCCGCGCTCGGTGCACGGACTGGAGGGCGCGCCCGAATGGCCGTATATCCGTTCGATCCTGCCCGATCTGACAGCAAAGGACATTGCCGATCTCGGCTGCGGTTTCGGCTGGTTCTCGCGTTTCGCGCGGGAACAGGGCGCGACTTCCGTTATCGGCTACGACCTGTCGCACAACATGCTGGAACGCGCCCGCCGCGACACGCAGGACGAGGCGATCCGCTATGTCCAGGCCGACATGGAGGTGCTGGAGCTGCCGCAGGCAAGCTTCGACCTCGTTTATAGCTCGCTGGCCTTCCACTATATCCGCGACCTTCGACGGCTCCTGAAAACGATCCACGATGCGCTGCGCCCCGGTGGCGATCTCGTCTTTACCATCGAACATCCGATTTTCATGGCCCCTTCGAAGCCCGGCTGGATCGAGGAAAAGGACGGCCGCAAGCGCTGGCCCGTCGATCAATATGCGGTGGAGGGCGAAAGGCGCACGGACTGGCTTGCCGACGGCGTGATCAAGCATCACCGCCGCCTCAGCACGACCGTCAACATGCTGATCGATACCGGATTTTCTCTCGGCAGTCTGGAGGAATGGCGTCCGTCGCCTGACCAGATTGGGGCCTGGCCAGCACTGGCGGAAGAACTGGAACGGCCTATGCTGTTGATAGTTTCAGCCACCCGACTGACCGCTTGACCCGCCACGTTTCACGCTCTTTATAGGAAGAGGGCGGGCACGAATCGGACTGGCGAGGAGAAACCATTGGACGTGTTGCGCATCGCAGCCTTTTCACAAGGTGACAAGGGTGGAAACCCGGCTGGCGTATTGATCGCCGAACAGCTTCCTTCACCCGCGGATATGCAGAAAATTGCAAGAGATGTCGGCTTTTCGGAAACTGCCTTCGCCATGCCCGACGGCGATAGCTGGCGCGTGCGCTATTTCGCGCCGGAAATGGAGGTGCCGTTCTGCGGCCACGCCACCATCGCGCTCGGCGCGGCGCTTGCCATGCGCGAGGGGGACGGACGTTTCTCGCTCAAGCTCAACAATGGCGACATCACCGTGGAAGGCCGCAAGGAAGGCAATCTCTTCGCCGCCAGCCTGCAATCGCCGCCGACGCGCCAGCGCGCCGCCAAGGCAACGGAAGTCGAGCAGGCGCTGGCCCTGTTCGGTTACGAGACGGACGATCTGGCGCCGGGCCTCGCGCCCGCGCTGATCCATGCCGGTGCGGACCATATCGTGCTGCCGCTTCGCTCACGCGAGAAACTGGCATCGATGCATTACGACCTGCAACGCGGCCGCACACTCATGAACCGTCAGGGCTGGACGACAATCCTGCTCATCTATTCGGAAACGCCGCAGCGCTTTCACAGCCGCAATCCCTTTGCGTCGGGCGGTGTCTATGAAGACCCGGCAACGGGCGCGGCGACCGCCGCCTTTGCCGCCTATCTGCGCGACAGCAACTGGCCGCATGGCGGGCAGATCGAGGTTTTCCAGGGCGAGGACATGGGCAGCCCCTCGCATCTGCGCGCGGAAATCGGCAAGGAACGCGGCGGCTCGATCCGCGTTTCCGGCACCGCACGCCTGATGGAATGACCGGGATACAGCTCGTCAGACCCTGACGAGCTGCTCCACACGCTCCTCATTGCCGAAGAACTTCAGATAGCGCGCCACTTCCTTCGGATCGCCGGTCGCCTTCTGCGGATTGTCGGAGAGCTTGACCGCCGGGCGACCGTTGGCATCCGTGACCTTGCAGACCAGCGAAATGGCATTCAGCCCCTCGATCTCCTTCGGTGCGCAACCCGCAAAATCATTGGTGAGGTTGGTGCCCCAGCCGAAGCTCATGCGTACGCGCCCCTCGAAGTGACGGTAGGTCTCCTCGATCGTATCGACATCGAGCGCATCGGAGAAAATCAACAGTTTCTCCCGCGGGTCCTTGCCCTTCGATTTCCACCATTCGACAATGCGCTCCCCGCCCTCGATGGGCGGCGCGCTGTCGGGGCGGAAGCCGGTCCAGTCGGCCACCCAGTCCGGCGCGCTGCGCAGGAATGCCGCCGTTCCGAAGGCATCCGGCAGCACGATCAGAAGATTGCCGCCATAATAACGGTTCCAGTCCTGCAACACGCGATAGGGGGCGGAGCGCAGTTCGTCCTCGTTTTTGGCAAGCGCGGCCAGAACCATCGGCAATTCATGCGCATTGGTGCCGAGCGCTTCCACGTCCGTATCCATGGCCAGAAGCACATTGGACGTGCCGGTGAAGGCATCGCCGATGCCTTCCTTCAGCGCTTCGACGCACCAGCGCTGCCACAGGAAGGAGTGGCGGCGGCGGGTGCCGAAATCGGAAATCTTCAGGTCGGGAAGCTGGCGCAGCCGCTCCACCTTGCTCCACATCTTCGCCTTGGCGCGGGCATAGAGCACATCGAGCGAGAATGGCCCCAGATTCTTCATCGCCGCACGCGAGCGAAGCTCGTTGATGATGGCAAGTGCGGGAATTTCCCACATGGTCGTGTGCGTCCACGGCCCATGGAAATGCAGTTCGTACTGGCCGTCCTTGCGGCGCAACTCATATTCCGGGAGCTGGAAATCGTGCAACCAGTTGAGGAATTCGGGCTGGAAAATCTGCTTGCGGCCATAGAAGGTATTACCGGCCAGCCAGATCATTTCCTTCTTGGAAAACCGAAGCGTGCGAGCATGATCGAGCTGCGCGCGCAATTCGCCTTCATCGATCTCGTCGGCAAGGCGAACCGAGGTCGTGCGGTTGATCAGCGAGAATGTTGCATCCACCTTGGGATAAAGACCCCAGATCATCTGCAGCATCAGGAGCTTGTAGAAATCCGTATCCAGCAGGCTGCGGACGATCGGATCGAGCTTCCATGCGTGATTGTAGACGCGCCGCGCGATATCGGTTTTGGCCATGACGGCCTCCATTGCATGAACATATGCTGCTTCAGTGGAATTGCAGCAAAAAGAAAGGCGGGTTTTCACCCGCCTTTCTAATCGGTTCACTTCTGTTTGGGAAGCTCTACGATAATTTCGTGTTCGCCGTCCGGCTTGATCGGCACGCCTTCTTCCGGCTTGCCGATCTTGCGACCATTGAGCCTGATCGCCCTGTCTTTAGCACCGGGGGCGCCCGCCACGACCTTCACGCGGTAGAGCGCCTCGCCGAAGCGAAGCTCCGCCTCGTAGCCGTCCCATTCCGGCGGCAGGGCCGGTTCGAGATGCAGGCGGTCGCCGCGCCGGGTCACGCCCAAAATGCCCTCGGTCGCCACACGATAGAACCAGCCCGCAGAACCGGTATACCAGGTCCAGCCGCCCTGCCCGCGACGCGGCTCGACGGAATAGATGTCGGCGGCGATCACATAAGGCTCGACACGATAGGTGTCCGGGTTGCGGCCATGACTGATCGGGCTGATGAGCGAGAACAGCTTCCACGCTTCCGCCGTCTTGCCCATGCGGGCCAGCGCCAGAATGGCCCAGGTTGCGCCATGCGTATACTGACCGCCATTCTCACGCACACCCGGCGGATAGCCCTTGATGTAACCCGGCTCCTGTACCGTCTTGTCGAAGGGCGGCGTGAAGAGACGCAGCAATTCGCCCTCTTCGTGCAGAAGCCGTTTTTCCAGCGATGCCATGGCTTGTTCGGCGCGCTCCGGCCTGGCGACGCCGGAAAGCACGCTCCACGACTGGGCGATGGCGTCGATCTGGCATTCGTCGCTATCCTTCGAACCGAGCGGCGCGCCGTTGTCGTAGAAACCGCGGCGATACCATTCGCCATCCCAGCCGTCGCGGTCGAGCGCCTCCGTCAGGCGGGCCAGATGCGCTTTCCATAGATCGACGCGCTTCGCGTCCTTGCGCGCTTCGGCAATCGGGATGAACTGACGCAGCGTATAGGCCAGGAACCAGCCGAGCCACACGCTTTCGCCCTCGCCCTTCACGCCGACGAGGTTCATGCCGTCGTTCCAGTCGCCGCCGAGGATCAAGGGCAGGCCGTGCCTGCCGGTGCGCGCCACCGCAAGATCGAGCGCCAGCGCGCAATGCTCGTAAAGGCTTGCCGTGTCTTCCGAAATTTCCGGCTCGTAGAAGGCATCGTGTTCGCCCTCTTCCAGCTTGCGGCCTTCGAGGAACGGCAGTTTCTCGTCGAGGATTGCACGGTCGCCGGTCGTCTCGACGTAAAGCGAGGTGCCATAGCCGAGCCAGACCACATCGTCCGAGATCAATGTGCGCACGCCCGCACCCGTGGCCGGAAGCCACCAGTGCTGCACATCGCCCTCCGGGAACTGGCGCGAGGCCGCGTTGAGGATCTGCGCCCGCGCCAGCGTTGGATCGACAAGCAGAAGCGCCAGCGTGTCCTGCAACTGGTCGCGGAATCCGAAGGCACCGCTGGCCTGATAGAAGGCAGCACGCGCCCAGATGCGGCAGGCGATGGCCTGATAGGGCAGCCACCCATTGACCATCAGGTCGAAAGCGGGATCGGGCGTCTTCACCTGAACACGGTCGAAGAGGCTTTTCCACCGGGTCTTGGCGGCCTTGAGCCGGTTATCGAAGGACGCCTTTCGGGATTGCGCGATCAGCGCCTTCGCTTGCGCCTGATCGGCGGTATTGCCGAGCAGGAAGACGAGTTCGCGCGCTTCGCCCGGCCCTACTTCGATGTCGAATGCAAGGGCCGCACACGGATCGCGCCCGGCTTCCACCGTCCCCGACAGCGCCTTGCCGGCCAGCACGACCTCCGGCCTGTCCACCGAACCGGTGGCGCCGATGAACTCGCTGCGGTCCGCCGTGACGGATTGCGGCTTTTCGGACGCCGCAAAGAAGGCGACCTGCCCGGATTTATCGGGATGATAGGGGTTGGCCGCGAAGAGCGCGCCTTCCGCCTCGTCCAGCGACGGCACGATGAAAGGCACGTTTCTGGCGCGGGCATTGCCCAGCACCCATTCGACATAACCATAGACGCGAAGCCTGCGCCTGGAGCGCCCCTTGTTGGTGACGGTCAGGCGCGACAGGCGCACCGGCTTTTCCCCGTCCACAATATGGGTGAGGTCAAGCGCCAGTTCGCCGTGCTGTGCCGTGAACGAGCTGTAGCCATGGCCGTGGCGGGCCTCATAGGTCACCGCTTCGTCACGCAGCACGCCTGCGGTGGGCGCAAAGGTGCGGCCCGTTTCGCGATCGAGGATATAGATCGCCTCGCCCGGCCGGTTCGTCACCGGATCGTTCGCCCATGGGGTGATCTGGTAATCGCGGCTGTTGCCCGCCCAGGTAAAGGCCGAGCCTTCCGCCGACACATGGAAACCGAAGGACGGGTTGGCGATGACGTTGATCCACGGATGCGGCGTGCTCATGCGGTTGTTGAGGCGCACGACATAGGAGCCGTCCTCCGCGAAACCGCCATAGCCGTTCCAGAAGCGCAGATCGTCGCCGGACGGCGCCGGACGTGTGGGCGCCGGTTTGACCACGGGCCTGACGACTGGCCGGCGTTCTTCCGCTCCGCGCTCGATAGCGACGGGAGCAAGCCCCGCCGCACCGAGCCCCTGCACGACAGCCTGTCCGTTGGTCGCGGTACGGGCATCGCTGCGCGCCGCCAGGTCGACGGTGATTTCCTCGCTGCGGCGCAACTGTTCGGCCAGCGAACCATTCTGCGCATGCATGACGATGCGCGCCGAGGCGAGCAGCGTATTGTAGCTTTCCTCGCTCATCTGGTCGCGGCGCACCGCGAAGATATGCGGCTGGTCGCCGCCGCGCGCCCGGAAGCCTTCCACGATCCAGTCGATGGCGCGCTGCGTGTCCTGTGCATAGGAGAAGGCGCGCTCGTTGACGGCCACCACATCGACGGTGAGGCCCTTGCCACGCCAGTATTCCTGGGCGCGGAGCACGCCGCGCAACACGTCGAGATCGGCTTCGTTGTCGATGCGCAGCGCGAATATCGGATGATCGCCCGAGATCGACATCGGCCACAGATCGGACTGCTTGCCGAGGCCGCTGGCGATGGTTTCCGGCGGCTGGCGCAGCGTGCGCTCGGGATAGAGCAGATAGGCGGCGACCTTCTGGTAATCGGCGGCTTCCGCCGGCTTGATGCCGATATGGTAGAGCTGAACCTGCGAACTGGTCCATGAGAGCGAATATTCGCGGGCGAAGGTTTCGGGATGGCGATGCGTCGCCACGGCGTGTTCCACCGCGTCGCGGCTGCCGCCCGCGAAGGTCCAGAAAACGAGGCTCACCTTCTTGTGCGCCGGAACGCGGACGCGGGTTCGCACCGAAGCGATCGGGTCGAGCACGCAGCCCTGGCTGCCGGTGAATTTCACGCCCGGATCGAAGGCCGCGGCATCGCGCAGGGAACGCCCGCGGCCGATAAAGGTGCCGCGATCGGTTTCGACCTCCGTTTCGCGGACCGAACCCGAGAGATCGGTCACGAAATGCGCGACATGGATATCCGGGTCGGATGGCGCGCGCTTGCGGCGCCTGGCATAGATGATGGAGCCGTTATCGGAGATTTCGGTTTCCACGAACATCTTGGCGAAGGCCGGATGGGCAGCGTCGCTGTCACTATCGTTCAGCACCAGTTCCGCATAGGACGTGACCTCGATCATCCGGTCATGGGCAGACGTGTTGATGATATCGAGCCTGCGGCCCTCGCCATCGGATTCCGAGGAGACGATCACTTCCATGACCGTCTTGATGTCTCCGGCGGTCTTGTAGAATTCCGCCTTGTCCTCGGTGAAGACCGTCTTGGTTTCCTCTTCGGGGTTGCGCACCGGTTCGCCGGTCGCCGACCACCAGTAGCCGCTTTCCATGTCGCGCAGGAACAGGAACGTGCCCTGCATGTCTTCCGACGCATCGGCGTGGAAGCGGGTGATGTCCCAGTTGTGCCAGCGGCTGTAGCCCGATCCGTTGGCCGTGACCATCAGCGCATATTGGCCGTTCGACATCATATGGGTGGTGCGCGGCGCCTTGAACGGAACGTCGACGATGCGCATCGGCGCGTCGTCGAAGCCGCCCGAATCCACGCGCATCGGGTTTTCCGTCTTGGCGTAGATCATCGGAATTTCGCGCGGCGCCTTTTCCTGCAACAGCAGTTCGGCGGCTTCGATCACCGGATCGGAATGGAAGCGCTCGCGCATCCGACCTTCGAAGATCACGTTGTTGACCGCAATGATCGCCATGCCATGATGGTGCGCATAGTAGTTCTTCACCACCGCGCAGGTTTCGCCCTCGCGGATGCGCGACGGCGTGAAATCCACCGAATCGTGGAAGCCATAGCGCCCGAGCGCGCCGAGCTTTTCCAGCCGCTTGAGGTTCGCCACCGCCGCTGCCGGCTGGTACTGCGCGGCAAGCAGGCTCGCATAGGGCGCGATGACCGCATTGCGCGACAGCCCGCGCTGGAGACCGAGGTTCGGCACACCGAAATTGGAATACTGGTAGTTCATATGCGCGTCGCGCGCATTGAACGCCGCTTCCGAAATGCCCCAGGGCAGGCCGCGCGAGGTTGCATAGTCGATCTGGCGCTGCACCACGAGCTTGTTGGTCTGGTCGAGGAGCGAACCGAGCGGCTCGGACATGACCAGCGGCGGCATCAGATATTCGAACATCGAGCCGGACCACGAGAGCAAGGCGCCCTTCCAGCCGACCGGCACCAGAAGACGGCCAAGCTTGAACCAGTGTTCCACCGGCACATCGCCCTTGGCGATGGCGAAGAGGCTCGCCAGGCGCGCTTCCGAGGCCAGAAGGTCGTAGCAGCTTTCGTCCAGTTCGTTTTCCTGCACGCGGAAACCGATGGAGAGCAGACGGCGTTCCTTTCGCTCAAGGAAGTCGAACTGCATGTCGAAGGCAAGCTGACGCGACCGCGTGGCCAGATCGCGCAGGCGTTCGCGCAGGATGTCGGTATTGTGCTCGCCCATGGAATCGTCGGTATGCGCCTTGCAGGTATCGACGAGGATATCGGCCCATCCCTTGGCCTCGGCGCTGGCGGGCGTGCCGACTTCGCCGTCGAGTTCGTCCATCAGGCGCACGATGTCGGTCGCGAAAAGCGACAGGTTGATCGTGCGGAACGAGGCCGTTTCCGGCTCATCCTTGATCGAGCGCACGGCGCGGCGGAAATTGGCGATGCGCTCTTCCAGACGGCGGCGCAGCGGACGCAGCACACGGCGGTCGTCCGGGATCGTCTCTATCGTTTCCTCCAGAATCTCGTTGACGTCGAGAATGCCGTCGAGATCGCCCTGCGTATAGACAGACGGCGCTTCCGCCCATTCTTCCAGGGCCGACGACAGCGTGACCAGATGGCCCGCCAGATTGCCGCTGTCGACCGCCGAAACATAGAGCGGGCGCATCGGCGTCAGCGTATGCGTTTCATACCAGTTGTAGAGATGGCCCTGATATTTCTCCATCTTTTCGAGCGTGCCGACCGTCGCCTCGATGCGGTCGAGCGTTTCGCCGAAACCGATCCAGCCGAAGTCGCGCGCGGAGACCACGGACAGGAGATAGACGCCGATATTGGTCGGCGACGTGCGCTGCGCGACGATGGGCGCCGGGTCTTCCTGGAAATTGTCCGGCGGCAGATGATTGTTTTCCTCATTCGAGAATTCGGCGAAATAGCGCCAGGTCCGGCGCGCATAGCGGCGCAGATCCGCCTTGTCGGAGGACAGGACCTCCAGCGTGTCCTGCGGCTTGGCGGAACGGCTGACGAGCCAGGCGATCAGCGGCGAGGCGAACCAGATCACCGCAAAGGGGGCCGCAATGATGGCCGCATGGCTTTTGGCAGCGAGCGGAATGAGGATCGCAAGCCCCGCAATGGCGATTGCAGACCACATGAGCTGGAAATAATAAAGCAGCGTATCGGGCGAGGCCCCGGCCTGCGCCGCCGTGCGCCATTCCAGAAGATTGCGGCGCGAGACGAACAGGCGGTAGACCGTGCGCGCGGTGGCGTCGGCCATCAGGAATGCCGAATGGGCGACGAAAGTGGTGCGCAGCGCCACATCCGCCGTGCCGAGCGCGACGTCGGTCAGGACCGACTGCGCATGGCCTTTCAGCGAATAGTCCATGCTCACCGGAATGAGGTTCGTGACAATGCCGAAGGTCGGCGCCACGAACATCGAAAGCAGAAGGAAGCCCTGCCAGACAGCGGCAGGCCCCAGCGGCAGCACGGACCAGCCGACAATGGCCGCGATCAGCCACAGGATCGGGTTGAGCGACCGGCGCAGATTGTCCACCATCTTCCAGCGCGTCACCGCGCTGACACCGGCATTGGCCGAGAACAGCCATGGCAGGAGCTGCCAGTCGCCACGCGCCCAGCGATGGTGGCGCGACACGTCTACATTGTAGCCGGTCGGATAATCCTCGACCACCTCGACATCGCTGACGAGGGCCGCGCGGGCATAGCCGCCTTCGAGCAGGTCGTGGCTGAGCAGCGTGTTTTCCGGCACACGGCCCTTCAGCGCCGCTTCGAAGGCGTCGATATCGTAAAGCCCCTTGCCGGTGAAGGTGCCTTCACCGAGCAGGTCCTGATAGGTATCGGACACGGCGAAGACGTAAGGATCGATGCCGCGATTGACCGAAAAGACGCGTTGCAGGAACGAAGCCTCGTCGCCGGTTGTGAGCGACGGGGTGACACGCGGCTGAAGGATGCCGTAGCCGCGCACGACCTTGCCGGACTTTTCGTCGATGACCGGGCGGTTGAGCGGATGGCTGAGCTTGCCCGCCAGGTGCGTGACCGCCTCCGGCGTCAGGCGCGTATCGGCGTCGAGCGTCATCACATATCTGACGTCCCGCGGCAGGCGCTCGTCGGCGGGGAAGAAGCTCGTATCCTGATCGCCGCGCAAGAGCAGGTTCAGTTCGTGCAGCTTGCCGCGCTTGCGCTCCCAGCCCATCCAGCAATTCTGTTTCTCGTTGAACAGGCGGCGGCGGTGCAGAAGGAAGAAACGCGGCTGGTCCTCGCCGGTATAATGCTCGTTGAGCTTGGCGATCTCCTCACGCGCATATTCGTAGATTTCCATATCCGCAGGCGTGATTTCCTGCCTGGCGTCGGTCCAGTCGCTGACCAGCGCGAAGTAAATCTCGCCGCGCGGATTGGTGAGGTAATGAACTTCGAGATTGCGAATCTGCTCGTCGATGGAATCGCGCGAGGTGATGAAGGTCGGCACGGCGACCAGCGTGCGCGCTTCCGCGGGCAGTCCTTCCTTGTATTCGAAGCCGATCAGGCGCGTCGGCTGCACGAACCAGGGCACCAGCGCATTGAACAGCGAATAGGATGCATCCATCGCCGGGAAGACCGCCAGAAGCGTGAACAGCGTGCGAAGATCGGTCGAAAGACCGGCGCGGATCATGCAGTAATTGACGAGCAGAAGAATGAGGACCGTGAAAATGGCGGTCGGAATGAAAAGGCCGAGCAGGCCGAGACTGCGATAGAAACGCAAGCCCCTGACACCGAAGGGCGCCTTGTATCCGCAGACCTTTTCCAGTTCCCTGCGACCGTCGCCCGAAAGATAATAGGCTATCGACCCCTTGCCTCCGGCTTCGGGATGTCCCGCCTCCTCGGCGCGCTTGCCGTCGCCCGCAAGATTGAGCGCCGCCCAGGTGATGTCGATTTCGCTCATGTCCGAATAGCGGGCGAGCTTTTCGATGGTCACGCGATAGGCGTTGCGGGAGCGGAAATCCAGAAGCTCGAAATCGCTGTGGTCGCGCAGGATCGCATCGACCTCGTTGACCGTCTCGAACCAGGTTTCCCAGTCTACATCGTCGATGGATTTGAGCGAACGGATGACATTGCCCATCGTCACGCCGCCGGTGGACTGGCGGGCATGTTCCTCGACGATGGCGTCTTCCGGGTTGCTGCCCTCCTCGTGCAGAATGCGCTCCAGCCAGCTTGCAGCCGCCGTGGTGTCGGTGGAGGCCGAACGCAGGCGATAGAGAAGATGCGTGGAGAACGTGCTGTCGCGGGCGGCACCCGCATATTGCGCCAGAACCGTCTCCAGTTCGGACGCGTCCGCCGCGACCACGATACGGTCGGCAGCGGTATTGGCGAGATTGCGCATGATGCGCGCGCGATCGACGCGCATGGCCAGACGGCGCGCATTCTCGATCAGGAAATAGCGGACCGCCGACGGCAGCGCCCACAATTCACCGATCTTGAGCGGCTCGACGGTCTGGAAACCCTTGACGATGGCGGTGAGCGTCTTCAGAGAGAAGTTGCTGTCGGTATGGGCGACATAGAGCCAGGCCAGCGCGAAAATGCGCGGCATCCCCTCGTAATTCTCGGCCGGGGCCTTGTAGAGCGGCAGTTGCCGGATGAAGCGGCGCGGCAGGTCGCGGCGGGCCTGCTGGACGTTCTTGTCGATCTGATAGTGATTGTCGAGCAGCCATTGTGCGGCAGGCGTGATCGTCTCGCCCGCGCGTGACGCGGCGTCGGAAGCGCGATAGGCGTGCAGGATCAGCTTGCCGTTTTCAGACAGGCGCTGATCGAAGGGGAAGGGAATATAGCCCGGCAGCGGAATGTCTTCACCCCGCGCCACGGCGGCGGCGAGCGCGCCCAACTCTTCCTCGGTCTGGTAAGGGGCGCGGATGGGAGCGGGCTGCTCAGGCGGAAGCTGGCCCGTCCCCTGGCCCGCTCCATTGGGTCCGCTGGATCTCGGTTCCATCGAACTTTCCCGCTTGGGTGGATTGGGCGACTTATTCTCGGTAGAGGTTGAACTGGAGAGCGAAGAAGACAATTCCGGCATCTGCCTTAACAGCCTTTCCGAAGGAAATGAGTTATCTGCGGCGGGTGGATACTGAATTTCACCTCAGGAAACGGCAGTATCCATGATCGGTTCCATGAATGTCGACCGCATTTGGCTAAAATGCGACGGCGCAATGTGCTGAACTTCAAACCGTTTAAATCGCAACGCACAATTCTTTCCGCCCATTAATGTTGCGTTATGAACCGGCCTATTTTTTGCAAGCCTAACATATTGAAAATATAAATAATACTACCGCGCACAACGTGCCTGAAAATTCCGGCGCGGCGCACAAAGCCCCGCCCGGTGCGGAAAATTCCCTGGGTGCCGGCCAGGGAACGACCGGCACCGCCTTTCGCTCCCGATCGTTTTTCGCTCCCCATCGTTTTTCGCTCCAATGACGTCAGCCAGCCGGAAAGAGCTTCCAGTAGCGCGGGCGGAAAGCGATGCGGCTTTTTTCCGCCGCCGGATGTTCGGCTGGAATTTCGATCTCGATGCGCGTGCGCGCGCCGCCGACCTCCAGTTCGACACGCCGCTTGCCGCCGGAGCGGCGGCTTGCCACCACGGTTCCGGCAATGCAGCCGCCGCAACCGTCGAGCAATTCCACATCGTGCGGGCGGAAGAAAAGCTGCGCGTCACCGTCGGCCATATCATCGACCGTCAGGCCGATCTTGCGGTCAACAAGCCAGATCTCGCCATTTTCCACCCGCACCGGCAGGGTGCTGGATTCGCCGATGAAGCCGTAGACGAAAGGCGAATTCGGGTCGTCATAGACCTCGTCCGGCGTACCGATCTGCTCGATACGGCCCTGGCTCATCACCACCACGCGGTCGGCCAGTTCCAGCGCCTCGTCCTGATCGTGCGTCACGAATACCGTCGTATGACCGGTCTTGTCGTGGATTTCGCGCAGCCAGCGGCGCAGTTCCTTGCGCACAAGCGCATCGAGCGCGCCGAAAGGCTCGTCGAGAAGCAGGACCTTCGGCTCGATGGCCATGGCGCGGGCAAGCGCGACACGCTGGCGCTGGCCACCCGAAAGCTGGGCCGGATAGCGCTTTTCCAGCCCCTGCAACTGCACCAGATCGAGCAGTTCCAGAGCGCGGCCGCGAATCTTGTCGGCGGGCGGGCGTGTCGCGCCGGGACGCACCTTGAGGCCGAAGCCGATATTGTCGGCCACCGTCATATGGCGGAACAGCGCATAATGCTGGAACACGAAGCCGACATTGCGCTCCTGAACGCTTTTCTGCGAGGCATCTTCGTCACCGAAGAAAATCGTGCCTTCGGTCGGGGTTTCCAGCCCGGCGATCAGGCGCAAAAGCGTGGTCTTGCCGGAGCCGGAAGGTCCGAGCAATGCGATCAATTCGCCGGAGCGTATATCCAGCGACACGTTATGCAAGGCCGGAAAGCGAGCGAACTCCTTACGCACACCGGCAACACGAACTTCCATTCCCATTCCTTTCATCTGCCGCAGCAAAGCTCGATGAGTTCCATTCATCGAGCTTTGGTATTACGGCTTTCAGTGTCCATTTCCGCTACCGGCCAGTTCATCGCCATAGCGCAGTTCAAGCACGGCCTTGAGGGCCAGTGTCAGGAGCGCCAGAAAGGCCAGCAGCGACGCCACCGCGAATGCAGCGACGAAGTTATATTCATTATAGAGAATTTCCACATGCAGCGGCATCGTATTGGTGAGACCGCGAATGTGTCCAGAGACAACGGAAACGGCGCCGAATTCGCCCATGGCGCGCGCATTGCAGAGCAATACGCCATAGAGAAGCCCCCATTTGATGTTGGGCAGCGTCACGTAGCGAAAGGTCTGCCAGCCATTGGCGCCAAGCGAGATTGCCGCCTCCTCATCGCCCGTTCCCTGTTCCTGCATCAGCGGGATCAGTTCGCGCGCAACAAAGGGAAACGTCACGAATACCGTTGCCAGCACGATGCCCGGCACGGCGAACAATATTTCGATCCCGTGCCGCGACAGCCACGGCCCGAGCAGGCTGTGACTGGAGAAAAGCAGCACGAAAACAAGACCGGAAATCACCGGCGACACGGAAAAAGGCAGATCGATCAGGGTCGTCAGCAGCGCCTTGCCCCGGAATTCGAATTTGGCGATGGCCCATGCGGCCGCGATACCGAAAAAGAGATTGAGCGGTACGGCGACGACGGCAACCGTCAATGTCAGCCTGATCGCGGCCCAGGCATCCGGCTCGACCAGCGCCGCCAGATATTCGCCCGCCCCCTTGCGGAAGGCTTCCACGAAAACCGCGATCACCGGCAGGATGAGGAACAGCGCCAGAAAAGCGAGCGCAAGCGCGATCAGCAAGATGCGCACGGCCGGGCTTTCGGTGACAGCGCTTCGGCTGCCGCGAAAGGCGGAATGCACGGCTTCATTCGCCATGGCCGTATCTCCTCCGTGTCCACGCCTGGATGAGATTGATGAAAAACAACATCGCAAAAGAAAGGGCCAGCATCACCACCGCGAGCGCGGTCGCGCCGGCATAATCATATTCCTCCAGCTTGATGACGATCAGAAGCGGCGCGATTTCCGAGACATAGGGCGTATTGCCCGCAATGAAGATGACCGAACCATATTCGCCGACACCGCGCGCGAAGGCCAGCGCGAAGCCGGTCAGGATGGCAGGTTGCAGGCTTGGCAACAGGACGCGCCAGACGGTCTGGAAACGCGATGCGCCGAGCGTGGCGGCCACTTCCTCCACCTCACGGCTGATTTCCGCCATGATCGGCTGCACCGTACGCACCACGAAAGGCAGGCCGACGAAGATCAGGGCAATAACGATGCCCGTGCGCGAAAAGGCGACTCGGATGCCGAAAGGTTGCAGCAGGCTGCCGATCCAGCCATTCGGCGCATAGATCGCGGCAAGCGCGATACCGGCCACCGCCGTCGGCAGCGCGAAGGGAATATCGACGATCGCATCGACAAACCGACGGCCCGGAAAACGATAGCGCACCAGAACCCAGGCCAGAATGACGCCGAAGACGACATTGACGAGCGCGGCGGCAAAGGCGGTCCCGAAGCTGGTTTCGAGCGCCTTGAGCGTGCGCTCGTCGGTGACGAGCCGCCAGAAGCCGGTAAAACCCACCTCGGTGGAGCGCAGCACCAGCGCGGCCAGCGGAATGAGAATGAGAAGGGTCAGATAGGCAACACTAAAGCCGAAGGTCAGCCCGAAACCGGGAATGACGCTCGGCTTTCTGAAGTGCGCCCCTGCTCTGGCCCGTGCAGGGAACGAAGACATGGCTTGACCGATTCCCTCTTTTATTTGCCGGGCTTGTAGATCTGGTCGAAGGTTCCCCCATCACCGAAATGATAGGGCTGAGCCTTGGCCCATCCGCCGAAAATCGGATCATCGATTGTCACCAGCGTCAAGTCGGGAAACTTGCGCTGCTTGTCGGCCGGGATGATTTCGGGCTTCGACGGGCGATAGAAATGCCTGGCGGCAAGCGCCTGCCCCTCCGGCGAATAGAGATATTCCAGATAGGCCTGCGCAAGCCTAGTGGTGCCGTTTTCCCCGGCATTCCTGTCCACCACGGCGACCGGCGGTTCGGCCAGAATGGATTGTGGCGGGACGACGATGTCGAATGCATCATCGCCGAATTCCGCGACCGAGAGATAGGCTTCGTTTTCCCACGCCAGAAGCACGTCGCCAAGCTGGCGCTGCACGAAAGTGGTGGTTGCACCGCGTGCGCCGGTGTCGAGCACGGGCACATGGCGGAACAGTTGGGCGATGTAATCCTTTATCTTCCCCTCGTCGCCGTCATACTGCCTGTAGGCCCAGGCCCATGCGGCGAGATAGTTCCAGCGCGCGCCGCCGGAGGTCTTCGGGTTCGGCGTAATGACCTCCACGCCGTCCTTCACCAGATCGCCCCAGTCCCTGATGCCCTTCGGGTTGCCCTTGCGCACGAGGAAGACGATGGTGGACGTATAGGGCGAGGAATTGTTGGGCAGGCGCTTGCGCCAGTCCTTGGAGATCTTGCCTGAAAGCCCGGCGATGGCGTCGATATCGCTTTCGAGCGCCAGCGTGACCACATCGGCCCTGATGCCGTCGATCACCGAACGGGCCTGCTTGCCCGATCCGCCATGAGAGACGCGGATGGTGACGTTTTCGCCCGTTTCCGCCTTCCAGTGTGCAGCGAAAGCCGCGTTGTAATCCTTGTAGAGCTCACGCGTCGGATCGTATGATACATTCAGAAGCGTCTGATCCGCATGGCTTGCCTGAACGGTTCCAGCCAGCGAAGCCGCTGCGATGAAAGCCGCGAGGGTAAGCGAAAATCTCGATATCTTCATGACCGCCTCCATGTTTCACTGGCCAATGACAATATCAGAGCTTGCCGACGTCAGGATGCCACAAGCCGGTCGCCAATCGAAACGATTTCGAAAAATCTGCTCACCATAGGCGATAATCCGGAAATGATTTTTCCGCCCGCCCGACAGAGCAGGCCGGGACCGAATATCCGAAGCACGTTCCGATCCGATTGAATGAGCCCACGGAAACAACCCCAATAAATTCAGCCATATACCCAAACGGGTGAGGCCCGGAGTGGGGTTGCGGGGGGCAAGTTTCATCCGGGCCTCCGCCAGTCTGACGACCGGCAGACGAACAACGGACGAAACCTGTTTCGGTTGCAATGAAATCGGCCGTCGCGAGTTTTTTTCGCGCTTGCCTGCCCTTCAGTGCCTGCCCTTCAGTACCTGGCAGGATCAGGGAACGAGATAATGCCTGTCCCACTGGTTCCGGGGCACTTCAGCGCCGATATTGTAGCGGAAGGACACGATATTGATATGTTCCTCGTCTGTCTTGCAGACGAAGGAAAGCCTGTACCAATGCTCGCGGCTGCGGAATGCCGCGCCGTCGGCCTTGATGGAATTCTTTCTGGTCACCGGATCGGAGAAGGCGTAGGCCAGAACCTTGTCGACCGAATATTTCTTCTGTTCCCGGCTGATGCGCTCCATGGCTTCCACGTCGCAGCGCTGTTCCAGCCGGGTTGCGAGGTCGAGCCTTTCGAGCTGGGCCTTTTCAGAGGCATTCATCGCAAAAGACGGAGAGACCCCCGTCACTATTGTGACAAGGCTGACAATAGCGGACGCGAGCAACGATACGGATATGAATTTCATTGGACTTTCGGGCACCCCTGAGGCAATCGCATTTCGGATCGCGATATTAATCGCGATTTTTCACGCTGTACCGATCATCACCGGAAAGTGACCGAAGACCAGCGTTAAAAAGCGCCGTCCCCAAATTTTGCCCGATCAACTATCCGAGCCGGTTGTGTTCAACCCTTCGACATAGGTGCGGTTGCGGCCTTCCTTCTTGGCGGCATAGAGAATCTTGTCGGCCCGGTCGACCACCTGCCAGAGATCGCCGCCTTCGTTCAGGCGCGCGCAGCCCAGGCTGCAGGTAACGCTCGCATCCTTCGACAGGCGCACAAAGCGATGCGTCCCGATGCTCGTCCGCACCCGTTCCAGAAGCTGGAAAACATTGTCCGGGTGCATGTCTTCGACAAAGATCACGAATTCCTCGCCGCCGGTGCGGGCGATCAAAGGGTGTTCGCCAATGGTTTTGCGGACGATACCGGCAAATTCCCTGAGAACCATGTCGCCCGCCGCATGACCATAGGCATCGTTCAGGGCCTTGAAATAATCGATATCGCAGACCGCGATCCAGCCGGATCGTCCCTTTTTCGTCTGCGAAAGCGCCCCATAGCGCTCCTCCAGACCGCGCCGATTGAGAAGCCCGGTCAGGGGGTCGCTGTCGCGTTCGTGCACCAGTTCGTCGATCCGGTCGTAACCTGCCGCCGCCAGCAGCACGAAACCCGTGATGACGGCCGCCACCGCGGTCGAGAACACCGTCCATTGCCAGAAAACCGTCATGGCGAAATTGTCGGCGCCCAGTTCGCCGAGCAGCGAGCGCGCCGTCAGAAGCGTCCGCGGGACGAATTGCAGCGCCACCAGAACGAGCATGGCCAGAAGCAGCTTGTCCACCAGCGCACCCTTCAAGAGAGAACGCACCCGCCATGCGAAGAACAGAATCAGCGCCGCCATGCCCAGGTTCAGCACGTAGACCCGCTCCAGAAGCCTGGACTCGACATAGCAGAAATATGCGACGCCGCCGACGATCACGGCGAAGCTCAGAATATAAAACCCGGCGGAAAGGCGCAGATCGCTGCGCAGCAGCACGCCATGGCCGCCGGCGAGCGTGCCGCCGATATAGAACGCCGCCGAAAGCACTGTATTGAGCCTGTCCTCCGATGGCAGATCGCCAAGCTGGATCAGCAATGCGATGCCGATGAGCAGAAAACATGCACCGCAGGACAGCAGGAACTGGCGGCCGCGATCCGACAACCATGCCGCGAAGAAGGCAAAGGAAAAAAGCAGCAAAACGACAGGCAGTACGAATTTCATGTAAACCGGGTGCAAATCACAATTTGTGGGAGAAACCTTATCGCCTTCTCTAGAGAAAATTACAATTGAGTAAAGTGTATTCCGCTTATGAAACAACCACGTGTCACTCGCGCCCTGCGTGTCCGTGCCGCTTCGCGTCAGCGCTTTCCCACTTGATTTCATCGGGCCGTCCGTGTTTCTAGCCTGTCAGAGCGCATCCCGAAAAATGTGAAACGATTTTCGGAATTGTTGCGGTCCGTTGCAAAATGGACGCCAATGGCAGTCCCGCCGCGAAAGGAAGAGAGATGAAGCCCGTATTCCTGCAACTGCAGTGCACCCCCGGCAAAACCTATGAGGTTGCCGATACGCTCTTTCAGCGCGAGATCGTCTCGGAACTTTATTCCACCAGCGGCGAATTCGACCTTCTGGCCAAGATCTACATCGCCGAAGATCAGGATATCGGCAAGTTCATCAATGAGAACGTGCTCGACATTCCCAATATCATCCGCTCGCTGACCACGCTGACCTTCACGGCGTTTTGAAACCAGCCTTGTTTCGCTGCTGTGTATCGGCCCGGTATCGGAGCCGGTAAAGACTTGATTCACCATTACGGGATTATCATCCCGTCAAAGGGAACCTGTGCTTGCACTCGCGCATTTGTTGCGTGAGGGGCTTACCTCCGAAAGGGAGGCAGCGAGACAAGTGATGAACGATCTTGAACAGCGGCGTGTATTGGTGGTCGAAGACGAGATTTTCGTCGCGCTGGACGTCGCCGCGACTGTTGAGGACGCGAACGGGACCGTCCTCGGTCCCGTCGGCACCGTGCGGCAGGCAATCGATCTCATCAACTGCAATGACGTCGACGCCGCCATTCTGGACGTGAACCTTGCTGATGGCGATGTGGAAGCGGTGCTGGACAGGCTGAAGAGCCGCAATGTCTTCGTGGTCATCCATGCCGGCGGCGAACTGCCCGCCCATCTGGCCGCCCGCTATCCGGGAATGCCGGTATTCCTGAAGCCGATCCCGCCATCCGTGCTGACGCGTACGCTCGTTTCCGCGCTTTCGCCGCAAATGAGCTGACAGTCGATGCGGCCGAAGTTTCCCGATTTTGCCAGCGTGCTGAATGAGGTCGAAGCCGATGCCGGCCGTACGGAAGAGATCCACCGCCCGCAATTCGGCCTGGCTTCCGCCGTCTTTTCCGCCGGTCTCGGCGATGCGCCGGACGCGCCGCGCCACACCGAAAATCTCGAGGCCCTGTTCGATGTCGAGCCTGCCGCCGCCGGGGCGACGCTGCCGGAAGCCGAAGCAGAACGACAGGCCATAACCCGGCGGATGCAGAACCAGTCGCCGGACGCGATTGGCGGTGAACTTGCCCTCAGGCCGGGCCTGAAGCGCGCTGAAATTCAGCGCTTGCGCCGCCGCTTTGCCGCAGAAAACCACCCCGATCGCCTGCCGCAGGAATTCCGTGCGGCTGCGGAACAGCGGATGAAAACGGCGAACGCCCTGCTCGACGCCGCCATGGCCGCCGCTTCATCCTGACGCGAAGCAATTTCATTACGTTTGAAGTGCGAAATCTTTTGCATTATAACGGCGACATGCTAGGTTGGCTTGTCTGTGCCTGCGAAAGCTGTCGCACGCCGGAACCTTTTCCGTTGTCCGCAACCTGCAAACGGCCTCGCTCCCCCCCGGTTATATGGGGTAATATGGGACAAGATGGGGCAATTTGCGCTTTGCCCGGCACAGCGGTTCTGCCATACCGTCACGAGACCAGAATAGTTCCTAAAAGGTTTGAAAATGCCTCCTTATCGTTCGCGTACTACCACCCACGGCCGCAATATGGCTGGCGCGCGCGGCCTATGGCGCGCCACCGGCATGAAGGATGAGGATTTCGGCAAGCCCATTATCGCCGTGGTGAACTCGTTCACGCAGTTCGTGCCGGGCCATGTGCATCTGAAAGACCTTGGCCAGCTTGTCGCGCGCGAGATCGAACGCGCTGGCGGCGTCGCCAAGGAATTCAACACGATTGCGGTCGATGACGGCATCGCCATGGGCCACGACGGAATGCTCTATTCGCTGCCGTCGCGCGAACTGATCGCCGACTCGGTCGAATATATGGTCAATGCCCATTGCGCCGATGCGATGGTGTGCATTTCCAATTGCGACAAGATCACGCCGGGCATGTTGATGGCGTCGCTGCGCCTGAATATCCCGGTCGTCTTCGTTTCCGGCGGACCGATGGAAGCGGGCAAGGTCGTCTGGGACGATGAGGTCAAAAAACTCGACCTCGTGGATGCGATGGTCGCCGCCGCCGACGATCATTACAGCGACGACCAGGTCAAGGCCATCGAGCGTTCCGCCTGCCCGACCTGCGGTTCGTGCTCGGGCATGTTCACGGCCAATTCGATGAACTGCCTCACCGAGGCGCTCGGCCTGTCGCTGCCCGGCAATGGCTCGACGCTTGCAACGCATGCCGACCGCAAGCGCCTGTTTGTCGAAGCCGGTCATCTGGCTGTCGATCTGGCGCGCCGCTATTACGAACAGGACGATGAAAGCGTGCTGCCGCGCTCGATTGCTACCTTTGCGGCCTTTGAAAACGCCATGACACTCGACATCGCCATGGGCGGCTCGACCAATACGGTCCTGCACCTGCTCGCCGCGGCGCAGGAGGCGGAGATCGATTTCACCATGGCCGATATCGACCGCCTGTCGCGCCGCGTGCCGGTGCTGTGCAAGGTCGCGCCTGCGGTGAGCACGGTTCACATGGAAGATGTGCACCATGCGGGCGGCATCATGGGCATTCTGGGCCAATTGGACAAAGCAGGCCTGCTGACCACCGATATTCCGACCATTCACAGTGAAACGCTGGGCAAGGCGCTCGACCATTGGGACGTGACACGCACGACCAGCGACATGGTGCACAAGTTCTACAGCGCTGCCCCCGGCGGCGTGCCGACGCAGGAAGCCTTCAGCCAGGATCGCCGCTTTGACAGCGTCGATACCGACCGCGAAAAGGGCGTCATCCGCTCGAAGGAACACGCATTCAGCCAAGATGGTGGTCTGGCGGTGCTTTACGGCAATCTGGCCGAAGACGGCTGCATCGTGAAAACGGCGGGCGTGGACGATTCGATTCTAAAGTTCTCCGGCCCGGCGCGCATCTTTGAAAGCCAGGATTCTGCCGTGCTCGGCATTTTGAACGGCAAGATCAAGGCTGGCGACATCGTGCTGATCCGCTATGAAGGCCCGCGCGGCGGCCCCGGCATGCAGGAAATGCTCTATCCGACCAGCTATCTGAAGTCGAAGGGGCTGGGCAAGGCCTGCGCGCTGATCACCGATGGTCGCTTCTCTGGCGGTTCTTCCGGCCTTTCCATCGGTCACGTCTCGCCGGAAGCAGCCGAAGGCGGCACGATCGGTCTGGTGCGCGAAGGCGATATCATCGACATCGACATCCCGAACCGCAAGATCCACCTCGCCGTGGACGATGCAACGCTGGCCGAACGCCGCGCCGAGCAGGACGCAACCGGCTGGAAGCCAGTCGAGGAACGCAAGCGCAAGGTTTCCACCGCGCTGAAGGCCTATGCCTCGATGGCGACCAGCGCCGCCAAGGGCGCGGTCAGAAAACTGCCGGATTGATTTCGGAAGAAAAGCAAAAGTCCCGCACATGCGGGGCTTTTTCATTTTAAGGTCGATTTATTTCTGAAGCGCTTTCGCTACTGCAGGCATCAGATCGTCACGCACCGATTGTGCGGTAAACGGGCCGACATGCTTGTAGACGATCTTGCCGGTCTGATCGACGAGGAAGGTTTCCGGCACGCCGTAGACGCCCCATTCGATGGCTGAGCGTCCGGCTCGGTCGGCGCCGACAGCGGCAAAGGGATTGCCAAGCTCGCCGAGAAAGCGGCGGGCATTTTCCGGCTTGTCCTTGTAATTGAGACCGACCAGGCGAATGCGCTCGTCCTTGGCGATTTCCATCAAAAGCGGATGCTCCTGACGGCAGGGAACGCACCACGATCCCCAGACATTGACCAGCGTCAGCTTGCCCTTAAAGTCAGCGCTGTTAAGGCCGGGAACGGGTGCGCCATCGCGCACCAGCCCTTCAACGGGTGGCAAAACGGTTTCGGGAGCCTGCTTGCCGATCAGCGCCGAAGGTATCGTGGAAACGTCGCGGCCAGACAGAAGCTGCACGGCGAAAACCGCAGCAAGCGCGACAAAAATCGCCAGCGGCAGCAATGCGACCCATGTTGCGCGTTTCTTTGGCGCGGCCTGATGTTCACTCATTGCAGGGACCCGGACGGTTTTGCCGAGCGGCGGCGCACGCCTTGTGCCTCAAGCCGCTTCAGTTCGCTTTTCTGGATACGCTGATCGATCAATATCCAGCCGATAGCGACGGCCAGAACCGCAATGGTGATGCCGTAGGAAGCGAGAACGAAACCGAGATGGTTGCTCATAGAGCGCCCTCCTTCGCCTGCTTGGCGCGGTTGCGGTCAGCGTTGCGCGCGGCGAGCTTTTTCATCGAAGCCACGCGCCTGCGCCAGATTTCATTGCGCATCGCCATCATATGCAGCGTAAAGAACAGAAGCGTGAAGCCGATAGCCATCACGAAGAGCGGACGCAGCATGGAAGCGTCGATGGTCGGCCCGCCCATGCGGAAGACCGAGGCCGGCTGATGCAGCGTGTTCCACCAGTCGACCGAGAACTTGATGATCGGAATATTGACGAAACCGACCAGCGTCAGCACGGCCACCGGCTTGGCGCTTCTGGCCGGATCATCCATGGCGCGCGAAAGCGCGAGAATGCCGAGATACATCAGGAACAGCACGAAAACCGAGGTAAGCCGCGCATCCCACACCCACCATGTGCCCCACATCGGCTTGCCCCAGAGCGAGCCGGTGGCGAGCGCCAGCGCGGTAAAAACGGCGCCAAGCGGCGCGGCAGCGCGGATCGAGACATCGGCCAGCGGGTGCCGCCAGACCAGCGTGCCCAGCGCCGAAACCGCCATGATCGAATAGCACATCATGGAAAGCCATGCGAAAGGCACATGGATATACATGATACGCACGGTCAGCCCCTGCTGGTAATCGTCCGGCGACCCAAAAACCATGACAAGACCTGCAACCAGAAACAGGACGGAAAGCCCGGCCAGCCATGGCAGAATCCTGCCCGCAAGCGCAAGGAAGCGCGTGGGATTGGCCAGATCGAGCCAGCCTGCTGTTTTCGAGGTCACTCTATTCATGGGTCTATATGTATCATCCCTCATGTCCGGTGCAATCGACCGCGATCATATGCGTCAATCTGCCGAGCTTTTCAGTGCAGCGCTGGCGGCCAACGGTCCCAATACGGCAAAAAACAGGGTCAATGCCGCCAAAATAAGAAATGGGGCCAGAAAGGGCGCATTGTCTGCCGTCGCCCCGTGCGAAGCCGATACGCCGAAAATGAGCACCGGAATGGTGAGCGGCAGCACGATCACCGACACGAGCAATCCGCCGCGCGGCAGGGCAACGGCCAGAGCCGCCCCGACCGCGCCGATAAAGGCAATGGCCGGCGTACCGACCAGCAGCGTCAGCGATGTCGCGCCAATGGCCTGCGCATCCATATTCATGAACAGGCCGAGCATCGGCGATGCGACCACCAGCGGCAGCACGCTTGCCACCCAATGGGCGACGCATTTGATGAAAACCGTGAAGGCCAGCATGTGCCTGTCCGCACCGATCAGCAAGAGATCGAGCGAACCATCCTCCCGGTCGGCCTGAAACAGCCGGTCAAGACCGAGCAGCGTCGCGAGCAATGCGCCGATCCACAACATGGCCGGGCCGATCCGCGCCAGAAGTTTCAGATCGGGGCCGACGCCAAAGGGCATTACGGAAATGACAGCGAGAAAGAACAATATGCCGATCAGCGCGCCGCCGCCGGCGCGGAAACTGAGGCGCAAATCGCGTAAGAACAGCGCCAGCATCAGGCAACCTCAAGCGCATGTGCCGACATATCCAGCGTCTTGACGCCTTCAAGACCGAGAGGAATATGCGTCGCCGCCACGATCAGCCCACCCTCGCGCATATGGCCCCGCATGAGTTCTGCGAAACGGGCTTCGGAAGCCTTGTCGAGACCGGCGGTCGGCTCGTCCACGATCCAGAGCGGGCGATGGCTGACCAACAGCTTTGCAATGGAAACACGGCGCTTCTGCCCGGTCGAAAGATAGCCGAAAGGCAGATGCTCCACGCCCGGCAGATCGACCGCTTCCAGCGCCTCGTCGATATCGAGCGCTGCCGCTCCGTTGAAATTCTGCCAGAACAGGAGATTCTCGCGCACGCTCAGGACCGGCTTCATCGCGTTTTGATGGCCGAGATAATGGCAGGCTGCGCGGACCGGCAGCGAAGCGTCCCCGTCATGCAGCGCGACCCGGCCCGCTTCCGGTTGCAAAAGGCCGCAGATGATTCGAAGCAGGGTGGATTTGCCGGAGCCGTTCGGCCCCGTCACCACCAGCGCTTCACCGCTGCCGAGGCCAAAGGACAGATCGGCGAAAATCGTATCGCCCCCCCGTTCACCCGCCAGATTTTCGGCCTCAAGCCGCATATTTTCTCCCCCGGCCCGCTCCGGAACCTTCAGTAACGGGCCATGCGAAAGCATCGCAACATTTCGCCGCAATCAGTCCGATTCACAATATTCTGTCTGGAATCGTTTTAGAAAACTCTCTATATGAGAGCTACCATGCCAGCGGTCGGCGTGGAAACCATTTTTGGCCGATCTCAACCTGTTACCCGTGAATGTAACCTTCAGGGATGCAGGCATCGGGACGGACAGCGGAAATGACTGCACCCGCACCTTTGAGCCACGTCCTTGAAACGTGAGCTCAGTGTCTGAATCAAAAAGCGGCAGGCCGCGGCGAAAATGATGATTGATCTGAGTACCGGAGCGGAGTGTACTTCTGAGTACATGAGCACCGGAGCGCAGGAAATTACCATTTGCAGACCGGCATAGCGGCTTTTGGAACAGACACTTAGGCGTTCGTCTCGCGGTTTTCGGCCGACAGCATAAGGACGGATGCAGTGTCGCACATCGACAGCTTTAAATGCCGCAAAACCCTCACCGTAGGGGGCAAGGATTATGTCTATTACAGCCTGACCGAAGCCGAAAAGAACGGCCTCGAAGGCGTTTCCAAGCTTCCATTCTCCATGAAGGTTCTTCTGGAAAACCTGCTCCGCTTCGAGGACGACCGCTCCGTCAAGAAGTCGGACATCGAAGCCGTTGCCAAATGGCTCAACGACCGCGGCAGCGCGGGCGCTGAAATCGCCTATCGCCCGGCCCGCGTGCTGATGCAGGACTTCACCGGCGTTCCCGCCGTTGTCGATCTGGCAGCCATGCGCGACGGCCTCAAGGCACTCGGCGGCGACCCGGAAAAGATCAATCCGCTGGTTCCCGTCGATCTCGTGATCGACCACTCGGTCATCGTTGACGAATTCGGCAATCCGAGCGCCTTCAAGGCCAATGTGGACCTCGAATACCAGCGCAACGGCGAACGCTACCGCTTCCTGAAGTGGGGCCAGCAGGCATTCAAGAACTTCCGCGTCGTTCCGCCCGGCACCGGTATCTGCCATCAGGTGAACCTCGAATATCTGGCGCAGGCCGTCTGGACCAAGGAAGAAGACGGCGCAACCGTCGCTTACCCCGACACCTGCGTCGGCACCGACAGCCACACCACCATGGTCAACGGCCTTGGCGTTCTGGGCTGGGGCGTTGGCGGCATTGAAGCTGAAGCGGCCATGCTCGGCCAGCCGGTTTCCATGCTTCTGCCGGAAGTCATCGGATTCCGCCTGACCGGCAAGATCAAGGAAGGCGTGACCGCGACCGACCTCGTTCTCACCGTCACGCAGATGCTGCGCAAGAAGGGCGTTGTCGGCAAGTTCGTCGAATTCTTCGGCGAAGGTCTCGAAAACATGACGCTCGCCGACCGCGCAACCATCGCCAATATGGGCCCGGAATATGGCGCGACCTGCGGCTTCTTCCCGGTCGACCGCGAAACCCTCAACTACATGAATACCACGGGCCGCGACGAACATCGCCTCGAACTGGTCGAAGCTTACTGCCGCGCGCAGGGCATGTGGCGTGACAAGGGCGCCGCCGATCCGGTCTTCACCGATGTGCTCGAGCTTGACATGGGCGACGTCGTTCCGTCGATGGCCGGTCCGAAGCGCCCGGAAGGCCGCATCGCGCTGGAAGACATCGCATCCGGTTTCGCGACCTCGCTCGAAAACGAGTACAAGAAGACCACCGGCCAGACCGCACGCTACGCCGTCGAAGGCGAAGATTACGATCTGGGCCATGGCGATGTGGCGATTGCCGCCATCACGTCCTGCACCAACACCTCGAACCCGAGCGTGCTGATTGCAGCTGGCCTTCTGGCTCGCAACGCCGTTGCCAAGGGCCTGAAGACCAAGCCATGGGTCAAGACCTCGCTTGCTCCCGGCTCTCAGGTTGTTGCCGCCTATCTTGAATCCGCTGGCCTCCAGAAGGATCTCGATGCGCTCGGCTTCAACCTCGTCGGCTTCGGCTGCACGACCTGCATCGGCAATTCCGGCCCGCTTCCGGCACCTATTTCCAAGACGATCAACGAAAAGGGCCTGATCGCGGCTGCCGTTCTGTCCGGCAACCGTAACTTCGAAGGCCGCGTTTCGCCGGATGTGCAGGCAAACTATCTTGCCTCGCCGCCGCTGGTCGTTGCCCACGCGCTTGCTGGCACCGTCACCAAGGATCTCACCAAGGAACCGCTCGGCGAAGACCAGAACGGCAATCCGGTGTACCTCCGCGACATCTGGCCTTCCGCCCAGGAAATCCAGGACTTCATCGCCAAGAACGTGACGCGCAAGATTTTCTCGGAAAAATATGCCGACGTGTTCAAGGGCGACGCCAACTGGCAGGCCGTTCAGGTTCCCGCCGGTCAGACCTATGCATGGGACGACGATTCGACCTATGTGCAGAACCCGCCTTACTTCGTCGGCATGGGCAAGTCGGCCGGCACGATCGGCGACGTCAAGGGTGCCCGCATTCTGGGCCTCTTCGGCGACAAGATCACCACCGACCACATCTCGCCCGCCGGTTCCATCAAGGCACAGTCGCCGGCTGGCAAGTACCTCATCGACCATGGCGTCGGCATTGCCGACTTCAACCAGTACGGTACGCGTCGCGGCAACCATGAAGTGATGATGCGCGGCACTTTCGCAAACATCCGTATCCGCAACCACATGCTGGGCGAAAACGGACGCGAAGGCGGCTACACCATCCACTATCCGTCGAAGGAAGAAATGTCGATCTACGACGCGGCCATGGAATACAAGGCCGAAAGCGTGCCGCTGGTCGTCTTCGCGGGCGTCGAATACGGCAACGGTTCGTCGCGCGACTGGGCTGCCAAGGGCACCAACCTGCTCGGCGTCAAGGCCGTGATCGCACAGTCCTTCGAGCGTATCCACCGCTCCAACCTCGTCGGCATGGGCATTGTGCCTTTCGTCTTCGAGGAAGGCACGAGCTGGCAGACGCTGGGTCTCAAGGGCGACGAAGTGGTCTCCATCGAAGGTCTGGCCGATGTGCGTCCGCGCCAGAAGGTCGAAGCTTCGGTCACTTTTGCCGATGGTTCGGTGAAGAAGGTGCCGCTCATCTGCCGTATCGATACGCTGGACGAGCTCGACTACATGAAGAACGGCGGCATCCTGCAAACCGTTCTGCGCGATCTGGCCGCCTAATCGGTCGTAAGGTCAAAATGAAAGCCGCCGGAGCAATCCGGCGGCTTTTTTGTTCTGCATCGGACACGAGGATGGGAGCCTGAATAAAAAAGCGTCATGTGTGTGCGAAAATGGTGATTTTCGAGTACCGGAGCGGAGTGTACTTTTGGGTACATGAGCACCGGAACGCAGACAAATTGCCATTTGCAGCCACACAGGACGACTTTTGGAACAGGCTCTCACTGCAACGTGAATTCCCATTGATTATAGAACTCCATACATAATAGATGTCAGCGACAATTATTGCGGGATGAAACGAAGTGATTTTGCAGGCCCCATTTTGCGGGACAGGTCCGTGGCTTACAGGCGAGCATTTGCCCGGCTGGCGGAATGTCTGCGCTGTTCTGGGGCTGGCCTTCACCGGCTGTGTCTCCATGCAGGGACTGGCGAGGGCGCAGGACACCGGCCAGAAGACCACCGTGCTGGAACTTTATACCAGCCAGGGCTGCAAGTCCTGCCCCAAGGCCGACAGGAATCTGGCCGGCCTTGCCGACGATCCCAACGTGCTCGCCCTGTCTTTCCACGTCAATTACTGGGATTATCTGGGGTGGCGCGATACGCTGGCCACCCAGGACAATACCGACCGGCAGAACGCCTATCGCAATTCGTTCAAGGCCAAGATGATCTATACGCCGCAGGCAGTGATCAACGGCATGGCGGAAGTGAACGGGCGCGACGATGCCGCGATCCGCTCGCAGATCGCGGCCAACAAGCTCAACGTGCCGGTTTCCATCACGCAACTGGACGACGGACGTCTGTCGGTCGAGATCGGCGCGGGCGAGAAGCCCAAGGCGCCGGTGCATGTCGTCCTGTTCTATTTCCGCGATTCCGTGACCATACCGATCACCGATGGTGAGAATGCCGGTAAAGCCGTCACCTATCGCAACACGGTGAACGACATCGATACGATTGGCATGTGGGACGGCAGGCCGCTCAGGATCGAGCTTCCGGCCTCCGAACTGAAACGCAAGGATGTTTCGGGTTGCGCGGTGGTGCTTCAGGAAACGCGTGACGACAATTCGCTCGGCCCCATGCATGGCGCGGGCATGTTCAAACAGAAAAAACCGATTGGACTCTGACTTTTCGGGACGCGCTCCAGCACGGCTTGGGCAGAAGTCTGGATGGGGGGCGCTGCTCAATCACCAGCGCTGCCGGCGGAGGTTGGTTCGGTTCGGGCAGTCCTTTGGGCGGGGGGCTTGGGGTCGGACATACCCGAACCGAACCGTCTCAGGCAACATGTAGATGCTGAAGCCATAATCAGGCTGGAATGCGAAGCTGACAAGGCGAAAATGTGGCAGGCAATCACCATTGAGAACATACATTCTCTTTTCGTGAATTGCTAATATCCAACTTATTGGGAGGCAGTTATCCAGGTTTTCGCGCAGAAGTGAAAGGCGCTCACCCGGCTGCTCTTGAATTTGTTTCACAAAAGCATCACCCTGTTGTCATGTGCCGGTTCAGTTCGCCGCTTCGCCATGCCGATACATGGTCGACAACGGTGCTGACGACAGGGACGAACGCCCGGAACCGGTCTTCGCAACTTTTCCGAATGCGCCGGCGCGCATTCCGATCCGAAGCCGAAAGGAAGGACATGGATACTTCAAGCGCAGCGAATGAAGATTTGCCATCCCCTTCTCCCTCGTCCGCTTCGCCAAAGGTCATCCCCCTCGACCGCGCGAAACCGGCTCCCGTCAGCTTCAACCGGCATGAACTCGGCAAGATCCTCAATATTTATGGCCGCATGGTCGCCTCCGGCGCGTGGCGCGACTATGCCATCGATCATCTTGGCGACCGCGCCGTATTCTCCGTTTTCCGTCGCGCAAGCGAGGTGCCGCTGTTCCGCATCGAGAAGAACCCGAAACTCGCGCAGAAACAGGGCGCCTATTCGGTGATTGCCGCAAGCGGCCTGATCATGAAGCGCGGCCATGAACTGGAGCGCGTGCTGCGCGTGTTCGACAAGAGCCTGAAACTGGTCGAAAGCTGACCCTTCGAGACGCCGTTTTCAACGGCTCCTCAGGATGAGGGGAGCGTAAGCGGCGGCGTACCCGGCTCCATGGAGCGTCCGCCGTTGAGCGGGAGCTGCATCAGCACCGTATCGAGCCAGCGTCCGTGCTTGAAACCCGACCCCTCGATGCGTCCGCAATGCGCGAAGCCAAGGCTTTCGTGCAGCCTGACCGAACCGATATTCTGTTCGCCGTCACCGATCACCGCCAGCAATTGACGGAAGCCCAGCGCCGTCACCCGCTCGATAAGCTCGCGCAGCAAAAGCTTGCCGATGCCCTTTCCCTTGGCCTCGGGCGCGATATAGATCGAATCCTCCGCCAGCCAGCGGTAAGCGGGCCTGGCCCGGAAATAGCTCGCATAGGCATAGCCCAGAACCCTGCCCTCCTCCTCGGCGACGAGGATCGGAAATCCCTGTTCGACAAAATCGCGAAAGCGCTGCCGCATGGCGTCCAGCGTCGGCGGTTCGATCTCGTAGGAACCCGCGCCGGTCAGAACGGCGTCGGTATAGATGGCGGTTATGGTGTCGATATCGGCAGGGGAAAAATCACGAATGACGGGCATGTGGGAACCGCGGAAGAATGTTGGACAGGTCCTCAACATGCATCAGGAATGGCCCGGACAAAAGCAAAAAGGGCAGCGTTTCCGCTGCCCTTTCGTCGAAGTCCAATCTGCCGACTATTCGCGGTTGCCCATGAATTGCAGCAGGAACATGAACATGTTGATGAAGTCGAGATAGAGACGCAGGGCGCCCATCACGATCTTGCGGCCCTGCGTGTCCGAAGCATCGCCTTCGTAGTACATTTCCTTGATCGACTGCGTGTCGTAGGCGGTAAGGCCCGCGAAGATCAGTACGCCGATCACGGAGATCGCGAATTGCAGCGCGGTCGAGCCGAGGAAGATGTTGACGACCGATGCCAGGATCAGGCCGAACAGGCCCATGATCAGGAACGAGCCCATGGCGGACAGGTCGCGCTTGGTCGTGTAGCCATAGAGCGACAGCGCGCCGAAGGAGGCCGCCGTCACGAAGAAGGTGCGCACGACGCTCTGGCCGGTGAAGACGAGGAAGATCGACGACAGCGACAGGCCAACGAGAGCCGCATAGCCCCAGAAGACGGCGTTAGCGGTCGAGACCGCCATGCGCTCGATGCGGAAGCTGAGGAAGAACACTGCCGCCAGCGGCGCGAGCATCACCACCCAGCGAAGCGGGGACGTGTAGAGCGCGACGCCAAGGCCGGTGAGCATCTTGCCATTGGGAAGCTGGGCCACCGCCGCGGACGGGTCCGTGGTCGTTGCAAGCGCTGCAACCGCGAGAGCGGCGAGGCCGGTCACGACCAGGCCGATAGCCATCATGTTGTAGACGCCCAGCATATAGCTGCGCAGGCCCTGATCGATGCCTGCATCGGCGCGAGCGCCGCCTACCGGCCTCTGCTGCGCCTGAATATTGCGAAAGTCAGCCATGACTCAAATCCTTTTGCCATGTCCCGTCCGGTGTCGGGGCGTTCCCGAAGTCGGACCGCCGCCAGGCGCCGCTGGCGGGACTCCAGCATGCCTGCCTGACATTATGGGGATTTCGGCCCTCTCGTACAAGTACCACCTTTAAAAAAACGTGATGCCCCGGACGAGAAAACGGACCGCCATTTTTCAAGCGATCCAATGGCTTACCCCTTTTATATGACGCACGATTACAAATCGTTCATATTGTCCTGAGCACCTGAGCGGGCTTCTGGCCCAGAACGCGCCATGTGCCCGCCAGACCGAAGCCAACGGTCAGCACCAGCGCGATGCCGACCGTCATCAGCGCCACATCGGGCAGGAAGCCCGCTTTCAGCTTCATGATCTGCGCCACGACATACCAGCCCGCCACGCTGCCCGCGACCAGCGCGAAAATCGCGGTGGCAAGGCCAAGCAGCATATATTCAAGCACATAGGCCGTAATCAGCGTGCTGCGCGTGGCGCCCAGCGTCTTCAGCACCACCGCATCGTGGACGCGGGCGCGGTTGCCCGCCGCAAGCGCCCCGCCCAGCACCAGAACCGAAGCGGCAAGCGCGATGGACGCCGCCGCGCGGATGGCGACGCCAAGCTGTCCGATAAGGTCGTTCGCCACATTGAGCGCATCGGTCACACTGACCGTGGTGACGGCGGGCCATGTCTTCGTGACCTGCCGCAACACGTCGGAAGCGAGGTTCTTCTCCGCATCGGGAATGGTCAGCGTCGCCAGCCATGTCGCGGGCGCACCGGCAAAGGTGTTGGGCGAAAACACCATGACGAAATTCATCGCCAGCGTTTCCCACTGCAATTGCCGGAAGCTTGCGATCCTCGCGGTGATATTGCGGCCGAGCACATTGACCGTCACCGTATCGCCGAGCTTCAGGCCCAGTTCCTTGCCCTCGCGTTCGGCAAAGGACACCAGCGGTTCGCCACCATAACCTGCGGGCCACCATTCGCCTTCCGTCAGCGTCGAATTTTCCGGCACGCTGTCGGCAAAGGTGATGCCGCGATCGCCGCGCAGCACCCACGCCGCTTCCGGCGGGATGGTCATGTCGCGCACATTGCGGCCGTTGAAGGCCACGATGCGTCCGCGCAGCATCGGGCCGGAGGTGAGCTTGCCGTCGGGGACGATGCCGCTGACCAGCCTGGTGAAATCGCCGATGTCTCGGTTCTGGATATCGACGAAGAAAAAGTCCGGCGCCTGCGCCGGAATGTTTTCCGTCACCTGACGGCGCAGATTGCCGTCGATCAGCGCAATCGCCACCATCAGCGTGAGGCCGAGGCCGAGCGACAGCACCACCGAGGGCGTGAGCGCGCCGGGGCGATGGATATTGCCGAGCGCAAGCCTGAGCGCCGTCGAGCGGACACGCGGCGCGCGGCGGGCAAGCCAGCGAATGCCGTCGGCGACAAGCCGCAGCACGCCGAATGCCGCGATGGCCGAAACGATGAAAATGGCGGCGATGCGCCGGTCATAGGCCACATAGAGCGCCAGCGCGGCAAGCGCCGCAATCAGCAGGACCGCAAGTCCCAGATAAAGCAGGGCCGGCCAGCCGCGCTGTTCAAAACCCTGTTCGCGAAAAAGCGCGGTTGCCGGGATGTCACGGGCGCGGCCCAGCGGAATGATCGCAAAGGCGAGCGTGGTGATAAGGCCGAACACGGCGGCAAGCGCCAATGCCGCAGGAAAGAAGCCGCCATCGGCAACCGGCAGATAATTGGCAAGCGCCAGCGCCGCCGCGTAAGGAATGATCATCGCCAGAAACAGACCGATGACGATGCCGATGAAGCCGATCACCATGATCTGCACCAGATAGACCAGCACGGCGAAACGCGCGGGCGCGCCGAGCGACTTGAAGGTCGCGATCACCCCGCGCTTGCCGTCGAGATAGGCGCGCACCGCATTGGCGACACCGACGCCGCCGACGATCAGGGCCGTCAGCCCCACCAGCGTCAGGAATTGAGAAAAGCGTTCGATATTGGCGCTGAGCGCCGGGGCGGCATTGCTGCGCGAGCGGATGTTCCAGCCCGCATCGGGAAAATCGGCGGCAGCCTGCCGCCTGACGTCGGCGATTGCCGAATCCGGCGCTCCACCGGCAAGAGCGACCTTGTAGATATGATGAACCAGACTTCCGGGCTGGATCAGGCCGGAAGCGCGCAAGGCCTCGAGCGAAACCAGAAAGCGCGGCGCGAAATTGAACCCGGACGACAGCAGGTCCGGCTCGCTTTCGATCAGCGCGCGCAACTCGAAGGTTTCAGACCCGAGCAGCACTTTTGCGCCGAGCGACAAGCCCATGCGATCCAGAAAATCCCGCGTCACGGCGGCACCGTAGGCACCGGCCCTTTCGCCGGTCATGTCGGCCAGCGACTGCTGCGGCGAGACTTTCACCGTACCGTAAAGCGGATAGGCGGCATCGACCGCCTTCACCTCGACCAGCGACTGGTCGGAACCATCCGGTATACGCGCCATGGAGCGCATGGTGGCGCTTTCCGCCAGCCTGCCGCGATTCTCGATGAAGGCGCGTTCTTCCCGTGTTGCCTCGCGCTGGTTGAGCGCGAAGCTGACATCGCCGCCGAGAATGCTCTGGCCTTCCGCCGCGATGCCGGTGCTGACCGAGCGCGCCACCGAATTGACGCCGCCGATTGCCGCGACGCCAAGCGCGATACAGGCGAGGAAAATATAAAAACCGGAAAGCCCGCCGCGCATTTCGCGAAGGGCAAAGCGGAGGGCGAGCGCCATGGATTTCGTGAAACTCATGCTTTCGCCGCCAGATTTTCCGGGATGACGGCGCCGCCCGCAGGCTCCTCGATCCGGCCCGAGCGTACCGGGATTTCGATGTCGCAGCGCGCCGCGAGCGCCGGGTCATGCGTGACGAGCACCATGGTCAGGCCGTTCTCGCGCTGCTTGGCGAACAGGAGATCGGCGATCTGGCGACCCGTCGCCGTGTCGAGATTGCCGGTCGGTTCATCCGCGATCAGGATTTTCGGGCTTGGCGCAAGGGCGCGGGCGATCGCCACGCGCTGCTGTTCGCCGCCGGAAAGCTCGGACGGATAATGGGTAAGGCGCTCGCCCAGGCCCACCGCGCGCAATTCGCGCTCCGCCACCTCGAAAGCGTCCCTGCGTCCGCCAAGCTCAAGCGGCACGGCGACATTTTCCAGCGCCGTCATATTGGGAATGAGGTGGAAGGACTGGAACACGATGCCGATATTGGCGCCCCGGAAAGCTGCGGCCCGATCCTCGCCCATGCGGCTGATCGTTTCTCCCGCGATCTTCACGGTTCCGTGATCGACATGCTCCAGACCGGCCAGAACCATCAGCAGCGTGGACTTGCCGGAACCGGACGGACCGACGACGCCGACCGACTGGCCCTGCGCGATATGGAGCGACACGCCCTTGAGCACATGCACCGAGGAAGCGGCGTGGCCAAGCGTCAGGTGAACGTTTTCAAGTTCGATAATCGGGCCAACAACCTGTTCCGTCACGCGGTTTTTATCCTATATGAATCTTTAGAATTCAGAAGCGCGCCACAAATTTGAACTTATGTTGCGCCAATTATTGAAGAGAAGTCCGGCGGGGCCATTTGCCCGCAGCCCCTCAAATATGGGTTTTCGACGATGCGTTTCAAACTCTCAATTCCGGTCTGGCTCCCAGTTTTTGCGGTGATCGCATCTTTTATGGCGGCAAGTGTCGCCACGGGAGCGCGCGCGCAGGAGGATCCGACCGGCCTCGAAGACGCACTGCCGACCGAACAGCTGTCGCAGATCAGGATCGTCGGCTTCGGCGACAGCCTGATGGCGGGCTATCTGCTGCCGTCCAATGCCGCCTTTCCGCAGCAGCTTGAAAAGGCGCTCAACGACAAGGGCGTTGAGGTTTCCATCGAGAATGCGGGCGTTTCGGGCGACACGACGACCGGCGGGCTTTCGCGTATCGACTGGTCGATCCCGGACGGCACCGATCTGGTAATCCTCGAACTGGGCGCCAATGACGCGCTACGCGGCATCGAACCCGACATCACCGAAAAGAACCTCGACGAGATGCTGGCGCGGCTTAAAGCGCGCGGCATTTCGGTCATTCTCGCCGGCATGATGGCCCCGCCCAATATGGGCAAGGACTATGCCGACCGGTTCAACCCGATCTACCCCAGGCTGGCGCAGAAATACCGTGTGCCGCTCTACCCGTTTTTCCTCGACGGCGTAGCAACCAGGAAGGAGCTTCTGCTCGAGGACGGAATGCACCCCAATGAAAAAGGCGTCGAAGCGATGGTGGCAAAATTTATGCCCACTATCGAAAAAAGCCTGCAACACATGCAAAACAAGGGGACATCGGGAGGCTGACGCCTGTCGGGGGACATAAACAGCTTGCCCCCGGTAGCAAACTTTGATTCGCTGGAGTTGCATCAACTTGACCGAATCAATTTCGATCAGGTGCGATGCACTGACTCTCTAGGCTAGAGTGTCCTTCATGCATCCTTTGGATGCCCGGCGCTCTGGCATGGAACGCTTCGAGGAGGATGCCTTATGCCGCGTCTTTTCACTGCCCTCGAAATCCCGCGCGACGCCGCGCTTTCGCTCTCGTTGTTGCGAGGCGGTCTCCCCGGCGCACGCTGGATCGATGTCGAAAACTACCACATAACCCTGCGTTTTATCGGAGATGTGGAAGGCCATGTGGCCGACGAGGTCGCCAATGCGCTCGATCGCGTGCGGCGGCCGGAATTCACGCTCAACCTTTCGGGTGTCAATGCTTTCGGCTCCAAGAAGCCGCACAGTATCTATGCGGGTGTATCCCCCTCGCCTGAACTCAACGCATTGCAGGCGGAAATCGACCGCATCTGCCAGAGGCTTCACATTCCCGCCGACCCGCGCAAGTTCACGCCCCATGTGACGCTGGCGCGGCTGAGAAACGCCCGCATCGACGATGTGGCGCGCTATCTTTCCTCGCGCGGCAATTTCGCGACGCTGCCCTTCAAGGTGGGGCGGTTCGTGCTGATGTCGTCACGCGATTCGGTGGGCGGCGGACCCTATATCGTCGAGGAAGCCTGGCCTCTGGTCTCCGTTGCCCGCACCGGCCAGAACTGGTCGGCCAGCGCGTTGGAAGCTGCCAGAACCATCCGGTAGACAAGCTCGAAATCCCCGGTGTCGCCGAAAAAGGGATCGGGGATTTCAACCGGCTTCCCCTCGGCCACTTCCGTGAACAGCCCGATATGGCTGGTTGCGTTGCCCGGTTTGCGCCGGGCGATCATGCGCATATTGTCATGATCCATTCCGAGAATCAGATCGAAACGGGTAAAATCGGCCGCGACAAGCTGGCGGCAGCGTTGTGCGGAAATATCGAGACCGTTCTGCGCGGCAACCCGAATGGAGCGTCCGTCCGGTTCCTGTCCGGTATGGTAGCCATTGGTCCCCGCAGAATCGACCAGCACATGGCGGACGCCGCGCTTTTCCAGCACATGACCCATCACGCCTTCGGCAAGCGGAGAACGGCAGATATTTCCTGCACAGACGAAAAGAATGCTGATCGGGACCAAGTGTCTGCTCCAAAAGTCGCCATGCCGGTCTGCAAATGGCAGGTTGTTTCAGGAACAGCAAACATAGGCGAAAGACGCCGGCGCGCAACCGGCTGACAGAAGATAGATGGGCGCGCGCGGGATGAATCGCCCGGCCTCATGTCAGAGCTTTGAGATATAGACGTATATTTTCCGCCGGTCATAATTGAAACTTCCGTCCGGGTTGCGGCTCCCATAGGGAAGGACGCGGGTCAGGTCGATGCGGTCCTGCCAGTTCTGGCCAAGCTTGCCGCCCTGCACGCCCCGGACATGCACGTCGCCCAGCGAAATAGCGGCATGGAAAATATGCCCGGCCTGCACGTCGTAGAAGCCGATCGCTTTGCCGAAAGGCAGCGCCGAATAGCCGTTCCACTGCTCGCCGGCCCTGAAATTCAGGATCGGTATCCAGTTCTGGCGCGACGTGCCGCGCAGCGTGTTGAGCGAGATTCCGGCGCCGAACAGAAACCTCAGATAGACCGCCACGTCGTAGCAGCCGATGTCGAACAGATCGACCGAGATATGATCGTCTTCGGTCCGGGCGGCCAGAAGCTGGTTGCCGCGAAACAGCCGCGTTGAACGGTCGCTGCGGATAAAATTCTCCCCATAGCCGGTCAAATGCATCAAAACCTCCAATCAGTCAGCACTGCCCATTCTGCAATGGGCCGTCGCGCGCCCGAACCGCTTCGGAAGCGATCCGGTCGAATCCGTATTCTGGGGATTTGATGGGAGCGTTGTAGCTGATGGTTCTCGCAGGATAGGGCCATGGGAAATGGAACCGGACTTGCAAGAAAGGCGCAACCTCCCCATTTTTAACCGGTCAGGGCCCGCATTCGAGAAACCGGCGAGAAACCGGCGAGAAATCGGGACGACAGGAGTTGAACGAGAATGGATGACGTCAGAATCGGTGAAATCCTCGAACCCGGCAGCGAAAGCGAATTCAGGAAGCGCAGCGAGCGGGTGAAGAACGGTTTCTGGAAAGCCACGCGCCGCGCCGGGCGCATGGTGCCGTTCATGGACGAGGTGATCGCGGCTTATTACTGCGCGCTCGACCGGAAGACGCCGACGCGCGTGCGCATGACGCTGATGGCCGCACTTGCCTATTTCGTCCTGCCCTTCGACGCCATTCCCGATCTTCTGGCCGGCATCGGGTTCACCGACGACGTTGCCGTGCTGATGGCCGCGCTCACCGCGGTGCGCACCCATATCACGCCCGCGCACCGGCTCGCCGCGCGACAGGCGCTGGAGGATAAGGGAGTAAGGGAGTAAGGGAGTAAGGGAGTAAGGGAGTAAGGGAGTAAGGGAGTAAGGGAGTAAGGGAGTAAGGGAGTAGAATTACTTATTCTCGATCAAGGCAAATATTTTACTTGCCTTGTCCACCACTTGCCCGCACCCTATTCCCCTATTCCCCTATTCCCCTATTCCCCTAACACACCGCCTTACTCACGCCGCTTTCTTTTAATTCAACTCAAACCAAGGGATGGCGGGGCGACTGAGCTTCTCATTCAAGTTTTCTTTCGAAACTTCACCGTTTGGTAACCCAGATTAAGGCAATTTAATCGGCAACTGAGCGGGACGGCGCGATGAGCGGCGGCATCCCGATATTCAAGTTTGAAGCAAACGAAAGAGAACCGGTAAAAACCAATGCTTGGAAAATCGATCGTCGCAGCTTCGGTGTTCACGATTGCAATGGCGGGCTCGGCGCTCGCCCAGACACCGAGCCAGATAAAGCAGTTCGACGCATGGGGCGCCTATAGCTACCAGTCGGGCAACGGCAAGGTCTGTTACGTTCTCTCCGTACCGACCGAGAAGGCCCCGGCCAATGTCGATCACGGCGACAATTTCTTCCTCGTGAGCCAGAAGCCCGGGCAGAATATTTCGTTCGAACCGCAGTTCATGGCAGGCTACGACCTCAATACCAATGCCAAGGTCGTCGTCACCATCGGCAACCGCAGCTTCAACATGTTCGTCAACGGCAAATCCGGCTGGATGGAAAACGCAGCCGAGGAGCCGCAGCTCGTCGCGGCCATGCGCGGCGGTTCCGACATGAAGGTGCAGGCCCAGTCGAAGCGCGGCACCAAGACCAGTTACACCTATTCGCTGAAGGGCATTTCGGCGGCGCTTGCCGCGATCCAGAAGTGCAAATAATCCAGCCGATCGGACGGATTGCAAAGCCGGGCGCAAAGCCCGGCTTTTTCTTTTGCATGACGAATGCCATTTTCTATGCTATGAGCGCGCCCAAATGGGGTTATGCAGCCCGTATATCCATACAATTGACAGGTTTTTGGCGCGCTTTATCGCGGTCGCCCTTCCTTTGAGTAGTTGAAAACAGATGTCCATTTCGTTCGACCTTACCATTGACGACACGCGCGACCAGCTTGCCCGCCATGCGCGCGCCAGCCTGGAACAAAAGCCGTCGCTGATCGGCATGTCGCGCGAGGAAATGGCCGAAGCGCTGGTCAAGGCCGGTGTGCCGGAACGTCAGGTAAAAATGCGCATCAGCCAGCTCTGGCACTGGCTCTATGTGCGCGGCGTTTCCGATTTTGCCGACATGCGCAACATCTCCAAGGATCTGCGTGGCCTTCTGGCCGAGCAGTTCACCATTGCGCGGCCCGAAGTGGTCGAGGAACAGATTTCGCAGGACGGCACCCGCAAATGGCTGTTCCGCTTTCCGCCGCGCGGCGCGGGCCGCCCGGTCGAGATCGAAAGCGTCTACATCCCCGAGGAAGGCCGCGGCACGCTGTGCGTTTCCTCTCAGGTTGGCTGCACGCTCACCTGCTCCTTCTGCCATACCGGTACGCAAAAGCTGGTGCGCAACCTCACGTCGGAAGAAATTCTGGCGCAGCTTCTGACCGCACGCGACCGGCTTGGCGATTTCCCGGACAAGGACACGCCCGACGGCGCCATGGTGCCCACCGAGGGCCGCAAGATCACCAATATCGTGATGATGGGCATGGGCGAGCCGCTCTATAATTTCGAGGAAGTCAAAAAAGCGCTGCTGATCGCCTCCGATGGCGACGGGCTTTCCCTGTCGAAGAGGCGCATCACGCTTTCGACCTCGGGCGTCGTGCCGGAAATCTATCGCACCGGCGAGGAAATCGGCGTCATGCTCGCCATTTCGCTCCATGCCGTGCGCGACGAACTGCGCGACATTCTGGTGCCGATCAACAAGAAATATCCGCTGGCTGAGCTTATCAAGGCCTGCCGCGAATATCCCGGCCTGTCGAACGCCAAGCGCATCACCTTCGAATATGTGATGCTGAAGGACATCAACGACAGTCTGGAAGACGCCAAGCTTCTGGTCAAAACCTTGCAGGGCATTCCGGCCAAGATCAACCTGATTCCGTTCAACCCATGGCCCGGCACCAATTACCAGTGTTCGGACTGGGAGCAGATCGAACGCTTTGCCGATTATGTCAATGCTGCCGGTTATGCCTCGCCGATCCGCACGCCGCGCGGTCGCGACATTCTCGCGGCCTGCGGCCAGTTGAAATCGGAATCCGAACGCCTGCGCAAAAGCGAGCGTCTGGCGCTTGAAGCCATGATGATCGCCGGACACGGCGAATAAGGACGAGCGAACGATGACGGATGGCTGGGATTATATTTTCAGGCTGTTGCGTATCCTGTTCGGTATTGTCATCGCCTTCTGGATCGGGACCACATTTTTCGTCGCCCTGAACCTGTCTTCGGACTTGAGCGGGCTGGAACCGCATAATCCCGATTTTACCCGCCCGTTCACAATTGTCGCCGTTCTGTTCGCCACGCCGTTCACGGCGATTGCGGTTGGGAAATTTGCGATATTTCCCATGCTGCTTGCCGTGGTTTTAAGCGAGATTGCAGCCAGGCGCGATGCGTTCTTCCATATGCTCGCCGGTGTTGGCATGGGCATTCTTCTGATCGCCTATGGCGCGTCGCAGAACCTGCCGTTCGCCGGAGACCTGTTTCGCTGCCTCGTGGTGGTTTGTTCCTGCATCGTCGGCATGCTGATTTACTGGCTCATCGCAGGCCGTGACGCCGGACGATTTATCAACCGCCCGGCAGCCTGATTTTACTTTGCCTGCGCGGTGATGATCTTCAGCGCGAAGGCCGAGAACACGCCTGCGAAAAGCCAGTCCACGATCCGCGTCACTGTCGGGTTTTTCTTCAAAAGCCCGGCGAACTTGTCAGCCGCCACCACCATCGGAATGGTGAAGGGCAGCGCCATCGGGATGAAGGACAGGCCGAGGAAGAACAGTTTTCCCATGGCATGTGGATCGTGCGCCGAGACGAATTGCGGCAGGAAGGTCATGTTGAACAGGATGATCTTCGGATTGAGCAGGTTGATGCCAAGTCCCGTCGCCCAGTTCTGGAACAATGTGTGTTTCCTGCCGCCGTTCTTTTCCGGCGAAAAAGCCGATCCCTTGCGGATGGCCTGCACGGCAAGCCAGACGAGATAACCCGCGCCTACGACCTTCAGCACGGTAAACGCCGTCGGAGAGGCGATAATCAGCGCGGACAGGCCGAGCGCCACCATGGTGGTATGGATGACGATGCCGGTGCTGGCGCCCGCCATGCAGGCAAAGCCCGCAGCCTTTCCTTCGGAAAGCGCGCGCCCCACGAACAGCGTCATGTCGGGGCCGGGCGTGATGGAAAGGATCGCGGTTGCTATCGCGAACTGGACAAAGATCGTCCATTCGGGAATGAAGGTCAGGTTTGTCAGAAAAGACATCGAAATGTGCTCCAAGAGATGGCGCACGCTAGAATAAAATCTTTCCAATTGAAACTGGCCAACGCTCGAATGGAGACAGAAATGCTGCTGATCGTCGGGACCGTCCGCCTGCCGCCGGAAAACCTCGCAAAAGCGCGCAGCGCCATGCAGCGCATGATTGCGGCAAGCCGCGCCGAGGACGGTTGCGTGGACTATGGCTATGCCGAAGACATTCTCGAACCGGGGCTTGTCCATGTGAAGGAAATTTGGCGCGACCGCGCTTCGCTCGACCGGCATTTCGCTTCCGCCCATATTGCCGAATGGCGCGCGGCCTGGCCTGCACTTGGCATCCACGACCGCAATCTCGTTGTTTATGAAGTCGGCGAAGCGCAGGCTACGTGATACCGCATCAGTTTTCGCGATAAGTCGCAGCCCTTCGGCTTGCGTGGCGCTTGGCAACTGATAAAAGAACTACGGACAAATTTTGGGCGCCGCTCTGGAGCGCCCGACGAGACGGAAGTTTATTATGAGCAAGCTGAAAGACGTCAAGAAAGTCGTTCTCGCCTATTCGGGCGGACTCGACACCTCGATCATCCTGAAATGGCTCCAGACGGAGCTGGGCGCGGAAGTCGTGACCTTCACCGCCGATCTCGGCCAGGGCGAGGAACTTGAACCGGCACGCAAGAAAGCGGAAATGCTGGGCATCAAGGAAATATTCGTCGAGGACGTGCGCGAAGAATTCGTGCGCGATTTCGTCTTCCCGATGTTCCGCGCCAATGCCGTCTATGAAGGCGTCTATCTGCTCGGCACGTCGATTGCCCGTCCGCTGATCTCCAAGCATCTGATCGAGATCGCGAAAAAGACCGGCGCCGACGCCATCGCCCACGGCGCGACCGGCAAGGGCAACGATCAGGTTCGCTTCGAGCTTTCGGCCTATGCGTTGAACCCGGACATCAAGATCATCGCTCCGTGGCGCGACTGGTCGTTCAAGAGCCGTACGCAGCTTCTCGAATTCGCCGAACAACACCAGATTCCGGTCGCCAAGGACAAGAAGGGCGAAGCGCCGTTCTCCGTCGACGCCAATCTTCTGCACTCCTCGTCCGAGGGCAAGGTTCTGGAAGATCCAGCCGAAGCCGCGCCCGAATATGTGCATATGCGCACCATTTCGCCGGAAACCGCTCCCGACAAGGCCACGATCATCAAGATCGGTTTTGAAAAGGGCGATGCCGTTTCGATCAATGGCGAGCGTCTGTCGCCTGCGACCCTGCTTGCCAAGCTCAACGACTATGGCCGCGACAACGGCATCGGCCGTCTCGACCTCGTGGAAAACCGTTTCGTGGGCATGAAATCGCGCGGCGTCTATGAAACGCCGGGCGGCACGATCCTGCTCGCTGCGCACCGCGCCATCGAATCGATCACGCTCGACCGCGGTGCCGCGCACCTCAAGGACGAATTGATGCCGCGTTATGCGGAGCTGATCTATTACGGCTTCTGGTTCTCGCCAGAACGCGAAATGCTGCAAGCCGCAATCGATCACAGCCAGCGCCATGTCGAAGGCGAAGTCACGCTCAAGCTCTACAAGGGCAATGTGATGGTGACCGGCCGCGAATCGCCGAAGTCGCTCTATTCCGACAAGCTCGTCACCTTCGAGGACGATCAGGGTGCTTACGACCAGAAGGACGCCGCAGGCTTCATCAAGCTCAACGCGCTGCGCCTGCGCACGCTGGCCGCGCGCGACCGCAAATAAGCCTGACTGGAGAAGGTCAAGCACCCTCGTCCTTCGAGGCTCGCTTCGCTCGCACCTCAGGATGAGGGTTACTGCAAGCGCTGCCGCCCTTCACCTCATGGTGAGGTGCGAATGATCCCTGAGCCTGGCGAAGGGGAAATGAGCCTCGAACCACGAAGGTGAAGGGTTCGGAACAGCCAAAAAGTGAAACGCCCTCCTCATCGGAGGGCGTTTTTCTTTGCTCAGGCTGCGTGTCTGATGCCCGCCAGCATCTTTTCCTCGCCTGGACGCAAGGTCAGCACACGCACGCCGTTCGACGTGACCGCCACCGTATGCTCGAATTGCGCCGACAGTTTTCCGTCACGCGTCACCACCGTCCAGCCGTCCTTTTCCTGCTTCACCTTGGCTGTGCCCTGATTGAGCATCGGCTCGATGGTGAAAACCATGCCCTCGCGCAGGCGGACGCCAGTACCCGGCTTGCCGAAATGCAGAACCTGCGGCTCCTCATGCATCTCGCGCCCGATGCCATGGCCGCAATAATCGCGCACCACGCTATAATCGTGTCGCTTGGCATGACGCTCGATGGCATGGCCGATATCGCCCAGCGTCGCGCCGGGACGCACGGCGGCAATCCCCTTCCACAGCGCCTCATAGGTCACGCGCACCAGACGCGAGGCAAACGGCGCGACCTCGCCGATCATGTAGGTCTTGCTGGAATCGGCAATATAGCCATCCTTCTCCAGCGTGATGTCGAAATTGATGATCTCGCCATTGCCGATGATGTCGTCTTGCGACGGCATTCCATGGCAGACGACCTCGTTCCGCGAACAATTCAGCACATAAGGATAGTCATACTGCCCCTTGCTGGCAGGCCGCGCCTGCAATTCGCGCGTGATAAAATCCTCAACCAGATCGTTGACCTGCATCGTGGTCATTCCGGCAAGCGGCGTACGGTCCAAAAGCGTGAAGACGGAGGCGAGCAATGCGCCCGAAGCCGCCATCTTTTCCAGTTCGGCGGGTGTCTTGGTCATGACGGTCGCACCGGCATGGCGGGCAATTCGACCTGCGCGGCGCGCAGTTGCATCTGTACGATCTCGTTGAAGGTCATGTCGGGATGGGCCTGCGCCAGCATACCGATCTTCATCCAGTATTCGGCCTGTGCATTGATCGAACGGCACATGACGTCGCTCGCCTTGCGCAGTTCCTCATGCAGCTCGTCGCCGATCTTCACGATTCCCATGATATACACCATATACGAAACATATACGCTTCATATATAATTTTCATTTCCGGATTGCAATCGCTTCTTCCGCTTGACTCTCGGCGGACTCGATTCAATACTAGAACATACAGAGAACAAATGAGTGAGTTCAAACGTGAGCGGCATCGACATCGCGGCGCTGCGGCGCATGGTTACGGCCATCGAAGGCAATGATCAAAGCAGCCTAGCAGACGGGGCAAAAGCAGGCTTCGGCCGCGCGCGCAGCTTCGCGCTCGGATTTTCCGATGCGGATGCAGCCTTTCCGCACGGCCTTGCCGGCGATGCGCTGCATGAGGTCTTTGCGGAGAATCCCGGCGCGCATATGGCCGCGACTGGCTTTGCGCTGGCGCTGACGTTGCGGGCCTCGCAGGACCGAAGGCCGATCATCTGGATCGAGGAGGAAAGCGCAATGAGCGAATATGGCGGACTTTACCCGCCGGGGCTTCATGCCTTCGGGATCGATCCGGCCCGGCTTTTGATCGTGCGCTGCCCCACGGCACAAGATGTCCTGAAGGCGGCCAACGACGCGCTGGAATCTGGCAGCGGCGGCAAGGCCGCACATCTCCTGTCCGCCATTGTCGCCTCGGTAACCGGCCAGCCGAAATGTCTCGATCTCACTGCATCACGCCGCCTGCTTCTGGCAAGCGAAGCCGCGCAATTGCCGGTCATCCTGCTCCGCAGCCACCGGACAGGCGTGCAGAGCGCCGCCGTCAGCCGCTGGCGGGTTGCGCCTGCGCCATCCCGTTCCAGCGGAGCGAATGCGCCCGGAAAACCGGCCTTTTCCGCCGTTCTGGAGCGCAACCGCCACGGCACATGCGGGCAATGGATCATGGAATGGAACAATGAAACCCTCGAATTCGGCGCAAGAAAACGCGACGGCGGAACGCTTCTTCCTCGCACTCTGGTTCCCCTTTCTGCCGACCGACCGGCTTCGCCGCGCCGCTCCGCCTGACGGCAAGCCGCGCCTGCCGCTTGTCGTCACCGAACGCACGGCCAATGCGCTGCGCCTGACGGCGGTGGATGGCGAGGCGGCAAGGCTCGGCCTTTTTCCCGGCATGGCGCTGACCGACGCCCGCGCCCGCGTGGAAAGACTGGAGGTGACCGTGACAAAACAGGAAAGCGATGCGGCATTGCTCAAGCGCCTTGCCCATTGGTGCGAGCGCTACACGCCGCTTGTCGCCTTCGACCCGCCGCATGGGCTGATGCTCGACATAACGGGCTGCGCGCATCTTTTCGGCGGGCTGGACCTCATGCGCGCAGATGCAGTTCTGCGCCTTGAGCGGGCCGGACTTGGCGTGAGTGCGGCGATTGCCGATAACAGCTTTGCCGCGCGACTTCTGGCGCGGAGAACGAAAGGCGGCATCTTCAGCAGGGCCGAGACCGACCGGCTTTTGCCGCGCCTGCCGCTCGCCGCCCTTGAACTAGCGGAGACGACCGAAACAGGCCTCAAGCGCGCCGGGCTGAAACGCATCGGCGATGTGATGGGGCTTCCGCGCGCCGCGCTCACCGCTCGCTTCGGCACCGATCTTGCCACAAAACTTGACCGGCTGGCGCGGTGCGAACGCGCGCCGATCTCGCCCTTGCGCATCATGCCGCTCAGCACGACCGAACGCCGCCTGTCCGAGCCGGTAACGGCAATGGAACGGGTGGAACACATCTTGCAGGAATTGGCGCAGGAACTGTTCGCAAGGCTGGAAACGGAAGGCAAAGGCGCGCTTCTGGTCGAGGCGTCCTTCTTCCGCGTCGATGGCGAAATGCGCCATATCCGCATCGAGACCGGCCAGCCCCTGCGCGATGACAAGGTTTTTCTCCGGCTTGCTCGCGAACGGCTCGGCGCGCTGACCGACCCGCTCGACGCCGGGTTCGGCTTCGATATGATCCGGCTTGCAGCACTACGCAGCGGCGCGGTGGCCCAGCGCCAGACCGGGCTGGATCAGCACGAGGAAGACGAGGCCGGTTTCAGCCAGCTTGTAGACCGGCTTTCAGCGCGACTCGGAGCGGAACGGGTGCTCGTTTCCTTTTCGCGCAACACGCATATGCCGGAGCGCGCTTTCAGCCTTCGCCCTGCCCTGCATGGGCAGCGGAAGAATGCCTCCGATTACGAAAGCGCGCCCACGCTGCCCGACGATCCGCCCGCACGTCCGATAAAACTGTTCCGTCCGCCGCAGCCTATCGAAAGCGTGGCGGAAGTGCCCGACAGCCCGCCCTCATTCTTCCTGTGGCGGCGCGTGCGCCATCGTGTCCGCCTTGCCGAAGGGCCGGAGCGGATCGAGCCGGAATGGTGGCTTGCAATCGGTCAGGACGGGCCGGAATTGCGCGATTATTACCGGGTGGAGGACGAGAACGGCCAGCGCTTCTGGATCTTTCGCGAAGGGCTTTATGACGGCGCCAATCACCCGCGCTGGTTCCTGCATGGGCTGTTTGCGTGATGACCCGCTATTTTGAAATCGCCGCTGCCAGCAATTTTTCCTTCCTGAGCGGCGCGTCGCACCCGCAGGAACTGGTGGCGCAAGCCCATGCGCTCGGCCTTTCCGGCATCGGCATTGCCGACCGCAACACGTTGGCCGGTGTGGTGCGCGCCCATGCCGCCTGGAAGGATTTTCGCGAGACATGCGATTTCCGCCTGTTCATCGGTTCCCGCCTTTCCTTCATCGACGGCACGCCGGATATGGTCGTCTATCCACGCGACCGCGCCGCCTATGGGCAATTGTGCCGCCTGCTCACGACCGGCAAAGGCCGCGCAGGCGTCAAGGGCGAATGCAGTCTCGAATGGGGCGATCTCCTGTTTCGCGCCCGGCAGTTCCAGATCGCCGTTTTCCCACCCGAAGACGATGCACCCGACTTTTCAACACGCCTGACCGAGATCGCCCAGGCCGCGCCCGGCTCTGTCTGGCTGGCGCTGACCATGCCGCATCAGGGACAGGACGGGCGGCGGGCGGAACGCGTCGCAGGCTTTGCAGCCGAAGCGAATGTGCCGCTGATCGCCACCAATGACGTGCTTTATCACCACCCCGACCGGCGCGCGCTTCAGGACGTGCTGACCGCAACCCGCCATCACACGACGGTTTTCGATGCCGGACGTCTGTTGGAAAAGAACGCCGAACGGCACCTGAAACCGCCGCATGAAATGACGCGATTGTTCCGCGATTATCCTGAAGCTATTGCCGCCACTGCCGATTTTATCGCGCCGATCACCTTTCGGCTCGACGATCTGAGCTACGATTATCCCGACGAGCCGGTCCCGCCCGGCAAGACGCCGCAACAGCATCTGCACGATCTCGTCTGGGAGGGCGCCGCCCGCCATTACGGCGCGGACAGCATTCCACCAAAGGTCAAGGGGCTGATCGACAAGGAACTGGCCCTGATCGAAAAGCTGCAATATGCGGCCTATTTCCTGACCGTGCACGACATCGTGCGCCATGCCCGCTCAAAAGATATTCTGTGTCAGGGGCGCGGTTCGGCGGCCAATTCCGTGGTCTGTTTCTGTCTCGGCGTGACCGGTGTGGACCCCACACAGGTCGATCTTCTGTTCGAGCGCTTTCTCTCGGTAGAACGCAAGGAACCGCCGGATATCGACGTCGATTTCGAGCATGAGCGGCGCGAGGAGGTGATGCAATATGTCTATGAACGCTATTCCGTCGACCGTGCGGCCATCGTCGCCACCGTTATCAGCTACCGCTCCCGCAGCGCCATCCGCGATGTCGGCAAGGCGCTGGGCCTGACCGAGGATGTGACCGCAGCACTCGCCAATACGGTCTGGGGCCTGTCGGGCGGTGGCATCAATAAAGAGCACATCAGGCAGGCGGGTCTCGATCCCGATAACCCCATCATCCGGCGCGCGGTGGAACTCGCCATCGAACTGATCGGCTTTCCGCGTCACCTGTCGCAGCATGTCGGCGGTTTCGTGCTCACCCGCGACCGGCTGGACGAAACCGTACCCATCGGCCCGGCGGCGATGAAAGACCGCACCTTCATCGAATGGGACAAGGACGATATCGACGAAGTGGGGCTGATGAAGGTGGACGTGCTGTCGCTCGGCATGCTCACCTGCATCCGCAAGGCCTTCGACCTCATCCACCAACACAAGCCGGAAAAGTATGATGGCGAAAAGCTGACGCTCGCAACTGTCGAGCGCGAGGACAAAGCCGTCTACGACATGCTGTGCAAGGGCGATTCGCTCGGCGTGTTTCAGGTCGAAAGCCGGGCGCAGATGAACATGCTGCCGCGCCTGAAGCCACGCGCGTTCTACGATCTCGTCATCGAGGTCGCCATCGTGCGGCCCGGCCCCATTCAGGGCGACATGGTGCATCCCTATCTCAAACGTAGAAGCGGACAGGAACCCATCTCGCTCCCCTCGCCGTCGCCGGAGCATGGGCCATCCGACGAATTGCAGCAGATACTCGACAAGACCAAAGGCGTGCCGCTGTTTCAGGAACAGGCGATGCGTATCGCCATTGAAGCGGCCAAATTCACGCCCGACGAAGCCAACCAGCTGCGGCGCTCGATGGCGACATTCCGCAAGATGGGCACCATCCACACCATGGGCGAAAAGATGATCGAAGGCATGGTCAATCGTGGCTACGACCGGACCTTTGCAGAGAATTGCTTCAACCAGATCAAGGGCTTTGGCGAATACGGTTTTCCCGAAAGCCATGCGGCGAGCTTCGCGCATCTGGTCTATATTTCCGCATGGCTGAAATGCCACCACCCGGAAGTCTTTGCCGCTGCCCTTCTCAATTCCCAGCCGATGGGTTTTTACGCGCCCGCCCAGATCGTGCGCGACGCGCGCGAGCATGGCGTGACGGTGCTGCCTGTCGATGTGAATTTCAGTCATTGGGATAATACCTTAGGGGATAATATTCTGGAAGAAACGCCCGACATTCATCTGGCGCTCCGGCTCGGCTTTCGCCAGATCGACGGATTCTCCAAGGAGGATGCCCGACTGCTGATTGCCGACCGGCAGGAACCCTATCGCACCATTGAAGACATGCATCGCCGCCTGCGGCTCGACCGGCGCGCTTTCACGCTCCTGGCCGATGCCGATGCTTTCGGCTCGCTCGACATCGACCGCCGCGCCGCGCTCTGGGCCGTGCGTCGTCTGCCCAATGACGAGACGCTGCCGCTTTTCCGCGCCGCCGCGACGAGCGAACTGGCGCAGGAACCGCGCACGCAACTGCCTGAAATGGCAGCCTCGGAGCATGTGATCGCCGATTACGAGACGACGCGGCTTTCGCTAAAGGGCCACCCGCTGCAATATCTGCGCGAGGGGCTTGCCGCGGAAGGCGTTTCAACCTGTCGCGCCGTGCAGGAAGAAGGAGCCAATGGACGCCGCATGAAAGTGGCGGGCGTCGTGACCGTGCGCCAGCGCCCCGGCAGCGCCAAGGGCGTGGTGTTCCTCACCATCGAGGATGAAACCGGCATCGCCAATATCGTCGTCTGGCCGAAAATCATGAAGACATTCCGCCGCGAGGTGATGGGCGCGCGGCTGATCCATATCGAGGGGCGCATCCAGCGCAGTCCCGAAGGGGTGGTGCATCTGGTGGCGTCGAAACTGGAAGATCGCTCCGGCGCGCTGATGGATCTAAGCGGGCGTGAACCGCAGCGCCTCATCGCCCCGTCGCAGATGGCGCATCATCCGCGCAATGTGCGTGTTATGCCAAAGTCACGCGATTTCCATTAGGATTCAGCTTCTGGCGGCCTGCAAATGGCGTTTTCCTGCGCTTCCGGTGCTCATGTATCTTTCTTTGACGCATAGTCTTATCCGAAAAGTCTGCAACTTTTCGGGACTATGCTGGAAGTACATTCCGCTCCGGTTCTAGCAAAACACCATTTTCGGCACGCCATAAACTGAATCTGGCGCATCACGATTTGCGTCAGTTCCAAGCGACAAAAAACACCGCACAATAATGCAGCGCCGCGCCAACGACGACAAAGCCATGCCAGATGGCGTTCTGAAAGCGCAGTCGTTCCCAGACATGGAAGATCACGCCCAGCGAATAGACCAGGCCGCCTGCGGCGATCAGCCAGAAAACCGAGGGCGGCAACGACTGGACCATGGTGTCATAGACCATCACACCGCTCCAGCCGAGCGCCAGATAAAGCAGGATCGACAAGCGGTCGAACCGGCCGGGAAGGAAGAGTTTCAGCAGGATACCGACAACGGCCACGCTCCACACGAACAGAAGCAAGGGCAAGGCCCGGTCGCCCATATGCATGGCGAAGGGCGTGTAGGTTCCCGCGATCAGGAGATAGATCGCCGAATGATCGAACCGGCGCAAAAACCATTTGGTCGGCGAGACCGGCCAGATATTGTAGACGGCGGAAATGCCGAGCGCCGTCAGGAGGCTCGCCAGATAGACGCCCGAGGAAATCGAGGTCGCGGCAGGCATGTTCGGCAGGAAATAGAGCAGCATGGCAATGGCGCCAGCAAGCGCCAGCGCGACACCCAGAACATGGATGACGCCATCGGCCCATAATTCGGTCCGGTCATATTTCCACTTGATGGGCTGCGGCAACCGCATATTCATGACGTTCTTCCTGTCACTCGTTCCAGACAGGAAACTGCCATCGCTTTGCAGCGTCAAGATGACAATGCGGCTTAGGGTCTAAACCCAATCAGGATTTGGAGCGTGGTATGGTCGAAAATGGCACAGTTTCAGGAGCGAAACCGAAGGTGGAGTGTTCCTCCATCGAGGTTTCGCGACGCCAAAATGGGTTATTTTCGTCATATCCCTCCGGGACGTGGCGGATTTTGCCCCTGAATACGTCGAAAGGTCCTCGTGGTGGTTAGAGCGGCTCCTGTTTTGACTGAATCGTTGAAACCGCTCTAACTATTTGTTTTTACGCATTATCCTACGCATCGTAGCAGGATTAGAAATCAGTCCAGTGGACTGATTTCCCTGCGAAGACGCTTCGCACTTTTGCTGGAAATGCTCTACTGCACGGAAGCAGTCGTCCGGGTCGGCCCTGTCCTGAAGCTGCCGTCGAGGCCGGTTTCCTGCAACAGCCCCTTGCGCTTGGCATCGTAATAATAACCGCGCGCATAATAGCGGACCGCCTGGCTTTCATTGCCATCGGCCACCTTGTAGGCGCCGGACAGATAGCGGACGGCATATTTCAGATTGGTATCCGCATCGAGCAACCCCTTCGGCGCGCCCGTATAACCCATGCCGCGCGCGGTCGGGTGGCTGATCTGCATCAGGCCCCAGTAAGGCCCGTTGCGCGCCGCCGGGTTGAAGCGGCTTTCGCGATGGACGACACGGCGCACGAGACGCTCCGGCACATCATAGGCGACGGAATATTTGGCGATCAGCGCATCGAGATCTTTCGGCGCGTCGGCCGGCGTTTCGAAAGCCATGCCGGCGGCGACCGAAGCAGGAGACGCTTCGGCTTGCGCGCCGGCATAGGCCATCATCGGTTCGGACTGGCCGCGAATACCGGGCACAGGCACATTAGACGGCAGGACCGGATCGGCAAGGGCAACGGCTTCGCCGCCACTTTGCGCGGCATCGGCGCCCGGAGCAACGCTTGCCGCCGCGCCATTGGCGGAGGTGTCGGCCTGCGTGATCAGCGCTGTCTTGACGGGGCTTCCGTCACCGGTCGTATTGCAGGCGCTGAGCGCCACGGCGCAACCCAGAAGCAGAATGCCCTTGCGGGCAAGGTCTGCGGGAGATGAACGCTGGAGACGCATCGCCGGGCCGTTCTCAGGAATCGAAATCTTGTTCGATGCGCTTTTCAAGCTCGACCAGATCTTCCGGCACAGGCAGGCCGCTTGCGCGCAGCGCATTGAGCTTTTCGCGAATGGTTTCACGGATTTCATGCGCGTCCTGCGGCTGGTTCACCATCTGCTGGAACAGCAGCGCAATTTCCGCCTTGATGTCCTCGAATGCCATCTAGACCCTCTCGGCCTGACAGGCATCGCAGGACGCCCGTTTCAGTCAATATTCTTTCAGTCGATGACAGTCGTTTACCATGCAAAAGACGGCTAACGGAAGCGCTAAACGTCGGCACGGCGCCAAAATGAATATTTCAAATAGTGACAAGGAGATTGACGCGATTAGAGAATGCGCGGCAAAAATCTATCTACCACATTGAAATTCAATGCAAAAATGTCGAGATCGTCGAAGTCCAGACCACCGTTTGGATCGAAGAGATAAATGCTCATCCAGACAAGCGCGATCACGAGCAAAATCGCCAGGATCGTGAGAATCAAAAGGCGTTGCCCGAGCGCGTTCCTGCGACCCGTTCCGTCCGACGGCTGCTTGGCCATTGTCAATCGCTGCCCTGTTCAGTCGTCATTGGTCGCGTTCAGTTCTTCGGGCGGCGTGCCCTGTTCGGGCTCCGCCGGCAGATAGTTTTCGTGCACCAGCCACTTGCGCAGGATCAGCGTCATCGCTTCGGTCTGGTTGAGACCGGGATGTTTTTCGGTGATGAAGCGCTCCAGGGCTTCGTGGACGTCATCGGGCAGATAGATGCTCATCGGGGGCTCCTCCGCATGTTTCACGCGACGGTGACAGACAGTGCCGCCACGCCGTTCACCTTGCCCTCCAGACGATCGCCGCGCCTGACCGCGCCGACGCCCGCGGGCGTACCGGTAAAGATAAGATCGCCGGGCTGAAGCTCAAAGAGCGAAGACAGGTAGGAAATCGTTTCCGGGACCTTCCAGATCATCTGGTTGAGGTCGCCGGACTGGCGCGTCTCGCCATTGATGGCGAGCGAAATCGTCCCTTCCCGCGGGTGGCCGATCTCCGATGCCGGTACGATGGCCGAACAGGGGGCGGAATGTTCGAATGCCTTCGCCACTTCCCATGGACGGCCCGCCTTCTTGGCGACAGCCTGCAAATCGCGGCGCGTCATGTCGATGCCGACCGCATAGCCGTAGACGTGATCGAGCGCCGTTTCGAGCGGAATGTCGCTGCCGCCCGCCTTCAGCGCCACCACCAGCTCGATTTCGTGATGCACATCGTCGGTCTTCGGCGGATAGGGAAAATCGCCGCCCTCGATCACGAGGCAGTCCGGGTTCTTCTGGAAGAAGAAAGGCGGATTGCGGGTCGGATCGCCGCCCATTTCAATGGCGTGGTCGGCATAGTTCTGGCCGACGCAATAGATGCGATGCACGGGAAAGCGCGCATCCGTTCCCTTCACGGGCAGAAATGGCTGCGGGCGCGGCGGAAAAACATAAGTCGTCATGAAGAATTTTCCGGTCGGAATACAGGATTTTGTAAAACTCGGCGTCATCATGAAGGCCCCGGAGTTTCTCCGCAAGCCTTCATGGCGGCGTTATCCCTGCAATTTCCCGCTATACCGCGCCATAAACGACGGAAAAATCGGCCGGACGCGACTGCGACACGACCAGCCGCGCATTGGGAACATCATTGGACAGGGCACGGTCGCGCGCCGCCTCCGCCGTAAAACCGTAACCGAGCCAGCGGTCGATCAGGCGGCGCTCCAGTTCGGCGAAAGGCACGTCCAGATAGACCGTCATGTCGAAAAGCGGCGCCAGCCGCGACCACGGCTCCCGATCGAGCAGGAGATAATTGCCCTCGACCAGCAGGATGCGGTGTTCGGGCCGCACCACGGCTGCGGCGGCGCGGGAAAGCTCCAGCGAACGATCGAAAACCGGAATGAAGACCTCTTCTCCGGCCTGCCGCAGACGCTCCAGCAGCACCGCGAAACCGGCGCAGTCGAATGTCGGCGGCGAGCCTTTGCGGCCCAGAAGCCCGCGCCGGTCGAGAATCGCGTCGTCGAGATGGAAACCGTCCATCGGCACGACGACGGACGGCGTGTCGCCGCCCCCGTTGAGGGCCGCGCGCAGATATTCCGACAGGGTGGATTTGCCCGCGCCGGGCGGGCCGGCGATGGCCACGATCAGGCGACCGTCGGTTTTTGCCAGCCGCGCAAGAATTTGCGAAGGCAGGGCTTCGCGCTCGATATGCGTCATGTCGGGGGGCGTCATGTCCGGTTTCCGTGATTCGTTCCGTCACCTTATCGGAGACGGAACGGCCCTGCTCAAGTACATCTGATCAAGCACATCTGATCAGGCACACCTCATCAGGCGGCTTCCTTCGGCCGCATCGCGCCCGTCATCAGCGCCACCGCGTCCGACATGGAATATTCCTTCGGATCGATGACTGTCAGGCGGCGTCCGAGCCGGTGGATATGGATGCGGTCGGCGACCTCGAACACATGCGGCATGTTGTGCGAGATGAGCACGATGGGCATACCGCGCCGCTTCACATCCTGAATGAGTTCCAGCACCCGGCGCGATTCCTTGACGCCCAGCGCCGCCGTCGGTTCGTCCATGATGACGACCTTGGAACCGAAGGCGGCGGCGCGCGCCACCGCAACGCCCTGACGCTGTCCGCCGGACAGCGTTTCCACCGCCTGCCCGATATTCTGGATGGTCATCAGGCCAAGCTCCGACAGTTTTTCGCGGGCGATCTTTTCCATGGCGTTGCGATCCAGCATACGGAACAGCGAGCCGAGCGGTCCCTTGCGCCGGATCTCGCGGCCCAGGAACAGATTGTCGGCGATGGAAAGCGCGGGCGACAAGGCAAGGTTCTGATAGACCGTCTCGATGCCTGCCTTGCGCGCCTCCATCGGCGAATGGAAGCTGACCGGCCTGCCGTCGAGCAGGATTTCACCCTCATCCGGCCTGATTGCGCCGGACAGCGCCTTGATGAGCGAGGACTTGCCCGCGCCATTGTCGCCGATGACCGCGAGAACCTCGCCCGGATAGAGGTCGAAATCGGCATGGTCGAGTGCGGTGACGCGGCCATAGCGCTTGACCAGCGCCCTGGCGGAAAGAACGGGCGTGACGGAGGTTTTCATGCGGCGGCCTTTCTGATCCACTGGTCGATGGCGACGGCGGCGATGATGAGAACGCCGATCAGGAGATAGGTCCATTGCGGGTCGGTGCCCCACAGGCGCAGACCCAGCGAAAACACGCCGACGATCAGCGCGCCGAACATGGTGCCGAGGATGGAGCCGCGCCCGCCGAAGAGCGAAATGCCGCCGATCACCACGGCGGTGATGGACTCGATATTGGCGAACTGCCCCGCGGTCGGCGACACCGAACCGAGGCGTCCGATCATCGCCCAGCCGGCAAGCGCGCAGATGATCCCGGCCAGGATATAGACCGACATCAGGATCGGCTTGACCGAGACGCCGGAAAGCTGCGCCGCTTCCGGGTCGTCGCCGATGGCGTAGACATGGCGCCCCCAGGCGGTGTGGTTCAGCACATACCAGAGCAGGAACACCAGAAGCACCATGACGATGACGCCATAGGTGAAGACGGCGCCGCCCATGCGGATGCTTTGGCCGAAGAATTGCAGGATCGGCGCTTCTGCCGTGATTTCCTGCGCGCGGATCGTCTCATTGGCCGAATAGAGGAAATTGGTGGCGAGGATAACCTGCCACATGCCGAGCGTGACGATGAAGGGCGGCAGGCGCACATAGGCGACCAGAAAACCGTTGATGAAACCGCACAGCGCGCCGGTGACGAAGCCGCACAGAACGGCAAGCTCGCCGGGCAGGCCGTAACGGAAGGTGAACTGGCCCATCACCACCGAGGACAGCACCATGATCGCCCCGACCGACAGGTCGATGCCGGCGGTGAGGATGACCAGCGTCTGCGCGGTCGCGATGATGCCGGTGATGGCGACCTGTTGCAGGATGAGCGTCAGCGCGAAGGCGGAAAAGAACTTGCCGCCGAGCGTGATGCCGAACATGAGGAGCGACAGCACCAGCACGATGAGCGGCACGGCGGCCGGATTATGGTGCAGGAAACTCCGCATCCGATAAAGCAGCGAATGATCGCCCGTATCGAAGGCGGCGACATCGGCCGCGCTTTGCGCCAGCGTCTTCTCGAATTCCTGCATCGAAGGGTTTTGCGCAGCGGAAGCCGCCTGTGGCTTGTTCATCTCTGTCTCCTGCCCGCAGAAAGGTTCGGCAAGTCCGACGACCTGCCGAACCGGAATTTCAATGGCCGATCAACCCCAGCACTTGTCGAGCGCGGTCTTGGTGTCGATGGACGGCACGCCCTCGACCGGCTTGTCGGTGACGAGCGAAACGCCCGTATCGACAAAATTCTTGCCTTCGGTCGGCTTCGGCTTTTCACCCGTATCGGCGAATTTCTTGATCGCCTCGATGCCGAGCGCGGCCATTTGCAGCGGATATTGCTGCGACGTCGCGCCGATCACGCCCGCCTCGACATTCTTCACGCCGGGGCAACCGCCGTCGATGGAGACGATCAGCACGTCCTTTTCGCGGCCCACGGCCTTCAGCGCCTCATAGGCACCGGCGGCGGCAGGCTCGTTGATCGTGTGGATGACGTTGATGTTCGGGTCCTTCTGAAGAAGGTTTTCCATGGCGCGACGGCCACCTTCCTCATTGCCGTCGGTCAGGTCGCGGCCCGCAATGCGCGGATCGTCCTCGTCGCCGAGCTTGGTCTTGTCCTTCGGATCGATGCCGAAGCCGACCGAAAAGCCCTGGTCGCGCAGCACGTCGACACTTGGCTGCGAGGCCGTGAGATTGAGAAAGGCCACATGCGCGTCCTTGGCCTTGTCGCCAAGTGTTGCCGCCGCCCATTTGCCGACCAGTTCGCCCGCAAGGAAATTGTCGGTGGCGAAGGTGGCGTCAGCCGCGTCGGCAGGCTCCAGCGGCGTGTCGAGCGCGATGATGAGCAGGCCCGCATCGCGCGCCTTCTTCAGCGTCGGCACGATGCCCTTGGTGTCGGAAGCGGTGATCAGGATGCCCTTGGCGCCATCCGCGATGCAGGTTTCGACCGCCGCGACCTGGCTTTCCGAATCACCGTCGATCTTGCCCGCATAGGTCTTGAGATCGACGCCCAGTTCCTTCGCCTTGGCGATGGCGCCTTCCTTCATCTTGACGAAAAACGGATTGGTGTCGGTCTTGGTGATGAGGCACGCGCCGACATCGGCGGCATTGGCCGGAAGCGCGGCGACACCAAGCGCAAAGGCGGCAAAAGCCGCCGACAGGACTGTCTTCTTCATGAATTCCTCCCAGTGAAACCGGTTCCTCTTCCCCCGGCACGCGGAAAGGAAAACACGGCTTTAAAACAGAGTCAATTAATAAATCCACTTGATTTATTAATATGCTGTGTCACTCTGGGAGATGGAGGAGAGAGGATCGAAAGAGGCAGGCGACAGCCTACCACTTCGCCGCATGATCTACCTTAAGTATTTGTTTTTATTTCATATCCCTTTGCGATAAGGGCTTTTTCTCCTTCGAGGATTGGTTTAGGAAATCCCGCGCTCCATGGCTGCGCTGCAAGATTGCATTCCATGGGCGGGAATCTGGGAGAGGCAATGGTCAGGCAAAAAGTTGAACGCGAGCCGGACAGCGGGGCTGCCGACATGCTTTCTGGCACGCTTTCCGGCACGCTTTCCGGCACTCCGGGCCCCGCCATGCTGCAATCCGCCGGCCCCGGCGCGCATGTCAATCGCGGTTCCAACCAGATCGGCGTGCGCGCCTATAACGAGCGGCTGGTTCTGGCGCTTGTGCGCAGGCACGGCCAGCTTGCCCGCGCCGACATTGCGCGCCTGACCGGGCTTTCGGCGCAGACCGTTTCCGTCATCATCCGCGCGCTGGAAAAGGACGGCCTCATCACGCAGGGCGAGCGCGTGCGCGGCCGTGTGGGCCAGCCTTCCATGCCGATGCGCCTTGCCGCCGACGGGGTTTTCTCCTTCGGCCTCAAGATCGGGCGGCGCAGCGCGGAAATCATCCTGATGGATTTTCTGGGCGCGATCCGCGAGCGGCGGCACATCACCTATCGCTGGCCGGTGCCCGTTGACATCCGCCGCTTCGCCATCGAAAGCGTCAACGCCTTCACCGCAGCGCTCGATCCCGGCAAACGCGACCGCATCGCCGGCCTTGGCATCGCATTGCCTTTCGAATTGTGGAACTGGGTCGAAGAAGTCGGGGCGCCTGCCGAAGACCTGGATGCCTGGCTCGGCGCCGATCTGGTCGGTGATTTTGCCAAGGCGTTTTCGTTTCCGGTTTTCGTGCAGAATGACGGAACGGCGGCTTGCGGCGCGGAACTGACCTTTGGCCGGGGACCCGAATTCACCGATTTCGTCTATTTCTTCATCGGATCGTTCATCGGCGGCGGCGTGGTGCTGAACAATACGCTCTATCCCGGACGCACCGGCAATGCGGGCGCGCTCGGTTCCATGCCGATGCGGATGCGCGGGACCTGGGAGCGCGGCGAAACCTTGCAGCTGATCGATACCGCTTCGCTGTTCGTTCTCGAACGCATTTTGCAGGAGCGCAACCTGCCCTCCGACGACCTGTGGCTCTCGCCGGAAAACTGGCGCAACTTCGGCACGCCGCTCGACGAATGGGTGGCGCTTGCCGCGCGCGGGCTTGCCCATGCGGCTGTGGCGGCGGCCTCCGTGATCGACTTTCCCGCCGCCGTCATCGACGGCTGGCTGCCGGGCAATGTGCGCCACCGCATCGTGGAAGCGACCCGCGTGGAGCTTTCTTGCCTCGATTTGCAGGGCCTGCGCGCGCCCAGGATCATCGAGGGCAAGGTCGGGGTTCATGCCAAGGCGATGGGCGCGGCAAGCCTGCCGCTCTCCAACCGCTACCTGTTCGACCAGAGCGTCCTGTTCAAGGAGGCGGGCTGACGCCCTTTACCCGCAACAAACACACGCTTTGTTATTTTCAATCAACAAGTTTGATCTATCTTGTCTTGCAAAGACCGCAAATGCCGACAAGGTGTATCCTGCCAACTGATTGAATCAACCGGGAAAAACATGACCGTAAAGACAATCTCGACCACGCCCTACCAGGACCAGCAGCCGGGCACTTCGGGCCTGCGCAAGAAGGTGCCGGTTTTCCAGCAGCCCAATTATGCGGAAAACTTCATCCAGTCCGTCTTCGACGTGCTCGAAGGTTTTGCGGGCCGGACGCTCGTGGTCGGCGGCGACGGCCGCTTCTATAACCGCGAGGTGATCCAGAAGCTTATCAAGATCGCAGCCGCCAACGGGTTCGGCCGCATCATGGTGGGTCAGGGCGGCATTCTTTCGACCCCCGCCGCCTCCAACATGATCCGCAAATACAAGGCCTTCGGCGGCATGGTGCTTTCGGCAAGCCACAATCCCGGCGGACCGAAGGAAGATTTCGGCATCAAGTACAATATCGGCAATGGCGGACCGGCGCCGGAAAAGATCACCGAGGCGATCTTCGCCCGCTCCAGGGCGATCGACCGGTACAAAATTGCCGATGTGGCCGATATCGATATCGACCGGATCGGCACGAGCAGGATCGGCGACACCGAGATCGTCGTCTTCGATCCGGTCGCCGATTATGCCGAACTGATGGAAAGCCTGTTCGATTTCGACGCCATCCGCGCCATGATCGAGGGCGGTTTCCGCATGAAGTTCGACGCCATGCACGCCGTGACCGGACCTTATGCCAGGGAAATCTTCGAGAAGCGTCTCGGCGCGGCGGAAGGCAGTGTCGTCAATTTCGTGCCCCTGCCGGATTTCGGCGGCCACCATCCAGACCCCAATCTGGTCTATGCCAAGGGTCTCTACGACCTGTTGATGTCGGACGATGCGCCGGATTTCGGCGCGGCTTCCGACGGTGACGGCGACCGCAATCTCATCATCGGGCGCGGCATCTTCGTCACGCCGTCCGATTCGCTTGCGATGCTGGCCGCGAATGCGCATCTGGCGCCGGGCTACAAGGGCGGCATCAAGGGCATTGCGCGTTCCATGCCGACCAGTGCCGCAGCCGACCGCGTGGCGGAAAAGCTCGGCATCGGCATGTATGAAACGCCGACCGGCTGGAAATTCTTCGGCAATCTGCTCGACAATGGCAAGGTGACGATCTGCGGCGAGGAAAGCTCCGGCACCGGCTCCGACCATGTGCGCGAGAAGGACGGCCTGTGGGCCGTGCTGCTCTGGCTCAATATTCTGGCGGTGCGCAAGGAAAGCGTAAAGGCCATCGTGGAAGATCACTGGGCGCGTTTCGGGCGCAACTATTACACCCGCCACGATTATGAAGCCGTCGATTCCGACATCGCCAAAAAACTGGTGGCCGACCTGCGCGGCAAGCTTGCCAGCCTGCCGGGCACGACCGTCAACGGTCTCAAGATCGAGAAGGCCGACGATTTCGCCTATCACGATCCGGTCGATGGCTCGGTCAGCGAACATCAGGGCATCCGCATCTATTTCCCGGAAGGCGGGCGTGTGGTGCTACGCCTTTCCGGCACCGGCACGTCAGGCGCAACCATCCGCATCTATGTCGAACGCTATGAAGCGGATATTGCCAGGCACAATCTCGACACGCAGGAAACGCTGGCCCCATTCATCGACGCGGCGGAACAGATCACGCAAGTGAAGAAGCGCAGCGGGCGCGACACGCCGTCGGTCATTACTTAGGGGAATAGGGGAATAGGGGAATAGGGGAATAGGGGAATAGGGGAATAGGGGAATAGGCTAGTCAGGCCGGAACGTCTGTTCAAGCGCCTTCTTCACCTACTCCCCTACTGCCTTACTCCCCTATTCCCTTAATCGAAGACAATCGCCGGCGCCGCGCGGGCGCTCTTGCCGCCCTTCATATTTTCCCAGACCTTCCGGGCGATCTCGCGATAGATTTTCGCGTGCTCGCTGTCCGGGTCCTTTACGGTGATCGGCGTGCCAGCGTCCGAATAGGCGCGCACATCCATGTGCAGCGGCACCTCGCCGAGGAAAGGCACGTTCAGCCGTTCCGCTTCCCTGCGCGCGCCGCCATTGCCGAAAATATCGTAGCGTGCGCCAGTATCCGGCGCGATGAAATAGCTCATGTTCTCGACAATGCCCAGAAGCGGAACATCCACCTTGCGGAACATGTTCAGCCCCTTGCGCGCGTCGATCAGCGCCAGATCCTGCGGCGTCGATACGATGACGGCACCGGCCAGCGGCACCTGCTGCGCCATGGTGAGCTGCGCATCGCCGGTGCCGGGCGGCATGTCGACCACCAGCACGTCAAGCGCGCCCCACGCCACTTCGCGCAGCATCTGCGTCAGCGCCGACATGACCATCGGCCCGCGCCAGATCATCGGCGTTTCCTCGTCCACCATGAAGCCCATGGACATGACCTTGATGCCGTAATTCTCCATCGGCTTCAGCGTGCGGCCCTCGATCGTCTCCGGGCGACCGGACAGGCCAAGCAGACGCGGCATGGAAGGACCGTAGATGTCGGCGTCGAGAATGCCGACCTTCAGCCCGTTGGCGGCAAGTCCCAGCGCCAGATTGACGGCGGTCGTGGATTTGCCGACGCCGCCCTTGCCTGACGCGACCGCGATGATCGCATTCACGCCCGGAATGCCGGGCTTTGCCGCCGGGCGCGGCTGCGGTGCATGACCATGCCCACCCTGCCCCGAAACCGCGACAGGTCGCGGCGGCGATTGCGGTTTGGGCGGCGGCGGAGCGTCATCGCTTGTGCGCCCGCCCTTCTTTTCGGCGGTGAGCGTGACCAGCGCGCCCGAAACGCCCGGAATATCCTTCACGGCCTTTTCGGCTGCAAGACGCATCGGCTCCAGCGCATCGGCGCGTTCCGCCGGCACGGTGATGGAGAAGAAGACCTTGCCGTCGGCGATGAAAATATCCGACACCAATCCCAGCGACACGACATCGCTTTCGAAATCCGGTCCGGTGACAGCCTTCAGCCGTTCCAGAACCTGTTCGCGCGAAACACTTGCCATTTCATTTCCCTAAGGGGCAGGAAACGGAAGCAAAGGACAGCCGCACCGGAATGGCGCTTCCCTTTCTCGATTTCCTCAACCCCTGCATTGTTGCGTCATAACCAGTCCTGACATAATCAGCTTTCCACCAAAACGCCAATAGTACCCCAATATTTATTCCAGACATCGGAGCACAAGCCATGGCCAAAGCCATTCACTCGATGATCCGCGTCCTCGACGAGGAAAAGTCCGTTTCCTTCTACAGGCAAGCCTTTGGCCTCGACATTGCCGAGCGCATCGATTTCGAAACCTTCACGCTGATTTACCTGCGCAATGCGGAAGCGGATTTCGAGGTGGAGCTGACCGTCAACAAGGGCCGCACGGAACCTTACGATCTGGGCGACGGCTACGGCCATCTTGCCGTGGCGGTGGACGATGTCGATGCCGAACATGCCCGCTTCACGGACTTGAGTTTCAAGGTCGGCAAGCTAGTCGATTTCAGGAACAACGGCGTACAGCTCGCCCGCTTCTTCTTCGTGGAAGACCCGGACGGCTACAAGATCGAAGTGCTGCAACGCGGCGGACGGTATGTGTAGGGCAGTATGTTAAGGGAGTAAGGGAGTAAGGGAGTAAGGGAGTAAGGGAGTAAGGGAGTAAGGGAGTAAGGGAGTAAGGGAGTAAGGGAGTAAGGGAGTAAGGGAGTAGAATTACTTATTCTCGATCAAGGCAAATATTTTACTTGCCTTGTCCACCACTTGCCCGCACCCTATTCCCCTATTCCCCTATTCCCCTATTCCCCTATTCCCCTAACAACAACCACCCGCTCCATGGACTATTTGTCCTGTGGCAAAGACGGCGCCGATAAGCTAGATAGGCTCGGCTTGAATGGAGAAGCTTTGAGTTGAAGACGAGCATCGGCCACTATCGGATGTCTCTGGCGATACGCATCCTCGGCGTATTGGCGCTGATGTTCGTCGCCTTTGCGCACAAGCCGGTCGACCTCAACGCGCCCGACAGCTATCAGCTTGCACAATACCAGTTGCCCGACGGCACCTATCCCGTTCTCTGCATCGGCGATCATGGCTCCGATCCGAGCCAGAAGGATCACGACAGGCATCTGCGCGATACGAGCTGCGAAGCCTGCCGGATTTCATCGGCCTTCCTGTGTCCGGCGCCAGCGAATTCGACCGGCCCGGTCCCGCATGTCGCCATGGCCGACATGGCGGTTCCGCCAGCACCCGTGTTGCGGAACGATGCCTATCCGCCCTCAGCCCCGCCGCAGGCCCCGCCCCTTGCCTGAATAGACGACGGTCTTCGGACCGACAGAAATGCACCGCCTGAATGCACCATCTGGTTCATCGGCGCGTCTTCTCGTGACTATTCAGGATTACAGACATGAATTACCGTCTTTTCGCATCCGCGATTTCGCTCGCCGCCGTCTTCGCTTCGGCCGGCATGGCCCATGCCCATTCGTCGCTCGACCAGAGCGAAGCCAGGGCAGGCAGTTTCTACAAGGCGACCTTCCGCGTTCCGCATGGCTGCGACGGCAAGGCCACGACCGAGGTCCGCGTGGAACTGCCCGAAGGCTTTCTCTCGGCGCAGCCGCAGGTGAAGCCCGGCTGGAAGATCGAAACAGTCAAGGGCGACTATGCCCGAAGCTACAAGCTTCACAGCAAGGACGTGACCTCCGGCGTAAAGGAAGTCCGCTTCACCGGCGGCGACCTGCCGAGCGATTTCTATGATGAGTTCACCGTTGTCGGCCAGCTTGCGAAATTCGACAAGGACACGACGCTTTCCTTCCCCGTGACGCAGATCTGCGGCGCCGACGCTTCGGTCGCCTGGACCGAAACGCCCGGCGAAGGCCAGAACCCGCACGACCTTCAGCACCCCGCACCGCAGGTGCATGTGACCGCCGCCCGTGACGACAAGCATGAAGGCCACGACAAGATGGGCCAGATGAACCATGCCGCGATGAACATGCCGGTGAAGCTTGGCGAACTGACCATCACCGGCCCATCGGTGCGCGCCATGGTTCCCGGCGCCAAGGTAGCGGGCGGCTTCCTCACCATCGCCAATGGCGGCAAGGATGCCGACAGGCTGGTGGCGGTGACGACGAACGGCGTGAAGCGCGTCGAAATCCATGAAATGTCGATGCAGAACGACGTGATGAAGATGCGCCAACTCGAAGGCGGCCTCGACATTCCGGCGGGCAAGACGGTCGTGCTGAAATCCGGCGGCTATCACCTCATGTTCATCCAGCCGGAGAAGCCCTACAAGGAAGGCGACACCGCGAAGGTGACGCTCGAATTCGAAAAGGCGGGCAAGGTCACCGTGGATTTTCCGGTGACGGCGCAGAACGGGAAAACGGGAGAACATTCCGGTCACTGACCGGCCTGCCGGCTTTGTAAAAACGCTGCTGCAGGAACAGGATCCCCCAGCAACGGGCGTGCGATATACGAGCCCCTCTCCCTCTGCGCGTCGTGCGCCCGTATGCCGCAACCGCTGTCCCCCCGCAGCGGTTGCGTTCTCCCGCAAATGCATTAAACTTGACCTAAATAGTATGGAATAATTCTAAATTATTGATATATAAAACAATTTTAAAGTATACTAGTTGACTCCAGATAAATCAGAAGCTTATATGCGTGGTGCAAATCCTTGTACGACCTTTGATGTCTGGGCCTTGAACCCTTTCGATTGGAGGACCCCATGGTTGGTCTCGGCGAATGCCGGTCCGCAAATGTTGACGGTCTGCCCTTTAACCCGACGCATCGGCAGCCCGGTCTCTTGCCGACCGGATATCATAATGTGTTGGGGGAAACGGAACGTCCCCCGGCAGACAGGCAGGGCTTTGTCCCCGCATCCACGCGCATGTCTTCATTCCACATCTTCTTCGGGAGGCCGTCATGAATATGCGCCTATCCCAGCTCAACGGTGCCAACAGCGCGGGCTATTTCGATCGCCTGCCGGAAAAGCTGGTGCTGGAAGGCTATCGCCGGTGGATCGCCGGTTTCGAAACGGGTTCGATCATCCCGTGGGAAATGACGTGGGGCCTCTATTCGGAACTGCTCGGATCTTCCGGGGCGAAACGCGCAGTGGGCGAGCTGTCGCATTTCATCCGCGTCCTGCGCCATTGCGCGAATTGTCCGCTGCGCGCCTTTCCGTTCGATTCGCACCATGTCTGCCGCGAGGAATGCCTGACGCTGGGGCTGATTTCCGGCATCCAGAATCAGGATGCGCTGCTGCTCGATACCTGTCTGGCGGCCATCGCCTGCCCGCGGCGCTGCGACGATGTGGCAGAGGCCGCGCGCAATTTTGCCGGGACACTGGCCGATTTCGGCCAGACTTTGCTGCCAATACCGGTCCATGCCATCGACAATGCCATCGACAGCGCTTTGAACATGACGCGGCGCGCGACTTTTCACTGACCGGAAAAGTCCCGGCGTTTTGCGAATGAATGTGATTCGAGATTTCAAGTCGCCGTTACGCGGCGCAAGGAGATAGAAATGCAGGCCAGAACCGAACGACGCCTCGGCATTGCCGCCGCTCTCGTGCTGACCGCAGGAGCGTTTGTCATGCCGGGTGTATCCACCCAGGTCAGCCGAAACGAAATCGCGCCGGAAAGCCGTATTCATCTGGCTTCCGCTTCCCGTCTCCGTGCCGGGCTTCACCATTTCATCGTTCCCGGCGAAGCCATGCCGACCTTGGTGCATTACGAATAATGCACCATGCGAACCGTTCGGATTCCGGTTATCCGACGACGATCGGCGCCTTGCCCTGAACGCGATTATAGAGGTCGATGATGTCCTGATTCATCAGGCGGATGCAGCCTGACGACATGGACTGCCCGATGGACCACCATTCCGGCGAGCCGTGAATGCGGTAGCCGGTGTCCTGCCCGTTCTGGAAAATATAGAGCGCGCGTGCGCCGAGCGGGTTCTGCGGCCCCGGTTCCTGACCGTTGCGGTATTTTGCCAGTTCCGGCTTGCGCTGGATCATTTCCGGCGGCGGCGTCCAGACCGGCCATTGCCTCTTGTACTGGACATTGGCGCGGCCGGACCATTCAAAGCCCGCCTTGCCGATGCCGACGCCGTAGCGCAGCGCTTCGCCGCCTGGCAGCACATAATAGAGGAAATGGTCCTTGAGGCTGACCACGATCGTTCCCGGCGCCTGCCCCGTCGGGTCCGGCACGATCTGGCGGCGGAACTCCTTCGGCACTTTCTGATAGGGGATCGCCGGCAGGGAATAGTTTCCCTCCTGCACGGCGGCGTACATGACGTCCGGCGTGGTGATGTCGCGGTCGACGCTGATCTGCGGGCGCATCGGCGTGATGCCGCCCGTCGACATCGGGTCGATATTCATCTGGAAGGCAGACATATCCATCGTTTGCGAGCAACCGGCGGCCCCGGTCAGGAGAACGGCTCCGGTGCCGAAAAGGAAACGGCGGCGGCTTAGATCATCACGCGATTTCGACATACAACTGGCCCTAAACAAGGGATGCAACAAGGGTTGAAAAACAGTCGCAGCGCGACCGCTATACTCAACAGCAATTTGCGTTCTTATGGTTGAAGAAGGGTTAAACGGTTCGCGCAAATGTTCACGAAAATGCAGGTTTAACGCCGAAATTGCGGTTCGCGCGGCGATTTAATCGATTTAAAAGTCGCGTGAATTATGGCAAACAAGAGGCAATCGTGTCTTTTTAGCGGCCAGCTTGTGTCTGAATGGTGTCAGAGGCATATTCAGGGTTGCGTTTGGAAGCAAAGGCCGGATTGCAAATCCGGCCTTCGGGACGATCGACAGGGAAGCGGCGAGCTTCTTCGTAAAAAATTTCCCGCGCAGAAATTTCGCGCGATCAATAGTCCTTTTCGTAGAAGATGCCGCCGCTCGAATCGCCTTCCGCGCCGAGCGCGCCCTTGGCCTTCAGGTTCCGGGTGATGTCGAGATTGATCGTGCCCTTCGTCGATCCGCCGGACCCCGCTTCGACACCCAGATAGATGTTGTCGCGGATATAGCGTCCGGCGCGAACCGCCGTCTCGCCCTTGCTGTCGGTCACGACATCGAGGTCGTCGAGGCCGGTTCCGGCGCGCAGCTTGTTCATCAACGAATTGTTCGAGCCGCCCGCAAGTTCCGCCGCCGCCGCGGCGAGCTGGGCGATCTGGAACGCGGAAAGTTCGCCGATGGAACGCTTGAAGATCAGTTGCGCCAGCACTTCGTCCTGCGGCAGTTCCGGGGTCGAGGAGAACTTGATGTCGAGATTGTCCACCGTGCCCGTCACCGTGATGATGGCGGTGATTTCATTGCCTTCCGACCGGGCGACGAAATTGAGCTGCGGATTGAGATCGCCGACCAGCGTGACATGGCCTTCATCGAAGGTGATGCGCTGTCCGAGAATGCCGATGCGGCCACGGATCATGTCGAAGGCGCCGACCGGCTTGATGTCGGTCACAGGCCCCGTCAGGCGCAAGCGTCCGCCCAGTTCCGTATCGAGGCCGCGACCGCGCACGAAAATCTGGTTCGGCGCGTTGATGAACACGTCGAGGCGCGGCACTGTCGGGCGTGCGGTCGGCGTCGGCACCTTGCTCCTGCGCGTTTCGACCTTGGCGCGGTCGAGCGTCGCCTGGACGTTTTTCGGCGTGTTCCTGTGCTGGACCGGCACATAGGCCGCGCCGCCGCCGAGATTTTCCGGCACCGATATTTCCGCCTTGTCCACATCGATGCGGCCGGAAATCAGCGGATCGCGCATCAGCGGTCCCTTGATCGAAATGCCGCCATTGACCGTCGCCACCACAAGCTTGCCGTCGGCATAGCGGGCGCGATTGAGCTTGATGTCGATATCGGCCGGGAAATTCGCCGCCGCATTGGTCGAAATCGTGCCGCTGGCGGAAACCGACCCGCCACTGCCGAGCGCGGCTTCGACCTGACGCAGCGTGATCGTCTCGCCGTCCATGCTGCCCATGACATTGATATTGTTCAGGCGGACATTGGTGTCGGGATCGATGAAGGTCGCGCCGTTGGTCGAGAACATGCCGCGCAGTTGCGGACGGTCGAACCCGCCGGAAACGCTTGCCGTCAGCGTCAGCGTGCCGTTTGCCTGCGCGCCGCGATCCGCAAGGAAGCGGTTGGCCAGCGCCAGCGGAACGCTGCCATTGACATTGACGCCAAGCCCCTGCCCCGAAAATGGCACCTTGCCGCTGGCGGCGACATTGAGACCGCGCGGACCGTCAACCGAAAGCGACGACAGATCGACGGCCATGGCCGCATAGCTGCCCGCCGCCTGCAAGGTCAGCGGCGCGAGACCGTTGTCGCGCAGCGGCTTGGCCGCAAGGCCGGTGCCGCGCAGGTTGAAGGCCGCTGCGGGATTGGTGAGCGGGCCGGTCACGCGCGCCGTGCCGGTGACATTGCCTGCCAGATCCTGTCCCTTGACCGCGCCGTTCAGCGCCGCCAGGGGAAGATTGGCGAGAGTGACGTCGATGGCCAGATCACCCTTGCCTAGCGGCACGCCGCCTTTGGCGCTGACATCGATGCCTTTGCCATTTTGGGCGCCACCGGTCACACGTGCATCGACATTGAGCCGGTCATTGGCCGAGGTGCCCCTGGCATCGGCATTAAGCGCCGCAATGCCCTGCTTTTTAAGCTCGGCTGCGGTGACACCCCGTGCGGCCATGTCGAAGGCGACATTGGGCGCTTCTTTCGTGCCCGTGATGCGGGCCGTGCCGTTGACCGTGCCGCCCAGCCCAAGTTCCGGCTTGAACGTATTGGCAAGCGCCAGCGGCAGGTTGGAAAGCGCGACAGAAAGATCGAGTTGGCCATCGACCACGCCATTGACCTTGACCTGACCGGCGCTGGCATCGGAGCCGGTATTGATAACGATATCGCCGAAGGAGATTTCCTCGCCCTTCATGGAAATGGTGGCGGGCGAAGCCAGATTGGCGCTGAGCGCGCCCTGCTTCACATTGGCCGAGGCGAGACCGAGTTCGAAACCGCCATCCTTCGGCTCCAGCGAACCGGCGGCGCTGGCAACCGTGCCGATCTTCAGTTTTGTATTGGCGGTAAAGTCGGTCTTCGAGCCGGTTGCATTGGCCTTTGCGTCGAAACTGTCGATGCCGAAAGTACCGACCAGAATATCGCGCGCGGCGGCATTGCCGTCCACGACCGGAACGCCGAACAGGTCCTTCGCCGTCAGAGCGATATCGGCAGAGGCGATGCGGCTGCCATTAACCTTGATCCCCCTGGCATTCGCCGTGACGGAAGCGTTCTGGCGTCCGTCATTGGCGTCGAGCGCGATGTCGGCGCTGGCCGCGCCCGTCGCTTCGGCAAGAGCCAGTGCGGCGGCAGTGGAAATATCCGGCGCGTCGAGTTTCAGCGCGCCCGTCAGAAGGCCCTTGGCGGTCTGGGTGACATTGCCGGTCAGATGCGCGCCACCGGCATTGAAGACGAGGTCGGTCAGGCGCTTTTCGTCATTGACGATGTCGATCAGCGTTCCCAGATCGACGCGCTGACCATTGAGGAAGGCGCTGCCCGCAAGCTTGCCGGAAAGGGCGGCGCCGGTTTTCGCGTTGCCGTCGAGCATGGCATTGAAATCGAGACCGCCTTCGGAAAGCTTGCGCCCGGCGAGCGTGCCCTGCGGGGCGTCGGCGCGCAAGGCGAGCGCGATCAGCTTGTCATCGCCGCGCGCGCTGCCCTTGACCGTCATCCGGCCTGATGCCTGATCGGAAAGAAGCTTGAGATCGGACAGCATGACGCCGAAATCAAAGCTTGCCTTGTCGGATGCAAAGGAACCGTTTGCGGTAATTTCACTCAGCTCATTGCCGATGCGGAAGTTGCGCGCGGAAAAGCCTTGCGCGCTGCGGCCAAGAGCGCCGCTCAGATTGACGGCACCATCGAGAATGCGGTCGACCGCCTGCGTGCCCGTGCGCATGTTCTGTGCAGTGCCGTCGAGGTCGAGCTGGAAAGCGCCGCTGATCGGGCGCACGATGCCCCTGGCGGTGACATCGATGCTGCCCGCCAGATCGCGGTCGGCCAGCGCGCCGAAGGGAGCGAGGCTCCCGACCCTGGCGGCGATATCGCCGTTGAAGGCGAGATCGTCGATAGTGCCCTTGAGGTCGAGGCTGAGGCCGTTGCCCGCAATATTGGCCTTGGCAAGCTCGACCGGCGAACCGGCGCGCCATGCGCCGTCGATGGCGAGCGTGATCGTGCTTCCAAGTGCTTCGGCGATTTCGGCGCGTTCGGCGGAAATGCCGTCAAGACCGCCATCGACCTTGAAGGTGATGTGGCGATTGGCGGCGTCGTTCAGGTTCTCGGCAACGCCGCCCATGTCGAGTGCGATGCGCTCGGCGGAAATCGTCGCATTCTCAAGCCCGGCGACGGCCAGCGTCCCGGTCCAGTCATTGGTCGGGCGATCGCCATAGGCAATCTCGAAGCGGGCATTGTCGATATAGGTTTCCGCGCCCTTGACCGGCAGCAGCACGCGCCCCTTGCTTTCGTCGGCGATGGAAGCATCGACGCGCAACCTGTTCAGGAAGCGGTCATTGCCGGTTTCAGCCGAAGCCTTCAGCTTGAGGGCCGCACTGTTGAGCGCCAGATCGTCAAGACGGAAACCGCCTGCGTCCTTGAGGAAACCATCGGCTGCAAGCACCGTTTCCGCCCCGAAGAAATCGCGAAAGACCGGCGGCACCAGAACCGCGATGGGACCGTTGAAACGGGCGGAAAAGACGCGCCCGCCATCGGGCGCCTGCCCCTGCCGGTTGAGCGCGAAAGTGCCTGTCAGCGTGCGGGCGCCATTGGTATCGAGCGCCAGGTCAACCTTGAGATCGTCAAGCGGACCGGCTCCCTTGAGGGTCAGGTCTACCGGCGGATGACCTTCGATATTGAGAAGATTGGCGACGATGCCGTTTGCCGGTTCGGAAACCTTGAGGTCCAGATCGAGCTTCTGGTCGGCATTGGCATAGGCCGCGCGGAGAGCGAAATCGCCGCCCGGCCCGTCAAGGCGCTTGATGTCGAAACTGGAATCGAGCGAGCCGTCGGCAAGCGACAGGCTGCCATTGGCCGAGACTTCCGATTCAAGGCCGAAAATATCCGGCCCGAAATGCAGGCGCGCAATGGCGAGCTGGTCGAGGGTGACGGAAATCGGCAGTTCCGGCAGGCTGAAGCTGGAGGATTCCGGCGACGGCAGGCTGGTATCGGGAAGCGGCTTGCGGATGATGTCGATGCGTTCGGCTGCAAGCGACTGGATGCTGAGACGCCCGATCAGAAGAGCGGTGCGGCTCCAGTTGAGCCTGGCGTTTTCGATGCGCAGCCAGACGCCCTCGCGGTCGGCGATGGTGATGGAGCCGACCGAGGCCTCGGACGACAGGACGCCGCTGATGCCGGAAATGGAGATACGGCGGTTCGGCGCGGAAAGCTGGCTTTCCACGAAAGACAGGAAATAGGATTTCTCCTCTTCCGGCGCGGCCTGTTCCTGCGAACCGGCCTGCTGGGCCTGACCCTGCTGAGCTTGCCCCTGCTGAGCCTGGGCAGGCAGGGGCGCGGGCTGTTCCGGCCAGCCGAAAATGACTGCCGTGACGGCGAACGCGACGAAGGCGACGATTGCGAGTAATCTGGTCAAAACGCCTGTCCTATACCTACGTACAAGCCATAGCTCGGATCGCCCGAGCGGCGGTTGAGCGGAACGGCGACATCGAGGCGGATCGGTCCGAGACCGGTCAGGTAGCGCAGACCGCCACCGACGCCGACACGCATTTGTTCCGAGAAATCGGGGAAGGATTTTTCACCCACATAACCGGCATCGACAAAAGCGACCGCGCCGATGGAATCGGTGATGCGGGCGCGCACTTCGCCATTGGCCTCGATGAGGGAACGCCCGCCGATAATGTCGCCATTACCCGCGCTGACACCGATATTGCGATAGCCGTAGCCGCGAACCGAGCCGCCGCCGCCCGCAAGGAAAAGCTGGCTCGGCGGCAGGTCCTCGATGGAGGCGCCGACGATGGAGCCGACCTTGAGACGGCCCGCCAGTATCACGCGGTCCTTCTCGCCGAAACCGTAATAGGTCCGGCCTTCGGCGGTGAAGCGGGTGGCGAAATTGCCATACTGGAACTCGTAGAAGGGCTGGATATTGCCTTCCAGATAGAAGCCCGAACTCGGGTCCGGCTTGTTGTTGCGGCTGTCGTAGAGCAGGCTGCCCTCAAGCCCCGCCGTGGTGAACGTGCGGTCGCCGAACACATCGTCGCTGAAACGGCCATGGCTCGCCTTGGCATAAAGCGCGCCCGACAGTTCGTCGCTGAAAATCTGCGTGAAGCCGGTTTTCGCATTGACCGATGTTTCGGTATAGGCGTCCAGCACCTCGCGCCTGGCGTCGAGCGAAGCGACAAAATCCGTGTCCGGCGTGTAGACGCCCGGCTTTGTGAAGGTCGTGCCCAGAAGATAGGTGTAATTCTGCGGATCGAAGGAATTGTCCTGCGTGCCGCCAATGCCGCTGACCTTGGCGTCGAAGCGCAGGCGCTCGCCGCGCCCGAACAGGTTGCGGTGCATCCAGTAGCCGGTAACGCCGAAGCCGTCGATGGTCGAATATTCCGCACCGAAGCCGAAGCGGCGGGGTTTTCGCTCCTGCACGTTGAGCGTCATCGGCAGGCTTCCGTCCGGCTCGATCTTTTCGGCTTCCTCGAAGCTCATCGCGCGGAAGACTTCCATGCGACCGAGGCGCTTCCTGGCCTTTTCGATATCGTCGGGATCGTATTCCTGCCCTTCGTTCAGGCCGGTCATCCAGGCCACGAATTGCGGGTCCATGCGCGCGGTGCCGACCACGCTGACCGGGCCGTAATGCGCCTTCTGGCCGGGATCGATCGAAATATCGGCGGAAACCCGATTGTCGGCGTGATCGGCGACGATGTCCTCGCCGGTAGCGCGCGCTTTCGCATAGCCCTGCTGACGCCATGCCTCGACGGCCAGACGCTCGGCCTTGATGACCGTGCCGGAGCGGGCAACCTGTCCCGGCGCGAACCCCGCATCCTCGGGCAGATCCACCTTGTCACGCCGGTCGACCGGCGGCGGGGCGATGTTGGAAATCGCCGTACGCGAGAACAGGAATTGCGGCCCCGGATCGACCGTGATCGCAACCTTTGCATTGTTTGGAATTTCCGCATCGGGCGGAACGTCGTTCGCCTCACGACCATCGACGGTAATGGAAATCGTGCCGCCATAGCGGCCTTCGCCATAAAGCGCGGCCAGGATGCGACGGTAATCGCCGCGCGCCTTGGCCAGCAGACCGGCGGACCCCGAAGCGGGCCGCTCCGCATCCGCGACGAGGCCCGACGCGCCTTCAATGGTGGATTTCAGATCGGCTTCCGTGCCATCCGCATTCTTGCGGTCGCCCGTGGCCGCGACCTCGACCGTATAGGTCTTCGGGTCGATAATGTCGGGATCTTCTTTCTTGTCCTCGCCCCAGAGACGGATTCCGAATATCTCGAACGCCAGTGCAGGCGACACCGTGAATGAGGAAAAATACGCCGCCAGCAAAAGCATGGCGATGCTCTTTCCCTGTATCGTCCTGTTACTCCAAGTCATACGCGCTACTGTCCGGTTCCTGTCTAAGCGGTCGCCTGGCAGCGTCCCGTTTGTCACCCCCCAGCCCAGGACGATTCAGGGATTACCATGGGGAGAACGGAACTCCAAGCAACAACGCTAGATATGGACCATTTCAGTCAATGGAGTATTAACGTTACCACACTCCTGCGCCCGCCAGCACGGGTTGAGCGGACCAGAGCCGCGACAGCCGGTAATAATTGTGGTTTTTGAAAAGCGGCGGCTCGCCGGCGGGGTGTCGGCGAGCCGCCTATCAGGTCATGGGAGGAGGGGAGGATGACCTGATAGAAACCTGTATTGCCTGTCGGCGCCGGTCAGCGACCGGCGTGCATCGGACGCAGATTGCCGAAGCGGTGACCGCCAAAGCCCCGATTGAATGCGGGGCGATTGAACCCACCGGAGCCGAAATGCGGCCTCACCGGACCTGGCCCCCAATTGTGGCGGTTCCCCCACCCGCGCCCGCCCCATTTCGGGCCAACGCCCCAGCGGGGATTCCAATGGTTATGTCCGCCGTGCCTCCAATAATCGTGCCCCCAATAACCGTGCCTCCAATAATCGTGCCCCCAATAGCCGCCCGTGGCCCAGCCCATCCCCAGACCAAGGCCAAAACCCGGCGCCCAGCCGTCGTAACCATTGTCGACGACAACGGTCGTCGTGGACGGTGCGTCATAGGCCGGACCGCTATAGGAGCCGAAACGGACATAGCGCGCGGACACAAAGCCGACGCGGCTGCCATTATAAATCCGGCACCAGCCCCTGGAACAGGAACCGGCATTCACGGTCGCTCCCGCCGGAAGCGTCGCAAGCCGCGCGTAATTAGCCCCCGGCCCCGAGCGGATATTGACCGAAGCCGAGACATGGGCGGAAGCCGCGGATGCAACCGCTGGCGTGACCAGAACCGCAGCCGCAAGGACGGCGCCGGGAATACGTTTATTATTAAGTATTACCTTAAATAAATACATCATACCTACTCCATATTTGCCTATATATATAGATACAACAGGCACCATCCATGAATGATACTACGAAAATATCGAAACAAATGCAAACAACGCCATCGATAATGGTAAATTTATGGCATATATTATCTTTATCTACATTCGTAAACTACAAGCTCAATTCGACATTACAGACGTTCAAATCCTGTTTACATAAATTTTACTCTAATTTTATCGAAGTGAATTTCAGGGCATGTCGCCAAAACGAAAAAGCGCCCCGGAATGAACCGGGGCGCCACGCGGCTTTGGGGGGAGAGAGGGAGAACAAGCCGCGATACCGGACCGTCAGGTCTGTATTTCACGCGGGCTGAAAAGCGGTCCTGTTGAAACGTATCTCACCGGAACGCCAAGCCCTTCGTTCGCCGTGGTTTCCGACCGGCGATCAGAAACAGCGGATCACGGCAGATTGCGCACGTCGTCCGGCGTCATATACATCGGCATCATATTGCTATCGAGGTGATGCATGACCCAGATGGAGCCTGCCAGCACGATGGCCAGAATGATGACCGTGAAGATGAATGCCAGCATGTTCCAGCCGCCTTCCGACTTCGGATCGAGGTGCAGGAAATAGACCAGATGCACCAGGATCTGCACGACGGCGATGCCGAGCACGATGGCTGCGGTGGTTCCCGGCGTGAAATAGCCGTTCATCGCCAGCATGAAGGGAACGACGGTCAGGACGATCGCCAGTACGAAGCCGATAAGATAGGACTTCAGATTGCCGTGGCTTGCGCCATGGTCGTGTATTTCGTGTGCAGAGCTCATCACAGTACACCCAGCAGATAGACAAGAGTAAAGACGCCGATCCAGATGATGTCCAGAAAGTGCCAGAAGAGGCTGAGGCACATCACGCGCGTCTGGTTCTTTTCGGTCAGGCCGTCGCGCAGGAGCTGGGCGGTCAGCACCACGATCCAGATCAGGCCGGAGGTGATGTGAAGGCCGTGGGTTCCGACCAGCGTGAAGAAGGCGGACAGGAAGGCGCTGCGGCCCGGACCTGCTTCTTCGTGGATCAGGTGGCTGAATTCATAGATTTCCATGCCGAGGAAGCCCGCGCCCAGCAGGAAGGTAATGCCCAGCCAGAACAGAAGGCCCGTGCGGTTCTTCTTGAACATCGACAGCGTCGCCAGACCGTAGGTCAGCGACGACACCAGAAGCAGCATGGTTTCGATCAGCACGAAGTTCAGGTCGAACAGTTCACGGCCGGTCGGGCCGCCCGCGAACTGGTGCGCCAGAACGGCGTAGGTTGCAAAGAGTCCCGAAAACAGGACGCAGTCGCTCATCAGGTAGATCCAGAAGCCGACCAGCGTGGTCGATCCTGCATCGTGATGGTCCTCATGCGCGGGTTGCGCGTTGCCGCCCAGAAACGGCGCGGCGTTGGAAATGTGAGCGCTCATGGGAATCAAGCCTCCTGAGCCGTCAGTTGCCGGGTGCGCAGGTCTTCGACGTCCTGCACTTCCTCGGCCGGGACATAATAGTCCCTGTCATTGTTGAACGAATGGGCGATGGCAACGATCAGCACGCCTGCGGCCGCGGCAATCGCCAGCCACCAGATGTGCCACACAAGGGCAAAGCCAAGCGGAATGTTCAGCATGCCGATGAGGAAGCCCGTTGCGGTGTTTTTCGGCATATGGATGCGCGCGAATTTTTCGGTGCGGCGCACATAGCCGTTCTGCTTCATGTCCCACCAGGCATCGTGGTCACGCACATGCGGAAGTTCGGCGAAGTTGTAGAAGGCGGGCGGCGAAGACAGCGACCATTCGAGCGTGCGGCCCGTGCCCCAGCTGTCGCCATTGGTATCGCGCAGCTTTTCGCGGTCGCGGATCGAGACCATGATCTGGAGAATCTGGAACACGATACCGCACAGAATAACCGCAACGCCGACGGCAGCTACGATCAGATAGATGTGCCATGCCGGATTTTCAGTGTGGTTCAGACGGCGCGTCATGCCCATCAGGCCGAGCACATAGAGCGGCATGAAGGCGAGCATGAAGCCGACCAGCCAGCACCAGAAGGCATTGCGGCCCAGACGTTCGTTGAGCTTGAAGCCGAAAGCCTTCGGCCACCAGTAGACGACACCGGCGAAGCAGCCGAACAGGACGCCCGAAATGATCACATTATGGAAGTGAGCGATCAGGAACACCGAATTGTGCAGCACGAAATCCGCGGGCGGAACGGCGAGAAGAACGCCGGTCATGCCGCCGATGACGAAGGTGCACATGAAGCCGATGGTCCACAGGATCGGCGTTTCCATGCGGACGCGGCCCTTATACATGGTGAAGAGCCAGTTGAAGACTTTTGCACCTGTCGGGATCGAGATGATCATGGTCGCCACGCCGAAGAAGGCGTTGACGCTGGCGCCGCCGCCCATGGTGAAGAAGTGGTGCACCCAGACGAGGAAGGACAGGATGGTGATCGCAACCGTCGCATAGACCATCGACGTGTAGCCGAACAGGCGCTTGCCGGAGAAGGTCGCGACGATTTCGGAGAAGATGCCGAAGCAGGGCAGGACCAGGATATAGACTTCCGGGTGGCCCCAGATCCAGATGAGGTTGATATACATCATCGGATTGCCGCCGGCATCATTGGTGAAGAAGTGGAAATCCAGATAACGGTCGAGCGACAGAAGCGCCAGCGTGACGGTCAGGATCGGGAATGCGGCGATGATCAGCACGTTGGAGCACAGCGACGTCCAGGTGAAGACCGGCACCTGCATCATGCCCATGCCGGGCGCGCGCATCTTGATGATGGTGGTGACGAGGTTGACGCCTGAAAGCAGCGTGCCCATGCCTGAAATCTGCAAGGCCCAGATATAGTAATCCACGCCGACATCCGGGCTGAATTCCTTGCCCGACAGCGGCGGATAGGCGAGCCAGCCGGTCTTGGCGAATTCGCCGACGCCGAGCGAGACGTTGACGAGGATCGCGCCTGCAACCGTGAGCCAGAAGCTGAGCGAGTTGAGGTAGGGGAAGGCCACGTCGCGCGCGCCGATCTGGAGCGGGACCGCGAAGTTCATCAGGCCGACGATGAAAGGCATCGCCACGAAGAAGATCATGATCACGCCATGGGCGGTGAAGACCTGATCGTAATGGTGTGGTGGCAGGAAGCCTTCATTGGCGCCGGAGGCGAGAGCCTGCTGGGCGCGCATCATGACGGCATCGGAGAAGCCGCGGAACAGCATCACCAGCGCCAGAATGATATACATGACGCCGATGCGCTTGTGATCGACGGAGGTGAGCCAGTCGCTCCAGAGCACGGCCCATTTACGGTAGTAGGTAATGGCCGCAAGAATGGCGAGCGCCCCGCCCGCCACCGCGGCCAATGTGACCATGATGATCGGCTCGTGATACGGGATCGCGTCGAGCGTAAGTTTTCCGAACATTTTTATCACGTTTCGATTGTAGCAATTCCGGCAAGGCCCTGACGGCCTTCATCCCGGAACCGCGTGAAACAAGGGATTGAATGCGATGACCGCGAGCCCGGCAGGGCGCGCGGCGTCATCGGCAAATCAGTTTGCAAGCTGCGACAGGCGCTGTGGCTGAACGGCGCAGATGATGTCGCTCGCCCACTGGCTGAAATCGACGGGAGAAGACTTGCGCAGATCGGCGCGTGCTTCCCGGATCATCTGCTGACGGTGCATTTCGTCATCGAGGCAGACGGACTTGCCGTCCCAGCAGCGGTTCACGATGTCGTGGAACAACGACTTGTCGCTGAAGGTGAAGAACTGGACCGGGTGCTTTTCGCTCGGCTGGACCAGCGAAGCGTAACGCGCGCCGTTCAGTTCCTCGCCTTTGGCCACGGCCTGGGCCTTCACATCGGCAACCCACTTGTCGAAGTCGGCCTGATTGTAGGCATGGGCCTTGAAGCGCATCTGGGCGAAGCCCTGACCGCTGTAATTGGCCGAAATGCCGTCATATTCACCTTCATGATTGGCGACGAGATGCAGCTTGGTCTGCATACTGGGCATGGTGTAGACCTGACTGCCCAGCGCCGGAATGAAGAAGGAATTCATGATGTTGCTGGCGGTCAGCTTGAAGTTGACCGGCACATCGACAGGCATGGCCATCTCGTTGACGGTGGCGATGCCCTGATCGGGATAGATGAAAAGCCATTTCCAGTCGAGCGCGACGACTTCGACATTGACGGGCTTCGCGTTCGATTCCAGCTGGCGGTAGGGATCGAGCCTGTGGGTGCTGATCCATGTGACCGTGCCGAGAACGACGATGATCGCCATCGGGATAAGCCAGACGGCAAGCTCGATTTTGGTCGAATGATGCCAGTCCGGCTGGTAATCCGCCTTTTCGTTCGATGCGCGGTACTTCCAGGCGAAGAACAGCGTCATGAAGATGACGGGAACCACGACGAGCAGCATGATGCCGGTCGCAAAAAGGATGAGATCGCGCTCCGCCATGCCGACCTCTCCCTTGGGGGAGAGCAGAACCTGGTTCTCGCAGCCGGCGAGAAATGCAGTCAGGGCCAGTACGGCGAACGAGACGATCGTCCGGGGGGTGCCGTGTTTCATTTGTCTTTCCATCTTGCGCACGGAGCGTCATCTCCGGCGCATTCGTCATTTCCTAGTTTTCGGTAAATTCTGAAAATTCCAAACGTACAGTTATATCGAATTGTCCGATTTGTCACGCCTGTGGCGAAAAATGTGCTGGAACCTGGAGCATCATCCGACCGGAGTGAAACGAGCACGATCAAGATTATGCTTAAAATAAAAGGGATTAGGGTCTAAACCCAATTAGGTTTCGGGCGTGGCGTGAGCCGGATTTTGTTCCTGAACAGGAGGGAAGGCCGACGTGGTGTCCCCCACCACGAGGACTTTTCGACGTATTCAGGGGCAAAATCCGCCACGTCCCGGAGGGATATGACGAAAATAACCCATTTTGGCGTCGCGAAACCTCGATGGGGAACCACCCCACCTTCGGTTTCGCTCCTGAAACTGTGCCATTTTCGACCATACCACGCTCCAAATCCTGATTGGGTTTAGACCCTGGAGCGCAGATCTGATTCAATCAGATCGAAACGCGCTCTAATGTCGCGCCCGAAACCGGCTATACTCGCGGATGCTACGGGGCCATGAGCTTCGTTATGCGGCGGCTCCCATACGCCCGCCATGGCGGCTTTACAAGACTCAGGGCCGGAGGAAAGCGGTGCGTGAACAGGATTGTGATGTGGATTTGCGGGGTATACCAATCACCGCTGGCGGGATGAGAGGGGAAGACATGATTTTTGCCGAATTGCCGCTCAATGAGGCCGAAGGCGCGATATTGGGCCATGCCATCGCCGCGGGAGCGCTCGGCCTGCGCAAGGGGACGGTGCTCGGTCCCGATCATATTACGGCACTCCGGGAAGCGGGAATCGCCGGCGTTCTGGCCGCGCGGCTGGAACCGGGCGACATCGGCGAAGATGAGGCGGCGCTTTCGGTCGGACGGCTTCTCGCCGCCCGCAATGTCGAGATCGGCACGGCCACGACCGGGCGCGTCAATCTCTTTGCCGGCGCCGACGGCGTGTTCTGCGTCGATGCCGGACGCATCGATCGGATCAATATGCAGGATGCGCGTATTTCCGTCGCGACCCTGCGCAATCATGCCCGCGTGGATGCCGGGCAGATGATCGCGACCGTCAAGATCGTCCCCTTCGCCGTGCCGGGCGCCCTGTTGCAGGAAACGGCAAGCGGGATCGGTTCCGCCCCGCTGCTGGAGGTGGCGGCCTTCCGCAAGACCGCGATCGGCCTGATCCAGTCCCGCCTGCCGACGACCCGCGACACGGTTCTGGACAAGACCGGCGCGCTGATGGCGCGGCGCGCGGCAAGCAACGGCGGCGCGATAGAATGCGAAAGGCGCGTGCCGCACGAGGCCGCCGCCCTGTCGGACGCCATTGCGGAACTGAGCGGTAAATGCGACCTGATCGTCATTTTCAGCGCATCGGCGGTGGCCGACGAAGGCGATATCGTTCCGCAATCGATCCGCCGCGCGGGCGGCGAACTGTTGCGTATCGGTATGCCTGTCGATCCGGGCAACCTGCTCGTTCTCGGCAGACATGCCGATAAATATATCGTCGCCGCCCCCGGATCGGCCCGCTCGGCCCGCGAAAACAGTCTCGACCGGATACTCGACCGCCTGATGGCCGGAATGACGCTTTCCGCCGACGATCTTGCGCTGATGGGCGTGGGCGGCCTGCTTTTCTAAAGCGGTTCCTGTTTTGACTGAATCGTTGGAGCCGCTCTAACTATTTGTTTTTACGCATGTCTTAATCCCAAAACCGGTTCCCACTTTTGGGAGACATGCTCTAAGACCCCGGCCGTTGAGTGCGGGGCGGGACCGGGCGAGATCATATCTCGTAATCGAACACCAGAATGCCGTCGAGCCCGCCGTCAGCCGCTTCGACAAGGCTTTTGCCCACGTCGACATGGGCCGGGTGCGGAAGATAGGCGTCGCGCGCGGCGCTATCGGCAAAATCGACGACAAAGCCGTGCCGGAAGCCCTTTTCGAGCCTTTCGGGACTGTTGTTCGCGCCTGTCGTGATCGCGACGATGCCGTCGATCCGGTCTTTCAGCGCGACAACGGCGTCGAGCCTGGCGGCGATTTCGTCGGGACCGAGTTCGGGCCGGAATTTAATGAGAACGATATGGCGTATCACGGGCTGCATCGGGCTTCCTTCGTGGGTGATTGCGGTTTCCGGCCTGTCACCGGCATCGACGGCATTTCGCCCGACCGGCAAACAGGCGCACAAAAGTCCAAACGAAAAAGGCCGGGCAGAACCCGACCTTCCGCTTTCACCCGAGCTGCGCCAGTACATCCGTGGTCGCGACCCAAGTGAATTCCCGATACATGGACGGTATAGACCTTCCGCGTTTCAGGAATATGACATGCCGGGCAAGTCCGCCCGTTGTTTCAGGCCGCCATCGGCGTTTCGACCGGGGCCGGATGATTGTAATTCCAGACCTCGGCCAGACATTGCCGCATCAGATCGAGATCGACCGGACCAATCCGGCTCAGGACGAGATCGAGTTCATCCGGCTCCACGCCCTTGTTGAGAAGCTCAACGATTGCCTCGATCAGAATTCTTCTGTCATCAAACCTGTAGCGCTGCATGGACCTGCTCCGCTAATTTCCCCACCATTGATGGTTACAGACTAGTCGCTCATGGTTAACTGAAACTTAATTCGCGAATAACGTCGCGCAATTTTCCCGCCACCATTCGTAACCACAGGCAACCGCGCCCGAACGCTCCCAATCCGTAGGGAAAAATTAAAAGCTACTCATAAAAAATATAATAAAAATTCTTGAAAAGAACAATAATATGTCAAAATACTAGTATAGTTTCCGCAAAATCCAAGCCGAAAATGAAACCAACATTCATTTTATTATTTACTTCAATAAGATACGCCATGACATTCTTTAAAAGATACACCAATTGGTCCATCAGCTATGTCCGGCTGACCGGGCTCGGCCTCGTCATCGGCGCGGGCTTCATGGGCGGCTACCTCTATACGCTGCAATATAAGGGCAATGTGCATACGGTCCTCGACGGACAGGTCTATCGTTCCAACCAGCCCGACCCGGCCCGTATCGCCAATCTCCAGAAGCTTTACGGCATCAGGACGATCATCAACCTGCGCGGACCGGAACCCGGTGAGAAATGGTATGATGAAGAGATCGCAGCCGCAGAGACGCTTGGCATCCGGCACGCCGATTTCGAAATGTCGGCGAGACGCCAGCTCAGCCCTGAAGAAGCCCGGCAGCTCATCGCCCTGATGGCAAAGGCGGAAAAGCCGGTGCTCATCCATTGCAAATCCGGTTCCGACCGCACCGGGCTGGCGGCAGCACTCTATGTAGCGGCCATCGCCAAAGGCAGCGAAAGCAAGGCCGAACGGCAGATGTCCATCGCCTACGGCCATTTCGGCTTTCCATTGAGTCCGACCTACGCGATGGAAAGGACTTTCGAGGCCATCGAGGCGGAACTCGGCTATACCGGCTCCTGAATGAAATCAGCTTGTCTGCAAGCGGCGCAGGCTCCACCAGATCAGGACCATCGCGGCCAGAATCCAGATCAGGACGATAGCCACCAGCCCCGCCCGGCTGACGGGACGGGTGCCGCGTTCGGCCGCCGCGATCCGTAATTCGGCCAGAACATCGGCAGGGATCAGCCGAACCGCGAGAATAATGCCGAGCGGCACAATGATGAGATCGTCAAGATAGCCCAGAACCGGAATGAAATCGGGAATGAGGTCGATCGGGGACAGGGCATAGGCCGCGACGACGCCCGCCACCGCCTTCGCATACCAGGGAACGCGCCCGTCGCGCGCCGCCAGCCACAGGGCCACGACGTCCCGTTTGATCAGCCGCGCCCAGTTTTTCGCAGTCTCGATCCATGCCATGGCCGACTCATATCACGTTGAAAAAAACACCGGAGGAAACAAAAACGCCGGGGCAGAACCCCGGCGTTTTCAGTAAACCAATCGGCGCTCTTATTCGAGGCCGACGATCTTGCCGTCATCCCACTTGAAGATGTCGAAGCTCGGCGAGCTCAGATCGCCGCTTTCGCCATAGGTCAGCGTGCCGATAGCCGTTTCGATCGGCTTGCCGTCATGCAGGGCCTTGGCGACAGCCGCCGAATCGTCGGTCGAATCGGCGCGTTCGATGCCTGCCTTGATGACTTCAACAGCGGCATAGGCGTTCATGGTGAAGGCTTCAGCCGGAATGTTCTTCGCCTTCAGAGCCTCGATGGCATCCTTGGAAGCCGGGTTCTTGGTGGCATCCTTGGCGTTGGTGAAGAGCGTCCCTTGAGCATTGGTGCCGCCGATTGCCCAATATTCGGTATTGGACAGGCCTTCGCCGCCAAGCACCAGCGCCTGCATACCGGCATCGTGCAACTGACGCGACAGGAGGCCGCCTTCGGCATGGTAGCCGCCGAAATAGACCACTTCAGTACCGGCAGACTTCAGCTTGGTGACGAGCGCGGAGAAATCCTTGTCGCCCGGCGTAACCGAATCATAATGGACTTCCGTGACGCCGCCCTTGTTGAGCGCAGCCTTGAACGCGTCGGCCAGGCCCTTGCCATAGGCGCCCTTGTCGTGGATCACGGCGACCTTCTTGTCCTTGAAATTCTTCAGGACATAACCGGCCATGACTTCGGCCTGCTGGTCGTCGCGGCCGCAGGTGCGGAACACGTTTTCCAGATTGCGCGCGGTCAGGTCCGGGCCGGTGGCGGTCGGGGTGACCATCAGGACGCCGTTTTCCGAGAACACGTCGGAAACCGGAATGGCGACGCCGGTCGTGACCGGACCGACGACGAACTTGATGCCGTCGCCGACGATCTGGTTGGCGGCGGAAACGCCCTGCTTCGGTTCTCCGGCATCGTCGGCGAACTTCAGGACGACTTTTTCGCCCTTGATGCCGCCAGCCTTGTTGATGACGTCAACGGCGGCTTCCGCGCCCTTCTTCACCTGATCGCCGAAAGCGGCAACCGGGCCCGTCAGCGGAGCGACGACGCCGATGGTGATATCCGCGTAGGCAGCGCCGACGAAGCCGAGGGTGGCTGCAAAAGCCACGCTGGACAGAAGTTTCAGGTTCATTCTTTTCTCCTTTGGTGGGGCAGCGTCCTTCGACGGCCCTGAGACAACCCATGTCGGCCAGCACCAGCGCAATCGCGCTGCCAGGTGACCGAGCCCTCCCTTTTGTTCATCGCATGATCTCAAAGGGTCAATCCAAAGCCCGCCTCGACGGCATCCCGGATGCCATAATATTATCCAAAATCGCATCCGCGGTTTCGGAAAAATGCTCCGGGCCGGGGACGAGCTTTCATGATGTAATAAGAATGCATTTCCGGCTTTCGATTGCAAGGGGCCAAGTGCCCGCAACTACAACGAAAATCGGCTCCTCCCAAATGTTCGGTTCCCTCCCTTCCATGTCGGTGACCGTTTCGTAAAAAAGGCCGCGATTCCCTCCGCGGCCTCCGGCGTTTCCCATGTATCGGCAAGACGGGTGAGCGTCATGTCTATCACCGCCTCGTCGATGGGTGCGCCCAGCGCATGAACCAGCCGCTTGGAAGCGGCGACTGCTGCGGGGGCAGTGGAAAAATAGGGTTTGATCTCTGCTTCGACCGCCGCATCGAGCGCTTCCGCCTCGACCACTTCGTGCAGGAGGCCGATATGCCGCGCCTCTCCGGCGTCGAACAGCCGCGCCGAGGTAAACATGCGCAGCGCATGGGCCTCGCCGATGCGCGCCACCACATAAGGACTGATGGTTGCGGGAATGAGGCCGAGTTTTGTCTCCGTCAGCCCGAAACGCGCATCGGAAACGCCGATTGCCGCATCGCAGACGCTGATCAGGCCGACGCCGCCGCCATAGGCCTGCCCGTTGACGCGCCCGATCAGCGGTTTCGGCAGGTCGCGCAGCGCCTTCAGCATCAAGGCAAGCTTTCGAGCCTCCTCAATGCGCTGTTCCCGCGTGGCCTTCACCTGTTCCTGCATCCAGCCAAGATCGCCGCCCGCGCAAAAACTGGCTCCCGCTCCGGTTAGCACCACGATGCGGACGGCTTCATTGTCGCCCAGATGCAGCGCTGCCGTGGTCAGTTCATCAATCATCAAGCCAGACAAGGCATTGTGCTGATCGGGTCGGTTCAGCGTAAGTGTAGCCACGCCACGGTCATCAATCTCTATCTGAAGAGTTTCAAACGCGCTCATGCAGCTTTATCCTGACGCAGCGCTTGCGCGAAAAGCGCCGCCGACTTCAGCTTTTCCAGATCGAGACCGGTCTCAAAGCCAAGATCGCGCAGCATTTCAGCAACCAGCACCGTATCGACATTGCCCTTCGCACCCGGCGCAAAAGGACAGCCGCCGAGACCACCGACAGAAGCGTCGAATACGCGTAGGCCTTTTTCGAGGCTGACGCGAATATTGTCGAGCGCGCGTCCGCCGGTATCGTGATAATGCCCGGCCAGACTATGCGCCGGTGCAATGGCCAGCACCGCATCCAGCATGGCGGCGACCTTTTCCGGCGTGCCGCGCCCGATCGTGTCGCCAAGACTGACTTCATAACAACCGAGTGAGAAAAGCTGTTCGGTCACATCGGCTACCGCCTGCGGCGCCACCGGCCCATCATAGGGGCATTCGACCACGCAACTGACATAGCCGCGCACCGCAAGCCCGTCATTGATGGCAGCACCAATCACCGGCGAAAGCCGCTCGATGCTTTCGGCAATCGTGCAATTGATATTGGCCTTGGAAAAGCCTTCGGAAGCCGAAATGAAAATTGCGACTTCGTCGGCATTTGCGGCAACAGCGGCTTCATAGCCTTTCATATTGGGCACGAGCACCGAATAGCGCACATTGTTGGCGCGGTGGATACCGGCCATGACCTGGGCAGCGTCGGCCAGTTGCGGCACCCATCTGGGGCTGACGAAACTCGTCGCCTCGATACGAGAATAGCCGCAATCCGACAGGCGGTCGATCAGCGCGATCTTGTCGGCGGTCGGCACAAAACGCTTTTCGTTTTGCAGGCCGTCACGCGCTGCCATTTCGACGATTTCAACACGTTCAGCCATGTTCTTCCTCCAACGCCACCAACAGCACCCCTTCGCTGACCTGATCGCCTGCCGCGACCGTCACGGACGAGACCTTACCGTCTCGCGGCGCGGTCAGCGAAAGCTCCATCTTCATCGCTTCCATCGTCACCAGCGGATCGCCTTTGGCGACGCTCGAACCTTCAACAATGGACACAAGCGCTACCCGCCCCGGCATGGGGGCACGAATATGGCTTTGGCTAGCGCCTTCCTCTTCCGCACCGACGGACTGCACATAGTGAAATATGGTGTCGCGGCCATGAAGTTGCACGGTCACATCGTGACCGATGCGCTTGACCGAGGCTTGTCCCGCATGGCCATCGACAACAAAACGAACCAGCCCGTTTTCATGCGAGCGGATTTCCAGATCGCCAAAGGCGAAGCCGAAGCGCCTGTCGCTCTTGGTCGCGAAACTGACCGTTCGGTGTTCGCCGTGATGATCCAGCAGGATCGAACGTGACGCCTCGCCCCAGAGCCTGAAACCGCGCAGGCTTGTCCATGGGTCGTCTTTGACAGGCGCATCCAGAAGATCGAGCGCGCCAAGTGCTGCCAGTGCAAAAGCCACATCAGACGGCTTTTCACCTTCAAACAGCGCCACCGTCTCGCGGGCGATCAGGCCGGTATCGACATCGCCAGCGCGGAAAGCTTCGAGATTGCAGAGCGCCGACAGGAACTGGCGATTTGTAACCAGCCCGGCAATGCGGGTTTCACCGAGCGCCGCATCGAGCCGGTTCAGCGCCTCATCCCGCGTTGCGCCATGGGCGATGATCTTGGCAATCATCGGATCGTAAAATGGCGTGATGGTATCGCCGCCGCGCACTCCGGAATCGACGCGGGCATTTTCGGGTGGTGCGAACAAGGCAAACCTGCCCGTGGCGGGCAGAAAATCCCGCGCCGGATCTTCGGCATATAGCCGCGCCTCGAACGCCCAGCCATGAATGGCCAACTCGTCCTGACGCTTCGGCAAAACCTCGCCCGACGCCACGCGCAATTGCCATTCGACCAGATCAAGCCCGGTGATGGCTTCCGTCACCGGATGTTCGACCTGCAATCGCGTGTTCATTTCCATGAAGAAGAAGCGGTCAGCGCGAAGCCCTTCCGACACATCGGCGATAAATTCCACCGTGCCCGCGCCGCAATAGCCAATAGCTTCAGCCGCCTTCACCGCCGCCTCACCCATGGCAGCGCGCATATCCGGCGTCATGCCGGGAGCTGGCGCTTCCTCGATCACCTTCTGGTGGCGGCGTTGCAGCGAGCAATCGCGCTCGAACAGATGCACGACATTGCCGTGGCTGTCGCCAAAGACCTGCACCTCGATATGGCGCGGCTTGGTCATGTATTTTTCGATCAGCACCGCGCCATCACCGAATGAGGCCTCCGCCTCGCGCCGCGCACTGTCGAGTGCGGCGGCAAAATCAGCCGCCTGATCGACCCGGCGCATGCCCTTGCCGCCGCCGCCTGCCCGCGCCTTGATCAGTACCGGATAGCCGATTACGTCTGCTTCGCTTTTGAGAAAGGCGCTGTCCTGATCATCGCCATGATAACCTGGCACGACAGGCACGCCTGCTTTCTGCATCAGTGCCTTGGCGGCATCCTTCAGCCCCATGGCGCGAATGGCATTGGCTGAGGGGCCGATAAAGACAAGCCCCGCAGCTTCCATTGCGTCCACAAAAGCCGGATTTTCGGATAGAAAACCGTAGCCCGGATGGATCGCTTCCGCGCCAGTCTCCTTAGCCGCCTTAATAATGGCTTCAATATTGAGATAGCTTTGCGCCGATGGTGCCGGGCCGACACGCACCGCCTCGTCGGCATGTTCGACATGCAGCGCATGAGCGTCCGCATCGGAATAGACCGCGACGGTAGCAATGCCCAATTCACGCGCCGACCGGATAACCCGGCAGGCGATTTCTCCGCGATTGGCAATCAGTATCTTTTTGAACATCTGATTTGCCTCACATTCTAAACAGACCGAAACGCGTCGGCTCGACCGGCGCGTTGAGCGTTGCCGACAACGACAGCCCCAAAACCTCGCGGCTCTTGCGCGGATCGACAATGCCGTCATCCCAAAGCCGCGCCGAGGCATAGAGCGGATGGCTCTGGCGCTCGAACATTTCAAGCGTCGGGCGTTTGAACTCCGCTTCTTCTTCCGCCGACCATGTGCCGCCTGTGCGTTCGATCCCGTCGCGTTTGACGGTCGCCAGCACGCCCGCGGCCTGTTCACCGCCCATCACGGCAATGCGGCTGTTCGGCCATGTCCACAGGAAGCGCGGTGAATAGGCGCGACCCGCCATGCCGTAATTGCCCGCGCCATAGGACGCGCCGATCAGCATGGTGATTTTCGGCACGTTGGCGGTCGCCACCGCCGTCACCAGCTTTGCGCCATGCTTGGCGATGCCTTCGGCCTCATATTTGCGCCCCACCATGAAGCCGGTGATGTTTTGCAAAAACACCAACGGGACATTCCTCTGGCAGCAAAGCTCGATGAAATGCGCGCCCTTCAAGGCCGCTTCCGAAAACAACACGCCATTATTGGCCACGATGCCGACCGGCATGCCATAGACGCTGGCAAAACCGCAAACCAGCGTGGTGCCGAAACGCGCCTTGAACTCATCGAAATCGGAGCCATCGACAAGGCGTGCAATCACCTCGCGCACATCATAGGGAATACGCGTATCCGCCGAGACAACGCCCAGGATTTCTTCCGGGTCGTAAAGCGGCGCAGCACTGTCACCGCGTGCAATGAAGGAACGCTTTTCGCTGTTGAGATTGGCGGCAATGGCGCGGGCAATTTGCAGCGCATGGGCATCGTCGTTGGCGAGATGATCCGCGACACCGGAAAGACGTGTATGCACATCGCCACCGCCCAGATCTTCCGCCGTTACCACTTCGCCGGTCGCGGCTTTCACCAGTGGAGGTCCGGCCAAAAAGATCGTGCCCTGATTGCGCACGATCACCGTTTCGTCGCTCATGGCAGGCACATAAGCGCCGCCCGCCGTGCACGACCCCATGACGACAGCGACTTGCGGAATGCCCGCCGCCGACATCTGCGCCTGATTATAAAAGATGCGCCCGAAATGGTCGCGATCCGGGAAAACCTCATCCTGATTGGGCAGGTTTGCGCCACCGGAATCGACCAGATAAATGCAGGGCAGACGGTTTTCGCCCGCAATCTCCTGCGCGCGCAGATGTTTTTTCACCGTGACCGGATAATAGGTGCCGCCCTTCACCGTCGCATCGTTGCAGACGATCATGCAGTCACGACCCGACACGCGCCCGATGCCGGTGATAATGCCAGCCGAGGGCGCTGCTCCGCCATACATCCCATGTCCCGCCGTCAGCCCGACTTCCAGAAAGGGCGAACCCGGATCGAGCAATTGCGCGACACGCTCACGCGGCAGAAGTTTTCCGCGTGCAACATGGCGTTCTCTCGCCTTTTCGCCGCCACCGTCAAGCGCCATGCGCGAGGCTTCCGCCACCGTGTCAATGGCCGTCAGCATGGCCTTGCGATTGGCCTCAAAAGTGGCGCTGCGCGTCGAAATCCCGGATTTCAGAACCGGCATCAGCGCGTCTCCGCAAAGAGTTCGCGTCCGATCAGCATACGCCGTATTTCCGACGTGCCTGCACCGATCTCGTAAAGCTTGGCATCACGCAGCAGGCGTCCGGTCGGGTAGTCGTTGATATAACCGTTGCCGCCCAGCGCCTGTATCGCTTGCAAGGCCATTTGCGTGGCGTTTTCGGCCGCATAGAGAATGCAGCCTGCCGCATCCTTGCGCGTCGTCTCGCCCCGGTCACAGCTTGCCGCGACCGCGTAAACATAAGCGCGGGAGGCATTGAACAGCACATACATATCGGCAAGCTTGCCCTGCATGAGCTGGAATTCGCCAATCGGCTGGTCGAACTGTTTTCGCTCATGCACATAGGGTATCACGACATCAAGACACGCCGCCATGATGCCGAGCGGTCCACCGGCCAGCACCACACGCTCGTAATCGAGGCCGGACATCAGCACATTGACGCCGCGCCCCTCTTCGCCGAGCAGGTTTTCGACTGGCACTTCGCAATTCTCGAACACCAGTTCGCAGGTGTTGGAGCCGCGCATACCGAGCTTGTCGAGTTTTTGCGCAGTCGAGAACCCCTTGAAGCCTTTTTCGACCAGAAAGGCGCTGATACCGCGCGGACCTGCCGCCGGATCGGTCTTGGCATAGACCACCAGCACATCGGCATCGGGGCCGTTGGTGATCCACATCTTGTTACCGTTGAGAATATAGCGGTCGCCCTGCTTTTTGGCGTGAAGCTTCATCGACACGACGTCGGAACCGGCCCCCGGCTCGGACATGGCAAGCGCGCCGACATGCTCGCCGGAAATAAGCTTTGGCAGATATTTTTCGCGTTGCGCGGGCGAACCGTTGCGGGTGATCTGGTTGACGCAGAGATTGGAATGCGCGCCATAGCTGAGGCCGATGGAGGCAGAAGCGCGGCTGATTTCTTCCATCGCCACGCAATGCCCCAGATAGCCAAGCCCCGCACCGCCAAAATCTTCCGGCGCAGTGACGCCCAGCACGCCAAGTTCACCCAGTTCACGCCACAAATGCATGGGAAATGCGTTATCGCGATCGGTTTGCGCGGCCAGCGGCGCAATGCGGCTTTCCGCGAAACGGCGCACCGTATCGCGCAGGGCTTCGATCTCCTCGCCAAGACCGAAATTCATGCCCCCCACATTTTGGCCCGATGCAAACATACTCGTCCTCCACAAGTTCTGCCGGCAGCCATCGCTTGCGCGATGGTTATGATCCGGTCAGAGTGTCCCGTGGCGGTCAAATAGGCAATGGGGTTGCGCGGCTTTCTGTGGCTATTTATTACCGGTTGACGAAATTTTATTTCGCGATGTTTTGAACGTCAGTTCTCCTGAAGTTCGACAAGATCGCGATAAAGGTCCAGCGCTTCCGGGTTGGCCAGCGCCTCGCGGTTCTTCACCGCACGTCCATGCACGATATCACGTACCGCAAGCTCGACAATCTTGCCCGACTTGGTGCGCGGAATATCCTTCACCGCCACGATTTTTGCGGGCACATGGCGCGGCGTCGCGCCGGTACGGATTTTTGTCTTGATGCGCGCTTTCAGATCGTCATCGAGCGCAACACCTTCCGCCAGCCGCACGAACAGCACCACGCGCACGTCATTGTCCCAATCCTGCCCGATGCATAGCGCCTCGGCCACTTCCGGCATCTGCTCGACCTGATTATAGATCTCCGCCGTACCGATCCGCACCCCGCCCGGATTGAGCGTGGCATCGGAACGGCCATGGATCACGATGCCGTCATGCTCTGTCCATTCGGCGAAATCACCATGGCACCAGATATTGTCGAAACGCTCGAAATAAGCCGCCTGATATTTTACGTTTTCCGGATCGTTCCAGAATTGCAGCGGCATGCACGGAAATGCCTTCGTGCAGACCAGTTCGCCCTTTTGTCCGCGCACCGGCTTGCCGTCATCGTCCCAGACATCGACGGCCATGCCAAGCCCCGCGCCTTGAATCTCGCCCTGCCAGACCGGTTCGGTCGGCACGCCCAGCACGAAGCAGGAGACAATATCCGTGCCGCCGGAAATAGAGGCCAGATGCACGTCCGGTTTGATCGCCTCATAGACGAAAGCAAAGCCTTCCGGCGACAGGGGTGAACCGGTGGAGGAAATGGTGCGTAGCGCCGACAGATCATGCGTCTGCCCCGGCTTCAAACCGGCTTTCAGCACCGCATCGATGAATTTGGCGGAGGTGCCGAAATAGGTCATGCGCTCGGAGGCCGCATAATCGAACAGAACATTGCCGTCGGGATAGAAGGGCGAGCCGTCATAGAGCAGCAGCGTCGCGCCCGACGCGATGCCGGAAGCGAGCCAGTTCCACATCATCCAGCCGCAGGTGGTGAAATAGAAAAAGCGGTCGCCCTCGCGTAAGTCCGCATGAAGGCGATGTTCCTTCAGATGCTGTAACAGCACCCCGCCCGCACGATGCACGATGCATTTCGGAATGCCGGTCGTGCCCGATGAAAACAGGATGCAGAGCGGATGATCGAAGGCGAGCCGCGTAAATGTAATCGGCTTTGCCGTGAACGGCGCAAGCGCCGCATCCAGCGCAATGCCCTTTTCGGACTTTGCCGCTATCGCCTGCGCCTCGCCCAGATAGTTCACGACCACCGCGCGTTTCAGTCCGGGCAGCTTTGCCGCAACTTCGGCAATCTTGTCGGCCACTGCGATGCGCTTGCCATTGTACCAATAACCATCGCAGGCGAAGAACAGTTTCGGCTCGATCTGGCCGAAACGGTCGAGCACGCCCTGCGCGCCGAAATCCGGCGAACAGGACGACCAGACCGCGCCAATCGAGCTTGCCGCCAGCATCAGCGCCACCGCTTCCGGCATATTGGGCATCATGCCCGCCACGCGGTCGCCGGGCTCCACGCCCTCAGCCAGCATGAATTGCTGGAGTTTTGAGACCAGCGTGTGGAGATCATCCCATGTCAGGCGGCGTTCGACCTTGTCCTCGCCACGAAAGACAATCGCCTCCTCCCGGCCTTTGTGGCGCAGCAGGTTTTCCGCAAAATTGAGCTTGGCTTCGGGGAAGAATTTCGCCGCACGCATATGGCCTTCATCGACCAGCGCCTTGCTGCCGCGCTCGCCGATGACGTCGCAGAAATCCCAGATAAGCGTCCAGAAGCCCGCGCGATCCTCGACCGACCAGCGGTGCAAAGCCGCATAATCCGGCAGGCTCAGCCCCGTGCGCTGTTCGGCGCGAATACGAAACTGCTCCAGATTGCAGGCCGCTATGCGCTTTGCATCGGGCTGCCACAATGGGTGGTCGTGCGAAAACTGCGTGGAGACTGCGTTGGTGCTCATCGTTCCTCCCGATAACGGTATGAAGCCGATCCTCTCCCGACGGCTTCGATACGGGTTTCTAAAGCATAATCCGGCGGGAAGAAACGCTGATCGACAAAATTTACCGCCCGCCGGAAATTTCGGCGCAGCCAGCCGCTTTTCGATTCAGATTCTGGTCAGATTCTGAAAGGCTCATGCGGAACCGACGCCCGCTATGTCCGCCCGCAAAACTGTGCGCCAAATGGACAGCGTCGCCAGATCATCCGGCGAATATCGCCGGATTTTCATTTGATGAAACTTGAAGGAAATTTGGTGGAGCCAAGCGGGATCGAACCGCTGACCTCCTGCATGCCATGCAGGCGCTCTCCCAGCTGAGCTATGGCCCCATCGAACCTCTTGCGAGGTGCGTCAGGCAGGACTTTCTGCCCGGTGTGGCGGCTTATTAAATGGCGTTTGCCAGAAGATCAAGAGCTAAATCGCAACTCTTTTCACATCTGCCAAAAATAATTCACAGATCGCTCCGCTCCGGCTTGCAGCCGGTTGCCGGCAATCCCAAAACGCGACAGGGCGACCCGAAGGCCGCCCTGGAAATGCGAGAATTGTCAGAGGGTATCCGTGAAACGGATCAGCTTTCTTCGTCGTCGCCGCCGACGCCGCCGCCCAGAATGCCCGACATATCGTCGTCATCGTCTTCCTCTTCTTCGAGGAAGGTGTCCTCATCGTCGTCGCCGATATCCACATCGTCGTCGATATCCGGCAGATCTTCACCGCCCTTGGTTTCCTCGTCGGCGTCTTCGAGCGAGACGAATTCCGGCTTTTCGAGCGCCGTATCCAGTTCTTCCTCTTCGGTTTCCTCTTCAACGACGCGGCTGTCCAGCGTGGCGTCGAAATAGGAACGGGGATAGGAAATGCCGGTATAAGGCGAAACGATCGGATCGCGATTGAGATCGTAAAATTTCTTGCCCGTTTCCGGGTCGATACGCTTGGTACCAAGTTCAGCTTTTGCCACGTCTAGCCTCGTCAATTGACCGGGGACACAAATTCATAAAACCGCGCCGAAATGCTTGTCTGTAAGCCCGGACCCCATCACCATGCTATTCCATCGGGCATATGGCAAGGGCGATCCGTGAGCGCGTTTATAGTGTTGTTCCGGTGCATAAACGCAATTTGGCGCGTTTGTCAAAGCCAAACGCATCACCACACGCAGACTCTTGGTTCTTCGTGTCGCCCGCGCCGCTTATTCACGGATGACCATACAATATTACTATGCTAGGGAAATCCCGCTTATCTCTCAATCCCGGCGCGAGCCGCGCCAAAAATGTGACTGCGAAAATTCATGTCCCATTCCGCATCCCCGAAACCCGCAACCGCCCGCCGCTCGGAGGCTCTGGTCGGCGAAATCCGTATTCCGGGCGACAAGTCCATCTCGCACCGTTCCTTCATGTTCGGGGGCCTTGCTTCGGGTGAAACCCGCATCACCGGCCTGCTGGAAGGCGAGGACGTCATCAATACCGGCCGCGCCATGCAGGCCATGGGTGCGAAAATCCGCAAGGATGGCGACGTCTGGATCATCGATGGCGTTGGAAACGGCTGCCTGCTGGAACCGGAAGCGCCGCTCGACTTCGGCAATGCGGGAACCGGCGCCCGCCTTACCATGGGTCTGGTCGGCACCTATGACATGAAGACCTCGTTTATCGGCGACGCCTCGCTGTCGAAGCGCCCGATGGGCCGCGTGCTGAACCCGTTGCGCGAAATGGGCGTACAGGTGGAAGCAGCCGATGGCGACCGTATGCCGCTGACGCTGATCGGCCCCAGGACAGCCAATCCGATCACCTATCGCGTGCCGATGGCATCCGCGCAGGTGAAATCCGCCGTGCTGCTCGCCGGTCTCAACACGCCGGGCGTCACCACCGTCGTCGAACCGGTCATGACGCGCGACCATACGGAAAAGATGCTACAGGGCTTCGGCGCCGACCTGACGGTTGAAACCGACAAGGATGGCGTGCGCCATATCCGCATCGCCGGACAGGGCAAGCTGGCCGGTCAGGTGATCGACGTGCCGGGCGACCCCTCCTCGACCGCTTTCCCGCTCGTCGCCGCCCTTCTGGTCGAAGGTTCGGACGTCACCATTCGCAACGTCCTGATGAACCCGACCCGCACCGGCCTCATTCTCACATTGCAGGAAATGGGCGCGGATATCGAAGTGCTCAACGAACGTCTCGCGGGCGGCGAGGATGTCGCCGACCTGCGCGTAAGATCGTCGGACCTCAAGGGCGTCACGGTTCCGCCGGACCGCGCGCCCTCGATGATCGACGAATATCCGGTGCTGGCCGTCGCCGCTTCCTTTGCCGAAGGCGAGACGATCATGGACGGCCTCGACGAATTGCGCGTGAAGGAATCGGATCGTCTGGCCGCAGTCGCGCGCGGTCTCGAAGCCAATGGTGTCGATTGCACCGAAGGCGAGATGTCGCTGACGGTGCGCGGTCGTCCGGGCGGCAAGGGCTTGGGCGGCGGCACGGTCGCAACCCATCTCGATCACCGCATCGCCATGAGCTTCCTCGTCATGGGGCTGGCCTCCGAAAAACCTGTCACGGTCGACGACAGCAACATGATCGCCACCTCGTTCCCCGAATTCATGACCATGATGCCGGATCTGGGCGCGAAAATCGAACCGGGCGCAGCAGAATGAGGCCGTTCATCGTCGCCATCGACGGACCGGCCGCCTCGGGCAAGGGAACCCTTGCCCGGCGCATCGCCACCCATTACGGGATGCCGCATCTGGATACGGGCCTGACCTATCGCGCCGTCGCCAAGGCTTTGCTCGACAAGGGCCTGCCGCTCGATGACGAGCCTCTGGCGACCGATGCCGCCCGTCATCTCGACCTCATCGCCATGGACAAGGCCGTGCTTTCCGCGCACGATATCGGCGAGGCGGCGTCGAAGGTTGCCGTCATGCCCGCCGTGCGGCGCGCGCTTGTCGAGGCACAGCGCAGTTTCGCCAATGCGCTTCCCTCAAGCGTTCTCGACGGGCGCGATATCGGCACGGTCGTCTGCCCCGATGCGGCGATCAAGCTCTTCGTCACGGCATCGCCGGAAGTGCGCGCCGGACGCCGCCATGAGGAGATCGTGGCGCGGGGTGAACAGGCTGATCTCGCCGAAATTCTGGCCGATCTGAAAAAGCGGGACGCGCGCGACACGAACCGTATCGACTCGCCGCTCCGCCCCGCGCAAGACGCGCACTTGCTTGATACGAGCGAAATGAGTATAGAAGCGGCATTTCTAGCGGCAAAAAAGCTGATCGATCACGCTTTTGCGCAGCATCGGGGATGATCCGGCAAGTTTTCAAGCTTCAGCTTTTTAAGCTTTCCGGGCCTCATTATGCCTCGAAAAGCTGGATTATCGTGAGTTCGGACCTATATAGGCTGCACTCATACTGAAAAGCCTGACTTCGCGTTCCACGCGCCGGTTGTCTGCAAAGACGGGGCCGAGGTCGGGCATAACGCAACACTAACCCCCGGCGCCGCATCCGATGAATTTTCCGGATGCATTCAGGAGCATTCATGTCAGAACTCAACCCATCCCGCGCAGATTTCGAATCTCTGCTGGCAGAATCCTTTGCCCAGAACGATCTCGCTGAAGGCTATGTCGTCAAGGGCCGCATCGTGGCCATTGAAAAGGACATGGCGATCATCGACGCCGGTCTGAAGGTCGAAGGCCGCGTGCCGCTGAAGGAATTCGGCGCCAAGGGCAAAGACGGCACGCTGAAGCCGGGCGATGAAGTGGAAGTTTATGTCGAGCGCATCGAAAACGCTCTCGGCGAAGCCGTCCTGTCGCGCGAAAAAGCCCGCCGTGAAGAAAGCTGGGTCAAGCTGGAACAGAAGTTCGCCAATGGCGAGCGCGTCGACGGCGTCATCTTCAACCAGGTCAAGGGTGGTTTCACCGTCGATCTGGACGGTGCCGTTGCCTTCCTGCCGCGTTCGCAGGTCGACATCCGTCCGATCCGCGACGTCACCCCGCTCATGCACGTCCCGCAACCCTTCGAAATCCTCAAGATGGACAAGCGCCGCGGCAACATCGTTGTCTCGCGTCGTACCGTTCTTGAAGAGAGCCGTGCGGAACAGCGTTCGGAAATCGTCCAGAACCTCGAAGAGGGTCAGGTCGTTGAAGGCGTCGTCAAGAACATCACCGATTACGGTGCGTTCGTCGACCTCGGCGGCATCGACGGTCTGCTGCACGTCACCGACATGGCATGGCGTCGCGTGAACCATCCGTCGGAAATCCTCTCCATCGGCCAGACGGTCAAGGTGCAGATCATCCGCATCAACCAGGAAACCCATCGTATCTCGCTCGGCATGAAGCAGCTCGAGAGCGATCCGTGGGATGGCATCGGCGCGAAGTACCCGATCGGCAAAAAGATCGCCGGCACCGTCACGAACATCACCGATTACGGTGCGTTCGTCGAAATCGAGCCGGGCATCGAAGGCCTCATCCACGTTTCCGAAATGTCGTGGACCAAGAAGAATGTCCATCCGGGCAAGATTCTTTCCACCACGCAGGAAGTCGAAGTCGTTGTGCTCGAAGTTGATCCGGTCAAGCGCCGTATCTCGCTCGGCCTCAAGCAGACCCTCGACAATCCGTGGACGACGTTTGCCCAGAAGTATCCGCAGGGCACCGTTGTTGAAGGTGAAGTCAAGAACAAGACCGAATTCGGCCTGTTCATCGGCCTCGACGGCGACGTTGACGGCATGGTTCACCTCTCCGACCTCGACTGGAACCGTCCGGGCGAACAGGTCATCGAAGAGTACAACAAGGGTGAAGTCGTCAAGGCTGTCGTTCTCGATGTCGATATCGACAAGGAACGCATCTCGCTCGGCATCAAGCAGCTTTCCGGCGACAAGGTTGGCGAAGCAGCCGCTTCCGGCGAACTGCGCAAGAACGCCGTTGTCACCGTCGAAGTGACCGCGGTTACCGATGGCGGCCTGGAAGTTCGTCTGATCGATCACGACCTCGACAGCTTCATCCGTCGCTCGGATCTGTCGCGCGATCGCGAAGAGCAGCGTCCGGAACGCTTCACGGTCGGTCAGAAGGTCGACGCCCGCGTCATCGCCTTCGACAAGAAGACCCGCAAGCTTCAGGTCTCGATCAAGGCGCTCGAAATCGCCGAAGAAAAGGAAGCTGTTGCCCAGTACGGTTCGACCGACTCGGGCGCTTCGCTCGGCGACATCCTCGGCGCCGCTCTGAAGAAGCAGGAAAAGAACTAATCTTTTCCGGTTTCGACCGAACATGGAAAAGCCCGCCATCCGGCGGGCTTTTTCTTTGATTGCAATTGTCCAGGGCTGAATGTTTCCCGCCACAGGCTCTCAGGTATCCGGCGGTGACTGCGTCTCTACCTTCTCCAGTATGTCCTCGCGCTGTTCCGGCGTCAGGTGATCGAGAAAAAGCACACCGTTCATATGATCGATCTCGTGCTGGAAGCAGGTAGCCAGAATGCCATCGGCGTCGAGCCTGCACTTTTCTCCCTCAATATCCGTATAGGCAATCGTGACCCGCGCGGGACGTGAGACGGACCCACGATAGGAAGCGCCGACCGACAGACAGCCCTCGTCGTAACTGCTTCTTTCCCCGGAGGCGGCGATGATTTCGGGATTGATGGCGATGATGGGCTTGCGCTCGCCATTGCGATATTCGACATCGACGGTGGTCATGCGCAGAAGCCGCCCGACCTGCACGGCGGCAAGGCCCGCGCCGGACGCCTCATACATCGTTTCAAGCATATCGCGCGCAAGCTGGCGGATGCCGTCATCGATGGTTTCGACGGGCAGGGATACTTTCCGCAGAAGCGGGTCGGGGATCATGGTAAGCGGCAACAGGGCCATGGCAACCTCTCATATTTTGGCTTGCCGCATCCCACCATGTTCTCAAACCCGCAACAATCGCAATTTTTTCGGGTTCGGTCGTGCCATCAGGCAATGTTCAGCACATGGATAAGCCCGAGGCTGATGAGGCCGAGCGCCAGAAGCGAGAGAATGGCCGTCAACGTCACACGGCCACCGGCGGCGGCCACCGAACGCACATCGACCCCAAGCCCCAGCGCCGCCATGGAAACGATGGTCAGGATGGTGGAGGCATACTGGATGCCGGGCAGAAGCGCGTCGGGTATCAGATGCAGCGAATGCAGCGCCATCATGCCCAGGAAGCCGAGGATGAACCATGGCACGAGTTGGAAAAAGCCGGGCTTCACATTGGCGCTCCTGTTGCCGGCAAGCAGCGCAAGCGCAAGAATGACCGGCCCCAGCATCAGCACGCGCACCAGCTTGACCAATGTGCCAAGCTGCACGCTGATGGTGGCAACGGGCGCGGTTGCGGCCAAAACCTGCGGTACGGCATAGACGGTCAATCCCGCCAGAACGCCGTATTGCGTATGCGACAGGCCCAGCAATGGCACCAGCAGCGGCAGGGTCAGCACCACGACCACGCCGAGGATCGCCGTAAATGCGATGGACGCGGCCACGTCCTCGCTTTCCGCGCCGATGACCGGCGCGGTGGCGGCAATCGCCGAATTGCCGCAGATGGAATTGCCGCAGGCGACCAGCGCCGCCATCCGGTGCGGCAGCTTCAACAGACGGCCGATCCCGTAGCTCAGCGTAATGGCCACGGCCACGACCCCGGCAATGCCGAAAATGAGGCCGGACCCCGCCGCCACGACCGCGCTGGCGCTGATCGAGGCACCCAGAAGCACCACCGCGATTTCCAGAAGAAGCTTGGCCGAAAAGCCTATCCCCTTGTTGAACCGCACGCCCGGACGCAGGAAAGTCCGCACAGCCGTGCCGAGCAGGATGGCAATCACCAGCGCTTCGAGCCAGGCCCGTCCCGCATAATGTTCCTCTATTCGCTCAAGCCCCATCGCCGCCGCTGCGACGGCGGTGCTGAGTGCAAGTCCCGGGAGGGTGTTCTGGATTTTTGAGTATGTCATTTTCGGAATTCTGGACTCTCAGGAAATATTTTCGTTTCAGATGCCCGAATCCGTCTGTTCAATCCATCTCATTATATGACATAAATCATTCGATACAATCGAACGATTGACGCCATGACACTGGAACAACTCAGGATTTTCATCGAAGTAGCCGAACGCGAGCATCTCACCCGCGCTTCCGAAGCGCTGCATCTCACCCCTTCGGCGGTGAGTTCGGCCATTCGCACGCTGGAAGAACGCTATGGCGCGACGCTTTTCAACCGCATCGGACGGCGAATCGAGCTGACCGGCGACGGACGCCTGTTTCTGGACGAGGCCCGGGCCGCGCTTGCCCGCGCCCGCGCCGCCGAGCGCATGTTGTCGGAACTGGGCGGCGGCAAGCGCGGCATTCTCGCCATCCACGCCAGCCAGACCATTGCAAGCTACTGGCTGCCATCCTTTCTGGCGCGGTTCCATGCCGCTTTTCCGATGATCGACGTGCAACTGACGCTGGGAAACACCGAAAGCGTGACCGAAGCGACGCAGGAGGGCGAGGCCGATATCGGTCTCGTGGAAGGCGCGGTACAGGCGGCATCCCTCTCCACAACCAGAGTGGCAAGCGATCAGCTCATTCTGGTGACGCGCCCGGATCATGCGTGGAGCGGCGCCAAAAGCCTTTCATGGGATCGGCTCTTTGAAGGCCAGTGGATCCTGCGCGAACAGGGATCGGGAACGCGCAGCGTTTTCGAGGATGCTATGCGGGTCTCAGGCTATGATCCGGCGCGGCTCAAGGTAGCGCTGGAACTGCCTTCCAACGAGGCAATCTGTTCGGCAGTGCGTTCTGGCGACTATGTCACCGCCATATCGGAACTGGTGGCCGCGCCGCATCTTGCCGCCGGAACGCTTGTGAAGGCCGATTTCGCCCTGCCGCAACGCCAGTTTCTCATGCTGTTGCACAATGACCGCTATCGGACCAAGGCGCTGCAAGGCTTTGCCAATATGCTTCAGCGTATCTGACGCAACAGATCGGGTTGCGGGAAACAGGTCGACGCCATGCCGTTTTTCGCCTGCCAGATGCCGATGGAGCGGCGCGTCTTGAAGCCCGGCAATCCGTCCGGCTTGCCGACATCGTAGCCATACGCCTGCAAGCGCTTCTGCATCGCGCCGATATCGGAGCGATACATGGTGCCAACATTGCCCCATGACTGGCGAAAATCGCCAGCGCCATAAGCGATGCGATCGCCGACATGGCCGATAAACAGCGCATAAAGGTCGCTCATATTATAGTCTTTGAGCACGTAAAAATTGGGCGTCACGACGAAGGCCGGGCCATAGCGTCCGGCAGGCATGAGCAGAAAGCCCTCGCCTTTCATTTCATTGGCCGGAAACGCCTTGCCGTTGGTGCGCGTGATGCCGAGCCTCGCCCATTCGGCCACAGGCTTGCCCTGATCCGGGCCTTCAAGCGAACAGGAGACGTTCTGCGGTACATTGACCTCGAAACCCCAGTCGCGTCCCTTTTGCCAGCCATGCAATTTCAGGTAATTGGCGATGGAGCCAAGCGTATCCGGCACGGAATTCCAGATGTCGCGCCTGCCGTCGCCGTCGAAATCGACGGCGTGTTTCAGATAGGAACTCGGCATGAATTGCGGCTGGCCGAGCGCACCGGCCCATGAGCTTTTCATGGCGGTTTCATCGATATAGCCTTTTGCGGCGATTTCGAGCGCAGCAATCAGTTCGGCCCGGAACATGTCCTTGCGGGTCGCCATGAAGGCCTTGGTGCCAAGCACCTCAAAGGCATTATAGGGAATCTTGACCGTGCCGAAGCCGGATTCGCGGCCCCAGACAGCCAACAGAACTTGTCCCGGAACACCGTATTTCTGCTCGATACGCCTCAACAGCCCGGCATATTGCGCATAACGCGCCTGCCCGCCGCTGGTGACGGTGTTCATTGTCTTCGCGTTGAAATATTTGGATGGCGCACCGAATTCAGCCTGTTTCTGCTCTTTCGGCGTGGAGGGCTTTTCGCCGGGAATAACGAGAGCGGGCAGTTTCCAGTTGATCGACACACCCGCGAAAGCCTGATCGAAGACGGCACGAGACACACCGGCGGCTTTCGCTTCGGGCCAAAGATCGCCTTCCAGCCAGTTGCGATACTGGCTTTCAATCTGAGCCTTCGATGGCGCAGCGGCAACAGGTGAAACAGCGAGAGCGGCAAGAAGTCCAAAAACGAATTTCCAACGCATTGCTGTCATTCGCCTGTCTCCCCAATTAGAGTGTGGTTCGCGCCCTGAGCGCTGCCGCCAGCGTGCCTTCGTCCAGATAATCGAGTTCGCCGCCCACCGGCACGCCATGCGCAAGCCGCGTGACGCGAATCTCGAAATTCGACAATTGATCGGTGATGTAATGCGCCGTCGTCTGGCCTTCGACGGTAGCGTTGACCGCAAGAATCACTTCCCTGATTTCGCCCGTCGCAACGCGCTCCACCAGCCCCTTGATGTTGAGATCGTCCGGGCCAATGCCATCGAGCGGCGACAGACGCCCGCCCAGAACATGGTAGCGCACATTCATCGTGCCCGCCCGCTCCAGCGCCCACAGGTCGGATACGTCCTCGACCACGATCAGGGTCGCGGGGTCGCGGCGCTCGTCGGTGCAGATGGTGCATGGGTCCGATGTATCGACATTGCCGCAGCACGAGCAGATGCGCACCTTTTCGGCAGCCTCCTGCATGGCGCCGCCGAGCGGCACCAGCAGCGCTTCCTTCTTCTTGATGAGATGCAGCGCCGCACGGCGCGCCGAACGCGGCCCCAACCCCGGCACACGGGCCAGAAGCTGGATCAGACGTTCGATTTCAGGACCGGCTATACGTTTGGACATTTGCTTAAGGGAGTAAGGGAATAGGGGAATAAGGGAGTAGGGAGCGGGAAGCCGGGAATATGCGACTGGCGGCAAACAACCGACCACATACTCCCCTACTCCCTTATTCCCCTACTCACTTAAAACGGCAGTTTGAATCCTGGAGGGATCGGCAGACCTGCGGTCAGCGACTGCGTCTTTTCGGCCATGGCGGCTTCGAGCTTCGCCTTGGCGTCGTTATGTGCCGCGATGATGAGGTCTTCGAGGATTTCCACCTCTTCCTCCTTCATCAGCGACGGGTCGATCTTCAGCGCCGACAGGGTGCCCTTGCCGGAAAGCGTGATCGTCACCAGCCCGCCGCCCGAAGAGGCCGAAGCTTCCATATTGGCGATTTCATCCTGCATGGCCTTCATCTTGGCCTGCAATTCCTTCGCCTGTTTCATCATGCCCATCATGTCACGCATGGGATTACTCCATCATTCCGTAAATCAGTCGTCTTCAGACGGTGCGCCCGGCGTTTCCGGCATGGCGTCGAGATCGATGTCCTCGTCGTCATTCTGTTCCGGCACGGCAATGCGCACATCGGTTATTTTCGCGCCGGGAAAGGCTGCGAGAATGGCCGCAACATCGGGATCGGCGCGCGCATCGGTCACCAGATTGTCGCGGCGCTCGTTTTCCGCCTCGGCGACGGTCTGGCCGGTCACGTCGCGCGCAACCGTTACCACCCAGCGGATGCCGGTCCAGTTCAGGAGGTGTTGCGAAATGTCGCTCGGCAGCGATTTCGGCGCATCGTCGGTCAGGCCGATTTCCAGCCGTCCCGGCGCAACCGCCGCCAGACGCACGCAGTTCTTGACCAATATCTTGAACTGCATGTCGCGATGCTTGTCAGCCAGCGCAACAATGTCATGCAGGCTGTTGACCGGCACGGAAGGCTGCGGCGCAGCTTCAGCCGGCTTCGGTGCGGGGGCCTGAACCGGCGGCGTTTCAACAATGCGCATGGCCGTAGCCGGTCCGCCAGCAGACGGAGAGGTCGAAGAAGCGCCAATCGCATCGGCGGCAAAACGCGCTTCCGGCGCGCTGCCGCCATTCGGCCGTCCCGAAGGCTGCGGGCGCGGCGACGGGGCGGAGGCGGTACCGTTTTCAAGTCCGCGCAGCGCTTCGTCCAGCGTCGGCAGGTCGCTCGCATGGGCAAGGCGAATCAGCAGCATTTCCGCCGCCTGCACAGGCCGCGTCGCCGTATCCACTTCCGCAATGCCCTTGAGCAGCATTTGCCATGTGCGCGACAGCACGCGCACCGAAAGCTTCTGCGCGAAATCACGTCCGCGCACGCGCTCGTCTTCCGATAGCGTCATGTCTTCCGCCACATCCGGCGTAAAGCGCAGTCGCGTTACCAGATGGTTGAAATCAGCAAGATCGGTCAGCACCACCGACGGATCGGCCCCAACATCATATTGGGCGCGAAATTCTCTCAAAGCGCCTGCCACATCACCACGCATCAGCATCTCGAACAGGTCGATGATGCGGGCGCGGTCGGCAAGCCCCAGCATGGAGCGCACGGCTTCCGCCGACACATGACCAGCGCCATGCGCAATGGCCTGATCGAAGATCGACAGCGAATCACGCGCCGATCCCTCACCAGCGCGTGCAATCATCGCCAGCGAGGCGTCATCCACATCGATCTGTTCGGCTTCCGCGATCCGGCGCAGATGCTGCGCCAGCGTACCCGATTCGATGCGGCGCAGGTCGAAACGCTGGCAACGCGACAGAACCGTGATCGGAACCTTGCGGATTTCAGTGGTGGCGAAGATGAATTTTACATGCGGCGGCGGCTCTTCCAGCGTCTTCAAAAGGCCGTTGAAAGCCTGATTGGAGAGCATGTGCACTTCGTCGATGATATAGACCTTGTAACGCGCCGAAACCGGGCGATAACGCACCTGTTCGATGATCTCGCGAATATCGTCGATGCCGGTATGCGAGGCGGCGTCCATCTCGATCACATCGACATGACGGCCTTCCATGATCGCCTGGCAATGCTCGCCCGGCACGGTGAGGTCGATGGTCGGCTGGTCGATCGTATCGGTCTTGTAATTGAGCGCGCGCGCCAGAATGCGCGCCGTCGTGGTCTTGCCCACGCCGCGCACACCGGTCAGCATCCAGGCTTGCGCGATGCGACCCGTCTCGAACGCATTTTTCAGCGTGCGAACCATCGGCTCCTGGCCGATGAGATCATTGAAATTCTGCGGACGATATTTGCGGGCGAGAACGCGATAGGCGCCATCGGCGGATTTCGTGTCCATAGCGGCCCTTCCGTTCTTCGTTCACGCTTTTTCTCTCATCGCCAGTTTGGACCGGACGTGACTGCCGCGTCAACACGAGACACATCCCATCAACAGCCGCTAACAATAGAGAAAAGGGTGGGAGGCTGGCACGGCGACCCGTGCCTTGCTCGTTAGGGCTGCTTCCTTCCGGACCTGACCCGGTTGGCGAGTGGCTCGTCCACCACCAACCTCCCGGTCTGCATATCGTCAATTGTGAAGCAAAATGCAAGGAGGGCACCGAGCAAAAAGCAAGCGCTCAACGAAAAAAACTGATAAGAATCGGCACATGGAACGATTTGAACTCGACAAACGGCTCGATGCCGATACGTTTTTCGTCGCCGAACTCGGCCTTTGCGAGTTGCGGCTGATGAACGATCGCCGCTGGCCCTGGCTGATCCTCGTACCGCGCAGACCCGGCCTCGCCGAAATTCACGATCTGACACCGCTCGACCAGACATTGCTGACCTTCGAGACGGGCATCGTGGCGCAGGCGCTCAAGACCGTAACCGAGTGCGAGAAGATCAACACCGGCGCATTGGGCAACATCGTGCGGCAATTGCATCTGCATGTGATCGCCCGCAACGAAGGCGATGCGGGCTGGCCCGGTCCCGTCTGGGGTCACGGCACCCGCGAAGCCTATGACGAAAACGACGCCCACAAATTCATCGCCGACATTCGCGCGGCGCTTTAGTCCCATAAATGATCCGAGATAATCATGGCTTTCCGTCTCTATGACCTGCCGGAAATCGAGCCAAGCCGATATGTCGGCTTTGCCGGTAACCGTATCGACCGCCTGTCCGAAAAGCGGCGGGACGATTCCGCCTTCAGCGCGCTGGAGCTTCCCGAAACGCGGCTCATGCTTCTGGGCGGCAACAGGATGCTCCTCGACTATGCGCAGGAAAAATCCCCCCGTGCGCTCTTCCGCCTCGACGAGGCAAAGGCTTTTGCGCCAGATCTGAACGAACCGATCCTGCTCGGTATTCAGGACGGTGCGCCAATCGTCGCCCTGATGACACCGCTGGACCCGGAGGCGCTGGAAGCCCCTCTCCGGGCGCAGGATTATCGCAGCATCTATACCGAAGGGCTGTTATCCACCGATCTCGTCGGCGCGCTGGCGCAGGCCGCAGCCCTCACCGCATGGCACGGCAACCATCGTTTCTGCGGACGCTGCGGCACCAAAACCGAAATGCGCGGGGGCGGCGCCAAGCGTCAATGTCCGAATTGCGGTGCGGAGCATTTTCCGCGCACCGACCCGGTGGCGATCATGCTGCCGGTCCGTGGTGAGAAATGCATATTGGCGAGAGGGCCGCATTTTGCGCCCGGTTCCTATTCCAGCCTTGCCGGTTTCATCGAACATGGCGAGACAATTGAAGCGGCCGTGCGCCGTGAAAGTTTTGAGGAAATGGGCCTTGCCATCGGGCGCGTCGCCTATCATGCGAGCCAACCCTGGCCCTTCCCCTATTCGCTGATGATCGGCTGCCACGCGGAAGTTCTGAGCGACGATTTCCTCATCGACCGCTCGGAACTTGAGGATGGACGCTGGTTTGATAAGGTCGAAGTGCGCGCCATGCTGGCCGGAACCCATGAAAACGGGTTGCGCGTACCGCCATCGGGAGCTATCGCGGCCCATCTCATAAGGGCGTGGGCGGAAAGCTGATCCCGCCCCGGCCCGCCCGGCCCGAATGCCTTACTCGGCCGCGAGCAGATGGGTGTCGCGCGATTCGCTGCCCTTATAGACGCCCAGAATGCGCACTTCCTTGGTGAAGAAGCGCAGTTCCTCCAGCGCAAGCTGCACATTATGGTCTTCCGGGTGGCCTTCGATGTCGGCATAGAACTGCGTGGCGATGAAACGCCCGCCGATCTGGTAGCTTTCAAGCTTCGTCATATTGATGCCGTTGGTAGCGAAGCCGCCCAGCGCCTTGTAGAGCGCTGCCGGGACGTTGCGTACGCGAAACACGAAAGTGGTCACGATGCGCTCGCCGTTTTCGGGCCGCGATGCCCACTGCTTTTCCTTCGAAAGCACCACGAAACGGGTGACGTTGTCTTCCGAATCCTCGACATTTTCTTCCAGGATTTCCAGCCCGTAGAGATCGGCGGCGAGACGCGGCGCAAGCGCTGCCATGGAGCGGTCCTTCATGTCGGCGACGAGGCGGGCGGCCCCTGCCGTATCGCCGGCGATGACGCCCTTCCAGCCATTCTGGCGAATGACATTGCGGCATTGGCCGAGCGCATGGACGTGGCTGTGAACGGTCCTGATTTCCTCACGCTTGACGCCCGGAAGCACCATGAGCTGGAAATGGATCGGCAGGAAATATTCGCCCACGATATGCATGTCGGCGAGCGGCAGCAGATAGTGAATATCGGCCACGCGCCCGGCGAGCGTGTTTTCGATCGGGATCATCGCCAGGTCGGCGGCACCGGTTTCAACCGCATTGAAGGCGTCCTCGAAAGTCGGGCACGGCAAAGGCTCCATATCGGGAAACATGTTGCGGCAGGCCGTATCGGAATTGGCGCCCGCTTCACCCTGAAAGGAAATCCGATTGGTTTTCATCGTGTCCATGCTTTCTCAAACGCGCCCCATCCTGCCGGGGACTTTCTGCTTGCTATAGACCCTTTGCGACAAGAAGCCGGGCGCGGTCAAGATCGGCCTGCGTGTCGACGCCGAGCGGCACCGTCTTCACAAGCTCCACATCGATACGCATTCCGGCTTCGAGAGCCCGCAACTGTTCGAGCTTCTCGCGCTTTTCGAGCGGCGACGGTCCAAGCTTCACGAAGCGTTCAAGCGCCGCACGGCGATAGGCGTAAAGCCCGATGTGATGGTAAAGCGGGCCTTCGCCGTAGGGTGCGGTGGCGCGGGTGAAATAAAGCGCGCGCAGGCGCGTGCTCGCGCCCTGCGGTGACCCCACGATCTTCACCACGCTCGGATTGGTCTTTTCCGATTCTTCCTCGATTTCGACGCCGAGCGTCGCAATATCCGCCGGGCCATCCTCCAGCGGCAGAAGCGCGCGGCGGATGATGTCGGGATCGATGGTCGGCAGGTCGCCCTGCACATTGACAATGGCGTCGATCTCACCCGCCGGGTCAATCTTCAGCAGCGCCTCATGGATGCGGTCGGAGCCGGATTCGTGATCGCCGCGCGTCATGACGACCTCGTGCCCGCTGGCCGTGACGATTGCGAAAACCTCCTCGCTATCGGTCGCGACCACGGTGCGGCCAAGCCCTGCAGCGGCCGCGCGATCAGCGACATGCACGATCATGGGCTTGCCGCAAATATCGGCGAGCGGCTTGTTCGGCAGGCGCGTGGAGGCCATCCGGGCGGGAATCAACGTGAGGGTCTTTAAGGTATGAAGCATGATCGCCTCTTGAGATCGATATGGTCACGGACGCCTTGTAACGCGGTTTGACTGTGCTGGAAATGCAGCAAAAGTGTCAAAAAGTCACGGGTCCCGTCCCTCTTATAGGTGTTGCATCGCCTTGGCAAAAGACCTAGTTTCCGCCCGATGCCGGGGAGAGAATTGTGACCTCGATTAGAGGTTTACATGCCGGCTAGGAGAGCGTTCTCTGGGAGAGCGTTTTGGTAGAGGGAGCGCTGACCGGCGATGAATTCAACCCGGACTAACAAGTTTATCATGGCATTTCTGGCAACGGTTTTCGTTGTCATGACGACAGGGATACTGTCCGATTCGCTGTTCCACTCGCCTGTGCCCGAAAAGCCGGGCTTTGCCATCGAAGCTGCGGAAGCCTCGACTGGCGAAGGAGGAGCAGCACCGGCGAAGGAAGAAGTTTCCATTGCGACGCTGTTGCAGTCGGCCGATCCGGCGCGCGGCGAAAAGGTCTTCAAGGTCTGTGCAGCTTGTCATACGGCTGACAAGGGCGGCGCCAACAAGATTGGCCCCAATCTCTGGGGTATCGTCGATCGCCCCGTGGCCTCCCACGAAGGCTTCAGCTACTCGGCCCCCATGAAGGAATTCGCCTCAGGCGGCAACAAGTGGGATTTTGAGCATCTCAACAAGTTCCTGACCTCCCCGAAGGGCTTGGTCAAGGGTACGGCGATGGGCTATGCCGGCAATAAGAAAGATGATCAGCGCGCCGATCTGATCGCCTATCTGCACACATTGTCCGACAATCCGGTTCCGCTCCCTACCGCCGATGCGGCGCCCGCCGAAGGCGGCGATGCCAAGCCGGCGGAAGCGCCCGCCAATTGAGCTGACGAAGCCGCTATTCTCAAAAAGCCCGGTTCGCCGGGCTTTTTTCTTGCCCAGATGAAATTTATTGTCCCCATGCCTTTCTTCCTCCGCAAAAACCCATAAAACTTTGCCTCCAAGAATCCGAAGCAGGAACGGAGAGGCTGGATGAGAGCTTTTTGGGCGGGTGCGTTCGCGGTGGCCATGCTCGCGACTACGGTGTCTATCGGTCGCGCAGACAATGCAGAGCCCCAATGGCGATATTCTTCCAGTCTCATCGGAGAGCCCAAATATCCGGCAGACTTCAAGCATTACGACTATGTGAACCCGAATGCGCCGAAGGGCGGCACGCTCAATCAGGTGGCGGTCGGCACTTTCGACAGCCTCAATCCCTTTGTGGTGCAGGGGGTCGCAGCGGCGGGCCTGTCCGATTTCGGCGGTGGCCTGCTCTACGATACGCTGATGACGGATTCGCTCGATCAGGGATCGACGCAATATCCGCTCATTGCCGAGGCGCTTCAGTATCCCGAGGATTATTCCTGGGTGAAATTCAGGCTCAATCCCACGGCCAGGTGGCATGACGGCCAGCCGATCACCGTCGATGACGTGATCTGGTCGTTCGAAACCCTGAAGAAGCAGTCGCCCATGTACAACAAATATTACGGCGATGTGGAAAAGGTGGAAAAGACCGGCGAACACGAGGTCAAATTCACCTTCTCGCAGAAGGGCAATCGCGAGCTGCCGCAGATTCTGGGGCAGCTTGCCGTGCTGCCGAAACATTGGTGGACGGGCAAGGATGCGCAAGGCAGGCTGCGGGATATCAGCCGCCCGACGCTGGAAATCCCGCTCGGCTCCGCCGCCTACAGGATCGAGAGTGCGACACCGGGGCGTTCCATCATCTGGGCCCGTGTGGACGATTACTGGGGCAAGGATTTGCCCGTCAATGTCGGGCGCAACAATTTCGATCATCTGCGTTACGAATATTATTTCAACGAAGATGCGACCTGGGAAGCCTTCAAGAAAGGCGGCCAATACGATTACCGGCTGGAGAATCGCGCCCAGCGCTGGGCCGAACAGTACAACTTCCCCGCCGTGAAGCGCGGCGATGTGGTGAAGGCATCTTTCCCCTACCATGCAGTGGGGCGTATGCAGGGCTATTTCCTCAATACGCGGCGCGACAAGTTCAAGGACCCGAAGGTGCGCGAGGCGCTGACCTATGCCTTCGACTTCGAATCGATGAACCGGCTGCTGTTCTTCAATCAGTACAAGCGCATCGAGAGCTATTTCGCCGGCAATGAGCTGGAACTGAGCGGCCCGCCGACGCCGGCAGAGCAGGCGATCCTCGAAACGGTCAAGGATCAGTTGCCAGCCGACGCGCTGACGAAAGAATTCAAACTGCCGGTCTATGACACGCCGCAGGCAACGCGCGAGAACCTGCGTACCGCGCTGAAGCTTTTCTCCGAAGCCGGATGGAAATTGCAGGGCAACAAGCTCGTCGATGCAAAGGGCAACCCGTTCACTATCGAATTTCTGGGCCGGGACCCAACGGATGAGCGCATCTACAACCCGTTTGCCCAGAATCTTCGAAAAATCGGAATTAACGCCACGGTGCGAATCGTCGATGCCGCGCAGTATCAGGCACGCGTGAATGACTTCGACTATGATGTCATCACGAGCGTCATCGGACAGTCGGGCTCGCCCGGCAACGAACAGCGCGACATGTGGGGTTCGAAAGCCGCCGATTTCAAAGGCAGCCGCAATTATGCGGGTATCAAGAACCCGGCCATCGACAAGCTGATCGACCGCGTGGTCTATGCCGGGGACCGCGACGAGCTGGTCGCCGCCACCCATGCGCTCGACCGGGCGCTGCTGTGGAACTATTACATCATCCCGCAATGGTATGACGACAAGATCAATATCGCCTATTGGAACAAGTTCGGAATGCCCGAAAAGCAGCCTGATTATTTGGGTATTGACCCGTTCTCCTGGTGGATAGACCCTGCGAAGGAAGCCAGACTCAAAACCGGCGGCGAATGAGGGCCGAACGAGAATGACGATCCTTTGCCTGAACCGCCGCTCCTTTCTGGGGCTTTCCGGCAGCGCAGCCATGGCGGCGCTGTTTCAGCCGAGGGCCTTTGCCGACATCCCGGCCGAAAAGCCGCTGCATGGCCTTTCGGCTTTCGGAGAATTGAAATACGGGCCCGATTTCACCCATTTCGACTATGCCAGCCCGGAAGCGCCAAAGGGCGGCACATTCAACTTTGCACCGGCGAGCTGGTACTGGAACCAGAACACCGACACTTTCAACACGCTCAACACCTTCACCTTCAAGGGCGACGCGCCGCCGCGCATGGAACTGACCTTCGATACGCTGATGGCCCCGGCGCTGGACGAGCCGGATTCCGTCTACGGACTGATCGCAAAAAGCGCGACCTTTTCGAAGGACCATCGCAGTTGTACTTTCGAACTGCGTGAAGAGGCGCGCTTTCACGACGGTTCCCCCATTGAGGCGAAAGACGTCGCTTTCACCTACAGGACGATCAGGGAGAAGGGGCATCCAATCCTGCGCCAGTATCTGGCCGGGGTTGAAAAGGTGGAAGCGACCGGCAAACACGCGGTGCGCATCCACATTCTCGCCGGGCGCGGACCGAAAGCGCTTCTCGATGCCGTGATCCTGCCAATCCTGTCGGAAGCCTGGTTCAAGGATCGCGATTTCGAAGCGACCACGATGGAGCCGGTGCTGGCTTCCGGGCCCTACAGGGTCGGAAATTTTTCCGCAGGGCAGTTTGTCGAGTATGATCGCGTCGGGGATTACTGGGCGAAAGACCTGCCGGTCCAGAAGGGCTCCAACCATTTCGACCGCATCCGCATAGAGTTCTTTCGCGATCGCCAGCCGCAATTCGAGGCCTTCAAGAAAGGCAGCATCGATTTTCGCGAGGAGAGTGTCGCCAAGAACTGGGCGACCGGATACGACTTCCCGGCCATTCGGCAGAAAAAGGTCGTCAAGCGCACTTTTCCGCGCGAGAAGCTGGCGCTCATGCAAGCCTGGGCGCTGAACCAGCGCCGCGAGCGTTTTCGCGATCCGCGTGTGCGGGAAGCAATCTCGCTCTGCTTCGATTTCGAATGGACCAACCAGAACCTGTTCTACAAGGTCTATACCCGTTCGCAATCCTGCTTCAACGGATCGGATTTTCAGGCAAACGGCTTGCCGACGCCGGACGAAATAAAGGTTCTGGAGCACTATCGCGACAAACTGCCGGAAGCGGTTTTCGGCGAAGCGCCGCTGATGCCCGTTTCGGACGGGACGGGACGCGACCGGAAACAGTTCGCGCAGGCCATCAAGCTGATGCAGGAAGCCGGTTTCGAGCGCAGGAACGGTCAGTTCCACGATCGTGACGGGGCAAAATTCACGCTCGAAATCCTGAGCAATTCGGAAGGTTTCTCCCGCGTTTACAATCCCTTCGTGCAGAAGCTGCGCGCCATCGGCATCGATGCAAGCCACCGGCTCGTCGATACGAGCCAGTATCAGGCGCGGGTGCAGGACTTCCAGTTCGACATGGTGGGAATGGCGCTTCAGTTCAGCGCCACGCCGACGCAGGAATCGCTTGCCGGCATGTTCGGCTCGCAATCGGCCAAACAACCGGGCAGCTATAATCTTCCAGGGACCGAGGACCCGCTGATCGATGCGCTGATCGCCGATATAGGCAAGGTTTCGACACGTGAGGAACTGGTCGCCGCCATGCGCGTGCTGGATCGGTACTTGCGTATCCGGCGCGACTGGATTCCAAATTGGACAGCAGCGAATCACAACGTAGCCTATTGGGACCGCTTCGGTTTCAAGGAACCGAAGCCAGATTACGGTTTTCCGGTCGAGACGCTGTGGTGGTTGGATGAAGAAAAGGCAAAAGCGATTGATAAGCCATAACGAGAAAAACGATCTCCAGAGAGAGCGCGGCTGATGGGCGCTTACATTCTCCGGCGACTGCTCCTGATGATCCCGACAATTCTGGGCATCATGGCTATTTCCTTCGCTGTCGTTCAGTTCGCTCCCGGCGGTCCGGTCGAGCGCGTGATCGCGCAGCTTTCCGGCCAGGGCGGCGATGCGCTTGACCGTCTTTCCGGCGGTGGCGGCGATTTCGGCCAGCAGAACGGCATGGACAGCGGCTCGGTCAATTCCAAATATCGCGGCGCGCAGGGGCTGGACCCGCAATTCATAGCCGATCTTGAAAAGCAGTTCGGCTTCGACAAGCCGCCGCTGGAACGCTTCGGCCTCATGCTTTGGAACTATGCGCGCTTCGATTTCGGGCGCAGCTATTTCCGCGACATCAGCGTGATCGACCTCATCAAGGAAAAAATGCCGGTCTCGATTTCGCTCGGCCTGTGGCTGACCTTCCTGTCCTATGCGATCTCGATCCCGCTCGGCATCCGCAAGGCGATAAAAGAAGGTACGCGCTTCGATACATGGACCAGCGCCGTCATCATTGTCGGCTATGCCATTCCAAGCTTCCTGTTCGCGATCCTGCTGATCGTGCTTTTTGCCGGCGGCTCCTTCTTCGACTGGTTCCCGCTGCGCGGTCTCACCTCGCCGGATTTTGCGCAGATGTCGTTCTGGGGCAAGATCGGCGATTATCTCTGGCACATGGTGCTGCCTGTGACCGCACTCGTGCTTTCGGCCTTCGCCACCACGACGCTTCTGACCAAGAATTCGTTTCTGGAAGAAATCCGCAAGCAATATGTAACCACCGCGCGCGCCAAGGGCCTGACCGAGAATCAGGTGCTCTATCGCCATGTCTTCCGCAACGCCATGCTCATCGTGATCGCCGGTTTTCCCGGCGCTTTCATTTCGGCTTTCTTTACGGGTTCGCTTCTGATCGAAACCATTTTCTCCCTCGACGGGCTGGGGCTGCTCGGCTACCAGTCGGTCATCAACCGTGATTATCCGGTCGTGTTCGCCAATCTTTTCATTTTCTCGCTGATCGGCCTTCTGGTCGGGCTTCTCTCCGATCTGATCTATACATGGATCGATCCGCGCATCGATTTTGAACGGAGGGACGTGTGATGACCGATACCGCCCTCTCCCCGACCGCAAAGCCTGTGAAGCGGCCTCAAAAGCGCCGGGGGCTGTCGCCGCTCAACCGCCGCCGCTGGCAGAATTTCAAATCCAACAAGCGCGGTTACTGGTCGCTGTGGATCTTTCTGTTCCTGCTCATTGCCGCCCTTTGTTCCGAATTCATCGCCAATGACCGACCCATTCTCGTCTCCTACAAGGGCGAGTTGCTGGCCCCGGTCTTCGTCGATTATCCGGAGGAAAAATTCGGCGGCTTTTATGCCGTCACCGATTATCGCGATCCAGTGATACAGGATGAGATTGCCCAAAACGGCTGGGCGATCTGGCCACCGATCCGCTATTCCTACAACACCGTGAACAATGAGATCCCGGAAGCCGCGCCCTCAAAACCCTTCTGGCTTTATTCGGCGGAAGAACGCTGCCAACGCTATCCGCAAGGCGTGAACGACCCGAATTGCCGCTTCGGCAATTTCAACCTGCTCGGCACTGACGATCAGGCGCGCGACGTCTTTGCTCGCGCCCTTTATGGGTTTCGCATTTCGGTGCTGTTCGGCCTGATTCTGACTTTCTTCTCCGCCATTATCGGCGTGAGCGCAGGCGCGGTGCAGGGCTATTTTGGCGGCTGGGTCGATCTTCTGTTCCAGCGCTTCATCGAAATCTGGTCCTCCATCCCCGTTCTCTATCTGCTGCTCATTATCGCGGCTATTTTGCCGCCGGGCTTCTGGGTGCTGCTCGGCATCATGCTGCTGTTCTCATGGGTAGCCTTTGTGGGCGTGGTGCGCGCCGAATTCCTGCGTGCCAGAAACTTTGAATATGTAAATGCGGCGCGCGCGCTCGGCGTGAAAAACGGCACCATCATGTGGCGGCATCTTCTGCCCAATGCCATGGTGGCGACGCTGACCTTCCTGCCCTTCATCCTCAATGGCTCGATCACCACGCTGACCTCGCTCGACTTTTTGGGCTTCGGCCTGCCGCCCGGCTCCGCCTCGCTTGGTGAGTTGCTGGCGCAGGGCAAAAACAATCTGCAAGCGCCATGGCTCGGCATGACCGGCTTTGTGGTCATCTCGCTGATGCTGTCGCTGCTGATCTTCATCGGCGAGGCGACACGCGACGCTTTCGATCCGCGAAAGGCATTTCAATGAACAACGGATCGATGAACAAATCAGGGAACGAAGTTCTGCTTTCCGTCCGCGATCTGTCGGTCGCCTTCCGCCAGAATGGCGAAGAGCGCATTGCCGTTGACCGCGTGTCCTTCGACATTGCCGAAGGCGAAACGGTGGCGCTTGTCGGCGAATCGGGATCGGGCAAATCCGTTTCCGCACTTTCGGTGCTGAAACTCCTGCCCTATCCGGCAGCGAGCCATCCTTCCGGCGAAATACACTTCAACGGCCGCGATCTGATGCAGGCTCAAGAGCCGGAATTGCGGCGTGTGCGCGGCAACGATGTCGCGATGATCTTTCAGGAGCCTATGACATCGCTCAACCCGTTGCATAGCGTCGAGCGGCAGGTCGGCGAAATCCTGCGCGTGCATCAGGGCATGGGCGATCAGGCATCGCGGGCGCGCACGCTGGAGCTTCTGAACGAAGTCGGCATTCGCGAACCGGAAAAGCGCCTGTCCGCCTTTCCGCATCAATTGTCCGGTGGGCAGCGCCAGCGCGTGATGATCGCCATGGCGCTGGCCAACAAGCCGAAACTGCTGATTGCAGACGAGCCGACAACGGCGCTCGACGTGACCGTGCAGGCGCAGATTCTAAAACTTCTGGCCGAGTTGAAAGCCGCACAAGGCATGTCGATGCTGTTCATCACGCATGATCTGGGCATCGTGCGCAAGATCGCCGACCGGGTTTGCGTGATGAGCAAGGGCAAAATTGTCGAAGCCGGCCCGACAAGGGAAATCTTCGAGAATCCGCAGCACGATTACACCAAACACCTGCTTGCCGCCGAACCGAAGGGCGAACCGCCCGCAGCCAATCCGGCGGCAAAGACCGTGATGGAAGGCAGGGACATTCGCGTCTGGTTCCCGATCAAGAAGGGTTTCATGCGCAAGACCGTCGATCATGTGAAGGCGGTGGACGGCATCGATATCAATTTGCGCGCCGGACAGACATTGGGCGTGGTAGGCGAATCGGGTTCCGGCAAGACGACGCTGGGGCTGGCGCTGTCGCGCATGATTTCGTCCAAGGGCGAGATCAGTTTCGACGGACGCGACATTGCAAAATTCAGCTTCAAGGACATGCGCCCGCTGCGCCGCGAAATGCAGATCGTGTTTCAGGACCCGTTCGGCTCGCTCTCGCCGCGCATGACCATTGCCGACATCATCGCCGAAGGGCTTCTGGTGCATGAGCCGAAACTTATCCCCGATGAGCGCGACGAACGTGTCGTGGCGGCTCTACGGGAAGTGAACCTCGACCCCGAAACCCGCTTCCGCTATCCGCATGAATTTTCCGGCGGCCAGCGCCAGCGAATCGCGATTGCGCGCGCCATGGTTTTGAATCCCAAATTCGTCATGTTGGATGAGCCGACCTCGGCGCTCGACATGAGCGTGCAGGCGCAGGTGGTCGATCTCTTGCGTGCCTTGCAGAAGAAGCACGATCTCGCCTATCTTTTCATCAGTCACGATCTGAAAGTGGTGCGGGCGCTGGCCAATGACCTGCTGGTGATGCGCAATGGCAAGGCGGTCGAATATGGCGCGGCAATGGATGTGTTCGCCAATCCGCAGACCGACTATACCAAGGCGCTGATGGCTGCGGCCTTCCATATGGAGGCAACCGAAGGAGGGGTAAAACAATGAGCGAAACCAAGGGCAATATCCTTCTGGCGATTACCGACTGGGACCCGGAAATCTGGCTCAAAACATTCAAGGAGCACGCGCCCGACCGTGCAATCGTAACGGACCGCACTGAAAACGATCCGTCGATCAAATATGCGCTGGTGTGGAAACAAAAGCCCGGGTCGCTGGCCAATCTGCCCAATCTGAAAGTGATTTTCTCGCTTGGCGCGGGCGTCGATCATGTCTTCCGCGATGACCGCATCCCCGATGTACCGCTGGTGCGTATCATCTCCGGCGACCTGACCATGCGCATGACTGAATATGTCGTCTGGCAGGTGCTCGACCATCACCGCCTCGGCTATCGCTATCGCAAGCAGCAGCGCAATCATGTCTGGCATGAAGATCGCCGCCAGCCCGCCGCCCATGAAGTGACTGTCGGCATCATGGGGCTTGGCGTATTGGGTCGCGATGCGGCGGAAAAGCTCAAAAACCTCGGCTTCAATGTCACCGGCTGGAGCCGCCGCCCACAGGAAATCGATGGTGGAATAACCTATCACGGCAAGGACGGTTTTGCTTCATTCCTGAAAACCGCCGATATTTTTGTCTGCTTGCTGCCACTGACGCCCGACACGAAGGGCATTCTCTCCATGTCAATGTTTGCACAGATGAAAAGCGACGGCCCGCTTGGCGCGCCGGTGCTGATCAATGCCGGACGCGGCGGCTTGCAGAATGAAGCCGATATTCTGGCAGCACTGGATCGCGGACTGCTTTCCGCCGCAACGCTCGACGTGTTCAATCAGGAGCCGTTGCCATCCGATAGCCCCTTCTGGGACCATCCGCGCGTGACGATCACGCCGCACGCGGCAGCCAGTTCTTCGGCGACCGCGCTGGTGCCGCAGATCATCCGGCAGATTGAAGCCTTTGAACGCGACGGTACGCTGGAGCACGTTGTCGACCGCAATACCCAGTATTAGGCAGCGATCTCGATTCCTCCATCCTCGCCGACCGTCACCCGATGGTCGGCGAGTTGCTTTTGTGTCTCGCGGTCGAGTTCGACGGCAATCGGCACATCAAGCCTCATTTCACGCGCGACGATCAGGCCGAGAAGCAGGATCGCATCAGGCTCGTGCAAAACGATAGCCGCAGGCGCGTGCCCGGCGTGAACCAGTTCCAGAAGCACGGCGGCAGCCGAAGACGAGCCGATAGTCCCCGGCAGACATAGAACGCGACCGGCGATGCTGGTCCCGTGTTCAGGATGGCGCACATCGGCGATACGTCCGCTTTTCGGATCGACACCGCCCCAGAAACTGATCGGCGCGGACAAAACCAGCGCCTCAGCCTCGGCGCCTTTTCCCGCAACAAGGATCGTGGCTTCGAGCCTGCTCATGCCGCTTGCTCCTCAAAAACAGGACTGCCCGCGACGGCGCTTTCCACGCATTCCTCCAGCGAGCCGTAAAGCACGCCATAACCTGTATTGCCCGGCGCATAATGGGCAAACTTGCCAGAATTCGTCATTAGAACCGCATTATCCTTAGCTGGCAAAATAGGCGTAACGACCACACAGGTATCCGCCACGATGACAACACCAGCTTTTTCCAATGCCTGCCTGCGTCCATCCTTTTCAAGCTCCGCCAATGCATGACGCCCCGTACAGGCATAGAGCGGTACGGCGAGCCTGCGCCCGGCGATGGCGCGTTCCAGTCGATCGAACTCGGCAACGGAAAGATGCGGGCTGCCGATGGCAACCGCATCGATATGATCAACATACTCGACCGTGGACAGGCGCTTGCGCGTTGCATCGATCATGGCTTGTGTGACATGGATCACGCCTTCCGGCTTTTGATGCTGAAGCGCGGTGGCAAGATCAGGGGCCTCCGGCGTCACGCCTGCGATATGGAACAGCCCGACCGAACCGACCGAAGCGCTGGCTGCACCAAAGGCCTTCAGATCGTCTTCGCTCGGATGCACAGCACCGCCCGTGACAACACCGATATTCGTGCCAACACTGCGCCCGAACAGATTGCCCAAAATGGGCCATGCCACTTCCGTACGCAAAAAGGCCGGATCGATAGCCGAAATGTCGAGCACCACTGTGGCGCGACGGTTTTCCGTGCGGTGCAGGCCGTAATCAGGTGCGCGCCCCGCAATGGCACAGGCAATATCGAGAAAATCGCCATAGCGGTTGGTACGGGCACCAAGCACCGAATTGCAAAACACGACAGCATTGGATTCGCCCCAAGCCACATCCGTGCCTTTTTCCGGGCGATGCCCCGCCTGATAGGGCGCGCAGGTCCATGTCGGCTCGCAGCCGAGCTTGATATAGGCGCGCATCATGCGCTTGGCCATTTCGGCTTCATGAGCCGGCAAATGATTGCGCGAACAGCCAGTAAGATCGATGGAACCGACATTGAGCGTCGAGCGGATTTTGACCTTCGCGCCGCCCTCTACCAGCTTCTCGGCAAAAAGCGTACCGCTGTCACCGTGATAGAGCGCGCCATCGATATGGGCGGAAGCAATCGGCAAAAGACGGGTCGCGCCCATCAGATGCGCGGTATCAGCGACAATGCGCATGGCCATCGCCGCGCCCTCCCCCTGATCGCCTGCGGCTATCGACCGTTCTTCATCGTCAAGCGTCAGCAACCTGATCAGCCCTTTTTGCGCGCTTTATAGCGGACGGTTTCAAAACGGACATTCAGCGCATTATAGAGGAGCAGTCGTCCCACCAGCGGTTCGCCAATGCCGGCCACCAGTTTGATGACTTCCATCGCCTGCAAGCTGCCGATCACGCCCGGCAATACGCCCAAAACGCCGGCTTCGGCACAGGACGGCACGGTTCCGGGCGGCGGTGCTTCCGGGAACAGATCACGATAGGACGGGTTCGGCGCGCCATCCGGGCCGGTTGCATAGGGCATCAGCACGGTGACGGTGCCGTCGAAACGCCCCATCGCGCCTGTGACAAGCGGACGGCCCACCTTTGCCGCCGTATCGGCCACAATATAGCGCGTGGCAAAATTATCCGATCCGTCCACCACCACGTCGAAACCTGCGATCAGCGCCTCCGCATTCTCCGCATCAAGCCGGAGCTGATGGCCTTCAACCTTCACATGCGGATTGATGCGCACAACTGCGCCAAGAGCGCTCTCGACCTTCGCCTGACCGACATTTCCCGTGTCGTGGATCACCTGCCGTTGCAGGTTCGACAGCGAAACCGTGTCGTCATCGACAATGCCAAGTGTGCCGATACCCGCCGCCGCGAGATATTGCAGCACGGGCGCGCCAAGCCCGCCAGCACCGACAACCAGTACGCGGGCGGCTTTCAGCTTCTGCTGGCCCGGCCCACCGATTTCCGGCAGCACGATATGGCGCGCATAGCGCTCAAGTTCTTCGGATGAAAAAGGCTTCGATAGTGCGTTCATGATGGCCGAACATAGGCCGATCACAGAGCGCTGTCAGCGGATATTTTGCCTCACATCCGTGTCAGTTGGCCGGCAGACACGTTGAAAAACTGCGCATCGCCGCCAAGCGCGTCGAACAGCGCGCGATCCGTGCCGGTCATGAAAGCCTGCCCGCCCAGATCGTCAAGAATGCCGAAGAGCGCGGCTCTGCGTCCCGTATCGAGATGCGCGGCAATCTCGTCCAGAAGCAGGATCGGCGCCATGCCGGACAGTTCGCCGGTCAGCCGCGCATGGGCCAGCACCAGACCGATCAAAAGCGCCTTCTGTTCGCCCGTCGAGCAAAGTGCTGCGGGCATGGATTTCGGCCTATGCTGCACGACGAGATCGGTGCGGTGCGGACCTTCCAGTGTGCGCCCGGCAGAACGGTCACGCGCACGGCCGTCACGCAATGTACGGCGGAAATCCTCCTCCAGATCGAGTGCCGCCTCCACACCGATGCGCTGTTCCAGCGCGCCTTCCAGAAAACAGTCGGCTTTCGGAAATGGACCTTCGGTGGGAAGCCGCTCGATCATGGCTGCGATCAACCGCATGGCTTCGGCGCGCGCCGCCGCGATCGCGGTGCCCAATTCCGCCATCTGTCTTTCGATGGCATCCAGCCAGCGGTCGTCCATATTGCCGTCATTGAGGAGACGGTTGCGGCTGCGCATGGCTTTTTCATAATCGAGCACGCGCTTGCCATGCGCAGTGTCGATGGCCAGAACCATGCGGTCTAGAAAGCGCCGCCGGTCGGATGCGCCACCGGTAAAAAGCCCGTCCATGGACGGCACGACCCAGAGAATGCGCGCATAATCGAGAAGCTCGTCGCCGGATGCTGCGATTGCGTTGATACGCACCTTGCGCCCGCCTTCGCCGCCGCCTGCGGTTCCGGTGCCAATCTCGGCCTCACCATAGATCATGCAATCGAGGGTTGCATGGATGACAAAACCATCTTCGGCGCCGTTGCGCGCCACATCGTCATAGGCTGCGCGACGAAGCCCGCGCCCCGGTGACAGAAAGGAAACCGCCTCGATGAGATTGGTCTTGCCGGAGCCATTTTCACCGGTCAGCACCACGTGGCCGGGGCCAAGCGGCAGCGACAATTCGGCATAATTGCGGAAATTGACAAGCTTAAGCCGCCGGACCGAAACCCGGTCGGGGCGGCTTGTTATATCGTCTTTTATATCCACAATCGGGTTCTTTGCGGGGCTTTTCCAGCGAGACACCGGGGGCTGTCGAGATTTTGGTTATGACGAGCCGAAAATGGTGGGGTTTGAGAACCGGAGCGGAATGTACTTTTGGGTACATGAGCACCGGAAGCGAAAAACCGCGCCATTTGCAGGCCGTCAGAACCGAAATATCCCAGCCCCACTAGACGCGCATCGGCATGAGGACGTAGAGCACATCTTCATCGCCCGTGTCGCGCACCAGCGTCGGCGAACCGGCATCGGCCAGCATGAAGACGGCATCGGAGCCTGAAAGCTGGCTGGTGATGTCGAGCAGATATTTGGAGTTGAAACCGATATCCAGCGGGTCGGCATCGTAATCCGCCGCCAGTTCATCGGTTGCGCTGCCCGAATCGGGATTGTTGACGGTGAGCATGAGCTGACCGTCGGCAATCGAGAGCTTGACTGCACGGCCGCGCTCGCTCGAAATGGTCGAGACGCGATCCACGGAAGCGGCAAAGCTCTGGCGGTCGATGGTGAGCTTCTTGTCATTGCCAGACGGGATGACGCGCTGATAATCCGGGAAAGTGCCGTCGATCAGCTTGGACGTGAGCACGACCGAGCCGACCGTGAAGCGAATCTTGGCGTCCGAAAGCTCGACCGTCACGACCACATCCGGCACATCGACCAGTTTCTGCAATTCGGCGACCGTCTTTCGCGGAATGATGATGCCCGGCATACCTTCCGTGCCCGCCGGCGCTTCCAGTTCGGCGCGGGCCAGACGGTGACCATCGGTCGCGACCGCGCGTAGCTTCAGGGCGCCGTCGCTTTCGATGGCATGGAAGAAAATACCGTTCAGATAATAGCGGGTTTCTTCCGTCGAAATCGCAAATTGCGTGCGGTCGATGAGGCGCTTCAGCGCCTGCGCATCGATGCGGAAGGAATGAGTGAAGCTGCCCGCCGTCAGTTCCGGGAAATCGGACTGCGGCAGACATTGCAAACGGAACGAGGATTTGCCGGAAATGACCGACATGGAGCCGCCGTCCGGGTTGGTGGACAGCATGATTTCCGCACCGTCCGGCAGCTTGCGCACGATGTCATAAAGGAGATGGGCCGGGACCGTCGTGGCACCTGCCTGCTCCACCATCGCGGCGGTCGCTTCATTGACTTCGAGGTCGAGGTCGGTCGCCTTGAGCGCCAGGCTTCCGCCTTCGGCCTGGAGAAGCACGTTCGACAGAATCGGTATGGTGTTGCGGCGTTCCACGACGCGATGGACGTGGTTGAGAGATTTGAGAAGGTTCGATCGCTCTAGGGTAACACGCATGTTCAAACGCACTCGCTCGCTGGGACAGGGCGACTGCATCCGAGGGGCAGACGGCCCTAGTCGATAGGGCGCCGGAGGCGCCGGAAGGTCCGCTAAAGTGGCAGATTTTTAATGGGAAAAGCAAGCCCGCGCCGTGCCGCATGGTGTCATGGCGAGGGCTTTTTGTTGATAACCGCCGTTGATAGCGGGGAAGCTTCGCCGGTCAGGCGGCCTGATCGTTGATGAGGCGCTTCAAAAGTTCCAGTTCCTGCGCGAGCTTGGTGTCGGCGCCGACCAGATCCTCGATCTTGCGCACGGCATGGAGAACCGTGGTGTGATCGCGACCGCCGAAACGGCGACCGATTTCCGGCAGGGAACGCGGCGTCATCATCTTGGCGAGATACATCGCAACCTGACGCGGCTTGACGATGGTGCGCGTGCGGCGATTCGAGAGGAGGTCCTGCTTCGAAACGTTGTAATGGCGCGCCACGATGCGCTGGATTTCCTCGATGCGGATGCGCTTCGGCTCGCCGACCCGGGTCAGATGGCCGAGCAGTTCGTCGACGCGATCGATGGAGATGTTCGGCTCGAAGGACTGGCGGAACAGAAGCTGGTTGAAGGCGCCTTCCAGCTCGCGGCCCGATCCGGTGACCGTGCGGGCGACGTGGGAGAGAATCTCTTCACCAATATCGAGGCTCGGGTCCTCATGCTGCGCAACGCTCAGCCGGCGACGCAGCATTTCGACGCGCATATCGTAATCGGGAGCGGCCACTTCGAGCGCAACGCCACCCTGAAGGCGCGAGCGGACACGAACGTCGAGCGATTCCAGTTCCGACGGCGCGCGGTCGGCGGCGACCACGACCTGCTTGGCGCTGTCGAGCAGCGTGTTCAGGAGATGGCAGAACTCATGCTGGATCGACTTGCCCTGCAGGAACTGCATGTCGTCGATGACCAGAAGATCGATGTCGCGCAGCTGTTCCTTGAACGACAGCGCATTGTTGTCGCGAATGGCGGTTGCAAAACGCCACATGAAATATTCCGCCGTCAGATAGACGACGCGGGCCTTTTCCTGGCGCTGGAGCGCGGCGGCGGCAATAGCCTGCAGAAGATGCGTCTTGCCGAGGCCGACGGAGGCGTGGATGAAAAGCGGATTGAAGCGAACGGCGCTGGAACTGGCTTCCGCAATCGTGCGGGCTGCCGCAAGAGCGACCCGGTTCGAGGCGCCATCGACAAAGGTGTCGAACGTATAGCGCGGATCGAGCGGCGAGCCGAGGACGGAGCCGGAAGCGGCGGCCGATTCCGCGACAACGGCCGAACCGCGCTTTTCACCGCCCGCCATATTGCCAAAGGACTGGCTGCCAACGGACTGGCCGACCGGAAATACCGTCTTTTCGCGCATGGCAACCGCAGGCTTGGCTTCGGAAGCCTCGCTGTTTTCGGCAGGCGCCGCGCTGCGCACCACGCGGCTGACGCCACGGACCACGATCTCGACCTTGAGAATCTGCGGATTTTCTTCCTGCCACAGCTCGGTCAGGAGTTCGGAATAATGATTATTGATCCAGGAACGCAAAAATGCGGTCGGAACCGACAGGCGCACGATGCTCTTGGAAATATCATCGAGCTTCAACCGGCCGAACCAGCTCGAATAGATTTCGGTTCCAACGCGCGCCTTCAGCTTTGCCGTGAGGCGCTCGAAAACATCATCCCTCGCACCGGCATCCAGCTCGACCGGGCGCTTGTCATTGCCGCCAGCAGAAGACCCGTGGACACGGTTCGCATGCGCATCATCACCCATCGTTGCCGTCGATTTGCCGGTCATCATTGCCATCGTCTCGCCTGCCTTCACATTCGAACGCGCCATTTTTGGCGCTTGTCATTTTTTCCTGCCCGGAACCGCGGATCGTGACCCGTTCAGTCCGATAGGTACTCACTCACACTAGCTCCGGCGCACGGCGCGGAAGCTGAACACAAACTCAAACGGTCCCGTCAGGACCACACCCGGATACTCCTTCCCGGCGACCCTTTTACGACTCACAACACTTTTACCGGAGGCTGATTGCCCGGAACGAAACCTGTCACAACCATTCAATTGTCGGGGAGATGCCAAAAACGGCATTCCGGTTAATGAATGGTAAGCAATCAACCATGAGGAACCGCGGACCTTACGACCAGAATATAGCACTCGCGGGCAGTGATACCCACGTCAACAGTTTCGCCAATTGATGCTAACTCCGGGCCAGTGGCCCACCCCTCTTATGCCCTGACTTTAGCGAAGCCTCGCCGCAAAGAGCAAGCCTCGGAAAGCCACATTTTTCTGCCAAAGCCTCTTGCATGGGTCCTTGCGCCAAGCAGGGAATCGGATGCCAACGAAATAACACCTTTGGATTCAATGTGTTTTCATACCGCAATTTTTAGGTGGTCCTGATATGTTCTGCTTGAAAATAAATTTAAAAAAATTCCTTGACTCAATTCCCCTTCCGAGTCCCTAAACCGCCCTGTGGATAACAGTGGATAAAGCTCCGTAACCGTTTGAAAAGAGTAATCAAATCGAAACGGCCCGGAATTTCATCTTCCCATAACATCCCTCCAGGGCATTGAAAAATCCTTACAATTCAGGGATGAAACCGGGAAAATCGGCCTTTCGGAAAAGCGCAAAAACAGAAAACCCGGCTAACAATGAGCCGGGTTTCAAAACTGATCCAAAAATGGAACGGCTATCAGGCGCCGAGAGCCTTAACGCGCTTGGCAAGGCGCGAAACCTTGCGGGAAGCGGTGTTCTTGTGCATCACGCCCTTGGTGGCAGCGCGCATCAGTTCAGGCTCAGCGGCCTTGAACGCGACTTCCGCAGCCTGCTTGTCGCCGCTCGTGAGAGCTTCTTCCAGCTTGCGCACGAAGGTACGAACGCGCGAACGGCGGGACTTGTTGATTTCGGTGCGGGCAGCGATCTTGCGCACTGCCTTCTTGGCCGAAGGAGTATTGGCCATAAATGCCTCTCTTTTTTCTGTCAGCTAGCCAGGGCGCAAACCGCCGGCACAAAACCTCTAGGGCAGCCGAGAAAATTCCTTGAAATCCCTGGGGCCGCCGATCCGTGGCGGGCTTATAGAGCAGCTTTGCCCCGGCGTCAACGTGGATTCTGTACTGCCAGTGGTCCGGTTCCGGCATTTATTGCATCTTGCAGCCCGGTATGGCGGGGCTTTCGGCCGCTCGCCAACCGGTGAAGCCGTAACCGGCCGGCGCTGAAAGCCTCAGCGATTCTTGAAGGAAGGCGTGCGCTTGTCGATGAAGGCGGACATGCCTTCCTTCTGGTCCTCGGTCGCGAAAAGCGAATGGAACTCACGGCGCTCGAAGCGGAGCCCTTCGCCCAGCGTCATTTCGTAGGAGCGGTTGACCGCCTCCTTGACCATCAGGACCGATGGCCGCGAGAAGGAAGCAATGCGCTCGGCCACCTTGAGGGCTTCTTCCAGAAGCTCTTCCGGCGCCACGATGCGCGACACCAGACCGCTGCGTTCGGCTTCCTCGGCATCCATCATGCGACCCGTCAGGCACATATCCATGGCCTTCGACTTGCCGACATAGCGCGTCAGGCGCTGCGAACCGCCCATGCCCGGCATGACGCCGAGCGTGATTTCCGGCTGGCCGAACTTCGCGCTGCTCGCCGCAATGATGAAATCGCACATCATGGCAAGCTCGCAACCGCCACCGAGCGCGTAGCCGGACACGGCGGCGATGATCGGCTTGCGGATGCGATCCACCTTCTGCCAGTCGGCGAACATGTCCTGCAGATAGGCGTCGACGAAATCGACCGACTGCATTTCCTTGATGTCGGCACCGGCGGCAAAAGCCTTTTCCGAGCCGGTGAGCACCACGGCCCCGATCTTGCCGTCCGCGTCAAATACGGCAAGGGCTTCCGTCAGCTCGTCGAGAACCTTGCGGTTCAGGGCATTGAGCGCCTGAGGGCGATTGAGACGGACAAGGCCAACGCCGCCGCGCGTTTCGACGATGATCGTTTCATAGGCCATGGATTTCGTTCCTCCTTCATCAGACGATGCGGCGGCCGGGATATAGCCGCTTCACTTTTCCGAGCGGCAAGTTGGACCGCCAGCCATGCTTTTGCAAGGTCTCATCGCTGGCATGAGGCACAGTAAAAAGTCGAACGCCCCGACTGGACGACGCGTTCGATCGTGCCGCCGCAGGCGGGATTGCGGCATGGCTCGCCCTCGCGCCCATAAGCGGAAAAGGAATGCTGGAAATAACCGAGCGCGCCATCCGCCTGAATGTAGTCCTTCAGGCTGGAGCCGCCGGCGGCGATGGCTTCCGCGATCACCGTACGGATCGCGGTGGCCAGAAGCTCCAGCTTCTCGCCGTCCGTCGCAATCGAACCGGCGGCGCGCATCGGCGAAAGTCCGGCCCGCCACAGCGCCTCGCATACATATATATTGCCAAGCCCGGCGATCAGGCGCTGATCGAGCAGCGCTGCCTTGAGCGGCGTGCGGCGTCCCTCGAAGAGTTCCGCCAGGACGGAACCGGAAAGCATATTGCCGGTCGGCTCGATCCCAAGTCCCGCCAGCAGCGGGTGGCTGTCGAGTTCGCCCTCTTCCGCGAAGAGCATGAAGCCGAAGCGGCGCGGATCATTATAGATGACGCGTGCCGGCGATCCGTCCGCTCGCTGGAGATGAAACACGACATGATCGTGCGCGGTGAGCTTGGAACGTTCATGGTGGAAGACGCCCGGCGCGCCCTCGCCCGCTTCCGCTTCGATGCGGAAGGAGCCCGACATGCCAAGGTGGCCGATGACCGTCAATTCGTTGTCCAGATGAATCGTCAGATATTTCGCACGGCGTCCGAGCGCCGAAATGCGCCGCCCGGCGAGACGCTCCGCAAAACGGTCGGGAAAGGGAAAGCGCAGATCGGGACGACGCTGTTCGACCCGTTCGACGGTCGCACCTTCCATGACGGGCTGCAGACCGCGGCGAACCGTTTCGACCTCTGGTAATTCGGGCATTGAAAGCAAATCCTGAACACGAGCCGCTCGTCGGCTGTTTGGAATAGGTCCTTATATGTCCAGTTTTGCCCAAGATGCCAAGATGTCCGGTAAACCGCGAAACGCTTCATTAACCCTGATTGTTAAGGGGGCCACAATCCCTCCCCCCTATAATCAGGCGCATCCGAATTGAGAGCATCGCAAGAAACGGTGCCATCGGGACCGTGAGGAAATCCAATGCCGACATTGATGACGCGCTTCATGAAGAACAGAGCCGGTTCGACCGCCATCGAATTTGCCCTGATCGGGACGCTCGTATCCATCGCGATCATCAGCGGCGTCGCCCTTCTGGCCGGAGGCGTCGGCGACCGGTTCGGCGACGTGACGGCACGATACGAGCAGACAGCCAACCGCTGACCCGCAGAAAGCCTCCGTCCGATCAATAATCCGTCAACGGAGACGGTTGTCTCATAAAGCGATTGCAGTTTGTTTCCGAGCGGCAATAATCGCACCATCCGCTTGTTTTATGAGCCTCCGGCGAAATCAAGGCCGGAAGCCTGCCGGTCAGAAAGAGCATCATGTCTGTCGAACTTCTCTCCCGAAAATCCGAACAAAGCCGTCCGATCTGGTTCACGCCGAAGGGAAAGCTCAGCACATGCGGCCTCCCGGCCGAGGCTGTCGCCTGGGCGAAAGCCAACGGGTTCGACGGCGAGGCCGGGCGCATTCTGGTTCTCCCGGGTTCCGGCGGAACGGTTTCGGGCGCGCTTTTTGGAACCGGCGAGGAGGAAACGGGCACCCAGTCACAGCTTCTCGCGGGCAAGCTTGCCCGCGATCTGCCAGAGGGCGACTGGCACATCGAAGGCGCAACCGGCAATGCCACACTTGCCGCCCTGGGGTTCCTGATGGGCGGCTACGCCTTCACACGCTACCGCAAGGCCAATGGCAAGGCTCTGCGTCTGGCCCTGCCGGACGGCGTGGATGAAGCGGAAACCCGTCGCATCGCCGCCGCGGTGACGCTCACCCGCGATCTCATCAATACGCCCGCCAACGATATGGGACCGGACGCGCTCGAAAAGGCCGCTCGCGACCTGGCATCGCGCCACGATGCCGTGATCGGCGTCACCGAAGGCGACGCGCTGTTGCAGAAGAATTTCCCCATGATCCATGCCGTGGGGCGCGCAGGCGCGATTGCGCCGCGCCTGATCGACATCAATTGGGGCAAGGAAAACGATCCGAAGATAAGCCTTGTCGGCAAGGGCGTCTGCTTCGACACGGGCGGCCTCGATATCAAGCCCGCAAGCGGTATGCTGCTGATGAAAAAGGATATGGGCGGCGCGGCGAATGTGCTGGGCCTCGCCTCCATGATCATGGATGCGAAACTGCCGGTCCGGCTGCGCGTTCTCATTCCGGCGGTCGAGAACGCCATTGCCGGAAATGCCTTCCGTCCCGGCGATATCCTGAAAAGCCGCAAGGGGCTGACCGTCGAGATCGGCAATACCGATGCGGAAGGACGCCTGGTCCTTGCAGACGCGCTGGCGCTGGCCGACGAGGAAGAGCCGGAACTGCTCATCGACATGGCGACGCTGACGGGAGCCGCGCGCGTGGCGCTCGGCCCCGATCTGCCTCCCTTCTATACGCATGACGACCCGCTTGCCGCCGCTATTTCGCAGGCAGCGGAAGCAAACGCCGACCCGCTGTGGCGTATGCCCCTCTGGAAGCCCTACGCGCAGAAGCTCTCTTCACGCGTGGCCGACATCAACAATGTCACCACCGACGGTTTTGCCGGATCGGTAACGGCGGCGCTCTTTCTCCAGAAGTTCGTCGAAAAGGCAAAGGCATGGGCGCATTTCGACATTTTCGGCTGGGTGCCGGCCGAAAAGCCTGCCTCGCCGGTCGGCGGGGAAGCGCAGGCCATTCGCGCCCTTTACCAGCTTTTGAAGAAACGCTATCCGGCGCGCTGAATCCGCCCGAATCCGCTTGCCTGAAACGCCGAAAGCGGATTGAATAAAACGGCTCCGAAACAATCCTTATTTTGGTGGAACCGGATGCCGATCGATCTGAAGCCGTTGCAGGCGCTGACATTGCTGAGAACCCTGTCGCTGGAGCAGGTGCGCGACGAGATGCCCGATCTCACCACGCGACAGACAGCCATTCTCCTGACCATTTACCTGGAGCCCCCGCCGCATACCGTGCGGGGACTTGCAGCCAAACTGAACGTCACCAAGCCCGTGATCACCCGCGCGCTCGACACGATGGGCGCGCTCGACTTCGTCTCCCGGCATCGTGATGAAAAAGACCGGCGAAATGTGTTAGTAAAGAGAACGGTCGCCGGTGCGCTTTATGTCGAGAGACTGGGCGATCTGGTGATCGCCAAAGCCAGGGAGTTACCACTTTGACCATGCTCGACCGCCGCCTCAACGCCTATCGTCCCGACCTCGCCGATGAAAGGCTGAGCGGAAAGGTGGAAGCGGCGCGTTTCACTGCCGGAACGCCGATGCGGGTTTCAGCGTCCGTTCTCGATCTGCGCGCCGAACCGCGCATGGACAGCGGTCCGCAGACCCAGATCATCTTCGGCGACCCCGTGCGCGTTTTCGAGGAAATGGACGGCTGGTCCTGGGTTCAGGCCGAGCGCGACGGCTACACGGGTTATGTCTCCGCTTCCGCGCTGCAACGCCCGGCGGGCGAGGCGACGCATCTCATCGTCGTGCCACGCACCTTCATTTATCCCGGCCCCGATCTCCGCTTTCCACATACGATGGCGCTGTCGCTCGGTTCGCGTGTGCGCGTCGTCGGCGCGGCAGAGACGCGCGGCACGAAATATGCGCTTCTGGAAAATGGGGAGGCACTGATCGCAAGCCACCTTTCGCCGCTCGGCGAACATGCTTCCGACTATGTGAGCGTCGCGGAAACCCTGCTTCACACCCCCTATCTGTGGGGCGGCACGTCTGGCTTCGGCATCGACTGCTCCGGGCTGGTCCAGCTTGCCATGTGGGTGGCTGGACGTAAGGTGCTGCGCGATTCCGACATGCAGCAGAACACGCTTGGCGAAATCATCGAGCCGGATGCCGGTTATTCGAACCTGAAACGCGGCGATCTCATCTTCTGGAAGGGGCATGTCGCGATCTGCGCCTCGCCCGACATGCTGATCCATGCCAGTGGGCATACGATGACGGTGACGCTGGAGCCGCTTCGGGAGGCCATCAAGCGAATTGCCTATCTTTACGATCTGCCGACACTCATACGCAGGCCATGAATGCATCATGATCGCAAATGCATTGCTCCATGATCATCGAAAATGGACCTCAAAAGTGGCCTGATTAAAATCAACGCCTAAAGCGTGTTGCATTCAATCGCACTCAGGCAATACGCTTTAAGTCTTTGTTTTTACGCATGTCTTGAGCGGAAAACCGGTTCTCACTTTTCCGCGACATGCTTTAGACCCGGTTCGGCAGCACCCGGTCGGGCGGGCGATGCCCGTCGACAAAAGCCTTGATATTGATGATGACCTTGTCACCCATGTCGATGCGGCCTTCCATCGTCGCCGACCCCATATGCGGCAACAGGACGACCTTGCCCTTTTCAGCCAGCGAAAGAAGACGCGGATCGACCGCCGGTTCGTTCTCGAACACGTCCAGCCCGGCGCCTGCCAGCTTGCCCTGTTCGATCAGCTCGACCAGCGCGTTTTCATCGATGATCTGCCCGCGGGCCGTGTTGACCAGATAGGCCGTGGGCTGCATCAGCGCGATGCGGCGCGCCGACAGAAGATGAAACGTTGCGGGCGTCGAGGGACAGTTGACCGAGATGATGTCCATGCGGGCAAGCATCTGGTCGAGGCTGTCCCAATAGGTCGCTTCCAGTTCTTCCTCGACCTGCGGGTTGACGCGGTTGCGATTGTGATAGTGGATCGAAAGGCCGAAGGCCTTGGCCCGGCAGGCGACAGCCGTTCCGATGCGCCCCATGCCGACAATGCCGAGGCGCTTGCCCCAGATGCGGCGGCCCAGCATCCAGGTCGGCGACCAGCCCGGCCATTGCCCGCCGCGTGCATTGAGAATATTGGCGCCCTCGACCAGACGTCTCGGCACCGAAAGCAGGAGCGCCAGCGTCATGTCAGCGGTGTCCTCGGTCAGGACATTCGGCGTATTGGTGACGGTGATGCCGCTCTTCGCGGCGGCGGCGACATCGATATTGTCCACACCGTTGCCGAAATTCGCGATGAGCTTCAGGTTGGGACCGGCCTGCTCGATTGCGGCCGCATCGATGACGTCCGTGATGCAGGGCACCAGAACGTCAGCCTCTTTCATCGCGGCGATGATCTCGGGCTGGCTCATACGGTGGTCGTCTATGTTCAGACGTGCATCAAACAGTTCCCGCATCCGGGTTTCCACTGGGTCCGGCAATTTTCGCGTAAGAACGACCAGCGGTTTTTTCTTGTTCGACATCTCCACCCCATCGTTGAGCAAAGCCGTTGGACCGGCAGCCCGCATTGTAACCAAGCGGTGAGCAGCGCTCCAGCTATGTGTTTTTAGGCGCATCTTAGCCGAAAACCGTTTCACGCTTTTCGAGATGCGTTCCAACCGAGGCCCATGTTGAGACCTCCTTAACCAAGGCGGTGCAATATGGGATATTGCTTCGGCAGCCCATCTGTATCAAGGCGGGGCGGCAAAGACAAAGAAAAACAGGCCCCCTGAAATGCGTCGTGGAAAGACCGGATGGGTTTTCCCGAAAGGTGCATTTTAAATCAGACAGTTAGGTTCAGGACGGCCACGGCGCTTCACAGCCCTTCCGGCGGCTGCAGGCGCCAACGTACCGAAACGACAGGACGGCGAGAGGTCGCAGTTTGTACAGAGTGCTTTCGCAACGCTTTTTGATCGCCGTTTTCGGCTTTCTGGCATTTTTTCTTCTTCTGGCGCCGCTTGGCGCTTCCGGCCGACATGCCGCGAAGGCCGCCGCTCCCGCGGGGACCACGATCGGCGCAAGCGGACTACCGGTGCCGCGTTTCGTCAGCCTCAAACCGGCGCGCGTCAATCTGCGCATCGGTCCTGGCCGCGACTATGCGGTGTCGTGGCTGTTCATGAAGGCCGGCTTGCCGGTCGAGATCATCCAGGAATATGACAACTGGCGCCGCATACGCGATGCGGACGGCACGGAAGGCTGGGTCTACCAATCGCTCCTTTCCGGCAAGCGGACCGCAATCACCGCTCCGTGGTTGAAGGACAATCAGGGCGCAATGATCAATATGCGCAGCGACGCCAGCGATACGGCGGGGCTCGTCGCCGAAGTCGAACCGGGTGTCGTCGGCACGGTGCGCGAATGCAATGGCCAGTGGTGCCGGATGGATATGGGCGGCGCACGCGGCTGGATAAAGCAATCGGAATTGTGGGGCGTCTATCCCGGCGAGGTCTTCGACTGACCGATGGCTGAAGCTCGACTTTGGCCCGGATATTTATTTATTGCATCTCGATGAAACTATGAAAACGATGAGGAAAGCGGGGCGAAATTGCCCCGCTTTCTGCATGTTGGGTCGTATTAACGAATTGGAATGCGCCGTTTACCAGGCGGAGATCACCGATCCCTTGAAAGTGGCATCGATGAATTCCTTCACTTCGGCGCTGTGATAGGACGAGATCAGCGTCTTCACCCAATCGGCGTCCTTGTCGGCGGTGCGCACGGCGAGAATATTGATATAGGGTGCCTTTTCGCCCTCGCGCGCCAGCGGGTCCGTTGCCGGATTGAGCCCGGCTTCCATCGCGTAGTTGGTGTTGATGACGGCAGCATCGACATCTTCCATCGAACGCGGAAGCTGCGCGGCGTCAAGCTCGACGAATTTGAGGTTCTTCGGATTTTCAACGATGTCGAGCGCGCTGACCTTCAGCCCCTTGGACGGATCGACCTTGATAATGCCGTTCTCGGCGAGGACGAGCAGGGCGCGTCCGCCATTGGTCGGATCGTTGGGGATGGCAATGGTCGTGCCATCGGCCAACTCGGAAATGTCCTTCAGCTTCTTCGAATAGATTCCCATCGGGAAGTTGACCGTTTCCGCAACGCTTATAATATCGAATTTCCGGTCTGCGACCTGATTGTCGAGATAGGGCTTGTGCTGGAAGGAATTCGCCTCAAGCGCGCCATCGGCAAGCGCCATGTTCGGAATGACATAGTCCGAAAATTCCTGAATATCGATCTCAAGACCATTTTTCGCGGCGACTTCCTTCACCTTCTCCATGATCTGGGCGTGCGGCCCCGGCGTGACGCCGACCCGGACCGTTTTCGCAAGGGCGCTGCCGGCGGTGCAAAGCGCGAAAATGGTCGCGGCGACAAGTAGTTTACGCATGATATCTCCTTTGAAGTCTGCCCCGGCAATCTGGCGAGATGCCCCGAAGCTGTTCCAGCCGATATGGAATCACCGGAACCAATCCATCCGTTTTAAACATTATTTCACGCAAAACAGCCGGACACTATTGGCCGAAATGCTCTATTCAGCCGGAAATGCAGAAAACACTTCCCTTGCGGCACAAGTTCAAAATCGGAAGCCAGTTCGCAACCTGTTCCAAAGCGACACAAATTTCGGCTTCACCACGTTCGCGTGCTGTGACAGGCACAAAAAAAAGCGGCCATAGCCGCTTTCTTTCCGATTGGCTCTAAGCGTGTCGCGTTCAATCATATTCAGGCATATTCAGGCGGCACACTTTCGGGAGACTTTAGCGCCCCTTGCGGCGCAAGCGGACGATGATGTCCACGTTGACGATCTCCATGCCTTCCGGCGCGTCCGGCATGTTGGCGACCGTCGGCTGGCCATGTTCGCCATGCGGAATGTCGAACACCACATTTTCCCCTTCGAGGAAGAAATGCTGGTGATCCGAAATATTCGTGTCGAAATAGGTCTTGGAGCCTTCAACCGCGATGATGCGCAGCATTCCGGCTTCCGTGAACTGGTGCAGCGTGTTGTACACGGTGGCGAGCGATACCGGCACGTTGGCCATGACAGCTTCTTCGTGGAGGTCTTCGGCCGACAGATGGCGATCCCCCTGGGCGAAGATCAGGCTCGCAAGCGCAACGCGCTGGCGCGTGGGGCGCAGGCCCGCATGGCGAAGCTGCTCTTCCAGCGAGACCGTCGAGTGGGTATGTGAAGACTGCATATTCACCGTTGGTTCCGTCACAAGCTCGTAGCAAAATCATCAAACGTCAAACGGGCTGTTGCCCATTGCATACTGACATTGATATATGCCGTTGCGAAATAACTATCAATAGCCTTGGGAATTGCCCGCTTTTTCGGGTAAACCCCAGCTAAACCCATTACATGATTTTACTGCCGGAAACAGTCTGTGGTAGGGATGTTCCGGTGAAACCTACAACGGGCCGGTTGCCGGTCGATAGAGAATAAACCTCAAGGGAGGCGAAATGGCAGAACAGAAATCGAGCTACGGGTATGAAGAACTCCTGGCCTGCGGGCGTGGCGAGATGTTCGGTCCGGGCAATGCTCAGCTTCCCCTGCCGCCCATGCTGATGGTCCACCGCATTACCGAGATTTCGGAAACCGGCGGTGCTTTCGACAAAGGCTATATCCGCGCCGAATATGACGTGAAGCCCGACGACTGGTATTTTCCCTGCCATTTCCTGGGCAATCCGATCATGCCCGGCTGTCTCGGTCTCGACGGCATGTGGCAATTGACGGGCTTTTTCCTCGGCTGGCTCGGTGAACCGGGCCGCGGCATGGCTCTCTCGACCGGCGAAGTGAAGTTCAAGGGCATGGTGCGTCCGCATACCAAGCTTCTGCAATATGGCATCGACTTCAAGCGCGTCATGCGCGGCCGCCTCGTGCTCGGTACGGCGGATGGCTGGCTGAAGGCGGACGGCGAAGAAATCTACCGGGCAACCGACCTGCGCGTCGGCCTGTCCAAGGACAGCGAATCCAAGTAAGTCGGAAAGCCACCATTATCAGCGGATAGCTGACAGTTTCGAAGGGCGCGGCTGCGGAAAAATGAACAGTTTTCATGCCGCCGCGCTCAAAACATGCGAAGATCGCACCTATGTAACCGTGAACGGGCGGCAGCTTGCAGCATGAGCGCGCCGCTCACGGCACAGGTGTAAAGGAGAACGCGATGCGGCGTGTGGTCGTAACGGGTATGGGGATCGTATCCTCGATTGGTAACAACACCGAAGAAGTCACGACTTCGCTGCGCGAGGCCAGATCCGGTATTTCCCGCGCCGAGGAGTATGCGGAACTGGGTTTCCGTTGTCAGGTGCACGGTGCGCCGAAAATCGACGTTGAAGCGCTGGTAGACCGTCGCGCCATGCGTTTCCATGGTCGCGGGACGGCGTGGAACCACGTCGCCATGGACCAGGCGATTGCGGATGCGGGACTTTCGGAAGAGGAAGTCTCCAACGACCGCACCGGCATCATCATGGGATCGGGCGGGCCTTCGACCCGCACCATCGCCGATTCCGCCGATATCACCCGTGAGAAAGGCCCCAAGCGCGTCGGCCCCTTCGCCGTTCCGAAAGCCATGAGTTCGACCGCTTCGGCGACGCTTGCCACCTTCTTCAAGATCAAGGGCATCAACTATTCGATCTCGTCGGCCTGCGCGACCTCGAACCATTGCATCGGCAATGCCTTCGAGATGATCCAGTACGGCAAGCAGGACCGCATGTTCGCGGGCGGCTGCGAGGACCTCGACTGGACGCTTTCGGTGCTCTTCGACGCCATGGGAGCTATGTCCTCCAAATATAACGACACGCCCTCCACCGCTTCGCGCGCCTATGACAAGAACCGCGACGGCTTTGTGATCGCGGGCGGCGCCGGCGTTCTGGTGCTGGAAGACCTCGAAACCGCGCTCGCGCGCGGCGCCAAGATCTATGGTGAAATCGTCGGTTACGGCGCGACTTCGGACGGCTACGACATGGTTGCTCCTTCCGGCGAAGGCGCGATCCGCTGCATGAAGATGGCGCTTTCGACCGTCAAGACCAAGATCGACTACATCAACCCGCACGCTACATCGACACCTGCCGGTGATGCGCCGGAAATCGAGGCCATCCGCCAGATTTTCGGATCCGGCGACGCCTGCCCGCCGATTGCCGCCACCAAGTCGCTGACCGGCCATTCGCTGGGTGCAACCGGCGTACAGGAGGCGATCTATTCGCTCCTGATGATGCACAACAATTTCATCTGCGAAAGCGCGCATATCGAAGAACTGGACCCCGCCTTCGCGGACATGCCAATCGTGCGCAAGCGCATCGACAATGCTCAGCTCAACACCGTGCTCTCCAATTCCTTCGGGTTTGGCGGCACCAATGCGACGCTGGTGTTCCAGCGTTACCAGAGCTGACGGAGAGGGACATATGGAAGGTTTGATGAAGGGAAAACGCGGCCTGATCATGGGGGTCGCGAATAATCATTCTCTCGCCTGGGGAATTTCAAAACAACTTGCAGCGCAGGGCGCGGAACTGGCCTTCACCTATCAGGGCGATGCACTCGGCAAGCGCGTGAAGCCGCTCGCCGAACAGGTCGGCTCGGACTTCGTGCTGCCCTGCGATGTGGAAGACATCGCCACCGTCGATGCGGTTTTTGCGGAAATCGAGAAAAAGTGGGGCAAGCTCGATTTCATCGTTCACGCCATCGGCTTTTCCGACAAGACGGAACTGAAGGGCCGTTACGCCGATGTCACCACGCGGGAAAATTTCAGCCGCACCATGGTGATCTCCGCCTATTCCTTCACGGAAGTCGCGCAGCGCGCCGAAAAGCTCATGAAGGACGGCGGCTCGATCCTGACGCTGACCTATGGCGGCTCGACCCGCACGATTCCGAACTACAATGTCATGGGCGTCGCCAAAGCGGCTCTTGAGGCCATGGTGCGTTATCTGGCCGCCGATTACGGCCCGCAGAACATCCGCGTCAACGCGATCTCGGCTGGTCCCGTGCGCACGCTGGCCGGCGCCGGCATTGGCGATGCACGCGCCATCTTCAGCTATCAGCGCCGCAATTCGCCGCTGCGCCGCACCGTCGATATCGATGATGTCGGCAAATCGGCCGTCTATCTTCTGTCCGATCTGTCGAGCGGTGTGACCGGCGAAATCCATTATGTGGATTCGGGCTACAACATCGTCTCCATGCCGACGCTGGACGAGTTGAAAAGCTCGGATGCAGAACGCGGCGAATAAGCCGAACGACATATAAAAAAGCCGCCCTCAGAGGCGGCTTTTTTGTTTCACTTCTTGGCGTCGAAAACCTTGAAACCGTCGGCTTCCGCCAGAGGCGTCACCGTCTTGAACAGACCTTTCAGCGTCGTCTCGTAAGGCAATTGCCGATTGGCGACCATCAACAGCCGTCCGCCCGGTTTGAGGCGTGAAGCGGCAGCCGCGATAAAGCTTTGGCCCAGCGACACATCCGTCACGCGGCCCTCATGGAATGGCGGGTTCATGATGACCGTGTCATAAATGCCCGGCAGTTTTTCGCTCGTCACATCGAACCAGTTGAAGCCAAGCGGCACGGATGCGCCAAGGCGCTCCAGATTGCCGCGCGCGGCTTCCAGCGCTTCGTAATCGGCCTCGAAAAGATCGATTGCCTTGATGCGGTCGGCATATTTGAGGCATTGCGCCGCCAGATAGCCCCAGCCCGCGCCAAGATCGGCGACATGACCGAACACGATCTTTTCCATATGTTCCGCCAGAAGCGCCGATCCCTTGTCGATGGCTCCATGCGAAAACATGCCGGGCTCGGTGCGGAACACATCGTCAATCGCGCTTTCGCCCGGACGTAAGCCCGCAATGAAGGCATCGTCCAGATCGGCGGGGCGTTGCAGCCAGAAGGCTACCGCGTGGTTCTTCGACATGCGATCGCTGATTTCGGTAATATTGGCGACCCATTTGCGGAAACTATCGACGCCGAGCTTCTTGTCGCCCGACACGACGATCCACCCACCCGGCTCAACCCGCGCCAGAAGCTCGGAAAACCATGCCTCGTTGCGTCCGCGATGTTTTCCGAGCACCAGTAGCCCGCCGGAGAAACGGCCGTCTGCGGCCAATCTCGGCACGGTGCGGAAACCTTCCTTTTCAAGCGCCAGCCAGTCGGGACGCCACGGTTGCAGGCAGGTCAGTGCCTGCTTCCATTCCGGCTCCAGAAGCCGGTCAGCGGAAAGGCCGCAGGCGAGGAAAGATTGTCCTTCTTCGGGCATATCCAGAATGCCCTGATCGAAGGGGAGAAAAAGAGTTTTTTGCGCCGGTGTCATCATGGGCACCATCCATGGTCCCGAAACCTTCCATGCGCAACAAAAAAGCGCGCCATGAAGGCGCGCTTTCCCATAAGTCCGAAGGAACCGAGCTTATTCAGCGTCAGCTTCTTCCTTCTTCTTTTCGGCAACGATTTCCTTGCCGGTTTCCTGATCGACGACTTTCATCGACAGGCGAACCTTGCCGCGTTCATCGAAGCCCATCAGCTTGACCCAGACCTTCTGGCCTTCCTTGACCACATCGGTGGTCTTGGCAACGCGGTCGGCGGCGAGCTGCGAGATGTGAACCAGACCGTCACGCGGGCCGAAGAAGTTCACGAAAGCGCCGAAGTCGGCAGTCTTGACGACCGTGCCTTCGTAGATTTCGCCGACTTCCGGCTCAGCCACGATGGAATGGATCCACTTCTTGGCGGCTTCGATTTCCTTGCCGTTGGACGAAGCGATCTTCACCGTGCCATCGTCCTCGATGTTGATCTTGGCGCCGGTCTTTTCCACGATTTCGCGGATAACCTTGCCGCCGGAACCGATCACGTCGCGGATCTTGTCGGTCGGAATGTTCATGACTTCGATGCGCGGAGCGAATTCGCCCAGCTCGTCACGCGACGAAGAAAGGGCCTGGGCCATTTCGCCGAGGATATGGATGCGTCCGCCCTTGGCCTGCTCCAGAGCGACCTTCATGATCTCTTCGGTGATACCGTCGATCTTGATGTCCATCTGCAACGAGGTGATGCCGTTTTCCGTACCGGCCACCTTGAAATCCATGTCGCCGAGGTGATCCTCGTCGCCAAGAATGTCGGACAGAACGGCGAAACGCTCGCCTTCCTTGATCAGGCCCATGGCGATACCGGCAACGGGACGTGCCAGCGGAACGCCTGCATCCATCAGCGCCAGCGAAGTGCCGCAGACGGTTGCCATCGAGGACGAACCGTTCGATTCGGTGATCTCGGATACGGCGCGGATCGTGTAGGGGAACTGCTCGGCGGCAGGCAGCATCGGATGGATGGCGCGCCATGCCAGCTTGCCGTGACCGATTTCACGACGGCCCGGCGAACCCATGCGGCCCGTTTCACCAACCGAATAGGGCGGGAAGTTGTAGTGCAGCATGAAGGGCTGCTTGTAGGTGCCCGTCAGCGCGTCAATCATCTGTTCGTCTTCGCCGGTGCCGAGCGTGGCGACGACGATGGCCTGCGTTTCACCGCGGGTGAACAGGGCCGAGCCGTGGGTGCGCGGCAGAAGGCCGACTTCCGAAACGATCGGACGAACGGTCTTCAGATCGCGACCGTCGATGCGGTTGCCGGTGTCGAGAATGTTCCAGCGAACGATCTTGGCCTGCAGATGCTTGAAGACGGTGCCGAACTGCTCGCCCGAAAACTCAGGCTCTTCCACACCTTCGGGGAAGAAATGCGCCTTGGCCTTCGCCTTGGCGGCGTCAACGGCGGCATAACGGGCCTGCTTTTCGGTGATCTTGTAAGCGTCGCGCAGGTCGCCTTCGACAACGGCCAGCATCTTGGCTTCGAGGTCCGACAGGTCTTCCGGCAGGAAGTCGCGCGGCTCCTTGGCAGCAACTTCCGCGAGCTTGATGATCGCGTCGATCACCGGCTGGAAGCCCTTATGGCCGAACATGACAGCGCCGAGCATGACGTCTTCCGGCAGTTCCTGTGCTTCGGATTCAACCATCAGCACGGCTTCCGACGTACCGGCGACAACCAGGTCGAGCTTCGATTCCGGCATTTCGTCGATATTCGGGTTCAGCACATATTCGCCGTCGATGTAGCCGACGCGCGCGCCGCCGATCGGCCCCATGAAGGGAACGCCCGAAATGGTAAGCGCTGCGGAAGCGGCAACCATCGACAGAACGTCGGGGTCGTTTTCCAGATCGTGCTGGACGACAGTGATCACGACCTGCGTGTCGTTCTTGTAGCCATCGACGAAGAGCGGACGGATCGGACGGTCGATCAGGCGCGAAACCAGCGTTTCGTTTTCGCTCGGACGGCCTTCACGCTTGAAGTAACCACCGGGAATCTTGCCGGCGGCATAGGTCTTTTCCTGGTAGTTGACGGTCAGCGGAAAGAAATCCTGACCGGGCTTGGGTTCCTTGGCAGAAACGACAGTCGCCAGAACGATGGTTTCGCCATAGGTTGCCAGAACCGCGCCGTCAGCCTGACGCGCGATCTTGCCGGTTTCGAGCGTGAGCGGACGTCCGCCCCATTCGATTTCCACTTTGTGGGTATTGAACATATCTTGTCCTCATAAGGAGCCGCCGCGCAAATGCGCTCGGGCGGTATCCTGGTTGGCGAACTGGCCACGGGCAAGACAACGGGAAGTTCGCTTTTCCTGGGCACGATCTTATCCGAAAAGTCTGCAACTTTTCCGGATCATGCCCTGGCACGAACTGCCTGCAATCCTGCCCCATGACGGGTCCATATCATGAGCCTCTTCGGCTCCCTGGCACCCGATCCGGCTTTTCCTGCCGGAACGAGACAAAGGGCAAAAGCCCTATTCAAAAACCAAACGGGCGACGTTTTGAGGCGTCGCCCGATCAAACCTTAGCGGCGCAGGCCGAGACGGCTGATCAGCGCCTGGTAACGCGCATGGTCGATGCCCTTGACATAGTCAAGCAGACGACGACGCTGCGAAACCAGCTTCAGAAGGCCGCGACGCGAATGATTGTCATTCTTGTGGCCCTTGAAGTGTTCGGTGAGGTTGGCGATACGCTCGGAAAGAACGGCAACCTGTACTTCAGGAGAACCGGTGTCGCCTTCCTTGGTGGCGTATTCCTTGATAAGTGCTTGCTTGCGCTCAGCAGTAATCGACATCGTAACACCCTTTCTAGATGAGAGGAAAACCAGACGCCCGGGCCGGGATGTCGTCCAGCGCGGGCCATTTCAACGATCGAACCTGCATATCTGCATGATCGCTGCTGGGCCATATAGTGCAAAAATGGCCCAAATACCAGCGCGAAATGATCCGGCCCTGTTTCAGCTCCGCTCAACCCGCCGTGAAAACCCGTTTCGGCTTGAACTGCCCGTGCTCGACATAGCCGATGGCAAGCAGCTTGCCGCGAGACGTCGCACAAGCCTCATCCGCCTCAAGCGGCGCATCGCGACCGCGCAGGATCACCGGATTGCCCAGACGGACACGCTGGGCCTGATCCTCGCTCAAGGGCACCTGTGGCAGGCAATCAAGCGCGGCGCCCGTATCGATCACCAGCGCATCAAGCCCGGAAAAATCGCGGCGTGACGCGGGTTCGACGATATTGCCGTCTTCGTCCTTGGGCGGAAGCGGCGGCCACACGGCTTCCATCTCGGCAAGCGTCACGAAATCTTCCTCGGTGAACGGGGCAACCTCAATACGGCGCAGTTCCGAAATATGGCCGAAACAGCCAAGATCGCGCCCCATATCGCGGGCGAGCGAGCGCACATAGGTGCCCTTGGAGCATTCGACCTCGAATTCCGTGCGATTCTCGTCCGGGAAAGCCACGATCTCCAGACGGTCGATCTCGACTTCACGCGCCGGGATTTCCACGACCTCGCCTTCACGCGCCAGATCGTAGGCGCGCTCGCCGTCGATCTTGATCGCCGAAAACTGCGGCGGAATCTGCGAAATCACGCCGGTATAATTGGGCAAAAGCGCCTCGACATCGGCCTGCGACGGGCGCTTGTCGGAAGTCTTTGTCGGCTGGCCTTCCAGATCGTCGGTGGAACGTTCCTCGCCCCAGGTCACCGTGAAACGGTAGACCTTGGTGCCGTCCATCACATAAGGCACGGTCTTGGTGGCTTCACCGAGCGCGATCGGCAACATGCCGGAAGCCAGCGGATCGAGCGTACCGGCATGTCCCGCCTTTTCGGCATTGAACAGCCACTTGATCTTCGAGACCGCTTCGGTCGAACCCATCCCCTTCGGCTTGTCGAAAATGACCCAGCCGGATACCGGACGACCTTTTTTCTTGCCTCGTCTTGCCATGCTTTATTCGTCTCCATTGCGGGAGGTTTCATCCTCACCGTCCTTGTCATCATCATGCACGAGATCGCGCGCCACTTCCGGCGAACGCAGGAGAGCGTCGATCCTGGAAAAATTGTCAAAGCTTGTGTCGGAGCGGAAACGGAACTCCGGCATATATTTCATCTGGCCGAGAACCGGTGCCATGCGACCGCGAATGAATTTCGCGTTTGCCGCCAGGGCCTTGACCACGGCTTGCGGATCCGTGTCGCCAAGCGGAGCGATGAAGCAGGTCGCGATCTTCAGATCCGGCGACATGCGCACTTCCGAAACGGAAATGACGGTGTGCGTCAGCAGATCGTCGCGGATTTCGCCGCGCTGGAGCAACTGCGCCAAAGCGTGACGCACCTGTTCGCCGACGCGAAGCTGGCGTTGGGAAAGGCCGCCTGAGCCTTTCGTGTCATGTGAACGTGCCATGATCATATCCCGATAGGCGACACCAGAACCGGGCGTTTTGACAACACCCGGAAATAGAGCCCAAATTGAAAATTACAGTCTACCACGATCCAGACGGGAGTCAGACCCTCGGAACCGGGTACAAGTTCTCTTGAACGCGCATCCTGTCCGAAAACCGTTTCACGCTTTTCAGGATACGCTCATACCCGCCTGCTTCATTGCAGGCGGGTATGTTTTTCATGCTGCTCACGCTTACAGCGTGCGCGAAACATGCTCGACGCGGAAGGCTTCGATGATGTCGCCTGCGCGGATGTCGTCGTAATTCTCGAAGGCCATACCGCATTCCTGGCCGCTCGGCACTTCCGCCACTTCGTCCTTGAAGCGCTTGAGCGTCTTGAGCTTGCCTTCGTGGATAACCACGTTGTCGCGGATGAGGCGCACGCCCGCACCGCGCTCGACCTTGCCTTCAGTGACACGGCAGCCAGCAACCTTGCCAACCTTGGTGATGTTGAAGACCTCAAGAATCTCGGCATTGCCGAGGAAGGTTTCGCGGCGTTCCGGCGACAGAAGACCCGACATGGCCGCCTTCACGTCATCGATGAGATCATAGATGATGTTGTAGTAGCGGATTTCGATGCCCTGCTGTTCGGCCGAGTCACGCGCCTGCTTGTTGGCGCGAACGTTGAAGCCGATGATCGCGGCATTGGAGGCTTCGGCCAGCGACACGTCGCTTTCCGTGATGCCGCCCGCGCCCGAATGGACGATACGCGCACGCACTTCGTCGGTGCCGAGCTTGTCGAGCGCATTGGTGATCGCTTCGATGGAACCCTGCACGTCGCCCTTGATGACGAGCGGGAATTCCTTCGTGCCCGACACCGTCAGCTGATTCATCATCTGTTCGAGCGAGCCGCGTGCGCCGGACTGGCGAGCCACGGCCTTGTCGCGGGCCAGACGCTGACGATATTCGGCGATTTCACGCGCCTTGGCTTCATTGGCGACAACGGCAAAACGGTCGCCCGCCTGCGGCGTGCCCTGAAGGCCGAGGATTTCGACCGGCATGGCCGGACCGGCTTCCTTGACGTGCTCGCCACGGTCATTGACCAGAGCGCGCACGCGGCCCCATTCGCTACCCGCAACCAGAATGTCGCCGGGATTGAGCGTACCCTTCTGCACGAGAACGGTTGCAACCGAACCGCGACCGCGATCGAGCTGCGCTTCGATGACCACACCTTCCGCCGTGCGGTCCGGGTCAGCCCTGAGATCGAGCATTTCGGACTGAAGCAGGATCGCATCGAGCAGCTTGTCGAGATTGATATTGTTCTTGGCCGAAACTTCGACGTCGAGGACTTCACCGCCCATCGATTCCACGAAGACCTCGTGCTGCAACAGGGCCGTGCGAACCTTCTGCGGATCGGCGGCGGGCTTGTCGATCTTGTTGATGGCCACGATGATCGGAACCCCTGCCGCCTTGGCATGGTTGATCGATTCAATCGTCTGCGGCATCACGCTGTCATCGGCAGCCACCACGAGGATGGCAATGTCGGTCGCCTGCGCACCACGGGCGCGCATTGCCGTGAAGGCAGCGTGGCCCGGCGTATCGATGAAGGTGATCTTCTGACCCTTCTGTTCGACCTGATAAGCGCCGATATGCTGGGTGATGCCACCGGCTTCTCCGGACACCACATTGGCGTGGCGGATGGCGTCGAGCAGCGAGGTCTTGCCGTGATCGACATGGCCCATGATGGTCACGACCGGCGGACGCGAAACCAGCGCAGCCTCATTGTCGGCAACGTCGAAGATGCCCTCTTCCACGTCCGATTCAGCAACGCGCTTGACGGTGTGGCCGAATTCCTCGGCGATGAGCTGCGCGGTATCGGCGTCGATCACGTCGCCCGGCTTCATCATCTGGCCCTGCTTCATCAGGTACTTGATGATGTCGACCGAACGCTCGGTCATGCGCTGCGCCAGTTCCTGAAGCGTGATGGTTTCAGGGATAACGACTTCACGCGAAATCTTTTCGCGCGTTTCCTGCATCTGCGAGCGTTTGAATTTTTCCTGACGGCGACGCATGGCCGAAAGCGAACGCGAACGACCGCCCTCTTCCTCAAGATTGCTCGACAGTGTCAACTTGCCGCGACGACGATCGTCGTCACCCTTGGTGGCCTTCGGCGCACGTACTTCCGGCTTGGCAGGCGTACCGCGACGTACGCCGCCACGACGGTCGTCGTCATCATTAGGCTGGCCGGGCTTGCGGAGCTGGCTCTGCGGCAACGGCTTGCCCGGAATCGGAGCGGCATCCGCCAGCGACGGCGCTGCGGGACGCGGACCACCCTGCTGTGGACGACCGCCCTGCGGGCGACCGGCCTGCTGCGGGCGGGCGCCCTGCGGAGCAGGACGCGCATCGGCGCGAGCTTCGGGCTGCGGCATACGCTTTGCGGCTTCTTCTTCCGCCTTGCGGCGCGCGTCGGCCTCAGCCTTGAGACGCGCGTCTTCTTCCGCCTGACGGCGGGCGGATTCTTCGCGTTCCTTGGCGCGACGCGCATCTTCCTCGGCGCGGCGCTTGGCTTCTTCAACCGCGCGTGCACGTTCTTCTATTTCACGCGCCTGCGCGCCTTCGAGCGCACGGCGGCGTGCATCCATCTCGGAGCGCGACAGCGTGTTCAGCACCATGCCGGAGCGATCGGACGGACGCGGGCGCTGCGCCTGCTGCCCGCCGGGGCGCTGCTGCACGGGGCGTTGCTGCTGGGCGACATGCGGCCTGGTTACCGGTGCGGCGGGTGCTGCCGGAGCCTTCGCAGCGGGCGCGGGCGCTGCCTGCGGCGCGGCAGGTGCTGCCGGGGCAGCAGGAGCCGGCGCTGCGGGCTTCGGTGCCGCTGCTTCGGTTTCCGGTTTCTCGTCAGGCCGCGAGAACTTGCGCTTCTTGGTTTCAACGACGACAGCCTTCGTGCGGCCGTGGCTGAAATTCTGGCGCACGGTGCTCTGTTCGACGCCTGGCCGTTTCAGGGTCAGCGTCTTCTTGGTGTTGACGCTCAGCGTCTTGTCGTCGTTCGTTTTATCGCTCATTACGTTTCCGTTTCCTTCGCGGCTCCGGCCGCTCTCCTCGAGCATTATCCAACGCGACCGGGTCATGTTGGATAATGCTCGAGTCATCCGCTTCAACGCATAATCCGCTACGAGGCCTGCCAGAACCTCTCCGGGACTACGCTCTAATCCAGATTCGATGCGCTTTCACCGCGATAGCGATGCAGCAAAAGCGCCCGCTTTACGAACCCGGCTGCCGCCTTTCCTTCAAGCACGGCTGCATGTATCACATTTCCGCCCCCAAATGCCAAATCCATTTCTTCACCCGAAAAAAGAGTGAAGGACGGGATTTCCGGGCCATCCAGATGCACCACGGCGCGGCGAGCCTGATCGAGCTTGCGCACACCGTCAGCGGCGGCTTCGCTCGCATGGAGCACCATGGCGGCCGTCCCGGTGCGGATCGCCTGATCCACCTTGGTCGAACCCGACACCACGGCGCCGGCCTTGCGCGCCAAGGCCAGACTGCCCAGCGCGGATTTCGTCAGCAGCTGATCGACCAGCGCGCCAAGATCCGCCTGCGGCGTCACGCCTTCCTTCAGCGCCCGCGCAAACAGCTTGCGCTTGACCGCCTCGTCCACCAGCCGGCGCTCGGCTTTCACCCAGCATCCCCGGCCCGGCAGATTCCGTTTCAGGTCCGGCACGACGGAACCGTCGGGGCCTGCCACAAAACGGATCATTTCATCGGCAGAACCGCTTTCGCGCGTGACGATACAGGTTCTGTCGTTCATTTCGGGCTCCACGCGCATTCCTGCCCCGCCCTATACGGACTTGCACTCAAATTCACAACCAGAAACCCGATACCAAAAATCAAATCTGGTAATACGGGTCATTTCAACATTTCAATTGCCAGAGCTGCACGACCTGAAAACCGCGCGGCTCCGGCAATTTACAAGGCTTACGAAGCGGCTTCTTCCTCGCCGGCTTCCTCGGCCACTTCTTCCTGAGCCGATGCCAGTTCTTCTTCCGTGATCCAGCCGGCCTTCAGGCGAGCCGCCAGAACCATCTGCTCCGCATCGACGCGCGAAACGTCGAAAGCCGAGAAAATGCCGCTATGGGTCGTCGTATCGCCGTCCTTGCGTTCACGCCAGCCGACGAGATCGTCAGCAGCATAACCGGCAAAATCCTCGATGGTCTTCACGCCGTCTTCGCCGACCGCGACCAGCATGGCCGTCGTCATGCCCGGCAGTTCGCGAAGCGCGTCCTCGACGCCGAGCTCCTTGCGGCGGGCATCCTGTTCGCCTTCGATCCGGTCCAGATATTCGCGGGCACGGTCCTGGATTTCGCCAGCCGTATCCTCATCGAAACCATCGATGGATGCGATTTCGCCCGGCTCGACATAGGCCAGTTCCTCAATCGAGGCAAAACCTTCGGAAGCCAGAACCTGACCAACCATCTCGTCGACGTCGAGGGCTTCCATGAAGAGGTTCGAACGCTCGGTGAATTCCTTCTGGCGGCGTTCGGATTCCTCGTCTTCCGTCAGAATATCGATGTCCCAGCCGGTGAGCTGCGAAGCGAGGCGGACATTCTGGCCGCGACGACCGATCGCAAGTGATAGTTGGTCATTCGGGACGACAACTTCAATACGTTCCGCATCTTCATCGAGAACAACCTTGGCCACTTCAGCAGGCTGGAGCGCGTTGACGATGAAGGAAGCCGCATCCGGCGACCACGGAATGATATCGATCTTTTCACCCTGCAATTCGCCGACAACGGCCTGAACGCGGGAGCCGCGCATACCGACGCAGGCGCCGACCGGATCGATGGACGCATCACGCGACACGACGGCGATCTTGGCGCGGGAACCCGGATCGCGGGCAACCGACTTGATCTCGATGATGCCGTCATAGATTTCCGGCACTTCCATGGTGAAAAGCTTCGCCATGAACTGCGGATGGGTACGCGACAGGAAAATCTGCGGGCCGCGCTGTTCGCGACGCACGTCATAGACATAGGCGCGGATACGGTCGCCATAACGGAACGCTTCGCGCGGGATCAGTTCGTCGCGGCGCACGATGGCTTCGCCACGCCCCAGATCGACGATCACATTGCCATATTCGACGCGCTTGACGGTGCCGTTGACGATCTCGCCGACACGATCCTTGAATTCGTCATACTGGCGGTCGCGCTCGGCTTCACGCACCTTCTGCACGATGACCTGCTTTGCCGACTGGGCAGCGATACGGCCAAAATCCATCGGCGGAAGCTGGTCGGCAATGAAGTCGCCAATCTGCGCATCCGGATTGCGGTCACGGGCCGTGAACAGCGAAATCTGCGTGGCGTAATCCTCAACAGTCTCCACGACTTCCAGCAGGCGCTGAAGCTTGATCTCGCCGGATTTCGCATTGATGTCGGCGCGGATATTGCTTTCCTGACCGTAACGCGAACGCGCCGCCTTCTGGATCGCATCGGCCATGGCCGCAAGAACGATCTCGCGGTCAATCGACTTCTCGCGTGCGACCGCATCGGCGATCTGCAGAAGTTCCAGCCTGTTAGCACTGACTGCCATCGGTATCTCCTTGGTGTCGCACCCGGCGTCTCCTCGCGCGGATGCCTGAAACTCAGTTCGTTACTTTTCGGTTTCGCCCGACGCCGCTTCACCGGACTGCTCGTCCGCTTCATCGCCGCCCAGATCGTCACCGGGGATGCGGCCTTCGCGGATCGCCTTGTCCTTGCGCAGCGCGTCGCGGATCAGATCGTCGGTCAGGACCAGACGCGCATCCGAAATCAGATCGAAGGGAATGCGCACGACCGGCTCGCTGCCATAGGAGACCTGATCGCTTTCGAGCACCACCGATTCCGCATCGCCCAGCACGATGCGGCCACGAAATTTCTTGCGGCCCTCATGCACGATGGACGTCTCGACGCGGGCGATATGACCGGCCCAGTCGGCGAAATCCGACTTGCGCACCATCGGACGATCGATGCCCGGCGATGAGATTTCAAGATGATACTTGCCGCTGATCGGGTCTTCGACATCGAGAACCGGCGCTATCGTGCGGCTGAGCAGTTCGCAATCGTCAACGGTCATCGTGCCGTCGGGCCGCTCGGCCATGACCTGCAAGGTCTGGCCGTTCAAACCCGAAAGGCGCACGCGCACCAGACGAAAGCCCAGCGTATTGATGATCGGCTCGACAATAGCCGCCACTTTCGCATCGATGCCCGTCTCGCGGACGATGCGCTCGTCCACCGCAACCACTGGCGCTTCCACTGCCGGCATGTCGGTTTCGCTTGCCTGAACCTGTTCCGTCAACCTGATAGACCTCTTCAAATATGCTCCAGGTAACAAAAAAGAGCGGGACCGGACGGACCCACTCTTGTTCGTTCGACCAAGAATTTGAAACCTATATACCAGCGGAAGCTGTTTTTTTCAAGGTGCAATTCGAGGCCGTTATCAGCGCCGGATGAAGGTCAGATAGGCAGCTACGCGGCCTTCGCGAAACGCCTTGGCTTCATAGCGTGTGCCCGGCCAGCCTTCATAGGCATCGTTCCAGTCGGACGGGCCTTCCGCCTGCCAGTCGAATGCATCGTGACGGCGGCAATGCTGCAAGGTCCAATTCACGTAATGTTCGATATCGGAGGCAAAGCGGAATTTTGCGCCAGGCTTCAAAACACGCGCAAAACGGTCGAGATTGGCATCACTGACGAAACGGCGCTTCCAGTGGCGGCGCTTGTGCCATGGATCGGGATAGAAAAGATCTATGCCGGACAGCGATGCCTCCGGCAGCCAGTCGAGAACCGCCGTCGCATCCTCGTCATAGAGACGCAAGTTCGGACGCGCTTCTTCATCGAGCGCCGCCAGCATCTTGGCCATGCCATTGACGAAGGGTTCGACGCCGATAAAGCCGGTCTGCGGATAGCGCCCGCTTTCGTGATAAAGATGCTCGCCGCCGCCAAAACCGATTTCCATGCGCACCGCCTCGACAGGCACGGCAAAAAGCGCGCGCAGGTCCGATGGCGCGGGCGCACCAAGATCGAGCTTCAGGCGCGGCAGAAGCTCTTCGAAAAGATCGTTCTGATGCTGGCGAAGCGGCTTGCCGTGACGGCGGCCGAAAAAATTTCCGGCCGCGCGTACTGGATGGGATTCATCGCTCATTCTTGTCAATCAGGCAGCGAGAGCAGCCTTCAATGCCTTGGTGAGATCGGTCTTCTCCCAGGAGAAGGAACCGTCGCGACCCGGCTTGCGGCCAAAATGGCCGTAGGACGAGGTCTTGGCATAGATCGGCTTGTTGAGATCGAGATGCTTGCGGATGCCGGTCGGCGACAGGTCCATGACATGGCGCAAAGCTTCTTCGACGGCGGATTCTGCGACCTTGCCGGTTCCGTGCAGGTCGACATAGACAGAAAGCGGCTGCGCCACGCCAATGGCATAGGAAAGCTGGATCGTGCAGCGGTCGGCAAGACCGGCGGCAACCACATTCTTGGCCAGATAGCGCGCCGCATAGGCTGCCGAACGGTCGACCTTGGTCGTGTCCTTGCCGGAGAACGCGCCGCCGCCATGCGGGGCCGCACCGCCATAGGTGTCCACGATGATCTTGCGGCCCGTCAGGCCCGCATCGCCATCCGGTCCGCCAATGACGAACTTGCCGGTCGGGTTGATGTACCAGTTGCAGTTGGCGGCAATCGGCAGATCGCCCAGCGCTTCGCGGATATAGGGTTCGACGACCGAACGCACCTTCTTCGAATCCCAACTTGCATCCATGTGCTGCGTCGACAGCACGATCTGGGTGACTTCCGCAGCCTTGCCGTTTTCATAGCGCACCGTCACCTGGCTTTTGGCGTCAGGGCCGAGCTTACCGGCATCGCCTTCACCCTTGTGGCGGGCTTCGGCCAGCTTTTCGAGAATCTTGTGCGAATAATAGATCGGCGCCGGCATCAGGTCCGGGGTCTCGCGGCAGGCATAGCCGAACATGATGCCCTGATCGCCAGCACCTTCTTCACCCTGACGGTCGGCTGCATTGTCCACGCCCTGCGCGATATCGGCGGATTGGGGATGCAACAGCACGTCGATCTTCACCGTCTTCCAGTGGAAGCCGTCCTGTTCGTAGCCGATTTCGCGGATCGCCTTGCGCGCCGCCGAACGGAAACGCGAAGGATTGATAAGCGGATGACCGGCCGCATCATGCGCGACGGAACCGTCCTTATTCTTCTTCAGCAAAGTTTCCGGCACACGTACTTCACCGGCAATCACCACGCGGTTGGTGGTGGCAAGCGTTTCACAGGCAACACGAACCGACCACGGATCGACGCCGGTGCGGCGCGCTTCCTTGTAGATCATGTCGACGATTTCATCGGAAATACGATCGCAAACCTTGTCCGGATGTCCTTCAGACACGGATTCGCTGGTGAAGAGATAAGAACTGCGCGACACGGGTAACCCCTCTTGAAAATCCAACGGAGAAAATCTCCGCCACGGAAACACAGTAGCGCCCGGAACATTTTCGTTTCCGGGCACATTCATGTGTTAGCGAAGTTGGGAACAAACCGTCAATGCATATTCTTGTTGCGACACTGCGCGGGCGGAAAATTTCATTCCCCGACTGCCGTCATGTCATCCCGGATATTCAAAGTCGCAAAAACCGGCGGGGCAGGTCACGGCCCCGCTTTCCGCCCCGATCGGACGTTCGCTCAGTCCGCATCCGCGGCGAGCGATTTCACGAGATCAATGATCTTGCGGCGTACTTTCGGGTCTGAAATTTTCGTGAATGCGCGGGTAAGCTGCACGCCTTCATTGGAATTCAGGAAATCGACCACATAGGTCGCTTCATTATCCTCGGAAAAACCAGCCGTTGTGGTGCCGGAACCCGGTGCATCTTCAAAAAAGAAGGAAACCGGTACATTCAGGATGGACGAGATCGCCTGAAGGCGGCTTGCACCGACGCGATTGGTGCCTTTCTCGTACTTCTGAATCTGCTGAAATGTTATTCCGAGGCTTTCACCGAGTTTTTCCTGACTGAGGCCCAGCATATTACGGCGAAGACGGATGCGGCTGCCGACATGTACGTCAATCGGATTGGGCTTCTTTTTATTCTCAATCATACAACTGTCACTCCTCGCAACTGCGAGCTTTCATTCATGCCCCGTTCATCAGAACGGGGGTAACATTACGTTTTGGGAGGTAGTCTGACGGTTTTCCGCAAAACCGTCGCCGCAGGGGCCATAACATCTTAACTATATTAGTCTGTCAATGAAAACGCCTGCCATTTGACAGCCGGAAAGCCATGCTCATAACGAGTAAGGTTAATAGCACAGCAACTGTTTGCCATCGACCCGGCGGAATGCCCCAAAATGGTGCACGAGGTGACGGTAGGGAAGCGTCGATGACACCGACATCATCGAGCGCCAGTCCGGCGGTGATTCGACCATAAGCATCAATGACACCGGAAAGACCATTATTGGCTGCACGAATGAGCGGCAGCCCCTGTTCGACCGCGCGCACCTGCGCCTGACGGAAATGCTGATACGGTCCCGGCGTATCGCCATACCAGCCGTCATTGGTGACATTGATGATGGCTCCGGCCTTTTCGCCCGTGTAACCGAGTTCGTCAGGGAAAATGGCTTCGTAGCAGATGAGCGGCAGAAAGGTGCGGCCGTCTTTCACCTTCAATGCGCGGCGCGACGCGCCAGCGGTGAACCCGCCCGGCATTTCCACCACTTCCTGAAGCCCCAGACCGCGCAGAAGATGTTCATATGGAAGATATTCGCCAAAGGGCACCAGATGCACCTTGTCGGCGGTATCGACGATCTCACCCCGTTCATCGATCGTAAAGATGGAATTATAGTAGCGCGGCTCGCCCCCGTCCGCCGACAGTTCCTCCCGAACCGCTCCGGTGAGCAGCACCTGCCCGTTTTGCAAGGCCCCGCCAATGCGCGACATTGCCTCGGGCGTTGAGGTCAGAATGTAGGGAACCGCCGTTTCCGGCCACACGATCACGTCGGGCTTCGGTTTCCCCCCGGTCGGAGCCGTTTCGCTGAGAGCCACCAGCTTGTCGAAGATCGCCCGGCGCTCGGCATTGTCCCATTTCATGGTCTGGGGGATGGAAGGCTGCACGATGCGGACCGCAAACGCGCCTTTCTCGTCGGCAATCGCTGGAGCGCGCGAAAGCGTCCAGGCACCGAAGCCGACATGGGCTGCGACGAGCAGCACGGCAAACGCGATACCGCTTCCTGCCAATCGGCCGCCGGTCAGCAAAGCTGGCGCGGAAAACACGAACACCGCGAATGCGCTCATGCCCACAAGGCCCAGAACGGCAACCGACTGCATGAGCAGCGGCGTCGGCATGACTGCATAGCCGATGGCGTTCCACGGAAAGCCGGTAAAGAGGAAAAGGCGCAGCCATTCGGCCAGCGCAAAACCAAATGCCAGCGCAAAAATGCGCCCCAGTCCGTCCGACCAGAAAAAGCGCGCGACCATCGTCGCCAATGCGTAGAAGAGCGCCAGAAAGGCCGGCAATCCCAGAACTGCCAGCGGTAACGCCCATGCGAACTGGTCCGCATCGACCAGAAGCGCGGCACCGATCCACCACAGGCCCGAAACGAAGTAGCCGAAGCCGAACCACCAGCCGACCATGGCTGCGGGAAGGAAACGCCGGACCGGACCGGCATCCTCCCTGGGGATTGCACCGTCGATCAGCCAGACAAGGATAGGAAAGGAAACGAAACCGGCGATAAAAATGTCGAAAGGCGGCTGTGTCAGCGTGGCGAAGGCGCCGCTCAAAAAAGCGGCCAGCGCACGACGCCAGCCGCTCGAAACAATGATTCTTCCCGCAAGCCTTTCGATCATCAGGCCTCTTTGGAGCTGCCCGCGGCTTCCATAGCCTCGTCAGCATTGTCGCCGGGTTTGGTGGAAACCACGGCGCGCTGCTGGCGACGACGGTCGGCAGCGGAAAGCGGCACGATGCGCACCTTCTTCACGCGGCGCGGATCGACTTCCAGCACATGGAATTCATAGCCCGGTATGGCCTGCACCACTTCGCCACGCACCGGAATGCGTCCCAAGACGGAGAAGATAAGGCCTCCGACCGTATCGACGTCCTCGCCATGCTCACCGACTTCGAATGTCGGGCCGATCTTCTCGGCCAGTTCCTCCAGATCGGCGCGGGCATCGACCACGAAAACGCCATCGGCTTCCTCGGCGATCATGATTTCTTCGTCGTCATGCTCGTCTTCGATATCGCCGACGACCATCTCGACAATGTCTTCCAGCGAGACCAGGCCGTCCGTTCCGCCATATTCGTCGATGACCAGCGCCATCTGGATATGGGTCGCCTGCATACGCGCCATCAGGCCGCTCGCCATCATGGACGGCGGCACGAACAGGACCTTGCGCATGAGATTGAGGTCGCCGATCGTCTTGGTGAGATCGATACGGCCCATATCGAATTTGGCGGCCTTGGCGGCCTTGGCGGTATTGACGGCATTGTCTTCCGCCGTGGCCTTGCGCGTGGTGCGGCGCGTCGATTTCTGCCGCGCCTGACGCGTGATGTAATTGAGGACGTCGCGGATATGGATCATGCCGCGCGGATCGTCCAGCGTCTCGGCATAGACCGGCATACGCGAATGGCCGGATTTTTCGAAAAGCTCCAGCACCTCCCATAGCGGCGCGGTGATTTCGACCGCCTCGACATCGGCGCGGGGAATCATGACGTCTTCGACGCGCATTTCACGCAGACGCAGGATATTGTGCAGCATCGCCTTTTCTTCAGGCGAAAATGCTGAATCCTGTTCGCTTGTCGTGCTGGACAGGGCATCGGCCAGATCCTCGCGCAGGGAAGACGACTGGCGCGAGCGCATGAACGGAAAAATATTCGACAGAAGGGAACGCTTCTCGGCCGCTACGGGCCGCTGCGTACTTTGCCCTTCGGCGTCTTGTGTCTCGCTGCGATTTTCGCCAGCGGACGGAGGGTGCGATGTTTGATCAGCCATGGTCTATCGTTGTTAATGTTCTATTCGGATACAGCATAAGGGTCCGGGATGGCAAGAGCATGAAGGATTTCGCGCTCCTTGCCTTCCATCACTTCGGCTTCCTCATCCGTCTCATGATCGTAACCCAAAAGGTGCAGAAACCCATGCACGACGAGGTGAGTGAGGTGGTTTTCGAGCGGCTTTCGCTCTTCGAGGGCCTCACGCTCGACGGTTTGGCGCGCAATGACGATGTCGCCCAGCATCGGCCCCGGCTGCGAACCGGCCTTGACCGGAAAGGCCGGGAACGACAGCACATTGGTCGGCTTGTCCTTGCCGCGCCATTCCGCGTTCAAAACCTGAATGGAGGCATCGTCGGTGAAAACGACGCTGAGCTCGCTTTCCGCGCTTTTCAGCCCGAGAACTTCCCATCCAGCCTCGACCGACTTTCTGACAAGCGCTTCAAGCGTAGGTTCGTCGGACCAGTTGCCGGCCTCGACCATGATATCGATATGGATCGCGTTGTCTGACACGTTTTGTGGCGGCTCTCCGCAATGGCCAGCCGCTTCGTCCTTTCAGTTGTACGAAAGCCGCCTGCCCCGAAAGGCAGACAGCATCTTTTTAGATCGTCACTCCGGCGAAGAATTGCAAGGCCGCAGGCGTGCCTATTCCGAACGCGCGTGCTTCTTGCCGTCGCGATCATAGGCCGTGACGATAGCTGCCACCAGCGGATGGCGCACCACGTCCTTTTCGGTGAAGCGCACCTTGATGACGCCTTCCACATCGTCCAGTACGCGCAGCGCCTCCACCAGACCGGATTTCTGGCCCGGCGGCAGATCGATCTGGCTCGGGTCGCCGGTGACGATCATGCGCGAACCTTCGCCAAGGCGGGTCAGAAACATCTTCATCTGCATCGACGTCGTATTCTGCGCTTCATCGAGGATCACCGCCGAATGGGCCAGCGTGCGCCCGCGCATGAAGGCGAGAGGCGCGATCTCGATCACGCCCGCGGTAATGGCGCGCTCGACCTTTTCCGCCGGCATCATGTCATAAAGCGCGTCGTAAAGCGGTCGCAGATAGGGATCGACCTTTTCCTTCATGTCGCCCGGCAGGAAGCCGAGACGCTCGCCTGCCTCGACAGCCGGGCGCGACAGGATGATGCGTTCCACAAGCCCGCGTTCGAGAAGCATGGCGGCATGGGCGACGGCCAGATAGGTCTTGCCCGTACCGGCAGGCCCGACGCCGAACACCAGTTCGGAGCGGTCGAGCGCGCGCATATAGGCGTCCTGCGTCGGCGTGCGGGCGAAAATAGTCTTCTTGCGCGTCGAAATCTGCGCAGCGGAAAGCTTGCCCTTGTTTTCCATGGTCGGCAGCGTCAGCTGATCGTCGGCGGCGATCGCCATGCGCAGCGCTCCGTCGACATCCGACGTCGTCAGCTCATGGCCTTTCTGCAGCGTTTCATAGAGGTGATCGAGGGCGCGCCGCGCCTGTTCGGTCGCCGTCGGTTCGCCGCGGATCGAAAGCTGGTTGCCCTTGGAGCGGACATCCACGCCGAGCTTCTGTTCGATGCGGGCGAGATTTTCGTCGAACTGACCGTAAAGCGCGCTGGCAAGGCGATTATTGTCGAATGTGAGCACGATATGGGCCATATCCGAGGCCCCGGTCGTCGGGCTTTTTTGCGTTTGATTGGTTGGCTTGGCAGGTTTCAGCTTTTCCGTGGCGCTCAACCGCATCTCCTTGAGAGTTCACGCATTGCAATCACAAGACCGGCAGGATTATCGGCAAAAGATCAACGCGCCGAAACATCTGCCCTGCGTTCATCATGCCTTCACCCAAGTTTTTGCGCAACAAGACTATTGGTGCCGGTCGATGTAATTTTAACAGAAATGATGTCACCGACCTGATCCGCATTGTCATCGACGATCACCGGCAGAAGCCACGGCGAACGCCCCACCATCTGGCCAGCCTCACGACCCGGCTTTTCGAGCAGCACATCCATCTCGCGCCCGATCATGGAATCCTGGAAGGCATATTGCTGTTCGGACAGGAGTGCCTGAAGGCGCTGGAGGCGCTCGTCCTTTACGGCTTCCTCCACATGGTCGGGCAGATCGGCGCCCGGCGTGCCCGGACGCGGCGAATATTTGAACGAATAGGCCTGCGCGTAATTGACCTCACGGACCAGTTTCATCGTATCCTCGAAATCCTGGTCGGTCTCGCCGGGAAAACCAACGATGAAATCGCCAGACAGCGCCATGTCCGGGCGAACGACCCGAATACGTTCGATCAGGCGCAGATATTCGTCCGCCTTGTGGCGGCGGTTCATGGCCTTGAGAATCCGGTCGGAACCGGACTGCACGGGCAAGTGCAGATAGGGCATCAGTTGCCGCAGATCGCGATGCGCGGCAATCAGGCTGTCATCCATGTCGCGCGGATGGCTGGTGGTGTAACGCAGGCGCGCAATACCGGGAATGCGCGCAAGGCGGAACAGAAGCTCGCCCAGCCCCCATTCGCGACCGTCCTCGCCCTCGCCGTGCCAGCCATTGACGTTCTGGCCGAGCAGCGTCAGTTCGCGCACGCCGCCATCGGCAAGCTTTTCGGCTTCCGCAACGATCTGCTTCACGCTGCGCGAGACTTCCGAACCGCGCGTATAGGGCACCACGCAGAAGGTGCAGAACTTGTCGCAGCCTTCTTGCACCGTCAGGAAAGCCGAAACGCCGCGCCTGCGGGTTTCTTCGCGCTTCGGCGACGGCAGATGCTCGAATTTGTCTTCAAGAGCATATTCGGTTTCAACGACCTTCTCGCCACCGCGCACCCGCGCCAGCGCATTGGGCAGACGATGATAGGTCTGCGGCCCGATGACCAGATCGACATTGGGCGCGCGGCGCAGGATTTCCTGACCCTCGGCCTGTGCGACGCAGCCCGCAACCCCGATGGTCAGTTCCTTGCCGTTCTCAGCCCGCTTGTGCTTCATCTTGCGCAGGCGACCCAGCGCGGAATAGAGCTTTTCCGATGCTTTTTCGCGAATATGGCAAGTGTTGAGCAGAACCAGATCGGCATCGTCCGGCGTGTCGGTCGCGACATAGCCTTCCGCGGCAAGGCTGTCGGCCATGCGCTGGCTGTCGTAAACGTTCATCTGGCAGCCATAGGTTTTGACGAAAACCTTACGGGTGTTTGGACGCTCTGCCTGCGGTTCGGTATCGGGGATCGTGTCGCTCATGCGGGGCTATCTACAGCTTTTGCCGCCATTTTGGAAGGCAGCAATATTCCCGGCTGTTCAAGCTTCCGGAATCTCCCGCCCGAGAAGCGCGCTTTGCAGAAGCGCACGCACCCGGCTTTCCATGGTGCGGGCGAGCATCTTGCGGTCGGTTGCAGCGGTAACCACGACCGGCTCACCGAAGCGTACCTCCACATCGACGGCGCCTTCACGCAGGATTCCCTTCAGATGCGGCATCAGTTCGACATCGCCCGGCCAGGACGCTATGGGGCGGTGATAGCGACCCATGGCCATGCCATGCACGCCGGTATAGGCAATCGCCACCGGCTGCACCGCGACCTCCGGCACACCTGCTTCCCGGATCGCCGCATGGGCCGCGCCGAAAAGCGCGGTCTTGAACGGCAGCACCCGATTGCCGTCCGAAGTCGTGCCTTCGGGAAACAGCACCATCGCGTCGTCCGTGGCGAGACGCCTTGCGATCTCGGAGGTTTGCTCACCTGTCTTGCCGCGCCGCTCGCGCTCCACGAAAACGGTGCGCTGCAAAACGGCGAACATGCCGAAGACTGGCCAATCGCGCACTTCAGACTTGGCAATGAAGGACACCTGCCCCACAGCCGACAGAACGACGATGTCGCTCCATGACGTGTGATTGGCGACGAGAAGGAGCGGACGCCCTTCATGCATCTGGCCAACGGTCCTGATGCGGAAACCGAACAAGCGCGCCACAACGCGATGGAAGAAGTTCGGCAGGCGGCGCTTCCAGCCATTCTTCAGTTTCAGAAACAGATATTGAACGGGAATCAGCGACAGGCTGAGCGCGACCATGGCCGCCACGACCAGAAATATTCTGATGGCGCCGATCATTGCGCCCTCTTCAAATCACGCCGCAGGATCAGGGCCGCCGAACGCCCGTTCGCCGTTTCATAATAGGCAGGGCGGTCGCCGACTTTCTGGAAGCCGAGGCGGCGGTAAAGTGTCTGCGCGGCAATATTCGCCTCGTCCACTTCCAGAAAAAGCGTCTCGGCCCGCTCCTGATAGAGGTGGCGCAACACCGCATCCATAAGCATACGCCCGATGCCCTGTCGTTGCGCATCGCGGGCGACGGCGATGGTGAGAATTTCCGCCTCGCCCGCCACCAGCCGCGCCAGCACGAAACCGCAAGCTTCATTCGGCTTGCCTTCGGGACGGGCGACAAAGCCGAAAACCGTATTCTGCCCGATCAGAGACCGGAAATCGTCGGAACTCCAGCCATGATGAAAAGCGGTGGCGTGAATGCGCTGGATCGCCTGGCTATCCTGCACGCCGAGCGGCTCCACCGACACCTGTCTGCGACCGAAGCGGCCGAACGCCAAGCCAATCATCCGCTATTCTCCGGCAGGCTTGCGCGGCAGGGCAAAACCGAGCTGTGGCTTGGCGTCGGGGCCGCGCATGTATAGCGGCTTCGGTGCCTCGCCCGGCTCTCCTATTCCCGCCAGACGCGCATAGGTTCCGGCTTTTGCTGTCGGCTCCGGTGAGCCCAAAGCGAACTTTCCGCCAGCAGCTTCATTGATAGCACTGGCAGCGGAACCCGCAAGAACAGTGCCCTCGGCCAAAGACGCGACCAGCGCCTCCGCTTCTTCCCGCGACAGGACCGCAGGCTTCGATTGCGGCAGGCCCTGCGCGTCGAACCCTTGCGCGTAAATCTCGCCGCGATGGGCGTCGAGAAGGACAAGCACGGGCCGTTCCGGCAAGGCGATAGACGTTTCCGCAGCCAGCGCCTCGAAGGCGGTGATCCCGATTACAGGAACGCCGAGCGCCAGGGCGAAGCCGCGCGCGGCGGAGACGCCGATGCGCACGCCGGTAAATGATCCCGGCCCGATATTGACCGCCACCCGGTCCATGTCGCGCAGCGAAAGCTTCGCCTCGTTCATGGCCCGCTCGACATATTCCATCAGCACTTCGGCATGGCCCTTGCCGATATTCTCGCTCACATCGGCAATGACGACATTGCGAGCGGTATCGTAAACGGCGGCGGCGCACCAGGAAGCGGCGGTATCAAGCGCAAGTATCTTCATGCGCAACCGGGTAAATCAGAAATCATGCCGCGACAAGCAAAACCCGACGAAGATAATCCATCGGGTGTTATCCATGCTTATCAGTTCGCCCATTCGCCGCCGCGCATCACCGGTTCGCGGCTGCCATCGGCGTTGACGCCATCGACATCGATCTCACCCGACCCGATCATCCAGTCGATATGGATGAGGCTCGAATTTCCGCCCTGCGCCTTTATCTGTTCCGGCGTCAGCCTGGCCCCGTCGATGAAGCATTTCGAATAGCACTGGCCGAGCGCGATATGGCTTGCCGCGTTTTCATCGAACAGCGTGTTGTAGAACAGCAGACCGCTCTGCGAGATCGGCGAGGAATGCGGCACCAGCGCCACTTCGCCCAGCCTGCGCGCTCCTTCGTCCGTGTCGAGTACCTTGGAAAGCACTTCCTCGCCGCGACTTGCCTTTGCCTCGACAATACGTCCATCTTCAAAACGCACCGCGATATTCTCGATCAGCGTACCCTGATGCGAAAGCGGCTTGGTGCTCGTCACATAGCCATCGACACGCAACGCATGAGGCGTGGTGAACACTTCCTCCGTCGGAATATTCGGATTGCAGGTAATGCCGTTCTTGGCCGTCGAAGCGCCGCCGTGCCACTCATGGCCATCAGCCAGCCCGACGGTCAGGTCGGTATTCGGCCCCTTGAAGTGCAGGGCGCTGTAGGTCTTGCCGTTCAGAAAACGGGTGCGGGTGCGAAGCGCAGCATTATGCGCCGCCCAGGCGCCAACCGGATCTTCGACATCGACACGCGAAGCCGCAAAAATGGCGTCGGCAAGCTTGCGGGTCGCGATATCGTCCGGCTCGTTGGGGAACATGAGCTTCGCCCAGGCCGGATTTGGGTAGGACACAATGTTCCAGTTGATGTCGAAACCGGCGATTTTCTCAAGCGCAGGCTGGTAGGCCCTTGAATTGGCGCGGTTGGCGCGCGAAACCCTGGCCGCGTCCTGCGTCGAAAGCAGCATCGGATTGTCCCCGGCTATCGCAAGGCGGGCCGCGCCATTGCGATAGGCTTCCGCCATGCCTTCATAGAGCCAGCCCGCCGCGCGGTCGAAGCTCGCATCCGGCGCATTTTCGTATCGCGCAAGCGTGATGTCGTCATCAGCGAAGAACGGCGTCACCAGACCGGCTCCCGCCTTATAGGCATGTTTGGCTATAAGGCGAACCAACGGCAGAGCCACGACCGGCGCGGTGATGACCAGGTCCTGCCCTTCCCGCAATTGCAGACCGACGCGAACGGCGACTTCCGCCAGACGTTCGAGTTTTACCGGGTCGATGACGGGAGGGAGCTTTTCATGGGCCATGGGCGGAAACCTTTTCGGGACAGAATCACCAGCAGTTTACCAGATGGCACGATTTCACCATCTTTTTTCCGAACCTGTTGAGTCTGCGCATCGTGCTATAGTAACTGCGCGGTCATCTGCATGAAGAAAGCAATATCGATGAACAGGAAAATGCTTATCTTGCTTGGCGCTATGGGCTTTTTCGCAGGCTGCACGACCATGACGCCCGAGCAGCGTCGTGCCGCCGACGAACAGACCTGCCGAAGCTATGGCTTCAAGGCCAGAACCGACGCGTTCGCCAACTGCCTCATGCGGCTCGACCTGGATCGTAGAGCCGACCGCCGGGCGTGGCAAAACCAGATGGATTTTTATGATCGACCGATGGTGATCTATCGGCCGGTCTATCGCCCCTGAAACGCGCTGCCAAACGCCACGCCGATGGGCTTTCCCGCCGCATGACCGGCAAAGAAAACGCCGGTCCGACTAAACCGGACCGGCGTTCCAATTTCATTTCATCATCGCCAAGCAGCTTATAGCGGCGCTTCGGGACGATTCTGCGACAGAAGAAGCGCGCCGATGGCATCGACCTGCTTCTGGCTGGCGGGAGCATAGCCGAGCGACGCGGCCTGCGGTGCGGATGTATCGAAATTCGGCTGATAGGATGCGACCTGCACATGCTGTTCCGACGAACGACCGGCGGAAACATCGCGATGACGCGCCAGACGGTCGCCGCGCGCCTGCGGACCGGAACCGTCGTTCTGCTGCAGGCTCCCGGTTTTCGCGGCTTCGGCCAGCGCCATCTGAACGGTCGGCTCCGTTCCCGGAACGGGTCCGACCTGCGGCAGGGTCACATCATAGGACGGGTCCTGCGGCATGGAAGGGGACTGCGGCGAATAGGCAAGGGCAAGGTTATACGGTTCCTGCGGCACCGGATTTTGCAACGAGCCGTCGCGATTGCGCTTCTCGTAGAAGGAATTGCCGCCGGCAACGAGCACATAGTGCATATTCCTGTAGGGGAATTTCAGGCCCGCCGTGTGGAAGAACATGGCGTTCCTGAGCTTTGGATGACGCTTGCCCTTCAGCACCGCATCGGCCGCCGCCTGCACGTCCGGCAGCGCCCTGGAATTCATTTTCCGGCTGAGAACGCCCGGCGCAAACTGGTTCTTCTGACCGACGACACCGCAAATCGTATCCGGATAACGACCTGAAGCGAGACGATTCATGACAACCGTGCCGACAGCCACCAGGCCGTCGGAACTCGAACGGTTGGATTCGAAGAACATCGCGCGTTCAAGGCATTCCCTGTCGCGCGGTGTATATGTGTAGGTTTTCACGCCATTGAGGGTCTTGACGTGGCTAGCCGCCGTCTTCTCCACATTGGCTTTGCCCGTGCTTCCGGTCGTCGTGCAACCGGTCACCACGAAAGGCGCAACCACCAGCCCGACAAGAACGGGCAATTTCCACTTAGCGGCGCGCGTCAATGGCTCAATCTCATGTCAGGACCCTTAACTGATACAGCCGGACACCCAGCGAATACCGGCTGCCGTACAAGTCAAAGAGGACGAAGTCCAAATCAACCGTCTTACTGTCGCTCAATCGAATTCAAGGTTTTGGAATTTTTAGGCCAAAAAAAGGCGAAGGGTCAAATCCCGACTATGCCAGGGTCCGTCAAAAAATCCAGAAACAACTGCGAATCGTAATCGCGATCTTGCACACAAACCCTTTAAATATATTAACAATTTCTTAACGATAATCATCATTTCCTGTAAGCTCTTGATTTGTCAGCATTCAAAATTTCGCAATACCAATCACATCATCGCCTTAATTCGCTTTTTCTTGCCAATGCTGGGCCGCTTCGTATGCGCTCCCGGAATAAACTGCAAAAATTCTACCGGGCCATGGGTTCCGTTGCTCGATTTCAACTTTGGAGACACGAGCGTAACATCGCGTGAGAATGCACATTCAGCGGCAGTTTCGAAGGCTGAAGGGGAAAACTTCACCGAACCGATTCTCACGCACGATATCGTTCACCGACGAAAAAACCCGCCGCGGAGACCGCGGCGGGCAGACAAACGATCGTCTTTTTCCGACTGGCGAATAAATCAGCCGAAGGAATAACCGGCGCCGCGAACAGTGCGGATCGGATCGAGCGCACGACCGACATTGATCGCCTTGCGCAGTCGCCCGACATGGACATCCACGGTGCGGTCATCGACATAAATATCCGGTCCCCAGACACTGTCCAGAAGCTGGCTACGCGAGAAAACGCGGCCGGGAGACATCATGAAATATTCCAGCAGGCGGAATTCCGTCGGTCCAAGACGAACCTCCTTGTCCTTGCGATAGACGCGATGCTGCTGGCGGTCGAGGACCAGATCGCCCACCTTCAGAACATGGGACAGAATGCTCGGATTGGAGCGGCGAAGCATCGCCTTGACGCGAGCCAGAAGCTCCGGCGTCGAGAAGGGCTTCACCACATAATCGTCCGCACCGACACTCAATCCCCGGACGCGTTCGCTTTCCTCCCCGCGCGCCGTCAGCATGATGATGGGAAGGCGCTCGGTTTCGGACCACTGACGCAGGCGGCGGCAAAGCTCGATGCCGGATACGCCCGGAAGCATCCAGTCCAGAATAAGCAGGTCGGGCACGTTCTCCCGCAAGGCGACTTCGGCTTCATCGCCGCGCAGCATCGTATCGACCTGATAGCCCTCCGCCTCAAGGTTATAGCGAAGCAGGACGCTGAGCGCTTCCTCGTCTTCGACCACAGCGATTTTGGGTGCCTGTGACATCCAGTATTTCCCTATCCAAATTTGGCGAGCAGCGGATACAATCCCCCCTCAATCGGCCACGCACCGCCGCACCAGTCACTCTTTCTCAGCCGTCGAAACGGTCTGGTTCAGGGTTTGCGCGCCTCATCCACGATAATGCCATGGCTCAGGTCTTCCTTCGGTCGCTCGGCCGCCATCTGCAGGCCGGTGACGATGTAGTAAACGGTCTCTGCAATATTGGTTGCATGATCGCCGATACGTTCGATGTTCTTGGCGCAGAACAGAAGATGCGTGCACGCGGAAATATTGCGCGGATCTTCCATCATGTAAGTCAGCAATTCGCGGAACAGCGACGTGTACATCGCATCGATCTCGTCGTCGCGGTCGCGGACGACATTGATCTGCTGCACTGAACGCGACGCATAGGCGTCGAGCACTTCCTTGAGCTGGGTCAGCGCCAGTTCCGCCAGCGTCTCCAGGCCGCGATAGAGCTTTACGGGCTGGCGCGATTCCGAAACCGCGGCAACGCGCTTGGCAATGTTCTTGCCCAGATCGCCCACGCGTTCCAGATCGGCGGAGATGCGGATCGAACCGATGATCTCGCGCAGGTCCACGGCCATGGGCTGGCGCTTGGCGATGATCATGACGGCCTTGTCGTCGATCTCGCGCTCGCTTGCGTCGAGAATGAGATCGTCGGAGATGACGCGCTGCGCGAGCGCGTTGTCCGCATTGACGATAGCGGCGACCGATTGTTCGACCATACGTTCCGCATGTCCGCCCATTTCGGCGATCTTATGGGTGAGAAACTTCAATTCCTCATCGTAGGAGCGAACGGTATGCTGAGACGGCATAGTAGACCTCGTAATATAAATTGCGGGGAAGCCGCACTGTCTATCTGTTTGGGCGCTGAACCGGATCAGCCGAAGCGTCCCGTGATATAGTCCTGCGTACGTTTCTCTGTCGGAGCGGTGAAGATCGTTTCCGTCTCGCCTACTTCGACCAGATTGCCGAGGTGGAACATGGCGGTACGCTGCGAAACACGCGCGGCCTGCTGCATGGAGTGCGTTACGATCACGATCGTGTAGTTCTGCCGCAGTTCGTCGATCAGCTCCTCCACCTTGGCGGTCGCAATCGGATCGAGCGCCGAACAAGGCTCATCCATCAGGATGACTTCCGGGCTGACGGCAATGGCACGCGCAATGCAAAGGCGCTGCTGCTGACCACCGGAAAGACCCGTGCCCGCATCGTGCAGACGGTCCTTCACTTCCTCGAAGAGGCTAGCCTTCTGGAGGCTCGTCACCACGATTTCCTCAAGATCGGCCCTGGTGCGGGCCAGACCGTGAATGCGAGGGCCGTAAGCGACGTTTTCATAAATCGACTTCGGAAACGGATTCGGCTTCTGGAACACCATGCCGACCCGTGCGCGCAGTTCAACGACATCGATCTTCGGGTCGTAGATATCTTCACTGTCGAGCGTGATCCTGCCGCCCACGCGGCAGCCCTCGATGGTGTCGTTCATGCGGTTGAGCGAACGCAGGAAGGTGGATTTGCCACAACCGGAAGGGCCGATCAGCGCCGTGACCTGTTTTTCCTGAATGTCCAGGTCGACGTCGAACAGGGCCTGCTTCTCGCCATAAAAAACGCAGACCTTGTCGCCGCGCATCTTTATGGAATTGGCGTTGGCGTTCATTTTTTCTCCTACGGCTTTCTCGAGAGATCGTTCAGTCATCAGATTCATAGCGTTCGACTCCCGTTTTACCAGCGGCGCTCGAAGCGGCGGCGCAGAATAATTGCTGCAATATTCATCACGGCCAGGAACAGAAGCAGGACAATGATAGCGCCGGATGTGCGTTCCACAAAGGCGCGTTCCGCTTCATTGGCCCACATATAAATCTGTACCGGCAGCGCCGTCGCCGGGTCCATCGGCGTGGACGGCACATCGGCAACGAAGGCGACCATGCCGATCAGCAGGAGCGGCGCGGTTTCGCCCAGCGCCTGGGCAAGACCGATGATCGTTCCGGTCAGGATGCCGGGTGCGGCGAGCGGCAGGACATGGTGGAATACCATCTGCGTCTTGGAGGCACCGAGCCCAAGTGCTGCGGCGCGGATCGACGGCGGCACGGCGCGAAGGGCTGCTCGCGTTGCGATGATGATCGTGGGCAGCGTCATAAGCGTGAGAACCAGACCGCCAACCAGTGAAGCCGAACGCGGCAGGCCGAAGAAGTTGATGAACACCGCCAGACCGAGAAGACCGAACACGATGGAGGGAACGGCCGCGAGGTTGTTGATGTTCACCTCGATCATGTCCGTAAACCGGTTTTTCCTGGCGAACTCCTCCAGATAGATCGAGGCCGCCACACCAATCGGCAGGGACAGGCCGAGAACGATCAGCATCATATAGAGCGAACCGGCCAGCGCCACGCCGAGACCCGAGGTTTCAGGACGGCTGGATGCGCCGAAGCTGAACAGGCCAGTGTTGAAGGCTTCCTTCATGACGCCTTCTTCAGAGAGCGTCTTCATCCAGCCGACCTGACGGTCGGAAACCTTGCGGCTTGTTTCGGGAACAGAAAGATCGATCTGTCCCTTGAAGGCGGAATCGATATCCGCGCCCGTCAGAACCGGAACCGTCTGTGTGGTCCCGACGATCGCGGGATCGTCCATGATCATCCGACGCAACTGGACCCGCACGCTGTCCGAATAGAAACGCCCGAGATCGCGCATTGCCGGACGGTCCGTCTTTGCGACACCGAGCTTTTCGGCAAGCGCATTGCGCACCAACAGCGGATAGTTGGCCGTGATCAAAACATTGGGGTCGGTCGCGCGCTTGTTGCCCGGATCGATAACCTGCTGGTCAAGCTTGACCGGCAGATAAAGCGTGGTCTGCCAGAAGGCGGTATAGCCCTTGGAAAAGACCGCGAACAGAAGCGCGCAGAGGAAGAACACACCGATGGCAATCGCGGCGATACCGTAATAACGGAAGCGACGTTCGGCGGCATAGCGGCGTTTCAGCCCGATATCGCGGCGTTTCGGCTGTATGGCCGCCCCGCTGGCGTTGAAGGTCGTATCGGTCATTATTCGTACTGCTCCCGGTACTTGCGCACGATGTGCAGCGCAAAGATATTCATGATCAGCGTCAGGACGAAAAGCGTGATGCCGAGCGCAAAGGCCACCAGCGTTTGGGGCGAGTTGAATTCAAGGTCGCCCGTGAGCTGGTTGACGATCTTCACCGTGATGGTGGTCATCGCCTCGAACGGATTGATGTTGATGCGGGCCGCCACGCCAGCGGCGAGAACCACGATCATGGTTTCCCCGATGGCACGCGATGCGGTCATGAGAAGCGCGCCGACGATGCCCGGCAGTGCAGCCGGAAGGACGACGCGCTTGATCGTCTCGGAACGCGTCGCGCCAAGGCCCAGCGAACCGTCGCGCAGCGAGCGCGGAACGGCAGTGATGATATCATCGGACAGCGAGGAAACGAAGGGGATCAGCATCACGCCCATGACGAGACCGGCCGTCAGCACGCTTTGCGCCATGATGAAACCCTGCCCGCCTCCGATCGCCATCGAGAGATCGCGGAGGAAGGGACCGACGGTCACAAGGGCGAAGAAGCCGTAAACGATACTCGGGATGCCGGCGAGCAGCTCCAGAACCGGCTTGACGACGGTACGAACGCCCGGCGATGCATATTCCGACATATAGATTGCCGAGAACAGCCCGACCGGTACGGCGAACAGCATGGCCACGAGGGCGATGTAGAGCGTGCCTGCCAGAAGCGGGATCAGGCCGAACTGACCCGTTTCGCCGCCGGAACCGGCAGCGGCAAAACGCGGGTCCCAGACGGTGCCGAAGAAGAAATCCCAAGGCGAAACGGACTGGAAGAAGCTGATGGTCTGGAACAGCATCGACAAGATGATGCCGACGGTGGTCAGAATGGCGATGCCGGACGCAGCGATCAGACCCCAAAGAACGATACGCTCGACGTTGTTGCGCGCGCGCATACGGCGGCTGATCGTCGACAAACCGAAGACCAGGCCTGCAATGGCGATCACCAGAGCGACCACGGAACCGATCGTATGGGTCAGATCGGCCCCGTTCTTCAGATACAGTGCGATCGGCACCATGTAATCCTGGCCCTCGGTCGCAAGGGCCACCCCCTTGCCTGCCAGAAGCGAGCGGGCATCCTGATAGTTCGACGGGAAGTTCTCCAGCTCGGTCGGCGTCAGGCGCTCAAGCCCACCGGCAAGGCCGCGAATCATGCCAAGCTGGAGACTGCGATTGGTGTAGGAGCCACCCTCGACGTTACCGGGCAAGCGAGCAGCCGCGCCGTGATCGAGATAAACCGAAGCCCCAACGGCCCATACGGCCAGAAACAGAATGGCAGGCAACGCGGAAACGAGGAAAACCCACCAGCCATGATAATGCGGGCGGGAATGCATTTTTTCGGTCGGTGAGCCTTGCACGGAAGCAGATTGCGCCTTGTCCAATGCAATGGCGCGCTGCCTGCCTATGAAGAATCCGATCAGCCCGATTGCAACGATGCTGACGAGAACCAGAAAGAACGACATTCAATTTCCCCGGTTGCCATAGGCTGTACTGTAGTAACGAATGAATGCGGATCGGTTTCAAGATGCAGTTTCATCCCGGCCGTCCCGCGCGATTACGTCTGTCTTAATACAGCAGCGCGAAAGGAGAAGAACGCGGAGATTGGTCATCCCCGCGTTCCACAGATTAAAATTTACTTCGCAGCCATCGTCTTGCCTTCGGTGAAGGCAGCACGCTGTGCTTCACGTTCGGCATCGGGAGCCGGAACCAGACCGTATTCGGCGAGCGGGCCGTCAGGACCGATCATCTGGTCGTTGAGGAAGAATTCGACATATTCCTTCAGACCCGGAATAACGCCGAGGTGAGCTTTCTTCACGTAGAAGAACAGCGGACGCGAAACCGGATATTCGCCCGAAGCGACGGTCGCAGCCGACGGCGTCACGTCGTTGACTGTGGCGACCTTCAGCTTGTCGGCGTTGTTTTCGAAGAAGTAGAGGCCGAAAACGCCAACGCCGGTCTTGTTGGAGTCGATGCGAGCGAGGGTTTCGGCATAGTCACCGTCGATATCGACGGCCTTGCCGTCCTTGCGCACTGCGATACAGGCGGAAGCGGCAGCCTTGTCGTCAAGGCCGGTCTTCTTGAGTTCTTCGAGGGCGCCCGAATGCTCGCAGCCGTCGGCCAGAACCTTCTCTTCGAAAACTTCACGGGTGCCGTGCTTTTCGCCCGGAATATAGGCAGCAATGTCCCAATCCGGCAGGTTCGGATTGACCTGGTTCCACTTGGCGTTCGGATTGTCGACGAGCTTGCCGTCCACAACGAGCTTGGCAGCGAGCGCCTTGTAGACGTCTTCCGGCTTCAGCTTCCAGTCCGGACCCTTTGCGTCGGTGGCGAAGACGATGCCGTCATAGCCGAAGCGCACTTCCTGAACGTCCTTGACGCCGGCGTCGATGCAGGACTTCAGTTCGGAGCCCTTCATGGCGCGCGATGCGTTGGCGATATCGATGGTGTTTTCACCGACGCCCTTGCAGAATTCCTTGATGCCAGCGCCCGAACCGCCCGATTCGACGACTGGCGTCTTGAAGTTCGGATAGGTTTCACCGAAGGTCTCGGCAACGATCTTTGCATAAGGCAGAACGGTCGAGGAACCGGCAACCTGAATCTGATCGCGCGCCTGGGCGGCGGAAACCGACAAAACGGCAGCGATGGCAAGCGCTGCGGTTGAGGAAATCATCTTGTTCATGAGCTGCGGCTCCTGTTGTATGAAGACATAGGACGAAGTGGCGTCACTAGCCCTCTACGCGCTCTATATTACAGTCATATGACAGTAATTTTACAGCTCTGTAACAGAGCGGCCCGTCAGTAATTTTGTGGGGTTTTGCCGCTCGCCGAACCGGCGAAGGATTCATCTTGAGAATCCGTGATGCCAAGGCGCCCCTCATTCGCTCGGGCGCGACAGTACATAAACGGCGGACCCAACCATGAAGAGCGTCACCGCAGCCGCCAGCGGCCAGCCGGGGTTTGCCCCCCACCAGAACAGGCCATAGCCTACAACCATGCCAAGACAGGCATAAAGCTTGGCATTGGGCGGGATGGCGCCCCGCTCGCGCCATTTCACGACCAGCGGGCCGAAACGCCTGTCGGAGAGAAGGCGTGCCTCCAGTCTGGGTGAAGACCGCGCAAAGAACCATGCCGCAAATATGATGAAGATCGTAGTCGGCATGACCGGCAGAAAGGCGCCGACAATACCGAGGCCCAGCATAAGAAAACCAAGACACAGGTAAAGCGCCCGCCTGCCCACCGAAATTGCGGGCATGGCGCTCTCGCTCCTGTCTGTTTCCGGCTGGTTCTGCATTGGTTTTCCGTGGTCCGATCCGCACGTTTATAGCAGGGTTTTCTGGCTTTCGTGGAGGCTTGCCGCAGTCAAAGAAATGTCAACGCACGGCCAATCGGGCCTGCGGACAAGTTTTGCGTCGGAGCAGAAAGCGGGAAATACACCCTTTGATTGCATATCCGCCGCAAAATGGCCCCATTTTGTCAACTTTGCCACCATGCGTAAAAACTTGCCCTACAAATGAAAATTGCAGCGGCAGCACCAGCCGCTCCCGGCTCCGCAAACAATTTTCATGTCGATACGGAGAAAAATACCGGGCGAAAAAAGCCTTTCACGGAATCCTAACGAATCGCAACCGAATCCACAGAAACATAATGGAACTTTTCAAAATATTACTCCCTCATTCCTTCACCATAAAGTAAACAACTATTAGTATAGGATGATTTTCCTTAAACTAGTCAAATTCAACAATCGCATATTATTCTCATTCCGACCACGCCATCGCCATATTTAGATTCCAGTTCGCGGTTGTAATTCTCAGTGAACATTGCAGGACACCCCGTCAACAACTATTGGATATGGCATGAACTTCAAGACCCGTATGGCTATGCTTGCCGTTGCGGCAACCGGCCTTCTCGCGGCCACCGCAATCGAGGCTTCAGCACAGCAATGCGGCGGTGCCTCCTGGTACGCCCTCACTTCCCGCACGGCTTCGGGCGAACGCATGAATCCCGCTGGACTGACCGCAGCGCACCGTACCCTGCCGCTCGGCAGCAGGGTCAAAGTCACCAATCAGCGGAACGGCAAGTCGCTCGTTGTGCGCATCAATGACCGCGGCCCATTCATCAAGGGACGTGTGCTTGACCTGTCGAAGGGGGCTGCAAGGCGCCTCGGCTTTATCGGCGCCGGTCACACGAAAGTCTGCTTCACGCGGCTGTAAACCTGTAAGGCCAATTGCGACTCATCCCGCCCAAGCTCCAGGTCTGGCCAAGGTTTTGTATCTTGCCCATATCGCGCTTTGACAACCTGCCGTAAGTCTTGACCACCTTATACCGACGGACGGCAGTAGCTTGTCGTCCGAAGTACCGCTTCACAATGATCGAAATCAACCTAAAATTGCATATTCCCGCACCGCACGCATTAACCATTAATTAAGAAGTCGGGCGGCTGCGCGGCGAACCGAATTGACTCCGGACTGTTTCAGATTTTAACGTTTCGTTAATAAATGATTACGGTGAGAGTCAAAGGGCGTTGAGTATGTTTTGCGTTGTCCGCTCGACCACAAAGATTATGGCAGCCGCCGCCTTCATGGCGTCGCTGCTGATGGCAAGCTTCGGTGCTGAAGCCGCTTCAGATGACTTCATGCAGACTGGCAGGCTGACCTCGCAGCCGATCGGGCATTATGAATTCTGCAAGCGCGAACCGAAGGAATGCGGAACCGTCAGCCGCAGCACACGTGCATTGCACCTCAACCAGGCCAACTGGCAAAACATTGTGCAGATCAACCTTCTGGTCAATGAAAGCATCAAGCCGATGACCGATATGGAAATCTACGGCGTCGAGGAATATTGGGCCTACCCGACCACGGTTGGCGACTGTGAAGATTACGTGCTTTTGAAGCAACGCGAATTGCAGCGCGCCGGTATTCCACTCACCGATCTTCTGATCACTGTCGTGCGCAAGCCGGATGGCGAAGGCCATGCAGTCCTGACTGTTCGCACCGACCGCGGCGATTTTGTTCTCGACAACCTGACCGATGAAGTCATGCGCTGGAACGAAACAGATTACACCTATCTGAAGCGTCAGGCGGCCAATGATACCGGTCGATGGGTCACGATCGAGGCTCCGGACAATCTTCTGGTCGGCTCCGTGCAGTAGGATCAAGGCGTTTTAGCGCTTCCGACCTTTCCGTCGAAACAGGAGCTGCCCAAACGCCGGATTTTCTCCAATCAGCTTTTGAACCCCGGTCTGGAATGTGCTATTCATTCCCGGTCTAAAAAGGAGAGATCGGTGCGGTTAGCCCGATCCCCGCTTCAAAGCGGGTCCTGGCCTTCGCAGCGACTGCCTTTCGGCAATGCGTCGAGTCCCTTGGCCTTTACTCCGGTGCAATGGTGCAGCGGAGAACAAGAGGTCTTGGTCATGAAACAGCAAATCTCCGTCATCACGCTCGGCATTAGCGATCTGGAACGTTCGCGTCGCTTCTATGTCGAGGGTTTCGGCTGGACGCCGGTTTTCCAGAACGAGGAAATCATCTTCTACCAGATGAACGGCTTCGTCCTCGGCACATTCCTGAAATCCTCGCTTGAAACCGATATGAACCGCTCCGGTCTTTTGCAGCCGGGCGCTTTTTCGCTTGCGCATAATGTGGAACGGAAAGCGGATGTGGTGCCGCTGATGGAGCGACTGGTTGAGGCAGGAGGCCGGATTTTGCGCCCGGCGGATGCGCCGATCCATGGCGGTTTCCGCGGCTATGTCGCCGATCCAGACGATCACGCATGGGAAATTGCCTGGAACCCCGCCTGGGCCATCGATGAGAACGGCTTGGTTACTTTCGGGATATGAACGGATGTCTTTACCCCATCTAAGCGGGACTGGGGATCAGTCCAGTGGGCTGATTTCCCCATGTAGGCGGTCCGACTTTCGGGAGACACGTATTATATAGATGGTGGGGCTTTGCGCATCGCTATCTAAAGTGGTTCCAATGATTGAAACAGGAACCTTTCCAATCCTGATGAACCATCGCAACTGCGGTCAGGCTGCGGAGACCAGCCTGTCCGCACCCATGCGATAGGAAATAGCGCTGGCCAGATGAATACGGCCTACCTTGTCGCTTGCCTCCAGATCGGCCAGCGTGCGTGCTACCTTCAATATCCGATGATAGGCGCGGGCGGAAAAACGCATCTGTTCACTCGCATCGCGCAAAAGCTTCAGGCCAGCCGCATCTGGTGCCGCGACTTCCTCGATCAGTTTTGCCGAACAATAGGCATTGGTCAGCGACGGTTCGAAACCAAGCGCCGCATAGCGTGCGGCCTGGATAGCTCGCGCACGGGCAATGCGCAAGGCAACCGTCTCGCTCGTTTCCGATCGGGACGGCTTGATAAGGTCGAAAGCGGAAACGGCCGGCATGTCCACACGCAGATCGATACGGTCGAGAAGCGGGCCGGAAATGCGGGCCTGATAGTCGGTCTGGCAGCGAGGACCGCGCGCACAGACATGCCCCGGCTCGCCCGCCATGCCGCAGCGGCAGGGGTTCATGGCAGCGACCAACTGGAAACGCGCCGGATAGCTGGTGCGGTGATTGACGCGGGCGATCAGGCATTCGCCGGTTTCGAGCGGTTGACGCAAGGAATCCAGCACTTGCGGCGAAAATTCCGGAAACTCGTCCAGAAAAAGCACACCATTATGAGCAAGGGAAACCTCGCCGGGACGCGCGCGCAATCCGCCGCCAACCATTGCCGCCATGGACGCGGAGTGATGCGGGGCGCGAAACGGCCTGCGATCCGACAATTTTCCACCCGAGAGCTCGCCGGCAATCGAGGCAATCATGGAAACGTCGAGCAATTCACGCGGAGAAAGACGCGGCAGAATGGACGACAAGCGTGACGCCAGCATGGACTTGCCCGATCCAGGCGGCCCAACCAAAAGCAGATTGTGATTTCCGGCCGCAGCGATTTCGAGCGCACGTTTGGCCGTCTCCTGCCCCTTGATATCCGCGATGTCCAGTTCCGCTTCGCCGGTAACGCGCATGGACGGTTCCGGCCGGGTCAGGACCTGCGTTCCGCGAAAATGATTGGCAAGGGCAATCAGGCTGCGCGGCGCCAATATGTCTATGTCGGCGCCCGCCCAGGCCGCTTCCGGCCCGCAGGCATGTGGACAGATAAGCCCTTTTTCTTCACGGTTCGCGCCAATGGCAGCCGGGAGCACCCCCGCTACGGAGGTTATCGAACCATCGAGCGACAATTCGCCCAAAACGAGATAGGACCGGATCGCATCCGCCGGAATGGCGCCGATGGCGGCCATCAGGCCTAGGGCAATGGGGAGATCGTAATGCGACCCCTCCTTCGGCAGATCAGCCGGAGCAAGATTGACCGTTACACGCTTGGTCGGCATGGAAAGGCCGGACGCGTGCAATGCCGCCTGCACACGCTCCCGGCTTTCGGCAACGGCCTTGTCCGGCAAGCCGACAATGGACATGCCCATCTTGCCCGGCGCGACCATGACCTGGACGTCGACGGCTACCGCCTCTATGCCCTGAAATGCGACCGTTCCAACCCGCGCGACCATATGCCCCCGCTCGCCACGCTTTACAGCTATTAAGTGAGCACAAGCTCACACACAACTTACGGAGTTAAGCATATGCGAGACGCAACTGCAAGAACGTTACAGGAACGAATTATCGCTTGGCTTCCACGGCGTCCCAGAAAAGGGCGGCGATATCGGTACCGTCGAAGCGCTGGATTTCACGGATGCCGGTCGGCGAAGTGACATTGATCTCGGTCATGTAATCGCCGATCACGTCGATGCCGACCAGAATGAAGCCGCGTTCTTTCAGCGAGGGGCCGATGCGTTCGCAAATCTCGCGTTCACGCGGCGTCAGCTTGCTCTGCTCGGCACGCCCTCCGACATGCATGTTGGAACGCGCATCGGTTTCCGAAGGCACGCGATTGATCGCGCCGACCGGCTCGCCGTCGATCAGGATGATGCGCTTGTCGCCCGCGCGCACATCCTTCAGATAACGCTGGGCGATGAAAGGCTCCCTGAAGAGCTGGCTGAACATTTCCAGCAGCGAGGTCAGATTACGGTCGCCGTCCGCCAGATGGAAGACGCCCGCACCGCCATTGCCGTAAAGCGGCTTCAGGATGATGTCACCGAATTCGCGGCGGAAATCGAGGACTTCCTGCGGGTCCTTGGTGATGAGCGTTTCCGGCATCAGGTCAGGAAATTCAGTGACGAAAATCTTTTCGGGGCTGTTGCGCACCCAGGCCGGATCGTTGACCACCAGCGTTTTCGGGTGAATCCGCTCAAGGAGATGGGTCGTTGTGATGTAGTTCATGTCGAAAGGCGGATCCTGACGCAGCAGAACCACATCCATTTCCGACAGGTCGCGGCGGATCGCCTCGCCGAGCGTATAATGATCGCCCTTGACGTCGCGCACTTCCATCTTTTCCAGACGGGCCGAAACCACGCCATCACGCATGGACAGCCGGTCGGGCGTATAATGATAAAGCTCATGACCGCGCTTCTGCGCTTCAAGCGAGAGGGCGAAAGTGGTATCGCCCGTTATGTTCACCGTGCTGATATGGTCCATCTGGACCGCGACTTTGAGAGCCATGATTTCCTCGCGATTCGAAGTTGCTGGAAATCTAAAACGGAATGAACGGGCAATATAGTCCTTTCTCGCCATCCACATGCCGCAGGACTGTCCGAATTTGCGCAAGTTGAACTGGATCGGCTTTAGCCTGTTGTCTATGCTCGGTGCAATCGCTTTCGGGAGGATAAGGTGACTGACGTTAAAGCTACCCTGTTTGCCGACCACGTGGCTGTGCTGGGGGAAGGCCCCGGCTACGACCCGCTGAGCGGAACCGTCTGGTGGTTCGATATTCTGGGCCGGAAGTTCATGGAAAAGAACTGGGACACCGGCGAACTCCATGTGCACGAACTTGGCATGAAGGCCAGTGCGCTTGCCGTCATCGACAGAGAACGACAATTGATCGTCAGCGAGCATGGGCTGTTCGTCCGCGAACGCGCCAATGGACGGCTCACCCTGCATCATCCGCTGGAGGCGGATAATGAAGTCACCCGTTCCAACGATGCCCGCGTACACCCTTCCGGCTCGTTCTGGATCGGCACCATGGGCAAAAAGGCAGAGAAGGATGCCGGGTCTATCTGGTGGTATCGCGAAGGTCAGGTGAAGAAACTCTTCTCCGGCATTACCATCACCAATTCCATCTGCTTTTCGCCGGATGGCAAGATCGCCTATTTCGCCGATACGGACTGCAATATCGTCTGGCGGGTCGATACCGACCCGGAAACCGGCCTGCCTGTTTCGGAAAAAAGCGTCTTTCACCATCGTACCGAAGAAGGCGGCATGGACGGATCGGTGGTGGACGCGGACGGCCTGTTGTGGAATGCCTGCTGGGGCGGCAGCGCGCTTAACGTCTACTCACCGCAGGGGCGCCTGATCCGCTCCATTACGCTGCCGGTCAGGCAACCATCCTGTCCGGCCTTCGTTGGACCGGAGGCTGCGGCGATGGTCGTCACCAGCGCTCACGAAGGGCTTAGCGATGAAGCACGTTGCGCCGATCCCCATGCAGGGAAGGTTCTGCTTCTCGATCTGACGCTGTCCGGACGGCACGATCCGCCTGTCCGGCTTTGAGTTTTTGTCTTACGCATTTCCGGACGCAAAGTCGGTTTCCACTTTTTCTGGAAATGCTCCATAATGAAAAGGGTCCTCGCGGACCCGTTTTCAAACACCTTCGACAATGATGATTTCGCCGTCAGCCACCGTCTGGCGGATCGCCTTCGCCGCCTGATATTCCGGTGAATTATAGCAATCGAGCGCATGTTGCATCGTTTCGAATTCGATGATCACATTGCGCGCACGGCCCGGACCTTCGACTGCTTCAGCCTTGCCGCCGCGGGCGATAAACTTCGCGCCATAGCGCTCGAATGCGGGCTTGGCCGTGGAAACATAATCCTTGTAGCGCTCAGTGTCCCAAGCATCCACGCGGGCGATCCAATAGGCTTTCGGCATTTCTCTCCTCCTTATAAATCCAGCTTACGCAACCGAGCGCATTTCTTCCAGAATGGCAAGAGCCGCAGCTTTCCGATCGGAAGCGCCGACGATCGGGCGTGCAACGACAAGATGGCTCGCTCCGGCCTTCAACGCGTCGGCCGGAGTCATCACCCGCTTCTGGTCGCCGCGTTCCGCGCCTGCCGGACGGATGCCGGGCGTCACGATGGCCATGTCCTGTCCGATGGCTGCGCGAATGGAAGACGCTTCCACAGCGGAGGCAACGATTCCGCCCATGCCGGCCTCGCGCGCCTGCCGCGCCCTTTTGAGCACCAGCGTTTCCGCATCGTCGGAATAACCGGCCTCGCGCAGATCGGCATCGTCCATCGAGGTCAGAACGGTGACGCCCAGAAGACAGAGGTCCGATCCACGCACCGCCTCGACCGCAGCCCGCATCGCCTTTGGATATGCGTGCAAAGTGAGCATGGAAACGCCCATTCCGGCGACATTCTCGACACCCTTGGCGATGGTGTTGTCGATATCGAGCAGCTTCATGTCGAGGAAAACCTTCTTCTTCGCGGCCACAAGGCTTTTTGCGAAGTCGAGACCGCCCGCAAATACGAGCTGATACCCGATCTTGTAGAATGAAACGGCATCACCCAGCTCTTCGACCACCTTTTCCGCCTCGGCAACGGTCGGCACGTCGAGGCCCACGATCAGGCGCCCGGACGCTTCATCGCGCAAATCTGTCGTTGTCATGAAAGTCTCCGTGATGATTTTTACTCTCTTCGCACAACAACACGCCGTGCGAAAGAGCAATCACGCCGGAAATCCGAGCATATCTAAAGCGTGTCGCATTCAATCATACTCAGGCGACCCGCTCTAAACGAGCGGGCTGCGATACACCCAGAGCTGCGCCGGCGGAACGTTGCGCACCACAAAATCATAGTGCTGGACGACATAATTGCCGCGTCCGGCGGGAACGGGCGGCAGAGGCCCGTAGGTGATCTGCATCAGCGGCCGTCCGCGCGGAATATACGAAAGCAGGCTTTCCATCAGTTGAACCCGCCGATCCATCGGGAAATTCAGCAATGGTACCGCCGAGATGATGCAATCGAATTTCTGGTCCTTCTTATCGCCCAGCGCGCTGTCGAGATCGAAGGCATCGCCCTGAATGATATTGACGTCCGGAAAATTCTTGCGGAGGTGATCCACGAAATCGTGGGAATATTCGATGGAATAAAGGTCGGCAGGCTTCACGCCCTGATTCAGGATCGCCTTGGTGATGACGCCGGTGCCCGGCCCAAGCTCCAGAACCGGAAGGCCGGAACCGGTATCAATGACACTTGCCATGCGGCGGGCAGTAATGGAACTCGTGGGCAAAATGGCGCCGACCGCTTTGGGTCCGTCCATCCATCCTTTGAAAAAACGGATTTCCTCATCGAACTTCGCGGCCAGTTTCCTGCCGAGCTGTCCTGCCATTCGCGTTGCTCCCATCGTCGTTATCTGACAAGTTTATGACGCTTTGAATTCCCTAAGCAAGGCGTGAATAAGGAAAAGAACAAAAAAGGGAGCCAAAAGACTCCCTTTATTACTCAGCGATACCTTCAAAAAATTCCTTCATCCTTGAAAAGAACCCTGCCGATTTCGGACTGTTCTCCTGGGATGAAAGTTTTTCGAATTCCTCGAGCAGTTCCCGCTGGCGCTTGGACAGGTTCTGCGGCGTTTCGATATCGATCTGGATATAAAGATCGCCGATAGCAGTCTGGCGCAGGACCGGCATACCCTTGCCCTTGAGCCGGAACTGCTTGGCGTTCTGCGTACCTTCGGGAACCTTTACCCGCGTCTGCGTGCCGTCGAGTGTCGAAACCTCGAACTGGCCGCCAAGAGCCGCCGTCGTCATCGAGATCGGCACCTTGCAGTAAAGGTCGGCCCCGTCACGCTGGAAAAATTCGTGCGGCTTGACCGAAAGGAAGATATAAAGATCGCCCGATGGACCGCCGCGCAGACCGGCTTCGCCTTCTCCGGCAAGACGGATACGGGTACCGTCTTCAATACCGGCCGGAATGTTGACCGACAGTGCGCGTTCCTGCGTCACGCGGCCCTGGCCATGGCACTTGCCGCACGGGTCCTTGATGATCTGGCCGCGACCGTTACAGGTCGGGCAGGTGCGCTCCACCGAGAAAAAGCCCTGGGCGGCACGCACACGGCCCGAACCGGAGCACATGGTGCAGGTGACGGGCTGTGAACCGGCCTTGGCGCCGGAACCGGAACACTCATCGCAGGTGATGGAAGTCGGCACGCGAATCTGCGCCGTCTTGCCTGCATAAGCCTCTTCCAGCGTCACTTCCATATTGTAGCGGAGATCGGCGCCGCGTTCGCGACCGCCATTGGAACGGCGGCGACCGCCGCCCATCATCTCGCCGAAAATATCTTCGAAAATATCGGCAAAACCGCCAGCGCCGCCAAAGCCACCACCGCCGAAACCGTTGCCCATGCCGCCATTTTCAAAGGCTGCATGGCCGAAGCGGTCGTAAGCCGCGCGCTTCTGCGGGTCTTTCAGCGTTTCATAGGCTTCGCCGATTTCCTTGAACTTGCGTTCAGCTTCCGGATTATCCGGGTTGCGGTCCGGGTGGTATTCCATGGCGAGCTTGCGAAACGCCGATTTCAGCGTCTTCTCGTCTGCCGTTCTTTCAACACCCAGAGCTTCGTAATAGTCGATCTTCATCAGTTCGTTATCCTGACGGCCGGATCGCATCCGTCTTTACGGTAGCGTTTCCACGGTCCTGCTTCCCGCATATCACGCCTGCGATCAAGCGGCATGTTTGCTGGACTGTTCCTGCTGTTTCTGTCCGTCCGGTGCAACCGTCCCGAAAATTCGCGAAAGCCCGGGACGAGACGTCCCGGGCCCACGCTTCACGGACAAGGCTTACGACTTTTTCTTGTCGTCGTCGATTTCTTCGTAATCGGCGTCGACAACGTCGTCCTTCGACGTGGCCTCTTCGCTGCCATCGGCAGCACCCGCTTCGGCGGCTTGAGCGGCCTCATACATGGCCTGACCAAGCTTCATGGAAGCTTCGGCAAGAGCCTGCGTCTTTGCCTTGATGTCTTCCGCGTCGTCGCCTTCAAGTGCGGTCTTGAGGCTTGCGACTGCGTCCTCGATAGCCTTCTTGTCGTCGGCCGAAACCTTGTCACCATGTTCGGCGAGCGACTTCTCGCTCGAATGAATGAGGCTTTCAGCCTGATTCTTGGCTTCGACAGCATCACGGCGCTTCTTGTCGGCGTCGGCATTGGCCTCGGCGTCCTTGACCATCTTTTCGATGTCGGCGTCGGAAAGACCGCCAGATGCCTGAATGCGGATCTGGTGTTCCTTGCCGGTGCCCTTGTCCTTGGCCGAGACGTTGACAATGCCGTTGGCGTCGATGTCGAAGGTCACTTCGATCTGCGGCACGCCGCGCGGTGCGGGCGGAATGCCAACGAGGTCGAACTGGCCGAGGATCTTGTTGTCGGCAGCCATTTCGCGCTCGCCCTGGAAGACGCGGATCGTCACGGCCGACTGATTGTCCTCAGCCGTCGAGAAGGTCTGCGACTTCTTGGTCGGGATCGTGGTGTTGCGGTCGATCAGGCGCGTGAACACGCCGCCCAGCGTCTCGATGCCGAGCGAAAGCGGGGTCACGTCGAGCAGCAGCACGTCCTTGACGTCGCCCTGCAACACGCCGCCCTGAATGGCCGCGCCCATGGCGACGACTTCATCCGGGTTGACGCCCTTGTGCGGTTCCTTGCCGAAGAACGCCTTCACGACTTCCTGAATCTTCGGCATGCGGGTCATGCCGCCGACCAGAACCACTTCGTCGATTTCACCAGCCTTGAGACCGGCATCCTTGAGAGCGGCCTTGCACGGCTCGACGGTGCGCTGGACGAGATCGTCGACCAGGCTTTCGAACTTGGCGCGCGACAGCTTGATGGCCAGATGCTTCGGGCCAGTCGCATCGGCGGTGATGAACGGCAGGTTCACTTCGGTCTGCTGCGAGGACGACAGCTCGATCTTGGCCTTTTCGGCAGCTTCCTTGAGGCGCTGCAAAGCGAGCTTGTCGTTCTTCAGATCGATGCCGCTTTCCTTCTTGAATTCGGCAACCAGATATTCGACCAGACGCATGTCGAAATCTTCACCGCCGAGGAAGGTGTCGCCATTGGTGGACTTCACTTCGAACACGCCGTCGCCGATTTCGAGAACCGACACGTCGAAGGTGCCGCCGCCAAGGTCATAAACGGCGATGGTCTTGCCTTCGCTCTTGTCGAGACCATAAGCGAGCGCGGCAGCGGTCGGCTCGTTGATGATGCGCAGCACTTCAAGACCGGCGATCTTGCCGGCATCCTTGGTGGCCTGACGCTGGGCGTCGTTGAAGTAGGCCGGAACCGTGATGACGGCCTGCGTAACGGTTTCGCCGAGATAGGATTCAGCCGTTTCCTTCATCTTCTGAAGGATCATCGCGGAAACCTGCGACGGGGAATATTTCTTGCCATGGGTTTCAACCCATGCATCGCCATTGTCGCCCTTGACGATCTTGTAAGGAACGAGGTCCTTGTCCTTGGCGACCATCGGGTCGTCGAAGCGGCGACCGATCAGGCGCTTCACTGCGAAAAGCGTGCCTTCCGGGTTGGTGACGGCCTGACGCTTCGCAGGCTGGCCAGCGAGACGTTCGTCACCTTCAGAAAAAGCAATAATGGAAGGCGTGGTGCGCGCGCCCTCGGCATTCTCAATGACCTTCGCGCTTTTGCCGTCCATGACGGCGACGCAGGAGTTGGTCGTTCCCAGATCGATACCAATAACTTTAGCCATATTTCTCTCCATTCAGCAAACCGCCAAGACCTCTACCGAGCGTTCCGTGAGCGGTTCCTATCGGTTTCACAATGCTTGCTTCAAGGTGCATGTCCAGATTCCGAACCCGTCTACTGGCCTATCGTCAATGCCCTGTGCGTGGCGTATATAAGAAAGGCGGTTTTTCACTGCAAGTCACAACAGCCGGACAAAGACAGATTCCTTGCCCGGCAGTCCTTACAGGCTCATCAGACGGCCTCGCTTGCCCCGCTCTTGCCCGCACGGTAGATGGCGTCGATGAATTTCTGGTTCGCTTTCGAATCTTCAAGCGAGAAGAGTCGGGCGTTTTCATCGCCGCGCACGGCGCGCACGAAGTTCTCGGCCTGAAGCTGGTAGTGACTGGCATCGCCGAAGGACCATTCGCTCGCCCGGGTGTGGCCGGCATCGAAAAGCGCGATCCTGCCATGGCCGTATTTGCCGGTATTGAAGGGCGCATAAACTTCGATGAAGCCCTTGTCGCCGTGGAAAACCATCATCTGACGGCCCGCGAGCTGCGTCGCGACATAGAATGTCAGGTCAAAACCGTCGAAGCGCGCCGACACATTGGCATAGCGGTCGGTGCCGAAAGCCGGATCATATTCAACCGAAGCCTGAACCGAAACAGGCTCGCGGCCCGTCACCATGCGCGTCACCACCGTCGGATAGACGCCGATATCGGGCAATGCCCCGCCGCCCAGTTCCGGCTGGTTGCGCATATTGGCCGGATCGACATTGAAATAGGAAAACACGCCCTGCACATGGCGCAGCCTGCCGATGGCGCCTTCGGCCAGAAGTTCGGCTGCCTTGATCCATTGCGGATGGTAATAGACCATGAAAGCTTCGGCGATTGCGACCTTATGCCTGTCACGCGCCGCGATCAGCCGGTCAATTTCATCCGCCTTCAGCGCAATCGGCTTTTCGCACAAGACGTGCTTGCCTGCTTCAGCCGCCTTGAGGCTCCATTCAATATGCTGCGAAGTCGGCAGCGGAATATAAACGCCATCCACTTCATCGCTGGCGAGAAGTTCCTCATAGGAACCGAAGGCCAGCGGCGCGCCGAAACGGTCGGCGACGGCGCGGGCACGCGATCGATCGCGGCTCGCAATGGCGTGGACGACACCGTTATCGGACGCGCAAAGCGCTGGAATCACCTGGGTGACGCCGATCCTGGCGGTCGAAAGAATACCCCAACGAAACATGCTATTCCCTCATAGATAAAAGTTCATTTCCGCAAATCCCAGCTCTGGACAGTCAGTTCGGGCCAGAATTGCAGTGCGCGGGCGGCTTTGGTGTCATGGGTTTCGCGGTTATCGATGGCACGATTGGGGCGAAGGCGAAACGAAAAAATATCATCGAGGCCGAAAGGGGCGTGGATGACCAGTCCGCCGACCGCCGCCTCGTCCCCATCTGCAAGCCTCACGCCCACGCAATGGGCAATCGTGGAATAGCGCTCGATCGATTCCGTCGCGGAGCGAAGCGGCGCATAGGGCTGGCCGAACCGTTTTTCAAACCAAAGATGCACCCGTGCCTGATTGCGAATTTCCACCGGGAGCGGAAAGTCGCGGAAAACATCTCGTCCCCGCCGGATGACCGTATCTTCCGCCTCCCATGACAGATCGCCATCATCGAAATAGACGACGTCGAGGTCCTTTATCCCGTGCAATTGCGACCGCCCGCTCAGCCGATTCCAGACGCTGTTATAGAGTGCACCCGAGACCAGCCAGAACCCGCTTTTCCCTCCGGCCAGGGCATCCAGCCGGTGCAAGGCGTCGGCCAGCATCGCGTTTTCCAGTATGATCCGCGAGAAAATATCCCGTTGCTCGCCCTCCGGCAAACCGGCATGGCGCAGGTGATCCGGCGTTCCGTTCATTGCCCCTCTCCCGGCGGATGGCGATAAAAATCGATGAAAGCGCGCAGCGCCGGGCGCATCTGACGGCGGCTTGGATAATAAAGATAAAGCCCGGCAAAAGGCTGGCACCAGTCTTCGAGAACCCGGACGAGCCGTCCCTCCGCCACAGCATCGCGAACATAGGCCTCGAAAAGATAGGCAAGCCCGACCCCGTTCGATACGGCTTCCAGTATGACCCGGTCGTCATTGACGATGAGCGGCCCCTCGATGGCGATTTCCTGCACTTCACCGGCCTTTTCAAACTCCCAGCGATAGGTGCGTCCGCTCGGAAAACGGTGGCGGATACAGGCGTGCCGGAGAAGATCGCGCGGCTCATGCGGGATGGGCCGGGTTTCAAAATAATCCGGCGAGGCGACGATGGCCGCCCGGATATTGCCGGTGAGCCGCGCTGCGATCATGTCCGCTTCCAGACTCTCACCGAGGCGGACGCCTGCATCGAACCCCGCCGCTACAATGTCGGTAAAGCCATTTTCCACCCGCAGGTCGAGGGTGATGTCCGGATAGGCCGTGGCAAATGCGCCAAGGCGCGGCGCGATGACCAGTTGAGCCGCCACATAAGGCGCCGTGATCCGCAGCACACCCGACGGCCGGTCGCGCGTATCGATGACGGCGCCCAGAGCGGCGTCGATTTCCTCAAGGGCAGGCGCCAGCCTTTCCAGCAGATGCCGGCCGGCCTCCGTCGGCGCGACGCTGCGCGTGGTGCGGGCGAGGAGACGGACGCCGAGCCCTTCTTCTAGCGCCGCCACGGCATGGCTGACGGCGGAAGGCGCAATGGCGAGTTCCCGCGCAGCGCCCCGGAAACTCCCATGGGCAGCAACGGCGGCGAGAACGGCAAGCTGGGACAGTTGACTTCGGTTCATTGATATAAATTACAGAACAAGCTGTGAAAATAAATCGGTATTATCGAACGAACCACCGCGTTTTATGGTCCGTGTCGTGATCCCCGGCATCAATCCTAGCTCCGTGAAACCGCATTGTGCCGGAAATTTCCCGCCAGTTCAGATTTTCAATCAGCCATTTGAAAGGGACTACCATGCAACAACGCAAACTCGGCCAGCAATTGAGCGTTTCCACCCTCGGTTTCGGCTGTATGGGAATGACCTATGCCTATGGCGGACAGGATGAGCAGGACGCCATCCGCACACTGCACCGCGCCGTCGATCTCGGCATCACCTTCTTCGATACGGCGGAAGTCTATGGCCCGTTCGAGAACGAGAAGCTTGTCGGCAAGGCGCTCAAGCCGTTTCGCGACCGCGTGACCATCGCGACGAAGTTCGGCTTCAAGATCGAAGATGGACAGATGGCTGGCGTCGACAGCCGCCCCGACCATATCCGCGACGTGGCCGAAGCCTCACTGAAGCGGCTTGGCATCGATGTCATAGACCTGTTCTACCAGCACCGCGTCGATCCGACCGTTCCCATCGAAGACGTGGTCGGCACATTGAAAGACCTGATCGACGAGGGAAAGATACGCGCCATCGGCCTTTCGGAAGCGGGAGCCTCCACCCTACGGCGCGCCCACGCCGTCCATCCCGTCGCGGCCCTGCAAAGCGAATATTCTCTATGGGCCCGCGATCCCGAAGAAAGCGTCCTGGCGGTCTGCCGCGAACTCGGCATCGGTTTCGTGCCCTATAGTCCGCTCGGACGCGGAATGCTGACCGGCACCGTCCGCTCGCAGGAGGACCTCGCAGAAAACGATTTCCGCAAGACGCTGCCGCGCTTCCAGCCGGACAATCTGGAAGCCAATAACCGGCAGGTGGACCGTATCGTCGAGATTGCCGGGGAAAAACGGGTCACGCCAGCCCAACTGGCGCTGGCTTGGGTGCTGAACCAGGGCGACTTCATCGTTCCTATCCCCGGTGTGCGCAAAATCCGCCATCTGGAGGACAATGTGAAAGCCGTCGATGTCGTGCTGACGCCGGAGGATCTGGCGCGCCTGGACGAAGTCTCCTCGCCCGACCTGATCGCAGGCAAGCGTTATAATGAGCATCAGCTCGCGCTGACCGGGCTTTGATCGATACTCATGAAAAAGGGGAGCCGCTCGGCTCCCCTTTTTCTACATCCGGCGCAGGGCGGGCGGGACAAGGGTCAGAAGCCCGCCAAGCGTCATGACGAAGCCGACCCAGAGCGGCGCATGAAGGCCATATCCGGCATCTATCGCCTGACCGCCAACCCATGGACCCAGGCCGAGGCCGATATTGATGACCGATGCGTGCATCGCGTTTACCAGCGCGCCGGGATGGGCGATCCGCATCACCCGCGCAATGAAAGCCGGATTGAGCGCGATGCCTGTCAGGCCGATCATCACGATGGCGAGGATCGCGGCAGGTTTCAATTCGGCGAAAAGCGCAAAGATCAGCATGGCCGACAGCATGAACAGGATACCGACGGCAATTGTCGGAATCGTGTGGCGGTCGGCGAAACGCCCGGCAACATAGTTTCCAATGATGTTGGCGCCACCATAGACGGCCAGCAGCAACGGCACCTGCATCGCCGAAAAGCCCGCCAGTTGCGTCGTGATCGGTGACAGATAGCTGTAGACGGCGAAGGACGAGCCGATAACGAGCGCGCTGGTGGCATAAGCGGCCCAAAGTTTCGGCTTGCGCATTTCCTTCAGTTCCGAACGCAGATCGGCCTGCGGCGCGTCGGGCGAAGATTCGATCTTGACCGCGATCACCAGAGCGCAAAGCAGGATGAGAACGACAATGGCCCAGAAGCTTGCCCGCCAGCCAAAGGCATTGGTGATCGCGGTTGCGATGGGCACCCCCAGCACGGTGCAGAGCATGAGACCCGCGAAAACCAGCGACGAAGCGCGGCCGCGCAGTTCCGGTCCGACGAGCTGCGCCGTTATGGCCAGCATCAGCCCGAAGCTTGTTGCCGCCGCCATGCCGGTCAGGACGCGCGCGACGAGCAGAACATGGAAATTGCTGGTGGATGCCGCCACGCTTTGCGCCGCCGCATAAAAGATCAGCAGCAGAAGCAACCCGCGCTTGTTTTCGATCTTCAGCGCCAGAAACAGGACGGTCACCAGCGGTCCGCCGATCATCATGCCGAGGGCATAGAGCGAGATCAGATTGCCGATATCAGCAATGGAGCGGTCGAATGCCTGCTGAAGCGAAGGTAACATGCCGGAAATCATCAGTTCCGAAGTCGTGAGCGCGAAAACACCAAGACTGAGGCAATAGACAACCAGCGGGATCGCTCGCGCCTTTTTTGCAGACGCAGCAACCCCTTCCGCCGCGAGGGCAGATTCGCACATATCGTTCATGGGGACGAATCCTAATTATGTAGCACAGACTATATAATTTATTATCATCTTGCCCGGAACGGTCAAGAGAATTATATAAGAAAGACTATAGAAAGGGAGAAAAATGGTTCCACGCGGACGCCCGCGCAGTTTCGACCGAGATGCCGCGCTGGAAACGGTGATGAAGGTTTTCTGGGCAAAAGGCTATGAATGCGCCCAGATCAACGATTTCACGACTGCCATCGGTATTACGCCGCCCAGCTTCTATGCCGCCTTCGGCAATAAGGAGCAGGCGTTTCGCGAAGCGGTGGATTATTATCTGCGCACCATCGGTGCCGTTCCTTTCGACGCGCTTGAAAATGCGCCCACCATTCGGGACGGCTTGCGCCAATGGCTGGAGAAAAGCGCCGATAGTGCCTTTGCCTGTCCGGCCGGCGGCTGCATGATCAGCGTCAGCTCCATCCAGTGCAAACCGGAAAATGTGCCGGTGAAGGAATTTCTGCAGGCTATCCGCCGCGCCAACCACGAACGGCTTTCCGCACGGCTTCAGCGCGCGGCTGCGGCGGGCGATCTGCCTGCCGATGCCGACACCGCGCAGATGACGGAATTTTATCACGTGATCCAGCAGAGCATTTCTTTTGAGGCCCGCGACGGCAATTCCCGCGCAGCGGTGCAAAAGATCATCGACATGGCCTTGCTGGCCCTGCCCGCAAAAATTCGGCAGGCAGCCGAGTGACAGATACGGAAAAGCCCGCCGATCGGCGGGCTTTTCGTTTTGGAGCTTAGCCGCGCAAGCTGCCGCCGGTCTGTTTGGCGACGCTGGCCACGATCTGCTTCGACAAGGCTTCCAGATCCTCATCGGTCAGCGTGCGGTCCTGCGGCTGGAGCAGCACTTCGACCGCAATCGACTTCTTGCCTTCGCCAAGCGAAGCGCCTGTAAAGATGTCGAACACCTGAACGCCCGCAATCAGCTTCTTGTCGGCAGAGGAAACCGCCTTGACCAGATTGCTGGCCTCGATGTTCGCATCCACCACAAAGGCGTAGTCGCGCTTGAGGCTCTGGAACTGCGAGAGGGAAAGCGCGGGCCTGGTGCGCGTTGCCTTGGCCTTTGGCTCAGGAATTGCGTCCAGATAGACCTCGAAACCGCAAAGAGCGCCCGAAACGTCCAGTGCTTCCAGCGTATCCGGGTGGAACTCGCCGAAATAACCGAGCACGACCTTGGGGCCGAGCTTCAACGTGCCGGAACGACCCGGATGCAACCATTCCGGTCCACCGGCTTCGATCTGGACGCGGTCAACCGGCGCACCGGCAGCTTCCAATGCGGCCAGCGCATCGGCCTTGGCGTCGAACACGCCAACGGGTGCAGCATTGCCCGACCAGAAACGGCCCGAACCTTCAACGCCTGCCGTGCCGCGACGGATACCGCCCGCGACGCGACGTTGCCTGTCCGGTGTGTCGCCTTCATAAATGCCCGACACCTCGAACAGCGCCGTATCGCCAAAACCGCGATCCGCATTGCGCTGTGCCGCGGCAAGCAGGCCCGGCAGGAGCGACGGGCGCATATCCGACATGTCGGCTGCAATCGGGTTAGCCAGTTTCAGTTCCGGCTGACCACCGCCAAAAGCCTTGGCCTGCGCTTCCGAGATGAAGGAATAGGTCACGGCTTCCATCATGCCGCGCGATGCCAGCGTGCGTCGCGCATGGCGGGTGCGAATCTGCAACGTCGTCAGAATGCGGCCATTGACCGCTCCATGGCTCGGCAATGGCTGCGGCGCGATCTGGTTGATGCCGTGAATGCGCATGACCTCTTCAACAAGATCGGCCTTGCCTTCCACATCGCCGCGCCATGTCGGCACGGTTGTCTTGATCACCTTGCCGTCGCCTTCGACGCCAAAACCCAGTCGCTGCAGAATATCGAAGGATTCCTCGTAAGACACTTCGATGCCGGTGAGGCGCTTGACTTCCGAAACCGGGAAATCGATCACGCGTGGCTGCGGCTTCGTATAGCCCACCACGTCCAGAACCGTCGGCTGACCGCCGCAGAGGTCCAGAACCAGCCTGGTTGCGATTTCCGCACCCGGAATCATCATTTCCGGGTCTACACCACGCTCAAAACGATAGCGCGCATCGGTGACGATGCCGAGTTCACGGCCTGTGCGCGCAATCATGCGCGGGTCCCAAAGTGCCGATTCGATCAGCACATCGACCGTGTTCTCGTCGCAGCCGGAATGTTCGCCGCCCATGATACCGGCAATCGATTCCGCGCCGTTTTCATCGGCGATCACATACATGCCCGGCTTGAACTTGTATTCACGCTGGTCGAGGCCGAGAATGGTTTCGTCCTCTTTCGCAGCGCGTACCGTCAGATTGCCCTTGACCTTGGCCGCATCGAAAACATGCAACGGGCGGCCCTGATCGAAGGTCACGTAGTTGGTGATATCCACCAACGCGTTGATCGGGCGCAGACCGATGGCCTTCAGACGCTGCTGCATCCATTTCGGGCTGGGGCCGTTCTTGACGCCCTTGACCATGCGCAGCGCAAAGCCGGTGCAGAACGGATTTTCCGCATCCTGATCGAGGATAACCTTGACCGGCGTTTCGCCTTCGCCCTTGACGGGGTCTGGCAACGTATTTTTGAGCGTACCAAGACCGGCGGCGGCAAGATCGCGCGCAATGCCGCGAATGCCTGCGCAATCGGCGCGGTTCGGCGTCAGGCCGATTTCGATGATCGGATCGTCCAGCCCCATATAGGCGGCGAAGCTCGTGCCGACCGGCACATCGTCCGGCAGATCGATAATGCCATTGTGCTCGTCGGAAAGTTCCAGCTCGCGCTCCGAGCACATCATGCCAAAGCTCTCGACACCGCGAATCTTGCCGACCGACAGCGTGACATCAAGGCCGGGCACATAATCGCCCGGACGGCCCAGAACACCGACCAGACCGGCGCGCGCATTGGGTGCGCCGCAAACAACCTGCACCGGCTTGCCTTCACCCGTATCGACGGAGAGCACGCGGAGTTTATCGGCATCCGGATGCGGCACGGCGGTCAAAACCTTGGCGATCTTGAATGCCTTGAAAGCAGCGCGGTCATCGACCCCATCCACTTCCAGACCGATATCGGTCAGTTTTTCAACGATCTCATCCAGCGTGGCGTCGGTATCGAGATGATCCTTGAGCCAGGAAAGCGTGAATTTCATTTTATCTTCCTTTCCGTCTCTTTAAGCGCTCAGACCGCCGAACAGCGTCGGAATGTCGAGCGGACGGAAACCGTAATGGTTGAGCCAGCGCACATCGGCGTCGAAGAAGGCGCGCAGATCCGGCATGCCATATTTCAGCATGGCGATGCGGTCGATACCCATGCCCCAGGCAAAGCCCTGATAGACGTCCGGGTCATAGCCGGAAGCGCGCAGGACATTCGGATGCACCATGCCGCAGCCCAGGATTTCCAGCCAGTCATTGCCCTCGCCGAACTTCACATGCGGGCCGGAGCGGTCACACTGGATATCCACTTCGACGGATGGCTCGGTGAAGGGGAAGAAGCTCGGGCGCATGCGCATCGTCACCGACGGCACTTCGAAGAAGGCCTTGCAGAACTCTTCCAGCACCCATTTCATATTGGCGACATTAGCCGACTTATCGACAACCAGACCTTCGACCTGATGGAACATCGGCGAATGGGTGGCGTCGGAATCCATGCGATAGGTCTTGCCCGGAATGACGATGCGGATCGGTTCGTCGCGGCCTTCCTTGTCACGGATGGCGGCGAACTTCTCCATGGTATGCACCTGCACCGGTGAAGTATGTGTGCGCAGAAGCTTGCGCTCGCCCTTCTCATCCGGGTTGAAGAAGAAGGTGTCATGCATTTCACGCGCCGGATGACCTTCAGGGAAGTTCAGCGCCGTGAAATTGTAATAATCGGTTTCGATATCCGGGCCTTCGGCAATCGAGAAACCCATATCGGCAAAGATCGCCGTGATTTCATCGATAACCTGAGAAATCGGATGGATACGGCCACGCGAGGCCGCACTTTCGCGAACGGGAAGCGTCACGTCGACCTTTTCGCGCTCCAGACGGGCAGCGACGGCAGCTTTGCGCAGGCTTGTCTTGCGCTCGGTCAGCGCCTCGGCAACGCGGTTCTTCAGGCCGTTGATGACCGGCCCCTGAAGCTGGCGTTCTTCCGGCGTCATGGCGCCCAGAGATTTCAGCTTCTCGGAAACGGACCCCTTCTTGCCAAGGGCAGCGACGCGCACCGCTTCAATCGCCTGCTCATCGCCGGCAGCGGCAATTTCGCTTAAGATCGTTTGTTCGAGTTGTTCAAGATCGCTCATTGTCTATTTCCCTGTCGTGCCTGCGGCACTCCACGCCTCTTGTTTTGCTTTCCTGCGCCAGCCTTGCCGATGACATTGACAGAATTTTTATGAGAAAACCCGCGCCAGCCGAGCCAGCGCGGGTTCCCAAATTATCACGATGCTTCGGGAAGGCTGCTGGCTTAGCGAACAGCGCCTTCAAAAGCGTTCGGCACCGAGGTGTTCTTGAGATATTCAAGAGCCTTCTTGGCCGATGCAACCAGCGCAGCGAATGCTTCCGGTTCATGGATTGCGATGTCGGAGAGAACCTTGCGGTCAACTTCGATGCCAGCCTTGGCCAGACCGTCGATGAAACGGCCGTAGGTCAGACCCTGTTCGCGGACAGCTGCATTGATGCGCTGGATCCACAGAGCGCGGAACGAACGCTTACGATTCTTGCGGTCGCGGTAAGCATACTGCTTCGAACGATCGACAGCCGCCTTGGCGGTGCGGATGGTGTTCTTGCGACGGCCACGGAAACCGGAAGCCTGATCCAGAACTTTCTTGTGCTTTGCGTGTGCGGTAACGCCGCGTTTTACACGTGCCATGTTATGATCTCCTTCTCAGACTAATCTTAGAGGCCGTTCGGCAGGAACTGCTTCACGATCTTTGCATCGGCATCGGCGAGAACCATGGTGCCGCGTGCATCGCGAATGAACTTGTTCGAACGCTTGATCATGCCATGACGCTTACCGGCAGCCGCAGCCTTGACTTTGCCGGAGCCGGTGATCTTGAACCGCTTCTTGGCGGCCGATTTGGTCTTCATCTTGGGCATTTTGCTACTCCTTCTTGGCATCCCTCTCGTACCCAAGGGTACTCGACGCCTCTTGTTTACGATCCCCGTCGTGCCTGCGGCACTCCATGCCTCTTGTGTTGAGAGGCGTCCGTGCCTGCAACCGACCGAAATCTTGTTTTCACTCTCAGGCCGACCAAGCCTGAAAAGCATACGAAACCGCCACGGCATGCCCTGCCGGGCGGTTCGGCAGGGCCTTATAGGTTGAAAGCCCTGAAAAGGCAATGGCTGAATCGACGGCAAAGCATCAATAAAACCGCAACAGTATCGGCAGGACATGAATGCCTTGCAGATATTCCACTACCTCGAAAAACGGATAGGCGACAAAGAACACCAGACCATCCGTGAAGGTGCTATAAAGCCGGTCAGGCTTCACGATCACCGTCTCGTCGTCCCGATAAAGGGAAAGCTTTGGAAAGAAGCGGGGAACATCCCGGCAATAAGCGCGGTAGGGTTCGCCGAAATTCTGCTCCAGAAACTTTTCTTCCGTGCCAATGACGATGGAGAAGGCCAGATAGCACAGAACCCCGAATCCCAGCGTTATGATGAGACTGCCGGTCTGCGCGCCGATTCCCATCGCACCGACAGTGCTGAACACGTAAAGCGGGTTGCGCGTCACCGAATAAGGACCGCTGCGCACGATTTCCGCGCTTTTGCGTCCGCCGATATAAAGCGTGCACCACAGACGCCCCAGAATCGCAGCGACAATAAAGCTGAGGCCGATCGCCTCGATATATTCATGTGTCTGCTCCGGCCAGGCCGAGCGCACGAAAAGCAGCGCGACCACCAGAAGGGCGATGACTGCGCCAATCGCTAGACGACGGCGGTGCTGATATTTTCCCAATTCACCAATTGTCTTCATGATGGCCCCGAGAATGTCTCTTTCGATTGCCGAAAAGAAAAACCGCCCGAAGGCGGTTTTTCCGGACAATATGCAAGGCTCAGCGCGGAGCCAACACCATCATCATCTGACGGCCTTCGAGCTTCGGCTCGGATTCGACCTTGGCGATTTCGACGGTGTCTTCCTTGACGCGCTGCAGAAGCTTCATTCCAAGCTCCTGATGCGCCATTTCGCGTCCACGGAAACGCAAGGTGACTTTGACCTTGTCGCCTTCCTCAAAGAAACGCAGCGCAGCCTTCATCTTCACCTCATAGTCATGGGTGTCGATATTCGGTCGCATCTTTATTTCTTTGATTTCAACCGTTTTCTGCTTCTTTCGCGCTTCGGCGGCCTTTTTCTGATTCTGATATTTCAGCTTGCCGAGGTCTACGATCTTGCAAACCGGCGGTTCGGCGTTCGGCACGATCTCAACCAGATCAAGGCCCGCTTCTTCAGCCATAGCCAGTGCTTCCTGAATGGAAACGCTGCCATGGTTCTGGCCTTCTGCATCGATAAGCTGAACCCGGGGAACCCGGATATCACGGTTGGAGCGCGGTCCGTCTTTCTGGACCGGCGTCGCTCTGAAGGGTCGGCGAATGGTCGTTATCTCCTGAATTGTTATGTCTCAAGCGGTAGGATGCCTGCTGCCAGACGGCATGTCTCCGATCAAACCGCAGTTGATCGCGGAAATGTCGTCAAGCGCGCGGCGAAGTCAATAGCATCTTTGACAGGAAAAATCACCCCCGCGTGATAAACCTTCTTTTTGTTATCATTTCACGGGAGACAAGCGGCATATCGGTCACATTTGCCGTCATTTCAAGGGCCTCGCTCCACATGGCGGGTTTTCTCTCTCCTGCGAACATGCCAAAACACGTTCGGAAAACGAGGAGACTTGTTATGAGCGTTGCGGGGCCGGAATTCATCGACGTGGACGGAGCGAGAATTGCCGTGCGGTGCAGGGCCGGCGACAAATCGCCGGGCGTCGTCTGGCTGGGCGGCTACCGATCCGACATGCTGGGCACCAAGGCCGTCATTCTCGATGAATGGGCCGGACAAACCGGTCACAGCGCGCTCCGACACGATTATTCCGGCCATGGAGAATCCGGCGGCGACTTCAATCAGGGCACCATTTCGCGCTGGCTTGGCGAAAGTCTCGCCGTCTATCGCCATTATACCAGGGGACCGCAAATCCTCGTCGGCTCATCCATGGGCGGGTGGATCGCGCTGCGCATGGCGCAGGAACTGAAAAAGGAAGGCAGGCCGCCTGCGGGAATGGTGCTGATCGCGCCCGCGCCCGATTTCACGGCGGCGCTCGTCGAGCCGTCCCTGACCGAAGCGCAAAAGCAAGATCTGGAACAGAAGGGGTATTTCGAGGAACCTTCGGAATACTCACCCAATCCCTATGTCTACACCCGCGCCCTGATCGAAGACGGGCGCAGGAATCTCGTTCTCAAGGGCATTATCGAGACCGGCTGCCCGGTGCATATATTGCAGGGAATGCAGGACCCTGACGTGCCGTACAGGCACGCGCTCGGCCTTGTGGAACATCTGCCGGTCGATGACGTCACGCTGACGCTGGTGCGTGACGGCGACCATCGTCTGTCGCGGCCGCAGGATCTCGACCTCCTGATCCGCACCGTCTCCGCCCTCGCGGAACGTGTCGGCGAACCGGCATAGGCGGATAAGATGCGCTTTTCGGTCTTCGCTTCTTCGGCGGTCGCAGCCATTGTCGGCTTCGGCGGCACATTGGCGCTCATCATTGCCGCCGCACAGGTACTGGGTGCGTCGCAGGCGGAAACCGCAAGCTGGGTCACGGCCATCTGCCTGGCCATCGCGGCCTCCTCCGCCTGGCTCAGCATTCGCTACAGGATGCCGATCATCGCGGCGTGGTCCACGCCGGGACTGGCGCTGATAGGTGCAAGCGCCGGCTTCACCATGCCGGAAGCGGTCGGCGCATTCATCGTGACCGCAGTGGCGCTGGTCGCCACCGGGCTGATCCGTCAATTGTCGGTGCTTGTTTCCCGCATCCCCGCCTCGGTTGCTTCGGGTATGCTCGCCGGCGTCCTGCTCAGTTTCGTCATCGCCGCCGCCAGGACCGTGCCCGGCGATCCGGTCTTCGTCTTGCCGCTGGTGGGGCTGTTCTTCCTGATCCGCCTGTTCAACCCGTCGCTTGCGGTCATCGCCGTTCTGGTGACCGGCATGGTCTTCGCGCTCCTGACCGGCCGTTCGCCTGCCCTGCCCGCGCCGGAAATTTCGACTTTGACGCTCGTCTGGCCCGAATTCAACATGGGGGCGACGGTCGGCCTCGCCATACCGCTTTATCTCGTGACCATGGCCTCGCAGAACCTGCCGGGTTTTGCCGTACTGCGCGCCTCGGGCTATGAGCCGCCGACCAGCGCCTGCCTGCGCGTGACCGGCCTGTTTTCATTGCTGACCGCGCCCTTCGGCGCTTCCACCACCAACCTCGCCGCGATTTCCGCGGCGCTGTGCACGAATCCCGACGCGCACCCGGACCATGCAAAGCGCTGGCTGACCGGGCCGGTCTATGCCGCGATCTATGTGGCCTTCGCGCTCTTCGGCGCATCGCTGGTCGCCATCTTCGCCGTATTGCCGGTAACGCTGATCGCGCTCGTCGCCGGACTGGCGCTGACCGGCCCCTTCATCAACGCCATGGCGCTGGCCCTGAAGGACGAGCAGGAGCGCCTCGCAGCGACCATAACCTTTGCGGTGACGGCCTCCGGCATGGCGTTCTTCGGGATCGGCTCGGCCTTCTGGGCGCTGATCGCGGGACTTTGCGTCACGTTTCTCGAACATTTTCGCAAAAAAATTTCGAATTAATCGCATTGGTTAGGTCAGGCGCGATCCGAATCCTCCGGTTGCATTCTTGAAATGCCGCCTTTGCTTCACCAATTCCGAATCAAGCCACCAGATTGAATCCTCTGCATCCGGCAGAAGCGAGGTCGGCCCTATTCTGATGGAGTAGACCATGACCAATACCGCATTGATCCGCCCGGCATGGACGCCAGCCACGATTGCGCTGATGGTGCTCGGCTTTTTCCTGTTCTGGCCGCTTGGCCTCGCCATGCTGGCCTATATCCTGTGGGGAGACCGCCTCGAAGGTTTCAAGCGCGGCGTCAACGAGAAGAGAGATTCCGTGTTCGGTTCGTTCCGCAATTGCCACAAGAGCGAAAGCTTCGGCTTCAACGCAACCGGCAATGCGGCCTTCGATGACTGGCGCCGCGCCGAACTGGAGCGACTGGCCGAAGAACGCCGCAAGCTCGATGAGGCTCGCGCCGAATTCGAGGCCTATGCCGCAGAACTTCGCCGCGCACGTGACAAGCAAGAGTTCGACCGCTTCATGGCCGAACGCCGCAACGCAGCGAAAAAGACACCTGCCACGCGCACCAAGGGCGGCAAGGACGATATCACCGATCTTTGATCGGCATAATTGCCCGCAAATGCTTGAGACGGCGCGGCCCCGGTCGCGCCGTTTTCGTTACAGATCACCAAAATTCCATAACTTACAAAGACTTATATAGTCCGTTTTGCCTGAAAAGCCCTTCTCACTTTTCTGGATGCGCTCTCGAACGAATCGCTTATTCTTATCGGATGGGTTTTTCCTTTCTTCGGCAAATCAGCGGTAAAGGGGCATCCGCTGGCACCACGACAGTCCGCAGCGAGCGCATTCATGCGATCGCCGGACGGGAACTTCCTTTGCGCGTTTTCGAGAATCCGCGCGCGAAACGACTCACATTGCGCATCGAAGCAGGCGGCAGGGGATTGCGGATCACCATACCGCCGGGACTGCCCGAGCGCGAGGTGCAGAGCTTCCTCACGCGTCACTCGGGCTGGATCGAAAGCCGTATCGCCAGACTGCCCGACCAGCCGGGGGTGCGGGCAGGCATCAGGATTCCCCTGCGCGGGATTCCCCACAAGATCGTCCACCAGCCGGGACGCGGCACGACCGAATGTCTCGAAGGCAACATTTTGCTGGTGCACGGCGATCCGGCCCATCTGCCGCGCCGGGTCGCGGACCATATCAAGCGCGAGGTGAAGCGCGAGATCGAGACGCTTGTCGCTCGGCACACGGCAACAGTCGGGCGCAAGGCCAGGGCCGTGCGTTTCAAGGATACGAAAAGCCGCTGGGGATCGTGCACATCCGACGGTGTCCTTTCCTTTTCCTGGCGCATCGGCATGGCTCCGCCTCCTGTGATAAACTATCTCGTCGCCCATGAGGTGGCCCATCTCATCGAGATGAACCACGGGCCGAAATTCTGGAAACTCTGCCATGAGCTTTGCCCGGATACCGAGCGCTGCAAGGCTTGGCTGAAGTGCAATGGCAGCGCATTGCAGGCAATAGACTTCACATGAAATCATCCGTACTGACCGCCGCGAAGGTTTTGTGGGATTACCACTGCATCTACGATCCGCTTGAAGGCGCCGACGTTATTGTCGGGCTTGGCAGTTACGACCCTCGCGTGGCCGAACGGGCGGCGGATCTCTACCTGGAAGGGCTCGCACCCTGGCTGATCTTTACCGGCAAGAGCGGTCACTGGACGGAAAAGCTCTATAAGACAAGCGAAGCGGAAGCCTTTGCGGAAGTCGCGATCAGGCGCGGTGTGCCGAATGACGCCATCATCGTGGAACCCAATGCGACCAATATCGGCGAAAACATCCGCTTCTCGCGCGAGCAGCTTGCGCCGGGCGCCATCAGCGCCATTTTCGTCACCAAGCCGCAGACGCAGCGCCGCGTCCATGCCAGCGTGCCACGGCAATGGCCGGAAGCCCGGGCGCGCGTTACCGCACCACTCACCTCCTTCGAGGACCAGCCAACCCCGGAACACCCGATCGAACTGCTCATCAACGAGATGACCGGCGATATCGAGCGTATCCTCGAATATCCCGCAAAAGGCTACCAGATCGCGCAGGCGGTTCCCCTCGAGGTCATGGAAGCGTATGATTTCCTGATCGCACAGGGTTTTGACGGTCATCCGGTCTGCGAATAGTTCCGGAACGAACGGAATAACTTGAGTAGCCCCCGGATTTGTGCGACGGGAAGCCTATGGTTCTTGATATTAAAATATGCGGATTGAAGACGCCTGGCGCCGTCGCCGCCGCGCTTGACGGCGGCGCGACGCATATCGGCTTCATCTTCTTCCCCAAAAGCCCCCGCCATATCACACCGCAGGCGGCAGCGGACCTGCGCGCCGCAGCGAAAGGCCGGGCGCTGGCCGTCGCGGTCACCGTCGATGCCGACAATGAAGCGCTCGATGAAATCGTCGCGGTCGTCAGGCCCGATATATTGCAGCTCCATGGCGAGGAAACACCGGATCGGGTGCGTTTCGTGAAAGAGCGTTACGGCCTCCCGGTCATGAAGGCCTTTTCGGTTCGCGACGCCGCCGACCTTGAAGCCATCGCGCCCTACAGGGGCATTGCCGACCACTTCCTGTTCGATGCCAAGCCCCCCAAGGGGTCCGAGCTTCCGGGCGGCAACGGCGTGTCCTTCGACTGGGAAGTGCTGGCTGCGCTTGACGCGGACATCGAATACATGCTTTCCGGTGGGCTGAATGCGGACAATATCGCCGAAGCGCTTGAGAAGACGGGCGCGCCCGGCATCGATATATCGTCGGGGGTGGAGCGCGCGCCCGGCGAAAAGGATGTGCGCCTTATCGAGAATTTTTTCCAGACCGTAGCGGACGCCCGGAATGAGCGGCTACAGCCTGAACTGACGGAGCAGAAGCGTTGAACAAGCCGGTTGCACCCAATTCCTACAAGACAGGCCCCGATGAAGAGGGCATGTTCGGCATTTTCGGCGGACGCTTTGTCGCCGAAACGCTGATGCCTCTGATCCTCGAATTGCAGGAAGCCTACGAAACGGCGAAAAACGATCCTGAATTCAAGGCCGAACTGAACGCGCTTTCGACCTATTATGCCGGACGTCCTTCCAAGCTCTATTATGCCGAAGGCCTGACCAAGCATTTGGGCGGCGCGAAAATCTACTTCAAGCGCGAAGACCTGAACCATACCGGCAGCCACAAGATCAACAACTGCCTCGGCCAGATCCTGCTTGCCAGGCGCATGGGCAAGACCCGCATCATCGCCGAAACCGGCGCGGGCCAGCATGGCGTGGCGTCTGCCACCGTCGCCGCCCGTTTCGGCCTGCCCTGCGTTGTCTACATGGGCGCGACGGACGTGGAGCGCCAGAAACCGAACGTGTTCCGCATGAAGCTTCTCGGCGCGGAAGTGAAGCCGGTTTCCGCCGGCAACGGCACGCTCAAGGACGCGATGAACGAAGCGCTGCGCGACTGGGTGACGAATGTCGAGGACACCTATTACCTGATCGGCACCGCAGCCGGTCCGCATCCCTATCCCGAACTCGTTCGCGACTTCCAGTCGGTCATCGGCAAGGAAGCGCGCCAGCAGATGCTCGAACAGGAAGGTCGTCTGCCGGACGTGATCGTGGCGGCTGTCGGCGGCGGCTCCAATGCCATCGGCCTGTTCCATCCATTCCTCGACGATGCCTCGGTGAAGATCGTGGGCGTCGAAGCAGGCGGGCGCGGCCTTGAAGGCGAAGAGCATTGTGCCTCGATGAGCGCGGGTCGCCCCGGCGTCCTGCATGGCAACCGCACCTATCTCCTTCAGAACGATGACGGCCAGATTCTCGAAGGCCATTCGGTTTCCGCCGGTCTCGACTATCCGGGCGTCGGGCCTGAACATTCCTGGCTGAAGGATTCGGGCCGCGTCGACTATGTGCCGATCCTCGACACGGAAGCGCTGGACGCGTTCCAGCTTTGCACCCGTGTCGAAGGCATCATTCCGGCGCTCGAATCCGCCCATGCCATCGCACAGGCCGTGAAGATGGCCCCGACCATGGGCAAGGACCAGATCATGATCGTCAACCTGTCCGGCCGTGGCGACAAGGACGTGCACACGGTCGGCAAGCTGCTCGGCATGGATATCTGATATGGGCAATGGCGTCGCCGATATTTCCGTCTACAAGCCTCGTGCCGCATGGTTCGATGGCCTGACGGCATGTGGTCCGGCGACGATCAAGCTCAACATCATCGAAGCCGATCCGGCAAATCCGGTTGCGGAGGCTGCCGTCGGCATCGCCCGCAGGCAGATCGAGACAGCGGCGGGCAAGCTCGATGCCCTGCCGCATATGGGCGCCGGTTTCTCCATTCTGCATCAGGGAGAGGAAAGCCTCTGGCTGCTCCTGCACTGGTGGCTGGAGGGCGGCATCGCCACGGAAATTCTCTGGCGGTCCGAGCTTGGCGACGAGGTGGAATTCATACCCGCACAATCCCTGTTGATGGCCTGTGTGTGGGAACTGGGAATCATAGACTTTGAACGGCGCGCATGGATGGAAACGGCGATGGCGGGTAAGCCCGTTGCCGACTATCTGGCGCGCACTTTGCCACGGGGCACGGTATGACTACTCGCATCAACACCAAATTCGCCGAACTGAAGGCCGAGGGCCGGCCTGCGCTCGTCACCTATTTCATGGGCGGCGATCCGGATTTCGAAACCTCGCTGAAGGTGATGAAGGCCCTGCCGAAAGCTGGCGCCGACGTGATCGAACTCGGTATGCCCTTTTCCGATCCGATGGCAGACGGCCCGGCCATTCAGGCTGCGGGCCTGCGTGCCCTCAATGCCGGCCAGACCCTGGCAAAGACACTCGGCATGGCTGCGGAATTCCGCAAGGAAGACGACACGACCCCCATCGTGCTGATGGGCTATTACAATCCGATCTACATCTATGGTGTCGAACGTTTCCTGGCCGATGCCAGGGCGTCCGGCGTCGATGGGCTGATCGTGGTCGATCTGCCATCGGAAATGGATGCGGAACTTTGCATCCCCGCGATGAAAGCGGGCATCAATTTCATTCGCCTGACCACGCCGACCACCGACGACAAGCGCCTGCCGAAGGTGCTGCACAATTCGTCGGGCTTCGTCTATTACGTCTCGATGAACGGCATTACCGGTTCGGCCATTGCCGATACGGCGAAGGTCGGCGAGGCTGTGCGCCACATCAAGAAAAGCACCGATCTGCCGATCTGCGTCGGTTTCGGCGTCAAGACGCCGGAGCAGGCTGCAGCTATCGCCACCCATGCCGATGGCGTGGTCGTCGGCACGGCGATCGTCAATGCGATTGCCGGTGAACTGGACGAAAACGGCAAGTTGAAGGGCGATCCGGCCGCCGCCGCGACCCGGCTTGTCCACGCTCTTGCCGAGAGCGTGCGCGCCACACGCCTTGAAGCCGCCCAATAAATCGTCCATTTAAGCGGCTGAGAAGTCGTCGCCGAAGAACAAGAAACGGAACCAAACGTCATGAACTGGATCACCAACTACGTCCGTCCGAAGATCAATTCGATGCTCGGCCGCCGTGAAATGCCGGAAAATCTCTGGATCAAGGATCCGTCGACCGGTGAAATGGTGTTTCACAAGGATCTCGAGAGCAACCAGTTCGTGATCCCGTCATCGGGCCATCACATGCGCATCAAGGCGAAGGACCGGCTGCGCTTCTTCTTCGACAATGGCGAATACACCACGCTTGAAGCCCCCAAGGTTCCGGTCGATCCGCTGAAATTCCGCGACGAGAAGAAATATATCGACCGCCTCAAGGATTACCGTGCCCGCACCGGCATGGACGACGCCATCGTCAACGGTCTCGGCACGATCGAAGGCCTGCCGATCGTCGCAACCGTGCAGGATTTCGGCTTCATGGGCGGTTCGCTCGGCATGGGCGCGGGCGAGGCGATCATTCAGGGCTTTGAAAAGGCCATCGAGCTCAAGCGTCCGCTGGTTCTGTTCGCTGCGTCCGGCGGCGCGCGTATGCAGGAGGGCATCCTGTCCCTGATGCAGCTTCCGCGCACCACGGTAGCGGTTGAAATGCTCAAGGAAGCGGGCCTGCCCTATATCGTCGTGCTGACCAACCCGACCACCGGCGGCGTGACGGCTTCCTATGCCATGCTGGGCGACATTCACATCGCTGAGCCGGGCGCGCTCATCGGTTTTGCCGGACCGCGCGTCATCGAGCAGACCATCCGCGAAAAGCTCCCCGAGGGCTTCCAGAGCGCCGATTACCTCATGGAACACGGCATGGTCGACATGGTCGTCTCGCGCCTTGAACTGAAGAGCACGATTGCACGCCTGCTCAAGATCATGACCGGGCAGCCCGCCGACAGCGATATTCCGGATAGCAGGCCGACGGAAGCGGACAGCAAGGCAGCCTGATCGTGACAGAAAAAGCCGCCGCCGCAATCGAGCGGCTTATGCAGTTGCATCCCAAGGGTTTCGACCTTTCGCTGGACCGCATCCGCAGCCTTCTGGAAAAACTCGGCAATCCGCATCTGAAACTGCCCCCGGTGATCCATATCGCCGGGACCAACGGCAAGGGATCGGCGACGGCTTTTTGTCGTGCGCTTCTGGAAGCGGGCGGATTCGACGTTCACGTCCATACCTCGCCGCATCTCGTTCGCTGGCACGAGCGCTATCGCCTGGCGGCGCCGGGCGGCGGCAAACTGATCGACGACGATGTCCTGGCCGATGCCATCGAACGCGTCGAAGCGGTCAATGGCGGCCAGCATATCACGGTTTTCGAAATACTGACGGCGGTCGCCTTCGTGCTGTTTTCCGAACAGCCGGCCGATGTCGTCATCATGGAAGTCGGCCTCGGCGGGCGTTTCGACGCCACCAACGTGATTGCCGAACCCGCCGTCTCGCTCATCATGCCGATTTCGATCGATCATCAGGCCCATCTCGGCGACCGCGTCGAGCTGATCGCCGCCGAGAAGGCCGGTATCATCAAGAAGGGCTGTCCGGTCGTCGTGGGCTTCCAGCCCGTCGATGCGGCGCGCGAAGTGCTGGTTTCCACCGCTGACCGGCTCGGTTGCCCGGTGTCGGTCTATGGGCAGGATTTTCTCGCCTTCGAGGAACATGGCCGCATGGTGTTCCAGAACGAGGACGGTCTGATCGACCTGCCATTGCCGCGCCTGCCCGGACGTCACCAGATCGCCAATGCCGCTGCGGCAATCGAGGCTGTGCAGATGGCCGGCTTCAGCCTGACCGACAAGGCTGTCGAAAAGGCGCTGATGGTGGCCGACTGGCCGGCACGGATGCAGCGGCTGACCCATGGCGCGCTCATGGAACTTGCTCCGGCCGCATCTGAAATCTGGCTCGATGGCGGACATAATCCCGGTGCGGGCGCTGTCATTGCCGAGGCTTTCGGCGATCTGGAAGAGCGCAATGCGCGCCCGCTGTTTCTCATCACCGGCATGATCAACACCAAGGACCCTGTCGGCTATTTCGAAGCTTTTTCAGGGATGGCGCGGCATGTATTCACCGTGCCGATCCCGTCCAGCGATGCTGGCATTCCCAATGACGAACTGGCCGTCGCGGCACAGAAAGCCAATCTTTCGGCGGAGCCGGTGCATTCGGTGGCCAATGCGCTGAAACTTCTGCGTGACACATGGCCTTCGGACGAAGCGCCGCCACGCATATTGATCGGCGGCTCGCTTTATCTGGCAGGCGAAGTGCTGCGGGATAACGGCACACCACCCCAATAAGCAAAAACCCGGCTCGAAGGCCGGGTTTTGCATTTTTATGGTGCTGTTCTTTATGCAGCCGAAGCCTTGATCCAGTCGGCGAGACGGCTCTTCGGAGCGGCGCCGACCATATTGGCGGCGAGTTCACCGTCCTTGAACATCAGAAGCGTCGGGATCGAACGTACGCCGAACTGGGCTGCCAGTTCCGGGTTTTCGTCGATATTGACCTTGGCGATCTTGATCTGACCGGCCATTTCAGTGGCGATCTCGTCCAGAGCCGGAGCGATCATCTTGCAGGGACCGCACCATTCAGCCCAGAAATCCACCACGACCGGCTCGCTCGACTGAAGAACGTCCGACTGAAAATTGCTGTTATCGACCTTAACGGTTGCCATGGGGCTATCCTCTTTTCTCACCAGAACGGCAGATATCTTTGCAGACTCACAACACGATCCGCTCTTTCTTCGCTATATCATGTGGCGTGTCCGCCGCCATCCGTCAAGTTCTGGTTGCTCACCTTTCCTTGAGAGTTTTTCAGAGACTGTAGCGCTTCATTCAGAACGGTATCCGGCAGGGGCATCAAAAACGGACCTTCGGTGAACAGAAGCGCGGTCTCCACGCTGCGTCCGGGATAGAGCGGAGCCAGCAATTCGCGATAGAGCGCAAGCTGCGCCCGATAGGCGAAAGGCACGGCCTCGACTGTCTTCGGCGGAGGCCGGTTGGTCTTGTAGTCCACGATCAGCACGCGGTTTTCACCGACGCTGATGCGATCGATCTGGCCCGATACGGCGTGATCCCGCCCGCCAAGCTCGATCGTACCCATGATGGCCACCTCCCCGCGCGAACCTTCGGCAAAGACAGGCGCGAAGGTGGGATCGGCGAGAATGGCGCGCACGCTCCGCCAGGCGCCATGGCGCTCGGCCTCGGGCCAGTCGGCGGCGATACGGGCGAGATAATCGCCTGCGAGCGATTCGCGCGCGCCGTCTGGCACGTCAGGCAGATGTTGCAGCAGCATATGGATCGCCGTGCCGCGCCGCAGGGCAAAGGCCGGCGCTCCGTCGCCCGGCCCCAGAACCGGCGAAAACGCGTCGAGCGGCGGCGCTTCGTCCGCCTCGATCAGGGCGGAAGCGCCCGAGGGCGCAAGCGGGCGCGGCAGCCCCGCTTCGGGCTTCATCGGCTGTAGATATTCGGGCGGAAGCGGCGGGAAAGCATGATCCTCGCTCCCTTCCTCCTCGACGACGTCCACCAGCCCTCGCGGCGTGTTTCGGTATCGCCTTGCAGCGACACCCAGAACCGGATGAACAAAGGTTTCGGCCTTTGCAGCCAGAGCATCCTCGACCAGACGATGCCACGTCTCGCCGCTTTCCCGCGCGCCGCGATAGCCGCAGATGATGAGGCGATCTTCCGCCCGGGTCATGCCGACATAAAGCAGGCGGCGATATTCTTCCTCGGCACGGGTCTTCAGCATCTCGATCTGCGCCGCCGTAAAGCCCGTCTGGTATCCCGCATTCGGCTGCCAGAGATAGCCCTTCACCGACGAACCGTCATGCGAGAAATCATACGGGATGAGCTTTGGCGCACGACTGCCGGTCCACACGGCGCTGCCCGGATCGACCAGGAACACCACCGCTCCTTCCAACCCCTTGGCGGCGTGCACGGTCATGATGCGCACTTCGTTGCGCCCCTGATCGAGCTCGCGCTTGATTTGCGGCGATGCCGCTTCCAGCGTTTCGAGGAAGGCCTGCAAGCCCGGCAGACCGACGCGCTCGGCGGACAGCGCATAGTTCTGGAATTCGTCGATGATATCGCCAGCTTCCGGGCCGAGCCGGGCCAGAAGTTTGCGCCGCGCCCCGTCCGCGCTCAATATCCGTGCATAGAATTCGAATACCGGCATGGTGTCGGCCATGCCGCGCCAGCGGCTCAGGGTCTTGTGCACTTCGGCCAGCGCAGCGTCACCTCTGGACTGCTGGTAAAGCCGCTCGAACAGTGTCTGCCCGGCGCTTCTGGGATGAGCGAGATCGAACAGCCGGTCGTCGTCCCATCCGAACAGCGGGCTTTTCAGCACCGATGCCAACGAAAGATCGTCCGAGGGCTGCAACACGAAACGCCCCAGCGCCATCAGGTCCTGAATGGCGATATGGCTGGTAAGCTGCAAGCGATCGGCACCCGCCACCGGAACGGACAGGTTTTTCAGCGCCCGTGAAAGAGCGGGCATGAACTGATCGCGCTTACGCACCAGCACCATGATGTCGCGCGGCACGATCCGCCTGTTCTGCCCCGGAATGGTTTCGCCGCGATCCAGCCAGTGGCGGATGGTGGTTGCGATCTGGTCGGCAAGCCGCACGGCAGGAGCGGCCAGATGATCGACCGGCTCACGCCAGTCGTCGGGTTCTTCCACCACTTCCGGCGTCAGCATATCCCAGATTTCCACCTCGCCCGGCGCGTCGGAACGGATGGCTTCATGAACCGTCGCACCCGCAAGGCCGCGATGGGCTTCCGGCCTTGCAAAGACCTCATCCACCGCCTGCAAGACATCGGGCGCGGACCGGAACGAGAAGTTGAGGCTGACGCGCTCGAATTTCAGTTCCGCATCTTCCGCACGCAGGCTGACCGAGCGTCCCTGTGCGGCAAAATCCTCCGGCACCGCGCCCTGAAAGGAATAAATCGACTGTTTTTCGTCGCCGACGGCGAACAGCGTCCGGCTGATATCACGCTGGCCGAGACCGGAGAAAAATTCCTCCGAAAGCATACGGATCACCTGCCACTGATCGGGACTGGTATCCTGCGCTTCATCGACCAGGATATGGTCTATGCCGCGGTCGAGCTTGTACTGCACCCACTGCCCCGCCCCGTTGCGGGCGAGCAGCGCCACGGTGCGCGTGATGAGGTCCTCGAAATCGAGCAGGCCGCGCTGGCGTTTCAGGTCATGATAGCGTTGCAGCAGATTGTCGATCAGCGTGAGCGCGGCCAGATTGAGCCGCACCAGACGCAACTCCTTCAGCCGGTCGAGACCCTGTTCGACACGCGCCGCCGCCGCATCGAAATCTTCCTCGAAATCGGGCAGAAGCTTTTTCACCGCCGCCGAGCCGACATAGGAACCGGATTTCGGCTCGCCTGTGCTTTTGAGGAAAGCGGCCCGCAGCACGGCTTCCCGGTCGCGCTGGCTCGTCACCTTTTCGAAACGCCGGAGCTGTAGCGCAAAATCCTGCGCACGCGACGCACCCTTCTGGATGGACATGATGAGGTCGAGTGCATCGTCGGAAAATTCCGGCACCGGCCAGAGTTCGGCGACAAGATCGTCCTCGCCGGTTTCGGGATCGAAGCGGAAAGCCCGGTGCAAGGCCTCGCGGCGCTGTTCCACTGTGCCCAGTTCGCCGATATATTGCTGCAAACCGTTGCGGCGGCCCACCGCCTCGTCCAGAAGCGATTGCAGGCCCATTTCGCCGGATGCCTGCAGGACATCGGCAAAGGCGGCCGCGAGTTCCATGTCGCCGCCGCCATGGGCGGTTTCGAGCAATTGGCGGCGGGCCTCGCCGACAAGGGCAACCTGCATCAGGTCGTCCATCATCTCGAAATGACCGGCAATATTCGCCTCCAGCGGAAACTGGTGCAGGATGGCTTCGCAGAACGCGTGGATGGTCTGGATTTTCAACCCGCCCGGCGTTTCGAGCGCCCGCGCGAACAGGCGCCGCGCCACCGCAAGACGCGCTTCGTCCGGTCTGCGGCCTTCCAGTTTCTTCAAATGCCCGACGAGTTCGGCATCCGGCGACACCGCCCATTCCGACAGACGCGCAAAGACACGATTCTGCATGACCGCCGCCGCCGCCTTCGTATAGGTGAGGCAGAGGATTTTCGATGGATCGGTGCCTTCAAGCAGCAGGCGGATGACGCGTTCGGTCAGGACGTGGGTCTTGCCGGAACCGGCATTGGCCGACACCCAGACGGAAGCCGCCGGATCGGCGGCCCTGGCCTGTGCGCGCAGCGTTTCGTCGGGGATGAATGGAACTTTCTTCATGCTTCCCCCTCCCCGCCGGCGTCGCCACCGGCAGACCATTCCAGCACCCGCGCCAGATGGTCGTAATCGCCGGTCAGGTCCGTTTCACGAAAGGGAAGCGCACGCGACAAATATCCCTTGTCCGGCTTCTGATACTCCGCCAGCAGTTGCGACAGCCGCTGCCATGCTTCTTCTCCCAGCGCCGGAGCGGTTTTTTCCGAGGGCGGTCGCCCGATCTTGAGGATCGATTCCGGCTTTACCTCGCCGCCCGCTTTCAGACGCACATAGGTGAGATCGGATGCCCGAACGGGTCCCGGTTCACGAAACGCGCCGCGCACCAGAAGCGCTGCTTCCAGCGCGAGCTGCGGCGACAGAAGCACATGCGCCTGGCGCGGCGACGGCGTGGAACCCGTCTTGTAATCGATGACTTCCGCCGTGCCGTCGCGCAAAAGATCGATGCGGTCGGCACGGCCTGAAAGCGTAATGCCCAGTCCGTCGATCTCGCGTTTGTCGGATGAAATCTCGGCAAAGCGGGTCTGCACATTATAGGCGCGCTCGCGCTCCCATGCGAGAAACTGCGGAATGAGCGCGGTGAAACGCGGCCACCAGACCGCCTCGATCTCCACCGGCAAATCCATATCGGCAAAGAGCAGGCGGCCAAGTTCCATCAGCCGTTCCGCCGCGTCGGGCGCCAGAGGATCGATGGCTTGCTCCGTGAAATGGCCAAGAATATCGTGGAACAGCGTCCCGCGTTCGGCTGCCGCGGGATCGCGGATCAACGGCTCCAGCGGGCGCAGTTTCAGTATCTTTTTGGCGAAGATCGCATAAGGGTCGCGCCGCAGCGTCTCGATTTCCGTCACCGAAAAATGTCGGGGCCGGGCGGCGACGGGCGGCGCGGGCTGCGGCCTTTTGACGAAAGGAACGTCCTCCGCCCGGTCGATCTCGCGCGACCAGTGGACGAAGCGCGCGCCGCGCTTGCGCATACCGGCGGTCACTTCCGCACCGAGCACGGTTTCAAGCCGCTGCAGCCAGCGTGACGGCACGGTCGGCGCATTGTCGGAGCGCTGCGAACGCGTCAGCACGACATGGTCCATGCCGAGCGCCATCTGGAAGTCATGGGCGGCAAGGCCCGTGCGGCGCTCCGGTGGATCGAGCGCGATCATCGACTTCATCGGTCGCGACATGAACGGGTCGTTGCGGGTGCGGGCGGGCCAGACCCCCTCATTCAGGCCACCGATCACCACCGTATCCATGGTCTGCAGGCGCGCTTCAAGCGCGCCCCATATGAAGAGGCGCGGATGACCGCCCGGATGCGGCTTGACCGTCTCGCCCGCCATCAACGCGTCGAGAATGGCGGGCCATTCGGCAGCTTCGAAGTCGAGACCCGCATCGCTCGACACCAGTCCGCGCAGGAAAGCCGCGAGCTGTTCGCCACGTTCGCCCGAATAGAAATGCGCGACACTCGCCTTTTCGTTGCGCGCCAGATTTTCCAGCGCTTCCACCGTTGCGCGCGCAATCTCGCCGATCTCCGTCCTGCGTCCCGCCATGACGAAGGGAGCGAGCGGCTCAACGGCTTTCGTCAGGCTTTCGCAAAGACCGCGGGCGTCGGCAATCATCTCCGGCGTGACCGTCTCGTGCCATGCCGGTTTCCAGTGCTGGCCAGCGCTTTCCTCCAGCCGCCGGTCGAAGAATACGGGCAGATCGAGCACAGACGCCCTGCCCGTACCGCCGCGAAAGGCGATCAGTTCCAGCGTTTCGGCAGCAAGACGGCGTTCGATGCGCGGCGCTTCGAGCCGCAAGAGCGGATGCTTGACCAGCGCCAGCAGCGCGACCGGATCGCCGGGATCGAACACGGTTTCGACCAGAAGCCGCAAAAGCGTGGCGGTTTCGACATCGCGCAGATGCCTGCCGCCGGAATCGTCGGCATCGATGCCGAAACGGGCAAGCTCGCCCACCACGCGCCGCGCCAGATTGCGATCGGCCGTCACAAGCGCCGCCGTCCTGCCCTCTTCACCGATGGCATCGCGCAGGGCAAGCGCAACAGCCAGCGCTTCTTCCCGCTCATTGGCCGTTTCGATCAGGTCGATCTCTTGCGCGGCGGCGTGCAGATTCTCCGCCTTTATATCGAGTTCCCCCCACGCATCGGTCGTTTCCGCCGGGCGAAGCGCTTCGCTCACCACCCTTTCGCGCAGGCGTTTTGCAGTGGGCATGGCCTCGATATGTTCGACATCCTCGCGCAGCACCCGCATTGCATCGAGAAGCTTGCGCAGGCCGAACTGCGGATGACCGAAGGTCGAGGGATTGTCGGTGGCCGACGCCAGCATCTGCCAGGCCGCATCGTCCAGATCGCGGTCAAGGCCCGGCAGCACCACCGCGCCGTTCGGCAGGGCCGCAATGGCCGAGATCAGTTTCGCCGTCGCCGGTATGGAGCCGGTGGAACCGGCGACGATGACAGGCCCGGAAGGCGGGTTGTCCCGCAGGCGCCTTGCTTCGCTCCATATGAGATCGTTGCGGTGCGCGGCGGGATTGGAAAGCTTTCGCTCCGCCAGAATATCCGGCCAGAGTTCGGTAACGATATTCAGGAAACCGAGCGTCACCTGCCACCAGTCGGCAAGATCTTCCGGGGCGATGCCTTGCAGCTCGCTCCATCTGGCGCCATCGGTTTCGACCTGATCCATCAGTCCGGCGAGATCGCGAGCCAGCCAGATCGCATCGGCAGTCGTCGCGGGAACGGAAACATCGTCCACGCCGAACAAGGCGCGCACATGGGCGGGCAGCGATTCCCGCCACGGGCGGATGAGCCGCGCCAGAAGCAGAAGCCGCTCGGCCGCGCCTATCGGCGGATTGACATCGAAGACCGCGTTCGATCCCGCATTGAAGAATGCGGCGTCTTCGTCCACGTCGCCGAGCGGCTTTATTGTCGGCAAAATAGCGCTTTTAGCCGGATTCATATCCACGAGAATGGACCGCAGCGCGCGCGCGGCACGGCGCGTCGGCACGTAGATGGTGGCATTGGCCAGTGCCAGCGGGTCGGATGGATTGCCGGGGAAACCTTCAACGAGCCGCCCCTTCAAAAGCGCATTTGCGAAAACAGGCAGAAAAGGCGTGCCCGGAGGAATGGAAAACAGGCGCTGTTTCCCATCTCTGGGTCTGTGTGCGCTCATGCGTTCTGCCTCCTCATGCAAATGCGGTAAGTGCTGCCTCTGCCTCGCCGATCGCGTCCGGCGTTCCAACGGTCAGCCAGTGCCCTGTCATTGGCATACCATAAAGGCGGCCTGCTACAATCGCTTCGTCGAAATAGCGGTTGAGCGAGGAAATGCCCGGCTCCGCTCCTTCAAAGATACGAGGATGAATGATCCCCGCTCCGGCGTAGATCACCGGTTCGCCGGAAACGTCACGGGCCCGGCGCAGACGCCCGTCCCCATCGGCAACGAAATCGCCTCTGCCTTCATAGCCGGTTGCCTGATCGAGACGCGCCGTCATGAGAAGAATATCCATCCGGTCACCGTCCCAGACCTCGGCAAGCCGGACCGGATTGGGGGATTCCTCGTCGCCGACCCAGAACGTGTCGGCATTCAGGATGAAAAACGGTTGCGCTCCGAGTTCGGGCAGCGCCTTCACAATGCCCCCGGCGGAATCCAGAAGCGTTTCGCGCTCATCTGAAATCACGATCTCCAGATCGTTGCGATGACGAAGATGCCGCTCCAGTTGGTCGGCTAAGTAATGTACATTGACGACAGCCTTGCCGATACCCGCGCGCGCGGCGGCATCAAGCCCCCAGTCGATCAATGGCTTGCCCGCCACCCTGACCAGCGGCTTCGGGACAGTTTCGGTGATCGGGCGCATCCTCTTGCCGAGACCGGCGGCAAGGACCATTGCCGTTTCAGGCATTTTCATTGCGCGCCTTCCCTTCCTCTGTCAGCCCCATTTCGCGGAACCATGCCGCCACCGGCGCCATGACCGGGTGTTGCAGCACACGACCGAGATAGTCGTGTATGCGCGGCAGATGCTTGAGATAAGCCGGCTTGCCGTCGCGTTCGTCCAGTCGCACGAAAAGCCCAAGCAGCTTGGCGTTGCGCTGCGCGCCCATGGCCGCATAGGCCTTGCGGAACAGGGCTTCGTCGAAATCGTGCCCAAGGCGGCGGCGCTCGTCGCAATAGGCGGCGACCACAGCCTGTTCCAGCGCCGGCGAAATCGTCACGCGCGCATCGAGGGCCAGCGACGCGACGTCATAGGCCGAAGGGCCGATCATCGCGTCCTGAAAATCGATGATGCCGATCCTGTCCCGACCCTCATTATCGGCGCCGGCAAACCAGAACAGGTTCGGCGAGTGATAATCGCGCAGGAGCAGGCTTTTTTCCACATCGGCAATATCGGCGATCACGCGGTCCCAGGCGGCTTCGTAAGCCTGTCTTTCCGCATCGGTCAACGGCCTGCCCATCATGCGCGGCGCATACCACTGGCCAACGAGGCTCACCTCGATCATCATCGCATCGCGGTCAAACGGGGCAATGACATGATCCGGGTAGCCGTCGAGATGCACATGGTTCGGCCAGACGACGCCATGAAGATGGGCCAGAAAGCGTCCTGCCGCCTCGTAACGTTCCGCGACAGGTTCGCCGGAAGCGGCGCGCACGCCCTCGGTTCCAAGATTTTCAAGGACAAGAAAGCCGGAATCGAGATCGGCAGCGCGCATCTGCGGAACACGGAACCCATGCCACGCAAGAAGACCGTCAATCGCCGCAAAGGCCAGAATATTCTCCGCCAGATGCGCGATCTGCCGATAGGATTTGCCGTTCCGCAGCGGCGGGTCATAGGGCATTTGCGGCGCATTCATCAGGATTTCGACGCCATGGGCGCGACTATGGATCGTCTCGTATTTGCGCGGGGACGCATCGCCCTGCAAATAGCGGCGCGCCGCATCCTTGCGGTCATGCCTGTCCAGAAATGCGCGGATCGCCCGACTGTGCTCCAACCGCCCGATTGCAGCCGAAGGACCGGACAGAACGATGCGACGCCCCGCCCCCTCGTGGCTGAGCGTTACGGCAAAGGACGGTTCGGGCAGAAAGCCCTCGCCCCGCTCCGGCCATTCGGCCAGAACGATGCCGTCGTCCAGAAATTCCGCCAGTCCCAGTTCGTCCAGTTCTTCGCCGGATGAAATCCGGTAGAGATCGGCATGGGCGACCGGAATGCGCAATGCCTCATAGCTTTGCACCAGCGTGAAAGTGGGGCTTGGAACCTCCAGTCCCGCATCGTCGGCAATGGTCCGTATGACCGCGCGGGCGAGCGACGATTTCCCGGCTCCCAGATCGCCGGAAAGCGTGACGAGGTCGCCCTTTTGCAGGGCGAGGGCAAAATCCTCGCCGAAGCGCTGCGTCGCGGCTTCGTCGGGCAGGAAATAGCTGGTGCTGGATTGTGAGGCGCTCATGGGCACCCTTTACCTTATTCGGCGGCGACGCGGAAGCTGCGTGTTTCCGATGGAAAGCGGCAGATGACCGTTGTTCCGCGCCCGGAACCCGTATCGATATCGACCGAACCGCCATGCAGTTCGACGAAGCTCTTGACGATGGCAAGCCCCAGACCCGCGCCGCGCCTGCGCCCGCCATTCGGATAGGACTGGAAGCGCTTGAAGACCGTATCGAGCACCTCGCCCGGCATACCCGGACCGTCGTCGTGAACCGCGAAGACCAGTTCCGATCCCTCGCGCATCGCCTGCAAACGGATACTGGACCCCTCGGGCGCGTAATTGGTGGCATTGGAAAGCAGGTTGAACAGTACCTGCCGGACACGGTTGGCATCGGCCTTGAACGTAACCGCATCGTCGGCGATATCGATATCAAGCCCGATATTGTGGTCGCGCATCCGCTCGCCCACCCGTGCGGCGGCAGCCGAAATCGCGTCGGCGACAGAAACTTCGCCGACCTCCAGTTCCATGATGCCCGCATCGACCGTGGCGAGGTCCAGAATGTCGTTGACGATGGTGAGCAGGACCGATGACGACGTAGAGATATGGTCCAGATATTCGATCTGTCGCTCGTTGAGCGACCCGAAGGCCGGTGTCTGCAACAATTCCGTAAAGCCGATGATGTTGGTCAGCGGCGAGCGCAGCTCATAGGAAACATGCTGAACGAAATCGTTCTTGATCTGGTCCGCCAGTTCCAGCGCCTCGTTCTTTTCCTTCAGCGCGCGCTCCACGCGCACCGTGTCGGTGACATCGATGAAGGTCAGCATGGTCTGGCCCTTCGGCAATGGCACGACCGCGAAGGAGAGAATGGTGCCGTCGTCCAGTTCCACCTGCCCCATGCGTCCGTCGCGCTTGTCGAGGAAGCCGGTCACTGTCGAGACGAAATCGTCCCACAGGCCGTCGCCGCCGCGCTCGCCGCAGATTTTCGCAATCGAGGAAATATGGGTGCCTTCGACGATGAGCGGCATCGGCAGCGCCCAGAGATCGGCAAAGGACGGATTGGACAGGCGGATGCGCCCGTCCGAACCGAACACCGCCACGGCCTCGGCCAGATGGTCGAGCGTTTCGCCCTGCACCTTGATGAGCGTGTTGTAGCGGCCTTCGAGTTCGAATTTTTCGGTCATGTTCTCGAAGAACCAGGTCACGCCGCCCTGCGGGTGCGGATTGGCGACCACGCGCATGGTCCGGGCATCGGGCAGGTGCCACATATGTTCCTGCGGCTCGACCGCACGATAGGCCGAAAGCACGGAATCCTTCCATTTGCGCCATTCCGGCTGCTCGGGAAGCTTTCCTTCCGAGCGCAGGCGATCGAAGACCAGCGTGTTGCTCGGCTGCGATTCCAGCCATGCGGTATCGAGCGACCAGAGTTTTGCGAAAGCCTGATTGAAGAATTGCAGCTTCATTTCGGGGTCGAAGATCGCGACGGCCGTCGAAAGCTGGTCCAGCGTTTCGGCATGGCTTTTCAGCGTACGGTTCAATTCCTCGCGCACGGCCTGCACTTCGGTCAGATCGAAACCGAGACCGACGGAACCCGTTTCCGCGCTGACATCGGTGACGTCGAACAGGCGACGATCGCCGTGCACCACAGCCGTCAGTTGTTCCTGGAGAACAGGTTCGGAGAAACGGTCGCGTTCCAGGCGCTGGCGCGCCTGCGCGCCGAAAAGTTCGCGCCCTTCGGACACGACCTGGCTGGCATCGGCCATATCCACGGCCTGGGCGTAGGCCGCATTGACCCATTCGACGCGCCCGCCCGTATCGCGTGTCCAGACCGGCTGGTCGATCCGGTCGAGGAGGCAACGAAAAAGCTCGACACGTTCGGAAAGCTCGCGGTTCTGCGCTTCAAGCGCCGCGCGTTCCGCCTGTACGCCCTGTAGGCTCAAAAAGCGCGCCACGGCAAAACCGCCCGATGTGCGCCCGCGCACGTCGAGGAGGGTCCCGTTGACGGTTTCGACGGTCAGATCGAAGGCGCGCGCCTGCTCGCGCAGCATCGCGACGGCGCGTTCCAGCGCCGTCACCGATTGTGGACGCAGCCAGCGGCCGAATGCCAGAAATGCCGAGCGGTCCTGCGGCGCGGCACTATCGTCCGGCAGCAGGCCCACGACCTCCGCCCGCGTGCCATGGCCGTCCCAGACCACGATGCGCTGGTCCTTGAGGTTGAGAAGGGCCTCATTGCGCTGGGCGAGCAGATTGAGATCGGCGAATTTCGAGCGCAATTCCTTGTTTTCTGCGGCAACGCGCGAGCGTTCGCGGATCAGCCATCCGGCCGAAAGGAGGGCGGCTCCCATGACGCCGAGGAACATGGAAAACTGGATGATCTCAAAAGCGCCGACGCTCCCGGCGCCGAAAGGCAGGTCGATGCGCGTCGTTTCCGCGCCCTGTGCGAAGGCGGGCATGGCTGCGAAAAGCGTTGCAAGAGACACGGAGGCCTTCATGACGGCTTTTTTCAGGGCAAGCCGGGCGAACGGCTTTGCAACAAGGGCAGCAGGACGCCATCGTCTGCCAGTACAGATTGCGGAAACGCCCCGCAAATTCCCTGTTGCGCCGAACTCTGGCATGGTTTCCTTTTCTCCGCCACCCGGCCCGATGCCGCCAAAAGCGGCCTGACCGTATTACAACTCCTGACATACGCACGCCGCCACAGTGCACGATAGTCAACGCATTTTCAGGTACTTAGGGGATGAATCGGCCTGCCGCTTCCCGCCTAACCGGCAAAAAACGCGTCACGCAAACACCCGCTCAAACACCTTGATTCGCTTACACAATACCCTTCCGGCGAATCCACGTGAAGCATCTCGCGCGCAAAAAGAAAGACCGGACAGGTTGTCAACTGTCCGGCCTCAACATGTAGTGGAATGATTAACCTATGGTTAATACCTGTAGTGTTCCGACTTGTACGGTCCCTGTGGAGTGACGCCGATATAGGCGGCCTGTTCCTCGGAAAGCACAGTCAGCTTGGCGCCGAGCTTGTCGAGATGCAGGCGCGCGACCTTCTCGTCGAGATGCTTGGGCAGCACATAGACTTCGTTCTTGTAAGCATCGGTGCGCGTGAAAAGCTCGATCTGGCCCAGCACCTGATTGGTGAAGGAAGCCGACATGACGAAGCTTGGATGACCTGTCGCATTGCCGAGGTTGAGCAGGCGGCCTTCCGAAAGAAGGATGATGCGCTTGCCGTCCGGGAACTCGATCAGATCGACCTGCGGCTTCACATTGGTCCATTTCAGATTACGCAGGCTCGCGACCTGAATCTCGTTGTCGAAGTGACCGATATTGCCGACGATGCACATGTCTTTCATCTTGCGCATGTGGTCGATGGTGATGACGTCCTTGTTGCCGGTCGTGGTGACGACAATGTCAGCCGTCGAAGCGGCATCGTCGAGCGTGACGACCTCGAAACCATCCATGGCGGCCTGAAGCGCGCAGATCGGATCGACTTCGGTGACCTTGACGCGGGCGCCGGCGCCCGACAGCGACTGCGCGGAGCCTTTGCCGACATCGCCATAACCGCAGACGACGGCGACCTTGCCGGCCATCATCACGTCGGTGCCGCGGCGGATGCCGTCCACGAGCGATTCCTTGCAGCCATATTTGTTGTCGAATTTCGACTTGGTCACGCTGTCATTGACGTTGATGGCCGGGAAGGGCAGGAGACCCTTCTTCTGCAACTGATAGAGACGGTTGACGCCGGTGGTGGTTTCTTCCGTCACGCCCTTGATGGCGGCGCGCTGTTTCGTGAAGAAGCCCGGCGTCGCAGCCATGCGCTTCCTGATCTGCGCGAAAAGAACCTGCTCTTCTTCCGAGCCGGGGTTCGACAGCACGTCCTCACCCGCTTCGGCGCGCGCGCCGATCAGGATATACATCGTGGCGTCGCCACCGTCGTCGAGGATCATGTTGGACGGTTCGCCGTCCGGCCACTGGAAGATCCTGTCGGTATAGGACCAGTATTCCTCCAGCGTCTCGCCCTTTATGGCGAAAACCGGCGTGCCGGTCGCGGCAATGGCGGCGGCGGCATGGTCCTGCGTCGAGAAGATGTTGCAGGAAGCCCAGCGGACCTGGGCGCCGAGCGCCTGAAGCGTCTCGATCAGCACCGCGGTCTGGATCGTCATGTGCAGCGACCCGGAAATGCGCGCGCCTTTAAGCGGCTGGGTCTTGCCGAATTCCTCGCGCGCAGCCATCAGGCCCGGCATTTCGGTTTCAGCGATATCGAGTTCCTTGCGGCCCCAATCGGCCAATCCGAGGTCCTTGACGACAAAATCTTGGCTTGCGGTCATCGCGTGCTCCAATCAAGAGCAATTCCAGCAAGGGCAACAGGTCACACCCGGAATTGCCCCGGAATTGCATTGCAGAAATGCTGTCTGACTAGCAGATCGCAAGCGGAAGCACAACACCACATAAACAAATCTTTATACGTGCATATCGAGTTGATCCCGTCTGGGTCAACACTCTTCGCCGAACTTTTCCGCAATAAGCATCTGCAACGCGTCGAGCACGGCGCTCGCCTGTTCGCCCGAGGCGCTGACCTCGATGCAACAACCCGGCGATGCAGCCAGCATCATCAGCCCCATGATCGACGTGCCGCCAACCGTCATGCCGTCCTTGCTCACGCGGACATGCGCATTATAGCCATCGACAAGCTGCACGAATTTGGCCGAAGCGCGGGCATGAAGGCCGCGCTTGTTGACGATCTCGAAGGATCGCGAAACAGCACTGTCGGGTTCATATTCACCGGTGACGGGCACACTGGACTGCATGAATTACTTTCCTGTGAGGACCTGGCTCGCCACGTTGATATATTTGCGTCCCGCATCCTGTGCTTCGCGCAGCGCCGCCTTGATATCGTCCCCGATGCGGACGCTCGACAGCTTGATCAGCATCGGCAGGTTGACGCCCGCGATGACCTCGACCTTGCCTTCCTCCATCACGGAAATAGCGAGATTGGACGGCGTGCCGCCGAACATGTCGGTCAGGATGATGACGCCGCTGCCATTGTCGGCGCGGCCGACCGCATCCACAATATCGCGCCGACGCTGCTCCATATCGTCTTCGGCACCGATGCACACGGTCTCGAAATTGTCTTGCGGCCCTACCACATGCTCGACAGCATGCAAAAACTCTTCGGCCAGTCTTCCGTGCGTGACAAGCACGAGTCCGATCATACTATAAAAGCTCCCGTCGCGTGCCCGCCGCATCACCCCGCCAGAGTGTCGGATGGCACTGAAACCACGCCGGAAAAGGACCGGCGAGTTGTGCATCTTGGCAGCGCAAATCTTGATGGCAAGTGAAAAATTCCCACGCTGCCATGAAAAAAGCAAAATGCCGCAGCGTGGCGAGATCCTAACCGATTCGTAACGAAGACGGTTTCAACCGTCCTCCGAGGGCCATTTTTCGTAGAACAAGGTCGCCTCGATGGCCCGCGAAAGCGCGTTTGAATCGCCGTTCGACGACAAAGCCGGCAAAAGAAGCCGGGGCAGGGAAATGCCTTCGAATTCCCACTTTCCACCGCCGGGGTAGCGTTCCGCCATCTCGCTTTCCACAAGGTGCACGACAAGGTCGAGCGGCGCGGAGGCCGCGAAAGCCACCCTGAAAAGCCCGGCGCCGCGAATCTCCACCCCCCCCGCAAGCGCTGCCGGAACGCTGGCGATGAGCCTGCCTCCTTCGGCATGGAGCAGGGTGCGGTCGTCGGCAACCAGCAAGGCTTCCTCCCCCCTCAGTCCGGCCCGTTCCACAAGCGTCATGGCAAGTTCGGTCTTTCCGGCGCCCGAGCGGCCCATGATCATGATACCGCGACCCCGAAGCTGGAGCGTCGTGGCGTGGAGACCGCTTTTTTCCTCTTCCGGCGTCATGCTGCCGCTCTTTCCTGTTTGGGCGTCATGCCTACTTGGGCGTCAAGCCGCCGGCAGATCGACGATGAAGCGCGCGCCCCTGAACCGGTCGGGCTTTTCCGGATCGACGATGTTTTCGGCGGTCAGCGTTCCGCCATGCGCCTCGATGATCTGGCGGCTGATCGAAAGGCCGAGGCCGGAATTCTGCCCGAAAGCTTCCGAAGCCGGACGATCCGTATAGAAACGCTCGAAGATGCGCTCGATATTCTCGATGGGAATGCCGGGACCGTTATCCTCGACGAGCACGCGCAGGCGGCTGCCTTCGCCCGCCAGCGTCACCACGATGCGTCCGGTATCGTCGGGCACGAAGGAACGGGCGTTTTCGATCAGGTTGCTGACCACCTGTCCAAGTCGCAGATCGTGCCCGGCGACATAAAAGCCCTTCTTGCCGGCAGGCGGCCTGCCGGTATCGAACACGATTTCCGTGCCTTCCTTGTTGCGGCGCACTTCGCGGGCGGCAGTCACAAGATTGGTCAGAAGCGTCTTCATGTCGACATGCTCGATATGTTCGCGCGCAAGTTCGGCATCGAGACGCGAGGCATCGGAAATATCGGTAATCAGACGGTCGAGACGCCGCACGTCGTGCTGGATGACGTCGAGGAGCCGCTTGCGCGATTCTTCCGTCTTGGCGAGCGGCAGGGTTTCCACGGCGCTGCGCAGCGAGGTGAGGGGATTTTTCAGTTCGTGACTGACATCGGCGGCGAAGCTTTCGATGGCTTCGATACGGGTATAGAGCGAATCGGTCATTTCACGGATGGACGTGGACAAATGGCCCACCTCATCCTGACGCTCGGAGAAATCCGGTATCTCCACGCGGCTCTTCACACCATGGCGAACGCGGTCGGCGGCTGCGGAAAGCTTGCGCAGCGGGCTTGCAATCGTCGATGCAAGGAAGAGCGACAGGATCACCATGACGACCGACACGACGCCGAAAACACGGAAAACCGCCATGCGCTCGGCCTGCACGATCTTGTCGATGTCATCGCCCTCGGTCGAAAGCAGGAGAGCGCCGAGAATGGCGCGGGAGCGCTGGACGGGAACGGCAACCGACACGACCAGTTCACCCTTTTCATTGCGCCGCTGCGCGGTCTGCGGCGAGCCTGCCAGCGCCTTGACGATTTCCGGGTAGGCGAGGCCGTTGCCGCCGGGCTGTTCCTGATAGACGGGCAGGCCGCCACCGTAGATCAGGCGCGATATCCATCCGCCGATCCGTTCCCATATGCCCGGGGTCTCTTCTTCTATCGGCGGCAGATCGTAACGCAGAACCGGACCGGCGGAAGGAAAGCTCGGCGAATAGAGCGCGCGCGAATCGAGCAGCAGGTTCGCATAGCGATCGTAGATGCGCGCCCTCGTGCTCGTCGGCGAAATCAGCCGCCGCAGCAACGGCGAGACCTTTTCCGGGTTGATCGGAAATTCCCAGTTGTCAAGCGAATCGGGCGAGGGGGTCAGGCTCTGCCCGGCCTGTAGTTCGAGCAGTTTTTCCGGATCGATCATCAGCGAATTCGTATCGACGGTTGCCGATGCGGAAATCGCGCCCGCGATGATCTTGCCCTGCGTGAGCAGGCTTTCGATCTTCGCGTCGATCAGCCCCTCGCGAAACTGGTTCATGTAAAGAATGCCGGAGACAAGCACCGCCAGCGCCGCCAGATTGAGAAACAGGATGCGGCGCGTCAGGCTGGAAAACAGGTGCTGGCCAAGGAATTTGCGAAGGGGCGACAGGAAACGGCGCAGAAACACCGAGCGTTGCCGTCGCGCCCTGCGTTCCCGCATATCCGATTTCTGGCCGACCAGGCCGTCGTTCCGGGTTTCTGCGACCATGTCGCTCAGTCTGCTCTCGTTAAACTATCGCCAGACCCCAAGGACTGGCGATATGTAATTATCTGTCAGGCCTCGCGGAAGCGATAACCGACGCCATAAAGCGTTTCGATCATCTCGAAATCGTCGTCAACCGCTTTGAACTTCTTGCGAAGGCGCTTGATATGGCTGTCGATGGTGCGGTCATCCACATAGACCTGCTCATCATAGGCCGCATCCATCAGTGCGTCACGGCTTTTCACCACACCCGGACGCTGCGCCAGCGAATGCAGGATCAGGAATTCGGTGACGGTGAGCGTGACCGGCTCGCCCTTCCAGGTGCAGGTGTGGCGTTCCTGATCCATGACGAGCTGGCCCCGCTCAAGCGATTTTGCCTGCTGTCCGGTCGGCTTGGCCGTGCCGTCACGCGCCGCAACGCGACGCAGGACCGCCTTGACGCGCTCGACCAGCAGGCGCTGCGAGAACGGCTTGGTGATGAAATCGTCCGCGCCCATCTTGAGGCCGAAAAGCTCGTCGATCTCGTCGTCCTTGGAGGTCAGAAAGATGACGGGAAGGTCCGACTTCTGACGCAGGCGGCGGAGAAGCTCCATCCCATCCATGCGCGGCATCTTGATATCGAAGATCGCAAGATTGGGCGGACGCGCCGTCAGGCCGTCCAGCGCGGATGCGCCATCGGTATAGGTTTCCACCCGGTAGCCTTCCGATTCCAGCGCGATGGACACGGAGGTCAGGATGTTGCGGTCGTCGTCGACCAGCGCAATTGTCTGCGTTGCCGAGGCTTCCTTCATGCGAACCGTTCTCCTTCAGCTAGCCACCCGGAATATCCGGCTGGGGCGTCTTTCAGCCGCCGGAATACCGGCGAATTACCGACCGAGCGCCTGATTGCGCTTCGATATTAGTATAATGAGCCCGCTTGTGCAGTACAAATTAGGTACAAAATGTGGCGGCTTCCCAGGAAGCCGCAAAACGCTTCTTGACGAATCGCGGCCTGGTTAACGCGCTCCCCGCCGAAAATCCCCCATTGCCCCGGCTCGTAACGCTCAGGTTAACCGATTTAAAAAAATTTTAAAATTTTTAAATCGATTAAATGTTTGAATTGTCACGATTAATCTGTTTCTGACTGCCATCCTCTGTTTCGCGCCCAATCGGAAGGGCTGGAAAAGAGAGCTATCAATCTGTCAAACGGACATGCGGAGACACCATGAAAGAGACCGGCATTCACAACACGGCCGCTTCGATTGCGACTTCTGGACTGAAGGAACTCTCCGCAGTCTTTTACAATCTGGGACCGGCACGGCTCTATGAAGAGACGATCCGTCGCGGCGAGGCCGAACTGACGGCACAGGGCGCGGTCGTTGCCCGCACCGGCCAGCATACGGGCCGTTCGCCGAAAGACAAATTCGTCGTGCGCGACGCCACCACCGAAGACAATGTCTGGTGGGACAACAACAAGCCGATGACGCCGGAAGCCTTCGATCTTCTTCATGCCGACTTCATCGAACATGCCAAGGCCAAGGATCTTTTCGTTCAGGATCTCATCGGCGGCGCCGATGCCGACAACAAGATCAATGCCCGCGTCATCACCGAATATGCCTGGCATTCGCTGTTCATCCGCAACCTGCTGATCCGTCCGGCTCAGGAAGACCTTGCTTCCTACGTGCCGGAAATGACGATTATCGACCTGCCATCCTTCAAGGCCGACCCGGAACGCCATGGCGTGCGCAGCGAAACCGTGATCGCGGTCGATCTCGCCCGCCGCATCGTTCTGATCGGCGGCACGTCCTATGCCGGTGAAATCAAGAAGTCGGTCTTCACCGCGCTCAACTACATCCTGCCTGCCAAGGGCGTGATGCCGATGCACTGCTCGGCCAACGAAGGCCCGAACGGCGACACCGCCGTGTTCTTCGGCCTGTCCGGCACCGGCAAGACCACGCTTTCGGCCGATCCGAGCCGCACGCTGATCGGTGACGACGAACATGGCTGGGGCGAACATGGCGTCTTCAATTTCGAAGGCGGCTGCTATGCCAAGACCATCCGCCTTTCGGCGGAAGCAGAACCGGAAATCTACGCCACGACGCAGCGTTTCGGCACCGTGCTTGAAAACGTCGTTCTCGACGAAAACCGCCAGCCGGACTTCGACGACGGTTCGCTGACCGAAAACACCCGTTGCGCCTATCCGCTGGACTTCATTCCGAACGCCTCGAAGACCGGCACCGGCGGCCAGCCGAAGAACATCATCATGCTCACCGCCGACGCTTTCGGCGTGATGCCTCCGATCGCCAAGCTGACGCCTGCGCAGGCCATGTACCACTTCCTGTCCGGCTACACGGCCAAGGTTGCAGGCACCGAAAAGGGCGTCACCGAGCCGGAAGCCACTTTCTCGACCTGCTTCGGCGCTCCGTTCATGCCACGCCATCCGTCGGAATACGGCAATCTGCTGCGCAAGCTGATCGCCGAACACAAGGTGGATTGCTGGCTGGTCAACACCGGCTGGACCGGCGGCGCCTATGGCGTCGGCAAGCGCATGCCGATCAAGGCAACCCGCGCGCTTCTGGCCGCAGCCCTCGATGGTTCGCTGAACAATGCGGAATTCCGCACCGACCCGAATTTCGGCTTCGCCGTTCCGGTCGATGTACCGGGCGTGGACAAGTCCATTCTCGATCCGCGTTCGACCTGGGCCGACAAGGCCGCCTATGACGTGCAGGCCAAGAAGCTTGTCGATATGTTCGTGACGAATTTCGGCAAGTTCGAAAGCCATGTCGATCACGAAGTGAAGGATGCCGCACCGGCCGTTCGCGTCGCTGCCGAATAATCGGGACCGATCCTGAAGAGGAGGGAAGAGCCCGGCTGAAAGGCCGGGTTTTTCTTTTGTATAAGAGACGCAAAGCGGTATATCTCTCCATGCCATGGAAGAGAACCGGAACATCATCCGCATCACCAGACGCCTGACGATCCGCGAGGAGGATCTGGAGGAAAGCTTCATTCGCGCCTCCGGTCCCGGCGGGCAGAACGTCAACAAGGTTTCGACCGCGGTGCAATTGCGTTTTCGCGCAGCCCGCTCCGGCCTGCCGGAAGATATTCTAACCCGCCTGTTCAAGCTTGCCGGTCAGCGCGGCACCAAGGACGGCGATGTACTCATCGAGGCCAATCGCTTCCGCACCCAGGAACGCAACCGCGAGGATGCGCGCGCAAGGCTGATCGCGCTGATCGCCAAGGCAGCGGAACCACCACCGCCGCCGCGCAAGAAAACCAGACCCACCAAAGGTTCCGTCGAGCGGCGGCTGAAGGCCAAGTCAGGCCGCGCCGACATCAAGAAGGGCAGGGGCAAGGTTTCCTTCGACTGAACAGATGAGGATGGGCATTGCCACAATCTCACGCGGAAATCGAAAACCCTTCAACCGGGGAAAAGCGCTTGGTAATTTCATGGGGCATCAATAACCAAAATGCCGCCATCAAACAACTTGGCAATGCCCCGTGGAGTGCTGCCTGGGCACAAGGCCAAGCCAGGCAGCAAAATTCCGACCGCTCTTAAATGCGCGAAGATCTGGAGCAAATGCGAGGATCGCGCCGGCGGTTACGGGTCCGACGCCGGGAACGGTGCAAAGTCGACGCATATCTTCATCTCCTTCAACTACCTTGAATCAGAATTCCAACAAATTGGGAATCCATAAATGCAGACAGTGCCTAGCCGCCTACAATTCATCCCTCGGAAAATACGAATAAAAACTCTGTATCTCAATACCCATACGTTTTGCCTCTGGACACACGGCCTCATTGTTCACTGTAGGCAAATCAGCATCAACTCCGGCCTTGGGTGTTTTGATTTTATACATCGGGTGACCCTTGGCGTCCGCGACCTCTGTCCATTGAGACGCAACCAACGGGTAAACAGACGTCTTTTTCATGAGTATAACCATCCTATTCGCTATAGTGTGTAGTGAGTTCCTGGCCATTCCTGGGGCTGAATCTAAGTATTCATTCATTCTGTTATAAATTTCAGATAAACGATTATATGCATCCTGACCGACAATTACATTAGAATTGATCTCAAAACCTTCGCCAGGATCGTCGACACGAAAGTCTGATGAGGGCCCAACAAACAGATTAAAGGGCATCCATGAATACCATTCCTGGAAAGAATCAAAACCTTCAACTCGAGCTGCAGTATTGTCATTTCGTGCATCGCCACCGGCTATCGCGAAAGAAACATTCGCCGCTTGATTGCCATTTGCAATGCTGGCAGAATTGCAGCGATCATTTGGGTTCACATTCGCCGCAAAACTAGAAAGTTTTACCGCAAAACTATTAAAAAAAAATTTAAATTGCTCCAGTTCACCATTACTCACAATTTTATTATAAAACGCAACTAGTGTATTAAGTGGAATAATATGATGTCGCGATAGATTGACTGGATATTCTGAGCCGCGCCCAAAGTCCGTAAGTTCCCTGTTTGCGTTCTCCAAGGGCAAATATGGCTGATCAGCCCTGTCGGAAGCAAAGTTAAGATTATAACCGCTGCGAGTAATCCTTGCAGGAGCGTCACCGTTTGCAAAGGAACTCCCCGTTGGAAGAACAAATAAAGAAGGAGCCGCTAAAATTACAATAATAGTATCTTTTATGCTTTTCATAATTACATCCATTTAATAATATATTTCATATTAGAGCGCCGATCTGATTGGATCAGATTGGCGCTCCAGAGCTGTTTCATTTAAATTGGAGTCATTGGAGCCGCCCTATCCATTAGTTTTTACGCATATCTTTATCCCGAAACCGATTCCCACTTTCGGGAGACATGCTCTAACACTCGCCCATCTGTTCGCCGATCGGCGTTATGTCGGAGAAACACTAGAAGACGCTCTGCATGAAGGCCAACTATTGAAATTCTCAAGCGCCTCGCGGCGCAAGGGGTTTCGCGGTCGCGCGCACGGATGGGTTGTCGAGCGAAGGCCGTCTAGCTTGGACGATGCCGACGCCTTACCAAGGGTTATGAGGCCATCATTGCGACTGCTGATGGCCTCAATCCGCCGTGTGGTTAGGTTTACCGTAATACATTGAAATCAATAATTATTAATTCACAATGCCAAATATAATTGAGCCAAAATTATTATTACTGTCACAGTATAGTGATACCGGCACTTGTGATTGGTAGGCGGATAAAACGAGAGACAATGTCGCCTTCCCTGCATCTGTGTTTGTATAATAAGATGAAAACATTTCAGATTGATGTCCGTTGGACGTTACAACACCAATACGAAGTTGATCACTTCCACCCCAATTTTGTTTAATATAGTTAATCTGTAAATTATCAGCTACATAGCCCTTACTTGGGCAAATTGTACCATCAGCGTACGCGCTTGTTGATGATACAAATGCTATTATTGCTGTAATGAATATGCTTTTCATTATTTTACCTTCATAAATATAATTAAGTTAAGCAGTTCAAGAATTTTCTACACAATTTTAAATGAAAATATTTGAATTGCATAATCATACTACTCGTTTGAGACGTCGAAAATCAACCTGTTAATAATCGGGGAGGGCATGGTGGATTCCAACCTGCAAAATCTCTATCAGATTTTGCGAAGCGCCACTTCCTCGATCAGATGATCGCTGCCCTTGCGCAGGATCAGATCGGCACGCGGACGCGTGGGCAGGATATTCTCGCGCAGGTTCTTCATGTTGATATTGTTCCACAGGCCTTCACCGATGGAGCGCGCCGCATCCTCCGAAAGCTGCGAATAGCGATGGAAGAAGGATTGCGGATTGACGAATGCCGTCTCGCGCAAACGCATGAAGCGGTCAATATACCATTTGTGCACCAGCTCCGCATCCGCGTCGATATAGATCGAAAAATCGAAGAAATCGGAGACGAAGGGCACCATCTTTCCGTCTTCGGGCAGATCGCGCACCTGAAGCACATTGATGCCCTCGAAGATCAGAATATCCGGCTTGTCGACGATCTGGTATTCGCCGGGCATTATGTCATAGCTCAGATGCGAATAAAGCGGCGCGCGCACATGGCCCATCCCGGCCTTGATCGCCGACAGAAAACGCAGGACCGCGCCGACATCGTAGCTTTCGGGAAAGCCCTTGCGCTCCATCATGTTCTGCTCGCGCAGGACGGCATTGGGATAGAGAAAGCCGTCCGTCGTCACCAGATCGACCTTGGGGCTTGAAGGCCAGCGCGCCAGAAGCTCTTTCAGGATACGCGCCGTGGTGGATTTTCCGACCGCCACCGAACCGGCAATGCCGATGATAAAGGGCGTCTTGAAGCGCTCTTCCATATTGAGGAATTGCTGGCGCTGGCGGAACAGGAGCTGGCTTGCCTCGACGTGGGCATAAAGCAGTCGGGACAGCGACAGATAGATGCGCCGCACTTCGTCAAGATCGATCGGATCGCCCAGCGAGCGCAGCCGCTTGACTTCCTCATAGGTCAGGGTGAGGGGCGTGTCCGCACGAAATCCGGCCCATTCCTGCGCCGAAAAGAAGCGATAGGGCGAGTAACGCGACGGCGTTAGCTGATCGACTTTTTCCCACATGAATATTCAGCCCTTTGAGCGCCCCGCTTTTTCCTCAAGGCCTGTCTGCGTCGTGCGGCGGCGCAATTCTGCAAGAACCTCCTCCAGCGGAACGCCAGCGATCTTCCAGACCACCAGAAGGTGATAAAGCAGATCGGCACTTTCTGAAATCACGCCTGCGCGGTCGCCGGATACGGCGGCAATCACGGTTTCCACCGCTTCCTCGCCCAGCTTCTGCGATGCCTTGGTCTGGCCCTTGGCGACAAGGCTTGCCGTATAGGACGATCCGTCCGTCACGCAGGCGCGCTCGGTCACAATGCGTTCAAGGTCGGAAAGCGTAAACTCGCTCATCGTGGTATTTCCTATGTATTGTCAGCGCACCGGATCGAGCCGCATCGGAATGCCAGCTTCGGCCATATAGCGTTTTGCCTCGCCGATCGTATAGGTGCCAAAGTGGAAAATCGAAGCGGCAAGCACCGCCGTCGCGTGACCGTCGCGAATGCCCGCCACCATATGATCGAGATTGCCGACGCCGCCGGACGCAATCACCGGAGCGCGCACGCTGTCGGCCACGGCCCGCGTCAGCGCGACATCGTAACCGGCCTTGGTGCCGTCACGATCCATCGAAGTCAGCAGGATTTCGCCTGCGCCAAGGCTCACCACTTTCTGCGCGAATTCCACCGCATTGATGCCGGTCGTCTGGCGACCGCCATGGGTGAAGATTTCCCAGCGGTCGGCTTCGCTTGGCGCCGAAACCTTCTTGGCGTCGATGGCAACCACGATGCACTGATTGCCGAACTTGTCGGCGGCTTCCGCGACAAATTCAGGGTTCTTCACCGCTGCCGTATTGATCGACACTTTGTCGGCCCCGGCCAGAAGCAGCTTGCGAATATCGGAAACCTGACGCACGCCGCCGCCAACGGTGAGCGGCATGAAGCATTGTTCAGCTGTACGGGCCACGACATCGAAAATTGTCTCGCGATTGTCCGAAGACGCCGTGATGTCGAGGAAGCACAGTTCGTCCGCGCCCGCCGCATCATAGGCTCGGGCGGCTTCCACCGGATCGCCCGCATCGATCAGGTCGACAAAGTTTACGCCTTTAACAACCCTGCCGTCTTTCACATCGAGGCAGGGAATTACGCGTGCTTTCAAAGTCATGCCGATGCCCTCAAAACGGCCAGCGCCTCAGTCGGATCGATACGCCCATCATAAAGCGCACGACCCGAAATCGCGCCTTCGAGCTTCGCCGCATCGGGCGCAGCGAGGCGGCGAATGTCATCCATCGAGGCGAGGCCGCCCGATGCGATCACCGGAATGGAAACGGCTTCGGCCAGCGCCAGCGTCGAATCCCAGTTGATACCAGCCAGAACGCCATCACGGTCAATATCGGTATAGATGATGGCCGCAACGCCAGCGCCTTCGAATTTTTTGGCAAGCTCGACAACGCCGAGTTCGGATGCTTCCGCCCAGCCTTCGACGGCCACATAGCCGCCCTTGGCGTCGATGCCGACAGCGACCTGTCCCGGAAATTCCTTGCAGGCCTCGATCACCAGCGCCGGGTCGCGCACGGCAACGGTGCCGAGAATGACACGGCGCAAGCCCTTCGAAAGCCAGCTTTCGATATGGGCCAGCGTGCGGATACCGCCACCAAGCTGCACCGGATTTTTCGTGGCTTTCAGGATGGATTCGACAGCCTGGCCATTGACACTCTCGCCGGCGAAAGCACCGTTGAGATCGACCACATGCAACCACTCAAAACCCTGATCCTCAAAAGCCTTGGCCTGCGCGGCTGGATCGGCGTTATAGACGGTGGCCTGATCCATGTCGCCAAGCTTCAGGCGCACACATTGACCGTCTTTCAAATCGATGGCGGGGAAAAGAATCATGTCTTTCAGGGCTTCCATTTCAGGAAATTGGCAATAAGCGAAAGGCCGAGTAGCTGGCTCTTTTCCGGGTGGAACTGCGTGCCGACCATATTGTCGCGACCGACCGTCGCGGTGACGTCGCCGCCATAATCGGTCACGGCAAGCACTTCATTCGGGTTTTTCGCATCGAACATATAGGAATGCACGAAATAGGCATGCAAGCCGTTCTCGCCGGTGTCGATTCCGTCAAAGATCGGATGTGCCAGATGGGATTGTTTCACGTGAATCCTGTTCCAGCCAATCTGCGGAATTTTGAGCGCCGGATCGGATGGCGTCATTTCGCGCACATCGCCCGCAATCCAGCCAAGCCCCTCCGTGACTTCCTTTTCCAGCCCGCGTTCCGACATGAGTTGCATGCCGACACAGATGCCGAGGAAGGGGCGGGCCTTTTTCAAAACCGCATCTTCCAGCGCTTCCACCATGCCGGGAACGGCGTCAAGGCCGCGGCGGCAATCCGCATAGGCGCCCACACCGGGCAGCACGATACTGTCAGCCGACGCGACGCGGTCGGCATCGGCGGTCAGGTCGATTTCAGCTTTCACGCCGCTCTCATGGGCAGCGCGCTCGAAAGCCTTGGTGGCTGAGCGAAGATTGCCGGAACCGTAATCGATGATTGCAACACGCATTTTCAGTTTTCTCCGCGATGGCCCACGAATCCGATGGTGGAGCCAGTAGAGGAATAGGTGGGACGCGGGGTTTCGCGGGGCAAGGACGGTTTCGGCGCAGGGATTTCGGCAACGCCTTCCACCGAAGCGGCTTTTTCCGTGAAATAACGGATTTCAGCCTCGTCCAGATTGCCCGCGTCGATGGCAGCGCTTTCGACAAAACCCTGCCGTCTCAATTTGGCGATCTTCCATTGCGCCCCTTCGAGCGCCACGAAGAGCGACACGATCAGGGAGAGGAGAGGCACCGCATCGGCAATGCCCAAGCGGGTCGCGACGAGACCGAGCAGGATCGTGACGCCCATGACGGCGAAGGCTTCGAACCACAGACGCTGGACCAGCAGCCAGATGAACGGCACGAGAAGCCCCAGCACATGGAATCCGTCGCGCACGAACACGGTTTTCTCAAAGCCTTGAGTATTGTCCGGTTCAAGAACGACGAATTGCGCCATGGCTTACCCTTTCAGCGAGCCCTTGGTGGAGGGAATGGCGTCCTTCTGGCGCGGGTCGGTTTCGAGCGCCGTGCGCAGAACCCGCGCCACGGCCTTGAAGATCGATTCCGCAATATGGTGGTTGTTGGCGCCATAATGATTGTTGATATGCAGCGTGATGCCCGCATTCATGGCGAAAGCCTGGAAGAATTCGCGCACCAGTTCCGTGTCGAACGTGCCGATCTTGGGCGTGGTGAAATTGACGTTCCAGACCAGAAAGGCGCGGCCCGACACATCGACGGCAGCGCCCGTCAGCGTGTCGTCCATGGCGAGATCCATCGAGGCATAGCGCACGATGCCACGGCGTTCGCCCAAGGCTTTTGCCACCGCCTGTCCCAGCGCGATGCCGGTGTCCTCGACCGTATGGTGATCGTCGATATGCAGATCGCCCTTGGCCATCACGCGCATATTGATGAGCGAATGTCGCGAAAGCTGCTCAAGCATGTGATCGAAAAAGCCGACGCCGGTGGTGATGTCGAACTTGCCGACGCCATCCAGATCGACGGAAACGGCAATGCTCGTCTCTTTCGTGGAGCGTTCGATACTTGCCTTACGGGTGCTTTCAGCAGTCATAAGCCTTCCTCACTACGATATTGCAGGCGTTCTAGAACAGCTTGCCCGCTTTGCCAAATGCTTTTGCCGGTTTGGCATTTGCAATTCGGCAATGCATTCTTAAATAATCAATTCGAAATGCGTATAACCGCATAGAAAGGGATCTGCGTCTTCGCCGTCCGGGATGACGCGGATCGCCAAAGGAGCATCCATGATCGACCACAATCCCACAACGATTTACGGCACAACGATCGTCACCGTCCGCAAGGGCGGCAAGGTTGTCATTGCCGGTGACGGGCAGGTATCGCTGGGCAACACCGTCATGAAGGGCAATGCGCGAAAGGTTCGCCGCATTGGCAAGGGCAACGTCATTGCCGGTTTTGCCGGCGCGACCGCCGACGCCTTCACCCTTCTGGAGCGCCTCGAAGCCAAGCTCGAACAATATCCCGACCAGCTCATGCGCGCCTCGGTGGAACTGGCCAAGGACTGGCGCACCGACCGTTACCTGCGCAAGCTGGAAGCCATGATGCTGGTGGCCGACAGCAAGGTCACGCTGGCGCTGACCGGCACGGGCGACGTGCTGGAGCCTGAGCAGGGCGTGATGGCCATCGGTTCGGGCGGCAATTATGCGCTGGCCGCAGCGCGCGCGCTGGTCGATACCGACATGACGGCCGAGGACATTGCCCGCAAGGCGATGGGGATCGCAGCCGATATCTGCATCTACACCAACCACAATATCATCGTGGAAAGCCTGGACGCGGAATGAGACTTGCGGCAGCGCCCCAACGCGCGGCCCTCATTCGCAAGCCTTTTCCATACAGAACCGGGTTATCATCATGAGTAATTTTTCCCCCCGCGAAATCGTTTCGGAACTCGACCGCTTCATCATCGGCCAGAACGACGCCAAGCGCGCCGTGGCCATCGCCTTGCGCAATCGCTGGCGCCGCCAGCAGCTCGAAGGGCAGATGCGTGAAGAGGTCATGCCGAAGAACATCCTGATGATCGGGCCGACCGGCGTCGGCAAGACGGAAATCTCACGCCGTCTCGCAAAGCTCGCCGGTGCGCCTTTCGTCAAGGTGGAGGCCACCAAGTTCACCGAAGTGGGTTATGTCGGGCGCGATGTCGAGCAGATCGTCCGCGACCTGGTCGAAGTCGCCATCGCGCTGGTGCGCGAAAAGCGTCGCGACGACGTGAAGGCCAAGGCGCATCTCAATGCCGAGGAACGCGTGCTCGACGCGCTGGTCGGCAAGACTGCAAGCCCCGCCACCCGCGACAGTTTCCGCAAGAAGCTGCGCGGCAACGAGCTGGACGACAAGGAAATCGAAATCGAGGTCGCCGATACCGGCTCCGGCCCGAGCTTCGAGATTCCGGGTATGCCGGGCGCCAATATCGGCGTCATGAATCTGTCGGACATGCTGGGCAAGGCCATGGGCGGGCGCACCAAGACGCGCAAGACCACGGTCAAGGATTCCTATGCGATCCTGATCAATGACGAGTCCGACAAGCTCCTCGACCAGGACCAGATCGTGCAGGAGGCCATGCGCGTCACCGAGGACGAAGGCATCGTGTTCATCGACGAGATCGACAAGATCGCGTCGCGGGAAGGCGGCATGGGTGCGGGCGTCTCGCGCGAAGGCGTGCAGCGCGATCTCCTGCCGCTCGTCGAAGGCACCACGGTTGCGACCAAATACGGGCCGGTGAAGACCGACCACATATTGTTCATCGCATCCGGCGCTTTCCACGTTTCGAAGCCGTCCGACCTCCTGCCGGAACTGCAAGGCCGCCTGCCGATCCGCGTGGAGCTTTCCGCGCTGACACGCGAGGATTTCCGCCGCATCCTGACGGAAACCGAGGCGAGCCTGATCAAGCAGTATATCGCCCTGATGGAGACGGAAGAGGTGAAGCTCACCTTCTCCGACGACGCCATCGACGCACTCGCCGATATTGCCGTCGATCTGAATGCCTCGGTCGAAAATATCGGTGCACGCCGCTTGCAGACGGTGATGGAGCGGGTTCTCGACGAAATCTCCTTCACGGCCCCGGACAAAACCGGCGCGGTCTTCACCATCGACGCGGCTTACGTGAAGGAGAAGATCGGCGGTCTTGCCAAGAACACCGATCTGTCGCGCTTCATTCTGTAAATATAAAAGTGACCGGAAAGCCACGGCTCCGGTCACATTCATGATCGCGGAAAGAAACCCCTCGACTTGCATCGGGGGGTTTTCTATTTTCCGGCGAAATTCACCATGTTGGGGCTGCTTCCGCACAATGACCAGATCACTGAACCGCATTGCTGGCCTTTGCCTCGCCTTCATTGTCGCCAGTCAGGGCGCCTATGCGGCAACGGTCGTGCCTCCCGGCAATCGCAGCGCCGAACAGCCGCCCATTCCCGGCGCATCCGCCAAGCGCACGCGGGAACTGAGCACGACCTTCGAAAAGAAATACCAGAAGATCTACGGTCTTTTGAAGAAAGACGCCTCGCTGCGCTCCAAGATACGCTCGACCGCCGCCGCCTATGGCATCGATCCGATCCATATGGCTGGCGCGATCGTCGGCGAGCACACCTATAATGTGGATGTCTATGACCGGCTGCAGACCTATTACGTCAAGGCCATGTCCTATGTGAGCCAGGGTGTGAGCTTCGGCTATAATGGCGAAAGCATCGGCCAGTTCATCAAGCGGCCCGAATTTTCCGGCTGCCTGAAGTTCAAGGACAGCTATTCGCTGTGGACCTGCCGCGAGAATGTGTGGAACAGAAGTTTCCGTGGGCGTTCGGTCGGCGGCAAAGCCTATCCGAACAACCGTTTCAGCGCCGTTTTCTTCCAGCCTTTCTATGCGGGCCAGACTTTCGGCCTCGGCCAGATCAATCCGCTGACCGCGCTTCAGATGTCGGACATGGTGAACCGCGTTTCCGGCCTGCCGAAGCTCGACGCCGAAGACGGCAATGCCGTCTACAAGACGATCATGGACCCGGACCTGACGCTGCCCTATATCGCGGCGACGCTGAAACAGTCGATCAATGCCTATCGCCGGATCGCCGATTTCGACATTTCCAGAAATCCGGGCATTACGGCGACGCTCTACAATACCGGCGGAGCGGAAGCCCGCGCCCGCGCGCTCGCCAGTGAAAACGCCCGGCGCAAGGCCGCCGGACAGGACCCGGCGTTCCCGCAGGAGAATTATTACGGCTGGCTGGTCAATTCCAAGCTGGACGAATTGAAGGCCCTGTTCTGATCACAGCGGTTAGACCGGCCTGATGCCCCGGCGGCGTTTTCGCGCCGCCTCGATCTCTTCGCTCAGATGCCTGATCGTCTCGCGGTCGATGATGCGGATATTGCGCGCCAGAAGATTGGCCAGTTCGGTTGCCTGCGGCGACAGGCCCGACGTGTCGATCACCACGCGGGGATGCGACACGGCGGCAAGATTCTGCAATTCTTCCGCCTCGTCCCAGATGATGTTGAAATAGGTGATGATACGCTGGAGCAGGTCCCAGGTGGGCTGTCCGCGTCGCCCATGTTCCAGCGCCGACAGATAGGCCGGCGAAACGCGGAGCGCCGCCGCCATGTCCTTCTGCGTCACGCCGCGCTCCTCGCGCAATTCGCGCAGGCGTTTTCCAAACGGTGTCATCGCTGTCCGCTCCCCCCGGGCAATACGGTCTGCGTGTGACGGCGAAGCCGCACATAGAGCGCACCGTGACCGCCATGATGCCGCGCCGCATCCTCATAGGCGCTGACCAGCAGCCGGAACAGCGGCGTGGAAAACCAGTGCGGCACGGCCTGGCGCAAAACCCCCTCGCTGCCGAAAGAGCGTCCCTTGCCGGTGATCACCATCACATGGCGCAGTCCGCGCGCATGGGCGCTGACCAGAAAACCGTAGAGCAGGCCGTGCGCCTCGTTCTGGGTCAATCCGTGAAGATCGATACGCGCCTCGATATCGACGCGTCCCTTGGCGATCTTGCGATGGGTCGGCCTGTCGAGCGGCTGGATCTGCATTTCGCCGAGCGACGACAGGCCCTTTTTCGGCTTGCGCTCCTCTGCCGCAGGCTGGACCCTGGACTGAGCAGGCTGCTTTTCCTCTTCCGCCATCAACGATTTGAAGTCGGGAAGCTCGTCGGGCTTCGCCTTGCGCCTGGCGAGCGGCTTCGCGGTTTTCGCCACCGTTTCCCACAGAATACGGTCTTCGGGTCGCAGATAATCCTTTTCAGGCCTGTCGGTCTCGCGCGCCATCCCGGTCAGCCCTCCACCAGCGTACGCGGAACCAGCGCATGGAAATCCGCTTCTTCCCTGACGCCGCCCGCGATCTCGCCCGCAACGTCGCCGGAACCGGCAAAGAGATCGCCGCGCGCCGGGCCGACGATTGCCGTTCCCGTATCCTGTGCGATCATCAGACGGGCAAAGGGCTTGCCGTCGAACACCGTCACCGTCGGCGCGCTGACATGGATCGGCGTCCCGAAAGTATGAAGCAGCCTGTCCACTGCAAGCGAGCGCCCGGCGGTGAGCGGAACTTTTGCGGCGGCAACCGGACCCAATTCGGGGTCATCCACCGGCGCCTCGCGGAAGAAGATATAGGAACGGTTCCGCCAGATAAGATCGTCCGCCCGGTCGGGGTGTTCGGCCAGCCAGCGACGGATCGTCTGCATGGAAATGCCGGAAGCCGGAATTTCGCCATTGGCAACCAGAATGCCGCCGATGCCGGTAAAAGGATGCCCGGTCTTGGCCGCATAGGTGATGCGCGTGGTTCCGCCATCGACGAGTTTCAGGCGCGCCGCGCCCTGCACATGGGCGAAAAACGCATCGACCCGGTCGGCGACGAAGGCGATTTCCAGCCCGCGCCCCGAAAGGCTTCCCCGCTCGATCATGCGGCGGTCGTCATATTCCGCGAGACCGTCCGCGCCCTGACGCGCAAAGGCAAAGGACGGGTCCAGGTCCGCCGGGCGGTTTTCCTCCGTCACTTTCACCAGATCGTCCGGCTGGCGCAGGAACGGCACCTTGAAACGATCGTCCGGTACGAGCGAGGCCTCGATTTCGGGCTCGTAAAAGGCGGTCACGAAACCGCGCCCCGCATCGGGAACGATCCGGCAGGGAACGAAATGCCGTTCGAAGAAGGCGCGCGCTTCCGCCGGGCCGGGCCGGTCGAGCCTGCGCGCGGCGGCAAAGACGGGCGACAGCGCCTCGAAACCGATGCCGAGGCTTCCGCTTTTATAGCGCCCGTGTTCAGCATGGTCGGCGGAACGGCGAAAAGCGGCGAAAGCGGCGGACTGATCGTCCCGGCTCCAGCCCGGACAATCGGAAAAAGCCACCGGGCGCAAAATCCTCGCCAAGTCGTTCACTGCCGCATCCGTCTAGCTATACACAAACAAAAAGGCCGCTGAGGTGGGTCAGCGGCCCGATTCACAAGGCTCTCTTAATCTTCCGCTTCGGTCGCGACAAGCTTCCAGTTCGGATCGCGCGCGCGCGTATCGCGGGAGAATGTCCACAGATCCTTGATCTCAAGCACATTGTCCGGGTCGCCATCGATCAGCTTGCCGTCCTTGTCGAAGGTGGAGGAGATCATCTGGCTGACGATATTGACCGTGACATGCGCGTCGGAACCCTTCATTTCCGCGCTGGTGATTTCCGCCTTGTCGATGCCGACAAAAGAGGAACGCACACTTTCGCCACGGGCCTCGCGTTCGTCGATGGCAGAAACGAAACCGTCGAACACATCCCTGGAAAGCAGGTTCTTCAGAACCTTGCGGTCACCGTCGGCGAAGGACATCACGATCATTTCATAGGCGATCTTGACGCCATCCACGAAACGGGCGGGATCGAAAGCCGGATCGGCGGATTGAATCGCGCGCAAACCATCATTGACCGGCGAACCGGCCGGGGCAATCTTGTCGATGGCCGTGAAATCCTTTTCACCCGCACGGCGCGGCAGGGAAATCACATTGTCCGTCTCGGCGCCGGATGGCGCGGCGTCGGCGCTGCGGGCCGATGTATAGGGGTCGAAGGGCGGCTTTTCGTTTCCGGTGCGACGGCCAAGAACATTCCTCAGCTGGAGAAAGATGATCACCGCTGCGATGAAGAAGAAAATCGTGCCAAAATCAAAAAATTCCATGCCGCCTGCCGCTGATTGGAGGATGAGGCGTTTCGCCTTCCCTATCCCTGTTTTGTATTCCATACATATAGATCGGCTTACGTCATCATTCAAATCCCGATCACGCGTACCTATTTGATATTGCATGACAGACAGTTTCGATTTCGTTTGGAACCTGAAAAAGCTGCATTTCCCGGCCAGACTCCATAAGAGTCCGATCGGAACTGAAACACGAACCCAACAATAAAGGTCGTAACCTCCGTGTCCTCCTCTTTCGCCCCTTTCATCATGCTGGCGATGCCATTCGTCGAAATTGCCGGTTTCGTTATCATCGGCAGCAAGATCGGCGTTCTCGCGACTTTGGGCCTCGTGATCCTGAGCGCCGTCATGGGCTTCTATCTTCTGCGCGTGCAGGGCATCGGGCTTCTCCAGCGCATCCGCACCGAAGCGGCGGCGGGCCGCGTGCCGGATCGCGAAATGGTGCATGGCGCCATGCTCGTCCTGGCGGCGATCATGCTGATCGTGCCGGGCTTCGTGACCAGCGCCGTCGGCATCCTGCTGTTCATTCCCTTCATCCGCGATGCGGTATGGGAAAAATTTGTGCGCGGCCGCATGGTGGTCGCCACCTCGACACGCTATTCCGAAGGCTACGGCCATTATCGGCAGCCGCAGCAGGACCATGTCATCGACCTCGATCCGGACGATTATTCCACCCGGTCCGACGAAAACCCGTCACGGAAAGACGGCCACGAAGATCGCTGAATGCTAACATTGAAAGCCTTTCTTGCCTCGTGACCGCTCACATGCTAGCCAAACATTCCGACTTCCGGGAGCGGGCCGCCATGGGCAGCGGCTTTCGGGAGACACGAAGTTGAATCACCGGAAGAAGGCATACCGATAATGAGCGATAAGGCCGCGGGCGAAGTAAAGAACGGCAATGGCGCGACGGCCGAGCCGTCCCTCAACATTCTGGCGCAATATGTCAAGGACCTGTCCTTCGAAAGCCCGGGCGCGCCGCTGTCGCTGCGCCCGCGCGAAAAAGCGCCTTCCATCAACATCAATGTCAATGTGAACACCAATCCGCTTTCCGAAACGGATTTCGACGTCGTCCTGACGCTGGAAGCCAAGGCCGTCGACGGCAAGGACGTACTCTTCAACACCGAACTCGTCTATGGCGGCGTGTTCCGCATTCAGGGCATCCCGCAGGAGCATATGCTGCCGCTTCTGTTCATCGAATGCCCGCGTCTCCTGTTCCCGTTCGCGCGCCAGATCGTCGCCGACGCGACGCGCAACGGCGGCTATCCGCCGCTGATGATCGACCCGATCGATTTTGCGCAGATGTTCCAGAGCCGCATGGCCGAAGAACAGGCCAAGGCCGCCGTCAAGAGCTGATTGCAGGCTTCATGATGCAGGAAAGCCCGGCTGAGCCGGGCTTTTTTGTTCCGGGAGCATATCCAGCAAAAGTGCGAAGCGGTTTTGCGTCGGATAAACGGGAACCGCTCTAAAGCGTGTTGCGTTCAATGGTATTCAGGCAACACGCTTTAAGCTTTTGTTTTTACGCATGTCTTTATCCCATCGAAGCGGGACTAGAAATCAGTCCAGTGGACTGATTTCCCCGCGTAGGCGGTTCCCACTTTTGGGAGACATGCTCTAAGAGAGATACTTTTTCCAGATCGCCTTGTCGCCCAGTCCGTCCATAAGCGTCGCATGGGCGGCGCGTTCGGCTTCCGAAACGCGGGGAGGGAGCGGCTGCGGCCGCGGAGGAATAACGATGGACGCTCCGCCGCCAGCCGTACTGCCGCCCGAGGCACCGTCCACGCTGAGACCGAGCGCCGTCTGCTTGCCGCCGATCAGTTCGATATAGACTTCGGCCAAAATCTCGGAATCGAGCAACGCGCCGTGCAATGTGCGGTGCGAATTTTCGATGCCGTAGCGCTTGCACAGGGCATCGAGGGAATTCGGCCCCATCGGGTGTTTGCGGCGCGCGAGCGCCAACGTGTCCACGATGCGTTCCGAAGCGATCTCGGCCCGGTTCAGCCGCGCCAGTTCGGCATTGATGAAACCGAGGTCGAACATGGCATTGTGCGCGACCAGCTTGGCGCCGTCGAAAAATTCCAGAAACTCATCGAGAATTTCAGCAAAGGTCGGCTTGTCCAGCAATTGCTCGTTGCTGATGCCGTGCACGGCGAGCGCCTCGGCATGAACCTGACGGCCCTGCGGGTTGATGAATTTATGAAAAGTGCGGCCTGTGGGAAACTTGTTGATCAGTTCCACGCCGCCGATTTCGATCACGCGGTCCTCCAGCCGTTCAAGGCCGGTGGTTTCCGTATCGAAAACGATTTCACGCATTGAAGAACACCCCGGAAGAACCTCTCGAAAATCACCCTGTTATCATAGCACGGCAATTGCGCCTATTCGGCTGCCCTGGTGGGCTTTCCACTCAATTTCGCGATGACTTCCGCAATCTGGCGGCGCAGATCGTCGAAACTCCCGCTCGTATCGATAATAAAATCGGCGCGGGCGCGCTTTTCGGCATCCGGTGTCTGGCGCGCGAGGATGGCGTCGAGCTTTTCCTCCGTCATGCCCGGACGCGCCAGCACGCGGGCGCGCTGCACCTCGGCCGGTGCCGAAACCACCACGATCCTGTCCACGCGCTTTTCAGCGCCTGTCTCGAACAGGAGCGGAATATCAATGAGCGCGATGGCAACGCCCGACTGCCCTGCCTTGCGGCGGAAGGCTTCCTCTTCCTCGCGCACCAGCGGATGAACGATGGCTTCGAGCTTCTTCAGGGCCTCCGGCTTGCCGATAACCGCCGCCGAAAGTTTCTGCCGGTCCACCGTGCCATTTTCCACCGTCCCCGGAAAAGCGGCCTCGATCAGCGGCGCGGCGCGGCCCGAATAAAGCGCGTGAACGGCATCGTCGGCGCTATAAACCGGCACGCCGGCTTCGGCGAACATGGTTGCCGCCGTGGTTTTTCCCATCCCGATGGAGCCGGTTAGTCCGAGTACGATCATGGTATCTGTTCCAGAAGTCGCCATTTTCACTACGGCCTGGCGCTTTTCGATTCAGATACCAGAGCGCCAGCCTTCGCCATGTCCGCCAGAATATGCTCACGCAGGGCGTTCGTCACTTGCGGCCTTTTGCCGAACCAGCGTTCGAAGCCGGGAACGGCCTGATGCAATAACATACCGAGTCCGTCCACTGTCGCCAGCCCCGCTTCACCGGCCTTTTTCAAAAACGGCGTTTCCAGCGGCACATAGACAATATCCGTCGCGACCGCGCCCTTTGAGGCCCGGCCGAGATCGAGCGGAAACGCGTCCTCTCCCCCAAGATCGCTTATATGGCCACTCATGCCGAGCGAGGTCGTGTTGACGATCAGCGCCGCATCGGAAACGAGCTTCTGCGCCGCGTCCCAGCCATGGGCCGTAACACGCGGCCCGAAATGGGCGACGAGGTCTTCGGCGCGGCTCAGCGTGCGGTTGACGACGGCAACGCGACCAAAACCGCGCGAGAGAAGCGCGTGCACGATGGCGCGGCTTGCGCCACCCGCGCCCAGAACAAGGGCGCTGTCGCCATTGTCCCAGCCTGGAGCCGATACATCGAGATTGGCGACAAAACCGTAAGCATCCGTATTGCCGCCGTGAAGCCTGCCGTTTTCGAACCAGAGCGTATTGACCGCGCCGATGATTTTCGCGGCTTCGTCGAGGCTTTCCGCCGCGGTAAAAGCCGCTTCCTTGTGGGGAAGGGTGACATTGCCGCCCGCAAAGCCGTTTGCCGCCAGCGATGCGATGAAGGCGCCGAACGCCTCCGGCTTCACTTCCATTGCTTCGTACGAACCGTCGATGCCAAGCTCATCGAGCCAGAAGCCGTGGATCAGCGGCGAGCGCGAATGTTTGATGGGAAAGCCGGTGACGAAAGCTTTCGTCTTCGTGCTCCTGTCAGCCATCGATCAGTTTTTCCTTTCGCAGTTCGGCCAGAAGCGGCAGGAGCGGCAGGCCGACAATCGTAAAATAATCGCCATCGATCTTTTCGAAAAGCTGGATGCCCGGCCCCTCGACCTGATAGGCGCCGACGCTGGAAAGGGCCGCGTCGCCGACGCGGCCGAGATAACGCCCGACAAAGCCCGGATCGAGATCGCGCATGGTCATGCGGGCGATCGAAACGTGACGCCAGAGGGGCACGCCATCCCTGACCAGCACGACGGCGCTGTTCAACTGATGGGTCTTGCCGGAAAATTTCAGGAGCTGGCGGCGCGCCGCTTCCATGTCGGCGGGCTTGTGGAAAATCTCGTCGCCGAGCGACAGGGTCTGGTCGCAGCCGATCACCACCGCACCGGGATTCCTTTCGCTGACGTCGATTGCCTTGGCTTCGGCCAGCACCTGCGCGACATCTTCCGGCGTCGCGCCCGTTTCATAAAGCGGGGCTTCCACGGCGCGTTCGTCTATCTCCGCGCTGGCCGTGGAAAACCCGATGCCCGCGTTTTTCAGCAAAGCCGAACGGAAAGGGCTTTTCGAAGCGAGAACGAGCTTGTCCGTCATGACTGGAATCCTTGTTTATCTCTTTTCGCTATGTCCACGGAGCAACGCCATGATGGCGGCCGCAGTTTCCTCGATCGACCGGCGCGACACATCGATGATCGGCCAGCCGTGCCGATTGCATATATTGCGCGCATAGGCCAGCTCTTCCGAAATGGAAATGCGGTCCGTGTAAAGTCCCGTATCGAGCGAGGGCACATTGCCGAGCGGCCGGTTCTGGCGAATCTGCGAAATACGCTCGGCGGTCGCCACCAGCCCGACGATCAGCGGGCGCTGCGCCGTGAACAGGATTTCCGGCAGCGGAATCCCGAGCACGATGGGAACATTGGCGGCCTTCACACCGCGATTGGCCAGATAAATGCTCGTCGGCGTCTTGGAGGTCCGCGAAATGCCGACCAGAATGACGTCGGCTTCCTCTATGTCATAGGGCAATTGCCCGTCATCGTGCTCCATGGTGAAATTGAGCGCATCGATGCGCCGGAAATAATCGGCGTTGAGCACATGCTGCGCGCTGGCGCGGCGGTGGGCGGGAGCGCCGAGATAGGACTGGAAAGTATTGAGCACCGGCTCCAGCACGGAAACGCTCGGAACACCCATTTCGGCACAGCTTTCATCGACAATCGCCGCCAGTTTCTGGTCCACGATCGTATAAAGGACGATGCCCGGCTCGGCATCGATGCCCTCAAGCACCTTACGCAACTGCTTTTCGGTACGGATGAGCGGATAGATGTGCTCGATGGCCCGCGCATTGGCATATTGCGCCGCCGCGGCGCGCCCCGCCGCCAGGAGAGTCTCTCCCGTCGCATCAGAAATCAGATGAAGATGAAAGTAGGAAAGCACTCTGGTCACAGTTTTGTTGCCCTCCTGTTGACGGCTGTGCGTAAAGGCCGAACTTCTTCCACAAGCCATGGCAGGCCGTGGGAAAATTGGCAAGTCATCCACAGTGGGCGAAGATGTGCGAATACGTCCTCAACAGCTGTGGACAAGACTCATGAAAACGGACAAGCTCGCGATAATTCCCAGCTTTTCCACAAACATGCATGAAGTGCGGCAATTCGTAACCTCTTATATTAAAAGAGGGAATTGTGTTTTCATTGTTTTTGGTCAGATTATCGGTGAACGATCGCACAGGATGGTGTGGCTGCGTGGGAACTGTGGGGAAAGACAGGACAGAGCTTAATCCCCGATTCCAACAGACTCTAAGAATCAAAAGATTCCTGAATCATCCCTTCTTTATGAGAACCGTACTGGATAAGTTTCAGGCCAGAACCGGTTAAGGCAACAAACAGGGCGGAATGGAAAAGACATGAAGCGCAAAGTCTTGAAAGTGATCGACGGTGAAGCGGTCTTTCCACCGCCCGTCTGGATGATGCGCCAGGCCGGACGCTACCTTCCCGAATATCGGGAAGTACGCAAAAAGGCCGGGAGCTTTCTCGACCTCTGCTATTCGCCCGATCTGGCTGTCGAAGTGACGCTTCAGCCGATCCGCCGTTTTGGCTTTGACGCAGCCATCCTGTTTTCGGATATTCTTGTCGTCCCTCACGCCCTTGGACGCGACCTTCGCTTTGAAGAAGGGAGAGGGCCTTTGATGACGCCGATAGATGCGGACGAGATTTTCTGGCTTGAAACCGAAGGTGTCGCCAAAAGGCTGGAACCGGTCTACGAGACGGTCCGGCTGGTGCGCGAGCAACTGCCCGACGAAACCACGCTGCTCGGCTTCTGCGGCGCGCCCTGGACCGTCGCGACCTATATGATCGCCGGCCACGGCACGCCGGATCAGGCGCCCGCCCGTCTTTTCGCCTATCGCTTCCCGGAAGCGTTCGAAAAGCTTTTGAACGATCTGGCGGATGTTTCGGCGGAATATCTCATCGAACAGCTCGATGCCGGTGCCGATGCGGTCCAGATTTTCGATTCCTGGTCGGGCGTTCTCGACGAGGACTGCTTCGAACGTTTCTGCATCCAGCCCGTTGCCCGCATCGTGCAAAAGGTGAGGGCGGTCTATCCCGAAGCCCGTATCATCGGTTTCCCGAAAGGGGCGGGGATGCTTTATGCTGGCTATCGCGAAAAGACCGGGGTCGATGCGCTGGGCCTCGACTGGTCCGTGCCGCTGTCCTTTGCCGCCGCCCTTCAGGAAGATGGCGCCATTCAGGGCAATCTCGATCCGCTGCGCGTCGTCGCCGGCGGAAATGCCCTCGATGAAGGGGTGGACGCCATTCTCGAACGGCTTGGAAAGGGTCCGCTGATCTTCAATCTCGGCCATGGCATTACGCCGCAAGCTCCGATAGAGAATGTTCAGCGCATGATCGACAGGATTCGTGGAGGACAGTCATGAGCCAGACGGCGCCGGAAAATCGCGGATCGGCGGTTGCGATCCGAACCATCGTCGCTCTCCTTGCGGTCGCGCTCGGCGTGTGGGCATTGTTTCACGTGAATCCGGCCGATGCCTATCTCTGGGTCAAGTCGCTGCATGTGATTGCCGTAATCGCCTGGATGGCGGGAATGCTCTATCTGCCGCGTCTTTTCGTCTATCACTCGGCCGCGAAGCCCGGCTCCGAGACATCGGAAACCTTCAAGGTGATGGAAAAGCGCCTTTTGCGCTTCATCATCAACCCGGCCATGATCGTCACCTGGATCGCCGGGCTGTGGATGGCATGGGAAATCTACGGTTTTCAGGGCGGCTGGCTGCACGCGAAGCTTCTGCTCGTCGTGCTGATGTCCGGCCTGCATGGCTATCTGTCGAAATCGACGCGGCTTTTTGCCGAAGACCGCAATATGCGCTCGGCCAGGCACTGGCGCATCGTCAATGAAGTGCCGACCGTGCTGATGATCCTGATCGTCATACTGGTGATCGTGAAGCCGTTCTGATTCGCCGCCGGATTGGCTGGACAGGGTGGCCTACCGGCCCCTGAAAGCGGTTTCAACGGGATGAAGCCGCTTTCAACGCCCGAAAAAGAAGCATATCCGCCGGGTTTCCGCCATTTTTCTGTTGCAGAAATCAGGCGCCGACCCCAGATGAGACTTGCTCTACATGCTGCAAATCGCTATGTAGTAAGCCTCTTCCCTTCTTGACAGCAGGCCTTCGATGCCGGTCACGATCCAGGTGACCACCTTTCCGAACAACTGCATTTTCCCTTTATATTTAAAAAGAGTTCCTCATCCATGCAGGAAATGAAACTACAAGAACTGAAAAACAAGACCCCGGTGGAGCTGCTGGCTTTCGCCGAAACGCTTGAGGTCGAAAATGCGAGCGCCATGCGCAAGCAGGAACTTATGTTCGCGATTCTCAAGAAGCTGGCTGCGCAGGATGTCGAGATTATCGGCGAAGGCGTCGTTGAAGTGTTGCAGGACGGCTTCGGGTTCCTGCGTTCGGCCGATGCAAATTACCTGCCTGGCCCCGACGATATCTATATTTCTCCCTCGCAACTGCGCCGCTTTTCGCTCAAGACCGGCGACACGGTGGAAGGCCCGATCCGCGGCCCCAAGGAAGGCGAGCGTTATTTCGCGCTGCTCAAGGTCAATTCGATCAATTTCGAAGATCCCGAAAAGATCCGTCACAAGGTTCATTTCGACAATCTGACGCCGCTCTATCCGAATGAGCGCTTCAAGATGGAACTGGAAGTTCCGACCTCCAAGGATCTGTCGCCGCGCGTCATCGATCTGGTGGCGCCGCTCGGCAAGGGCCAGCGCGGCCTGATCGTCGCGCCGCCGCGTACCGGCAAGACGGTTCTGTTGCAGAACATTGCCCATTCGATCACCGCAAACCATCCCGAATGCTATCTGATCGTCCTTCTGATCGACGAACGTCCGGAAGAAGTGACCGACATGCAGCGTTCGGTTAAGGGTGAAGTGATTTCCTCCACCTTCGACGAGCCCGCAGCGCGTCACGTACAGGTCGCCGAAATGGTGATCGAGAAGGCCAAGCGCCTGGTTGAACATGGCCGCGATGTCGTCATCCTGCTCGACTCGATTACCCGTCTCGGCCGCGCCTACAACACCGTCGTGCCGTCATCCGGCAAGGTTCTGACCGGCGGTGTGGACGCCAATGCATTGCAGCGCCCGAAGCGTTTCTTCGGTGCTGCGCGCAATATCGAAGAGGGCGGTTCGCTCACCATCATCGCCACCGCGCTGATCGATACCGGCAGCCGCATGGACGAAGTGATCTTCGAGGAATTCAAGGGTACCGGCAACTCGGAAATCGTGCTCGACCGCAAGGTCGCCGACAAGCGCATCTTCCCGGCCATGGACATTCTCAAGTCCGGTACGCGCAAGGAAGACCTGCTCGTTCCACGCGCCGATTTGCAGAAGATTTTCGTCCTGCGCCGTATTCTAGCGCCGATGGGCACGACCGATGCGATCGAATTCCTCATCGACAAGCTCAAGCAGACCAAAAGCAATGGCGAATTCTTCGATTCGATGAATACCTAAATGCCTATCGGTTTATACCGATAAACGAGAACGCCGCGCCGGAAACGGTCGCGGCGTTTTCGTTTCACGATGTCATGCCGAGCAGCAATTGCAAGGCTTCGGCATTTTCGACAGGCGGCAGGCAGACATGGCCCTTGCAGAACCAGGCAGAGGGGCTTTCCGGCTCCGCCCTCCCGCCGGCTGGCAATTCCACCGCTTTTCCATGTTCGAACCGCACGAACTTGTCCACCCGCCGCGGATCGGGATTTCGATTCGCGATCGAAACGAGGTCGCCCGCCTCTTTGTCCGCCACAACAAGTGAAAGCGGTTCGGCTGCGAACCGCGCAGCGTTCAATATGCCGATCTGGCCATATTGCTGGACAAGCGCCCTGCCGAGTGCCTGTTCGATGAGTTCTTCATTGCTTCGATGAAGCTCGATATCGCCGGTTGCGAGAAACAGACGAGTCAGCGCTTCGACGATCTGGCTGGTTGCGCTCGGTATCGCTTCGTCATAATCCCCATAAGCGTGCAGGATGACATCGTCGGCGCCAAGTGCTGAAAGCCGATAATTACCGGTAGCGTCCCGGTTGTCATTATCGAGCGCCAGCTTGAACATCCATGCATCATCGATGAAGCTACGGTCTCCCGTTGCCTCGTAAAGCGCTATGGCGGCATTGATCATCGCGGCATAATCGGTGGAAAGGGCAGGGTAGAGCAGCGAATTTTCCATCCGGGAATGAGCCATGCGGCCATCGCGGAAACTCTTCATGATCGAGCGGTAGGCATTCTTTGCAAGATCGACCCAGTCCTTGCGGTCGAAGCTCCGGCCCGCTTCGGCAAGCGCGCGAATGGCGAGGCCGTTCCAGTCGGTCAGCGCCTTTTCATCCCGTCCGGGCCGGATTCGCATCTCGCGCCGTGACAGAAGTTTCTGCCTTGCAGCTGCGATCCGTGGGGGTGGAGCCGGGTCGTCATCGATTGCGTGAAGGCGATTGAGGATGTTCCTGCCTTCCCAGTTTCCGCCTGCCGTGACACCGTAATAGTCCTTGAACGCCGCGCTGTCCGGGCCCAGCTCCGTGTCGATCTCATCCTCGTTCCAGACATAGAAGCGACCTTCCTCGCCTTCGCTGTCGGCATCCAGGCTGGAGGCGAAGCTTCCGTCAGGAAGCTGCATTTCACGCACCAGCCAGTCGACCGTCTCTTCGATTCGGATACGGAACAATTCGTTTCCCGTTTCGGCAAAGGCGTAATTGGCGTGGCGGATGAATTGCGCATTGTCGTAGAGCATTTTTTCAAAATGCGGCACCAGCCAGTCGGCATCGGTCGAATAGCGGCATAAACCGCCGCCGAGGTGATCGTAGATCCCACCTTGCAACATGGCCTTCAGGGATAGCAGGAAACTGTCGCGGTGGGCCTCGTTGCGGCCATAAAGCCAGGACAGCCACAGGGTATCCATGAATGGCACATTCGGGAATTTCGGCGCGCCTTCGATACCGCCGCGCACCGGATCGACAAGGCTGCCGATGCGCGCGGCGATCTGGTCGAAGCGGTCCGGTTCGTTCTGGACTGCCCTATTCTGCGCTGCCAGCCTGCCTTCCAGATGGTTGAACACAGCCTCGGCATTATGGTTAATTTTTTCTTTATCCTTGTGCCAGAGATTGTTCACAGCCTGCAATATGTCGACAAAACCCGGCATGTTGTAGCGGCTATGGCGCGGAAAATAGGTGCCGCCCCAGAAAGGCTTTCCGTCGGGCCGCAGGAACATCGTCAGCGGCCAGCCGCCCTGCTGCCCCATCGCCGAAAGCGATGCCATATAGATCTGGTCGATATCGGGCCGCTCCTCGCGGTCTACCTTCACATTGACGAAGAGCCTGTTCATGATCTCCGCCACTTCCGCGTCTTCGAATGACTCATGCGCCATGACATGACACCAGTGGCAGGCCGCATAACCGACGGAGAGCAGGACAGGGCGATTGAGTTCCGCGGCGGCATCCAGCGCCTCCTTGCCCCAGGGTTGCCAATGGACGGGATTATCGGCGTGCTGGCGCAGATAGGCGCTCGATTCTCCGGCAAGGCGATTACGGTCCAGGGCACTCATGGGGTTTCATTTCCTCGCGGATAGAATTTGACGTTTGAATTCGGACTGACATAGATGCTGTTCCATAAGTCGAATTCGAAAGCTCGGCGCGATTCATGCTTCATCAGGCAATTCTTCGGGCATATTCGAGATATATAGGTCAGGAAACCGAATGAGCGAGATCGCTTTCCAGCAAGATACGATATTTGCCCTGTCGAGCGGGCGTCTCCCCTCGGGGGTTGCCGTGGTGCGCATTTCCGGCCCGAAAGTTCGATTCGCCCTCGAAACGATGATTGGTTTCGTTACAGAACCGCGCTATGCGGTCTATAGGATATTCCGCAGCCGAAATGGCGATGCGATCGATCGCGGCCTTGTGTTGTTTTTTTCCGGTCCCAACAGCTTTACGGGGGAGGATTGCGCTGAATTTCACCTTCATGGCGGCAAGGCGGTGGTGGAAAAGCTTTTGTCGGAACTCGGCGAACTATCGGGTTGCCGTATCGCCGAAGCGGGAGAGTTCACGCGGCGGGCCTTTTCGAACGGCAAGATGGATCTCACCATTGCGGAAGGTCTTGCCGATTTGATCGCTGCCGAGACGGAAGGCCAGAGGCGCCTTGCGCTACAGGTCGCATCGGGAAGCCAGCGCGCGCTTTATACGGAATGGCGTCAGCAGCTTCTTCGCGCTCGCGCCTTCATCGAGGCGGAACTGGACTTTGCCGATGAGAGTGACGTTCCGGGTTCCGTATCGGAACAGGTCTGGCAGTCGCTTCGAACCCTCAAGCGTCAAATAGAAAGCCATATTGCGAGCGGAAAACGCGCCTCGATGTTGCGTGACGGTTTGCATGTGGTCATTGTCGGCGCGCCAAACGCCGGAAAGTCGAGCTTGCTTAATTTCCTCGCCGGTCGCGAAGTGGCTATTATTTCCGAGGAAGCCGGAACCACACGCGATCTTCTTGAGGTGAAGCTCGACCTTGGCGGTATCCCGGTTTATGTCACGGATACGGCAGGTCTGCGCGAGACGACCAGCAGTGTGGAGAAAATCGGCATAGAGCGGGCACGTGCCCGCATGGCCGATGCCGATCTGGTCCTGTTGCTGCAAGATATGAATGATCCGGTGGATATAGCACTGGATAAACAGCCATCGAACCTTTGGCGGATCGGTACGAAAACCGATCTCGATCCTGCATCGGTCGGGGAGTGGGACTATCGGATCTCGACCAGGACCGGACAGGGACTGGATGAACTGTTGCATGCACTTCAGGCTTTTGCTGAAGCGGAGATCGGTCAGATCGAAGATGCTGTTCCAACCCGCCAGCGCCATATCGGTCTTTTGCGCTCTACCATTATGGAGTTGGACAAGGCATTGGCGGGGGAACATCTGCCGCTTGAATTGCGCGCCGAGAATATGCGGCTTGCATCGCAGTATCTTGGGAGGATCACCGGCGATGTGGATGTGGAGGAAATTCTCGACGTTATTTTCTCCCAATTCTGCATTGGGAAGTGATTCACGTGAAACATTGAAGCGGTCACGCTGAGTGGATGTTTCACGTGAAACATCTGTGGAATCTCGCAGGCGCAATTGACTCGCATCCGGTTTCGTGAGTCGACTGTGTGCAGTTTTAATCGTACCAGCCACTCAAATTGGCCTTTTGTTTTAGCGCCATTCGTGTCAAAGAAACTCCTTTCAGAAACGGATTCGAGTTGCGTCAGGATGAACCAAATGAGTTCGACCGAAGCCACAGTCTTTGATGTCATTGTGATCGGCGGCGGCCACGCCGGATGCGAGGCGGCTTCCGCTTCGGCTCGCGCAGGTGCGAGAACCGCGCTTGTAACACACCGGTTCGATACGATTGGTGTCATGTCCTGCAATCCGGCGATTGGCGGTCTCGGCAAGGGCCATCTTGTTCGGGAGATCGATGCGCTCGACGGGCTTATGGGTCGGGTTGCCGATGAGGCTGGAATTCAGTTTCGCCTCTTGAACCGACGCAAAGGCCCGGCGGTGCGCGGCCCGCGTACCCAGGCTGACCGCAAGCTTTATCGGCTCGCCATGCAGAAAATGATCGCGGCGCAGGATAATCTGTCCGTGGTCGAAGGCGGCGCTTTCGATATTATTGAAGAGAGCGGTCGCATTACCGGTGTCGTTCTCTCCGATGGGCGCGCCTTGAAATGCGGTGCTGTGGTACTGACCACCGGGACTTTCCTCAACGGCCTTATCCATATTGGCGAAAAGAAGATTCCGGCTGGTCGTATGGGTGAAAAACCGGCGCTTGGGCTTTCCGAGCGTTTGACATCGTTCGGTTTCGCGCTTGGACGGTTGAAAACCGGTACACCCCCGCGGCTGGACGGGCGCACAATCGACTGGCAAAGCCTCGACATGCAGTCCGCCGACGCGGAGCCCGTGCCGTTTTCGCTGATGACGGATCGGATCACGACGCCGCAAATCGACTGCGGAATTACCCGCACGACGCCGGAGACGCACGACATTATCCGTGCCAATCTGCATCGTTCCGCGATGTATTCCGGGTCGATCGAGGGGATAGGCCCGCGTTATTGCCCATCTGTCGAAGATAAAATCGTCAAGTTTGGTGACCGTGATGGACATCAGATATTTCTGGAGCCGGAGGGGCTGGACGACGACACCGTTTATCCGAACGGTATTTCGACATCGCTGCCGGAAGACGTACAGCTCGATATATTGAAAACCATTCCGGGTCTGGAAAAGGCGGTGATGCTGCAGCCTGGTTATGCGATAGAATATGATTTCATCGATCCGCGCGAATTGAAGCGCAGTCTGGAAACACGCAAGGTTTCCGGGCTGTTTCTTGCCGGCCAGATCAATGGCACTACCGGGTATGAAGAAGCGGCCGCGCAGGGACTGATTGCCGGGATCAATGCCGCCCGTCGCGCGGGCGGTGACGAGCCGGTCGTTATCCAGCGCACGGAAGCCTATATTGGCGTCATGGTGGACGACCTGACGTCTCGCGGGGTCAGCGAGCCATATCGCATGTTTACATCCCGCGCGGAGTTCCGCCTGTCGTTGCGCGCCGATAATGCCGATCAGCGTCTTACGCCGCTGGCGGACAGGCTTGGCATATTGGGGCGCGGGCGCAAGGAACGCTTCGAGGAGCGAGAGGCCGCACTTGATCATGCGCGAGCACTTGCGCAATCTCTGTCGATTACACCAAATCTGGCCAAAAACCACGATCTTCGCCTCAATCAGGATGGCGTCCGCCGATCGGCTTACGATCTGTTGTCTTATCCCGAGATCGATCTCAACCGTCTCAAGGCGATCTGGCCGGAACTGGATAGTATCGAGCCGGTGACGCGAGAAGCGCTGGAGATCGAAGCGCAATATGCGGTCTATATGGAGCGGCAGAAGAGCGATATCGCGGTGATGGAGCGAGAAGAGCAACTGCTCATCCCGGGGGGATTGGACATCGATGGCATTTCCGGTCTTTCCAACGAGTTGAAGCACAAGCTGAAGCAGCGCAAGCCGGAAACCATAGCCGAGGCGCAGCGGGTGGACGGTATGACACCGGCCGCGCTGGCGCTTTTGATCGCCCAGATCAGGAAAATTGGCTATCGCCACCGGACGGCATCGGAACTCACGGAAGGGAAGGGTGCTGCGTGAGTCCCGAAAAACGCTTTGACAGTCTGAAAGCGATCGTCCCGTCTGTTTCACGTGAAACAGCCGAACGCCTGATCGCATTCGAGGAACTGTTCCGCAAATGGTCGAAGGCGATCAATCTCGCTTCACCGTCGACACTGAATGAAGTCTGGACGCGTCACATTTTGGACAGCGCCCAGATATTCCCGCTTGCAAGCGAGGCCACGAAGTGGCTGGATATTGGCTCCGGTGGCGGCTTTCCGGGTATCGTGACGGCCTGTTTTCTGGCCGAGCAACCGGGCGGCTCCATCGATCTGATTGAAAGCGCGGGCAAGAAAGCGGCTTTCCTGCGCACCGCAGCCGGGCATTTGCGGGTTCCGGCGCGGGTCCATTCCGCGCGCATCGAGACCATGTGGAAGAAAATCGAGACGCCGCATGTGGTTACGGCGCGTGCGCTGGCGTCGCTCGGCGATCTTTTCGATCTTGCCGAACCCTGGCTCACCCAGGGTGCGAGGGCCTTGTTTCAAAAAGGTCGGGATTATCAGCGCGAAATCGATGAAAGCCGTGTCGGTTGGGATTTCGATCTGGTACAACATCAAAGTGCTATCGATCAGGCCTCGGTCATACTTGAAATCAGCAATCTGCGGCGCAAAGCCGATTGAATGCCGGATTTTGGCGGGCAGACAGCAGCAAGGCGGCGGTGATGAACAAAATGTCCAGGATCATAACCATTGCAAACCAGAAGGGTGGTGTCGGCAAGACGACCACGGCCATCAATCTGGCAACTGCATTGGCCGCTATCGGCGAAACCGTGTTGATTGTCGATCTCGATCCACAGGGCAATGCCAGCACGGGTCTCGGCATCGACCGACGTAACCGGCCCTTGTCGTCTTACGACGTGCTGACGCAGGCGGCATCCGTGCCGCAGGCAGCCATGCAGACCGATGTCCCCAATCTTCATATCGTGCCCTCGACCCTCGACCTTCTGGGGATCGAGATGGAAATCGCCCAATCGGCAGATCGTACGCGCCGTCTGCGCGATGCCTTACGCTTCGATTCCAGCGTTGCCGACCAGTTTTCCTATATATTGGTAGACTGCCCGCCATCTTTGAACCTGTTGACGCTCAATGCGATGGCTGCTGCCGACTCCGTTCTGGTGCCGCTGCAATGCGAGTTTTTCGCCCTTGAGGGGCTGAGCCAGCTTTTGCAGACGGTGGACCAGGTGCGTTCCACCATCAATGCGGAACTGAGCATTCAGGGCATCGTGCTGACCATGTTCGATAGCCGTAATAATCTGGCATCCCAGGTTGTGGACGATGTGCGCGCTTTTATGGGCGAAAAGGTCTATCGTACCGTTATTCCGCGCAATGTGCGGGTCTCGGAAGCGCCTTCTCATGGAAAGCCGGCCATCCTCTACGACCTGAAATGCGCCGGGAGTCAGGCCTATCTGCAACTCGCATCGGAAGTGATCCAGCGCGAGCGGCACCTGAAGGCGGCGTGAGCCGGCAGAATAATCGATTCGATGACGTAACAATTCGGGAACAAGCGGAACGATGAACGACGATCCCTCAAAAAAGCGCCTTGGCCGTGGATTGGCCGCCCTGATCGGTGAAATCGATCGTCCTGCCGAAGAGCGCAAGGCTCCTGTTCCCATCGAACGGAATATTCCGATCGAGTTCGTCACGCGCAATCCGCGCAACCCGCGCCGCATGTTTCAGGAAGCGGAACTGGAAGATCTGGCGCAGTCGATCAAGGAACATGGCGTCGTGCAGCCGATCGTCGTCCGCCCGGCGCCGGGACAGCCCGATCATTTCGAGCTTATCGCGGGTGAGCGCCGCTGGCGCGCATCGCAGCGTGCCGGTGTCGATACGATCCCCGTCATCGTGCGCGATGTCGACGATCGCGTTGCGCTAGAGATTGCGATCATTGAAAATGTGCAGCGCGCGGACCTGAATGCGGTCGAAGAAGCGCTTGGATATCAACAGCTTATCGATAATCACGAATATACGCAGAACGATCTGGCGCAGGTCATCGGCAAAAGCCGCAGCCATGTCGCCAACACGCTGCGACTGCTCAAGCTGCCGCAACCGGTACAGGATTTCATTGTCGATGGGGCGCTGTCGGCCGGCCATGCGCGCAGCCTGATCACCATGGAAAATCCGACCGGGCTTGCCGAGCGTATCGTCAAGGAAGGACTGTCCGTGCGCCAGGTCGAGGCGCTGGCACAGGCCGAAGCCCGTGGCGGCGAGGTGAAGCCCGGCAAGGCCGCTCCCATGGAAAAGGACGCGGACACGAAAGCATTGGAAAAGCTGCTTTCCGATGTCACGGGCATGAGGGTTGAGATCAATCATCGTGAGCGCGGCGGCGAAGTAAAGATACGATACAGTTCTCTTGAGCAACTCGATGAGATTTGCCGACGCCTGCAAAGCTGATCGTCCTGAGATATACTTACACAAAAGGCCCGTTGCATGTCCCGTTGGTGTCATTGCGGCGGGCCTGTTCTTTTCAGGTTAAAAATGACTGTCGGTAAGTTATTATCGCCGTGCGTTGCGAAGTGATTCAACGCTGATCGCCAGCAGGCATTGGCGGATGATCGGGATTGCCAGCGATGCATTCTGGCGACTTTCCAGAACGGCGCGTTGCAGGCGTTCCATCACGCGGGCAAGGCTGTCGCCCGTCCAGTGGCTGACGGCATTTTCGATCAGTTTCTTTCGGTTGAAGAAGATGGGCGGGCGGGCAGCGGCCACGACGACCGATGCGCTTTTGCGCTCGCTATCGGCGATGTGGCGCAGATTCTGTACCTGCTGAAACTGGCGCATGGCCGTATTGAGCAGCAGGAAAGGCGCCGTGCCGGATTTCACCACGCGGTCGAACGCGACCTCGAAACGCGGCAGATCGCCCGAAAGCACGGCATCTATGACCTCGTCGGTGGAAAGACCGGCAACATCGCCCACGGCTTCACGCACGTCATCGATATCGATCCGTTCCTTGCCGCGGGCATAGAGGCAGAGCTTTTCCAGCTCGCCGCGCGTGGCAAGCCTGTCGCCGCCGAGGCTTGAGCGCAGAAGCTGGCGTCCGTCGAGCGTGATCTGCATCTTCCACTCGGCCAGAATGTCGTCGATCACCCCGTCCATGCCGCGCGCATCGTCGGCATAGCAGGGCAAGGCCATGCCCGCCGGGGCGTTTTCGATGGCGCTGCGCAGGCCCGCGCCCTTTTTCAGGTCGCCCGCTTCGACAAGGATGAGGGTTTCCTGCGGCGGTTCGGTTGCCAGAAGCTTGATCGCTTCGGCAAGTTTCTTCTGTCCTGCGGCGTTCTTGATCCAGATCAGGCGCTGCCCGCCGAACATGGAAATGGTACGGGCCTCATCGGCGAGCTTTGCCGGATCGGCCTCGATCTCGTCCGCTTCCATGCGGATGACGGCGAAGGGATCGTCAAGCGGCAACTTGCTTGCCTTGGCGTAACGGCGCGCGCGTTCGCTCACCAGCCCCTTGTCGGGGCCGTAAAGAAGCACGACCGGAAACGAGCTCGTCGGTCGTGCCAGGAAACCATCGACTTCATGTGCTTTCTTTTGCGCCATCGGCATTCATTAGCGCAATTCGCTTTGAAGCGAAACAGCCGCCGCTCAAACCGAACGACGGCTGTGAAACAAAGCTGTTTGCAATAGCTATTCGATCAGCAGCGCATCGTCGTCGAGCGTCTGGCCGCGCACTTTGCGGAACATGTCGATCAGGTCCTCGACGCCGAGCGTTTTGCGTTTGTCGCCGGTCACGTCGAGCAGGATTTTGCCGCCGTGGAGCATGATCGTCCGGTCGCCGTAGTCGAGCGCCTGACGCATGGAATGCGTCACCATGAGCGCGGTGAGCTTGTTTTCGGCAATCAGCGTGCGGGTCAGTTCCATGACGAATTCGGCCATGCCGGGGTCGAGCGCCGCGGTATGTTCGTCCAGAAGCAGCACTTCGGAACCGGCAAGCGTCGCCATGATGAGCGAAAGCGCCTGGCGCTGGCCGCCAGAAAGCAGTTCCATGCGGTCATGCATCCGGTTTTCCAGCCCCAGATTGAGGCTCGCCACGCGCTCGCGGAACCACGCCCGTCGGTTGGAATTGAGCGCATGGGTGAGACCGCGACGCTTGCCGCGCGAGGCCGCCAGCGCAAGATTTTCCTCGATCGTCAGCGTGCCGCAGCTTCCGGCAAGCGGATCCTGAAAGACGCGCGCGACAAGACCGGCGCGGTCGGCGGTCGATTTGCGGGTCACATCCCTGCCGCTGATAACGACCCTGCCGCCGGTCGGGATGACGTCGCCCGCCAGAACGCCGAGCATGGTCGACTTGCCGGCGCCGTTGGAGCCGATGACGGTCACGAAGGAGCCCTTGTCCATCGTCAGGTTGATCTTGTTGAGAACCTGCTTTTCCAGCGGCGAGCCGCGACCGAAGACGACATCGAGATTGGAAAGTTCGATCATGCGGATGCTCCTCCACGACGCAGGCGCGGCAATATCAGGGCGAAGGTGACGAGAAGGGCGGTCGCGATGTTGAGGTCGGACGCCTGCAGGCCGAGAATATCGCCGTTGGAAAGCGCCAGCTGGATGGCGATGCGATAGACGATCGAGCCGAGCACGCAACCGATCAGGATCACCAGAATGAAGCGGCTGCGCAGCAGGGTTTCGCCGATGATGACGGCGGCGAGGCCGACCACGATGGTGCCGACGCCGGAGGTCACGTCGGCAAAGCCGTTGGTCTGGGCGAAAAGCGAGCCACCAAGCGCCACGAGCGCGTTGGAAAGCGCCATGCCCAGATAGATCTGGCGGTCGGTGCGCACCCCTTGCGCGCGCGCCATTCGCGGATTGGCGCCGGTCGCGCGCATGGCAAGGCCCATGTCGCTTTCCAGAAAGCGCCAGACGATGAAGACGGCGACGATCACGAGAACGAACAGGAACAGCGGGCGCACATAATATTCGGGGATGCCATGGCCGAAGAAGGGCGTCAGCATGGTGTCCTGATTGATGAGCGCGATGTTCGGCTTGCCCATGACGCGCAGGTTCACGGAGAAGAGCGCGATCATCGTGAGGATGGATGCGAGCAGATTGAGAATTTTGAAGCGCACATTCAGCGTCGCGGTCACGAGACCGGCGGCGGCACCGGCCACCATGGCGACCACGGCGGCCAGCCAGGCATTCACGCCGGCGAGGATCAGCACGCCTGTCACGGCGGCGCCGAGCGGAAACGAACCGTCGACCGTCAGATCGGGGAAATCGAGGATGCGGAACGCCAGATAGACGCCGATGGCTACAAATGCAAAGACGAGGCCCAATTCGACCGCACCCCAGAAGGCGATCTGACTCACAATGTCGTTCCTTGTTTCTCGCCGTGACCGAAATGAGAGATCGCCGCTTCGGTGCGGGAGCAATCGACCTGCATCGCGAAGACCGGAAACACCGGACCTGCCGCCATGCCTGCTTCAGTCACGACCGGTTTTTGAGTTGAGTTCGTCCGGCGCGCCGGACCATTCCCCGGTTGTTCATGCGAAACCGCATTTTTGCGGCTTTATAGCCCAGGCGGGATACAACTCACAAGTTCCAGTGTGCAAGCAATATTGCCGTGCAGGCCCTGAAGTGCGGCATTTTGTGGGGCAATTGCAATATTTCGCCCTTCGGGCAGCGATGACGGGCCGACAAAACCAGGCACCAATAAGAAAGGCGGGATTTCTCCCGCCTTTCCCTGTCCGCGTCTGACTGGAGGTCAAAACCTGGACAACCTGCCCGATCTGACTTCTGAACGACCCGAAATCGACCGGGCATCATGCGGGCATGTCCTTCATACCCGCATAATGCTCAAAGTCGAGCTTAGAACGAACGCTGGAAGCGCACCATGCCCTGCCAGGCATCCTTGCCGTTGAGGCTGGTATTCTTGTCCTTCCACTGAGTGTAGGAGACTTCCGGCGTGATGGTGAAGCCCGGAACCAGTTCGTAAGCAATGTTTGTGGTTGCCGCGAAGGTCTTCGAAGCATCATAGGCGAGCTGTACGTTGAAGGTGGCCTTTTCGGTCGCCTTGTATGCCGCGCCGCCCCAGAACGCCCAATCCCCGCCCCAGGTGCCGTAGAACGAGTCGATGACGCGGTAGGATTCTCCATCGGCATTCGTGGCATAATGGTCGTCATTGGACTTGTAAGCGCCCTGCGCCCAGACCGAGAAACGGTCGGTGATGTTCACGTCGCCGCGAACCTTGCCGGCCCATTCCTCGTTACGGGCGTCATAAGCCACGACACCGGCAATAGAGCCCCAGCCGCCGGCATATTTCAGGCCGCCCACGACGTGCGGCGTGTAGTCCTTGAGCGTAACGTCGACATCGGAGTCGGCATTGCCGCCTTCTTCGAGCGACAGGATGGCCGAAAAGCCGTTGTCGCCGGTAAAGGTGTAGCTGATGAGGTTGGTGCGATAGCCGCCAGCGAGGATCACGTCATCGTTGAAGACGTCGCCGAGATAACCGGTAAAGGTGAGGAAGGCCGATTCATCGAGACCGACGCGCAGGCCGCCGAGCTGGATGTAAGCAAAATTAAGCGTCGAATCGGTGCTGCCCTCATCGTCGCCATTCCAGTTATAACGCAGTTCGGTGTAAGTCTTCAGGGCGCCAAGCTCGGTTTCCGAAGCGGTCGAGAAGCGGAGCGTCGCACGGGCTTTATTCTCCCAGGTGTCGCGTCTCAGTTCGCCGGCATTGCGAGCATAGACATTGCTGCCGCCCTTGGCGTCGTAACGAACATAGCCGTGGATGCGCAGGCAGGTTTCGGTGCCCGGAATGTAGAAGTAGCCAGCGCCGTAAGCATCGCAGACGCGGACATATTCAACGGCTTCCGGCTCTGGCGCGACGATTGCGTCGGCAGCGTGGGCGGTTGAAGCGGCGAGGAGAGCCGCAGAACCGAGGAGCAAGGTCTTGGTGTTCATAATAGCCTCAAATCAATATTGTAGTGAATGCATCCTATATAGCCATAAGAATAATCACCGACAAATACTAATCAAAGTCATCATGAAAGTTGTTTTTAGAAGTTGTAATGTCGCCACAAGCAATTTATTCTAAAATATATACTAGACTGTTATAGCCTGATATAAATATTACCCTAATAATAGGCTATATTTCATCGATAGTTGATTAGGCGCTGTTTTCGATTCAGGCATTCTTGCGAATGACGGCGAGTTCCAACAAAAAAGGCGAAGCCCTTTTGAGGCTCCGCCTTTCCTGGTTTTGAGCCTGAAGGCTCGATCAGTCGATCTTGCTGGTCGCGCGGTTGATGACGGCCTGCGGAAATTCGACGCCCATCTTCCTGGCGGCGCCAAGATTGATGACCAGATCGGTGCCCTTGGCAATGTCGACCGGAATGTCGCCGGGCTTTTCACCGTTGAGGATCTTGACCACGACCGCGCCGGTCTGCTTGCCGACATCGTAATAGTTGAAGCCGAGGGCAGCCAGCGCGCCGCGCTTCACGGAATCCGTGTCGGCGGTGAAGAGCGGAAGCTTGCTTTCCTCGGCAACGCCGACGGCGCTTTCGAGAGCCGAAACGATGGTATTGTCGGTCGGGACATACATGGCGTCGGCACGGCCGACGAGCGCGCGCGCCGCGCCCTGGACTTCGGCCGACTTGGTGGCAGCCGATTCAACGATTTCGATGCCTGCGGCGGAAGCGGCTTCCTTCAGCGCGGCCAGAAGCGAAACCGAGTTGGTTTCACCGGAATTGTAGAGATAGCCGAGCTTCTTGATATTCGGCATCACTTCCTTGATGAGCTTGATATGCTCGGCCACCGGCGACATGTCGGAAAGGCCGGTGACGTTGCCGCCGGGCTTGGCCATATCCTTGACGAGCTGCGCGCCGACCGGATCGGAAACGGCGGTGAAGACGATCGGAATATCGCGGGTCGCCGAAACGACGGCCTGCGCCGAGGGCGTGGAGATCGGGACGATCACGTCCGGGCCTTCGCCGACGAACTGGCGCGCGATCTGAGCGGCGGTCGCCGGATTGCCCTGCGCGGACTGGTAGACGAATTTCAGGTTTTCGCCTTCCTTGAAGCCTGCTTCGGCCAGCGCGTCCTTCACGCCGTCACGGGCGGCGTCGAGCGCGGGATGTTCGACAATGGCGGTCACGGCGACGGTTACATCCCTGGCCTGTGCCGAAGTGGCGATGGCCGTCGCGGCCAGCGAGGCCAGAAGCATGGCCCGAAACTTGAAACGCATGAAAATCTCCCCTGTTTTTGTGCGTTGCCGATTGGCGCACCATGTGGGCAAACACCTTGTCTCCAATAACCTCAGATTGAAGGTCTTCCGCCTGTTTCGAGGCTTAATAGCGTCCGGATGGACTGTCAACGTATCCGAAAGGGCGCTGCCATCCGATGCGCGAAAGCCGCGGTCCCGAAATGCTGAACAGTGTGTTCCGTTTGGTGCTCTTTCAATCCCGGCCCGCGCCGCCATATTGGGCAGGAACAATCCTTTTGCCCGAATTCAGGGAATATCAACATGAAGAAGATCGGCTTTCTTTCCTTCGGCCACTGGTCGCCGTCACCGCAGTCGGGCACCCGTTCGGCGGGCGACACGCTTCTGCAATCGATCGATCTGGCGGTCGCCGCCGAGGAACTGGGAGCCGATGGCGCCTATTTCCGCGTGCACCATTTCGCCCGCCAGCTCGCTTCTCCCTTTCCGCTTCTGGCCGCTATCGGCGCGAAGACGTCGAAGATCGAGATCGGCACCGCCGTGATCGACATGCGTTACGAGAACCCGTTCTACATGGTCGAGGATGCGGGTGCCGCCGATCTCATCTCCGAGGGCCGCCTTCAGCTCGGTCTCAGCCGCGGCTCGCCCGAGCAGGTCATCGATGGCTGGCGCTATTTCGGCTACAAGCCGGGCGAGGGCATGAGCGATGCCGATATGGGCCGCAAACATGCGGAAGTGTTTCTGGAGGCGCTGAAAGGCGTGGGCTTCGCCGAACCCAATCCGCGTCCGATGTTTCCCAACCCGCCCGGCCTGCTGCGCATCGAACCGCATTCGGAGGGCCTGCGCGACCGCATCTGGTGGGGCGCCGGTTCCAACGCCACGGCGCGCTGGGCGGCCGAGCTTGGCATGAACCTGCAAAGCTCGACCCTGAAGGACGACGAGACCGGCGAGCCGTTCCACGTCCAGCAGGCGGCGCAGATCAGGGCCTATCGCGAGGCGTGGAAGGAAGCCGGCCACACGCGCACGCCGCGCGTTTCGGTCAGCCGCAGCATTTTCGCGCTGGTGGACGATCGCGACCGGGCCTATTTCGGCAATGGCAGCAAGGAGCAGGATTCCATCGGCTATATCGATGAGAATACGCGGGCGATCTTCGGCCGTTCCTATGCCGCCGAGCCGGATGCGCTGATCGAGGAACTGAAACGGGACGAGGCCGTCGCCGAAGCCGATACGCTTCTCCTGACCGTGCCGAACCAGCTTGGCGTGGACTACAATGCCCATGTGATCGAGTCGATCCTCAAGCACGTCGCCCCAGCCCTTGGCTGGCGCTGAACGAAAAGGACAGGCGGCGACCGCAAAGGCGGCGCCTGTCCTTATTCCACGCCGTGGAGCGTCATCAACCTTTTCATGCGTTCGACGGCCAGATCCGGCTTGTCGAGCACATTGGCCCTGTCGGCCAGACGGAAAATATCGGCATAATGCAGCAGGCTGCGGGCCGATTGCATTCCGCCCACCATGGTGAAATGGTTCTGGTGGCCGTTGAGCCAGGCGAGGAAAACGATGCCGGCCTTGTAATATTGCGTCGGCGCTTCAAAAATCTTCCGCGATAGTGGCACGGTTGGTTCGATGATGGCGCGGAAGCGCGCATTGTCGCCTTTGGCGAGCGCGGCAAGCGCAGCGGAAGCCTGCGGGGCGACCGCATCGAAAATGCCGAGCAGCGCGTGGCTGTGCTTCCCGCCATCGCCTTCGATCAGCGGCGCATAGTTGAAATCGTCGCCCGTGAAGCAGAGCACGCCTTCCGGCAGGCGGTCGCGAAGCGCTAATTCATAGCGCTCTTCCAGAAGCGAAATCTTGATCCCTTCCACCTTGTCGCGATTGGCCTCGATGATGCCGATCACCGTATCGAGCGCGTCTTCGAATTTCTGCGAACCCCAATAGTTCCTGAGTTGCGGGTCGAACATGTCGCCCAGCCAGTGCAGCACCACCTTGTCGCGCGCATTGGCGAGGATATGGCCGTAGACCCGCGCATAATCGTCCGGCGAACGGGCGATGCGGGCCAGCGCCCGGCTGGCCATCAGGATGAAGCGCCCGCCATGTTTTTCGATGAATCCGGCCTGGGTTTCATAGGCCTTGATGATGTCATCGAGGCTTTTCGCATCAGCGGGATCGAGGTGGTCGGTGCCCGCGCCGCTGGCGAGGTCCGCGCCCTCGACCGTCCTGCTCTCGGCGAGCGAGCGGCGGATCAGTTCCTGCGCGCCTGCCCAGTCCAGCCCCATGCCGCGCTGCGATGTGTCCATCGCTTCGGCAATCCGGAAACCGAGGCTCCACAGATGATGCCGGAAAGCCATGGTCGCCTCCCAGTCGACGGCCGGTTTGCTCCATGGCGTCGTGTCTCTCCAGGGGTCGGAAACCACATGCGCCGCAGCATAGGCGATACGGTTGAAGGCCGGTGGTGCGGACGGCTTTTCGGTCGGTGTTCCGGTCAACCGATAAAGGCGGGGGCTTTCTCCGGCCTCGGGCAGAAGCAGGCCAGGACCGGTTGCGGACGCCGAAAATGCGCTCATGATTTTCCTCCGTGATTTCGGGCCATTTTATTTAGAACGTTCCAAATGACAAGTGGCCCGCCAATTGCGGCAAAGCGGCAGCCTGCACGGAATTTGCAGCATCCGGCGTGCCGATCGGGAAAAACCGACCCAAAAAACCCGTTCAAATGTGGCAAACTCGTGGCAAAGCCCCTTTTTAACGATTGCTATTGACAGTATTGGAACGTTCCAATTAAATTTTGAAAGCAATGGAGACAGGCATGAGCAAGGGCAGCGTCACGGTGATCGATATTGCACGCGAAGCGGGCGTGTCGAAATCGACCGTCTCGCTCGTGCTGCGCGGCAGTCCTCTGGTTCATGCCGATACCCGCGCCCGGGTGCAGGATGTCATTGAAAGGCTCGGCTACGTCTATAACCGTTCCGCCGCCAATCTGCGTCAGGCGAAATCGAAGATCATCGGTCTTGTGGTCAACGACCTGACCAACAGTTTCTTTGCCGAACTGGCCGTCGGCGTGGATCGGGTGATGCAGTCGGCGGGCTATGTACAGTTCCTCGCCAACACCGCCGAAAGCGTCGACCGGCAGCGCGAAGTGATCGCCTCCATGCGCGAGCACGGCATTGCGGGGCTGATCGTTTCGCCCGCGCGCGGCACCGGGGCCAGTGACTTGAAACCATTGGCGAAAAGCGGCCTGCCGGTCGTGCAGATGGTGCGCGACGTGCCGGGTTCGGGCGTTTCATCCATCGTTTCCGACAATCGCGGCGGCGTGGCAAAGGCGGTGGAACATCTGGTTTCGCTTGGGCATGGGGCCATCGCCTTCATGGGCGGCTATGCGGATATAGCGGTGTTTTCCGAGCGTCTCGCCGGTTATCGCGCCGGGCTGGAACAGGCAGGGATTGCTTTCGACGAGGCGCTGGTCTTTCCGTCCGCGCCATCACGGGCAGGCGGTGCGAAGGCCATCGGGCGCATGTTGCGGCACGGCATGAAACCGACGGCGGCGGTGTGCTTCAACGATGCGGTGGCTTTCGGCGTCTGCGACGGTTTGCGCGCTGCAAATCTGGAACCGGGCCGGGATTTCGGCGTGGTCGGATTTGACGATGTGATCGAAGCCAAGACCGCCGTTCCGGCGCTTACGACCGTGGCGGTCGATCCGCAAGGTTTGGGAGAACGCGCGGCGCAGCTCTTGTTGAAACAGATCAATTCCGAACGGGTGGAGGCGGAGGCGCAGCGACTGTCGGTGCGTCTTGCGGTGCGTGCAAGTTGCGGCACGCCGTTGCGGACAAAAGAGGAGAAATTCGAATGGCAAAGTGGGGCCTTGTAGGCGCAAGCACCATTGCAAGGGAATGGGTGATCGGGGCTATTCGCGCGGCCGGGGGCGAGGTCGTTTCGGTTTATAGCACCAACGCCCGACGCGGCGAAACCTATGCGCGGGAAAACGGCATTGCGCGTTCGGTGACGAGCCTTGAAGCGCTGCTGGCCGACCCGGAAATCGATGCCGTCTATATCTCCACCACCAATGAACTGCATCGCGATCAGGCGATTGCCGCCGCCCGTGCGGGCAAGCACATTCTCTGCGAAAAACCGCTGGCGCTGACCGTTGCCGATGCCCATGCCATGCGCAAGGCCGTGCAGGAAGCCGGTGTCGTGGCAGCCACCAATCATCACCTGCGCAATGCCGCCAGCCACCGCGCCATGCGCGACGCCATTGCCGGAGGCAGGATCGGCAGGGTGCTGGGCGCGCGGGTTTTTCATGCGGTCCATCTGCCGCTGCATCTGCAAGGCTGGCGCATCGAGCGACCCGATGCGGGCGGCGGCGTCATTCTGGATATTACCGTGCACGATGCCGACACGTTGCGTTTCGTGCTGGGCGAAAACCCGGTCGAGGCGGTGGCTTTCAGCCAGCAGGGCGGCTTGAGCGGTGAGGGGCTTGAGGACGGCGTGATGGGCGTGCTGCGCTTTCCATCCGGCGCGATTGCCCAGTTCCACGATGCCTTCACGACGAAATATGCCGAAACCGGCTTCGAGGTGCATGGCAGCGACGGCTCGCTGATCGCCCGCAATGTCATGACGCAAAAGCCGGTCGGGACCGTCATCCTGCGCGATCAAAACGGCGAGCGCGAATTGCCGCTCGACCACAAAAATCTCTACGAAACCGCCTTGCAGGCCTTCCATGACGCCATTGCCGGCATTGCTGACGGGGGTCGACCGTCGGCCACATTGGAGGATGGCATCTGGTCGCTTGCGACAGGGCTTGCGGTCGCGGAAGCCGCGAGAACCGGCAGGGCGACAGCCGTTCATTCAGGACTTTGACCATCAGGACTTTGACCATGAGCAAACACATCACGCCCGCCGAAGCGGCTGCACTCATCCCCGATAATGCAGTTGTTTCGGTGTCTTCCTCAAGCGGTCTCGGCTGCCCGGACCTGATGCTGAAGGCCATTGGCGAGCGGTTCGACGCAACCGGCCATCCCAGAAACATCACAACGCTGCACCCGATTGCGGCGGGCGACATGAGCGGCATCAAGGGCGTCGATCATATCGCCAAAAAGGGGCTGTTGAAGAAGATCATCGGCGGGTCATACCCTTCCGGGCCATCCAGCGCCGAACCGCCGCTCATCTGGCAGATGATCACCGATAACGAGATTCCGGCCTATAATGTGCCGTCCGGCATATTGTTCGACATGCATCGCGAGGCGGCGGCGAAGCGCCCCGGCGTGCTGACCAAGGTGGGGCTGGACACTTTCGTGGACCCGAAGCGCCAGGGCACGGCGATGAACGAAAAGGCCGTGGCGGAACCGATCGTCAAGCGTGTCGCCTTCGAGGGGGAAGACTGGCTTTTCTTCCCCAATATCGTGCCGCAGGTGGCGATCATCCGCGCCACCACGGCGGATGAGCGCGGCAATCTCACCTATGAGCATGAGGGCGCCTATCTCGGCGGGCTGGATCAGGCGCTGGCGGCGCGCAACAATGGCGGTATCGTTATCGCGCAGGTCAAGCGCATCGCGAAGGAAGGCACGTTGAAGCCGCACGATGTGCGCGTGCCGGGCGTTCTGGTGGACTACATCATTGTCGATCCCGACCAGAAGCAGACGACACAGACGCCCTACGATCCGGCGATTTCCGGCGAGATTTTCCGCCCGCTCGATACGTTCCGTCTGACGGAGTTCAATATCCAGAAGGCGATTGCGCGCCGCGTCGCGCAGGAATTGCAGGCGGGAAGCGCCGTCAATCTCGGTTTCGGCATCTCCGCCAACGTGCCGCGCATTCTGCTGGAGGAAGGTCTGCACGGCGCGGTGACATGGGTGATCGAGCAGGGCGCCGTCGGCGGCGTGCCGCTTCTCGATTTCGCCTTCGGCTGCGCTTCCAACGCCGACGCCTATATGCCGTCGCCCTATCAGTTCACCTATTTTCAGGGGGCGGGCTTCGACGTTTCGCTCCTGTCTTTCCTGGAGATAGGCCGCGACGGTTCGGTCAATGTGTCGAAACTGTCGTTTCGGCCGCATGTGACGGCAGGCGCGGGCGGTTTCATCGATATTACGGCAAGGGCCAGGAAGATCGTCTTCGCCGGCATGTTCAATGCCGGGGCGAAACTGTCGCTCGCCGATGGCAAACTGGCGATCGACAAGGAAGGCAAGCTGAAGAAGCTCGTCACGCAAGTCGAGCATGTCACCTTCTCCGGCCCGCGCGGCGTGGCTCAGGGGCAGGACGTGACCTATGTCACCGAGCGCTGCGTGATGAAACTGACGCCGGAGGGTATCATGCTGACCGAGATCGCACCCGGCGTGGATTTGCAGACGCATATTCTAGATCAATCCGAATTTCCGCTGATTGTTTCCGACCAGCTTAAGACCATGGATGAAGCGCTGTTCCGCGAGGAGCCGATGGGGCTGAAACTGCCGCAAAAGCCCGCGCGAAAGCTGGAGGCCTGAATGTCCAACCGCATCGAAATCAAGGTCGAGAACCACATCGCCATCATGACGATCAGGCGACCGGAAAAGCTCAATGCGTTCGATATCGCGCTTTTGCAGGAACTGTCCGCGGCCTGTGACCGGGTGGAAGCCGATAGCACCGTGCGGGTTGCGATCCTGACCGGCGAAGGCAAAGCCTTTTCGGCGGGCGGCGACATCAAGGCGTGGGGCGGAATGGAGCCGCAGGCATTCGGCCATGCATGGGTGCGCTACGGCCACCGCGTGTTCGAGCGTCTGGCGACGTTGCGTATGCCGCTGATCGCCGCCATGAACGGTCATGCGCTGGGTGGCGGGCTGGAACTGGCGGGTGCCGCCGATATCCGCATTGTCGAGCGTCAGGCAAGGATCGGCCTGCCGGAAACCTCGCTCGGCATGATCCCCGGCTGGTCGGGCACACAGCGTCTGGTGCGCCGCTTCGGTGCGCAGATCGTGCGCCGCATGGTGCTGGGCGGCGAGATGTTCACGGCGGAGGAAGCGCTTTCGCACGGGCTTGTCGATGCCGTGGCGGATACGGGCGAAGCCTTGCAGGCAGCGCGGGATTATGCGGCGCGGGTCGCAAAACGCGGCCCTGCCGCGCTTGAAATTTCCAAGCTGATGCTCGCCGTCGCCAATGGCGAGGACAATGGAACGGCGGTCGAGGCGCTCGGTTCCATTCTCGTCTCCAAGACGGAGGATCTGAAGGAAGGCGTGCGCTCGTTCAGCGAAAAGCGCGAAGCGAATTTTAAGGGAGAATGGTGATGAGCACTATCGTAAAGCCGCAGCCGCTGGCCGGTCTTGAAGTCCGCGATTTCGACACCTGCATGAGCATCGGGCGCAAGGTGCGCGCCGGTACGGTCTGAATGAATACATTCATGGACGGCACGCCGGAACTGCCTTTCGGCGGCTATCGCCGGTCGGGTCCGGGAAGCGAGCCGGATATCGTCATCATCGGATCGGGTATCGGCGGCGCGACGATGGCTGCGGGGCTTGCTGCGTCGGGTGCCGATGTTCTCATTCTTGAGGCGGGGGAACATTTACCGGACAGACCGGAAAACCGCGATCCACGCGCCATTTTCCAGCGCGGTTTCTTCCGCCCGAAAGAATTCTGGTATGAGGCGGACGGAACGCCGTTCAATCCCGGAAATTATTACAATGTCGGCGGCAATTCCAAATTCTATGGCGCGGTGCTGATCCGCTATCGCCGCGAGGATTTCGCTGAAAATGCGCATCTGGAAGGCGTGTCGCCCGCATGGCCTTTTTCTTATGAAGAACTGGAGCCGTGGTATTGCCGCGCGGAAGAGCTTTTCCAGGTGCGCGGCGAACTGGGCGACGATCCGACCGAACCGCCGCATTCGAAGCCCTATTCTCATCCTTCTATTCATGACGAACCGCCCATCGCCGATGTGCGGGAGCGGCTCAGGAAGGCGGGGCTCCATCCGGCTTCCCTGCCGCTTGGTGTCGATATCGAGCGCTGGCTGGCAAAGGCCAGAACGCCGTGGGATGCGCATCCCAATTGCGATGACGGCAAGATGGATGCGGAAAGCTGTCCGCTTGCCGCCGCCCTGAAACATGCAAATGTGCGGCTGGAAACATCGGCGCGGGTGACGCGGCTGGAAGCTGGACCGGACGGCAGGGCAATCGCGGCGGTTCATTATGTGAAGAATGGCGAAGCGCTGGTCGTGCGGCCGAAACTGGTCGTTCTGTCGGCGGGCGCGGTGCAGTCGGCAGCGCTTTTGCTGCGCTCCGGCTTGGCCAACCGGTCCGATCAGGTGGGGCGCAATTTCATGAACCATAATTCCAGCGCGGTGATCGCCTTCGATCCGCTCTATCGCAATGACAGCGTCTATCAGAAGACATTCGGCTTCAACGACTATTATCTTGACGATGGCGCGGGCGGACCGCCGCTCGGCAATGTGCAATTGCTGGGGCGCGTGTCGGGCGCGATCCTGAAATCCAGTATGCGCCAAGCGCCGGAATGGGTGTTGAACCGGATTGCCGGGCACACGATCGATTTCTACGCGATGAGCGAAGACCTGCCGTCGCCGGAAAGCCGCGTGAGCGTGGATGGCGACCGGATCGTTCTGCACTGGATGCGCACCAACTGGAAAGCGCATCTCATGCTGGTCGAAAAGCTGAAATCGGCGCTGAGGCAAGCAGGCTTTCCGGTCGTGCTGTCACGAGCCTTCGACCGGCGCACGCCCTCGCATCAATGCGGGACGGTGCGCATCGGTGACGATCCGGCCAGTGCGCCGCTCGATCCCTGGTGCCGTGCTTATGACCATCCCAATCTTTATGTGGTCGATGCATCGTTCCTGCCCACTTCGGCGGCGGTCAATCCGGCGCTGACCATTGCCGCGCAGGCGCTGCGCGTGGCGGACCATGTGAATCGGGAGGTGCTGGCATGAACCGTCAAAGACCTGTTGCACTGGTCACCGGCGGGTGTCGCGGCATCGGGCTGGGCATTGCCCGCGCATTGGCCGCAAGAGGGTTCGACCTTGCGATCGCCGACCTTGAAAACGACGCGGCCGTCATTGGCGAATTGCGCGGAGCGGGCGGCAGGGTCGCTTTCTTCAAGAGCGACCTTGCGGCGGTCGAAACGCATGAGGCGACCATATCGGCAATCGTGGCGGAGTGCGGCGGCATCGACTGTCTCGTCAACAATGCGGGCATCGGTTCCGTCGAGCGCGGCGACTTCCTGGGGCTGAAGCCTGAAAATTTCGACACGATCATGGGTGTGAACCTGCGCGGCACGGTGTTCTTCACACAGGCCGCGGTGAAGGCCATGCTGGCGGCCGGCGACGTGCGTTTTCCGCGCAGCATCGTGACGATCAGTTCGGTTTCGTCCGTGATGAGTTCGCCCGAGCGGCTCGACTATTGCATCAGCAAGGCCGGGCTGACGGCTTTTGTGCAAGGGCTGGCCTTACGGCTGGCCGAAGCGCGGATCGGCGTGTTCGAAGTGCGCCCCGGCATCATCCGCACCGACATGACGGCAAGGGTTGCCGGGCGTTACGACGGGCTGATCGAAAGCGGGTTGGTGCCGATGAAGCGCTGGGGCGAGGTGGGCGATGTCGGCGCCATCGTTGCCGGGCTTGCGGGCGGCGATTTCATCTTCGCGACCGGTTCGGCGGTCAATGCCGATGGCGGTCTTTCCATTTCGAGGCTTTAGGATGGCTTATGATTATATCATCGTTGGCGGCGGGCCTGCCGGTTGCGTTCTCGCCAATCGTCTGAGCGAGGATGCGTCGGTAAAAGTGCTGTTGCTGGAAGCGGGGGGAAGCGACTGGAATCCCCTGTTCCACATGCCTGCGGGCTTTGCCAAAATGACCAGGGGCGTGGCAAGCTGGGGCTGGGAAACGGTTCCGCAGAAGCACCTGAAAAACCGCGTGCTGCGCTATACGCAGGCGAAAGTCATCGGCGGCGGCTCCTCGATCAACGCGCAGATCTATACGCGCGGCAATGCCGCCGATTACGATCTCTGGGCGCGCGAGGAGGGCTGCACCGGCTGGGATTACCGCCATGTGCTGCCCTATTTCAAACGCGCCGAGGACAATCAGCGTTTCAACGACGATTATCATTCCTATGGCGGGCCGCTTGGCGTTTCCATGCCGTCCGCGCCGCTGCCGATCTGCGACGCCTATATCCGCGCAGGGCAGGAACTGGGCATTCCCTACAATCCCGATTTCAATGGTCGCGAACAGGCGGGTGTCGGCTTTTATCAGCTGACCCAGCGCAACCGTCGCCGCTCTTCCGCCTCGCTTGCCTATCTCGCGCCGATCAGGGATCGCAAGAACCTCACCTTGCGCATGAATGCACCGGTGCGCAACATCGTTCTGGAAAGGGCACGCGCCACTGGCGTCGTGCTGATGAGCGGCGAAGTGCTGCGCGCCGCGCGCGAGGTCATCGTGTCATCCGGCGCCATCGGCTCGCCGAAACTGCTGCTGCAATCGGGTATCGGTCCCGCCGACCACCTGAAACAGGCAGGCGTTGCGGTGAGGCACGACCTGCCCGGCGTGGGCGGGAACCTGCAGGACCATCTCGACCTGTTCGTCATTGCCGAATGCACCGGGGACCACACTTATGACGGCGTGGCGAAACTGCACCGGACGCTTGCCGCCGGGCTGCAATACATGCTGCTCGGCTCCGGTCCCGTCGCGTCCAGCCTGTTCGAGACCGGGGGCTTCTGGTACGCCGATCCACAGGCACGGTCGCCGGATATCCAGTTTCATCTGGGGCTTGGATCGGGCATCGAGGCCGGGGTCGAAAAGCTCAGGAATGCCGGTGTGACGCTCAATTCCGCCTATCTGCATCCGCGCTCGCGCGGCACGGTGCGGCTTGCGTCCAGCGATCCGGCGACGGCTCCGCTGATCGATCCCGATTACTGGAGCGACCCGCATGATCGCGCCATGTCCATCGAGGGTCTGAAAATCGCCCGCGAGATCATGCAGCAGGCTGCATTGAAACCCTTCGTGCTGGCCGAGCGCCTGCCGGGACCGAAGGTCGTCAGCGATGACGATCTGTTCGATTATGCCTGTGCCAATGCGAAGACGGACCATCATCCGGTCGGCACCTGCAAGATGGGCACGGACGCGATGGCCGTCGTCGATCCCGACCTGAAAGTGCGCGGGCTGGAGGGCCTGCGCGTCTGCGACAGTTCGATCATGCCGCGCGTTCCTTCCTGCAACACCAATGCGCCGACCATCATGGTCGGCGAAAAGGGTGCGGATATTATTCGCGGCCTCGATCCTCTGCCGCCCGCCGTTTTTTCGTGGGAGAAAAACGAACAGAAGCCACGGGCAAGGGTTTAGTTGTTTAGTCCCTAGTCCGCATCTGCTTCTTCGGCCGGTTCAAAACGCAGATAACCCACGATGCCCGCGCCGCGCCGGCCTGGATTGTCGGACGGGTGATTGACGCCGTCATTCACCTCGACGACCGCAAAATCGAATGGCGAGACGCCTTCGAGGCAGGCGGCATTGATGCCGTATTGGCGCGGGTTGGAACGGCGCTGGTGGAAGGTGTAGATTCCGCATTTCGAGCAGAAAAAGTGTTTCGCGGTGCCCGTATTGAAGGTGTAGAGCGTCAGCGCGTCCTCACCCTCAAGGATTTCCAGCCCGTCGAGATCGGCCGAGACGGCCACCGCGCCACGCATCCGGCAATAGGAGCAGGTACAGCGCCGCGCGCTGTGCAGGCCATCGGAAAGTCTTACGCGAAAACGCACGGTTCCACAGTGACATGCACCTTCGGCTTCCTTGATGTCGTGGTTCATTTTCTCTCCTCGTGTCTTGTCGAAGCCTATTTTCTTTCTTGACGGTTTACCACCGCCGAAAACCGGTTAAATTTGTCGCCGAAAATGCTTCTGGGAGGGAGTTGTCATGGGCGATTTCGCAGTCGTGACGGGCGGCAGCACGGGGATTGGCAGGCATCTCGTTTCCGCCTTCGCCGATGCGGGCTATGCGGTGGCCTTCAGCTATCGGCACGATGACGAAGCCGCGCAAACGCTCGTGGAGGCGATAGAGGAGGCGGGCGGCCAGGCGCTGGCACTCGGATGCGATGTCGGAAGTCGGGCGGAAGTCGAGACTTTTTTCGACGAGGTCTGCGACTGGTTCGGCGATGCGCCCGACGTGCTCGTCAACAATGCGGGCATCCAGACATGGGCGCCGTTGCTGGAGCTTTCCGAGGACGGCTGGGACGATGTCATCCGCACCAATCTCAAGGGCTGTTTTCTCAACACGCAGGCTGCGGCCAGGCGCATGGTGGAGGCCGACAAGGATGGCGCCATCGTCAATATCGGCTCCGGCTGCAACAAGCTCGCCTTTCCGAAACTCGTTTCCTACACGGCGTCGAAAGGCGGGATCGAGCAATTCACCAAGGTTTCGGCGGTGGAACTGGGACCGCATGGCATCCGTGTGAACTGCGTCGCACCGGGTGCGATCCTCAATGAGCGCACGGCGGAGGAACAGCTCGACTATGCGAGCACCTGGACCCGCATCACGCCGCTGCGCCGGGTGGGAACGCCGGAGGATATTTCCGGTCCCGTTCTGTTTCTGGCTTCCGATGCGGCACGTTTCGTCACCGGCCAGACGATCTGGGTCGATGGCGGCGTGTTTTCACAGGCCAACTGGCCCTATGAGGGGTGAGTTGCGGTGGTGATCAACATCTGTTTCGGAATTGGTACTCATGTACTCGCAGCTAAAAGGCCTTAGTTTCGGCTACGCTTGTCCCCGTTATCAACAATTGACCCACTAGATATAGGATGTTCTGCCTATGTCTCGGTGAATATCTATATATTGTGTTGCGGAGTTTCCCCTTTTCTATCAAAATTCTACTGTTGCTTGTAGAAATGATTCGCACGCAACAAAGGAGAAGGCCAATCTAGTTGCAGCTAGATTGGCCTCGATAGAAACCGCCGGAAAGGACGGAGATTTGTGATCACGAGGCGACCATGTTCGCATTCGCGATACAAGTCAAGGTTCTTTCCGGTTTTGTGAAAGATAAAATCTATGACTTTACCCGCATACAAACTCACTTTTGAAGATGCCGTTCAGGTGCATTTAATGCTCATGAAAGGTGAATTGCAGAGCCGTATCGCAGCTCTTTTCGATACGAATGGTGGACGCATTTCTGAAATCAATACTGGAAAGCGTCATCCGGGCAGCAAGGATGAGGCTGTTCGCCGCCTTCATTCCTAAATGTTGAGAAGCCGGGCGGGGAAACTCGCCCGGTCCTTCGTGAAATGAGTGCCGTTTAAAGCGTATTGCAGATGCGGGACACGACAAATGTTTGTGCAAAGAAATGGTGATCCCGACAGGAATCGAACCTGTGACCTACAGATTAGGAATCTGTCGCTCTATCCTACTGAGCTACGGGACCAACCGAAAAACGTCCGCCGCTGATTCCAGCAAGTCGGATGCTTTTCGACACATACTGGTTTTCGGACGGATCGCCAACCCCGCAAAAAGCGGGGCAGGCCGATTTCTTCAGTTTCCTGCGGCAAGCGCCGTTTCGGCCAGAGCCACGAAATAGCTCACGCCATAAGGAATAGCGTCGTCGTTGAAGTCGTAGGCCGGGTGATGAAGGCCCGGCGTGTCGCCATTTCCAAGGAAGACATAGGCGCCGGGGCGCGCTTCCAGCATGTAGGAAAAATCCTCCGCCGCCATCATCGGCTCGACATTTTCGTCCACCTTGCCTTCACCCGCCACCGCGCCGGCGACACGGGCGGCAAACTCGGTCTGCGCGTCGTGATTGAAGGTGACCGGATAGTTGTTCTTGTAGCGCACGGTGATTTCCGTGCCCGTGGCCGCGGCGATGCCAGCCGCCACCTCGCGGATGCGGCGTTCGGCAAAGGCGCGGGCCTCCTTTTTCAGCGTGCGCACCGTGCCGGAAAGCGTCGCCTTTTCCGGGATGACGTTGTAGGCTTCGCCCGCGATGAATTTCGTGACCGAGATCACGAGCGAATCGAGCGGATCGGTATTGCGCGACACGATGCCTTGCAAGGCGATCATCAGTTGCGATCCGGCAAGGATCGGATCGATTGTGCGGTGCGGCTGCGCGGCATGGCCGCCGCGCCCGGAAATGAAAAGATCGAACTCGTCGGTCGCGGCCATGATCGGGCCCTTGCACATGGCGAACTGTCCGACCGGCAGGCCCGGCATGTTGTGCACGCCATAGACTTCCGTAATGTCGTAGCGGTCCATCACGCCGTCCTCGACCATGGCGAGCCCGCCGGCGCCGCCTTCTTCGGCCGGCTGGAACAAAAGCGCGACGGAGCCGCGGAAATTGCGGGTTTCAGCGAGATATTGCGCGGCGCCCAGCAGCATGGAGGTGTGGCCGTCATGGCCGCAGGAATGGGCCTTGCCGGGATTTTGGGACGCCCATTCGACGCCACTGGTTTCGGTGATGGGGAGGGCATCCATGTCGGCGCGCAGCCCGATCGCCGGACCGTCGCCGTGGCGTCCCTTGATGATGCCGACCACGCCCGTGCGCCCGACGCTGGTTTCCACGTGATCGCATCCGAAGGATTTCAGCTTCTCCGCTACGAATCTGGCGGTTTCGTGCACGTCGTAGAGAAGTTCTGGGTTCTGGTGCAGCTTTCGTCGCCATGCGGCGATTTCCGCCTGGGATTCAACGGCGCGGTTCAACAATGGCATTTTCGGATGGCTCCCCGGATTGGGCGTGATTTGAAGCCGTCAGGATATGACGTTTCGGTGAAAGCGGGCAATCCCTGTTTGCCTTTTCCCCGCCACATGGCATAGATAAGAAAAAGTAAATCCCACATCCAGTGGATTGAATTTGACGTTCCTGAACGTAGATGCCAGGCAAATGAGAGGAACTTCAAATCCACCACACTAGTGGTCTTTTCGATTCCGACATTTGCCCGGCGCCTGTATCAGAGGGATGCAAATGTCGGAAACAGGCCACTAAAGCGTGTTGCATTCAATCATACTCGGGCGACACGCTTTAAGTTTTTGTTTTGACGCATGTCTCCCGAAACCGGTTCCCCCTTTCGGGAGACATGCTCCAGATGCAATTCGAACCCGCAAAAGTTGCAGGCTTTTTCGATTGGAACTACGGAATGATGTCGAAATCATTGAAAATCTGGTTTGCAGCCGCTGGCCTGTCCGCTGCCGCACTGACGTCGGCTGAGGCCAATCCGTCGATTGCCGTGGATGTTGCGACCGGCAAGGTCTATGCACAGCAGGAAGCCTTCCAGCGCTGGTATCCCGCTTCGCTGACCAAGATGATGACGGCCTATGTGACATTCCGCGCGCTTCAGTCGGGGCAGATGACGCTGGAATCGCCGGTGCGCATGACGGTGAACGCCGCCAAGGAGCCGCCGAGCAAGATGGGTTACAAGCCCGGATCGGTCATGACGCTCGATACGGCGCTCAAGATCATGCTGGTGAAGTCGGCCAACGATATTGCCGTTGCCGTTGCTGAAGCGGTGGGCGGCACGGAGTCCGGCTTCGCGCAGCGCATGAATGCCGAGGCGCAGCGTCTCGGCATGGTCGGCTCGCATTTCGTCAATCCGAACGGCCTGCACAATCCGAACAATTACACGACGGCGCGCGACCTCGCGGTTCTGGCCGTGCAACTGCGCCGCGAATTCCCGCAATATGCGCATTATTTCGCGACGGAGGCGATCGATCCCGGCGCGGGCAAGAAGGTTCAGGCCAATTACAACATCCTGCTCGGCCGCTATGACGGCGCCGACGGCATGAAGACCGGCTTCGTCTGTGCGTCCGGTTTCAATCTGGCGGGTTCGGCGACACGCAATGGCCGCACGGTGCTCGCGATCGTTCTGGGCGCGGACCGGCAGGAAACGCGCGCGGTTCAGGCCGCACAGCTCATGAGCGACGCCTTCCGCGCAAGCCCAGGCGGCGGCGCGACACTGGCCACATTGCGCCCGGCGCCCGGCGGCAATCTCGATCAGGCCGTCGATATGCGCAAGGCGATATGCAGCAAGCAGGCCATGGCCGACCGCTGGGATGGGCGCGACGTGGAGGGCAGGCTGAAGATCAACTCGCCCTATATCCACGCGATGGATCGCGATCCGGTTGCGGTGCGTGTGGGCCTCGTTTCCGAGCCGGGACCGATCTCCCGTCCGAGCCAGCTCGATATTTCGCAGGTCCCCGTGCCGATGCCACGCCCGCAGCGCGCAGCGGGCGTGAAGACGACCGCCATCAACTGACAGGGAGCAGTTGCGGACTGCTCCGATTTGTTCAAACGCGCATCCGTCCGAAAACATTCCGCTTTCGACATGCGCCTGAAAGCGTAAGTGACCGACATGGCGACCCCTATTCCCGTATCCGTCCTCACCGGTTTTCTCGGCTCGGGCAAGACGACGCTTCTCAACCGGCTTTTGAAAGATCCGGCGCTGACCGATACGGCGGTGATCATCAACGAGTTCGGCGAGGTGAGCATCGACCATCTTCTGGTCGAGCAGGCGAGCGAAGGCGTGATCGAGCTTGCCGACGGATGCCTGTGCTGCACGGTGCGCGGCGAACTGGTGGATACGCTGGCCGATCTCATCGACCGGCTCCAGACCGGGCGCATCAAGGCGTTGAAGCGCGTCATCATCGAAACCACGGGCCTTGCCGATCCGGCTCCGGTCCTGCATTCGATCATGGGGCATCCGGTGCTCATGCAGGCGTTCCGGCTCGATGGGGTTCTTGCGACGGTCGATGCCGTCAACGGCATGGCGACGCTCGACAATCACGAGGAAGCGGTAAAGCAGGCGGCGATGGCCGACCGTATCGTGCTGACGAAGACCGATCTGCCCGAGGCGCAGGCGGAATTGCCAGCGCTCAGGGCGCGGCTGCGCGCGCTCAATCCCGGCGCCGATATGCTGGAGGCCGGCGAAGAACGCACGGGCTATGCCGCGCTTTTCGAATGCGGTCTCTATAATCCGGAAACGAAATCGGCGGATGTGCAGCGCTGGCTCAGGGCGGAAGCCTATGAGGACGGGCAACACCATCATGGGCATCACCATGACCATGGGCATGTTTGCGGGCCGGATTGCGACCACGACCATCATCACCACCATGGCCATCACCATCATCATGACGATGCGATCCGGTCTTTTTCGCTTCGTCACGATGCGCCGATCCCGCTATCGTCCTTCGATATGTTTCTCGACCTGTTGCGTTCGACCCATGGCGAGAAGCTTCTGCGGGTGAAGGGCATCGTGCAGATCGCGGAGGACCCGGAGCGTCCGGTAGTGATCCATGGCGTGCAGAAGATTTTCCATCCGCCCGCGCGGCTGCCGCAATGGCCGGGAGAGCAACTCCAGCAAGAGGGCGGTGCGGTCTTGCGCCCGGAGTTGCGGGAGGAAAAAGCAAAGCGTGAGACGCTTCTGGTGATGATCGTGAAGGATTTGCCGGAAACCTATGTGCGCGAGCTTTTCGATGCATTCATGGGGCGTCCGGCGCCCGACAGGCCGGACCGCGCCGCGCTGACCGAAAACCCGCTGGCCATTCCGGGTTTTTCGCCCCGGAGCTGATAATCACTTCCGGCGAATGAGAAAGCGGTGGAGCGTACCTTCCCGCTTCTGCGTCATCAGGTCGTGGCCTTCCTGTGTGCAGAAATGCGGCATGTCGATGCCTGACAGCGGGTCGGTCGTCTCTACCCAGAGAAGCGCGCCGCTTTGCATTTTTTCCAGACGATTGCGGGTTTTCAAAACCGGAAGGGGGCATTTCAGCCCCCTCAGGTCGTAGACAGGAATGTCTTCCTGCCGCAATGTCAGTTCCCGATGATCTTCCACCACGGCTTCTTCGGTTCCGGTGCGGCAGCGGGCGCCGGCTGTTCGGCATTCTGCGCCACCGTGCTGGCGGTGGTCATTGTCGAAATTTGGGGTGAAACCTGGGGCGAAACCTGGGGTGCTGTCCCGGCCACAGCCGGTGCGGCTGGCTGCGGTGTCGCCGCAATGGCCGTTGGCTGTACCGATGGCGTTGCCGGGCGGATGTCCGGTGCACCGGTCTTTTCGGCGGAAGCGGGCGAGAGCGACGGCGGTTCGCGCGTTACCTTTTCGCCGCGTGCGCGCGCCGCGCTCCATGCGGAGACGAGCTTGGCCTCGGCAATGCCCTGAATGGACGGTGCCGGTGCCTTCTGTGCGGCGCTGAAAGCCGTCAGATAGGTCTTTTCATAAGACGCATAGGACATGGCCGCGCCGCCAGCCGAAGGCGGGCAGGCCTCGGTCGGCGAAAGCGGCTGGCCGTCCGGCGTGGACACGTTGAACACATAGCGCTTTTCGCAGACATCGACCTTCGGCGGAACCTTGGTGGTCTGGAAGGCATCGTAACCCTGCTTCAGCATTTTCCAGAAAGAATAGTTGGCGTCGTTCCTGTAGCGCGCCATGTTGGCGGCGGTCATGCGGAACGGGAAAGCCTGAATCTGGAAGTCGCGCTGGCCGCCCTTGAAGGCGTCGCGCCCGAAAGCATAGATCTCGGCGACCTGCTCATCGGTCATCGAGTAGCAGCCCGACGAAGAACATGCGCCATGCACCATCAGATGCTGGCCGGTGCGGCCATTGGCGCGGTCATAGGCGTTGGGAAAGCCGATATTGAAAGCGAGATAATAACTGGATTTCGGATTCATCTGCGCCGGGCGGACGGTATAGAAACCCTCCGGCGCCTGACGGTCGCCCTCGATATATTTGGGCCCGAGCTTGCCGGACCACTTGCAGATTTCGTAGGAAGCGATCTGGTCGTATTTGCCGTTGTTCTTCTGCTTCCAGACTTCGAGGACGCCTTCTTCCTTGAAGATGCGCACCATGATCGGCGAGGTGCGGGTCATGCCCTTCGCCTTCATCCTGGCAACGACCTTTTGAGGAAGCGGCTTTTCAGCGCGCAGGCTCAGATCGGATACAGACGAACCCTGACAGCCTGCGAGCAGCGTGGTTGCCAGTAAGGAGCCTAGAATTGCGGTTCTGATCTTCATGTCGCATCAAGTCTGTTAGAGCTACGCCAGAGACTTTATGAGCAAAAGTCGATTTCCTGAAGGTCCGATCCTATAAATGAAACCTTACGGTATCATTTATAAATCCTTGCTCAGATAGCTAAAATCCGGCGCGTCGGCAATATGGCCGAATTCGCGGCATGATGCAAATCCGGGAAGCGCGGGGCCTCCCGGACGCATTATCTCTTTGTTCTGAACCGCGTATCTTATTCCGAAAACCGCGTTACGCTTTTCGGGATGCGCTCCAGTACGTGGTAAAAATCAGATGTTGCGGCCGATTTCGAGGAATTTCTGACGGCGTTCCTGCTTCAGCGTCTCGCCGTCCATATCCTTCATCGAGCGCAGCGATGCGGTGATGATGTCGCCGGTAGCGTCGATAACGGCTTCCTTGCCGCGATGCGCGCCGCCCATCGGCTCGGGAATGATGCCGTCGACGATCTTGAGGTCGAACAGGTCCTGCGCGGTGATGCGCATGTTGGAGGCCGCATCCTTGGCGCGGGTGGAATCGTGCCACAGGATCGAGGCCGCGCCTTCCGGCGAGATGACCGAATAGATCGAATGTTCGAGCATGTAGACGCGGTTTGCGACCGCGATTGCAATCGCCCCGCCCGAGCCGCCTTCACCGATGATGATCGAGACGACCGGCACGCGCAGCTTGAGGCATTCCGCCGTCGAGCGCGCAATGGCTTCGGCCTGGCCGCGCTCCTCGGCGCTGACGCCCGGATAGGCGCCCGCCGTATCGACGAAGGTGATGAGCGGAAGCTGGAAACGGTCGGCCATTTCCATGATGCGGACGGCCTTGCGATAGCCTTCCGGGCGGGCCGAGCCGAAATTGTGCTTCAGGCGGGTCTTGGTGTCGGAACCCTTTTCCTGCCCGATGACGGCGACGGCCTGACCGTTGAAACGACCGAAACCGGCCTGGATGGCTTCGTCATTGGCGAATTTGCGATCCCCGGCAAGCGGCGTGAACTCGGTGAACAGCCGTTCGATATATTCCAGGCAGTGCGGACGGTCCGGGTGGCGGGCGATCTGCGCCTTCTGCCAGGGGGTCAGCTTGCGGTAGATATCTTTCAGCGCATCGGCCGAACGCTTCTCGAGGCGACGAATCTCGTCGCTCATCTCGACGCTGCCCTGTTCCTGCGCGAGCTTCTTCAGCTCGAGAATCTGGCCTTCGAGGTCGGCGACGGGTTTTTCAAAATCGAGATAGTTGTACATCTGGCCTGACTGTTCGTGCGTTTTACAAAGGGATGTGCCGCTCTGTGACCAGCTTGAAAAGGCTGATTTACGGCGCCTTAGAGCCTGTTCCAAAAGTCGCCATGAGTGGCTGCAAATGGCAATTTGCCTCCGTTCCGGTGCTCATGTACGTCCAGTACATTCAAGCTCCGGTACTCGAAAATCACCATTTTCACACACACATGCCGCTTTTTGATTCAGGCTCTTACATATTCACTGCGGGCTCATCTTGCAAATTTTCGGTTTTCTCATAACCGCACAGCAGCTAATCGGCAAGCGGATGATGCTCGCTGACGAGCTTATGCAGTCTTTCCTCAAGTACATGCGTATAGATTTGTGTCGTGGAAATGTCGGCATGACCGAGCAATTGCTGGACGGTGCGCAGATCGGCGCCGTTCTGCAGGAGATGGCTGGCGAAGGCGTGACGCAGCACATGCGGTGAAACGGACGCCGCAGACAATCCCGCCCGTGCGGCCAGTCCCTTCAATTCGCGGGCAAAAACCTGACGCGCCAGATGGCCGCTTTCGGAAAACGCCGGGAACAGCCAGGGATTGTCGTCGCTGCCGGGCAGGGAGTCGCGCAGCGCCAGAAAGTGCTGAAGCGCCTCGCGCGCCTTGGGCGAAAGCGGAACCATGCGTTCCTTGGAGCCCTTGCCGCGCACCAGCAGAAAACGGTGGTCGGTGCGCGCGACCGTGACGGGCAGGCCGACAAGCTCGGAAACGCGAAGCCCGGTCGCATAAAGCGTTTCGAGAAGCGCGTGGAGGCGCAGCGCCTTGATGCTTTCGCCCGGTCCGCCCGCTTCGGAAGCTTCCAGCGCGGCGCGGTCGAGCAGCTTCGTAACGCTTTCGACGCTCATGATCTTCGGCAGAGGCTTCTGCTTCTTCGGCGCATCGACGGTGCCGGTCGGATCGTCCTGCCGGTAGCCTTCCGAATAGAGAAAGCGAAAGAACTGGCGCAGCGCCGACAGGCGCCGGGCCTGCGATGTCGCGGCAAAACCTTCCGTGGCCATGGCGTCGATCGCGGCGCGGATATGGTCGGCCCCGGCTTCGGCCAGATTGACGCCCCGGGCCGAAAGCGCATCGGCCACGGCTTCGAGGTCGCGCCGGTAGGATTCGAGCGTGTTCTCGGCCGCGCCGCGTTCGGCGCTCATCATTTCCAGAAAATTCTCGATTGCGAGCGAAGCGCGCATCGTCACTCCTGCGGCGTGTCGGAAGGGGTGGAAGCATCCGCCGCTGCCGGTTCGGCTGCGGGCGGCGGGGGGATGACGACCGGTTTCAGCTTCGAGGCGGGGATTTCCACCGTGATCTCCCGCATGTCCGGCTCCACGAAATTCGCGAGCGCATACATCGCGCCGTAAATGACGGCGGCGACGAGAGCGAGAAAGATGACGAGGCGCGTCAGCGTAGGCATTCATCTTTTATGCTGTGGCATTAAGACGAAAGCAAGGAGGGCGAGACGAAAGCAAGAAGAGGGACAAAAGCAGCCTAAGCGCGCAATCGTGCAAAAAAGACCGGCTTCCCGCCATACGCTCCCTGAAAACCGATCAAAGCAATTGACGCCGCTCCGTTTTTCATGTGGAACCGGAGCAAATGGACGAGGATGATGAGCAGTACGACAAAACAGAATAATCAACATCGGAAAGCGGCGTTGATCCGCGATCTGCTCGGTTCGAGGGTCGTCGTGCTCGTGGGGCTGATGGGGGCGGGAAAATCGACGGTCGGGCGCAAGGTCGCGGGCCTGCTTGGATTGCCGTTCCGCGATGCGGATACCGAGATCGAGGCCGTGTCGCGCATGACCATTCCCGAACTGTTCGAAGCCTATGGCGAGGTCGAGTTTCGCGATCTGGAGCGCCGCGTCATCATGCGCCTTCTGGAAGACGGGCCGATGGTTCTGGCAACCGGCGGCGGAGCCTATATGAACGCCGAAACCCGCGCCGCGATCAGCCGCATGGGCGTTTCCATCTGGCTCAATGCGGAGATCGATCTTCTGATGGAACGCGTGTCGCGGCGCCAGAACCGCCCGCTGCTGAAAAACAGCGATCCGCGCGGCGTGATGCTGCGCCTGATGAACGAACGCTATCCGGTCTATGCGCTGGCCGATCTGGAACTGATGAGCCGCGACGACAGGAAGGAAGTGATTGCCGCCGAACTGCTCGACATTCTGGCCGGACATCTCGAAAATACCGCAGCTCGATCGGATCGATCGTGAAGCCGGGCGATTTCCCGACGCTTGAAATTGGAGACTACGCATGAACGCGCCTTCGGCTACTGCCGCACATGTCACGACCGTTCCGGTTTCGCTGGGCGACCGTTCCTATGACATCCTGATCGGCAAGGGGCTGGTCGATCGCGCGGGCGAGGAAGTGGCGCGCCGGCTCAAGGGCGCGCGCGTCGCCGTCGTGACCGACGAGAATGTCGCCGCCGCCCATCTGGAACGCCTGACCGCGAGTTTCGCCGGAGCGGGCATCGACGTGACGCCGGTCGTCGTCGCGCCGGGCGAAAAATCCAAATCCTTCGCCACGCTGGAAACCGTCACCAATGCGGTGCTGGCCGCGCGGCTGGAGCGCGGCGATGCCGTCGTCGCCTTCGGCGGCGGCGTGGTGGGCGATCTGTCCGGCTTCGTGGCGGGGATCGTGCGGCGCGGCATGAATTTCGTGCAGATGCCGACGTCGCTTCTGGCGCAGGTGGATTCGTCCGTCGGCGGCAAGACCGGCATCAACACCGCGCACGGCAAGAATCTCGTCGGCGTCTTCTACCAGCCCCGGCTCGTCCTGGCCGATACCGGGGTTCTCGACACGCTGAGCCCGCGCGAGTTTCGCGCCGGTTATGCCGAGGTCGCGAAATACGGTCTCATCGATCGCCCGGACTTTTTCGAATGGCTGGAAAAGAACTGGCGGGACGTCTTTTCCGGTGGCGCGGCGAGAACCGAGGCGATTGCCGAATCCTGTCGCTGCAAGGCCGCTGTCGTGGCCCGCGACGAGCGCGAGACCGGCGACCGCGCGCTGCTCAATCTCGGGCATACGTTTGGCCATGCGCTGGAAACGGCGACGGGTTACGATTCGAGCCGCCTCGTCCATGGCGAAGGCGTTGCCATCGGCATGGCGCTGGCGCATCGTTTTTCGGTCAAGATGAATCTTTGCGGCATCGAGGATGCGGAACGCGTCGAAGCGCATCTGAAGGCCGTGGGTCTGCCATACCGGCTGTCGGACGTTCCGGGCGGCCTGCCGCCGGCGGAAAAGCTGATGGATCATATTGCGCAGGACAAGAAGGTGGCGCGCGGTGCGCTTACCTTTATCCTTACACGCGGCATCGGCCAGTCCTTCATTGCAAGGGATGTGCCGCCCACGGCGGTCCTGGACTTCCTGAAAGAGCGCTTCGCCACGGCATAAAGGAAAAAGGGAATGGGTTTCGAGCTCTGGATTCTATGCGGGATCATCCTGCTTTGTGTCATTCTGTCGGCCTTCTTTTCCGGTTCCGAAACCGCGCTGACGGCCGCCTCGCGCGCGCGCATGCTCACGCTCGAACATAATGGCGATGCGCGCGCCGGTCTGGTCCAGCGCCTGATCGGGCGGCGGGACCGGCTGATCGGCGTGCTTCTGATCGGCAACAATCTCACCAATATTCTGGCTTCATCCATTGCCACCAGCATTTTCCTGACGCTCTTCGGCGATGCGGGCGTTGCCTATGCCACACTGGCGATGACGGTCATTCTGGTGATTTTCGCCGAAGTGCTGCCGAAATCCTGGGCCATTTCCAGCCCGGACCGCTTTTCGCTCACCGTTTCGCGGAGCGTGTCGCTGGTCGTGCTGGTGCTCGGGCCGATTTCCGCCGCCGTCAACTGGATCGTGCGCGTGATCCTCCGGCTCTTCGGCATCAACCTGGCCGCGGGCCGCTCCATGCTGAGCCCGCAGGAAGAGTTGCGCGGCGCGGTCGAGGTGCTGCACCGCGACAAATCCCTGATCAAGGAGGATCGCGACCAGCTTGGCGGGCTTCTCGACCTGAAAGAGCTGGAAGTCAGCGATGTCATGGTGCACCGCACCGCGATGGGCACCGTCAATGCCGATACGCCCGCCGACCAGATCGTCGGTGAAATTCTGGCAAGCCCGCATACGCGCGTTCCGGTCTGGCGCGACGATATTGACAATATTATCGGCATCATTCACACCAAGGATCTGCTGCGCGCGCTTTACGACGTCGATAATGATTTCTCGCGCATCGACATCATGAAGGTGGCGCGCAAGCCGTGGTTCGTGCCCGATACGACCACATTGCAGGACCAGCTCAATGCCTTTCTGCGCCGCAAGGCGCATATCGCCATCGTGGTGGACGAATATGGCGACGTGCAGGGGCTGGTGACGCTTGAGGACATCCTGGAGGAAATCGTCGGCGACATCGCCGACGAGCACGATATCGACATGCAGGGCGTGCGCCTGCAGCCGGACGGTTCGGTGATCGTGGACGGCGCGCTGCCGGTTCGCGATCTCAATCGCGCGCTGGACTGGGGTCTGCCGGACGAAGAGGCGACGACCATTGCCGGGCTCGTCATTCACGAGACGCAGACGATCCCCGAAGTGAAGCAGGCCTTCACTTTCCACGGCAAGCGCTTCACGGTGCTGAAAAAGGAAAAGAACCGGCTGACGCGCCTGCGCATCGTCGCGCTCGACGCGGAAGGCAAACCCGCTCAGATCTCCGCCGCTTCAGGATCGCGTTAACGACGGATCGGCTCGCCGGGTGCTGAGGGTTCGAGCGCCAGCGCATGGACGCCGCTGGCGAGTTCCTCCTTCAGCAGCGCATTGATCGCCCGGTGGCGCTCGATGCGGCTCATCGTCGAAAATGCTTCGGCGACGATGCGGATGCGGAAATGCGTCTCGCCGGTGCCGTCATAGGTTTCGTGATGGCCGCGATCCTCGTGATGGTGCCCCGCGTGAAGATGGCTTTCGTTAATCACTTCAAGGCTTTCGGGGGCGAAAGCCGTGGTCAGTTTCGCTTCCATCGCGCTTTGTTTGCTATTGTGAATGGACATTCGGGCCACTTCTCCCCATATAGACGCTGTGTCTCATATAACGCCGCTTCGGTGGCAAAAGATGGGGCAAATCCGCACAGGAAAGCCACCTGCTTCAAAATTTCGCCCTGTTGATTGGCCAAAAGCCGAACCGGACGAAATGTCAATTCTTGTTCAGTAACTGATAATCCGCATAATCGATTCGATGACAACGAACTCCAAATTTTTCGACAGCATCCGCATCAAGCCCAAGAAGACGGTCGAAGCGAAATCTTCGGCACCGTGCTGCCAATGGGACGGCTGCGACAAGCCGGGCACGCATCGCGCGCCTGTCGGACGTATGCGCGAGGGCGAGTATTTCCGCTTCTGCATTGATCACGTGCGGGAATATAACAAGAATTTCAATTACTTCTCAGGTCTTTCCGATGGCGACATCGCGAAATTCCAAAAGGATGCGATCACGGGCCACCGCCCGACCTGGTCGACCGCTGCAAATTCCACCGCCAAGGCGCGTACATCGCCGGACATGGCGAAGGTGCGCTCCGGTTCGGCCTCTTATCACAATCGCATTCGCGACCCTTTCAACCTCTTCAAGGAAGCAAAGGGTCATGCGCCGGGCCAGAAGGCGCAGCGCAAACCGCGAACGCTGGAAATAAAGGCGCTCGCGACACTCGGTCTTGAACCAAATTCGACTGGCGATAAGATCAAGGCGCGCTATAAAGAACTGGTAAAACAGCACCATCCCGATGCGAATGGTGGCGATCGCGGATCTGAAGAAAGATTTCGCGATGTTATCCAGGCTTATCAATTGCTCAAGCAGGCAGGTTTTTGCTAAAGCCTGATTGGGTTCGAGAGGCCGGTTATGGAGCCGTCCAGTGCGGCTCCGACGGACATTCTGCCGCGCGATTGCGCGGATGCAAGTACGGATGCCCGCAACGAACTACGGAAGGGGCACACCGTCCGGCTTGCCGGAAAAACATGCCCGCGGATGGATAGTTGAATGTCGCGGCCGGTCGGTGCCTGCCGCTTTGGAGGCATGATGAACAAGGTTGAGCGGGATATAGCCAATTTGCCGGATACCACGGTTTCGGTACGCGACGTGTTCGGGATCGATTCCGACATGACGGTGCCGGCCTATGCGGCAGGCGATTCCTACGTACCGGAACTCGATCCGGATTATCTTTTCGACCGTCAGACGACGCTCGCGATCCTTGCAGGCTTTGCCTATAACCGTCGCGTGATGGTTTCCGGCTATCACGGCACCGGCAAGTCCACCCATATCGAACAGGTCGCCGCCCGCCTCAACTGGCCCTGCGTGCGCGTCAATCTCGACAGCCATGTCAGCCGTATCGATCTCGTCGGCAAGGACGCCATCGTCGTTAAGGACGGTATGCAGGTCACCGAATTCAAGGACGGTATCCTGCCCTGGGCCTACCAGCACAATGTCGCGCTGGTCTTCGACGAATATGATGCCGGTCGCCCGGACGTGATGTTCGTCATCCAGCGCGTGCTGGAAACGTCCGGCCGTCTGACGTTGCTCGACCAGAGCCGCGTCATTCATCCGCATCCGGCTTTCCGCCTGTTCGCGACCGCCAATACGGTCGGTCTCGGTGACACGACCGGTCTTTATCACGGCACCCAGCAGATCAATCAGGCACAGATGGACCGCTGGTCCATCGTGACGACGCTGAACTATCTGCCGCACGACAATGAAGTGGCTATCGTCCTGGCCAAGGCCAAGCATTACCAGAATGCCGAAGGTCGCGAGATCGTGAACAAGATGGTGCGCGTGGCCGACATGACGCGCCAGGCTTTCATCAATGGCGACCTGTCGACCGTGATGAGCCCGCGCACGGTCATCACATGGGCCGAAAACGCCGCCATCTTCGGCAACGATATCGGCTTTGCCTTCCGACTGACCTTCCTCAACAAGTGCGATGAACTGGAGCGCGCGACGGTGGCCGAGTTCTATCAGCGGGCCTTCGGCGTGGAACTGCCGGAATCGGCAGCCAATATCGTTCTCGCCTGACGGGAAAGAAGCCGGTCGCCGGAATGATCCGGCGGCGGCACTCGGTGATTGATGCAGGGATTTGATGCAGGTCGGGCAGCCTTGACCCGCTCTCATTCGTAATCGGGATAGGCATATGTCGGGCCAGATGTCAGGAATAGGCGATAATACGCGTGATCGTAAAACGGGACCGGTCGATTCCGAACCGTTCAAGCGCGCGATAACGGCCTGTGTTCGCGCCATTTCCGGCGAGCATGAGCTGGAGGTCGCCTTCACAAACGACCGCCCGGCATTGAGCGCCAATCGCGCCCGTCTTCCTGATCTGCCGAAGCGTCCGACCGCGCATGACGTCGCCGTCACGCGCGGCCTCGGCGATTCCATGGCCCTGCGGCAGGCGCGGCACAATCCGCGTATTCATGCCGCGCTCGCCCCTGAAGGCAAACAGGCCCGGGCGATTTTCGACGCAGTCGAGCAGGCGCGTGTCGAAGCCATCGGCGCCCGCGCCATGGCCGGGGTCGCGGACAATCTCGCGACCATGCTGGCCGACAAATATTCGAAAGCCAATTTCGCTGCCGTCACGAACAAGGAGGATGCGCCGCTCGAGGAAGCCGTATCGCTTCTGCTGCGTGAAAAGCTGACCGGACGGCCCGCACCTGCCGAAGCCGGACAGGTGCTTGATCTGTGGCGCGACTGGATCGAGCAGAAGGCCGGTTCCGAATTTGCGCGTCTGGGTGAAAATCTCGAGGACCAGCAGGCTTTTGCGCGCACGGTGCGCGACATGCTCGCTTCCATGGACATGGCGGAAGAGCTGTCGCAGGAAGAGCCGAGCGACGACGAAGAGCAGAACGACGAGCAGACACCGGATTCCGACGAGAACGAGGAAGGCGGCGACGAGAGCCAGGAAGGTTCCGATTCGTCTGAAAGCGAAGAGTCTGACAGTTCCAGCGACGAGAGCGAGCAGGGCGAGATGGACGCGGCGGACGCTTCCGCCGACGACATGGACGACAGCGAGGACATCGACGCGGAAACGCCGGGCGATACGCGCCGTCCCAACCAGCCCTTCGCCAATTTTGCCGAGCATGTCGATTACAAGGTTTTCACCCGCGAGTTCGACGAGGAGGTCGAGGCGACCGATCTTTGCGACGAGGCGGAACTGGAACGTTTGCGCAGTTTCCTCGACAAGCAGCTTGCGAATCTGCAGGGCGTGGTGGGGCGTCTCGCCAACCGGCTCCAGCGCCGCCTGATGGCGCAGCAGAACCGTTCGTGGGATTTCGATCTGGAAGAAGGCTATCTCGATACGGCGCGCCTGATGCGTGTCGTGATCGATCCGACGCAGCCGCTTTCCTACAAGATGGAACGCGACACGGATTTCCGCGATACGGTCGTGACGCTGGTGCTGGACAATTCCGGCTCCATGCGCGGGCGCCCGATCACCGTTGCCGCGACCTGCGCCGATATTCTGGCGCGCACGCTGGAGCGCTGCGGCGTGAAGGTGGAAATTCTGGGCTTCACCACCAAGGCGTGGAAGGGTGGCCAGTCGCGCGAGGCGTGGCTTGGGCGCGGAAAGCCCGCCAATCCGGGCCGTCTCAACGATCTGCGCCATATCGTCTACAAGAGCGCCGATGCGCCCTGGCGGCGTGCGCGGCGCAATCTGGGCCTGATGATGCGTGAAGGGCTGCTCAAGGAAAATATCGACGGTGAAGCGCTGATCTGGGCGCATCAGCGGCTTCTGGGCCGCTCCGAGCAGCGCAAGATCCTGATGATGATTTCGGATGGCGCGCCGGTGGATGATTCCACGCTGTCGGTCAATCCCGGCAATTATCTGGAGCGGCACTTGCGTGCCGTGATCGAGGAGATCGAAACGCGCTCTCCGGTGGAACTGATCGCCATCGGCATCGGCCACGATGTGACGCGTTATTATCGCCGGGCCGTGACCATCGTGGATGCGGAAGAGCTGGCGGGCGCGATGACCGAGCAGCTTGCTTCCCTGTTCGAGGAACAGGGTGCTGCGGGCAGCGGGCGGGGTAAACGCCGCGCTGGCGGCAGGAGATAAAAAAGGGGCCATTGGGCCCCTTTTTCATGCTTTTTCCGCGGTCGTGCGGTTTGGTGCATAAAGCGTCGGCGCGAATATTGCGAGGATTGCGCCATAGGGAATCAGCATCAGCGTTCCCATGACGACCTTGACGATGAAATCGCCGAAGGCGAGCGAGGCCCAGAGCGGCACACCGAGCCCGAGGAAGGACGCAGGTTCGGCCAGCGACGAATCGGGCATACCGGTCATGCGGTCGATCCATGCGAAGCCCGCCGCGAAAGCGATGGAGAAGAACAGGAGCGTATCCAGCACGGAACCGAACATCGCAGCGGCAAACGGCGCTTTCCACCAGGTCCTGCGGCGCAGGCCGTTGAATACGGTGATGTCCAGCAATTGCGCGAGAAGGAAGGCGGAGCCTGAGGCGATGGCGATGCGCGGGGTGGCAAGCCAGACCGACATGACGACACCGAGCACGAAACCGGCATAGACGACCCTGCGCGCGGCGGCTGGCCCGAAACGGCGGTTCGTCAGGTCGTTGACCAGAAAGGCGACGGGATAGGTGAAGGCGCCATAGGTGAGCACTTCGCCGAGGCCGAAATGCCGGAACGGATACTGGACCAGAATATTGGACGCGGCGACCGCCACGCACATGGCCAGTATTGCAGGCGCAAGCCGGGAATAAGAAGGTGTCTCGATCGACATTTTTTTATCCTGGGTGATGGAACCAGCAAAAAAGGCCGACAAATGCCGGCCTTTTTTGTCAAAATCTTTTGGCCGAAAGCTTAGGCAGCAGCGACTTCAGCCTGCTTCTTTGCGATCTGGCGCTTCAGCAGGCGGGCACGCTGCGAGAGTTCCTTGTCGTCGGACTTGGCGAGGAACGCATCCAGGCCGCCGCGATGCTCGACCGAACGCAGGGCGTTGGCGGAGATGCGCAGACGATAGCTCTGGCCGAGCGTTTCGGAGATCAGCGTTACATTGCAGAGATTGGGCAGAAAGCGGCGACGCGTCCGGTTGTTCGCGTGGCTGACATTGTTGCCGTACTGGACCGACTTGCCGGTCAATTCACAAGCGCGGGACATTTTGGTCTCACCTTCAATTACGTTCTTCAGGCCCCGACCCGAATGTCCGAACTCAAGCTATCAAAGCAGTTTGGTGCTGCTGGCGCGCGATCTCGGACAGGCGGCCTATTGGGAAAGTCGCGTTTCTATAGTGACAGCAGCCGTTGCAGTCAAGTGAGATTCCGTATCGGCGGCGCAAAGACATGGTTTTCGGGCTTTGGCGCCGTGTTCACGAAAGGTTGCGAACATAACTTCGCCGATTTTGCTTGGCTTACACAGATACTGTATCGAAGAATCCCACGCAACTTTTTGACGACCCAATATGGTTGAAAACGGTCTAGTGTGGTGAATCTGAAATTCGTATCACTTTGGAGCAGTGTTGCGAACGAATTTCAGATTCAAAGCCACACTAGCAAGATATTGAATCGAGTGTGGTTTACGGATTTGAAGTTCCTAAACGTAGATGCCAGGCAAATGATAGGAACTTCAAATCCACCACACTAGTGGAAGGAATGTCGAACATGATCGAAGCGTCGCATGTGTTGAAGGCTGCCGGAAATCGCCTGCTGCGTTTCGGCGTCCTGATCGTTGCCGGATTGACCTTTGCGGGCGGCCCGGCCAAGGCCAACGATCTCTACCGCACTGAATACGACATTTCGATTTTCGGCCTTTCGATTGCGCGTTCGGCCATAGAAACCACCGTGAACGGGGCCAATTACAATCTCAACGGACGTTTTCTCACCTCCGGCCTGGCGCGGGTGTTCGACGATACGGACGGCACCGTGCATGTGACGGGCAGCGCATCGGGCGACAAGGTCGTTCCGAAGAGTTTCGATCTTGCCTACAAGCACGGTCGCAAGAACAAGAGCACGGCGATCCGCTTTGCCAATGGCAATGTGGTCGCGGCGGAAAACCAGCCCCCGGTGAAGAAGCGCGACCCGTGGGTGGAAACATCGCCGCAGGATCTTCTCGATGTCAGCGATCCCTTGAGCGCGCTCATGGTCCCGGCCAGGAATGGCCGCGCCGTCTGCGATCGCACGTTAAGCGTCTTCGACGGTCAGACCCGCGCCGACATCAAGCTTTCCTTCAACGGCACCGAATCGTTCACGACAGACGGTTTTACCGGCGAATCGGTAATCTGCTCGGCAAAATTCATTCCGATTTCCGGTTATCAGAAGGGCAAGAAAGCCATCGATTATCTGAGCAAGCGCAGCCGGATGACGATTTCATTCGCCTCGCTGGGCGATTCCGGCATCTACGCGCCGGTCGTGGCGCGTATCGGCACGCGTATCGGGACGCTCAAGATCGCAGCCACCCGCTTTTCAAAGGTGAACTGAGCGGCTGCCGGAACGGGAGCGGGATTGTTTCCGGTCCATTTTCGGGATCAGTGCTCCCGATGCACGCATTCCTCATGATTGCCGAGAATCTCGATCACCCGGCACCGGTCGATGCGGCCATGGGCGGTGCATTCCACCATGCGCTGCAATTCGGTTTTTAGCGACAGCAATTTCGCGATGCGGCGCTCCACATCGCTCAAGCGGGCGCGGGCGATGGCGTCAGCCGCCGCACATGACTGGTCGGGATTGTCCTGAAGGTCGAGAAGCGTGCGGATCGCATCCACCTCGAAACCCAGATCGCGCGCGTGACGAATGAAAACGAGCCGCTGGACGTCGTTGCGATCATAAAGACGGCGATTGCCTTCCGTGCGCGGCGGAACCGGCAGCAGACCGATCTGCTCGTAATAGCGGATCGTCGGCACTTTTACGCCGCTTGCCTTCGATGCCTCGCCGATGGGGACATTTATTCTCATTTTCCGCTTGCTCCTCTAGTCACTAGAGGATGTAGACCTTGCTCGACACAATTCAAGAGCAGTGCCGAAAAGAGCAGATCATGAGTGAAACGATGAACCAGATTCGCTTTCGTATTGACGGGATGGACTGTGCTTCCTGCGCGGCCAAGATCGATACCGCCGTGCGCCGCCTGCCGGGCGTGACGGATGTGTCGGTTTCCGTCACCAATGGCGCCATGACCGTCAATCATGACGGGATGGCTGCAAGTGACGAGATTGCCGGCAAGGTGACGGCGCTCGGCTACAGGACCACGCTTGCCGGGAAGGCCGATACGGCTAGCGCCGGGATAGCCCCGAAGAACGGAGCACCGGCAAAACCCCTGCCGTGGTGGCGCTCGAAAAAGGGGCAGATGATGCTTGCCTGCGGCGGCGGGCTGGTTGCCGCCTATGGTGTGGGGCATCTTTATCCGGCGATTGCGCTCTGGGCCTTCACGGCGGCGATGCTGATCGGCCTGGTGCCGATTGCCCGGCGCGCCTGGATGGCGGCCATCAACGGCACGCCCTTTTCCATCGAAATGCTGATGACGATCGCAGCCATCGGCGCGATGTTCATCGGCGCGACCGAGGAAGCGGCTGCGGTCGTGTTCCTGTTCCTTGTCGGCGAATTGCTCGAAGGCGTTGCCGCCGGAAAGGCGCGCGCCAGCATCCAGTCGCTGACCGCGCTGGTGCCGAAGACGGCCTTTCTTGAGAAGAACGGTACGGCGACGGAAGTGGCCGCGGACGGTCTGGCGGTCGGCGACGTCATTTCCGTGCGTCCGGGCGACCGGATGCCCGCCGATGGCGAAATCCTCTCCGGCGAAAGCGCTGTCGATGAAGCGCCCGTCACCGGCGAAAGCACGCCGGTCGGCAAGGGCGCGGGCGATACGGTTTTCGCAGGCACGATCAACGGGGACGGCCTGTTGCGGGTGAAAGTGACCGCAGCCGCGCAGGACAACACCATTGCCCGCGTCGTGCGGCTGGTGGAGGAAGCGCAGGAGGCCAAGGCGCCGACCGAACGTTTCATCAACCGCTTCTCGACCTATTATACGCCGGGCGTGGTGGTCGTGGCGGCGCTCGTCGCCATATTGCCGCCGCTCGCGGGCGGCGGTGACTGGAGCGAATGGATTTATAAGGGCCTTGCGATCCTTCTGATCGGTTGCCCCTGCGCGCTGGTCATTTCCACGCCGGCTGCCATTGCGGCGGCTCTATCGTCTGGCGCACGGCGTGGCCTTCTGATGAAGGGCGGAGCGGTGCTGGAAACCATCGGCAAGATCACCGCCGCCTGTTTCGACAAGACCGGCACGCTGACCGAAGGCAAGCCGAAAGTGACCGATATTCTCGCAGCCGACCTGCCGGAAGATGAGGTGCTGCGTCTTGCCGCTTCGCTGGATGCAGGCTCAAGCCATCCGCTGGCGCTCGCCATCGTGAACGCCGCCGGACAGCGCGGGCTGAAGCTGTCCGTCGTTGCCGAGGGCCGGGCGCATGGCGGCAAGGGCGTGTCGGGTACGGTCGGCGAGACGCAACTGTTCCTGGGGTCGCGCCGCGCCGCCGGCGATATTGCCGCCATCCCGGATGCGCTTGCGAGCCGGATCGCCGCCTGCAACGACCAGGGAAAGACGGTTTCCGTTCTTGTCGCGGACGGCAGGATCGCCGGAGCCATCGCCATGCGGGACGAACCGCGCGCGGATGCCATTGCGGGCTTGCAGGAACTGAAAGGCGGCAATATCCGCACCGTCATGCTGACGGGCGACAATCGCCGTACTGCGGAAGCCATCGGGCGCGACCTTGGTATCGAGGTGCACGCGGAACTCCTGCCCGAAGACAAGCAGCGTATTGTCGGCGAATTGCGTAAGGAGAGGCTGATCGTCGCCAAGGTCGGAGACGGCATCAACGATGCGCCCGCGCTCGCCGCTGCCGATGTCGGTATTGCGATGGGCGGCGGTACGGATGTGGCGCTGGAAACGGCGGATGCCGCCGTGCTGCACGGGCGGGTCGGTGACGTGGCGCAAATGGTCGATCTGTCGAAGCGGACCATGCGCAATATCCACCAGAATATCGCCATGGCGCTCGGGCTGAAGGCCGTTTTCCTCGTGACCACCGTGCTGGGCATTACCGGCCTGTGGCCCGCAATTCTGGCCGATACCGGTGCGACCGTTCTGGTGACGATCAACGCGCTGCGGCTTTTGAGGCAACCGGCACGGTAACAGGGTCAGCGGATGCTCCCGTCCCTCATCCTGAGGAGACGGGAAGCTCGGACAGGAGGCGGGACGTTCACTCGCCGATCAGGGTGCGGATGCGTTCGCCATATTGCTTGCCGAAGGCAAGGTGATCGGGATTGATGCCCTTCAACTCATCGACGAGCTGCGGTTCGTCTTCCGCATCGGCGGCGGCGAGGCTGCTCATCAGGGCAAAATAGCCGACTATATAATCCCGCGGCGTGATATTCTGGGCCTTGAGCACCTCGACGACCTGCGGCCGGGCCTCGATGCTCTTGACCATCTTGTCGAAGGAAGGGGAAGGGTCCTGTCCTTCTTCCTCGGTCGCGGAAAGCTCCATGGTTTCAAGTTGTTCCTGAATCTTCTCCATACGGGAGAGGAAATCCTCGCTGAGCCTGAAATTGTTGATTTCGGCGGGCGTCTCTTCTGGCGCGACGTCAAGAAGGTCGTCGGCGAAGGCGGTGCCGCTGGAAAAAACCGGCAGGGCGGCAAGCGAGAGGCCGAGGAAAACGGCGCAGCCAGCAATCTTGAAACGGGAAAATACCGTCATTGTTTCATCCTCGATATGTCAGCATCTGTTCCAAAAGTCGCGATGCCGGTCTGCAAACGGCAATTTGTGTCAAGCACCGGACCCTCAGAACAGGTCCTTGCGCTTGCGGATTTCGGCAAACACCGCCTCGTCGGGGGCGTCCTGCAAGCCGAGACGGCTGCGAATGCCCGCATCGTGCCAGCGCAGGAAGGGATTGGTCGCCATTTCGAGCGCGATGCTCGACGGCAGCGTCATGCGATCGGCCGAGCGAAGCCGCGCGATTTCGGCAGCGCGCTCCTTGAGCGCGGAATTGCCGGGATCGATGGTCAGCGCAAACCGGGCATTGCTCTCGGTATATTCATGGCCGCAATAGACGGCGGTGTCGCCGGGAAGCGAAATCAGCTTCTGTAGCGACCGGAACATGGTCGAGGGCGTTCCCTCGAACAGCCGTCCGCAGCCGAGCGCGAACAGCGTGTCGCCGGTGAAGACCACTTTCGCGTCGGGAAGATGGTAGGAGATTTCGCCCGCCGTGTGGCCGGGCGTCGCGATGACCTTCACCCTGAAAAGCCCGAAAGTGAACGCATCGCCGTCCTTCACGGTGCGGTCTATGCCCGGAATCCTGGCTTCCTCGGCCTTGGGGCCGATGATGCTGACGCCATACTTCGCCTTCAGCGCCTCATTGCCTTCGACATGATCGAGGTGGTGATGCGTGGTGAAGACGAAATCGAGCGTCCAGCCGCGCCGCTTCAGCGCTGCCTCGATCGCCGCCGCATCGGGCGCGTCGATAGAGGCGGTGAGGGCGCTTTCCGGGTCGTGGATCAGGACGCCATAATTGTCGCTGCGGCAGATGAACTGTTCGATTTCAAGCCGTGGTTCGATCCCGGACATGGCGTCCTCCCTCCTGTCATGCGGTCATGATGCGGTGTTGCTGTCTTCGGCCAGCGAGTGTTTCTGAATAAGCGGCATTTGTAAAAGCGTGAAGACAATGGTGATGGGCATGATGCCCCAGACCTTGAACGATACCCAGGCGTCGGTCGAGAAATTGCGCCAGACGATCTCGTTCACGATGGCGAGGAAGATGAAGAACAGGCCCCAGCGCAGCGTGAGCTTTCTCCAGCCTTCGGCGTCGAGCCGGAAGGCGGAATCGAACACATAGCCGAGCAGGGATTTGCCGAAGAAGAGGCCGCCGAGCAGGATCGCGCCGAACAGCGTGTTGACGATGGTCGGCTTCATCTTGATGAAGGTGTCGTTATGCAGCCACAGCGTCAGCGCTCCGAATACCAGCACCACGATGCCGGAAACGAGCGGCATGATCGGCAGGGTGCGGGTCATCGACCATGAGATGACAAGCGCGATGACGGTCGCCGCCATGAAGAGCGCGGTGGCCAGGAAGATCGGCGCGCCGATGGAGCCGAGAACGGGAAAGCGCTCGATCAGCATTTCGCCGCGCGCATTGGCAAAGAAGAAGACCAGAAGCGGCCCCAGTTCCAGCGCGAGCTTCAGGAGCGGCGGAACTTCCTTGCGTTCCGCTTCGCTTTTCCGGGCCGGGTCGCTTTCAAAAATATGCTTTTCCATTACGCTACTCCAGCAATAGCCTGCGCGAAATCGCTGGCCGCGAAGGGTTCGAGGTCGTCGACGCCTTCGCCGACGCCGATGAAATAGACCGGCAATTTGTGCCTGGCCGAGATCGCGACCAGAATGCCGCCGCGCGCGGTTCCGTCAAGCTTGGTCATGACGAGACCGTTGACGCCGGCGATATTCTTGAAAATCTCGACCTGGTTGAGCGCGTTCTGGCCAGTGGTGGCATCGAGCGTCTGAAGCACCGTGTGCGGCGCTTCCGGGTCGTGCTTGCCGAGAACGCGCACGATCTTGGCCAGTTCTTCCATCAGTTCGGCCTTGTTCTGGAGACGGCCCGCCGTGTCGATGATGAGCACGTCGCTGCCTGCTTCCCTGGCCTTTTCCCACGCGTCATAGGCAAGCCCCGCCGCATCGGCGCCGAGCTTGGAGGAGACGACCGGCGAACCGGTGCGCTCGCCCCAGATGTGGAGCTGTTCGATTGCGGCAGCGCGGAACGTGTCGCCCGCCGCCAGCATGACCTTGAGGCCGCCGGCGGTCAGTTTTGCCGCGAGCTTGCCGATGGTGGTGGTCTTGCCGGTGCCGTTGACGCCGACGACCAGAATGACATGCGGTTTGTGCGACAGGTCGAGTTCCAGCGGCTTTGCGACGGGGGAGAGCACCTTTTCGATCTCGGCGCTCATGATGGCGCGGACTTCCTCACCGGTGACATCCTTGCCGTACCGGCCCGAGGCCAGTGCATCGGTAACGCGCATCGCCGTTTCCAGTCCAAGGTCGGCCTGGATCAGCACGTCTTCCAGATCCTGCAAGGTGTCGTCATCCAGCTTGCGCCTGGTGAAGATGCCGCCGATGGATTCGCTGAGCGAACTGGACGAGCGGGCAAGGCCGCGCCGCAGGCGCTCGAACCATGAGAGCTTCGGCTGGGGCGTCACCTCGACGGGGGACTCTTCCTGCTGTTCCTCGACGGCTTTGGCGACCTTGACCTTCTTGGGCTTGGCCGGTGCCGGAACAGGGGTGGAGTCCGGTGCCGGAGCTTCCGGCTCTTCGGCGCGTTCCGGTTCGATGGCAGGTTCAGGCTCGGGAGCCGGTTGTTCGACGACAGGTTCCGCAATTGGCTGTTCGACCGGCGGTGTTTCCGCCGGAACCGGTTCCACGACGGGCGGTTCCACGGCGGGCGGTTCCATGACGGGGGGCTGCTCGATCGGGATTTCGATCTCGGCAACCGGATGTTCCGGTTCGGGTTTCGGCTCCCGGGCGGTTTCGACGGCGGGCGCTTCGGCAGGTTCGGGCACCTGCGTTTCCACGGTTTCCGGGGTCGATTCTTCGACCGGCTTTTCCTCAACCTCCTTCTTGCCGAAGGAGAACATTTTCTTGATGAAGCCCATTGCCATGAATTTTTATGCCCTGTTTAAGCCGCTTTCGGCTCTGCCTGACGGGTGAGGAGTTTTTCCCCGTCATGGCCTGTCACGATGGATTCGATGATTTCGCCGGGATTGCCCCCATCGACGGCGGCAAGCGTGAAGCCTTCCGTGCGGGCGATGCCCTGCTTCTCGACCAGAAGACGCTGGCGCGTGCCGTCAAGTGCGGCGAGATGCTTTTCATAGGCGCGGTCGCCGACGGCGCGCAGGCGCGCGGCGCGTTCCTTGACGATCTCCCGGCGAACCTGCGGCATACGCGCAGCAGGCGTCCCCTCGCGGGCGCTATAGGGAAAGACATGCAGATGGGTGAGGCCGCATTCCTCGACGATCTTCAGTGAATTCTGGAACATCTCTTCGGTTTCGGTCGGGAAACCGGCAATGATGTCCGCGCCGAAAACGATGTCGGGGCGAAGCCCGCGCACCGTCTCGCAGAAGCGGATGGAATCGTCACGCAGATGGCGGCGCTTCATGCGCTTCAGGATCATGTCGTCGCCCGCCTGCAAGGACAGGTGCAGATGCGGCATGAGACGCTTTTCATTGGCAATCGCATCCATCAACTCGTCATCGGCCTCGATGGAATCGATGGAGGAGAGCCGCAGGCGTTGAAGATCGGGCACCTGATCGAGAACCGTCCTGACGAGCCTGCCAAGGCGGAGATTGCCCGGCAGGTCGGGACCGTAGGAGGTCATGTCCACGCCGGTCAGCACCACTTCGGCATAGCCGTTTCCGACGAGCCGTTTGACCTGATCCACCACCGCGCCCATCGGCACGGAGCGGGAATTGCCGCGTCCATAAGGGATGATGCAGAAGGTACAGCGATGATCGCAGCCATTTTGCACCTGCACGAAGGCGCGCGCGCGACCCTCGATGGCGTCGACCATGTGGCTCGCGGTTTCGCGCACTTCCATGATATCGTTGACGCGCACCTTCTCGAACTGGTTGACGCCGAAGTCCGGCAGCATCCGGTAGGAATTGGCTTTCAGCTTTTCCTCATTGCCCAGAACGAGGTCCACCTCGCCCATGGCGGCAAAATTGTCGGCCTCGGTCTGCGCGGCGCAGCCGGTGACGATGATGCGCGCTTCCGGGTTTTCACGGCGGGCCTTGCGGATCGCCTGACGCGCCTGGCGCACGGCTTCCGCCGTGACCGCGCAGGTATTGAAGACGATGGCGCCATCTTTCAGCTCGCCAAGGCCCGCAGCATCGGCCTCGCGTTTCATCACCTCGGACTCATAGGTGTTGAGGCGGCATCCGAATGTTACGATCTCGACAGCCATCAGGCGGCACCCCGGCTATTGTCGGGGGCGTGCTCCCATTCGCCGGTTGCAGGATCGAACGTGCCGCCGAACTCCCATTCGGCGGGGCCGGTCATGATGACGTGATCGTCGTCGCGCCATTCGATGCGGAGCGGGCCGCCCGGAACGGTGACGGTGACGGTGCGTCCGGTACGACCCGTGCGGGCCGCCGAGACGCCCGCGGCGCAGGCGGCGGAACCGCAGGCGCGGGTCAAGCCGACGCCCCGTTCCCATGTGCGCAGGTCCATCGTTTCCGGCGAGGTTATGCGCGCAATCGAGATATTGGCGCGCTCGGGAAAGATCGGATCGTGTTCGAGGGCGGAGCCGTATTTTTCCAGCTCATAGGACCAGACGTCGCCGTCCACCCAGAAAATGGCGTGCGGATTGCCCATCGAGGCAACTGACGGCGCTTGCAGGACCGGCGCGTCGGCCGGACCGGCGAAAAGCGCGATGGCACGCGTGTCGGCGACTTCGCGGGCCAGCGGAATATCCTGCCAGCCGAAACGCGGCTTGCCCATGTCCACCGAGATCAGGCCGTTCTCATGCTCGGTCGCGGTGAGGATTCCGGCGCGGGTTTCGAAGGTGAAGTCGCGCCTGCCACTCTCGCGGGCGAGCGCCTGCACGACACAGCGCGTGCCGTTGCCGCAGGCCTGGGCTTCAGTGCCGTCGCTGTTGATGATGGCGACGTAATTGTCGGTTCCCGGTGTGCGCGGGTCGTGGATTGCCATGATCTGATCGAAGGCCGTTTCGCCGCCGCCTGCGAGGCGGATCGCGGCTTCAGGCGTGATCCGGTCGGCGCGACCGCGCATGTCGGCAACGATGATCTGGTTGCCGAGCCCGTTCATCTTGGCGAAGGCTGCCTTGGTGGCCATAACTATCGTGGTTCCGTTTTCCTGCGGCTTTGCTGGTGAAGCCTATGGACATTCAGGGTCTATATGGCGGAAAAGCCCGCAAATTGCCAGTGCCCGTGACAGATTGCAAAAACACGGGACGGCGGCGGCTCCCTGTTCCTTGCGTGGAACCCTGAATGCCGAAACTGTGACCTTCCTGTGCCAGTTCCCGGATTATTAAGCGCTTTCAAGCCTCGCTGACGGGTTCTGCGGCCAAAAATGACAGGTGCCGGTGTTGCTTTTTTAACCATATAGCCATTTTATCGGTCCAATATTGTCACATTGCACGGCTTCGGTAGGTAAGCCGGGGGCGTCCCCACCCCTGATGAAATACGACGGAAATGGAGAACCTGATGGGAATTTCGAAAGCAAGTCTGCTCAGCCTCGCGGCAGCTGGCATCGTACTGGCCGGGTGCCAGAGCTCCCGGTTCGGCAATCTCGACACGGTTTCGCCTCCGCCGCCCCCGCCGCCGGTCAATGCTGCCCCGGCAGGCACGGTGCAGAAGGGTAATCTCGCCTCTCCCAATGCCTCGCAGTTTCCGACCGCTCCGACCACGGACCCGAATGCGCCGGACGGCACGCAGGTTGCGAACCTGCCGCCGGCATCCGCGCCGGATGTGACGCCGGGCGCTGTCGCAGGCGTGTGGAATGCATCGCTCGGCGGCCAGAGCTGCAAGATCGCGACGCCGCAGACAAAATACGGTCAGGGCTATCGCGCAGGTCCGCTGCGCTGCCCCGGCGAACTGGCAAGCCTCGCCTCCTGGGCGGTCAACGGCAAGCAGCTCGTGCTTTACGATGCGAATGGCGGCACCGTTGCCTCGCTCTATTCTTCGGGCCAGAGCCGCTTCGACGGACAGACTTCGGGCGGTCAGGCTGTGTCGCTCTCGCGCTGATTGTTTTCACGCTGCGCCCTCGGTGGCAGCATTCTATGAGGCGGAGCGTCTTCGGACGGCTCCGCCAATTCCCCGATAACGGTTTCACCGGAACCTGTGATGTCTTTCGACGGCAATCTCAAGGCGTTTCCCTCCCTTCGCGAACATTACGATGCGATGGTCGCGGCGGGCGATGTGGACGCGGATCCCGCGCAACTCGAACTCACCGATCGCTATGACCGGCTGATCGAGGAAATCTGTTCCAGACGACTGTCACGCAAGTCGAGTGCGCTCGGCTGGCTGTTCGGCAAGCGCAAGCCGGCGGCTGAAATCGTCAAGGGGCTTTATGTCCATGGCGAGGTCGGGCGCGGCAAGACCATGCTGATGGACATGTTCTTTTCGCTTCTGCCGGTGGAGCGCAAGCGGCGCGCGCATTTCAACGACTTCATGGCCGACGTGCATGAGCGCATCTATGCCCATCGTCAGGCGTTGAAACGCGGCGAGACCAAGCAGGACGATCCGATCCCGCCGGTCGCCGATGCGCTGAGCCAGCAGGCCTGGGTCCTGTGCTTCGACGAATTCACCGTCACCGACATTGCCGATGCGATGATCCTGTCGCGCCTGTTCAGCGCGCTTTTCGCGCGTGGCGTGGTGCTGGTGGCGACGTCCAACGTCGCACCCGACAATCTCTATCGCGACGGGCTGAACCGGCAGCTCTTCCTGCCTTTCGTCGACATCCTCAAGCAGCATGTCGATGTGATCAATCTCGATTCACGGACCGACTACCGTCTGGAGAAGCTCGACCGCCAGCCGGTCTATCTGACACCGCTCACAAATGAGACGGCAGGCCGCATGGATGCCGCTTGGGCGGCCCAGAAGAACGGCGCGGACGAAAAGCCGGATACGATCCGCATCAAGGGCCGCGAGATCGAGATTGCCCGTGCGGTTTCCGGCGCCGCGCGTCTGTCCTTCGATGCGCTGTGCTCGAAACCACTCGGCGCTTCGGACTACATCGCCATCGTCAAGCGCTACCCGACGCTGTTTATCGACGGTGTGCCGGTGCTCGATTATGCGCGTCGCAATGAGGCCAAGCGCTTCATCCTGCTGGTCGATGTGCTCTACGATCATCATGCGCGGGTGTTCGTTTCGGCGGAAGCTCCGCCCGAGAAGCTCTATATTGCCAGCAAGGGTACGGAGGCCTTCGAGTTCGACCGCACCGCGTCACGCCTGTTCGAGATGCAGAGCGCGGAATATCTGGCCGAGCCGCCCGGCAAGGCCGGCTGAAGCGTTCCGTATCGTCCGCTGCCCATCATCAGGCTGCCCCATCATCAGGCTGCCACAGACTGGACTTATATGTTCCCTGGGCTATGTTACCAGCGCAATTCGTGGTCGTGGGCTGGCACACCTTAGGGGCTAACCCAAACCTGAAACGCGTATCGGTTCCAGATCGTGGCCGGTCTGGAACCGTTGCATGACGCTGAAGGAATTGGCAGCTTGCCAGTCGCTCCATACCGTCTGTTCGGGGATGGCTGGCGGCGGGGAGGGAAGGGTGATTTTGCCTTGTTTTCGACAAAATATCTTACGTTTACGTAAGAACATATAATTCTAACCGATTGAAAACATTGGTCGCAAAATAATGAGTTGAGTTTTTTTGCAAAGAGTCCTATCTCGCAGTTCCAACGCTTGAGCGTTTCCGGGGAGGAAACCGGATGGCTTGATGCGTTTCTGGATCAAACGTGAGGAAAGAAACAATCATGGCACGCAACAAGATTGCCCTCATCGGCTCGGGCATGATCGGCGGTACGCTCGCTCATCTGGCCGGTCTGAAGGAACTCGGCGACGTCGTCCTGTTCGACATTGCGGAAGGCACCCCGCAGGGTAAGGGACTGGATATCGCCGAATCTTCTCCGGTCGACGGTTTTGATGCGAAGTTTACCGGCGCCAATGACTACGCCGCCATCGAGGGCGCAGACGTTGTCATCGTCACCGCAGGCGTGCCGCGCAAGCCGGGCATGAGCCGCGACGATCTCCTGGGCATCAACCTGAAGGTGATGGAACAGGTCGGCGCGGGCATCGCGAAATATGCTCCCGACGCTTTCGTCATCTGCATTACCAACCCGCTCGACGCCATGGTCTGGGCCTTGCAGAAGTTCTCCGGCCTTCCGGCTCACAAGGTCGTCGGCATGGCCGGCGTTCTCGACAGCGCCCGTTTCCGTTACTTCCTGTCGGAAGAATTCAACGTGTCGGTTGAAGACGTCACCGCATTCGTGTTGGGCGGCCATGGCGACTCGATGGTTCCGCTGGCCCGTTACTCGACCGTTGCAGGTATTCCGCTGCCGGACCTCGTCAAGATGGGCTGGACCAGCCAGGACAAGCTCGACAAGATCATCCAGCGCACCCGTGACGGCGGCGCGGAAATCGTCGGCCTGCTCAAGACCGGCTCGGCTTTCTACGCACCGGCTTCCTCGGCCATCGCCATGGCTGAATCCTATCTCAAGGACAAGAAGCGTGTTCTGCCGGTCGCGGCACAGCTTACCGGCCAGTACGGCGTCAAGGACATGTATGTCGGCGTGCCGACCGTGATCGGCGCCAATGGCGTCGAGCGCATCATCGAGATCGATCTCGACGGTGGCGAAAAGGCCGAATTCGACAAGTCGGTGGCGTCTGTCGCCGGTCTTTGCGAAGCCTGCATCGGCATCGCTCCGTCGCTGAAGTAAATTCCAGACAAGGCCGGTTGCCGCTTCGGGCGGCTCCGGCCTTTTCCGGCTGCCAATTATTGGTCGAAGATTTGGGCCGTACCGGCTACGCTTGAGAAGCGGGTCGGGAATCCGCAGAGGACAACCAGATGAATATTCACGAATACCAGGCCAAGCGCCTGCTTCACACCTACGGCGCGCCAATCGCCAACGGTGTGGCTGTCTATTCCGTCGAACAGGCGGAAGAATGGGCAAAGACGCTTCCCGGACCGCTCTATGTCGTCAAGAGCCAGATTCATGCTGGCGGACGCGGCAAGGGCAAGTTCAAGGAACTTCCCGAAGATGCCAAGGGTGGCGTGCGCCTCGCCAAGTCGATTGACGAAGTGGTTGCCTTTGCGAAGGAAATGCTGGGCAATACGCTGGTCACCAAGCAGACCGGCCCGGCCGGCAAGCAGGTCAACCGCCTCTATATCGAAGATGGCGCCGACATCGACCGCGAGCTTTATCTCTCGATCCTGATCGACCGTTCGGTCGGCCGTCCGGCTTTCGTCGTTTCGACCGAAGGCGGCATGGATATCGAAGCCGTTGCCGAAGAAACCCCTGAAAAGATCGTGACGCTCGCCATCGATCCGGCCAAGGGCGTGACGGACGAAGACGCCGCCAAGCTCGCCGATGCGCTGAAGCTCGAAGGCGAAGCCCGTGAAGACGGCCTCAAGCTGTTCCCGATCCTCTACAAGGCTTTCGTCGAAAAGGACATGAGCCTTCTGGAGATCAACCCGCTGATCGTCATGAAGAATGGCCGCGTGCGCGTTCTCGACGCCAAGGTCTCCTTCGACAACAATGCCCTGTTCCGTCATGCGGACATCCTTGAGCTGCGCGATCTGACGGAAGAAGATTCCAAGGAAATCGAAGCTTCCAAGTACGATCTGGCCTATGTTGCCCTCGACGGCAATATCGGCTGCATGGTCAATGGCGCCGGTCTCGCCATGGCGACGATGGACATCATCAAGCTCTATGGCGCGGAACCTGCCAACTTCCTCGACGTTGGTGGCGGCGCTACCAAGGAGAAGGTGACGGCTGCGTTCAAGATCATCACCGCTGATCCGGCTGTCGAAGGCATTCTGGTCAACATCTTCGGCGGCATCATGAAGTGCGACGTCATCGCCGAAGGCGTGATCGCTGCCGTCAAGGAAGTCGGCCTCAAGGTTCCGCTGGTTGTCCGTCTCGAAGGCACCAATGTCGAGCTTGGCAAGAAGATCATCAACGAGAGCGGCCTGAATGTCATTTCGGCTGACGATCTCGACGATGCGGCGCAGAAGATCGTCGCTGCAGTGAAGGGAAACTAAGGCATGTCCATTCTCGTCAACAAGGACACCAAGGTTCTCGTACAGGGCCTGACCGGCAAGACCGGTACTTTCCACACCGAACAGGCGCTTGCTTACTACGGTACGCAGATGGTCGGCGGCATCCATCCGAAGAAGGGTGGCGAAACCTGGGAAGGTCAGAAGGGCGAAAAGCTTCCGATCTTCGCGACCGTTGCCGAAGCCAAGGAACGCACGGGCGCCGACGCTTCCGTGATCTACGTTCCGCCAGCAGGTGCAGCCGATGCGATCATCGAAGCCATTGAAGCCGAAATCCCGTTCATCGTCTGCATCACCGAAGGCATTCCGGTTCTCGACATGGTTCGCGTCAAGGAGCGTCTGGAACGCTCGAATTCGCGCCTGCTCGGACCGAACTGCCCCGGCATCCTGACCCCTGAAGAATGCAAGATCGGCATCATGCCAGGCAACATCTTCAAGAAGGGTTCGGTGGGCGTTGTTTCCCGTTCCGGCACGCTGACCTATGAGGCTGTGTTCCAGACCTCGAACGAAGGTCTCGGCCAGACGACGGCTGTCGGCATCGGCGGCGACCCGGTCAAGGGCACCGAATTCATCGACGTTTTGGAAATGTTCCTGGCCGATGATGAAACCAAGTCGATCGTCATGATCGGTGAAATCGGCGGTTCGGCTGAAGAAGATGCCGCGCAGTTCCTGAAAGACGAAGCAAAGCGTGGCCGAAACAAGCCGATGGTCGGCTTCATTGCAGGCCGCACGGCTCCCGCCGGACGCACCATGGGCCATGCCGGCGCCGTGATTTCCGGCGGCAAGGGCGGCGCGGAAGACAAGATTGCAGCCATGGAATCGGCTGGCATTCGCGTGTCCCCGTCGCCGGCGCAACTCGGCAAGACGCTGGTGGAAGTCCTCAAGGGCTGAGACCGGTCGTTATTTTGAATAGCCCCGGCATCGGCGAAAGCCGTTGCCGGGTTTGGCATGAACACCGGGATATTCCGGTGACAGCGGAGCGGAAGCGACCGCTCCAACGCGTAGAGTATGGTTTGCCGGGGTCTGTAGCGGTTCCTTCCCGGCGGCGTGAGGGATGAAGTTTCATTGTCGGACTTCCGGCCCGCGCGAAATGAATCGCTGACAAGGAGACGGAGCAAGGCTCCGGGTAGGCTATGGCAAGGCAGGAACAAGCCAACGACGTTTTCGCCCTCACCTCGTTCCTCTATGGCGGCAACGCCGACTATATCGAGGAACTCTATGCCAGGTACGAGGACGATCCGAATTCGGTCGATCCGCAGTGGCGGGATTTCTTCGCCAAGCTCGGCGATAATGCAGCCGACGTGAAGAAGAACGCCGAAGGTGCATCCTGGACCAGAAAGAACTGGCCGATTGCCGCCAATGGCGAACTCGTTTCGGCGCTCGACGGCAATTGGGCCGAAGTCGAAAAGGCCGTTTCCGACAAGTTGAAGGGCAAGGCTGCGAAAGGTGAGGCCAAGGGCGCATCCGGCGCACCGCTCACCGCCGAAGAGATTGCCCAGGCTGCGCGCGACAGCGTGCGCGCCATCATGATGATCCGCGCCTATCGTATGCGCGGCCATCTTCATGCCAATCTCGATCCGCTCGGTCTCGCCGAAAAGCCGAACGACTATAATGAGCTGGAGCCGTCGAGCTACGGCTTCACGCCTGCCGATTACAATCGCAAGATTTTCATCGACAATGTGCTCGGTCTCGAATATGCGACCGTGCCGGAAATGCTTGAAATCCTCAAGCGCACCTATTGCGGCACCATCGGCGTCGAATTCATGCATATTTCCGATCCGGTCGAAAAGGCCTGGATTCAGGAGCGCATCGAAGGCCCGGACAAGGGTTATGCCTTCACTGCCGAAGGCAAGAAGGCCATCCTGTCGAAGCTCATCGAAGCGGAAGGTTTCGAGCAGTTCATCGACGTCAAGTACAAGGGCACCAAGCGTTTCGGCCTCGATGGCGGCGAATCGCTGATCCCGGCGCTGGAACAGATCATCAAGCGCGGTGGCCAGATGGGCCTGAAGGAAGTCGTGCTCGGCATGGCGCACCGTGGCCGTCTGAACGTGCTTTCCCAGGTCATGGGCAAGCCGCACCGCGCGATTTTCCACGAGTTCAAGGGCGGCTCCTATACGCCGGACGACGTGGAAGGTTCGGGCGACGTGAAGTACCATCTGGGCGCTTCGTCGGATCGCGAGTTCGACGGCAACAAGGTTCACCTGTCGCTGACCGCCAACCCGTCGCATCTGGAAATCGTCAATCCGGTTGTCATGGGCAAGGCGCGCGCCAAGCAGGATCTTCTGGTCGGCCGCACCCGCGACGACATGGTGCCGCTGGCCGAGCGCGCAAAAGTTCTGCCTTTGCTGCTGCATGGCGATGCCGCCTTCGCCGGTCAGGGCGTCGTTGCGGAGTGTCTCGGTCTTTCCGGCCTCAAGGGCCATCGTGTGGCGGGTACGCTGCATTTCATCATCAACAACCAGATCGGCTTCACCACCAATCCGGCCTTCTCGCGTTCTTCGCCCTATCCGTCGGATGTGGCCAAGATGGTCGAGGCGCCGGTCTTCCACGTCAATGGCGACGACCCGGAAGCCGTGGTGTTTGCGGCCAAGGTTGCGATGGAATTCCGCATGACCTTCCACAAGCCGGTCGTCGTGGACATGTTCTGCTACCGCCGCTTCGGCCATAATGAAGGCGACGAGCCGTCCTTCACCCAGCCGCTGATGTACAAGGCGATCCGCGGCCACAAGACGACGGTTCAGCTTTATGCCGACAAGCTGATCGCCGAAGGCCTGGTCACGCAGGAAGACATCGACAGGATGCGGGCCGACTGGCGCGAAAAGCTCGAAATCGAGTTCGAAGCCGGCCAGAGCTACAAGCCGAACAAGGCCGACTGGCTGGACGGTGCATGGTCTGGTCTGCGCACCGCCGACAATGCCGACGAACAGCGTCGCGGCAAGACCGCCGTTCCGATGAAGACGCTGAAGGAAATCGGCAAGAAGCTTGTCGAAGTGCCGAAGGATTTCCACGTTCATCGCACGATCCAGCGTTTCCTCGACAACCGCGCCAAGATGATCGAAACGGGCGAAGGCATCGACTGGGCAACGGCTGAATCGCTTGCCTTCGGTTCGCTTGCAGCCGAAGGTCATCCGATCCGCCTGTCGGGTCAGGACGTCGAACGCGGCACCTTCTCGCAGCGTCACACGGTTCTCTACGATCAGGAAAACCAGAACCGCTATATCCCGCTGAGCAATGTCCAGAAGGGACAGGCGATCTACGAAGCCATCAACTCGATGCTTTCGGAAGAAGCGGTGCTCGGCTACGAATACGGCTATTCGCTGTCCGAACCGCGCGCGCTGGTCCTGTGGGAAGCCCAGTTCGGCGATTTCGCCAACGGTGCGCAGGTCGTTTTCGACCAGTTCATCTCGTCGGGCGAACGCAAGTGGCTCAGAATGTCGGGTCTGGTCTGCCTTCTGCCGCATGGCTATGAGGGCCAGGGTCCGGAACACTCCTCGGCTCGCCTGGAACGCTATCTCCAGCTTTGCGCCGAAGACAACATGCAGGTTGCCAACGTTACGACGCCGGCAAACTATTACCACATTCTGCGCCGCCAGATGAAACGCGACTTCCGCAAGCCGCTCATCATGATGACGCCGAAGTCCCTGCTGCGTCACAAGCGCGCCGTCTCCAGCCTGAGCGAACTGTCGGGCGATTCGTCATTCCACCGTCTGCTGTGGGACGATGCGCAGTACAACAAGGGCGAGATCAAGCTTCAGAAGGACGCCAAGATCCGCCGCGTCGTGCTCTGCTCGGGCAAGGTCTATTACGATCTCTACGAAGAGCGCGAAAAGCGCGGTGTCGACGATGTCTACCTGCTGCGTGTGGAACAGCTCTATCCGTTCCCGGCCAAGGCGCTCATCAACGAACTGTCTCGCTTCCGTCAGGCGGAAATCGTATGGTGCCAGGAAGAGCCGAAGAACATGGGCGCATGGTCGTTCATCGATCCGTATCTGGAATGGGTGCTGGCGCATATCGACGCCAAGCATCAGCGCGTCCGTTATGCGGGCCGTCCGGCTGCGGCATCGCCTGCGACGGGCCTGATGTCGAAGCATCTTGCGCAGCTTCAAGCTTTCCTTGAGGATGCTCTCGGCAACTGACCGGTTTTGGAGCCGCCCCTTAAAAGGCGGCTCCGGCATGAATTGAACACCAAATCCAGAAATTGAAGATCAACGGAAGAAGAAACCATGGCCACCGAAATTCGCGTTCCCACGCTTGGGGAGTCCGTTACTGAGGCAACCATCGGAAAATGGTTCAAGAAGGTCGGGGACGCAGTCGCCGTCGACGAACCGCTGGTGGAACTGGAAACCGACAAGGTGACAGTGGAAGTTCCGGCCGCGGCTGCGGGCGTTCTGGCTGAAATCGTGGCCAATGAAGGCGACACGGTCGAAGTGAATGCGCTGCTCGGCCAGATTTCCAGCGACGGCGCCGCTGCCGCTCCGGCTACCCCTGCCGCCGCAAAGAAGGAAGAAGCCAAGCCTGCTGCCGCTCCGGCACCGGCTGCCGCCGCTTCTGCCTCGTCCGGCCCGGCCATGCAGCCGGCTCCCGCCGCTGCAAAGCTTCTGGCTGAAAGCGGCGTCTCCGCCGCTCAGGTCGATGGTTCCGGCAAGCGCGGTCAGGTTCTCAAGGGCGACGTTCTCGACGCTATCGCCAAGGGCATTTCTGGGGGCGTTTCCGCGGCTCCGGCTCCGGTTGCTGCCGCCGCCGCTCGTCCGGCTTCGCCTGCCGACGACGCTTCGCGCGAAGAACGCGTGAAGATGACGCGTCTGCGCCAGACGATCGCCAAGCGCCTCAAGGACGCCCAGAACACGGCTGCGATGCTGACGACTTACAACGAAGTCGATATGTCCGCCGTGATGGATCTGCGTAAGCGCTACAAGGACATCTTCGAAAAGAAGCATGGCGTGAAGCTTGGCTTCATGGGCTTCTTCACGAAGGCCGTGACCCATGCGCTGAAGGAAATCCCGGCTGTTAACGCCGAGATCGACGGCACCGACATCATCTACAAGAACTTTGCCCATGTCGGCATGGCTGTCGGCACGGACAAGGGTCTTGTCGTTCCGGTCATCCGCGATGCCGACAGCATGTCGATTGCCGGCGTTGAAAAGGAACTGGCGCGTCTGGCCAAGGCCGCTCGCGACGGTTCGCTTTCCATGGCCGACATGCAGGGCGGCACGTTCACCATCACCAATGGCGGCGTTTACGGCTCGCTGATGTCCTCGCCGATCCTCAATGCGCCGCAGTCGGGCATTCTGGGTATGCACAAGATCCAGGAACGTCCGGTCGTCGTCGACGGCCAGATCGTCATCCGTCCGATGATGTATCTCGCGCTCTCCTACGATCACCGCATCGTGGACGGCAAGGAAGCCGTGACCTTCCTCGTCCGCGTCAAGGAAAGCCTGGAAGATCCGGAACGCCTCGTTCTCGATCTCTGAGTAGCATCCTGAAGAGCCGCCCGAATTTATCGGGCGGCTTTTGCAAACGGGGACTGACGGATGGAGCCGGGTCTTTTCGCCTCTTCACCTTTCCTGCCGGTCATCGGCTGGAGTGTCGTCTTGCTGGTGGTTCATATCCTCCTGCAAGGAATGACGGCGACGCGTGAGCTTGGTACGGCCTGGAATGCCGGCCCGCGTGACGAGGGGCTGAAACCGACGGCCAGGATAGCCGGTCGCGCCGAGCGCGCTTCCGCCAATTTCCGCGAAACCTATCCGGCTTTTGTCGCTCTCGCGCTGGTGCTGGTGCTGAAGGGCGATGCGAGCGGTTGGGGCCTTGGCGGCGCCTGGCTTTGGTTTGGCTGTCGCATTCTCTATATACCGCTTTATCTGGCAGGCATTGCCTATGTCCGGTCCCTGGCCTGGGTCGGTTCGCTGGCCGGTCTGGCGCTGATGTTTCTGGCCGCCGTCCTCTGACGGCAGGACACGGGTTTGAGGCGAAGGAGACGTGATGCATCCCTATCTGTTCGAACTGGCTTCGCTGATGGCGATTTTCGTTTTCGCCATCGTTTCACCGGGCGCCGATCTCGCCATGGTCATCCGGCAATCGCTGATGCATGGCCGTCGCGAGGCGATCATCACGAGTTTCGGTATCGGCACCGCGCTGATGATGCATGTCACCTACACGGTTCTGGGCCTCGGTCTCATCATTTCCAAATCGATCTATCTGTTCAATATCGTCAAATGGTGTGGCGTGGCCTATCTGGTCTATATTGGCATCAAGGCGTTGCGCGCCGGCACGACGAAGATCGATGTGGAGACGGGCGCGCACGAGCCGCGCAGGAAACAGAGCTTCGCCAAGGCGTTCGGGCTTGGCTTCGCCGCCAATGCGCTGAACCCCAAGGCCGTTTTCTTCTTCCTGTCGATCTTTTCGACCGTGGTTCATGCGCATACGCCGGTCGAGGTGAAGCTCGGTTACGGCCTGGTGATGGCGACCGCCCTGATCGCGTGGTTCGTCGGCGTCAGCCTTTTCATGACGACGCCCAAGATGCGCGCGGCCTTCTCGCGCGCCTCAAAATGGATCGATCGGACGAGCGGCGTGGTGTTTATCGCTCTTGGGCTGAAACTTGCCACTGAAAAGGCTATGTAAGAGGCGACAGGATTCGCTGCCGGACCAGATCAGGGAGAACTGACGAATGCACGCTGCAACAAAGCTTCTCAGGATTACGGCTGTTTCAGCCGTCGCCGTGTCGGTATTCTCGACGGCGGTGCAGGCTGCATGTACGCAGAACCGGGCGATCTATCGCGACCGTGACGATGCCTATACGCTGACTTTCCGGCCGGAACAGACGAACGATCTCAAAATGTCGCCCGCACCGACGAACGAATTCACGATCACGGCGAACGACAAGCCGGAGTTCAAGCTCGACGGCATGGTGATCTGGCCCGAGGAAGGCGTGGCGCGCCCCTATGCGCTGCTGACGTTCGACTGCAAGGGCGACGGTTCCAATCCGGAAGACCTCGACGATTGCAGCATTTGGCAAAGTGTCGTCTATGCGCTGAAGGAAGGTGCGGAAGCGGACGTCCTGCCCAAGGCGGACGAGCCGGCGGCGCAGGCGATCCTGCTGCCCGATCTGGTGACGGCGCTCGACGGTTATGATTTTGGAGCGGCAAAGCCCGAAAAGCCGCTTCAGTGGGAAAGCTTCCGCTTTCAGGGATGCTCGCCCGAACCGGAATGACCGGCATCGAGCAATGCCGGTTGCATGTGAATGAATTTGAATGAAAAGGACGAGCCCGGATGGACCGGGCGTCCGAAAACGTTCAGGACAGACTGAAGAAGGATAGTTCAATGTCTTACGATGTGGTTGTCATCGGTACCGGCCCCGGCGGTTATGTCGCCGCCATCAAGGCCGCACAGCTGGGCCTTTCGGTCGCTGTGGTGGAAAAGCGCAAGACCTTTGGTGGCACCTGCCTGAACATCGGCTGCATTCCCTCCAAGGCCCTGCTTCATGCATCGGAAGTCTTTGCCGAAGCCGGTCATTCCTTCGACACGCTCGGCGTCGAAGTCGGCACGCCGAAGCTGAACCTCGAAAAGATGCTGGCCCACAAGGACGCGACCGTTAAGGCCAATGTCTCGGGCGTGGAATTCCTGTTCAAGAAGAACAAGATCACGCCCTATATCGGCACCGGCAAGATCGTCGCCAAGGGCAAGGTTTCCGTGACGGCCGAAGACGGCGCGGTCCAGGAAATCGAGGCGAAGAACATCATCATCGCCACGGGTTCGGATGTCGCGGGCATCCCCGGCGTGAAGGTCGATATTGACGAAAAGGTCATCGTGTCCTCCACCGGCGCTCTTTCCTTCGACAAGGTTCCGGGCAATCTGATCGTGGTCGGCGGCGGCGTCATCGGCCTGGAACTCGGGTCCGTCTGGGCGCGCCTCGGTGCGAAAGTCACGGTCGTCGAATATCTCGACAAGGTGCTCGGCCCGATGGACGGCGAAGTGTCGAAGCAGTTCCAGCGCCTTCTGGAAAAGCAGGGCATTGTCTTCAAGCTCGGCGCGAAGGTGACTGGAGTTGAAAAATCGGGCAAGACGGGTTCTGGGGGCGCAAAGGTGACTTTTGAGCCGGTCAAGGGCGGTGACGCCGAAGTGCTTGAAGCCGATGCCGTGCTGATTGCGACCGGCCGTCGTCCCTATACGGACGCTCTCGGCCTTCAGGAAGCGGGTGTCAATATCGACGATCGCGGCCGCGTGGCGATTGACGATCACTGGCGCACCAATGTCGAAGGCATCTATGCCATCGGCGATGTCGTGCAGGGGCCGATGCTGGCGCACAAGGCCGAGGACGAAGGTATCGCGGTCGCCGAAATCATTGCCGGTCAGGTCGGTCACGTGAATTTCGACGTCATTCCGAGCGTCGTCTACACGCAGCCGGAAGTGGCTTCCGTCGGCAAGACCGAAGAAGAGCTGAAGGCCGCAGGCATCGACTACAAGATCGGCAAATTCCCGTTCACGGCCAATGGTCGCGCCCGCGCCATGCAGCATACGGATGGCTTTGTGAAGATTCTCGCCGACAAGGCGACGGATCGTGTTCTGGGCGCGCATATCCTCGGATACAATGCCGGTGAGATGATCCACGAACTGGCCGTCCTGATGGAATTCGGCGGCTCGTCGGAAGATCTGGCCCGCACTTGCCACGCGCATCCGACCATGTCGGAAGCCGTGCGCGAATCTGCGCTCGCAACCTTCGCCAAGCCGATCCATATGTAATCGGTCTTTCATGGCGCAATCGTCGAAGGCCCGCTCGTGCGGGCCTTTTGCATTTATAGCTAATTCTGTGCCGGCGGGGCCGGTGTCGACGGTTCGCTCTGTGTCGCAGGCGGCGGTGGCGCAGCCGTGTCGGTTCCGCTGCCGTTCTGGTAGAAGAAATAGCCGAGGATGATGATTGCCGCCAGAAGTACGGCGCCAAGCAGGTAAGTGCTTCCTCCGCGTGGCGGCGGCACCGGTGGCATCCCTGACGGATCTGAAAGGCGGGGATCGGACGTTGTACGTGGATCGTTTCGCGGATCGCTGGTCCGCGGATCGAGGGGATCGACCATAACAGGTTCCTCCAATGGCCCCTTCCGTCCTGGAAGCGACGTGGGCTGACAAATGGAGTTGAAGCACGGTCCGATGAAATCGGATCAGACTCCGATCTTTTGTCTTTTCGCGCGTCTGGCTTGCGATAGCGACGATGTCGATCACAAACCCGTGAACCTGTTCAACGTGAGAAAAAGCGGATAGTTCCGCCGGGGGCTCAATCGAGCGGGGGAACCGGGGTGATGTGGTAGCCCTTATCGCGCAGCAATTCGACCACTCCTTCCTTCCCCGGAAGATGCATTGCGCCGATGGCCACGAACGCGCTTCCCCGATCGATCAGCGGTGCGGCGCGGTCCGCCATGACGTGGTTGCGGTCGATGACGAGATGCTTCAGGAACAGGCTGTAATCCGCGTCGGACAGATCATCGGGAACAATCTTCCGTAGTGCGGGCATGATCATGCCGACCTCGCCGTCGAGGTAAAGCGCTGTCATGGTTTCCATCGCGTCCTCGATCCTGTCACCATATTCGACGGTGGCGATCAGGTTGCGGATATGGAAGTCGAGCGGCATCCTGTTCATGGCCGTGAGTTGCTCTGCAGCGCTTTCCAGCCCCCGCACGTTACGACCTTCGGCCTGCGCATCGCGGGCAAGACGCTCATCGAGCGACTTTTCGCCGTCATTCGTTCGTTCCCGCTCGCATTTGGGGAGGGTGAGAAGGTTCGTCAGGACCCATGGCTTCATCTTCGCCACCGCGTCGAGAACGATGCCTTGTTGCGCGAGTTTCGCTTCTATTTCCTTGCGCCGGTCTTCGGGAATATGAGATTTGAGTGTGCTGCCATCGGTGAAGAGCAGAAGGTCGGGCTGTTCGAGTTTCAGCCGCAGGAATACCCCAGGGTCCAGAATGTCCGTCGTCTCGATGACGACCGTGTTGGCCGCGCGATAGGCGTTCCCGACCTCCTTCGGCAATTTCAGGACGCGCGGATCGGTCAGGTGGATCGTGCCGAACAGATAGGACGGTTCGATGTCCTCCTTTTCGATCTTCCAGATCAGGCCCATGTGGTTGGGAATGGCATCTGCTTCCCGCCGCAATTCCCGCCATATGGCGGGATTGTCCTTTCTCAGGCCTTCGACGACGTTGACGCCATGCGTCGTGCAGACGACGGGCAGGACGTCGGTTTGGGCCGAGGCGGCGCCCGCCAGACAGGCATAGAGGAGAACGAGAAGCAGCTTTTTCATGACCATCATGTAGGGTCCGGTTTCCGCCGATGCGAGATAGAACCGTCAGGAAGGGGATGAAGCTCCGGCTCGGTCAGGCGCGCGGATGGGCCTTGTCGTAGACTTCCAGCAGCCGTTCCGTATCGACGCCGGTATAGACCTGCGTGGTGGAAAGGCTCGCATGGCCGAGCAGTTCCTGAATGGTTCGAAGGTCACCGCCGCGGCCCAGAAGATGAGTCGCGAAGGAATGGCGTAGCGCATGGGGCGTGGCGCTGTCGGGCAGGCCGAGGGCGCCGCGCAGTCTCTGCATTTCGCGCTGGATGATCGCCGGGTGAAGCACACCGCCCCTGGCACCGCGGAACAGTGGCTTGTCGGCGGAAAGATCGTAGGGACAGAGCGCGCGATATTGCGCCACAACCCTGTGAACCACCGGCAGAAGCGGGACGAGGCGGCTTTTCCCGCCCTTGCCGGTAATGGTGATGGAGAGAGCATCTGCATCCGACAAGGCATCGCCGGAAAGCCCCAGCGCCTCGGATATGCGCAGGCCGCAGCCATAAAGCAGCGTCAGGATGGCGGCGTTGCGTGCCGCGATCCAGGGTTCTTCGGCAAGCTGGCCATCGGCGGCAACCACGCGACGGGCATCGTCAGCCGTGAGCGGCTTCGGCAGAGACTTCGGCTGGCGCGGCGCGCGCATGGCGCCGGCTCCCGCGGCATTGGCGAGGCCGCGCTTTTCGAGATGACGCAGCAGCGAGCGCACGCCTGCAAGCCCGCGTCCAAGCGTTCGCGCGCCGACGCCCTCGTTACGGCGGCTGGCGAGAAAGGAACGCAGATCCGCAATGCGCAGGCTGCCGACATCTTTCAGCGATGGCGGCTCACCAAGATGACCGGTCAGGAAATTGAGAAACTGGCGCGTGTCGCGCTCATAGGCCTCCAGCGTGTTGACCGACAGGCGACGCGCATCCTTCAGCGTTTTCAGCCATTCCTCCCGCGCCGCCGCAAGGTCGGCACGGGCAGGGATGAGGAATTCTCCGTTGGTCGTCATGGGTCGCGGTCGCTCATGTTTCAATCTGGTCCCAGTCTGCCAGGGATAGGTTACCGGCTGGTTGAGGCGAGGCAAAAGGCCCGCAATTACGCGGAAGATCGCGGTTTTGTTACGATTTGACGTGAATTGGGCACGCGAAAGAGCTATTGAACGGAAAATATCAATCCGAGCAGCAGAACAAGGTTGCCAATGCCGCGTCCAGAAAACCCGATCCAGCTCGCCGTCATCGGTGCCGCGCACGGCACACGGGGCGAAGTGAGAGTGAAGACCTTTACCGGCGATCCGCTGGCAATTACCGATTACGGCCTGCTCTACGATGAACAGGGCAAGAGTTACGAAGTGCTTGAAGCCCGTCCTGCCAAGAATGTGGTGGTCGTCCGCTTCAAGGGCGTCAACGACCGCAATGCCGCCGAGGCGCTGAACGGTACGGAGCTGTTTATCGACCGCTCGCAACTGCCGGATGACGAACTGGACGAGGACGAATATTTCCAGACCGATCTGATCGGCCTGCTCGCGGTGGATGCCGATGGCAAGACCTATGGCGTGGTGAGCGCCCTGTTCGATTTCGGCGGCGGCGATCTCATCGAGTTGAGCGAGAAGGGGAAACGCCCGATGCTCATCCCCTTCACCGAAGCGGCGGTTCCCGAAATCGATTTCGACAAGGGCACGCTGCTGGTGGAGCCTCATGCCGCCGGGCTGATCGCCGACGATGAGGGCGAGCGTCCGAAGGCCGAAAAGAAGAAGCCGAAGAAGTCATGACCGAAATTTTCAAGGTCGAAGACGAGGCCGGTTCCTTTCATGCATCCGTACTGACGCTCTATCCCGAAATGTTTCCGGGGCCGCTCGGCGTTTCGCTTGCGGGCAAGGCGCTTCAGGAGGGAACATGGTCGCTGGATACGGTGCAGATCCGCGACTTTGCCGAAGGTAGGCACCGGATGGTGGACGATACGCCGTCCGGCGGCGGCGCGGGCATGGTGATGAAGCCCGATGTGGTGGCGCGGGCGCTCGATTCGGTCGCAGACGACCGTCCGATGCTGCTTATGAGCCCACGCGGAAAGCCGTTGACGCAAAAGCGTGTGCGTGAACTGGCCGAAGGGCCGGGCGCGATCATTTTGTGCGGTCGCTTCGAAGGCGTGGATGAGCGTGTCATCGAGGCACGCGCGCTTGAGGAAGTGTCCATCGGCGACTACATCCTGTCGGGCGGGGAGACTGCCGCAATCGTTCTCCTCGATGCTATCGTGCGGCTTTTGCCGGGCGTGATGGGCAATCGCGAATCCGGCGAGACCGAGAGCTTCGAGACCGGCCTTCTGGAGCATCCCCACTATACGCGGCCGCAGGAATGGGAAGGGCGCTCGATCCCGGATGTCCTGACCTCCGGCAATCATGGCGCTATCGACAAATGGCGGCACGAACAGGCGGAGCGCATCACGCGCGAGCGCCGTCCCGATCTCTGGGAAGCCTATGTCGAGGCGCAGCCGGCGGGAAAGCGCAGATGAATAATGCCCGGCAGTGCCGGGCACTTTTTTTGGAATCAGGCCGTGTGCTGTGTGGCGGATGCACGAAGTTCCGCCTCTGGCTTGCGAAGTATGAAATAGACGCCGCCGCCAATTGCCACGCCGAAGAACCATCCATAGGTCGCCCACCAGGCAGGCAGGATATTGGTGGCCATCGGCAGGACGGACGAGAACAGGGCGCCGATTGCAAACGCGATGAAGGCCTTGACGTGCCAGCCGTTCTGGAACCGGAATTCTCCGTTCTCCTGATAAAGGTCGGCCACGTTCAGCCTGCCGCGGCGCAGCAGATAGTAATCGACCATGATGATTCCGAAGATCGGCCCCATGGTCGAACCGAGGAAATTGACGAAATGCGCCGCACCCGTTTCCCACGGTGCGAAAGGATAAAGCACAAGCGCGATCAGCGCAGCGATGACGCCGCCGCCCTTGAACGAAATCTTCTGCGGAAAGACGTTGGAAAAGTCGAAGGCGGCAGACACGAAGTTTGCGACGACATTGATGCCGAGCGTTGCCACCGTAAAGGTGAGAGCCGCAAGAAGCGCCAGGAACCAGCTATCGAATTTCGCCGAAATCTGGTCGGGATGAAGCAGGACTTCGCCATAGACAGTGAAGGCGGCCGTGGTGGTTACGCCCGCCACAAGGCAGAAGGCCAGAAGATTGACCGGCAGGCCCCACAGATTGCCGCGCCGCAACGATGCCTCATCCCTAGCATATCGTGAAAAGTCGCAGAAGTTCAGATAGAGCGCTGCGAAATAGGTGATCCAGGTGGCCGCGACCGCTGCAAGGGCTGCGAAGGAGCCGGGCTCGCCGGTCACGCCCGCGTCCCTGGTCTTTTCGAGAAGGACATCGCGCGGAATTTCGCTGCCGAAGGAGAAGGTACCGGATTTGATCACCAGATAGACCGCGAGGATGAGCATCATGATCCAGACAGCCGGACCGGCCCAGTCCTGAAACTTGCGCACCGTCTCCATGCCGCGTTGGATGATGAGCAACTGCGCTGCCCAGACGAAGACATAGCACATGACTTCCAGCGTCGAATGGCCGAGAAGGTGGCTGTTCTGGTGGAAGGACAGCATGTCTTCATTGCGGATCAGCAGCGCTACGATGGCCCCGGAAGCAGCGGCGGTTTGCGCGCCGTACCAGAAACAGGCGACAACGCCGCGAACAAGTGCGGGAAAATTGGCGCCGAACGTACCGAAGGACGCGCGCGCCAGCACCGGGAAGGGAACGCCCGTGCGTACGCCGGCGTTTCCGACCAGACTCATCAGGAAGAAGATGACCAGCGAGCCGATGCCTATCGCAATTATGAAATTGAGAAAGCTTCCACAAAGCAGAAAAAGGCTCGCGGCGAGATAATAGCCCCAAAGGCTGTGTACGTCCGACGTCCAGACGTTGAAAATACTGAAGGCACCCCATTTTCGTTCTTCAGCAGGTGCCAAGTCTTCATTATACAAGGAGGGTGAAGGATTTTTCGCCGTCATAGTGTTCCCGTTTTATGTTGTATTTTACATTTTGCTTATGATTATGGCTTTTATTGTCGACAATGACTGTGTCACAGCTCCCGGCGGCTGGCTACGAAAATTTATGACAGGGCGTGACAAATCCGTCGCGATGCTGTATGTGCCTGCCGGATCGGGAAATCCGACCGCTGAAAACCCGTTCGGGCCTTGCCCGACACTCGAAACGAATAAATGGTGTACCGCTCCTGCCTGTAATTGAAGGCATAGTCGCAAGGCCAGGATTGCCCGGCGGCAAGTGCAGAGCGCTCTGACTGTTTGAGAAGAATTTAAGAAGGAGTCCGACGATGACCGACATCATTCGTCAGCTTGAAGCCGAACAGGCAGCAAAGATCGAAGAAAAGCGCAAGCTTCCAGATTTCCAGCCGGGCGACACCGTTCGCGTTCAGGTTCGCGTGACCGAAGGTACGCGTACCCGCGTGCAGGCCTATGAAGGCATCTGCATTGCCCGCTCCGGCGCTGGCCTCAACGAAAACTTTACCGTCCGCAAGATTTCCTACGGCGAAGGCGTGGAGCGCGTATTCCCGGTTTACTCGCCGATCGTTGAAGGCGTTGAACTCGTCCGCCGCGGTAAGGTCCGTCGCGCGAAGCTCTACTACCTCCGTGGCCTCACCGGTAAGGCTGCGCGTATCGCTGAAAAGAAGGACAATCGCACCAAGGCCGAACGCGAAGCTGACAAGCGCGCTGCTGAACGCGATGCCGCCGCAAAGGCTGCCGCCGCCGCTGAATAAGCGTCACGGCGATCTGTTCGAAAAAGGCGGCCTTCGGTCGCCTTTTTTATTTGCCAAACCTGTTACCCAGCGTAACATATCGCATAATTTTGCCAACATCTCGAAAGATTGTTACTGCGACACCCTGTTGCGGTTTCATTTTCTTGACGAAATGAGATGGCAGGTGCATATGACAGGCCAAATTAAGAACCGTTCAAAGGAACTCTCGCAATGAGCGCGCCGCGTACACTTTATGACAAGATCTGGGACGACCATGTAGTGGATCAGCAGGACGACGGAACCTGCCTCCTTTATATCGATCGCCATCTTGTCCATGAAGTGACAAGCCCGCAGGCTTTCGAAGGTCTGCGCATGGCGGGACGCAAGGTCCGTCACCCGGAAAAGACGCTCGCCGTGGTCGATCACAATGTCTCGACCTCGCCCGACCGGATCAACGGCATCAAGAATGAGGAAAGCCGTATTCAGGTCGAAGCGCTGGCGAAGAACGCGGCGGATTTCGGCGTCGAATATTATTCCGAGCGTGACCGCCGTCAGGGCGTGGTGCATATCGTCGGGCCGGAACAGGGGTTTACGCTGCCGGGCATGACCATCGTTTGCGGCGATAGCCATACCTCGACCCACGGTGCCTTCGGCTCGCTGGCCCACGGTATCGGCACGTCGGAAGTGGAGCACGTTCTGGCAACCCAGACGCTGATCCAGAAGAAGGCCAGGAACATGCTGGTGCGTGTGAATGGCGAACTCGCTCCCGGCGTCACGGCCAAGGACATCACGCTTGCCATCATCGGCGAGATCGGCACGGCTGGTGGTACCGGCTATGTGATCGAATATGCGGGCGATGCCATCCGTTCGCTGTCGATGGAAGGCCGCATGACGGTCTGCAACATGTCCATCGAAGGCGGTGCCCGCGCCGGTCTGATCGCGCCGGACGAGACGACCTTCGCCTATATCAAGGACAAGCCGCGCGCGCCGAAGGGCGAGGCGCTGGAACAGGCGATTGCCTACTGGAAGACGCTGCGTTCGGATGAAGGCGCGCATTTCGACAAGATCGTCGAACTGGACGCCGCAAAAATCTCGCCGGTCGTCTCCTGGGGCTCTTCGCCGGAAGATGTCGTCTTCGTCACCGATATCGTGCCGAACCCGGACGACATCAGCGACGAAACCAAGCGTGCATCGAAGTGGCGTGCGCTGGACTATATGGGCCTGAAGCCGGGCACCAGGATGACCGACATCAAGATCGACCGTGTCTTCATCGGCTCGTGCACCAATGGCCGCATCGAGGATTTGCGTGATGCCGCCCGCATGGCGGAAGGAAAGAAGGTCGCCGCCGGCGTCAATGCCATGATCGTTCCCGGTTCCGGTCTTGTGAAGGAACAGGCGGAAGCCGAAGGTCTGGACAAGATCTTCATCGAAGCCGGTTTCGACTGGCGCGAGCCAGGTTGCTCCATGTGCCTTGCCATGAATGACGACCGCCTGAAGCCGGGCGAACGTTGCGCTTCGACGTCCAACCGCAATTTCGAGGGCCGTCAGGGTTTCAAGGGCCGCACACATCTTGTGTCGCCCGCCATGGCCGCTGCCGCCGCAATTGCCGGTCACTTCGTTGATATTCGCGAGTGGAACTGATCCATTCGTCGTACCGTCGTGATTTGAAAAACCGCCGGCTCAGTCCGGCGGTTTTTTCATGTGCTGTGAAAAGAGTTTGCGGATTACCGCTCCCCTTCTTTGCCTTTGTCATCTTCACTGGATACAATCGCGTGAGCTTTGCCGTATCAAGGATCGTTCAATGACCAAAGATCATGCTGTCGATATCGCGCTTCTTCATTTGCGGGATGCCCATGAATTCGCGCCGCTTCTCGCCAGCTATGCACAGGCGCTGAAGCGCGGTGCGCCGCGCCGTCCCGACGAATTCTATGCGGAGCATCTGTTGCAGGATCGCGCCGCCGAAACGCTGGGGGCCCGGGTCGACGGAAATCTGGTCGGTTTCGTGATCTTCTACGATCTGCCGGAACCGGTGACGGGCCTGCGCGCCGGGCAGGTCGACCATATCTACGTTCATCACGACCATCGCGGCAAAGGCATAGCCAAGGCGCTGATCGATGTGCTGGCGGACAAGGCCGAAGAGCGGAGCTGGTCGAAGCTTGTGCTCAACGCGCCGCGCGTGCCGGAAGATGGCCGCAAGCTCTATGAACAGATCGCCACGGCCGCCGATTGGTCGAGCTATGTGATTCGATTCGGCGCATAGTCGATTTTCTGAAAGTGGATGAAATTACACATGTTTTTGCCGGTTGCGATCTTCAATCGTTTGAATGCCGCAATCACGGCAATGTGTCGTCCAGGTGCGACCAATTGTTAGTCTTTTCGTGAAAAAGCTTCTTTGACGTGATGGTGAAAGAGCAGTAGAAAGCGGCACATAGGGCCGTATGCCACGGTCCAGCCACATTTTCTTGAGTCGTGCCCGGGCGGGGATCGAAACTTCTGTTTTCCTCATGCTTGGGGGCGGCATCGAACAAGGGTTCGGGAGAACCCTCTGCCCGGTCGCTTCGCTGATTTTCGTCGGCGGGGTGTTGGCCGGGGAAACGTCAGGGAAGCCCCACGAGAGGCAAACGAGAGCCATGACACAACCGATCGCAACGCGTCAGCGTCCTTTGTCGCCGCATCTGTCCATCTACAAGCCGGTCATCACGATGACGATGTCGATCGTGCATCGCATTACGGGCGGTGCACTTTATCTCGGCACCCTGCTGCTTGCGGCCTGGCTGATCTCGGCTGCGGTGGGCGAAGAGTGCTTCAACGCCGTCAACGCCGTTTTCGGTTCGTGGATCGGCCGCCTGGTCCTGTTCGGCTATACCTGGGCGCTGCTGCACCATCTGGCCGGCGGTGTTCGCCATTTCATCTGGGATACCGGCGCCGGTCTTGAAAAGCACACCGCTTCAAGGATCGCCTGGGCTTCGGTGGTCTTTTCCGTGATTGCCACGATCCTCGTCTGGATCGTCGCCTATTCGGTGCGCTAGGAGGAACCGGTTCATGAACGGCATGAATAAGGATATGCGGACCCCGCTTGGCAAGGTTCGCGGTCTTGGCTCCGCCAAGGAAGGCACTGGCCATTTCTGGTATCAGCGCGTGACGGCCGTGGCCCTGGTGCCGCTGGTCCTGTTTTTCATCGGTCTGGTGATTTCGCTCAATGGCGCAAGCTTCGCGGAAGTCCGGGCCGCTCTTTCGCATCCCCTGACCGCCATCGTCATGGCGCTGTTCGTTCTGACCGGCGTCTATCACATGCGTCTGGGTATGCAGGTCATTATCGAAGACTATGTGCATGGCGAAGGCATGAAGATCGTGCTGGTGATGTTGAACACCTTCTTTGCGGCGGTGGTCGGCTTTGCCTGCCTTTTCGCGATCCTCAAGCTGAGCTTCGGAGGTTGATAGCCCGATGGCTAGTGCAGTAAACAAAACGGCGTCCACGGCGGCGAGCAAGTACACCTACATCGATCACAAGTTCGACGTGGTGGTGGTCGGAGCCGGCGGCGCGGGCCTTCGTGCCACGCTCGGCATGGCCGAGCAGGGTCTCAAGACGGCCTGTATCACCAAGGTTTTCCCCACCCGTTCCCATACGGTCGCGGCACAGGGCGGCATTGCCGCATCGCTGCGCAATATGGGGCCGGATCATTGGCAGTGGCATATGTTCGATACCGTCAAGGGATCGGACTGGCTGGGCGATACCGACGCGATGGAATATCTGGCGCGTGAAGCGCCGGCCGCCGTCTACGAGCTTGAGCATTATGGCGTGCCGTTCTCGCGCACCGAAGAGGGCAAGATCTATCAGCGTCCCTTCGGCGGTCACATGCAGAATTTCGGCGACGGCCCGGCTGTGCAGCGCACCTGTGCCGCTGCCGACCGTACCGGTCACGCGATCCTGCACACGCTTTACGGCCAGTCGCTCAGGAACAACGCGCAGTTCTTCATCGAATATTTCGCGCTCGACCTGATCATGACCGACGGTGTGTGCACCGGCGTCGTGGCGTGGAACCTGGATGACGGCACGATCCATCGCTTCTCCGCCAAGATGGTGGTTCTGGCGACGGGCGGTTATGGCCGCGCCTTTTTCTCCGCAACCTCGGCCCATACCTGCACCGGCGACGGCGGCGGCATGGTGGCGCGCGCCGGTCTGCCGCTTCAGGACATGGAATTCGTGCAGTTCCATCCGACCGGAATTTACGGCGCTGGCTGCCTCATCACCGAGGGCGCGCGCGGCGAAGGCGGTTACCTGGTCAATTCCGAAGGCGAGCGCTTCATGGAGCGTTATGCACCATCGGCCAAGGACCTTGCCTCGCGTGACGTCGTCTCGCGCTGCATGACCATGGAAATCCGCGCCGGTCGCGGCGTGGGCAAGAACAAGGATCACATCTTCCTGCATCTCGACCATCTCGATCCGGCGGTGCTGCAAGAACGCCTGCCGGGTATTTCCGAATCGGCCAAGATTTTCGCGGGCGTCGATGTGACCAAGGAACCGATCCCGGTCATCCCGACGGTTCACTACAATATGGGCGGCATCCCGACCAATTACTGGGGCGAAGTGCTGAACCCGACGCCGGAAGATCCCGACCGCGTCCAGCCCGGCCTGATGGCCGTTGGCGAAGCCGGTTGCGCTTCGGTGCACGGTGCGAACCGTCTCGGCTCCAATTCTCTGATCGATCTGGTGGTGTTTGGCCGCGCGGCTGCAATCCGCGCCGGTCAGGTCATCGATCGCGATGCGAAAATCCCGGACATCAACGAAGTTGCCTGCGAAAAGATCATGGATCGCTTCGACCGCCTGCGCCATGCCAACGGCTCGACGCCGACGGCCAGCTTGCGCGAAAAGATGCAGCGCACGATGCAGGAAGACGCTGCTGTGTTCCGCACGTCGGAATCGCTCCAGCAGGGTTGCGAGCGCATGGAAAAGATCTGGCACGAACTGCCGGACATCAAGGTCACCGACCGCTCCATGATCTGGAACTCCGATCTCGTTGAGACGCTGGAGCTGGAAAACCTCATGGCCAACGCGATCACCACGGTGGTGTCGGCGGAGGCTCGTCACGAAAGCCGTGGCGCCCATGCGCGTGAGGATTTCCCTGACCGCAACGATGCCGAATGGCGCAAGCACACCCTGTCCTGGCTGTCGCCGGACGGCAAGGTGAAGCTTGGCTATCGCGCCGTTCACCTCGATCCGTTGACCACGGAAGAGGAAGGCGGCATCAGCCTCGCCAAGATTGCGCCCAAGAAGCGCGTTTACTGATTAGGGGAAAGAGCAATGGTTGAACTCGCACTTCCCAAGAATTCCCGCGTCCAGGAAGGCAAGACCTGGCCGCGTCCTGATGGCGCCAGCCATGTCACGGAATTCCGTATCTATCGCTGGTCGCCGGATGACGACGCCAATCCGAGCATCGACACCTATTATGTCGATCGCGACGATTGCGGCCCGATGGTTCTGGATGGTCTGCTCTATATCAAGAACAAGATCGACCCGACGCTGACGCTGCGCCGCTCGTGCCGCGAAGGCATTTGCGGTTCGTGCGCCATGAATATCGATGGCGCCAACACGCTGGCCTGCACCAAGGGCATGGACGACATCAAGGGCGCCATCAAGGTCTATCCGTTGCCGCATATGCCGGTGGTGAAGGACCTTGTGCCGGACCTCAACAATTTCTACGCCCAGCACCGTTCCATCGAGCCATGGCTCAAGACGGTTTCGCCGGAGCCGCAGAAGGAATGGCTGCAAAGCCATGAGGATCGCCAGAAGCTCGACGGTCTTTACGAATGCATCCTGTGCGCCTGCTGCTCGACCTCGTGCCCGAGCTACTGGTGGAACGGCGATCGTTATCTCGGCCCCGCCGTGCTGCTTCAGGCCTATCGCTGGCTGATCGACTCCAGAGACGAAGCCAAGGGCGAACGTCTCGACAATCTTGAAGATCCGTTCCGGCTTTATCGTTGCCACACCATCATGAACTGCGCGCAGACCTGCCCGAAGGGATTGAATCCGGCCAAGGCGATTGCCGAAATCAAGAAAATGATGGTCGAGCGCCGCGTGTAGTCGCGGCAATCGCCTCTTTTTTTATGATCCCTGTCGCGCCGGGGCGCTCCACGCCTCTTGTTTATTTCCCTGTCGGCCTGCGGCCTCCACGCCTCTTGTAGCCGAAATCAAGAAGATGATGGTCGAACGCCGCGTGTAGTCGCGGCAATCACTGTCCGCCCGGATTTGTAAAGGGGAAGGCTTTGACTTTCCCCTTTTTCGTTACGTTTGACTACAACCACCATGCTTGGCCATGTGGGCTTGACCTTTGCCCTCATGCCGATATTTCATTGGATAATGACTAGCGTAAAGGTGGTGCTTTCATGCTCGATCATATCGGTTTCAACATTTCCAGCATGCCCAGATCGCGTGCCTTTTATGATGCTGCGCTGGCTCCTCTTGGCATCTCGCGGGCCATGGAATTCGGTGATTGGGTCGGCTATGGGCGTAACGGAAAGCCGGAATTCTGGATCGGCAAGCAGAAGGGCGCGAAGCTCGACGGTGTCCTGCACGTCGCTTTTTCGGCCGGAACGCGTTCCGAGGTCCACCGCTTCTACGATGCCGCCCTTGCCGCAGGCGGTGCGGATAATGGCAAGCCGGGCCTGCGCGCCGATTACCATCCCGATTATTACGCAGCCTTCGTTATCGACCCGGACGGCCACAATATCGAAGCGGTCTGTCATTTGCCGGAATGAGAAAGCGGGCTTGCGCCCGCTCATTTTTCATAGTTCGCCTATTTCTACCGTGCCTTGAAGTCGAAGACCAATACGCCGTTTTCTTCGGCAAGAAGCGGCCCGACGAAATCCTTAAACTTCTGATGGGCTGGATCGTAGAATTTCGGGTCGGTCACCACTGGTGTGCCAACATAGTAGTTCCGGTCGCCTTCGGAGCGAAAGGTGACAATAAAAGCTTCCTGAAAATCGTGATCCACGCCTTCGCCGCTTATTTGCGAACCGGCCTCGATTCGCTGAATATAGGGCTTTCCGTTTCTCTTTGCCTGATTCTCAAGAGCGAGGAACCGTTCCCGGGCTTCCTTGATTTGAGCCGGGCTAGTCGTTTCCTTATATTTGAAGAGAACGATGTGCTGGATGGCGCCCGGCTTATAATCCGAAGCGGTAAACGCATGGGTGCCAATAGCTCTCTGATCATTGTCAAGAGATGTTCTGATGTTTCCTGTTTCAGAATAAGCGAAAGAAGAAGTGAATAATGTCATGGATATAATTGCCGAGTAAATAAGCCTATTTTTCATTTACAATATCCTGCTAAAAAATAATACAAATATTTCTATAAGAACGCTTTTGTTTTTACAGAAAGTAATTCACTCTATCTTTTTTCTTTATTCCTGAAAACTCGCGAAGATAGGGAGTAGAAAACTACTCCCTGAAAATTGTTGGAGTTAGGCCAGCCTGGCATCCAGCGTCACTTCAATGGCGCCCAGTGCTTTCGAAAGCGGGCAGGACTGTTTGGCCTTGTTGGCGAGGGCTTCGAAATCCTCGACCGAGATTCCGGGAATGGCGGCGTTGAGCGTCAGCGCGCTGCGGCTGATTTCGAAACCGCCGCCCTCCGCGGGACCAATCTTGACGGTGGCTGTCGCTTCGAGCTTTTCCGCCGGCGTCCCGTGCTCGGCCAGAAATGCGGAAAGCTGCATGGCGAAGCAGCCGGCATGTGCCGCGCCCAGAAGTTCTTCCGGATTGGTGCCCGAACGTCCGCTTTCATCGACAAAACGCCCCTTGAAATCATAGGGAAGGTCCTTCAGCGCACCGCTTTGCGTATCGAGGGTGCCCTTGCCTTCCTTCAGCGTGCCTTGCCAGACGGCGGTTGCTTTTCTGTCCATGAGACGCTCTCCTCTCGGTTGGGATTTCGTTTCCGATATAGGGCGCGGAGGGAACGGGTCCAGCGATCAGCCAGAATTCAAATGGACTGTCCTTTCAACAGGCGTGGCGTATCGCCGGAAAGACCGGCGGCCTGCTTGATGAAGAAGGATTTCAGCGTCGGGACACGGTCGACGAGGCCCAGACCGATATCGCGGATCGAGCGCACCGCCGGATTGTCGTTGGAGAAAAGCCTGGTCAGGATATCGGTCGTGACGCCCATCTGCACGATGTCGAAGCGTCGCCACGACTGATAGCGCTCAAGCGCGGCAAAGGAACCGATGTCGAGACCGAGGCGATCGGTTTCGACCACGACTTCGGCAATCGCCGCCGCATCGCGGAACCCGAGATTGAGGCCCTGGCCTGCAATGGGGTGGATGCGGTGGGCGGCATCGCCGACCAGTACGAAGCGCGGCTTCACGAATTCACGCGCAAGTGTCAGCCCGAGCGGGAAGGCCCGGCGCGGGCCCTCGACATGCAGGGCGCCGAGGCGGTGACCGAAGCGCTGTTCCAGTTCCGCCTCGAAAACGAAATCATCCTCCCGGATGAGGCGTTCGGCGTCTGCGGTGCGTTCGGTCCAGACGAGCGAACTGCGATTGCCCTTGAGCGGAAGAATGGCAAAAGGACCCGCTGGCAGGAAATGCTCGTCGGCGCGGCCGCCATGCGGGCGTTCGTGACTGACATTGCAGACGATGCCGGACTGGCCATAGTCCCAGTTGACTGTCTTGATGCCCGCAAGATCGCGCAGGCGCGAGCGCGCGCCGTCCGCCGCTATCAGCAGGCGCGTTTCAAGCGTGTTGCCATTGGAGAGCGTAACCGTCACGTTCTCGGGCAGGGTGGTGAAACTTTCCACGCTGACCGCTTCCAGAAAAGCGATGCCAAGCGCATCGGCCTTGTTGTGAAGGGCGGTGTTGAGCACCCGGTTTTCGACCATGTGGGCGAAAGGTTCGCCGGGCTCCACTTCGCCTTCGAAGGTGAGAAATACCGGGCGTACCGGATCGGATGTACGGGAGTCGGTAATTACCATTTCCGTGATGGGCTGGGCTTCGGGAAGGATTTCCTGCCAGCAGCCGAGCCGATCGAGCATACGCGAGGCGGCTGCGGCGATGGAGGACGCGCGCGGATCGTTCTTCCACGCCCCGGCCGGGGCGCCGTCGATCACGGTGACGGAAAGGTGCGGCGCTGCCGATTTGATCGCAACCGCCGTGACCAGCCCCACATAGCCGCCGCCCGCAATCACCACATCGTTACCGCGTGCTGCTTCCTGCTTGTTTCGGCCAGCCATCGTCATTTCCTTTCGAGAATCCATCTCACCAGCGGTGTTTTGGCACATATCGCCGTTCAGGGAACCCTATATTTTGCCGCGGCGCGAATCCGGCCTCTCTTCGCGAAGCGGGAATTGCCCCGGTGACGGCACTTTTCCCGCGCGGTTCTTGACAGGCTCCGATGCTCCGGCCCAAACATGCACCCAGGATATATATGGTTGCAGGAGACAGGCTGTCCATGACCGATCAGGAAAAGCCCAGCCGGGAAAAAACGGAAATTCAGACCGGAGCCATGCGCGAGCTCCTTTCCATTCTCGATCTGGAAACGCTCGAGGTCGATCTTTTCCGCGGCAACAGCCCGCAGGTCGGCTGGCAACGGGTGTTCGGAGGGCAGGTGATCGGACAGGCGCTGATCGCGGCGCAGCGCACGGTCGATCCGCAGCGTCACGTCCACTCTCTCCATGCCTATTTCGTGCGGCCCGGCGATCCGGCAATACCCATCATCTATGAGGTGGACCGCATTCGTGACGGTTCGAGCTTCACCACGCGACACGTTCTGGCCAAGCAGCACGGCAAGGCGATCTTCTCCCTTTCCGCTTCGTTTCAGGTTGACGAGGGCGGGCTCGACCATCAGCGCCCTTTGCCGGAAGGACTGCCGCAGCCCGAGCAGCTTGTCGGCGAACGCGAACTCAAGGAACAATATCTTCATATGGCGCCAGCCAATGTGCGCAAATACTGGGAGCGCGAACGGCCCATCGAAATCAAGCCGGTGTCGCTTACGCATTATTTCTCTCGCGAGAAGCTTGAGCCGGTCCAGCACGTCTGGGTCAGGGCGACCGGCATCGTCCCCGACGACCGCGCGCTTCAGGCGGCCATCCTTGCCTATCTTTCGGATATGACCCTGCTCGATACTTCGCTGCATCCCCATGGCCGCACGATTTTCGACCGGGACCTTCAGGTTGCCAGCCTCGATCATGCCATGTGGTTCCATCGTCCGTGCAGGCTGGACGACTGGCTGCTCTATACGCAGGACACGCCGAGCGCTTCCGGCGCGCGCGGCTTCAATCGAGGTGCGTTCTATACGCGTGACGGCGTCTTGATTGCATCGGTAGCCCAGGAAGGATTGATCCGTGTGCACGATAAGCAGAAATGATCATTTATTAATCGCACGCTGTGAATCTGTATAAATTTTAGGCATTTTATGGCGGTGGCGTCGGGTGCGCATCTGATTGGCGCCGCCCATTGTTTCGGCTAATCCGGTCCGCAGATGCATTGATATCGAAAAAATCGTCGATAATTTACAGCTTTCCGTCAATTGGCATGAATTTTGTTTCTCTCTGTTTGAACCGGCCTATTCAGCGCAGTCGCGTTTGAAGCCGCCATTCGACGGAGATATTCGATGCTCATAACAGGAAGAAACAAGCAAACGGCATTGGCGGCCCTGCCTGTGCTTTTCGCGATGGCCGGAACGGCAATGGCGCAGGACGCGTCCACGCCTGCGCTTGATACGGGCGATACGGCCTGGATGCTGACTTCAACCGCGCTCGTGTTGATGATGACCATACCGGGGCTGGCGCTGTTTTACGGCGGCATGGTGCGCAAGAAAAACGTGCTGTCGGTCGTGATGCAGAGCTTTGCCATTACCTGCCTCATGTCCATTCTCTGGATGGTTGCAGGTTACTCACTCGCCTTCACCGATGGCGGTTCGCTCAACTCCTACATTGGCGGTCTTTCCAAGGCATTCTTTTCCGGCGTGACCATGGAGTCGCTGAGCGGAACCACCCCGGAATATGTGTTCATCACTTTCCAGATGACCTTCGCCATCATCACGCCCGCGTTGATTGCCGGTTCCTTTGCCGAACGCCTGAAGTTTTCTTCCATGCTGGTCTTTCTGACCCTGTGGCTGTTCATCGTCTATATTCCGGTCGCGCACTGGGTCTGGGGCGGTGGCTTCATGGCATCTGACGGTGTGCTCGATTTCGCCGGCGGTACGGTCGTTCATATCAATGCCGGTGTTGCCGGTCTTGTCGCAGCACTCATCATCGGCAAGCGCGACGGATATGGCCACACCAACATGGCGCCGCACAATCTCGTCCTGTCGGTTATCGGCGCTGCTCTCTTGTGGGTGGGCTGGTTCGGTTTCAATGCCGGTTCCGCCGTCGGAGCCAATGCGCTTGCGGGCGTCGCGATGCTCAATACGCAGGTCGCGACCGCAGGCGCCGCCCTGGCCTGGATGTTCGTGGAATGGGCGATTGCAGGCAGGCCGAGCGTTCTCGGCATCATTTCGGGTGCTGTTGCCGGCCTTGTCGCCGTCACGCCCGCTGCCGGTTTCGTCAATCCGATGGGTGCGCTCATTATCGGCATTGTCGCCGGTGCGATCTGCTACCTTGCGGCGGTGAAGATCAAACATGCGCTCGGTTATGACGATTCGCTCGACGCCTTCGGCGTACACGGCGTGGGCGGGTTTGTCGGTGCGGTGCTGACCGGGCTCTTTGCCGATGCCACGATCAATTCGGCGGGCGAGGGCGCGACCATGGGCAAGCAGTTCCTGGGTGCGGCCATCACTGTCATCTACACGGCTGTCGCGACTGCGATCATTCTCTATGCGGTCAAGGCCATTATGGGGTTGCGTCCCAGCAAGCAGGCCGAAATCGAGGGCCTCGATATCGCTTTGCACGGCGAGTCCGTTCAGTAGAACGGAGTTGTCCAAGAAGAAAAAGGCGCGGGAAACCGCGCCTTTTTCATTTCTCAGGCGGGATCCGCCGTCGGCGGCCTGCATGGTTAATGGGGAATTAACCATCCGGCGATTAGGATCGGGCCGATTCAGTGTGCCCGGAGCATTTCCGTTCCAGTGCGCGTATAAATTCGGTTCGGGACAGGCTATATGCGGCAAGGATATTCGCCATCATACCCGCTGCGTGACGAGCGGATTACGGAAGACAGGCTGAAACTGGCCAATCTTTTCCGCCGGCAGTTCTATATTCTGTTCGGGTTGGCGCTCCTGGCGCTTACCGGCATGGCGGTCGGTGCGCTGGCTACCTGGAATGTCGCCGATCCGAGTTTCAGCCACGCAACCGACAATCCGGTGACCAATGCCCTTGGCTATCCGGGCGCCGTATTCTCCGATATTGCCATGCAGTTCTTCGGACTGGCGAGCGTCCCCGCCCTTTTGCCGCTCGCCGTCTGGTCGCTCCTTTTGATGACGCGTGGCGGCATAGGTCGCGTGGCGAAGCGCGGTTTCGCCTGGCTTGGCGCGGCATTGCTGTTTGCGGCGATAGCGAGCTGTTTCGCGGTTCCCCAAAGCTGGCCGATGCCAATCGGTCTCGGTGGCGTATTCGGCGACATGCTCCTCAGATTTCCGGGTCTTTTCATCGGCAGCTTTCCGCAGGGCGCCATCGCTTCGGGCATCGCGCTCGTGCTCCTGTTTCCCGCTCTCTGGCTCTGCCTTTTTGCCAGCGGCATCGTGGGGCGTGGGGCGGGCATCGTCAATGCCGCGCCGCGTTCGGCGCGTGGCAATGCGGCGGAAGACGATTTCGCCGCCAATGACGAAGATGACGAAGCTTCTGCCGGTGGCGGTTTCCAGTTTGTCGGCGCGCTGACGCATCTGGCCCTGACCACGAGCGCGAATTTCAAGCGCCTGACGGGTATTGGACGCCGCCGCGCCCGCGAGGATGATATGCGCGTTGTGCGCCGCAGCGCGGAAGCGCGCAATGCATCGCGCCGTGAACCCGGTTTCGGAGCGCCTGCCGCTGCCGATGACGAACCGCCTTTCGACATTGACGATATGGATGACGGCGCGCCGCTCGCCGGTCAGGAATGGCACGATGCGCCGCCGCCCCGCAGCCGCAAGGCTCGCGTGGAACAGGCCGCGCCGTCGCCGAAGCCCGGCCCGCGCGCCCAGCGCGAGGCACAGCCTTCCTTCCTCAAGGATAGCGGTGTCTTCGAAATGCCGTCGCTGCATTTCCTTGCCGAGCCGAAGCTGGTCCAGCGCGATCCCGCGCTTTCCAAGGATGCGCTCGAACAGAATGCGCGCCTGCTCGAAGGCGTGCTGGAAGATTTCGGCGTGCGCGGGGAAATCATCAATGTGAAGCCCGGTCCCGTCGTGACGCTTTATGAACTGGAGCCTGCGCCGGGTATCAAGTCTTCCCGTGTCATCGGCCTTGCTGACGACATCGCCCGTTCGATGAGCGCGATTGCGGCGCGCGTGGCAGTCATTCCGGGACGCAACGCCATCGGCATTGAATTGCCGAACCCGAAGCGTGAAATGGTCTACCTGCGCGAAATGCTGGCAAGCCGCGATTTCGAGCAATCCAAGGCGAAACTGGCGCTTGCGCTCGGCAAGACCATCAATGGTGAACCGGTGATCGCCGACATTGCCAAGATGCCGCATGTGCTTGTGGCCGGCACCACCGGCTCGGGCAAGTCGGTGGCGATCAACACGATGATCCTGTCGCTTCTCTATCGCATGACGCCGCAGGAATGCCGCCTGATCATGATCGATCCGAAGATGCTGGAACTTTCCGTCTATGACGGCATTCCGCATCTCCTGACCCCGGTCGTGACCGATCCGAAAAAGGCCGTCGTCGCGCTCAAATGGACCGTGCGCGAGATGGAGGACCGCTATCGCAAGATGTCGAAGGTGGGCGTGCGCAACATCGACGGTTTCAACCAGCGTGTCGGCGTCGCACAGAAGAAGGGCGAGCCGATTGCCCGGACAGTGCAGACCGGTTTCGACCGCAATACCGGCGAGGCGATCTACGAGACGGAAGAGCTCAACCTCGAACCGATGCCCTATATCGTCGTCATCATAGACGAGATGGCCGACCTGATGATGGTCGCCGGCAAGGATATCGAGGGTGCTGTCCAGCGTCTGGCGCAGATGGCGCGTGCCGCCGGTATCCATGTCATCATGGCGACGCAGCGTCCGTCGGTCGATGTCATTACCGGCACGATCAAGGCCAACTTCCCGACCCGTATTTCCTTCCAGGTCACGTCGAAGATCGACAGCCGCACCATTCTGGGCGAACAGGGTGCGGAACAGTTGCTCGGCCAGGGCGACATGCTGTTCATGGCAGGTGGCGGGCGCATCCAGCGTGTGCACGGCCCATTCGTCGGCGACGACGAGGTGGAGCGCATCGTGCAGCATCTGAAACTTCAGGGGGTGCCGGAATATCTCGATGCCATCACCGAGGATGAGGACGACGACGAGGGCGGCAGCGGCCCGGCTGGAACCTCCAATATGGAAGATTCCGACGACCCCTACGATCAGGCCGTCGCCGTTGTCCTGCGCGATAAAAAGGCATCGACATCCTATATCCAGCGCCGTCTCGGCATCGGCTATAACCGTGCCGCCTCGATCATCGAGCGCATGGAAGAGGAGGGTATCGTCGGCCCCGCCAATCATGCCGGAAAGCGCGAAATACTGGTGCCGACAGAAGACGAATATTGAATGGCCATACTCGCGCCAAACTGGCGGACTAATTGAATAGCATGATCAAAAGAGAAAGTTTGTCGATGATACTCTTCCGTTTGTCCGCGTTTGCAAAAGCTGGCCGTCTCGCCGCCGTGCTGGGCATAAGCGCATTGGCGGGAGCTTTGGGCATGGCGCTACCGGTCCTGACGCCCGCCGTGGCGCAGGCGCAAGGGGCCGGCGCCGCGGCGCAGCAGATCGCGGATCATTTCTCGTCCGTTCGCACCATGACGGGTGAATTCGTGCAGTTCGGCCCCAAGGGCGAACAGACGGGCGGCACGTTCTATATCGAGCGTCCGGGCAAGATTCGCTTCAACTACAACAATTCGCCGATCCGCGTGATCTCGGATGGCGAATCGGTGGTCATCAACAATCGCAAGCTCGATACGTGGGATCTTTATCCGCTTTCGAAGACGCCGCTGAAGCTGCTTCTCGCGGACCGGATCGACCTTGGCGGCGGACGTCTCCAGAATGTGAAGCAGGAGCCGGATATGACCACGCTCGTGCTGGGTGACAAATCGGTCTTCGGCGATTCCAGAATCACGATGATGTTCGATCCCAAATCCTACGAGCTGAAGCAGTGGACGATCACCGACGCACAGAAGCTCGACACGACGGTGATGATCTTCAACGTGCGCAGCGGCGTGCGTTTTACGGACGATATGTTCAAGATCGATTACCAGCGCATCGCCATGAAGCGCAAAGGTCGGTAGTTGTCATCATTGTAATGTGCGGCGTGTTTGCATTTGCCGGATAAATGATTAGGTTCGCGGCGTCCTGTCAAAAGTCGCGAGTCCTTCCCATGGCCTTTTCTGTTGCTACCTGGAACATCAATTCCGTTCGGTTGCGTATGCCGCTGGTCGAGCAGTTTCTGCGCGACTATCAACCGGATGTTCTGTGCCTCCAGGAAACGAAATGCCCCGACAACCTGTTCCCGTTCAAGGGCTTTCGCGCGCTCGGTTATGAGCATATCGCGATCAGCGGCCAGAAGGGCTATCATGGCGTGGCGACTGTTTCGAAGCGCCCGCTGGACGGCGTGGAGAAGATCGGATTTTGCGAGATGGGCGATTGCCGGCACCTGAGCGCGGTGGTCGAGGCGGGCGCCAAAAAGCTCCGCATCCATAATTTCTATGTTCCGGCGGGGGGCGACGAGCCGGACCCGCAGATCAATCCGAAGTTCGCGCACAAGCTGGCTTTTCTGGACGAAATGCGCGCCATTGTCGCCGACCGGCAAGACGGACATTCATCGGTTCTCGTTGGCGATCTCAATATCGCCCCGCTCGAAAACGATGTCTGGTCGCACAAGCAATTGCTCAAGATCGTCAGCCACACGCCGGTTGAGACCGAAACGCTGGAGGACTTGCGCATCAAGGGCGGCTGGAGCGATCTGATGCGCCAGATCATCCCCGCCGAGCAGAAGATTTATACCTGGTGGAGCTATCGCGCCAAGGATTGGGCCGAATCGGATCGTGGTCGCAGGCTCGACCACATCTGGGGTTCTGCCGATCTGGAAGGCCATATGCAGGGCTTGCAGATCCTGCGCGACGCACGCGGCTGGGATCGTCCGTCCGACCATGTGCCGGTCATCGCCACATTCAATCTGAACTGAATGGGATTTTCCTGCGAATCAGTCGTCGCTGACGAGGCGCGGCGCGACTTTTTCTATATCGCCGATAAGCTGAAGCAGGCTTTTGCTGATATGCGTGTGCAGCGCGGCTGCCGCATCCGGATATTCTTCTAGAATGCGCCGGAAGATGCTGCGGCTGATGCGGATAACTTCCGTTTCCTCTTCAGCGAGAGCGCCTGTCAGGCGCGAAGCCTGGGCGATCAGCGCCATTTCGCCGATCATTGCGCCAGGACCTACGGAGCGGATCGTGACCCGCCCTTCTTCGCTATCGTGAAACAGCGTGATATTGCCGGAGACTATGACGTAACCGCAATCCGCACTCTGTCCCTCGCGGAAAAGCTCACGCCCCGCCCTGAGGACGAGACGTTCTGCACCGAAGGCGAGCAGGCGCAATTGTTCGGGCGTAAAAGACCCGAACAGACCTACGGAACCCAGAATGCGTATATCGTCGTCAAGCGCCATGGATCGTCAATACACCTGCACCGGGCGCTGTCCATCATGGGACAAGCTTGTATCCCCCGCTTTCTGTAACCAGAAGCGCCGCATTGGACGGGTCCTTTTCGATTTTCTGACGCAGACGGTAAACATGGGTTTCCAGCGTATGCGTGGTGACGCCTGAATTGTAGCCCCACACTTCTTCAAGCAGGACGTCGCGTCCGATGACCTTGTCGCCGGCGCGATAGAGATATTTGATGATTGCCGCTTCTTTCTCGGTCAGGCGAATCTTGCTGCCTTTTTCATCGATAAGCAGCTTCTGGCCCGGCTTGAAAGTATAGGGACCGACGATGAAGGTCGCGTCTTCGCTTTGTTCGTGCTGGCGCAACTGCGCGCGTACGCGCGCCAGAAGAACCGCGAACTTGAAAGGTTTGGTCACATAGTCGTTGGCGCCCGATTCGAGGCCGAGGATCGTGTCCGATTCAGTATCGTGACCGGTGAGCATGATGATCGGGGCCTTGAAACCGCCCTTGCGCAGAAGCTTCACGGCTTCGCGTCCGTCCATGTCCGGCAGGCCGACATCCATGATGAGCAGGTCCACGACGCCGTTTCGTGCGGTCTGTATGCCCTTGGTGGCATTGTCTTCCTGCAATATCTGGAATTCTTCGCACAGCTCCAGCTGTTCGACGAGGATGGAACGGAGATCTTCGTCATCGTCCACAATCAGTATCGTACGGCCTGTCATGCCTGTCCTCGTTAATCTTTGATTTAAATGGCTCTTGGTGTTTTATGGCATTTAATCGGGTTAAGTTGAAGCGGCGAAAGAGATTTCGCTCTCGTCGCCAACATGCATGACACGGAGGCGGGGACTTGGCCAGATACGAAATTAGCCGGGGTGTGGGCATTATCGACGTACGGGCCAAACCGGGCCATAGGACCCGTGGCTTGCTTGTTGCGGGCAATCTGGTGCTGGAATGTGCTCTTGGCAAGGGGGGAATCAGCGCTTTCAAGCGCGAAGGCGACGGTGCGACGCCTCTCGCCACCATGCGGCTGCTTTATGGATACCGCCGTGGGGACAAGCGATCACTGCCGTCGTCGCGCCTGCCATTCCATCGTGTGCGCCGTCTGGACGGGTGGTGCGATGCGCCTTGCGACCCGAACTACAATCGCCCGGTACGACTGCCCAGCGCGGCGAGCCACGAGGATATGTGGCGGCGCGACGATCTTTACGATATCTGCATCGTCATGGACTGGAATATCGCGCCACGCCGGCGCGGATGCGGCAGCGCGATCTTCTTTCATCTGGCGCGACCGGGCTATACGCCTACCGAAGGCTGCATAGCATTGAAGCGCGCCGATATGGCGCGCCTCCTGCCTCATCTGACGGACCGGACGGTAATCCGCGTCCTCAGGTGATCCGCGGGCAGGGCGGGCACCCGGCTGGCTTCGTTGCGGGCGCATCCTGCCATTTCAGGTGCCGTTTCCGTCAGAGCGGCAGGTTCCAGAGCGTGATCCCAAAAAGTGGGAGCCGGTTTTTGGAAAAAGATCATGCTCAAACAAATAGTCAGACCGGGATGGTGATCCGACTTAAAATCATCCCGCTCTAATGCGCGGCCACTATCCTGACTTCGTTGCCATTGGCATCGTATAGTTTTCCGTTCAGAAAATAGTCTCCGTCATGCAGTTCGGAAATGTTCTGGTGACGGATGATGCGTTCGGTTCCTTCCGAGAAGACCGACATGCGGTCGCTATTGCCGAAGCTGAATTCGTTGAACATCAGATTGAGTGCTATTGCCATCAATGCCGCCGAGCTGATGCCGGAATGGAAGATGGTTTCGAACCAGGTCGGAAACTGATGGTAGAACTGCGGCGCGGCAATCGGGATCATGCCGAAGCCGATCGAGGTCGCGACGATGATCAGGTTGATATTGTTTTCGTAGTCCACCTTCGACAGGGTGCGGATGCCGCTGGCGGCAACGGTTCCGAATAGCACGATGCCCGCGCCGCCCAGAACGGCCGGAGGAACGCAGGCGATCACGCGTCCCATCACCGGCAGGAGACCGAGCGTGATGAGTATCAGTCCTCCGGTTGCCACGACATAGCGGCTTTTTATGCCCGTTACCGCGACAAGACCGACATTTTGCGCGAATGCGCTTTGCGTGAAGGAGCCGACGACGGGCGACAGGATGCTGGAAAGCATGTCCGCGCGCAGCCCGTTGGCCAGGCGACGGGAATCGACCTTTGTGCCGATGATTTCGCCTACCGCCAGAATGTCGGCGGAAGTTTCGACAAGCGTGACCATGATCACGATGAACATCGACAATGTGGCGGCAAGGCTGAAGACCGGCATACCGAAATGAAAAATTTCCGGCATTGCCATGATCGAACCTTCGCTTACCCGCGAAAAATCGGTCATGCCGAGCGCCCAGGCGATAGCCGTGCCGATAACCATGGCGAGCAGGATGGAAAGCCGTGAGATCGTGGCATTCCCCATCTTGCTGAGAATCAGGACGATGATCAGCGTGAGTCCCGCCAGACCGATATTGGCCATGCTGCCGAATTCGGGGCTGCTGCTGTCGCCGCCCATGGCCCAGCGCGCCGCGACGGGCATCAATGTCAGGCCGATGGTGGTGATGACGATGCCGGTCACGAGCGGCGGAAAAAAGCGCGTGATGCGCGAAAATATCGGCGTGATGACAAGGCCGATCGCCGCGGCGGCGATAACTGCGCCAAGGACGACCTGCAGTCCGGCTTCGCCCGACTGGCCTGATGTGACGATGGCGACCATGGTGGCGACGCCGGAAAAGGAAACACCCTGAACCAGCGGAAGCTGGCAACCGAAAAACGGTATGCCGATGGTTTGCAGGACTGTGGCGACGCCGCCTGCAAACAGGGAAGCTGTGATCAGAAGGCCGATTTCGGCCGGGCTGAGGCCCGCCGCCTGACCGATGATCAGGGGGACCGCGACAATGCCGCCATACATGGTCAGCACATGCTGGAAACCATAGGCAAGATTGGCGCCGGCTGTCAGTTTTTCATCTTCGGGACGCAAAACAACGTCCGCCCCGGACTGGTGCGTATTCAATGCTACTCCCTCCCGGCAGGCAATGGGCGGTCGCCCGCCTGCTCTCTCCGTTCTCCCTGCGCGAAATCCGTCCGGCAACGGTGTTCGATACCGCCCGACCGACGACAGGATGCGCAATGTCTCCTCCAAAGACATGTCGCAGGAGTATAACCGGAGCCGCCCGGATGACTGTGTGTCTTTTGATTGAAATTGTTTTCGATGCGAAAGCGCTAATCGGTCCCGCTCTTCAGACCCCTGCGGCCTGATCGCGAACCGCTTTCATCGCATCGCGCAGCACGGCGAAAATATAGGGTTCCAGTGATTGCGCCACATTGAAACGCAGAAAACTGCCTGCCGACCGCGACGGGCTGAAGACGTCACCGGGCGCCAGAACCACGCCTTTTTCAAGAGCATGACGGGCGATGCGACCGGAGTCCAGCCCCGCCGGCAATTCCGCCCACAGGAACATGCCGCCTTGCGGTTCTGTCCACAAAGTGAGGCCTTCCGCTTTCAGGCGATTGGCGGTGAGCGTCATCGCATCGGCAAGCTTGGCGCGCAGGCTCTCGACATGGCGGCGATAGGTTCCGTCGGTCAGGAGAACGTGCACGATCTGCGGCGACAGCGCATTGCCGCCGAAACTTGTGGCGAGCTTCAGGTCGGTCAGCCCGTCGATCCAGTCGCGGCGTCCGGCAATATAGCCGATGCGCGCCGCCGCGGAGAGCGTCTTGGAAAAGCTGCCGATATGGAGCACGCGATCGAACCCGTCGAGTTCGGCAAGGAGCGGCGCGGGCGAAGGATGAAAATCCCCGAAAATATTGTCCTCGACGAGTGTAATGCCATGCGTTTCCGCAAGTTTCAGCAGACGGTGCGCGGTTGCCGGTGTCATCGAGGCGCCGGTTGGATTGTGAAGCCCGGCGTTGGAAATATAGAGTTTGGGCGCATGTTCGGCGGCGATCCGGGCAAAGGTTTCCAGGTCCGGGCCGATTGGGGTATAGGGAATGCCGACGAGCTTCACGCGGTGCGTCAGGAGAACCGCCTGAAAGTTGAAATAGCACGGATCGTCGACCAGAACGGTATCGCCCGGCTGCAACAGATAGCGGCAGATAAGATCGATGGCATGGGTGCCGGAATCGGCCAGCAATATCTCTCCGCTCGAAATATCGATGCCCTGTTCACCCAGCCGATGGGCGAGATGCTGGCGCAGTGGGCGAAAGCCGAGCGGTTCGCCATAGGTGGCAAGATTGCTCGTTTCGCTGCGGGCAACAGTGCGCATCGCGCGGCGGATAGCATCCTGCGGAAGCCACTCGTCGGGTAGCCAGCCGCATCCCGGTTTCAGCGCGCCATCGTCCGCTTCGAGCGATTGCCGCATGACCCAGAACGGATCGATCTGCCGTTCCCTGTGCGGCGTACCGGCGGCAAGCGATAACGGCTGGCGAACCCGCTCGGAAACATAAAAGCCCGCACCCCGCCGCGACTGGATGATGCCTTCCGCCACCAGCCGGTCATAGGCCTCGACCACGGTCGATTTCGAAACATTCATCGTTTCGGCAAGGCGGCGGATGGACGGTAGCCGCGCGCCCGGCGCAAGGCTCATCGCCGAAATACGTCCGCGAACGATGCTCATGACCTTGTCGACGAGCGGGATTTTTTCGCCTGCGCTTTCTCCGGCGCTCCCCGTTCCTTCGCCCGCATAGGCGGCTTCAACAGCTTCCAGGCTGCGTAACAGGCCCGTCGAAATCATCTGTACCACCCTTTGTATCAGTACAGTTTGCCAGAATTGTCCAAAACTGTCTCTGATTGTTTCGGCAGTTTCACGACATTGTCCCAAGAATCCATATACGATTTAAGAGAAAGCCGAAAAGACACAATGCATAAGAATGTTGGGAACAAGACTGCGGGATGGGTCAACGGGTTTTTGGGCGTATTGATTTTTTCAGGATCGCTACCGGCAACGAGGCTGGCGGTGATCGATATCGATCCAACCTTCCTGACAATGGCGCGCGCTTCGATTGCCGGTGCGCTGGGGCTGGCGCTCCTGCTTGCCTTTCGAGAACCTTTTCCGCGCCGCAACGATGCCATTTCGCTGATTGTGGTCGCGCTGGGCGTGGTGGTCGGTTTTCCACTTCTTACGGGCCTCGCCTTGCAGCACATGACATCGGCCCATGCGATTGTCTTCATCGGACTGCTGCCGCTTGCAACCGCTATCTTCGCGGTCCTGCGCGGCGGGGAGCGCCCGCGTCCGATGTTCTGGCTGTTTTCGGTAGCGGGAAGCCTCATTGTCGCTTCCTATGCCTATGGGCAGGGAAGCCGGTCCACCGTGCTCGGCGACGCGCTGATGCTCGCTGCGGTCATCGCCTGCGGTCTCGGCTATGCGGAAGGTGCGAGACTTTCGCAACGGCTCGGCGGCTGGCAGGTGATCTGCTGGGCGCTGGTGTTCTCCCTGCCGGTCATGCTGCCGCTCACCGCCATGACACGCCCGCAGACATGGGCCGGAATCGGTACTCCGGCCTGGATAAGCCTTGGCTATGTCTCACTATTCTCGATGCTGATCGGCTTTTTCTTCTGGTATCGCGGTCTGGCGCAAGGCGGTGCGGCCACGGTCGGCCAGTTGCAGCTTCTCCAGCCCTTCTTTGGGCTTATGTTGGCTGCCGGTATTGCGGGAGAACCCGTCAGTATGGGCATGGTCGCGACGGCAGCGGTGGTCGTCATCTGCGTGGCGGGTGCCAAGCGGTTTGCTTAACCAGAGCATGATCCCAAAAAGAATGAGTTTAGACCCTAACACTACAGTTGCATTCTTCGTGATGCCGGGCTGCAAAGAGCAATTTGTCTGTGTTCCGGTGCTCACGTACCTTCAAGTACGCTCCGCTCCGGTACTCGAAAATCACTCTTTTCACCACGGCCTGACGAATTTGCAACTGTGGTGCTAAAGCCCCAGACGGTCGTTCGTTTCACTTCCGCGTCTTCAAGGGCCCGTGTGACGGGTACGGTATAGACGGCAAGCTGTTGCAGCCTGTCTTTCGGCAGATAGGCGCGGCCCGGATCGCCCACGACGATGCGGGCGCCTCGTTCGGCAAGCCGCGTGAACCATGGTATGAGCCGCTCGGCGAGCGGCTTTTCATAGAAGACATCGCCTGCAAGGACGACATCCCAACCGCTGTCCTGCCCGATCAGGTCGTCCCCACAGGGATTGATGACCACGCCATTGACAGAAGCGTTGATTTCCATGGCGGGAAGCGCGAAGGGATCGATGTCCGATGCGAGCACGCTTGTTGCGCCGGCTTTCATGGCGGCGATGGCGACGAGGCCGGAACCTGACGCAAAGTCGAGCACTGTCCTGTTTTTCACCGTCTCGGGATGATCCAGAACATAGCGCGCCACACCCTGACCGCCCGCCCAGGCAAAAGCCCAGAAGGGCGGCGGAAGGCCGATTGTGGCGAGCTCTTCCTCTGTCTTGTGCCAGAGGTCGTGTGCTTCATCGGCCAGATGCAAAAGAATTTCAGGCACATGCGGCGGCGCTTGCAGACTGGTGTTGGCCAGAATGAAATCGCGCGCGCTTTTATGGGCCGGGACAAGCATCATACTTCTTTGGCGTCCAATCCGCCCATACGGCAGACTTCGATCCATTCGTCTTCCATCACAGGCTGGACCGAAAGGCGCATCGAGGTGACGAGCGCCATCTTCTCCAGCTTCGGATTGGCCTTCACATCTTTCAGCGTCACCGGCTTCGGCATGTCGCGAACCGCCTTGATATCCACGCATTCCCAGCGCGGATCGTCGGTGGTGCTGTCCGGGTGAGCCAGCGCGCAGATCTCGACGATACCGACAACTTCCAGACCTTCATTGGAATGATAGAAGAAGCCTTTGTCGCCCAGTTTCATGGCGCGCATGTTGTTGCGCGCCTGATAGTTGCGCACACCGTCCCACTGCTCGCCTTTCTCGCCACGGGCCTTCTGCATTTCCCATGACCATTTGAACGGTTCGGATTTGAACAGCCAGTAAGCCATTGCGCGCTCCTTGGTCATGGCCTCAGGCATTGGCCGGGTTGTTGATCGCCCAGTTCCACGGACGCACGGTCACATCCTGAAACAGACCGGCCAGCGCGTAAGGATCACCGGCGGCGATCTTTTCAGCGGCAGCCTCATCGGCAGCTTCGACGACAACGAGGCTGCCGTTCGGCTTGCCATCCGCGCCGAGGAAGGGGCCTGCGAACTTCAACTCGTCGCCAAGGCCCTTGAGATAGTCCAGATGCGCCGGGCGGGTGTCGAGACGCACTTGCAGATGGTCAGGCTTGTCATTGCACAGAAGGGCAAACAGCATTTTAATCCTCGGTCTTGAGTGGTCGGTTGAGAAGAGCGGTCACGGCTTCGTCGATGGTGATTTTTCCATCGAGCAATGCCCCGACGGCATCGATGATCGGTGCGGAAATATTGTGCTTGCGGCAAAGCTCGGCGGCAATCGGCGCGGTGGCGACGCCTTCGGCAAGCGGACGATTGGTCAGGTCTTCCCCGCGTCCGAGCGCCAGCCCGTAGGAATAATTGCGCGATTGCGGCGAGGAACAGGTCAGTATCAGATCGCCGAGGCCGGACAGGCCCATGATGGTTTCAGGCCGCGCGCCCATGGCCCGTCCGATGCGGCGCAGTTCGGCAAAGCCGCGAGTCACGAGCGCCGCCTGTGCGCTTGCCCCGAAGCCGCGTCCGATGGCTGCGCCCGCAGCAATGGCCAGGACGTTTTTCAATGCGCCGCCGATTTCCACACCCTTCAGGTCGCTTGTCGAATAGCAGCGGAAAGCCGGCCCCGACAGCAATGCGGCCAGCCTGTCGGCATCGGCGGCATCCTCGCAGGCGACCGTCACGGCGGTTGGAAGGCCGCGGGCGACATCGGTGGCAAAGCTCGGACCTGAAAGGGCTGCAATCCTGTGATTTGGCATGACCTCGACCACGACTTCCGACATCAGCCGTCCGGTACCCCGCTCGATCCCCTTGGCACAAAGTACGATGGGTGCGGCCCGCGGGATGAGAGCGCTCAATTCGGAAAGACCGCTGCGCATGGCCTGCGCGGGAATGACGGCGAGCACCGCGTCGGCCTGCCCTACGACCATGGCTGCATCCGAGCTTGCATTGATGCCGCCCGGAAGCTCGATCTCTCCCAGATAGCGCGGATTGCGGCGCGTGCGGTTGATGGCCTCAACCGTTTCGCTGTCGCGGGCATAAAGCCATGTGTCATGACCGCTGCCGGACGCCATTGCCGCAAGGGCGGTGCCCCAGGCGCCGCCGCCCAGAACGGCGATCTTTGTCTTCTGTCCGTTCATGCCTTGGCTCCGCGTCGTCCGGCTCCGATCAGCGGAGCCGATTTCTCGTCGAGCGGCCAGCGCGAACGGGGGGCGAGGCTGAGCGAATCGGGTGTTTGGGTCGCTGCGCGTTCGGCACCGGCCCAGGCGATCATCGCGGCATTGTCGGTGCACAGGTCGAGCGGCGGCGCAATGAAACTGAAGCCGTGTCTGTCACAAAGCGTTTCCAGCGCTGCGCGCAGCGTCTTGTTGGCGGCAACGCCGCCCGCAACGACGAGCGACGGGGTCCGGCAATCGGGAAACTCGGTCCTGAAGCGTTCAAGCGAACGCCCCACCCGGTCGGACAGCGTATCGGCGACCGCCGCCTGAAACGAGGCGCAGATATCGGCCACATCCTGATCCGACAGCGGCGCCAGTTCGGTCGCGGTCTGGCGCACGGCGGTCTTGAGGCCGGAGAAGGAGAAGTCGAGGCGCGCTTCGCCCTTCAGCGGACGCGGCAGCGCAAATCGCTTCGAATCGCCCTGAAGCGCCATGCGTTCCACTGCCGGTCCGCCGGGATAAGGCAGGCCCAGGAGCTTCGCGGTCTTGTCGAAAGCCTCCCCCAGCGCATCGTCGATGGTGGTTCCCAGACGTTCATAGTCGCCAACGCCGCGCACGAGCACCATCTGCGTATGCCCGCCGGAGACGAGCAGCAGCAGATAGGGAAATTGCAGCCCGTCGGTCAGACGCGCCGTCAGCGCATGGCCTTCCAGATGGTTGACTGCATAAAAGGGCTTCTGTGCCGCCATGGCCAGCGCCTTGGCGGTCATCAGCCCGACGATCAGCCCGCCGATCAGGCCCGGCCCCGCTGTTGCCGCCACGGCATCCACCTCGTCAAGCCTCACGCCCGCATCGTCGAGTGCCCGTTCGACCAGCCGGTCCAGCGCCTCGACATGGGCGCGTGCGGCAATCTCGGGCACGACGCCGCCATAGGGCTCATGCTCGGCAATCTGGCTGAGGACCACATTGGACAGAATCCGTCCTTCGCCGTGATCGCCGCGCTCGACAATGGCGGCGGCTGTTTCGTCGCAACTTGTTTCTATTCCAAGAATGCGCATTTGCGGTTAGACCCTGCCTGTCTCATAATTCGTTGAAAAATCCGGTATCATGGACGGGGCAATATGCAAACAGCATCCTTGAAGAATGGCACGTTGAAGATAGGTACGCGAGGCAGCAAGCTGGCTCTGGCCCAGGCTTATGAAACGCGCCGTCGTCTGATGCAGGCCCACGGCCTGCCGGAAGAAGCGATTGAAATCATTTCCATGTCGACGGCGGGCGATCGCATTCAGGACCGCTCCCTTTCCGAAATCGGCGGGAAAGGACTCTTCACCGAGGAAATCGAACAGGCGCTGACAGACGGGCGAATCGATCTTGCCGTCCATTCCACCAAGGATATGCCGACCGTTCTGCCGGGTGGTCTTCATCTTTCCGTCTTCCTTGAACGCGAGGATCCGCGCGACGCCTTTATCGGCCGCACCGCTCCCCGGCTTCTCGATCTGCCGCAAGGCGCAACCGTCGGGTCGTCGTCATTGCGCCGTCAGGCTTTGATCCGCCGTCTTCGTCCCGACCTTCAGGTGGTGATTTTCCGTGGCAATGTCGATACCCGCCTGCGCAAGCTGGAAGCTGGCGAAGTGGACGGGACATTTCTCGCCTGTGCGGGTCTGCGGCGCCTTGGGCTTGGTGACGTGATTACCGAGCTTGTCGACCTGGAGAGCTTTCCACCCGCGCCGGGACAAGGGGCCATCGGCATCGAAACACGTATCGGCGATACACGCATCGATGCGCTGCTGGAACCGCTGGCCCACCGTGAGACGGGGATAGCCCTTGCCTGCGAAAGGGCGTTTCTGGCAGCGCTTGACGGGTCCTGCCGTACGCCGATTGCCGGTCTTGCCATTGTCGACGGCGAGGCGGTTTCCTTCCACGGCATGATCCTGAAGCCGGACGGTTCGGAGGCGCATGAGGTGCGGGCGGAAGGTTCCGCTTCGGACGCTGCGGCGCTCGGTGAGGATGCCGCGGCGCGTCTGCGGGCCAAAGCCGGACCGCATTTCTTCGAAGGCTGGAATTAGATTTGGCGGGCCAGATACAGGCCGTCTCGCCTGGACGCGTTCTGGTGACGCGTCCGCAACCGGCTGCCTCGAAAACGGCCTTGAAACTGGCGTCGAAGGGATTCGAGCCGCTCCTGCTTCCGCTGAGCAGAACGGTACCGTTATCTTTCGTTATCCCGGAAGACGGGTTCGCGGCCCTGACCGTCACGAGCGCCAATGCCTTTCTCCATGTTGAAGAAGAGCGGCTGAAGCCGTTTCTTGGGCTGCCGCTCTTTGCCGTCGGTGGCGGTACGGCGTCTGCCGGGCGCGCCGCGGGGTTCCAGCAGGTGATCGACGGTGGCGGTGATGCGGTGCGGCTGGCCGCAGCCATGCGCCGCGATCTTCCGGAAAAGGCCCGCGTTCTTTATCTCGCCGGGCGAGTGCGCCAGCCGGTGTTCGAGGACGAAGTGCGCGCGGCGGGCCTCGATATGGAGACGATCGATGTCTATGACACGCAGGCGGTCTCCTATGCCCCGACAGTGCTCCGCGATCTGCTCGATGGTGCGCCTTTTGTCGCGGTGATGCTTTATTCCGGTGTCGCGGCGGAAAGCTTCGTCGAAGTCATGCAAGGGATTGAGCCGCCAATCGATGAGAAAACGCGTTTTCTGTGCATTTCGGCTCGTGTGGCGGACCGGTTGCCGCCGCTCTGGCGGGCAAATGCTCTTGTTGCAGAACATCCCGATGAGGATGCGCTTTTCCGGCTGGTTGCCAAACTTTGACTTATTTTGACGCAACCTTCCTTCATCTGCGGATTTTATCTGTTAGACTTCATCCAACCAATCGGCATTTTCGAGAGGATCCATGGCGAAACCCGGTACTCCGCGACATTCCAAAACGGCCCGAAATCCTGTGACGATCAATCTCGATCCGTCGGATGTGAAGCGAGCCGATGAACCGGCGAAGGCGACACCGGAGGCCGAACCGGTCGGAAGCTTCCCGAAACCGGCCGAGCCAAAACCGGAAGCTGCCGCTGCCGGAAAAACAGCGGGAAAAACCGCGACAGCGGATAAGCCGCCTTTTACCTCCGGCGTGAAGCCGGAAATCCACCAGCCCGCGCAAAAGAGCGGTCCGGGCGTGTCCCACCTTCTGGCGGGCGTTGCGGGTGGAGCGATCGCGCTTGGCGGCATGTTTGCGCTGCAATGGGCCAACGTCATTCCTTCCCCCGGCGCGCGGGGCACGGCGGAACAATTCGCCCAAATGGAACAGCAGATTGCCGATCTGCGCAACAATCCGACGCCAGCGCCGCTGGACGATGCCAGCCGGTCACAACTGGCGGCTCTGGAGAAAAACGTGCAGGCGGCTGAAATCAAGGCGGAAGCCGTCGCTGGGTCTTTCTCGGAGCTTCAACAGCAGTTTGCGGCTCTGCCGAAGGAAGCAGAGCCGGGAGCTATCGGCGATATGACGGGGCTGACCGAGCGTCTGGACGCGCTGGAAAGCAAGCTTACGACTGCGCAAAGCCGCGCCGAAGCGGCATCGGCGGAAGTTTCCAGTAATAGTGGAACGATCTCCTCGCTCGAATCGAAGCTGACATCGTTGCAGGAAACGATGAGCCAGTCGGCGCGTCAGCCTGACGCAACGGCGCTGATTGCCGCGAATGCGCTGAAAATGGCAATCGACCGTGGCGGTTCATTCAAGGCGGAACTGGACACTTACGCGTCGGTGGCACCGAATGACGCAACCGTCGGGCAATTACGCGCCATGGCGGATCGTGGCATCCCGACGATCGCCGATCTGAATGCATGGTTCGGTCCGGTCGCGAACAGGATTGTCGCGACGGAAAACAAGCTACCAGCCGATGCAGGCATGTGGGACCAGCTTGTCGCCAGCGCCAAGGGTCTGGTCAGCGTGCGTCCGGTTGCAGGCAATGTCAGCGGCACTGGCGTCGGCCCGACGACAGCTCGCATGGAGGCCGCGCTTCAGTCCGGCGATCTGGAGCGGGCCTTGAGCGAATGGGAACAATTGCCCGCCGATGCAAAAGCCGTATCGCAGGAATTTGCCGATCAGATGCGGGGGCGGCGCGATGCCGATACGCTGGTGCAGCGCCTTGTTGCCGACAGCCTGAAGCCAAGAGCGGCAGACGAAACCGGCGGAGCCCCGGCTCCGACCGCTCAGTAAGGGGGCGGACCAATGCTGCGCGTCCTGTTTTATCTCATTGTCGTTGCTGCGCTCGGTTTCAGCTTTGCCTGGCTTGCCGACCGTCCCGGCGAACTCGATATCACTTTTGCGGGCAACCACTATAACGTGCCGCTCATTACCGCTGTTGCAGGAATTGTCGCGCTGGTCGCGGCCATTCTCATCCTGTGGTGGCTGGTCAAGAGCATCATCCAGTCGCCCTACACACTGCGCAGGCATTTTCGTGCGCGCAAGCGCGACCGGGGCTACCAGTCGCTGTCTACCGGGCTGATTGCCGCCGGTGCAGGTGACGCGGAAGCCGCGCGCCGCATGACCAGACAGGCAGGCAAGCTGCTGAGATCCGATCAGGAGCCGCTGATCAGGCTTCTGGAAGCGCAGACGGCGATGCTGGAAGGTCGCACGGAGGATGCGCGCAAGGGGTTCGAGGCCATGGTGGACGATCCCGAGACCCGGCTCCTCGGCCTGCGCGGGCTTTATATCGAAGCGCAACGTGTCGGCGCTTGTGAGGCCGCCCGTCATTATGCGACCGAAGCTGCCCGGCAGGCGCCGCAGCTCGAATGGGCTTCGTCGGCCATGATGGGGCAGCTCTGCGCCGAGGGTGACTGGGATGCGGCGCTGAAACTCGTCGATGCGCGCAAGCAGGCGCTGGCCCATGGCAAGGACGTGGTCAAAAAGGAACGCGCCGCGCTTTTGACCGCCAAGGCCATGGCGGCGATCGACGTCGATCACGCGCAGGCAAAGACGCTGGCGCTGGAGGCAAACAGGATCGCGCCCGATCTGGTGCCGGCGGCCGTGATCGCCGCGCGGGCGCTTTTCGCCGATGGCGACGTGCGCAAAGGTTCGAAGATTCTCGAAGCGGCATGGAAGCGGTTCCCGCATCCCGACATCGCTTCGAGCTATATTTATGCCCGCGCGGGCGACACCACTCAGGATCGCCTGAAGCGCGCCCGCCACCTTGTCTCGCTGCGATCGAACAATGTGGAGGGTAGCCTCGCTCTTGCCCGCGCCGCCTATGAAGCGGGCGACTACCGTCTGGCGCGCGACAATGCCGAACAGGTTCTGCGCGCCTCGCCGCGTGAAAGTGCCTATCTGCTGCTTGCCGACATCGAGGAAGCCGAAACCGGCGATCAGGGCAAGGTGCGTGAATGGCTGGCGCGTGCCGTCAAGGCACCACGCGATCCGGCCTGGACCGCCGACGGCTATGTTTCCGAACAATGGTCGCCGGTATCTCCCGTCACCGGTCGCCTGAACAGCTTCGAGTGGAAGGTTCCCGTCGTCGAACTTGCTCCGGCTATCGAAGCGGAGAAGCCCGAAATCAAGGGCGCGGTGGAAGCAAAGTCTGACAATCCGGTCGTCGTGGTCGATTCAAAACAGGAAACCGGCCCGTCGGTTGTCACCGAAGTCGAAGATGCCGAAGTGATCGTTCCGGCCGCTGAACCGGTCAAGGCGGCGGAGCCGCCGGTGAAGAAGGTGGAAGAAGTCCGACCGCCTGCGGGCGATGACGCAATCTCCGAGGACGATGGCAGGAACGAACCCCGGCGCGCCCATATCGTGGTGGACGATCCGGGCGTCGAGGAGAGCGAAGCTCCACAGAATGCCCAGGGCGGCCTGAGGCTCTTCTGATCCCGGTCGTCTGGCTTTGGTTAAGCCCGTGCCGCGATTCCCGTGCGGCGATGATTGAGCATTTCGCAGCCTGGATCGCGCCAGCATCTTGGCGCCTGGGCATGAATCGTTGCCTAAAAACAACGCATGGCGTCTTTCCAACGATGAACGGTCTGCCGGACCGTTTGTCGCCTTGCCTGACGCAATCATCCCGTTACCTTCGGCGTTGCTAACAAACAGGTGCCGGGTATCGCCCCGGCGGAGCAGCAGCGAGGGTGAATGTTCGATCGTCTTCTGGATTTCCTGAAAGAGTTACCCGCCAACGGTTTTCGCGACCGGAGCGAAAAATTTTCCAATGACGATCCGAGACTGGCCGCTGCGGCATTGCTCTATCACATCATGGATGCCGATGGCGAAACGCGGGAAAGCGAGCGCAAGAAGCTTTCCGCAATGCTGTCGCAGAAATATGGCCTGAAAGGCGATAGTCTGAAGCGGTTGATCCGGGCGGCGGAGAAGGCCGATCAGGAAGCCGTCGACCTGTCCGATTTCACCTCGGTGCTGAAAAGACGGCTCGACTATCAGGCCCGTCTCGATCTGGTCGCCCTGATGTGGGACATGGTCTATGCCGATGGCAGGGTGAGCGAAGTCGAGGCCGATGTCATGTGGCGTGTGGCGGGGCTTGTCGGCATTCGCGAAGAAGACCGGAACTCCATCGAAACGCGGATGGGCGCAGCCAGCCGCAGCCCGTCCGCTTCCTGACCGTTCCGGCACGGCCCGATCGTTTAGGGACTAACCCCATGTGTGAAAACAAAAATCAAGGCGTGTTGCTTCAGTATAATTGAACGCAACGCACTTTAGAGCGGTTCCTGTTTTGACTGAATCGTTGGAACCGCTCTAACTATTTATTTTTACGCATTATCCTACGCAAAACCGCTTCGCACTTTTGCTGGAAATGCTCTAGGTTCGCCCCTGCAAATGCCGGGCCTTGCGCAATTGCGGGAACATCGCCGCCCAGACGATGGCGACGGCAATGGAGCCCAATCCGCCGATGACGACCGCCGGGACGGCGCCGACCGCCGCCGCCATGAGACCGGCGCGAAATTCACCCAGTTCGTTCGATGCGCCGACAAAGACCATGTTGACGGCATTCACACGGCCACGGACGTAATCCGGGGTCCATAGCTGGATCAGGGTTTCGCGGATATAGACACTGATCATGTCGGCGGCTCCGGCGAGAGCCAGCGCAATGATCGATAGCCAGGTGAGTGTCGAAACGCCGAAGACGATATTGAAGAAGCCGAAGAACCCGACGAAGAGGAACATCACGCGTCCCGCATGATCGCGGATCGGATGCCCGGCCAGCCAGACGGCGGTCAGTACTGCGCCGATGCCCGGCGCGGACCGCAGCAGGCCAAGTCCCCATGGGCCGAGATCGAGAATATCGCGCGCGTAAATCGGCAGCAGGGCCACCGTTCCGCCGAGGAGAACGGCGAAGAGGTCGAGCGATATGGCGCCGAGGACGATCTTTTCCTTCCAGATATAGCGGAAGCCCGCCAGCATGTTCGACAGCGAACGCTGTTCGGCAATTGTGTGTTGTTTGGGTTTGGGAATGGAAAAGATCAAAAACGACCCAAGCAGCAGAAAGACTGTGGCGACCGAATAGGCCGCTTCCGGTGAAATGCCGTAGAGCAGGCCCCCCGCGACCGGTCCGACAATCGTCGCGACCTGCCATGCGGACGAATTCCAGGAGACCGCGTTGGCAAAATCTTCCGCGGGCACGAGATTGACGACCAGCGATGCGGAGGACGGCCCGAGAAATGCCCGCGCCACGCCGAAAACCGCAAGTGCGGCGAAGACGATCAGCGGTTCGAAGAGCCCTGCAAGCGTGAGGCCCAGCAGCGAGGCCGTGACGATGCTTTCCAGAATGAGCGACAGGCCCATGATGAAGCGCCTGCCGAAACGGTCGGCGGCGGCTCCCGTCACCAGAACCAGCAGGAGGGCGGGAAGAAACTGCACCAGCCCGACCATGCCGAGATTGAAGGCGTCGCGGGTAAGGTCATAGATCTGCCAGCCGACCGACACGCTCACGATCTGCACCGCGAATGCGCTCAGGAAACGGGCGCCCCAGTATTTCTTGAAGGCAGAATGCCGGAATGCTGCGTAGCGATCCGCAGTAGATGCATCGGTGAAGGAGGACATTGCTCTGGACTTCTGGAGGAAAGATGCCCGTTACTTATCCCATCCTTCCCATGATCGGAATCTGTTTCTTGTGAGCGGATATGCAAGTTTGCGGGCCTGAAAATGAAAAGGCCGGTCAAAACCGGCCTTTCGCAGTCGATGTTTTCGCTCAGTCCTTGCCGAGCAGGCCCTTCCAGATGATCGCGCCGATGGCGGCACCGATCAGCGGGGCGACCCAGAACAGCCAGAGCTGGCCCAGGGCTGCCGTTTCTGCAAACAGCGCAACACCCGTGGAGCGAGCCGGGTTGACGGAGGTGTTGGTTACCGGGATCGAGATCAGGTGGATCAGGGTCAGGCCGAGACCGATGGCAATCGGAGCAAACCCGGCCGGAGCGATGGAAGAAGTCGATCCGAGAATGATGATGATGAAAAACGCCGTCAGAACGATTTCAATGAGCAGGGCTGCCGTCAGGCCGTAACCGCCGGGCGAAAGTTCGCCATAACCGTTGGAAGCGAAACCGCCCGCCGTGAAGCCTGCCTTGCCGGAAGCGATCACATAGAGCACCGCCGCCGCAGCGATAGCACCGAGAACCTGGGCAACCCAGTAAGGGATGAGGTCTTTTGCAGGGAGCCTGCCGCCGATGACGAGGCCGAGCGATACGGCCGGATTGAAGTGCCCGCCGGAAATACCGCCGACGGCATAGGCCATGGTGAGCACGGTAAGGCCGAACGCAAAGGCGACGCCGAGGAAGCCGATGCCAAGATCAGGAAAAGCCGCAGCAAGCACTGCACTGCCGCAACCTCCGAAAACGAGCCAGAATGTTCCGAAGAACTCTGCCGACAATTTATTCAACATGGAAATCCCCTGAGTTGGTGTAGCGCAACTGTCGAATGCGAATCATGCATTGAAAAATATATAATCGGATATTTCTTACGGCAATCTGGTTTAACTTGTATTAACCGATGTTTCACCGTGGATGTTTTCTGTAGTTTCAGTAAACGGAGAGCCTATTCTTTGTATATTCGTATTTGCTTTTATACATCTTCCAGATCGGGATGCGGGCTGGCGCGGAGAGGCCGGTTTCGGGGTTGTCTTTGCTCCGTTCCGACCCCGTTGCCATATTGCGGAAGCCTCCGCCGGCGCGCTATAAGCATGGGTGCTGAATGGGCGAAGCGGGCCGGAAATTGCCGATGGGCCGGTCGCTGTCGCGGGGCAGATTGGAGTCGTCAGCCTTGAAAACGCGTCTTTGGGAGAGAGAAGAAGGATTCGTCTGGCGAGCGGCCAAAATCGTTCCGCTTGTGGCTGCGCTATCGGGTTGTACGGCAACGGCATGGACGGAAAAAGTCCGTATCGATTCCACGCCAATGCCGACCGAATGCGGAGGCTGGCAGAAAATCAATCTGAAACAGCGCACGACGCTGGTTCTCCTGCGCGAAGACCCACGCCTTGTCGTCGATATAGACGCGCACAATCTCAAGGGCCGCAATCTGGGCTGCTGGGAATAGCCTCGTCTGCCCGCCGAAAGGCGGCTTGCCGGTCAGGACCTGTTTTCATGGCGCGCCGGGGCGTGTCTGCTTCGGGCGACGCCGTGCTTCCGCAAGGGCGCGCATCGTTTCACGCCTCGCCATCATGCCGTCATCTTCCTTTGCACCTTGCGCCTTTCGACCGGGGCCGAACCAATTCCGCAACGGCTGATGTTTCGGGCGACCATCATGACGGGATTTTTTGAAGCTCCCGCGGGTTTGTTTAACGCAACATTAACCATAGAGGATAAAGGTCGATCCGATATCGATGTCATCCGCGCGACTTTCGGCGCGCGGACAATCCAAGAGAAACATACCCGTGATACGTTTCGAGAATGTCGGCCTGCGATATGGAATGGGTCCTGAAATCCTGCGGGATGTCAGTTTCCATATCCCGCCGCGTTCATTCCAGTTTCTGACCGGCCCTTCCGGGGCGGGGAAGACCTCGCTCATGCGCCTTCTTTTCATGGCGCTGAAGCCGACACGCGGCCTTATCAACATTTTCGGCAAGGACGTTGCGCGGCTCGATCACAAGGAAATACCGCTTCTGCGTCGCCGGATCGGCATCGTGTTTCAGGATTTCCGCCTGCTCGACCATATGACGACCTACGAGAACGTGGCGCTTCCGCTGCGGGTGCGCGGCAAGGAGGAAGCGACCTACCGCCACGAAGTGGAGGAACTGCTGCATTGGGTGGGCCTCGGCGATCGCATGAATGTGCTGCCGCCGGTGCTTTCGGGCGGTGAGAAGCAGCGCGCCGCAATCGCGCGCGCCCTGATCGACCAGCCGGAACTGCTGCTCGCCGACGAGCCGACCGGCAATGTCGATCCGCCGCTCGCAAAACGCCTCCTGCGCCTGTTCACCGAACTAAACCGTTCCGGCACGGCCGTTATCATCGCGACCCACGACCTTTCCCTCATGGACCAGGTCGATGCGCGGCGTATGATCCTCGAACATGGGCGGCTCGATATCTATGATTGACGCAAGAAGAGCCTGGCAGCGCGCACTGGACGATATCCGTGTCCGTTTTGAAGACCTGAAGGACATGCTGCTTGTCCGCATCGGCAAGCGCAGGAAACGTCAGGGGCCGACGCCCATCGTCCCCGATGGTAGCGTCACCGGCACCGCGCTTGTGATCGTGATTGCCATCATGACATTTCTGGCATGTCTGACGATGGGGGGAGTGACGCTGGTCCGCGCCTCGGCCGCCGCCTGGCAGAGCCAGATCGCCCGCGAAGCGACCATTCAGATTCGCCCGGTCGAAGGTCAGGATATGGAGGCCATGCTGGCGCAGGCGAGCGAGATCGCCCGTGGTTTTGCCGGTGTCAGGAGCACCAGCATCGTCGACAAGGATGCAACCGCCCGGCTTCTGGAGCCATGGCTTGGCAGCGGCCTCGATATTGACGAACTGCCTGTCCCGCGACTTGTCATCGTCACCATCGATGAGAACGCGCCGCCCGATTTCGAAACCATGCGCACCGAAATAACACGGGCCATTCCAGCCGCTACGTTCGACGATCACCGCACCTGGGTCGACCGGCTCGTTTCCATGGCCCGCACGACGGTTCTCGTGGGCACCGGCGTTCTGTCGCTCGTGATCGCGGCGACGGTACTGACCGTCATTTTTGCAACGCGTGGAGCGATGTCCGGCAACGGGCACATCATCGAGGTGCTGCATTTCATCGGCGCGGAATCGAAATTCGTAGCGCGTGAGTTCGAATGGCATTTTTTCCGCACGGCCCTGAAGGGCGCATTGTGCGGCGGCGCCGCCGCCATGCTGGTCTTCCTGGTTTTCTCATGGTGGGCATCCAGTCGTATGGCCACGCCGGAGGGAGATCAGGCTGCCGCCATGTTCGGCAATTTCGCGATCGGGCGAGAGGGCTATATCGGCGCTGCCGTCATCATCATTCTGGTGAGCTTCCTGACCATGCTGACAAGCCGCCTTACGGTCATCCGGCAGCTTGCGACAATGGACGGTCCGGGAGTTCGCGCGGAATGAAGACCTTCTCCGATACCGGGGCGCTCCGCACACGATTTTCGACTTTTTCTCCGACTTCTCGCCGCATTGCCGGTTATGATGGAAGAAAAAACGAGTCGCGAATCCCGCGCGCGCTATCGGGCGGGCACCGGTCGGATGACGATGCAGTGGCACAAAGACGAACAGCAGACAGCTTACGCGCGGCAGACGTGGTCTGGCGCCGCAGCGCGGACGGCGTCTCCCTGCAAGTTTTTGCAATTGCATCCCGCGATTTCCTGTGGTCTGTCATGATGCGCATGTTCAGACGTTTCCAGCCCGTTTCAGTCTTTCTGTTTGCAATCCTTCTGGCGTTTCTCGTCGGCTTCGTCGCGTTCAGCGAAAAGGTCACCGGTATGCAGCCTCCGGTCATCCGCGAGCCTGCCGATGCGATCATCGTTCTGACCGGAGGGCAATCCAGAATCCAGGCCGCGGTCGATCTTCTGAAAGACAAGCGCGGAAAACGTCTCCTGATCAGCGGCGTGCATCCGGCGACGAACGAAAAGGCGCTGCAGCGCGCTACTCATGCGGACAAGAGCCTGTTCGATTGCTGCGTCGATCTGGATCGTTCCGCGCTCAATACCGTCGGCAACGCGGCGGAAAGCGAACGCTGGATACGCTCCAACCATTATCGTCGCGTGATCCTGGTCACCAACAACTATCATATCCCGCGCAGCACGCTTGAAATGTCGTATCGCATGAAGGATGTGGAGTTCATTCCCTTTCCCGTCGTCAACGGCGAGCGCCACGGGCGTAGCTGGGTGGCCGAAGGGGATACGCTGCGCGTGCTCCTCATCGAATATGTAAAATATCTGGGTGCGGCAGTGCGCGTGGGAACTGCGGAACTGCTTGGAATTCAGCTTGAAGAAAGCACTTTGCCGCAAACATAAACATGCAGCCCGCTTTCGATTTCCTGATGGAAATGACCGATCTTCCTGATATATCGGTGCTGTCACTTTCTGGAGAAAGTCTGGAATTCGCGTCGGTTTCCTTGCTGCCCCGCTGGGAGCAAAACCCGCGACAGGCCGGACAAGATTGATTCAGACACATACCGATTGTTATATGCATTTGCCGGCACAACTCTTTCACGCTCGCCGGACGTGCTTTAGCCAGGGTCTTCATCGACACGATGCTTCTTTATCTGCGCTCAATCTTGTTCAACGCGGCGTTTTACATATGCACGCTCGCTCAGATGATCCTCTATACGCCCTTCTATTTCCTGTTGCCGCGTAAGAAGGCCTGGATCGTGCCGAAGCTCTGGGCGCGGGTCAATCACTGGCTTCACAAGTATATTGCGGGCACCGATTATGTGATCGAAGGGCTCGAGAACATTCCCGAAGGCGCTTATATCTGTGCGCCGAAACACCAGTCCGCGTGGGACACCTATGCCTTTCTGCCCTATCTTGACGATCCGGTGCTTATCCTGAAGCGGGAACTGATGCGTATCCCTCTTTTCGGCTGGTACATCGCGAAGATGCAGATGATACCCGTGAACCGCGGCTCACGCGTCAAAGCGCTTCACTCCATCACCCAGGGCGCCCAGAAAGCGATAGCCGAGGGGCGCCAGATCCTCATCTATCCCGAAGGGACACGACGGGCGCCGGGCGCTCCGCCGCAGTACAAATACGGCATCGTCCATCTCTATGAGGCGCTTGACCTGCCTGTGGTGCCGATTGCTCACAATGCGGGTCTCTACTGGCCGCGCCGTAAGTTCCTGCGCTATCCGGGCACCATTCGCAGCCGCATCCTGCCGCCCATCCCGCCGGGTCTGCCGAAGGACGAATTCCTTCGGCGGCTGATCGAGTCGACCGAGACGGCCTGCGATGAATTTCTGGTCGCCGCCAGCCGCGATCCGAACCCTCCCCCGATGCCGCCGACCGCCGTTAAGAGACTGAACGAACTCGGCGCCTGATCCTCACAGAAATCCAATCGTCTGATCACGGTTTACCGGGCTGGGAGAACGACAATTCGCCGCGTTTTCTTGAACTTTCGTTTTTCTTGCACGCAAACCTGAAACCCGTTATCAGAACCCGACACGAAAGGACACATCATGAATATTGATGCCATCTCCATCGGCTCCAATCCTCCTGAGGACGTCAACGTCATCATTGAAGTGCCGGTTGGCGGCCACCCGATCAAGTACGAGATGGACAAGAAGTCCGGCGCTCTGATCGTTGACCGCTTTCTCTACACGCCGATGACCTATCCGGGCAATTACGGCTTCGTGCCGCATACGCTTTCGGAAGACGGCGACCCAATCGACGTTCTCGTCTGCAACACCCGTCCGCTGGTCCCCGGTTCCGTGATCAATGTCCGCCCGATCGGCGTTCTGGTCATGGAAGACAATTCCGGCAAGGACGAGAAGATCATCGCAGTTCCGTCGCCGCATCTCACGCGCCGCTACGAAAAGATCCACGATTACACCGATATGCCGGAGATCACGCTGAAGCAGATCGCGCATTTCTTCGAACACTACAAGGATCTGGAACCCGGCAAATGGGTCAAGGTCGGCGATTGGGGCGATGAAGACTACGCCCGCAAGTTCATCGTCGAAGCTATCGAACGCGCCAAGGGCAAGTAAGCGATAGCCGTCCGATCCGTCTAGAGCATTTCCAGCAAAAGTGCGAAGCGGTTTTGCGTAGGATAATGCGTAAAAACAAATAGCTAGAGCGGTTCCGACGATTCAGTCAAAACAGGAACCGCTTTAGAACAAAAACGCCCGGCAATGTCCGGGCGTTTTTTCATGCTTTGGCGGCGCCGATTATACGATCACATCATGAGCGGCAGCAACGTCGTCCACATGAACTGGCGGATGAAGAAGATGAGCAGAAGCAGGATGATCGGCGAAATGTCGATGCCGCCGAGATTGGGCAGAAGGTTGCGGATCGGACGCAGGACGGGTTCTGTCACCTTGTAGAGAAACTCGCCTATCGAAGCCACGAAACGGTTGCCGGAATTGACGACGTTGAACGCATAGAGCCACGAGAAAATGGCGCTAGCGATAATGATCCAGGTATAGATATCCAGCGCCAGATCGATGGTACGGAACAATGCGATCATATAGGTCTCCTTGGAGATTGGCACGCGGAGGCCGGAACCCGACCGGCTGGGAACGTCCCAATTCTTTGAATCTGCGCACCGTATTGTCCGGACCAGTCGGTCGGCATCGGTGCTTCAGCCGAGATGTAGCGGTTGCATGAGGCAAGAACAAGGGCATGTGTTGCAGGCAATTGAACTTCCGGGGGTTTCGCCCGGTCAGATCGGCATTGCACACGAATGCCACGCCTCGCGGCAAGGCTCAGACCGCATCATGCCTTTGCCGACCCGCGCTCCTGAAAATCAGGTCGTGGACATGCTCGAGCGCATGGTCGTGAACGCGCATATTGCGCAGATGCTCCAGCGTATTGGCGACATAATCGACATTCGCGCCGGAATCTCCGCGCGCGGAAGCGACGATGACCGCCGCATCCTCGGGCTGCAGCGACCCGGCATATTGTATATGATGGCGGTCGGCGACATAGGCGACCGCTTCGACGTCGCGGCCGTCGGCTAGACGCAGGCGAAGCCGCTTTTCGTGATAGACGTTGTTCGACATTTCACGCTCGCGCAGATAGGTCATGACCTCGCCGCTCATATTGCCGGGCACGCGAAACGCGATGCCGAGGCACGAGCCGCCAGCGTCCAGCCCCAGGACAAGCCCCGGCTGATCCGGTGTACCGCGATGGACATGGGAATAGATGCACAGACTGCGCCTGTAGCCATAAAGGCGCGCACGTACGGTTTCGACATGCGCAAAACCGGGCCGCCACATCAGCGAGCCGTAACCGAAGACCCAGAAATCGTTCATTCGCTTTTCATCAGGGAGTATGGCCATACAACGGGTATATTGCTTGAGTGAATGCTGATTTCCACCGACAATCGACGGATATCCCTCGATTTTTCTGTGCCGCCACTTCACAGGACTCTTTCCTGCCATAATATGGCCAACAGTCGGGAGGAGCAAACATATTGAGCGGGAGACTTGCTGTCGGCCCCTGCCGGCCCTCAGAGTCTGTTTGATTAATGTAAGGCTTTTTAAATGGCGCATACTGGGATGAACGTACCGAAATCCAGAAAGCGTCCCATAACGCTCATCGTTATCCTCGTTGTGCTGATCGCGGGCTACACGGCGGGCTGGTTCTATATTGCCAACCGGCTCGAAGCGCGAGCCAGGACGGATATGGCCAGGCTGGTCGCACAGGGCGTCGGCGTGAAATGCGAGGACCTTCGCATGGGCGGCTATCCATTGCAGGTCAATGTTGTTTGCGACAGCATTTCATGGCAGCGCCCGTCCGAAGGCATGTCCTTCCGCGCCGGTCGTTTTACTTCCGGCTCACCGGTTTACGCGCCGCGTTCCCTGACGAACGAACTGACGGGGCCGGCTTTCATCGAATTTCCCGGACTGGAGCCTCTGGAAATCAACTGGAGCAGGTTCACGTCCAATACACGGCTGGCGCGCCCGTTTCCGACCGATATAGAACTCGTCGCGCGCGAGGTAGCGGTCGGTCTTCGCATCGAAACCACCAGAACCGAGCCTCTCAGTACACTGGAGCAGATGAACCTCCGTATGAGCGGAGCGGGAGACAGCTTGAAGATCGACGGCCGTTTTGCCGGGCTGAAACTGGCCCAGGCGGCAATCGGCACTGCAAACAGTCCTGAAATCGACGGTCTGGCGGATATAGATGTATCCGATGCAGCGACGCTGCTGGCAAAAAGCCCGTCCCCCTTGAGGGAGCGGCTGCGCGGACATTCCGGCACCATCAACCAGGCCTTCCTGTCCATGCCCAACGGAGCCATGATTTCGGTCGCAGGCCCGTTCTCGGTCGATGAGGCCGGACTGATCGATGCGGACGTGAAGCTGACGCTGGTCAATCCGCAATCGCTGGCGCAGGCGGGGCAGACGCTATTCCCCGAGCAGGGCGGCAATATAGCGACCGTGCTTTTCGCCCTTTCAGCCATGCCGAAAGACGAAAACGGCAACCCCGTGATGGAAATTGCCGTTCGCAAGGGAAAAGTCAGCGCGGGCTTTATACCTCTGGGTCGTCTGCCGGCGCTTTGACCGGCTCGCCGCCGCGCGAGGCGGCCTGACGTCCGAAGTCGGGCGCGTCCACTTCCTGACCTGCGTCGATAATGCCGCGGCGGACCGCGCGCGTCCGCGTGAAGAGATCGAACAGGGCTTCGCCGTCTCCCCAGCGAATGGAACGTTGCAGCGAGGCAAGATCCTCCGAAAAACGCCCGAGCATTTCGAGGATGGCGTCCTTGTTATGCAGGCAGACGTCGCGCCACATCGTGGGGTCGGATGCGGCAAGGCGGGTGAAATCGCGGAAACCGGAAGCGGAATATTTGATGACTTCCGACTTCGTCACCTGTTCAAGATCGCTTGCCGTGCCCACGATATTATAGGCGATGATGTGCGGCAGATGGGACACGATGGCGAGCACCAGATCGTGGTGCTGCGGGTCCATCCGGTCAAGCCGCGATCCGCAGGCCGCCCAGAAGGCGCTGAGTTTTTCCAGTGCCGTTTCGTCCGTGTCCGGCAAGGGCGTGAGGATGCACCAGCGATTGGCGAACAGTTCCGCGAAACCGGCATCGGGACCGGAATATTCCGTACCCGCCAGCGGATGGCCGGGGATGAAATGCACGTTTTCCGGCAGTTCCGGCTGCATCTGCGCGATCACCGAGGCTTTTGTGGATCCGACATCGGTCACGATGGCGCCGGGCTTGAGGCTTGCCGCAATCTGTCGTGCAACGGTTCCAGACGAACCGACCGGAACCGAGACGATGACGAGATCGGCATCCTTGACCGCTTCCGCGCTGTCCGTTGTGTAGCTGTCGCCGAGATGCAGTTCTTCGGCACGCTTGAGAGTGTCGGCGCTGCGCGTGGCAATGGCGATATGGCCGGCGAGCTTTTCGCGCCGGATGACACGCGCCAGAGACGAGCCAATGAGGCCTATACCGACCAGTGCGATTTTATCGAAATGGATCGTGGACATCGTCTTACTTCAAAAACTCCGTAAGAGCGGCCACAACGCCGCGATTGGCTTCTTCCGTACCGACCGTCATCCGCAGCGCATTGGGGAAGCCGTAGCCCCCGACGCGACGCAGGATATAACCGCGGCTGGAAAGCCATTCGTCGGCCTTGTCGGCGGAATGCGCCGCACCGTCGGGGAAGTGGATGAGAAGGAAATTCGTCACCGACGGCGTAACGCGCAGACCGAGCTTCGTGAATTCATCGTTCAGCCAGGACAGCCACTTTTCATTATATTCGACGGACTTGACCACATGCGCGCGGTCGCGGATCGCGGCAGCGCCAGCGGCAATGGCGGCCGAGTTCATGTTGAACGGCCCGCGAATGCGATTGACCGCATCGATCACGTGCAGAGGCGCATACATCCAGCCGATACGCAGTCCCGGAAGCCCATGAATTTTCGAGAAGGTGCGCGTCATCACGACGTTTTCGTTCGACGAAACCAGCTCCAGACCCGCCTCATAGTCGTTGCGGCGCACATATTCGGCATAGGCCGCGTCGAGAACCAGAAGCACATGCCCCGGCAGACCGGCATGGAGACGGCGCACTTCCTCGAAGGGCAGATAGGTTCCTGTCGGATTGGCCGGATTGGCGATGAAGACGATCTTCGTGCGCGGGGTCAGTCCGGCGAGAATGGCATCGACGTCGATCCGCTCGTTCTTCTCCCTGACGGTGACCGGCGTGGCGCCGGCACCCAGCGTCTGGATCTTGTAGACCGCAAATCCGTGTTCGGTGATGATGGTCTCGTCGCCGGGCGCAAGATAGGTCTGGCACAGAAGGCCGAGCAGCTCGTCCGAACCGTTACCGCAGAGAATATTGGCCATGTTGAGCCCCTGCGTCTCGGCGATGGCCTGCCGCAGCGCCAGTGCCTGTCCGTCGGGATAAAGCTCGAGCTTTTCTCCCGCGTGCCGATAGGCTTCGATGGCGTGAGGGCTCGGACCCAGCGGCGTTTCATTGGAGGAGAGTTTGTAAACCTTGGCGACGCCTTCCACATGTTCCTTGCCGGGCAGATAGGCTGCAATGTCGAGCAGTCCTGCCTTGGGCTGGGGACGGGTGAGGTTCTGCGTATCGGTCATGATTTTGGCTCCGCCAAAAGGTCGATGTTAAAGCTACGCTGGCGGCATATCCCGCCGACGCTTGCAAGTCGAGAAAAACCTTGTTCGGCAGGGCCGGATGAAAGTCAGGCAGCACGATTTCACGAGATATGATGCGCAAATGTACCTCCAGCAGGGGCAGGGGTGCGGTTAAGCCCGTGCGGCGACTGAGCATTTTCAAGGCTTGGATGGCGCTAGCATCTCGGTGCCCCGGTATAACCTGCGGAGCCTCACGAGGTTTTGCGGGCCTTGGAGTTCGTCTTGCGCAATCCGCCGACAGGTGTCCCCTGCGGCGCCAGCACCGGGACGAATACGCGGCGGGACGAACGCTGGGCGACAGGCAGCCCCTGATAGAGCCGCTTCTGTGCCTCCACGATCAAAACGCCAGCGAAGAGGGGCCAGAGCCGCCGCCCCATACCCTCCAGCGCCAGACAGGGACGCATCATCCAGCGGCGCGTGGCGGGTGGAAAATACAGGGCGTCGCTCACCGTGCTGACCGTAAAGTTCGCTTCGCGCAGCAGGGTCGCAAGCTGGGTCCGGCTATAGGGGCGTCCACTGCCGAAGGGGGTATGCTCGAAGCGAGCCCAGACGCCGCGACGGTTCGGCACGACAATGACGAGACGGCCATTGGGCGCGAGAACACGCCACATTTCTTTCAGCGTTTCGGTGGGGTTTTCGGCATATTCGAGCGCGTGCACCATCAGGATGCGGTCTATGGACGAGTCGGGCAGGGGTAATTCTTCGTCGAACACCAGCGCGGTCGACGGGTTTTCCATAGAAGGCCAGGCAACGGCCCCCTGACCTGCGGGCATGAAGGCGAAAGTGCGCTCCGTATCGGCGCTGAAGCGGTCGAGAAAGGGCAGGCTGTAGCCCATGCCGACCAGCCGTTCTCCCGGTACCCGTTCCCACAGCCCGGAAAGAGCCATGCGGATGGCACGCTCCGCGAGGTGGCCAAGTGTCGTATCGTAGAATGAACGTAATTCGATGATGTCCGGGTGCATGAAAGTCACGCTATATCAAATCACGGCGTCGGGAAATGGAGAAGCGGAGCTGCGCCGAAAGGGCGAGATGCATTTTTGCGAAAGCGTGGTATAGAGCGTGCCTTCCCATAGCGGCGCGTGAATTGAAACGATCAGGAGAAGCGGCAGATGCCCGAAGTCGGTGGCAAGACGATAGAAGTGCTCTTTAACCCGGACGAGATTGCGAAGCGTAATCTCGATCTCGCAAAGGCAATTGCCGAACGCAAATTTCACAACCTGCTGACGATCTCCATCCTCAAGGGCTCCTTTATTTTCGCGGCCGATCTCATTCGCGCGATGCACGATGCGGGCGTGGAGCCCGATGTCGAGTTCATCACCGTTTCGAGCTATGGCAAGGGCACGACCAGCACGGAGGTTCGTCTGCTGCGGGATATCGACAGCGATGTCCGCGACCGTGACGTGCTTCTCATCGACGATATTCTGGAATCCGGGAAAACGCTGAAGTTCGTCCGCGAACTGATGCTGGAACGTGGCGCGCGCAGCGTCTCCATCGCCGTTCTTCTCGACAAGAGCGTACGCCGCAAGGTCGATCTCGACGCCGATTTCGTGGCCTTCGAATGTCCCGATTACTTCGTTGTCGGCTATGGCATGGATGTCGGGCACTCTTTCCGGCAACTGCCCTATGTCGGGCGCGTGATGGAATAAGCCGCCCTGCGACGGCCCTCCCGGCTCAATCGAATTTCAGCAGGCGCTGGAGATATTCCTTTTCCATCTGCGGCGTCAGCGCATTGCCGAGCTTGCGACGAATTTCATCGAGGATTTCGCGGGCGCGCTGAATGTCGATCTCGCCCGGAATCTCGACATCGTCATTGAGACCGCTTTCGCCCGTACCCTGCTGGCGGCCAAGCGGGTCACGGCCCTTGTTGCCATCGGCTCCGCTTTGTCCCTGTCCGGTCTGGCCCATGGCCTGCTGCATTTTCTGCAGCATGTCGCGTCCGCCGCGACGCAGGGCGTCGAGTGCATTGCCCTGCTGGTCGCTCGCTTCCGCACCTTCGCTGCGGCCCAGCGCGTCGGTCGCATTGCCCATCGATTTTCCTGCATCCGAAAAATCCTTACCGGGTTCTATGCCCAAGCCCTTCAGGTCGTCCATCAGCTTCTGCAGGTCCGACTGGAGATCCTTCTGTCGCTGCTGCAGCTTGCGCATGGCTTCGGCCATATCCGGCGGCACATCGCCCTGACCGTCCTGCTGCGGACTTCCGCCCATGGAACCGTCATCGCCGGGGAACAGGTCATCACCGGTTTCTCCCTCGCCATCGCTGCCGCCGAACTGGCGCTGCATTTTCTGGTCGAGGTCGAAAGTCTCGTTCATGGTCTGCTGCTGGCGGCGCATCAGTTCGCCAAGCTTGTTCATCTGCTGCTGCATCTGCCCCTGCTGGCCTTGCCCCTGACCCTGCTGGCCGGGCTGGGCCTGACCCATTTGCAGATTGTTCATCAGGTTCTGCAATTGCGACAGCAACTGCTCGGCCTGATCGCGCGATCCCTGCCGCGCCAGATTCTCGATCTGGTCCATCATGCGTTGCAGGTCCTTTTCGGTCAGCATACGCGCATTGGGATCGGGCGCGGTGCGGCGCGCATTCGGATTCTGCTGCTGGCGTTGTGCGAATTCCCGCAGGAAATCCTGCATGGCCTTGCGCAGTTCCGCCGTCAGTTTCTCGATTTCCTCCTGCGAAGCACCGTTCTGCAACGCGTTCCTGAGGGCTTCCTGAGCCTGGCGCAGGCGCCTTTCAGCAACTGAAAGATTGCCATTCTCGATGCCGAGCGCGACCTGCCACATATAATCGACCGTATCGCGCAGCGCGTCGTCGCCATTGGCGACGTGAAGGCGCGTGCGAATCGTCACCAGGCCAAGGTAATGGGCTGCGTTCCCGATGGTCTCTTCCGGGCGCAGCATGATGGCCGACAGCATGTCGAGGACGTGACCGCGCTGGGTGGTGTCGAGCGCGAGAATACGGCGCTGCTCTGCCACCGCGCGCGCAAGCGGATTGGTGAAAGGCCGCTCCGGCAGGGTGATGATCTTCGTTTCGCTGCGACCTGTCTGCCCGGCGGCGTCGGTTACGATCAGGGTAAGCGCAACCTTCTCCCCCGCCCATGGGTGCTCGGTCAGGTCTTTCGAGGTGGTCGCTTCCTTCACGCCGCGGCGCGGTAACACAAGCGGCAGTTCCGGCGCGTCATAAAGCGGTGCGGCCTCCTCGTCCTCGTCGTTATTGAGCGACACGATGTGGGCTTCGGCCTTTGCCGGCGCGTAATCGTCTTCGATCTGGTAGGACAATTGCAATGTGCCGTTCAGCGCATGGGCCGGTTCCTTCGTGAAACGGATTTTTGGCGGATTGTCCGGTGTGACGACGAATTTCCAATGCGCCTGCGTACCGGAAAGCACCAGCGTTTCATCTTCCTGCAAATCGTAGCGGAAGTTCCGGCTTCCATCGACGGCGGCCTGCTCGTTCGGGTCTTTTTGAGGGTTCGATACGCTGACAGGCTGGACATCGCGCCGCTCGCCCCTGGCGTCGGTGGCGGTCAGGCGTTCGGACCCGCCGCCAATGACGCGGACCGATAGAATGCTGCCTTGCGGCACGGTGATTGCCGTCTGATCGCGATCATTCGCCAGAGTGAGAAAAACCGGCGCGCGATCCGTATAACGGGGCGGCGTCACCCAGGCATCGACGCGGGCAATGGCAGTCGCATTTCCGGGCCGGATATGGAAGGCATCGGCAATGCGTCCGCTGTTGGGGCTGAAGCTATAGGCGAATGCCGTTACGAAAAAGAGTGCAATGGCTGCACGAAGACCGAAAGGGTCGCGTTCCGGCACACGTGGGCGTGGAAGACCGGATTGCAGGTTTCTGAGCCGTTTCGCCATGCGCTTCTGGTGTTCATGCCATAGCGCGACCGCAAACGGGTCGTGCCCGCCAGCGGCGATATCGCCCGTCTGGACGGCGAGCGGCTCATGGATGAGGCCATTGATCGCCTCGATGCGCGCGACGAGGTCCCCTTCACGGGGCAAGCGAAAGCGGAAGGGCAGATAAAGCGCAAACAGTCCGGCGAGGCCGAAGACGGCAAACACCGCTATATGCAGCCAGCGCGGCATGAGCGCGAAAAGCCCGAACCAGCTCAGGCTGATAAAAAGCGCAACCAGCAGAATCAATGGCAGCACGAGCGGCCAAAGCCGCTCGAAGCCGATGGAGAGAAAGGCACGCAGATGCAGGCGGCGCAGGGGGGCGCCGTCCCCGGAAAAAAGCCGCAGAAAACCATTCCACGCATGGCGCGGCATGTTTTTCCTGTCGCTGCTATGATCCGTCATCGGGGCTTTCCGGCGTATTTCGCGGTTACCATATCGCAACAGGATAACACGCATCATGGCGAAGGCGAGGCTTCGCCACGAATTTTATAGCCAGTGAGGCACGGAATCGAGAGCCAGCAATTCCTCGTAGGTGCGGCGCGGGCGAATCAAATGATAGCGATCCCCGTCCACGAGCACTTCGGGAATGAGCAGGCGGCTGTTATAGGTGCTGGACAGGACCGCGCCATATGCGCCTGTGGTGCAGACGGCGATCAGATCGCCGGGCGCCGGTTTCGCCACTTCGCGGTCGAGGCCAAGATAGTCGCCGGTTTCGCAGACGGGGCCAACGAAATCGGCGCGGATGCGCGGGGCATCGTCTTTGGGCAGGACAACCGGCTTGATGTCGTGGAACGCGTCATAAAGCGTCGGGCGAATGAGATCGTTCATCGCCGCGTCCACGATGACGAAATTCTTCGCATCGCCTTCCTTGACGAAGATCACTTCGGTCACGAGCAGACCGGCATTGCCGACGATCAGGCGACCCGGCTCGAAAACGGTCTTGAGGCCAAGCGGCTTGATATGCCTGGCGACGATTTCGGCATAGGCCAAGGGCAAGGGCGGCGGCGTATTGTCGGTCCGGTATGGGATGCCCAGCCCCCCGCCACAATCGACGTGACGGATATTGTGGCCATCGGCCTGCAAATCCTTCACCAGTTGCGCCAGCAGCGCAAAGGCGTTGTCGAACGGTTCGAGATCGATGATCTGGCTGCCGATATGCATGTCGATGCCGACCACATCAATACCGGGCAGGCTGGCGGCGCGGGCATAGGCTTCACGTGCCTTGATATGCGGAATGCCGAACTTGTTTTCGGATTTGCCGGTTGAAATCTTGGCGTGCGTCTTTGCGTCCACATCAGGGTTGATGCGGAGCGATACGGGCGCGACCTTGCCTGCCTTGACGGCTCGGGCGGAAAGGATTTCAAGCTCCGGCTCGGATTCGACGTTGAAGCAGTAAATACCGGCGGAAAGCGCGAAATCCATTTCACGCGGCGTCTTGCCGACGCCGGAGAAAACGATCTTGTTCGCCGGTATGCCCGCAGCCAGAGCGCGGCGGATTTCACCTTCCGACACCGTATCGGCTCCGGCGCCGAGCTTCGCCAGCGTTTTCAGGACTGCCAGATTGGAATTGGCCTTCAGCGCATAAGTGACAAGCGTGTCCATTCCGGCAAAGGCTTCGCTGAATACGCGGAAATGGCGCTCGATAGTCGCGCGGGAATAGACATAGAACGGCGTGCCGACCGCCTGAGCGATTTCAGGCAGGCTGACATTTTCGGCGTGAAGAACGCCGTTGTGATACTCAAAATGGTTCACGGGAAGGCCCTGTAGCAGATACTTACAACAGTTTGTCGAGAATGAAAGGCTTGTCTTCCTTCGGTTTCTCGCGCGTGTGGCCCTGTTCGTCGGTGACGACAGCCGCTGGCGGCGGTTCGAGCGGCCCCTTGCGCCCGCAGGCGGAAAGCATTGCTGCCAGAGCGGCGATCAGAAGCACGGAAGAAATGGCGGAGCGGCCTGTCATCAGCTTTGGTTCCCGGAATATGTCTGTGCGGTAGGTCTAACCCAAAATGCCCGAAAGTGAAATCACTCCTTCAGGAGCGATTTCACGGGATGGCAGTGCTTATGCTTTGGCAATGCGCTTTTTCCAGTAGCGGATCTGGCGGCGCACTTCCTGCGGGGCGGTGCCGCCGAAGGACTGGCGGCTCTTCACCGATTTTTCCACCGTCAGATAGCCGAAGATGGCATCGGTTATCCCTGAATGGATCGACTGCAATTCTTCGAGCGTCAGCTTGGCCAGATCGATCTTGCGGCTTTCGGCAAGCGCTACGGCGCGTCCCGTAGCGTGATGCGCCTCGCGGAAAGGCAGACCCAGTTCGCGCACCAGCCAGTCGGCAAGGTCGGTCGCCGTGGAATAGCCCGAACCTGCGGCTTTCTTCATCGCAGCCACATTGATGGTCAGGTCGCGCACCATGCCGGTCATGGCGGCGATAGCCAGTTCCAGATTTTCGGCGGCGTCGAAAACCTGTTCCTTGTCTTCCTGCATGTCCTTGGAATAGGCGAGTGGCAGGCCCTTCATGATCGTCAGTAGCGCCACCAGCGAACCGTTGATGCGGCCTGTCTTGGCGCGCACCAGTTCGGCGGCGTCCGGGTTCTTCTTCTGCGGCATGATCGAGGAGCCGGTCGAAAACGCATCGGAAAGCCGCACGAAATTGAATTGCGGCGTTGACCAGATGACGATTTCTTCCGCCAGACGCGAAAGATGACCGGCGCAAATTGCGGCCAGCGACAGGAATTCCAGCGCATAATCGCGATCCGAAACGCTGTCGAGCGAGTTGCGGGTCGGTTCGCGGAAGCCGAGCGCTTCAGCCGTCATGTGGCGGTCGATGGGAAAGCCGGTGCCGGCAAGGGCTGCGGCGCCCAAGGGCGATTCGTCCATGCGCGCGATGGCGTCACGCACGCGAGAGAGGTCGCGGCCGAACATTTCCACATAGGCCATGCAATGATGGCCGAAGGTGACGGGCTGCGCGGTCTGGAGATGGGTGAAGCCGGGCATGACGGTCGCCGCATGTTCTTCAGCGCGTTCCAGAAAGGCTTCGATCAGGCTCTTGAGCGTCGTGGCGGTCTTTTGCAGTTCCTGCTTGACCCAGAGACGGAAATCCACCGCCACCTGGTCGTTGCGCGAGCGCGCCGTGTGCAGGCGTCCGGCGGCAGCGCCGATCAGGTCGGCCAGCCGCGCCTCGATGTTCATATGAATGTCTTCGAGCTTGCGCGAGAAGGTGAACTTGCCGTCTTCGATCTCCTTGAGGATGGCCTTGAGGCCTTCCTCAATCTTCTTATGATCGTCTGCCGCAATGATGCCTGTCTTTGCGAGCATGGCTGCGTGGGCGAGCGAACCCTGAATGTCCTGCGCATAGAGCTTGCGGTCGAAACCGATCGATGCATTGATCTCTTCCATGATCGCATCGGGCCCTGAGGCAAAACGGCCGCCCCACATCTGGTTGCTTGATTTTGGTTCGCTCATGCTCATATGCCCCGAATGACGATTTGGCGGAATATTGGAAAGAAGTGACGCGAAATGACAGAAGACAACGACAAGGCGAAATCTGAACCTCAGAAGCAATCAGGAAATCGCAAGATCGTCCTTCTTGCCGCCCTTGCCGGTGTTCTTGCCGGTATCGGGGCGGTATACGTGATGGAGCGCCCTTCTGGCAATGTGGTTAGCCAGAATGTTTCTCAGAATGCAACGCAAAGCGAAGAAGCATCGGCCCAGTGCGCGCTGAAAGCAGATGCGCTGAAGGCGCTCGATGCTGCCGCGACCGGGGGGGTGGCGGCCATGCGCGCCGCCGAAAAGCCGATCTCGGTGGCGCATATCGCCTTTACAGGCCCGGACGGTAAGCAAATGACGCTCGGCGACTACAAGGGCAAGACGCTGCTGGTCAATCTCTGGGCGACATGGTGCGCGCCCTGTCGTGAGGAAATGCCTGCCCTTGATAAGCTGGAAGCCGAAAAAGGCGGCAATGATTTCGAAGTCGTGGCGATCAATATCGATACCGGCTCGGACGACAAGCCCAAGGGATTTCTGAATGAGATCGGCATCAAGAACTTGACGCTGCATCGCGACGCTTCCATGTCGAGCTTCAATGAACTGAAGCGCAAGAATCTCGCCTTCGGCCTTCCGGTAACGCTGCTCGTCGACAAGGATGGCTGCCAGATCGCCTCGATGAACGGTCCGGCGGCATGGGATGGACCGGATGCCAAAAAGCTGATCGAAGCGGCCGAAAATCTTTAGCACTCGACAAAGTCGAGAATCAGTGGCTTGCTTCCTTTTCAAGGGAGGGAGCTTTCCATGAGCCTTGAAGTCTGGTTTGCATTTTCCGCCGCGTCCATCGTGCTCCTGGTCATTCCGGGCCCGACCGTTCTGCTCGTCGTTTCCTATGCGCTGGGGCAGGGCTGGAAAGCGGCTTTGCCGATGGCGGCAGGCGTCGCATTGGGCGATTTCACGGCGATGACGCTTTCCATGCTTGGCGTCGGCGCGCTGCTGGCAGCGTCCGCGACCGTTTTCACGCTCGTCAAATGGGCAGGCGCTGCCTATCTCGTCTGGCTTGGCATAAAACTGTTCCGCGCGGGCGGAACGCTTCATGCCAGCGCGCGTTACGACAGTGTGCATCCAGCCCGGATGCTGGTTCATGCCTGGCTTGTGACAGCGCTCAATCCGAAGAGCATCACCTTTTTCGTGGCTTTCCTGCCTCAGTTTCTCAGCCCGCACAGGGATTTTACGACCCAGATGCTCGTTTTCGAAAGCACGTTTCTGGTGTTCGCATTCCTCAATGCCTTTGCCTATGCGCTTCTCGCCACCCGGGCGCGGCGCTTTTTCTCAAGCGAGCGGGCGCTACGCCTCTTCAATCGGGCTGGCGGGTCATTGCTGGTCGGTGCTGGTGTCGTCACCGCTTCGATGCGATCAGCCTGAGACGAAACCGGCACGCTTCAGGCGGACGATGGCGAGATCGAGTGCGGAAAGAAATGCCGAGCGGTCCTTCGGCGAAAAGGGGGCGGGGCCGCCGGTGATTTCGCCAGCGGAACGCAAGCTGTCCATCAGATTGCGTGTTGCAAGCGTATTCCCGATGGTGCTTTGGGTGTGAACGCGTCCGTTCGGAGCGATCACCGAAGCGCCTTTTTCGAGCGAGCGGCTTGCCAGTGGAATATCGGCAGTGATCACGATTGCGCCCGGTCGCGAATTTTCGGCGATCCAGTCGTCGGCCGCATCGAGCCTGTCTGAAACCACGATACGCTCTACCCGCTCCGCATCGCGGGGGATGGCGATGAAGCTGTTGGCGACAAGCATGACCGGCAGATTATGCCGTTCCGCCACCCGATAAATTTCAGCTTTCACCGGACAGGCATCTGCGTCGACAAGAATGCGGATCGTTTCTGGTTTCCTGTTCATGCCGCTTCATAAAATGCGGGCGGCTGTTTGGCAAATTCAACGCTGCGATCAGTTTTATGCGATAGGCGTTTGTTGCGAACCGGTATATGGCGGGCCGACCAAATGAGAGTTCCGCCATGGCTGCCCGCTTTTTCCCCGTAATGTTCGTCCTGCTTTGGGCCACCGGCTTCATTGGAGCGGGGCTTTCCATGCCCTATGCAGAGCCCTTCACCTTCATGGCCGTCCGTTTCTGCGTTGCCGCTGCAATCATGACGCTCTGGGCGCTGGCGAGCAGGGGCGCCTGGCCGAAAGGCAAGGCGCTTCTTCATGCGGCAATTGCCGGATGTCTGATCCATGGCGTCTATCTTTCCGCGCTGTTCTGGGCGGTTCATCATGGTCTTCCTGCCGGCATGTCCGGTCTGGTGGCCGGTCTTCAACCGATGCTGACCACGCTGATCGCCGCCGTCCTTCTGGGCGAAAGGGCGAGCGGGCGGCAATGGTCGGGGCTTCTGATCGGCTTCTGCGGTGTCGCCATGGTGGTATGGCCCAAATTTTCCGCCGGAAGCGGTGTTGATCCTGAAAGTCTGGCAGCGGCGTTTCTGGCGGTCGTGGCGATCAGCACCGGGACGGTCTGGCAGAAGCGGTTCGGCACGGCTGGCGATTTGAAGACCGGCACGGCGGTTCAGTATATTGCCGCCGCGATCTTGACGGCGGTCTGCGCTTTCGCGTTCGAAACGCGCGTGGTGGTCTGGTCGCCACCGCTGATCGTCGCGCTGGTCTGGCTGACGCTTGCGATTTCCATAGGCGCCATCCTGGCGCTTCTGGTCATGATCCGCGAAGGCGCGATGTCGAAAGTGGCGTCGCTCTTCTATCTCGTCCCCGGAGCGGCGGCTATCATGGCCTATCTGATTTTCGGAGAAACGCTGTCGGCCATCCAGATTGCGGGCATGGTCGTGACGACGCTTGGTGTCGCGCTGACTACCTTGCGTCGATAAGCTCCGGCTGCTGTTCGCGCTTGCGAAAATTCATGATCGCCGCATTGATCTCCGCGCCGATGATGAAAATTGCCGACAGCATGTAGAGAAAGACGATTGCCACCATGATCGAGGCAAGGCCCGCATAGGTGCTGACATAGTTGGCGAAGGTTTCCAGATATTTGGCGAAGGCCATGGCGGCGGCAAGCCAGGCGGCGAGCGTAATCAGAATGCCGGGCAGGATGTCGCCGAGGCTGCGCCGTCCGGCCGGTAGCCAGATATGCACCGTGAACAGCGCCAGAACCAGAACCGCCACTGCGATCGTATATCGCCAGAAGGCAATGGTGCCGGTGAATGGCGCGATGTCGGGGAACCATTGTTCGGCAATACGCACGGCAAGCGGCGCCAGAACCAGCAGGAAGCTGATGGCCATCAGGCTGAGCGTTCCCACCAGAACGAAGCCGAGGCTTTGCAGGCGGCAAAAGACGATGGAGCGCTGGTCGGTCACGCGGTAGGCGCGATTGAGCGCAATGCGCAACGCTTCCACGCCGTTGGAGGCAAAATAGGCCGCGGCGATCACGCTGAGGGTCAAAAGCCCGCTGCGCTGCACCGTCAAGACGTTCGTGACCTCGTTGGCGATGGGGCCGGCAATGTTCGACGGCCACATGTCGAAAATGACATGCACTGCCGTATCCGCGAATTCCCTGGTGCCGAGAAAACTCGCAAGCGTCGTCGCAAAGATCAGAAACGGAAACAGCGCCATCAGGCCGGAAAGGGCGATATGGCTGGCGAAGGCCCAGCCATCGTCCGAGCTGAAATGACCGAGCGCATCAGAACCGACCTGACGGAAAAAACGTCCGATTTTTCGCATCCGCAGATTTGCCCTCGAAGCGTTGGCCAGTGTTTCAAGGCCTTAAATCTAGCATCGCGGCAGGGATTGCAAGGCCATTGGCGTTTTAAAGATTTTGCGAATCAAGCACTGTGGTGCAAACGCGGCGGCAGGAAAACGGGAAATGGTACTACCGGATCGAAAGCGGAGCATTCTCATTACCGGCTGTTCGTCCGGCATCGGGGCCTATTGCGCGGAGACGCTGCACGGCCAGGGCTGGCGGGTTTTCGCCACGGCGCGCAAGGAGGGGGACATCGCCGCCCTGCGGGCAAAGGGGCTTGAGGCTTTCTATCTCGACTATACCGAGCCGGAATCGATTGCCGCATTGGCGGACAGTATCCTGTGCCTCACGGACGGTCGGCTCGACGCGCTCTTCAACAATGGCGCTTATGCCCAACCGGGTGCGATAGAGGACCTGCCGGTCGAGGCGCTTCGCGCGCAGTTCGAAGCCAATTTCTTCGGCTGGCACGATCTGACGCGGCGGATCGTTCCGATCATGCGCAGGCAGGGACATGGGCGCATCGTGCATTGTTCCTCGATTCTCGGTCTTGTGCCGATGAAGTGGCGCGGAGCCTATGTGGCGTCGAAATTCGCGCTTGAAGGGTTGATGCTCGCCCAGCGTATGGAGCTGGAAGGCTCCGGCATCGAGGTCTCGCTGATCGAACCCGGCCCCATCGCTTCGCGCTTTACCTATAATGCCGCCGTCCATGCCGAAGCCAGTATCGACATGGAGGCTTCCGTGCACCGCGAGCTTTATCGGCGTCAGATGGCGAAATTGAAAAGCGGTGGCACGAAATCGAAGAACAAGCTTGGACCGGAAGCCGTCTATGCTGTACTGCTTCATGCATTGGAGGCGCCGCGTCCTCGTCCGCATTACGTGGTAACGAGGCCGGCGAAACTTGGGTCTCTCGCGCGGCGTCTGATGCCTGCGCGCTGGCTCTACCGGATGCTGTCCGACCAGTCGTGAGGCAGGAAACAGCACCTATTGGAAGGAAATAGGATGGACGTTCTGTTCAAGGGCGCGGCAATGGTGGCCATGCTTGCCGTGGCCGTCGTGCTGATCATCGGCCTGCGCAACATGATGCGCGGCGGCGATGGCAATTTTTCCAACAAGATGATGCAATTGCGCGTCTTTCTGCAATTCATCGCCGTGCTTCTGATTGTCGGGGCGATCTATTACGCGCGCGTGAAAAACGGTCAGTAAGGCATGGTCAGGCTCAACAAGATCTACACCAAAACCGGCGACAACGGCACGACGGGGCTTGCAAGCGGACCGCGTCGGCTCAAAAGCGACCTGCGTGTGGAAGCCTATGGCACGGTGGACGAGACCAATGCCTGTATCGGTATGGCGCGCATCCATACGGGCGGAGCCGACTATTCCCATGCCGAAATCGACGCAATGCTGGCGCGTATCCAGAACGACCTCTTCGATCTTGGTGCCGATCTGTCCACGCCGGACGACGGCAAACCGCTTTCCTACGAGCCCCTGCGTATCGTCGCTTCTCAGGTATCGCGGGTCGAAGCGGATATCGACCGGCTCAATGCCGATCTCCAGCCCTTGCGCTCATTCATCCTGCCGGGCGGTTCGGCGGCCTCGGCGGCGTTGCACCTTGCGCGCACGGTATCGCGCCGGGCGGAACGGCTGATGGTTGCGCTTGCCCGGAGCGAAGGGGAAACCGTTTCGGCCGAGGCGCTGCAATATATCAATCGCCTCTCCGATTTCCTGTTCGTCGCGTCACGCGCCGTTAATGACAATGGCGCGAAAGATGTGCTTTGGGTGCCGGGGGCTAATCGTTAGTCTTTAGTGTCTGGAACAAAAGCGGCAGACCGGCATGGCGACTTTTGAACAGACACTAAACGCCGCGCTTGTTGCCCCAGATTAGCACATGCAGTTGCGGCAGTACATGCGCCGCGAACCAGCCATCGTGGATCACTTTCTCGACCAGCCATTCCATGCGCCGCATGATGCCGTCGATGTCGATTGCGGCATCATCCGCTTCCGGCGGCGGCGGAGTATGGTTGCCGGGCTGGAGATAGACCGGCAGATGAGGGTGACGCGCTGCCGTCTCTCTGGCAAAAACATAGTCGGCATCGTCGAACACCACGAATTTCAGCACCGTGCGCGGGTTTTGACCTGCCGCCTCGATACAGGCCGCCAATGCGTCGGGGACGGCTTCCATCCCGCTGGATGGCGGCTTGGGGCTGAGCACGAGCGTATCGAGTTGCTGAAACCAGTCCCTGGCGAGCGAGCCCTGTGTTTCGAGCGCGAAACGGTAGCCCTCCGCCTTGCCGCGCTTGATCAGCGGACCCAATGGCTGAATGGCCGGATTGCCGCCCGAAAGTGACACTGTTATCGGCTTTTGACCGGAAAGTGTCGTCACCTCGCGCCAGATTTCCTCGACGCTCATCGGCTTCCAGTCATGCCGAAAACGGCTTTCCACCGCGTACAGGCTGTCGCACCACGCGCAGCGATAATCGCATCCGCCGGTGCGCACAAAGACGGTCGGCTCACCGATCAGCACACCTTCGCCCTGAATGGTCGGGCCGAAAATTTCGCTGATACGGATTTCGGAGCCGCTCATGGCCGGTATTCCGCCCAGGTTTTTGGCGTTTCGCTGACCCGCACGGCAGAAATTTCCGGCCAGCGCGCGCGACACCAGTCAAAGAAATGTTTTGCCAGTGTTTCGGCAGTGGTTTGCTCATGCCCCAGCACGTCGTTGAGGTGCCGATGGTCAAAACAGTCGTCGATATAGCGCTTGAACGGTGCCAATTCGTGATAGTCGCGCACAAAGCCATACCGATTGAGATCGGGCGCGGAGAGTTCCACCTCCACGATATAGTTATGGCCGTGCAGACGCGCGCATTGATGATCGGCGGGCAGACCTGTGAGCTGGTGCGAGGCGGAAAAGTGAAATTCCTTGGTGATGCGAAACATCAGGCATTCCTCGCTTCCGTGGCGGTGCGCCAGAAGTCGGCATCTTCATAGACTGTCGGGTCATCGATCCCCGCAATATGAAAGGCCTCGCGCCGTTCCACGCAGGTACCGCAGCGCCCGCAATGATGCTCTCCGCCCTTGTAGCACGACCAGGTCGCCTCGAAGGGCGTGGCGTGTTTCGCGCCGTCAACGACAATGTCGGCTTTCGTCGCGTGCACATAGGGTGCAAGCAGTTTTATGTTCGCATAACCGTCGAGCGCATGGTTCTGCATGATCTGGAAAGCGTCGATGAAGCCGGGGCGGCAGTCGGGATAGATGAAGTGATCGCCGCCATGAACGGCAAGGGCCACGGCTTCAGCCTTCTGTGCGGCGGCCACGCCGAAGGCAATGGCCAGCATGATGGCGTTGCGGTTCGGCACGACGGTGATCTTCATCGTTTCTTCGGCATAGTGGCCATCGGGTACGTCGAGATCGTCGGTGAGCGCCGACCCGGTCAGGCTGGCGCCGATGTTTCCGATATCGATGACCTGATGCGGAACGCCCAGCCGTTCGGCGCAGGCCCGGGCCGAATCCAGTTCCTTCTTGTGGCGCTGGCCATAATCGAAGGAGAGAAGAGAGGTGAGGTCATGTTCCGCCGCGATCCTGTGTGCGAGCGAAACGGAATCGAGTCCGCCGGAGCAGACGACAAGCGTTTTCATGTTCAGTGTCCTTGTTTTGACCGGGTAGGCTGCGACCGGATATGCAGGTGTTTCCTAAACCAAGGCGCCCGTCTTGTAAACGGCATCGAAACGGGGGCCGGGGTCACACGGCTTTGGAATGACGTCCTGCCAGAATAAACTGATTTTAATCGATATAGCGTCCGGTGCATGATTGACGTGCACGTCAACCGTCATTAGGTTTCGTGCCGGTTCCCGGCGGACAGGCAGCGCATTTGCGTCACGATCCAATCTGCGCCCCAATCTGCGCCGGTGCCGCTTTCATGTCGGATTTTGACATGCGGGTGGGAGTTCACGGCGGCATAGTCGTGCTGCAGAAGTCATTGAAGAGGTAATCGCGGATGAAAGTCCTTGTCGCAGTGAAACGTGTTGTTGATTACAACGTCAAGATCCGTGTTAAGGGGGACGGTTCGGGAGTTGAGCTTTCGAACGTGAAGATGTCGATGAACCCTTTTGACGAGATCGCGGTTGAGGAAGCGATCCGTTTGAAGGAAGCAGGCAAGGTGTCGGAGATCGTGGCGGTTTCCGTTGGCCCGGCGCAGGCGCAGGAAACGCTGCGCACGGCGCTCGCCATGGGTGCGGACCGCGCCATCCTGGTCAAGAGCGACGAGACGGTGGAACCGCTCGGCGTCGCCAAGGTCTTGAAGGGCGTGGTCGATGCGGAAAAGCCCGGCCTCGTCTTCCTCGGCAAGCAGGCGATCGACGATGACAGCAACCAGACCGGCCA
>NZ_JACIJG010000002.1 GCF_014199265.1 Brucella daejeonensis
TTGGCCTTTGAGAGAAAGTCACCCTGCAAAGGATAGTCCGCCAGCATGTGACCGAAGACGAGAAGGCTGAACAGTTCCAATTCACTCGCCATGACTGTCGCCTCCTGATGGGTGGGTGGCGAGAATGGCCAGCCCGATTACTTGTGGAATTTGGGGAAGGACAGCGTTTCCGAGTGCTTCAACTCTGTGAACCCGATGGGATAGCCCATCAGAAACTCGAATTGCTCCGGCGTAGGCTTCTGCGTTCCAAAGGCCCGCACATAGTTCCGGCAGCTTGGCCACTTCTGCATCGAGGGCGCGTTGAAATTTGCCTTCCTCGTGGGGGTGTGCAACAAGCCACCAACGGCTTCTTCCATGCGGTGCCCCGCAATCATGAGCCGATATATTTCTGATTGCGATGTTGTATCCGAGTGTCCGCAGGTCATCTGCGGCAATTTCGATTGCATATTCACTGACATTCTCCGCGATGACATAGGACGGATCGGAACCATCGATCACCCGGCGCATTTCTGGCCACAGGTCGACGGCAACACGGCGACCGCGTGAAGCGGTGCTAAACGGCTGGCAAGGGAAGCCGCCACAAATCACGTCACAGTCAAACCGCTCGATATCGTGGATATCTTCGATATGCTGTACTTCGGGCCAATGCTTGCGAAGCACGGCGCGTTGAAACGGCTCAATCTCGCACTGGCCAACGATTTCAAAGCCGCCCGTTCTTTCAAGGCCAAGATCAAACCCGCCTATTCCGGCGAACAGCGAAAGTGCGCGCAGCTTGCTCATTCCGCGCCCTCCGAAGCTACGGGCGGTGTGGGTAAAGGTCGCCAGTGGGTGGCACGCTTAATCAGCTTTCCATCTAAGCTGATCCATCCATAAAACGGCTTTCTGCGAGCCGTAACAATCCCGTGTCCGGTTACGTAAATCAGCAGCCAAGTGTTGTCTGGAGTGGAAAGATCAATCGGCAGCCACCCATCCCCCTCGACCTTACCGGAGTCGGCATGGAGAACGCTGGCAACTTCCTGCCAAATCGGGTTGTGATGTTCGCCGCCGCGCATGATTGTACCGGCAGTGATGCCCTCAATCACATAGTCACGGAAACGGGCCAGCACGTCCCGCGCCTGCGCGTGAACGGCGTCGGCATGGTCCGGGGAGGATAGGGAGCGGATGGCTACGATGCGCGTGGTGATGTGAGCTTGAAGCGTTTCAAGCAGGAAGCGATTTTCGTCGTGGAAATAGCCAAGATTTATGGCAAGCTGCTGTTCTATAGCCTGAAGGTGTTCCTCCAACGCCAGCTCACGCGCTGCGGATGGCTCAAGCGCGGAGAGGATGCGAGACATGAAGTCCTGATACTGCCGCTTACAATCACCTGGGACAGACTTGTTGCTTTCTGTGGTGATGGAATGCAGCGGAGAAAGACGTTCCGTAGCTTCACGAGCCTTCGCACGATACCAAGACTGATCCACCCCTGATGTTCCTGAAATATGGCAGAGATTCTCGAACATGACTTCATAACCAAACGCCATCCGCTCGATCCGCTTGATGGCGTCAGCATTCACAGCCCCTTGCACGGGGAGGAAGGGGAGAGCGGCGGTGAGGGCGGCGCGGTGGCTTTCCGTGCTATCACCTTCGCATTCTCTATACGCTTTCTGTGCTGCCCTTACGGCTTTGTCACCCACCACCATCACACCGCCCTCCGCTGCCGGCGGCGGTTGTCATTGGCTGGATTGCGACGCTGGCGTGGATCGCCATAGCGGAACCGAACGCCGGTAATGCGCGCCAGTTCGAAAGCGGTGTCGCGTAGCGTCTCGGCTTCAGTGTGGTAGCCAAGAGCGCGCACGGCCTTTGAAATCGACAAGACCTGCGCGGCGGTTGTGCCTTGTTGCTGAAATTCAGTGGCGGTCAGGGTAGGCGCCATAGCGGCGTGCGTGATGGATCTGGACATAGGGTCTCCTCGTGTTTTGGTGGGTGGTGATAGGTGTGCGCCGGCTGTGCTTACGCGGCAGCCCTGCGCCATTCGAGATAGAGGTGCTTCACAAGACGCTTTTCGACGTAGCGATGCGCGCGGTTCGCGGCGTGCATCTTGTAGCTCTCCTTGCCGGTCGCACTTTCGGCTATAGGCAGGCCGAGTTTTTCGGATTCGTAGCGGGCGCGCTCGGCGTAAACTTGCTGATAATAGGTAAGGTCCAGATCGGCCCGAACGTCTGCGCCGTATGCTGGGCGCCACTTTCCCATGCCTCCGATTACATGCTGGCGAGCATTCCAGCTAACCGAACGGCGCTGGCGATTGTAGCCGTGTGCGATCCAGTCGTCAGCGGATGCGCTTTTGCCGGGATTACCCTGACGGTTGCCGTCGATCACAGCGAGACCAAGGCGCTTCCACACAGCGGACACTGATTTATAAGTACCGATATCGCCGCATTCGCCGACGATGGTGGCGAATGAAATGTCACCGAACCCTTTAACGCCTTTCACCCAGTCATAGACAGGGAGTAGTTTGGCGGCTTTCACGAGACGCTTTTCATATGCTGCGCGCTGTTCGTCGAGTGGCTTTCCTGCCAATAGGTACGGGGCGACATAACTATGCAGTTCGTGGGATGGATCGGCGGCAATCGTTTTGTAAAGCGACTCCGTGCGCTTGCGTGCCTTTTCCTTCGCCTCGTCATTTGCGAAGTCGTCGTCCGACTGGAACATAAAGCGGATCGCTGCCTGTCCTTGCAAGGAAAGCTTCGTCTGCGCGCGGATCATGTCTTGGCGCAAACGGTGCAGTGTGACGATTTCCGCGACTGTGGCGGCGATCTCGTCGGTTGGCTCGTAAGGCGCAAGCGGCACATGGCCAGAAGACCATACGGCCTGCGAGTTGTGGCCGATGGCGACTGCTGCTGCGATGCTGGCGGGATTGAGCGATACGTTCATGGTAATTCTCCTCGTGTTACGGGCGTTGCGGCTGTGGGTTACAAGGTTGGTATGGCCCGTGGGTGAAAGGGGTGCAGATGGGCGCGAGGTGAATGGGTTTCGATTGGTGAGAGGCCCATCTGCGGTAGGAAAGGGTGGGGCGGCGGAGGGGAAATGGGTTACACGCGGCCAGTGGCCGCCCCGAATTAGTTACGCTGCCTTTGGCTTGCCTGCTTGCTCGCGGAGATATCGTTCTTCTCGACTACGGCGATCTGCGCGCTCTAGGCCAGCAACTAGCGATGGGCGCAGATCTTCGAAGTGCTCGCGGATGGATGCAATAAGTTTAGCCAGATCAGAACCCTGCATCGCAAGCCGGACAGATGGACGGTTGTATCGGCCATCATCATTGTTGATGCGAATGGTATATTGGATTGACCCATCGTGGTTGAATTCGGTGGCGATGGATGTTTTGACGTACAACTTGGCAAAATCTGCAATCATAGCTTCAATCATAACTCTCTCCTGTTTGAGTGGGGCGGCGTTTGACGTATGGGTTACGAGCCTTTCATGGCCACCCCGAAACTATTAAACTTCGCTAGATTCCGCGTCGGCCTTCATCCGCTCAAGATCACCCGGAGAAACAGCCTCTCCGATCTTCTTGCCGCCAGCAGCAGTACCGACTGCGAGCAAGAAGCGAGCATTGCGAACGGCAGTCGCGCCCTTAGCGAGTTCGATTTCAGCGTGGCCGTGAATTTCAGTGCCGGTCCATTCGCGCAACGGCTTGGTCAGCCCGCCGATCGTGTATGGCAGTTCCATCAGAGCTGACTTGATCGCACTACCAGCAGCTTTGAAACGGGCCTGCGCAGCCTTTGCGCCAGCCGACATGCGGTGGGGAGCTTTGATGAATGGCGCGGATGAGCTGGCAGCTCGCTCGCGGAATATCGCCGCGCGCTGTACCTGGGGCACTTCATTCAGAAGCTTGCGGGCTCCAATGCGGAGAAGCTCGGCGCGGTAGCTGGCGATGTTGTCGGCATAGTTCGCCAGCATTTCAGCGGCGCGGCTCATGTCGCCGTCGGCCTTAGCAAGCATGTCCTGAGCGGTCTGCTGCAGGCTGACCGCCTTAGCGCCGGTAATTCTTCTTGCTGCTACGTTCATCGTTATTCTCCTCGTGGGTTGCGGTTGGTAAAGGGCCGAACGTGGGCGTGGCGGCCTTGGGTTGCAATGCATTTCTGGCCCGCGCTCGGTATTGGGTTGGCAAGTGCGGCGTAAATCCAATGGGATACGCCGAGCGCATGGCCGCACTTGCCTATTCATTGAGGGCGGGCTTTCTAGGTCTGGATTCCGTATCCCCTCTGGCCCGTCCTCATGCCGCCGAAGCGGCTAAACGTGTTTGGCTGACCGGCGTCCCACCACTGGGTTTCGACAAGAAGCAGGCCGGTCAGCCGCCCCTTTCGGGGAATTGTTTTCTGCGAAGCGCGGCGCGGTGGCGTTGGTTTGCGATCTCCAACTGGCCACGCTTCGCAGAATTGTTATGCAGGGCAGGACGGGACTCATATGGTTTATGTCTTCCCGATGGCCTCCCTGCATTTCGTCTTGCGTCGCTATTCAGCGCCGCTGTGATTATTGGACGGGCGAATTATGACTGGTTTTCGGCTTTCACCTGGCCCGTCCTCGGCTCTCGCCGAATTCGTTGGTGTGCAGGAAGGCGCCCAGCTCGTGGGTTGCAGTGTAGTCCTGGCCTTCCTGCTAAAGTTTGGGGTGTGGCGACGACCGTCTGGTTTTCGCTACATCTGTGGCCCACCCCGCGCCTTGCGGCGCTATCTTTCTATCTCTGCCGGTTCCTGCACAACTCGAACGCCATAGACTTTTACTTCAACGATCCCACATTCCCTGGCGCAGGATGGCCGTGCCTTCTTGAAGTCCTCCAAGGATGGGAGAATACAGTTCCCACCGCTTGCGCCGCCAAGCTCGCATTCAAAGTCCGTCAGGCACATGTAGCCGGTTACGATGCCGAACTCGTCGGCCCACATGGCGTTAGGCTTGCGCTCATCTTCCATCACGCCATCCCCAATCCTACGCCGCACGCGGCAACGCAAAAGGCTATAACAACGGTCATTTCGACCGCTTCTCGTGCCGCATAGCGCAGCCACGGCTGCGGGCGACCATGTTTCCTAGCCTTGTAGTCAGGGCGGCGCATAGGCTCGACATTGCCGGCCTTGGGTGCGTCGGTTTCCGTTTCGAACTCATCATCGGCGAGCATTTCCAGGAGTGCGCGGTTCATGCTGCAGCCCTCCGGTTTGTTGCGGCCCGCTCCGCCGCCAGTACGTTGTCGTTTGCGATGGGCTCAAGGCGGTAATACCCGTGGTTTCCGGCGCCCCGATGGTTCATCGGGATCGTCCAGCCATAGGAAGGCAGGCGCTTGCGGAGGCGACTGATTTGCACTCGCACAACGTTTTGGGCGCCATCTGGGCCGCCGTTCGGGTCGAAAGCGTAAACGTGGTCAACGAGATCGTCGATGTAGATGCGACGCGGATAAATAGCTGTCAGCGCATCGACGATATTCTTCTGTCCGCGCGGGAGGGGCGCGGCTTCGAGTTCCGTGGCTGGGTTGCGCTCCATTTTACGCAGCCTCCGCTAGCTCAACCGGCGAGCAACAGGCTACGGCGCCGCTCGTCTGGAAAACTTCGAACGTCTCGCCGGGGCACAGGGCAGCGAGGCGCGTCGCCTCGGCCAAGGCCTGCTCAAACGAGCCGTGTTCGTATGGCATGGTGGTGAAGACGCCAACGCGGCCAGTCTTCTTGCCGCGGCGGAATACAAAGAATCCGCCGCCGATGATTTCATTCCGTCTCGGTTTTGCTGATCTTCTGGGGCTCATAATGGGTTTCTCCTCGTATTTGGATGGTCAGCAGATCGGCGTCGGTCGCTTCTTCGTGCTGCTTGTGAGGAAGAATATGCGATAATCGAATAAAGGCGTCAAGCGTTAAAAATGCGAAAATCAAATAAAAATTGTTGCGGCCAGTTTTGAATACCGCATAATAGCATCATGCCACGCAATGGTGCGGGCGCTATAGAAAGAGAAATGACATGCAGAGAATTGACAATAAAAAAACGGCCCACTTTCGCGGGCCGGATGCTGATCCTCTCAATATCGACGAGATGAATGAGTCACTTGTCGACTTTTTTAAATGGATCAAAGAACCCCTCGGCAAGCTGCCGAATCGCGTCGTCTTTAATGGACCCAATTATTTTATCAATGTCTGATTGATTCAGTAGTCCGCGATGGATCGCATTAGCGTAAAGGTGTTGCAATAACAGCCGATGCACACCGATAATTGCCGGTATTCTATCCAGTGGCGGCAGATCAGGAAAATTCCCCATTCCTATAACCCCTTATGGTTGTAACGGCGCCAGATTGGCAAGTTGCGTCCATAAGGGCAAGAATTAACGCACAAACTTGCGCCAAACCCTTCGAGAAATACGGCTGTAGAACATCCGCGCCCAATCTACTGGCACATCAATGATATCCGGAGCATTGTAGCTGGTAAGGGTATAGAGGCCATCTTCAGATCCTCGGCGGATTGTTTTGATTAATAGCCGGCCGTCGGAAACCTGTACGATGCAAGTCTCCCCAAGCGCGTCTTCTGGTAATACAGTTTCGCCAGAGTAGGCGACCAGATCCCCGTCCTCGAATATGGGGAACATACTGTCGCCGCGGACAATGGCCCCTACGGTACCTGGTGGTAGTGGGTATTCGATATTCAATGAATATAAAGGGTCGCCATCGTCGATCGGGTGGACTGCAGCGCCAGCGCCTACATACCCCAATACGTTCAATGACGCGTTTTCTCCGGGCAGGGGATATCCTGTCACCTGAGATATAAGTGTCGATTCATCGCTGGATAGTTTGCGAGTTCCACGCTTAACATTGCTGATCTTGTCTTGGCTAAGCCCGATTTTGTCAGCCAATTCGACCTGCGTCATGTGCGCGAACTTGCGCGCCTTTTCCATCCAGTCTGACCAGTCAATTTTCTTCATATGGCCTTTTCGCATAATCCGCACAGAAAATCATTTGCGATTATCAAATAATTTTTGTTGACTTATTTATGTGTTTATCGCATATTGAAATCATCAACCGCCCCAAAGAAGAGCGGACCCAGAAAAGGAGAATGAGTTGCACAAAGAGAAGCCGGAGCTTCCGCGACCGGACAGATAGTACCAACCCAAGACTGACTGACCAGAAAACACGAGGAGACCCCATGACCAATTCGACCAGAACGCTTTTCGCCGTCAACGAAAAATACCCGCCATAGTCAACGAGGAGCGCTGACCGCTGAAATGCGGTTGGCGGTTTTGCGTGTGGCCGCGCTGATTGGTCGAAAAGCGGGCACTAGGATAAATTGAGAATACCACCAACCACACCACGAGGAGATTTCCATGACACTTTTGAAAAAGAGAACCGTAGCAAAGGCGGGGATTGAAAGAGATTTTTGGCGCCTTGTAGACCGTTCCGGCGGCGACAACTCTCCGTGGAAATGGCTCGGCGCTACAAATAACAATCACAATACGGTTGACTGCGCATCATACGATTATGGCGTCTTTAAATTAGAAGACCGGTATGAATATCCGCAGACAAAAATTCACAATTCAGAATTTGCGCACCGCATCATTTTGTTCCTGACCTACGGTCGAGAACTGTCGCGACAATTCGAAGTTTTTCCGCTTTTCGGAGACTATCTCGATATCAACCCGCGCCATCTTGGTGTGCGCGACTTGAAGACGCGCCGAGAAGTTCCGGCTCCCGTATTCTTTGAAGTTTCCAACGACAACGTTGCGGCAGAAAGGCTTGCGGCATGAACATGCTTGCACTTCGCAGCGAAAACGATATCGCCAGCAACGAAGTTATTGCTGGTAGCCTCCCGGCCTTGGTACTCAAGGCAGCAAACCAGCTTGCCGCCGCAACCACAGCAGCGGAGGTGCTGGAGGCGAAAGCGTCTGCCGGCCTTGCATACGATGCTGCGAAGGCAACCGCACGATTCGCCAAGGCGAAGGGCGCATATGAGGACGTGATAGGCGCTGTATACCGCGCTCAAGCTGACGCACTAGAAATCGAGGCCATGGCGAAGCGGCGATTGGCTGATGAATATGATGCAGCGCAGGAACGAGGTGAAGTCGCGAAAGTAGGGGAGCAATCTGTCAGGTGGATGGGAAAGGTGGTTGCAGACGCCAACCACCAAGCGACTTTATCTGATTTGGGGATACGCAAAGACGAGATCCACTCTGCTCGTTCCGTTCGCGATGCTGAATCGCGGGACCCAGGCATCGTAAAGAAATCAATCGAGAAAATACTATCGGACGGAAACGAACCAACGAAAGCCGCGCTCGGCCGCGAAATAAACACCCGCCTTAATTCATTCTCCGGCGACAACGAATGGTACACGCCCGCCAAATACATTGAAATGGCGCGCGAAGTTATGGGTCAGATTGATATAGATCCCGCCAGCAATGAATTTGCACAGAAAACCGTAAAGGCCGGAGTTTATTATACGGAAGACAACAGCGGCTTGGATAAAGACTGGATTGGTACTGTATGGATGAACCCTCCGTACTCTAATCCCGAAATTCAAAACTTCGTTGCCAAGGCTATTGGTGAAGTGTTTTCTGGTCGTGTGACCGAAGCTATCATTCTCACCAATAATAGCGGTGACACTGGATGGCACCAAGATCTTCAAGTTGCATGCCAAGCTATGTGCATTACTCGCGGGCGTATCCGGTTTGAAAGTAGAACCAGAAACGGTAACTCGCCAGCGATGGGACAATCATTCTTTTATTTCGGCCCCAATGGCGAACGCTTCAAGGATGCATTCTCTAGCATAGGCAAGATTTGGACGAACTAGTCCATTCTGCCTCACCAGCAGAACGCATGATCTGGCATGTGACCAAACACGAGGGAAACGCCCTGCGCCAGATGGCAGGGTAATATATGCGGGACGCTTTACGGTCAGCACCACCTGTTACCACGTCCCGCCCGTACTAACCAAACCACACGAGGAGGGGCTAAAGCCCGCTTCCAAAGTCCAGCTTTCCTTGCCCAGTACCACCCCACGCAACCAGACAGATGCCGTTGCCAGCGGCGCTTGTCAACCACCTACCAACCACACGAGGAGACATGCAGCAATCATCAAGGCACGAACTGCAGGCAACTGCCGCCGCGCACCGTAAGAGGGGCGCGTCATTTGGGCAGATTGCGGAATTGATGGGGATCACAAGAGGCCACGCCTGGTCGTTACTTTCGGAAAGAACGCCCACGCTACCGGCGCCAGAGCCAACAGAGAAGACCGTTGTGCGGCGCACAACTTTTAACGGCGGTTATTCGGGAGGATGCATGGACATTTATGTCTCGCTGCCCCGCATAACCATTCTGGACGGGCCATTTACGGGCACGGTCCACTAGCCTTTTTGAGGCAGGCCGACCGCGAGGATGACGGGGCCGACGACCAACCTCCCGACGAGGAGGCCATCTTGAAAACGAAATACACACGAACTGGCGAGCGGGACATGACAAACCGCAAGCCTTACCGGACGGCTGCGCAAAAAGCTGAGGCGCGGCAGTACGCATTATTGAAGGACGGCCGCTACGTTTCCAGCGCGCCGGTCACTTACCACCGCGCACCGAAAAGAGGTGCCGCATGACCTGCGATTGCGGTGAATGCTGGGACTTACCCGGCGAAATCGTCGTCCATCGGCTTTGGAAGTGGAAGGGCATCATCATCGAGGAGCGCGACAGCTTCCGCTGGCTGACTGTGCGTTTCATGATTCCCGGCACGGGCCTTGTGCAACTTGAGGTCTCGCGCTTCGAAGTCGAGCCAGATTTTGAAGAGGATGGCGGCGGCGTCGAGGCTGACAAGCCTGAAGAGGACAACGTCATCCCGGTCGATTTCACCAAGAAGGTGAAGCTTACGAAAAACACCAAGACGAGGGGAACTGCTTAAGCAGCCCACGGAAACCCGGGCGGCCGATCACGCTACGAAGCCCAGAGGGGATTCGCTGCCTGCATACAGCAAAAAGGAGAGAAAATATGAGATTGAAAAAAGGCGACGAGGTACGATCGCATCGAGACTGTCCATTTGGTGGGTTTAAGACTGGTGATATCTTTACGATCACCGCAGTAGACGGCGATTTGATTATGTTCGTCGATAACGACGGCAATAGTCGCCTACGTCCTGATGATGAATTCGAACTCCTGCCAGTTGCTGACGCAACCGGCAAGCCTGCTTTCAAGGTCGGTGATCGGGTTGTTGCACTGAAAGACAGCGCCTACAGTATCAAGAAGGGAAGCATTTCCACCGTGATCCGGGTGGATGGGGATCATATTAGAATCCGTAAAGAGAACGGCAAGGCTGATGGCTGGCTTGCCGAGTATTTCGCTCTAGCACCCCTCACCATCGAGACCGGCAAATTCTATCGTACCCGCGATGGACGCAAAGTTGGGCCGGCAGTGGGAAATGGGTGTGCTGAACGGTTTTCTCTTGGCGAGAAGTTCCTTTACCGCACCGATGGCAAGTACATGTTCAACAGTAGCGAATCCTTAGATGGCGACCTCATCGCCGAATGGGTCGACGAGCCAGCCAGCAATGACAACCAACCGGTTGCGGAGCAACAGGCGGGAACCGTTTTTATCGACGTGTCCAAGGCCGACCCTTCACAGCTGCACTTGGCAAAAGGACGGCTTGTTAAAATCAACCAAGGCTATGGTTTCGAGTTGGCCCGATATGGCGATTACGTCTGGGTTGATACCGGCAAGAAGCAACCCGTCGTTGCGCATGTCAACGAAATTAAGGAGGCCGCATGACCTCCACCACGTACAGCCACACGCGCAACTATGCGCCCAAAGACTACGCGGACGGCGACACGTTGTATGAGCCGGAAACCACGCTCGGCTTTGGTGACAAGTTCGTTCACGGCCTGCTCGTTGTAGTGGCCGTCGCACTGGCAGTCGGCTTCTATACATGGGTGATGGCATGATCTCGTTTGCCACAAAAGCCACGGCTGACATGCCGCACATTGATCCCGGGCGAAAGCCAGGTGTCGGACGCATCGGACAGTCCTTGGCGCTTGCAGCGTTCGCGCTGGCAATCGCCACGATAATTGCAGCCTTCCTGTTCTGGAACCTGCTGTTGCCGTTCTACGGGCTGCTTTATCTGTGGGGTGCGGCGTGAACTTGGAGCAACGACTGCAAGAGCGGCCTCGGCGCACACTGTTCGGAATTGGCCTGTCGGCAATCGTCATTGTCGCTGGACTAAGCGTAGCGGGATGGGCGGTTAGTTTCGTCCTCAACCCCATTCATCAAGCAGGGCGGATTGTTGAGAAAACGATCGATGCTGACAATGTTATCGCCAACTACGAGTGGTTTAAACGTCAGTATCATGACGTCCTTGCCATCGATCAAAAACTTATCGCTGCAGAAAGCGGCCGGGTCGGCTTCGAAAAATCGGCCGGCGATCGTGCATCTTGGCGTTTCGAAGATCGCCAAGAGTGGAACAGGCTCAACGCAATAGCGATTGGTTTACGTAGTCAACGAGCAAGCATGGTCGCTGAATATAATGCGCGCACGCAGATGGCGAACCGCGACCTATTCCGCACATCAGACCTACCTCCATCTATTCATTGAGGAGAAATCATGAAGACGCACATCATGATCGTGGCAGCAGCCGCGGTGATGCTTGCTGGCTGCGAGCCAGCAGCGCCAACGAGCAAGCAAATCGAAAACCGGGCCGTAGAGGTCAACCAAGCCCGTCTTATCCAAGACATCCCGGCACCAACGCTGCAGACTTCTCTGGAACGAAAGAATTTGGCTGAGCGCTTGGAGCGCATCAACCAGCAAAATATGAGCGGGTTCGTTTACCTGCTGTCATACGGGCGTGTCGTCGCTTCGTATCCAATCCGGGGGAAGGTTACCTCGCTCAATGCCTACCTCATGGGCAGTGAACAAGCTGTTCGTGATCCGAATGGAACGATGGACGGTCGGCAATCCTTACTTATGGAACAGCCTGACTTCGACGGGGCATATGGGAAGAACGCCGATGGCGTATTCTTTTTCACAGCAGACACGAACGCGTATGTCGAATGGGCTGGCGACTATCTGTTCTCCGATCAGCCGCTCGCGCTGAATCAGGAGCCCATGATGGTGCGTCAGGTTTCTGAATGATGCCCCTCAGACCACCAAGCACATGGCTGCTTACAAGCCCGCCGGCATGGCTCGTAGGCTGGCTCATACTTGCGGCCGTCATCGCCGCAATCACCGTTACCCACCACACCTACTGAACACGAGGAGACCTATGGCTCTATCTCTTTCAAGCCTGAAGTCGACCAAGAGAAACGATCCGCCTGTGATCCTTCTCTACGGCGTTGACGGCATCGGCAAAACGTCGCTCGCGGCAGAATTCCCTGACCCGATCTATCTGGCAACCGAAGGCGAGCGCCCGCCGTCTGACATCGAAATGGCAACGCCCGGCACGATTGAATCCTTCGACGACCTCCTGAACGTCATCGGCGAATTGCTGACTGAAGAACACGACCGGCGCACCGTTATTATAGACAGCCTCGACGGGCTGGAACCTCTTGTCTGGCGTGCGACCTCGGCCCGCCTCGGTATCAACAGCATCGAGGAGGCCGGGTTCGGGAAAGGCTACGTGGAAGCCGACACCGAATGGAACGAGCTCATGGCGGCGGTGTCGGCGCTATCCCGTGCTGGCATGTATGTCGTCATGCTGGCGCACCCTGAAATCGTTCGCTTCGACAGCCCGACTACCGATCCATATAGTCGATACCAGCCTAAGTTGCATAAAAGGTCGAATGCACTGGTTCGTGAGAAGTCCGACATTGTCGCGTTCATGAACTACCGCATCTCCATCAAGGAAAAAGAAGTGGCGCGCCAGACGAAGGTTAGCCACGCGGAAGGCGGCAAAGAGCGCCAGGTGCACTTCAACGAGGCGGCGGGTTTCAACGCCAAGAACCGTTATTCGATGCCGGACAGCGTCGTTTACCGCAAAGGGCAGGGCTTTGCCGACATTGCCAAGTACTGGCCGGTTTCGAACGACAACGACCAGAGGGACGTCGCCTAATGGAAAAAGATCTAGCTGGCCTTGTAGCAATCGCAGCCATTCTTTTCTTCGCTCCGCTGATCGGCGTTCTCGGCGGCGCGTTCGTCGGCTGGGTCGTTGGTCTGCTCTTCGCAGAAACAATCCACGCCTTCCTTGCCGCCGTTGGCATCAACGCGGCAGGCCTTGCGATGTGGCAGATCGGCGCTTCGCTTGGCTTTATCGGCGGGTTCTTCCGCCCAGCTATTCATCGGGCGAAGGCATGACCTGGCTATCGCCAAAGGACCGCGCTGCGAACATTCCGAAGCGCTTCAGCCATGTAAGGCTCAAGTCATGGGATGTGGCCTATATGGTCTGCCGGGTTGAGATGATTGACGGTATGCCATCACTATGGCTGTCCGACGCCGAAAATATGCAGGACTGGCGATATCCAGCCGACCTTGACTGGATCGTCGAACATGAGCCGCCACAGTCGGCTCACTGAACCACACCACCAACAACACGAGGATTTTATAGATGGCCAGACTTGGCTCAACATTTGACGCAACCAAACACGACACGACGCAGTCCGATTACTCGGAACTGCCGAACGGCGACTATGAGCTTGAAATCGAGGCCAGTGAAGTGGCCGCCACGAAGGACGGCACGGGCACCATCCTGAAGACGACGATGGTCGTTATTCGCCCGGAAGAGTACGCGAAGCGCAAGCTCTTCAACAATTACAACCTCGAAAACAAAAGCACTCAGGCGCAAGAGATCGGCCAGCGCCAGTTCGCGAGCCTTTGCCGCGCAATTGGTGTTTCGGAAGTCGAGGATTCCGAAGAACTGCACTTCAAAGCGTTCACGGCAAAGATTGGCCTCGGCAAGCCCTCAAAAGACGGCCAGTACCCGGCTCGCGCGGAAATAAAAAAATACTACTTTCCTGACGAAGGTAACGTCCCCCAGCCTTCGATCGATGCCAACCAGCCTGTAGCGCAGGCCCGCCCGGCCAATGACAACCGACCGGCTGCGGCTAACAGTAACAAACCGGCGCCAACGGCTGCTGCGGCAGGCAAGAAACGCCCTTGGGGTTAAGCTAAACAACAGGCGCGGTTGCCAGCCGCGCCTTCTACCACCGAACACGAGGAGATTTTGATGAGAGTCAGCATTGACCGCTCAGAGCTCGCGCACGCCTTGGCAACTGTCAACCGTGCCATCGAAAGCCGCAACACGATTCCTATTCTTGCCAACGTGCTCTTGGCAGTCGAGGACGGCAAGCTGCGCCTGACAGGCACCGATCTGGACGTCGAGATAACGACCAGCCTGCCGGTGCTCGACTGCCAGCCCGGTAGCGTGACAGTTCCCGGTAAGATGCTTGCGGACATTGCAAAGCGCGCGACGGGAGACATCACCCTTGAACTGGATGCAGCTAGCGGTGGAGGCCGCCTTACCGTCGCGTCGGGTCGCAGCCGGTATAAACTCGACGTTTTGCCCGCTGAAGACTTTCCGTCCTTCAGCGCCGGTAAGTTTGACACGACGCTTGAGCTTGATCTGGCTACGCTTGTCGCGCCGTGTGTGCACTGCATTTCGACGGACGAGACACGTTATTATCTGGCTGGCGTTTATCTGCATGCCGTTGACGGCCGCTTGGTTGCTGTCGCAACCGACGGGCACCGGCTGATGCGCAATGTCGGCCCTGCCGGCGACTTGAACTACGGCGTGATCCTGCCGCGAAAGCTGGTAGGCCTGCTGCCGAAAAGTGCGGTTACGGTCGAACTGTCCCAGAACAAGGTGCGCGTCACCTCTGGCTCGACGGTGATCACGAGCAAGCTGATTGACGGCACGTTCCCCGACTACGTGCGCGTCATTCCAACCGGCAATAGCAACGTGCTTACCGTTGATCGGCAGGCACTCATGAAGGCGGTCGAGCGTGTCGCCGCGGTTGCGGATGACAAATCGCGAGCCGTGAAATTCGCAGTCGGCGATGTGCTGCGACTGATGCTGGCTGACAAGGCTAGCGATGAAGTTTCGATTGAATTCGAGGGCGAGCCTTTGGAAATCGGCTTTAACGCCCGGTACGTCAACGACATGCTTGGCGCGTTGGATGAAGCAAACGTGCGCTTTGCTCTCGGCGATGCAGGCTCGCCTGCCATCGTCAAGGGCGAGGGCGAGTGGACCGCCGTGCTGATGCCAGTCAGGATTTAACATGAAACACAACAGCGTTTTCATAGTCGTCAAACAGGTTTCGCCAGAAGATGCCCCGCGTCCATTTCGGGTTCTAGAAACTTATGTGACAAGCGAAGGGTATCGGTCGCGCATTTGTTCTGGTGCATTCCACTTTCAGTCCGATGCGCAGGAATATGCCGACGCTTTGGCTCGTGGTGACGAATAATGGCACCCATTCCCAAGCCCACCTCATCCACGGTGTCGGCCATCTACGCAGCTTACGAGGCTGCCAACGAACAGAGAGACGGGAAGACAATTCCCGCCTCTCAGGTGGCGGAAGAATGCAGCCGCAAGCTATTCTATGACTTTCGATGGACAACGCCGCATGAATCCATCCCCGGCCGAACGCTACGCATCTTCGAAACAGGTAACCTTGAAGAAACGCGCTGGATTGAAAACCTTCGCATGATCGGATGCGAAGTCGTTGATTATGGCCCAGATGGTCGGCAGATCCGCGTTGATCTGTGCGACGGCCATGTTGGTGGCTACCTCGACAGCGAAATACTCGGCCTACCTGAATCGCCAAAGACTTGGCATGTCGGCGAAATCAAGTCGCACAACCTAAAAAGCTTCACAGCGTTGAAAAAGGAAGGAGTCCAGAAAAGTAAGCCGCTCCATTTTGGGCAGATGCAGATCTACATGCATGCGCGAGGGCGTGATAGGGCGATTTATCTCGCCGTCTGTAAGGACAACGACGAGCTATACACCGAGCGGGTGCATTACGACGCGGCATATGTGGCGCGGCTACTGGCGAAGGCCGAACGCATTATTCAAGCGAACGATCTGCCGCCACGTATCAGCGACAACCCGGAGTTCTTTTCGTGCAAGTGGTGCAAGCACCACGCGATTTGCCACGAGGGTGCATGGCCGCGGACAAACTGCCGGACGTGCATTTTCAGCAGCCCAGAACCGGGCGGTGCATGGTCTTGCGGCCGGTTTAACAAGCCGTTGTCGCTGGCCGAGCAAAAAGATGCATGCCCTGCCCATTTGACGCTCCCGTGCTTGGTGCCGGGCGAGCAGATCGACGTCGACGAGGCCGCCGAAACGATTACGTATGAATTGCGCGACGGCACTCGGTGGATCGATGGGGCCAACGATAACACCAAGAAAGCGAGGGCGGCGTGAAAGTAATGTGCCCAATATGCGGACAGCCCGCGCTGCAAACAAATACCATATGGGGCATGCGAAACGACTGTTGCGGTCTGTGGAGTTGGGGCGGCAAGAAGTTAGTTGATGCCGCCACCCACGAAGCGAGGAAGGCGGCGCATGCCGCGTTTGACCCGCTATGGAGATCGGGCACCCTGTCCAGATCGGAGGCGTATCGTCATCTGCGTCAAGTGCGGAACATCAGCGAGAAGTCATGCCACATGGCCATGATGTCAAAGGAAATGGCGGCCAAGGTGCCTGCGGCGGTTGATAAGATAAAGGCGGGTTTAAACAATGTTGCAGCTTAGAGACTATCAACGTGCCGCTGTGGATGCGCTTTATGAATATTGGCGCGACAATCAGGGATCGCCTCTTATTGTCCTGCCTACCGGCGGCGGCAAGAGCTTAGTGCTCGGAACGATCTGCAAGGAACTGATCGAAGGTTGGCCGGACATGCGCGTGCTTGTCGTAACGCATGTTCGCGAGCTCATTCTCTCGAACTATCAGGAGCTTCTGAACATCTGGCCATTCGCCCCAGCGGGAATATTCTCGGCCGGCGTAGGCCGGCGGGATGCGAAGGCACAGATTGTTTTCGGTGGTGTGCAGACGATCGCAAACAAGGCGGAGCAGATCGGCCACATCGACGTCGTTCTGGTCGATGAAGCCCACCTGATGCCGCGCAATTCGGAAACACAGTACGGCAAGCTGATCGAAGGTCTGCGCGCCATCAATCCAGACCTGAAACTGGTCGGACTCACAGCTACGCCTTATCGAATGGGCGAGGGGCTTTTGACGGAAGGTGACGGCGCGCTTTTCGACGACATCTGCTTTGAAAAGCCGATTGGCGAGATGATCGAGGAGGGGTATCTCTGCCGTCCTATCTCAAAGGGCATGGCGACTGCCTTCGACCTGTCCGGCGTTGGCAAGCAGGGCGGTGATTACAAGCAGAATGCGCTACAGGCTGCTATCGACAAGGACGACATCACTGCCTCGGTGGTCGATGAGATCGTCACGTATGGTACGGCGTCCGGTGCAGAGCGCAAGGCTTGGCTTTGCTTTTGCAGTGGCGTCGAACATGCCCGGCATATGCGGGATGAAATTCGCAGCCGGGGATTTAGCTGTGAGACGGTGACCGGCGACACCCCAACCGGTGAGCGCGACCGGATTCTGGCTGACTTCAAGGCTGGCAAGATCCGCGCTCTGACGAACAACTCGGTGCTTACGACCGGCACGAACCTGCCGATCATCGATCTGGTCGCGTTTTGTCGCCCGACCTTATCAGCGGGCCTTTATGTCCAGATGGCGGGGCGCGGTCTGCGCCTCTATCCCGGCAAGGAGAACTGCCTGTTTCTCGACTTTGCAGGCGTCGTCCGCAAGCACGGTCCGATTGATGCGGTCACGCCTCCGGGGATGAAGAGGTGCGACGGGGAGGCGCCGGTGAAGCAATGCCCGCAAGAGCCTGACGATCGTGGTCTAGTCGGCTGCGGCTCGCTTATTCACGCCTCGCTACATACCTGTCCCGACTGCGGATATGAATTCCCGGTCGATGAAACGCCGAAGATATCTGCGCAGGCCGAAGACGTGCCGATGTTGTCGAAGGACAACGCCAGCACCCGCCAGGTGGAGCGCCGCACCTTCGCATACCACGAAGGCAAGGGCGGCAAGCAGGACAGTGTGAAGGTGTCTTATTGGGTGGGCATGTCACCGATCAACGAATGGCTGGGACCGGCTCATACCGGCTTCTTTAAGTCGAAGTCAGACAGGTGGTGGCGAAAGCACGGCGGTCAGGCACCGTTCCCCAAAACAGTGCTGGAATTCATGGAACGCCAGAACGAATTGCTGGCAACCGCAGAGATTGTAGTGAAGCCGAACGGCAAATACTGGGAAGTGGTCGACGCTATTGCGGGCGTTGCGAACGACAACACACCGGAGGCGAGCAACGACAATGTGCCGGCAACAAACTATGGGCGGGTATCTGCTGGGCTGGCCGAAATGCTGGATGACGAAATACCATTTTGACACCCCGTTAACGGGATGCGCTGTGAGGCGTGTTAACTTACCTACCGCTGCTTATCGCAACAAAACCAACCACTGAAACACGAGGAGCAACAATGACGGACAATTACGACCCGTATAACCCGGCGCCTGTTGGTCACAATAGACCGCCACTTACTGCGTACGAGACCATCAAACAGGAAATCGAAGACCTGTTCGATGAGGCTAAGAATTTCGCGGACGGCGAAGCAATCGACAATCAACAGTTGGCCGATGCGATCACCGAACTGCACGATAAGTTGCATGAGGCCGGAAAGCGCGCCGACGAGGCTCGCAAGGATGAAGCAAAGCCACATGACGATGCGAAGACAGAAATTCAGGACCGCTACAACAAGCTGATCGGCAATACAAAGTCTGTCAAAGGCAAGGTTGTTCTCGGCAAGGAGACGTTGCAGTCCTTGCTCACGCCATGGCGCAATAAGGTTGCCGCGGAGAAGGAAGCGGCAGCACGCGCCGCTCGTGAAGAGGCTGACCGCATTGCGCGAGAAGCACAGGAAGCCATCCGCGCCAGCGCAGGCAACCTCGAAGAGCGCGAGAAAGCCGAAGAGCTGCTTGCCGAGGCCAAGAAAGCCGACCGATGGGCCAAGCGCGAAGATCGGTCAGCAACGACCGGCACCGGGCTGCGCACTATCTGGCGCTGTACGCTGGAAGATGAAGGCAAGGCACTCGACTGGGCATATGGCCGAGCGCCAGAGCGCTTCAAGGAATTGGTGCAGTCGATGGCCGAAGAAACAGTGCGCGCCGGTATGCGTCAGGTGCCGGGATTTAAGGTCTGGGACGAGCGGGTGGCCAGGTGATGGACCATACAATAGAGAAAGTCGTCCGCCACTGGGGTTTTGGCGATGCGCCGAACGGATACATACCGCGAAAACTTGATGACCTCATTAATGAATTGATGCAGGCGCGCCTTGAAATCCCGCAAGAGTATTGGGGCGATGCGTATATCGAAGTCGATGAATACGACGGCACACCCAAACTCATAGTCGCATATGATCGCCCAGAAACGCCAGAAGAAACCGTAGCCCGTAAAGCCTCAGAACGCGAACATTGGGAGGGGCAAATAAAAGAGGCGCACAAGCGGGTGGCATATTGTGAGGCTCATCTTGCAATCATCTCCGACAGCCCGATTGCTGCTGTGCAGGAAGGCGGCGATAATAGGAGAGCTGCTTGATGGCTATCATTAAAGCTGGAACCATCCTTGCTTTTTGCGGCGGTGAATGGAGCGACAAGTGGACTACGCGCCCATTCACCGTCCTTAAAGACTTCGACCAGCAAGTGGTCGTTGATGCATATAGGGCCGGTTTTGTCCCGAAAGATGAATGGGATGAACTTGACGAGCACGGTTTTGCGGGGTGGCTCACTCGATCTGGATATATCGAAGACGTACCAAATTCTTATAACTGGTACGTCGGGGCATATGGGGAATTTGATCCGCAGATTGCGACGAGTGCAAACCATGGATAGCGGCGATACCGTCCTCGGCGGAATGGTGATGGCGTACATCATTGGTGTGCCAATCGCATTAGGTATTGTTCTGGCAAAGTTAGGCGCAAATGCCGCTGTCGCGGCGGTGTTTCTGGCTTTGGTCTGGCCTGCTGCGTCTCTCACATGGCTGGGCTACTGGCTGGCCTCTTAACACCAACACCCCGCCAGCCACCAACTGGCGGGTTACCACCATGAAACACGAGGAGATGAGGATGGACGCCTACGCGCGTTTCCTGCAAGGGAAGGCTATTGCCGATCCTGTGACTGGGATGACCGACATTCCGGAACTAAGCCAGACGCTAAAGCCACATCAGCGTGATATCGTGCGGTGGGCTTTGCGCCGTGGGCGTGCTGCTATTTTCGCTGGCACAGGTCTCGGCAAGACATTAATGGAACTGACATGGGCCGAGCATGTCTCGGACTACACCGGCAAGCCAGTGCTGATATTCGCACCGCTGGCAGTTGCAGCACAGCATATCCGCGAGGCCGCGAAGTTTGGCATCCCGGCGCGTATTGTTGCATCGCAGTCGGACGTTGGGCAGGGCATCAACGTCACAAATTACCAGAAGATGGATCATTTCTCGCTAGAAGAATTTGGTGGCGTTGTGATCGATGAAAGCTCAATCCTAAAGTCCACAGACGGAAAGTATCGCAATCGACTGATTGAGGAGTGCGCGGCAATACCATTTCGTCTCGCTGCGACTGCCACCCCTGCACCAAACGACTTTATGGAGCTTGGCAACCACGCGGAATTTCTCGGCGTCATGTCATATACCGACATGCTGGCCACGTTCTTCATCCACGATGGCGGCGAGACACAGAAATGGCGTCTGAAGGGCCATGCTGAAACCGAGTTTTGGAAGTGGATGGCGTCATGGTCTGTGATGCTGCGCAGGCCTTCCGATCTTGGTTATGACAACACCGGATACGATCTGCCGCCGCTGACATATGACCAGCATACGGTGCAGGTGGAATATGCGCCGAGCGTCGAGACAGGGCTACTTTTCCCTATGGAAGCCCGTACGATGCAGGAACGCATTTCGGCGAGGAAAGACAGCGTAGGCGAACGCGTCGCGCTTGCTGCCCGTCTGACGCCAAATGACAGGCCATTTGTATGGTGGTGCAATCTGAATAGCGAGGCTGATGCACTTGCAAAGGCTATACCGGGCGCTGTCAACTTGTCTGGATCGGACAAGGACGACGACAAGGAACGCAAGATTGCTGACTTCCTATCCGGCAAGGCGCGAGTGTTAGTGTCCAAGCCTTCGATCTGTGGCTTTGGCCTCAACTTCCAGCACTGCGCTGATACCGGCTTCGTCGGCCTGAATGACAGCTTCGAGCAGATCTTCCAAGCCGTTCGTCGCTTCTGGCGGTTCGGTCAGACCAAGCCTGTGAACGTCCATTTTATCGCGGCAGAAACCGAAGGCGCGATCGTCGCCAACCTGCGCCGCAAGGAAGCCGACGCCGAACGAATGGCTGCGGCGATGGTCATGCATATGGCCGATCTATCCAGCGAGGCTGTTCGGGGCGCTGTACGCGACAAGCCGAACTACAACCCGCAACAGCCTATGCAAATACCGGCGTGGCTCACCACCAACGCCGTAGCCCACTAACCGACACGAGGAGAATTTCATGAGCAAGAGACTTACCGACCAATCTATCGAAACGAAAACCGCCGCGGTGAAAGCCGTCAGCCAAGTCGTCACTGAAAATTACGCCATCTATGAAGGCGACGCTTGCGAGCTCATTCGTGGAGTACCGACGGGAACGGTGCATTTCGGCATCCATAGCCCGCCTTTCGAGGGCCTTTATCGGTTCAGTAATTCCGACCGAGACATCAGCAACAACGATGGCGATGGCTTTTGGGAGCACTACGCCTACCTGATCCAAGAATTGCTACGCGTGACCATGCCGGGCAGAATCCACGCAGTGCATTGCATGCAGTTGCCAACCAGCAAGATCAGACATGGCCATATCGGCATGCGCGACTTCCGCGGTGAAGTGGTGCGCGCATACGAAGATGCAGGTTGGATCTTCCACAGTGAAGTTTGCATCTGGAAAGATCCAGTTGTCGCGCAGCAGCGCACGAAATCCATCCGTCTTCTGCATAAGCAGATCACCAAGGATAGCACGATCAGCGGGCAGGGACTTGCTGACTATATGCTGATGTTCCGTAAGCCGGGCGATAATCCTGACCCGGTTGATGGCATGTTCGATCGTTATGTCGGCTATGGCAACGAACCGACGGCACTCGCGGATCGGCTGGCATCTGGCGAAGATCGGGCGAGGGCAGAGAAGTGGTTCTCGATTGAAGTCTGGCAGCGTTATGCATCGCCGGTCTGGATGGACATTAACCAGACACGCACCCTGCAATATCGATCAGCGCGCGACGAGAAGGACGAACAGCACATTTCGCCTTTGCAGTTGGACGTTATCGAGCGTTGCATCGAACTGTGGAGCAATCCCGGCGACGTCGTTCTGACGCCATTTCTCGGAATCGGTAGCGAGGTATACGGCGCGGTTGCTGCCGGGCGTAAGGGTATCGGGTTCGAGCTAAAGCCGTCCTACTTCTCGCAGGCGGTGCGGAACATCGCGGCGCTTGATAACCGGCAAGACAACATCTTCGACGTAGCCAACGACAACAACGCGGAGATTGCAAATGCAGCCTGACGATGTGTGTGCTGTTTGCCAGAGACACGCCGTAGGCCTCGGCGTGCAAGCAGACCGCGAGCCGATCCGCTGGCTGTGCAAGGAATGTGCCGACATTGCCGAACATATCCGACATCGGCGGCGATTGGATCCGTACGAGCTGCGCGCCCTTGATAAGGGCGTCGAGGCGGTTGGGGAATACTTGCAAGAGTTGGGAAAGACCGACCTTAAGGACATGGACGAACTAGAGGCACGGATGCTCGTCAAAGCCGCGTGGGAAGGCTGCGGGCGAGGGATGCGTGCGGCCCTTAGTGAAGCTCCATTCTGAGGTAGCCATGACAGCCTATTACAACGAGTTTGACCCGAAAGCGGCGGCTTGGTTGCGCGAGCTAATCAAGGCTGGCCACATCGCACCGGGAGATGTTGATGAACGTTCAATTGTCGATATTCGACCTTCCGACCTTATCGGATACACGCAATGCCATTTCTTCGCCGGGATCGGTGTCTGGTCATATGCGCTCCGTAGAGCAGGATGGCCAGACGACCGCCCCGTCTGGACCGGTTCCTGCCCATGCCAGCCTTTCAGCGCGGCAGGCAAAGGAGCAGGGTTTACTGACGAGCGGCACCTATGGCCGCACTTCCACTGGCTTATTGAAAACTGCCGCCCTCCAGTCGTCTTTGGCGAGCAGGTTGCGAGCAAGGACGGACTTGGCTGGCTCGACCTTGTACAAGCTGACCTGGAAGGATCGGGCTACGCCAGCGGGGCGGTCGATACCTGCGCTGCGGGCTTCGGCGCGCCGCATATCAGACAGCGGCTCTATTGGGTTGGAAAAAGGTTGGAATACGCCGAGGGCGTCGGACGGCTCGAACGGCGGGCCGAACCAAGCGGGTGGCGCGCTGACATCGGATGCGGCTTTGGCATCGTGGGTGACGCCCGCTTCGCGGGACTGGAAGGACAGCGGGGCGGACATTCGTCCACGTTCGGACACGGGCAAGGATCGGTTCGACCAGTTGCCGAGGCAAGCGAATTTGGCGGGCTGGCCCACGACCACGACGACGGATGCTTTGCGCCATCCGTCACCGGATTTCACAACTCCGAACATCACTTTGAACCATGCGGGTGCGCTAGCGGGATGGGCGACGCCAGTCGTACAGCAAGCGAACGGGACGCCGGAGCGATTTCTGGAGCGCAAGCGCGAGAGTATGGCACGGGGTTCGCAGTCGATGGGGGTGAGCCTGTCCGACTTGAATATGCAGGTACAAGCATGGGCGGCAGACAGCCCGGCCCGACTAACGGCCACTGGCGAGATGCTGATTGGCTCTTCTGCCGGGATGGAAAGTGGCGGCCAGTTGAACCCGGCACATTCCCGCTGGCTCATGGGGCTGCCGCCCGAGTGGGACGATTGCGCGGTTACGGCAATGCAATCGTTGCGCCCGCAGCGCATGCGTTCATCGAAGCGTACTTAGAGACCGAGATAATGCCCGCCAACGACAATAATACTGATAACAGTCGTGTAGCGTGAAGCTCTACGCACCTCTTCTCCCTTCGTAAAGCGGCGCCCATTCTCCGATGAGTGCCGCTTCGAGGATATTCATTACTCTTTGGGGTGTTGTGTCAGGAAGTAAAAAGTCAATGCGTACAGTGTTAGTCCAGATCCAATCTTTAACATTCTCAGGGGTGATTGGCGCGCCGTCGAGTGGTGACGCAGCGCAAATACTCCTAGCGAGAGTACTAGGTACAGATGGGATTAAGTGATAATGGTGATAGCTATAACGCGACTGGTTCCTTTGACTTGCTTGGCCCACTTTCAATGTAATCAAGCTATCCCGTAAGTGGAATGAGTAAATAGCTTTCTGGCTTCTTGGTAGCGGTGGGATTGGTTTGTCATGCACCAAAATCCGCTGCTCAACCAATGCACCATCAATATCGCTGAAGTGCTGGATAAGCTTGCTTCTCAAAAAAGCCAGTGAAAGCTCAGCCTTATGCGACAATGGCTGAAGCGATCCGTCAAGAAACATACATCCCCCCTATTTCTCAGGGAGACTTTATGCAAATTTCGCAGGAACTCAATACCGACCCCATGCTCGACGTTGCCCTGTCCTACATGGCACGCATCTGGCCTGTATTCCCGTGCCGTGCCGCCGACGAGGAGTTCGTCGACGAAGACGGCATCATTGAAATTCTCGCCACCAAAACTCCGCTGACCTCAAATGGTTTCCGCGGTGCGACGCTGAATGAGCGCATTGTGCGTGAGCTTTGGCGCCGCAATCCCGGTGCTATGATCGGCGTACCGACCGGCGCGCCTATTGGCGCGTGGGTGCTGGACATTGACCCGAAGCACGGCGGGCCGGACACCCTAACAGCATTGGAGGCCGAGCATGGTGCTCTGCCTGCCACGCTCACAGCTGAAACCACGAGCGGCGGCCGACATTATTTCTTCAAACACAAGGCTGGCGTTCGCAACCGTGGCGCACTTGGTGCTGGCATCGATGTTCGCGGCGACGGTGGCTATGTCATTGCGGCTGGCAGCGTGCCTGCTGTTGGCCAGCCTTACCGCTGGCTGGTCGATATGGAGCCGGTCGATGCGCCGGACTGGCTGCTGGAGCTTGTCCTGCCACGGTCATACGACAGCACGACCATGTACCAGGCACCATCGGTCTCGGGCACGATCAACGATCGGTATGTCGAGCGCGCGGTACAGTCCGAGTTGGACGACCTCGCCATGGAACCAATGGGCAACCGCAACAATCGTCTGAACGACGCTGCGTTCCGGATGGGCACGTTCGTCGGCGCTGGAGCTTTGTCGGAATCCGAAGCGCGGGCCTTGCTACAGGATGTGGCTCGTGGTTGGGGCAGGGACTTCCCGCGTTGCTGCAAGACAATCGACAACGGGCTAAAGGCTGGCAAGATGCATCCGCGTCAGGCGCCGGAAGCGGTCAACGACAATACCAAGCTCGTGGACATCACCCGTATGCTCGATAATGCACGGGCGAAGGTTGATGAGCAGCGTGAACCCGAAGCGCACAACGACGATTCAGAGGCGCCGCCCGTCGAAGATGACCCCACGGACCAACCTATCCTCGCAGCCACGCCGTTCCAGTGGAAAGACCCGTCGACACTGCCCCGCCGCGAGTTTGCTTTCGGTCGGCACTTCATCCGCAAGTACGTCTCTGTGACCGTTGCGCCGGGTGGGCTTGGCAAAACCGCGAACAGCATCGTGGAAGCGCTGGCCATGGCGTCGGGCAAGGCTCTGAACGGCGTGAAGCCGCCGCGTCGACTTAAGGTCTGGCTCTTTAACGTCGAAGATCCGCGCGACGAACTTGAGCGACGCATCATGGCCGCGTGCATTCACTTCAATCTCAAACCGGAGGACATCGACGGTCATTTGTTCCTCGACAGTGGCCGCGAGCAAGAGCTTGTCGTTGCTATCGACGACAAGAAAGGCGTTAAAATCCAAGAGCCGATCGTCGAGGCAGTTGCCGAAACCATCCTTGCCAATGGTATTGACGTGATGATCGTCGATCCGTTTGTTTCGACGCACCAGGTCAATGAAAATGACAACGGTGCAATCGACAAGGTCGCGAAGCTCTGGGCGCAGATCGCGGACTATACGAATTGCTCCATCGACATTGTGCACCACCTGCGCAAGGTGAGCGACCGTGAAGCAACCGTCGAAGATGCTCGCGGTGCCGTGGCGCTGATTGGCGCAGCGCGTTCGGTGCGGGTGTTGAACCGAATGTCGGAAGGGCAAGCGAATGAGGCCGGTATTCCCGGCATGGATCGGTTCGGCTATTTCTCAATCACATATGGCAAGTCAAATCTTACACCGCTGTCGCATCGGCTGGATTGGAGGCATATCGAAAGCGTGGCGCTGGGCAACGGTCGAGGTCTGACGCAGCCGCAGGACCATGCGCCTGTTGTGACCGAATGGCATTGGCCATCCAGCGAGGAAGTGGCCGAAGGACTGACGGACAAACAGAAAGACGCAATCCGCGGCGCTGTAAACGGCGGCATGTATAAGCAGGCGCCGCAGGCCAAGGATTGGGTTGGGCACGCCGTGGCTTATGCGCTTGGGCTGGACATCGACGACGAGGTGCAGAAGAAGCGGACCGGCCTCATTACCAAGGCGCTATTCAAGGAAGGCTTCTTGGCAAAGGTCGAGGAGCGCGACCCGGTGCAGCGGAAAACGACATCGTTTGTGAGGGCGGTTTAGGCGCGCCGGTTACGCAGCGCAAGGTAAAGAAAAGCGGGGCTTAGGCTCCGCTTTTTTCGTAGCGAAAGGAGCAATGAGATAATCGGCGTGAAATTCCCATTATTTAAGTTCGTAAGGGGATGTTTGAATAAGAGACCTTTTTGTCTGCGTCCTTTACGCCAGCTTTTTCCAGCTCTAGTACGATGGCATCCCAAACCGGAATAGGGAACTGAGTTGGTCCGATCAATACGTGTTCTAGCAGATCGGGAATAGAGATACCTGTAGTCCCGTTCAAAACGTCATCAGTTAAAGGAATCTTGTATACTGGTTGTGGAATCCCGGAAATACACTCAACGTCTAGGCCCAAGTTTCCACGTTCATCCAATTTCTCTGTGTGCATGATACGCCATTCTTTTTCTTCGTGAAAACCTGGGTGCTTAGTACACATCGCTACGCCACGAAGTAGCAAACAAACGTATCCCTTTATAGATTCTCGGTCCTTTTTGCTCAGATAAACACGATTGGAATCGATGTTTTCGGCAATGGTGAAGAGTACATCGCGTAGTTTTCCGTCATCAAAATAGTATACCGGTGAGCTGAACGCGCCGAACTTGTCATTTAGGCTGTACAATGGGATAGGATTAATTACCAAACCCACTCCGACTTGGTTTGCGTTGTAAGAACGCCACATGGAAAGGCGACCATAATCATTTTCTGTAATGTCATGCTCCGAAAGACATGTAACGTAAGTTTTGTTTCGTAACTGAAAAAGCCATCCGTCGAACCATTTAAGGCATTCCGACGTAAGCTCAGTGAATATAGAATCCAGAGCTTTCCCTACCGCAATAAGTCCTTTTTCAGCCTCGGTATCGACCGGGGGTGAGACTGACCGCTGCAGTAGCTGGAAACCATGTTCGATTTCCATGAAATCATTCATGCATCGCACGTTTCTCATCCAAACGTTGCCATTCCTTATGATCGAAATGGCTGCGGCTGCAGATGTATAGTGAATCAATCGTTTGTTTAACCGAAAAAGGTCATCGCGCCGTTTGCTTTCATGTGGCACGAAAATGCTTCGCAGTTTAAACATATCTTGCAGGTCGTCATTAGACTTCATCGCAATCCCGGAGCACGAATCGAATCTCTGACTGACATAATACACGGCAAAAAAATAATGCTTCTAGATCTTTGGATCGTAGATTCCAGCCCTTCCATACAACCGGCTGTCACAATCAAAATACAACTTCTGATACTGCGTACTTCTTTTTGCGCACTTCTCGAAAAACCCTAAAAGAAGTTCGCAGATGCACGCTGCTTTTGGTGCGTAAGAGTTCTTATATAGAAACTTACGCACAAAGCGCGCGGCGCGCAGTTCTCGAATTTTGAGAAGTGCGCACTCTTCCTGATTTTTGCCAATTCCAGAATACAACCTGATTCAAGGATGGCCCAAAATATTTGCCGGGCTATGTCGGCCATTAACACGACATTTATTGAGGCATTCCACACTCCTCTTGCCGCTACCAACGGCATACCGCAATAAACACGAGGAGCTCACATGGCACGCAACCGCACGCGCGCGCCTTCATCTACGACCACGACCGCCACCAAAACACAAACCGTCCGCATCAACGGCGCTCGCGTCAAGATTACCACCCGCAATGGCCGCGTTACTACCAAGCCCGCCTTGCCGCTCGAATGGGAATTACAGGCGGCACAAGTAGCCAGCCTGCGCCGACTGCCACAGTACCAGCGCCAGTTCCTGCTGGCGGGTGACATGAACGCCAGCAAGCGCGGGCCAAGAGCCCAGGCTCAGGCAATCGCAACAGGAATGACCAGCGGCGAACCTGACCTCCGCATCTACGGCGAATACGGTCGCCTGCTGATGATCGAGAACAAGGTCGGGCAGGGAAGACTGTCGCCGGCCCAGAAAGACCGCCACGCTGCCCTACAGCGGCTGGGCTACACGGTTCTGGTCATTCGGGCCACCACAACGACAGAAGCCGCTGAGCGCGCCGTTACGGCGGTTCTGGAGTGGCTGGCAGAGACGCACACCACCAAGGCCGCCTAACCAACCAAACCAAAACACGAGGAGTATGATTATGATCGTAGCGAACGATAATATACCGTCAGAGTTTGCCATTGTTGGCACACAGCGCTTTTTACCGTCGTCCCATATGAGACGTTTTATGGCGGAGGAGTGCATGGAACCGGTTGGAGGATACTTCTTGCGGGTTAAGGGCAACGACCGACAGAAGTATTTCGTGGCCGCCAAAGTTCCCCGCGATGAAAACGGACACCAGACAGGGACATGGTGTGTCGAGTGGCACACGACAGAGCGCGGAGCAGCGAAGGCTGTAGCGCCCGGTTGGAAATATTACGAAACCCACGATTATTTCGAGGACGCCGCCTAATGGGGAAAAATTCTAGACACGGGTCTATCGCAGACCAGCTTAAGATGTTGATGGCTTATCGCAATCGACCGGATGGTGAATACGAGCCGATGCAGACAAATTGGTCTGTAGCTCCGGCGATGAACGATAATGATCCTGAAGAAGTCGCTGAAATGGGGTTCGAGCGCAAGAGGCTGGTTACGCCATCAGTGCAGGCAATCATGGATAGTGTTAAGTCCGGCCCCGTGGTGCGTAACGACAAGGGACAGATCGTTGCCATAGGTCGCCTTGAATTCAGCGACGGGGCGCAGACGGAAAAAGGATATGTTCTAGGCATCGACGGGGATGTTATTCAGGCAGATATACGCGTCCCCACTGGCGGCATGCTGAAAACGCGGGACAAATCTGATTTGCAATCAGGATCATCGCCCGATCATCGCGACATCAAGGCCAGCAATCAATATTTCGAGGAGGTGCTGGGAACCCTACCGCACCGATACATCCCGTCTGGCAAACGGCGTAACGGCAAAAGCTACACGTCAGAAGAATCCGCGAAGATGTTGGCAGAAGCCTACGCGAATACCGATATGGAAAAGGTGACTTATACTCATTATCCGAAAGGCCTGCCCTGCGGATCGCCACGCGTCGCTGACAGTTTCTTGGGCATGCGCAAGACAACATGTGCCAGTGGTGGCGGTGAATCGTGGGAGGATACCCTTTCTGCCATGATTGACAGGAAAGTCTGGTTTGATGCCCTGCAGGAGTTGAAAGATAAGGACAGGGAAGTTCTGGACGCAGCTATGTCGGCGGACAATATGGCAGATATAGGAGGCCAAGGACACAAGCGGACGCAAGAGCGCCGAGGAAAGCGTCGGCTGATAGCCGCAAACGACAATCTTATGGCCGCCATAAAAAAAGTTGCGGCGTAAGCGCCGCTTTTTGCGATCTCACGGAGAGTATAGTGAAGGGGTTCAACCGCTATGCGGTTGCCCCGCACTGTTCCGTGCGCGAGGCGACGGACGCTCGGTCATGTTGCAGTTGGGTGCAACCGCTGAACCGGGCGTAACTATCGGCAAGGCAGCATAGCTGAGAAGGTTGCGGTTCGTTCGTGGCCGTTCCTTGCCACTTCCACAGCAAACGCAGCATCATCATACGGATGAACGCGATCCGCCTGCATTATGCGCAGGGACGGTGACCGTCACATCGTGGTCGGGATAACCATGGACACCCGGATGCTGAAAAGGCCACTGCAGGGTCGTTCGTTTGCTGCCTTCATCCAGCGCCGTTTCTCCTCCGGCTGCTGGTTCGGCGGGTTGAGCCTACACCGTGTGTAACAGCACGGCGAACGTGGCTCCCCGCCAGCTGATTTCATGCGGAGTGGAGAAGTAGTTATCTCGCCGGTCTCATAAACCGGAGATCGTGGGTGCAAATCCCACCTGCCGCAACCAATCAAAAACAGAATGGCATCTGCAATTCTTGACCTCTTGCAGATGTTTGGCAGCGGGTGAGCGACGGCTCCCCGCTGTTTTCACTTGAGGTCAATCCCCAAAAATGGAGTCAAGCCATGGGAAACAAAATCATAGACGTTACCGGATTGCGTTTTTCTCGACTTGTAGCAAAGGAGATGCTTCCCTCTAACGGGAGGGGATCGAGATTTCTTTGTGTGTGCGACTGCGGCAGTGAGATGATTGCCAAAGGAAGCAACCTGCGGAGCGGAAATACCAAAAGTTGCGGATGCCTGTCGGAGGAAGCCAATGTAAAAATTGGCGACACACTACGGAGGCATGGTCACACTTGGAAACATAAACCTCCGTCACCTACATATTCATCTTGGATGGCGATGAAACGCCGTACCATGTATGAGAAACACCCTGCCTATCAACAGTATGGCGGTCGAGGAATATCCGTTTGCGACAGATGGCTGAATGGCGAAAGTGGTCTACCGGGTTTTGATTGCTTTCTTGCGGATATGGGCGAGCGCCCAGATGGCGCTACATTAGATCGTATTGATCCAAATGGGAATTACGAGCCGAGCAATTGCAGGTGGGCAGATAAACGCACACAATCGAGAAACCGGCGACGTAACGTCCTCAATGAACGATTGGCTTCTGATATACGCCAAGACAGAGAGCAAACAGGGTCGTCTTATTCGGTATTGGCAAATAGATATGGAGTTGCGTCGTCGACGATAGCCCAAGTAATTCAAGGCAAGACATGGGCGTAGACAGACGCAGCGATAAGGCGTCATCGTACCGAAAGCTGTATAAGACTACTCGGTGGGCTAGACTGCGCGAACGCCAACTATCTGAACATCCATTATGTCAATGGTGCTTGGAGCGTGAGATTGTGGAAGTTGCGACCGAAGTGCATCACACCGATGGTGGGCATAAAGGCGACGTCAATAAATTTTGGTCTGGACCGTTCATTAGCACGTGTAAGTCATGCCATTCATCTCGCGGTCAACGAGAAGATCTAGGTCAAAAGATCGTCACCTTCGATGCGTCAGGATGGCCGATTGATTAAAGTGATGCATGAAGAAAAGTCGAAAAAATGTTGAAAAATATCACTTTTTTGAACATTTTGCTTGACGACCATCGACCGATGTGATATCATGGAGGGTCACCCTCTCGACCCCGCCTCCGGGGGGCATCGAAAAATCCAGAGGGCCGTCCGCCCCGGACCGGCGGGGACCCACAGCGCACGCATCCGCAATTGAAAATATGACCCCATAAGGATTTCATTCCATGGCAAAGCCGAGAAATCCCCTCGGCAAGGCCAAAGTCGAGGGGCGAGACAAGAAAGACCCACAGCGCTTCAAAAACCGCGCAGACCCCGCCGCAAACGGCCCGCTTGGCGCTCCTCCCGTCTGGTTGAAGGACGGTGCCGAAATCAAGGCGAAGTCAGCCTGGAAGTTGTTCGCGAAAGAGCTGCCGTGGCTGAATGAATCGCACCGCACGCTTGTCGGCATGGCCTCGACTATTCAGGGCCGCATCATGGCCGGACAGGAAGTTGGCGTACAGGCGATGAATCTGCTTCGCCAGATGCTTGGCCAGATGGGCGCAACGCCTGCTGATGCTTCCAAGGTGGCGACACCTGACGAGGGCGAGGAAAAGGATGATTTGCTTGACTGATATGCCTGCGCTTGAGCGTGTGAGCGCTTATGCGCAAGCTGTCATTGATGGCAGAGAAGTTGCCGGCCCTCACGTTCGCAATGCCTGCCGCCGCCATTTCGACGATCTCGAACATGGGCACGAGCGCGGGCTATATTGGGACGACGATGCTGCCGACCGCGTGTTTCGGTTCTTTGAAGGGCGACTCAAGCTTTCCGAAGGCCAGTTTGAAGGCAAGCCGTTCAAGCTGCATGCCTCACAGGCTTTCAAGCTTGGGTCGCTCTTCGGCTGGAAACGGGCCGACGGTTCGCGCCGCTTTCGTCGCGCCTACATCGAAGAGGGCAAAGGCAACGGTAAGTCACCGTTTGCTGGCGGAGTCGGTCTGTATGGCCTGATTGCCGACAGGGAAGCCGGCGCCCAGATTTATGCTGCGGCCGCCAAGAAAGAACAGGCGGGAATTCTCTTCCAGGACGCCGTTAAAATGGTGCGCGCAGCACCTGCGCTGGTCGAACGACTGAAGTTCAGCGGCGGTATCGGGCGCGAATTCAATATCGCGCATCACAAGTCGCAATCGTTTTTTCGTCCGATCTCGAAGGATTCCGGCAAGTCCGGCTCTGGTCCGCGTCCGCATTTTGCGCTTTGTGACGAGGTGCACGAGCATCCTGACCGCTCGACGATGGAAATGCTTGAGCGCGGCTTCAAGTTTCGTCGTCAGCCTCTGCTCCTGATGATTACGAACTCGGGCAGCGACAGAAACAGCATTTGCTGGGAAGAGCACGAGCATGCCGTCAAGGTTGCAGCAGGGACACAGACGCCGGATGAGGATTTTACCTATGTCGGCGAGGTGATCGATGACACGACGTTTTCCTACGTCTGCGCGCTGGACAAGGGCGACGATCCGCTCAAGGACGAAACCTGCTGGAAGAAGGCTAACCCGCTTTTGGGCGTTATCCTGACGCAGGAATATCTGGCCGGTGTTGTCGCGCAGGCAAAGCAAATGCCGGGCAAGCTGAACGGCATTCTGCGCCTACATTTCTGCTGCTGGACCGATGCCGACAAGGCATGGATGCCGCGCGAGACCGTCGAAAGCGTAATGGACGATTTCGATCCTGAAGTTGAACACGCTGACAAACCCGTTTTCATGGGCGTCGACCTGTCCGGTAGCAAGGATATGACTGTGCTCGCGTGTGTTGTTCCTACTGGCTTCAAGGAAATGGAGCGGGAAGACGGATCTACCGTCAATCTGCCGACGTTTGATGCGTGGGTTGAGGCTTGGACGCCAGCCGATACGCTGGAAGCGCGAGAACAGGCTGACAAGGCGCCATATGCGCTTTGGGTAAAGCAGGGCTGGTTGAATGCCCCGCCCGGCAAGCGAATTCGATATGACTTCGTAGCCTCTCGGGTCCAGCAACTCGATCAGGCGTTCGATATCAAGGCCATCGCCTACGACCGATATGCCTACGACAAGTTCCGCGAGGAAGTCGAAGCGCTCGGGTTGGACATTGAACATGTCGCACACCCGCAGGGCGGTAAGGTTCGGGCACGTCCCGAGCCAGCAAAGGTAGAAGCGGCGAAAGCTGCTGGCTTACCGCCGCCGCAAGGCTTGTGGATGCCGGGCTCGGTTCTGGCGCTCGAAGACATGATTATCGACGGTCGCATTCGATTGCGGCGGAATCCGGTACTTATGACCGCCCTGATGGGCGCCACCTTCGATCATGACCCGCAAGACAACCGATGGTTCGTCAAGACGAAGGCATCAGTGCGCATCGACGCTGCTGTCGCTTTGGCAATGGCGGTTGGTGTGGCGATGGATACACCGATCGAGCCAGCCGACATCGACGACTTCGTCAACAACATGATCACTATAACCTGGTAGGAGTGCCCATGGGCCTTTTGACTTGGGTCGGGAAGCCTTTCGGGCTTCTTTCCGGCCCATGGCGCGCATTCTTTGGAATGTCGACGACAAGCGGCGAGACGGTCACTTATGAGCACGCCATGCAGCTTGATGCTGTCTGGGCGTGCGTGAACCTGATTTCGAATGCCGTAAAAACGCTGCCCTGCAATGTCTACAAGGGCGATGGCGTTGACGTCGATTATGAGAATCCGCTGTACGAACTGCTGCACGACTTGCCGAACTTGGACGATAGTGCGTCAGATTTCTGGGGTATGGCTGCCCTTTGCCTCTGTCTTGATGGCAATTTCTTTGCGGAGAAGAAGAAAAATGGCGGTCGCCTGGTAGCGTTGAACCCGTTCAATCCGCTTTGCGTTGATGTGAAGCGGGATGACCGGAACAACCGCTATTACGAGGTCACCGAGCAGTACAAAAACGGCAAGAAGGGTGGTGTCCGTAAAATCCGCGAAGAAGACATGCTTCATGTCCGCGGATTGGTCATGCCTGGATGTGATCGTGGCCTTTCGCCTATTGCCGCGCAGCGCAATGTGATCGGCAACGCCATGGCTGGCGAAAAAACGTCTGGCCGTATGTTCAAAAACGGCATGATGGCCTCGGTCGTCTTGTCGTCAGAACAGGTTCTGAAGCCCGATCAGCGCAAGCAGATTGCGGAATCGTTGCAGGCATTTGCCGGTGCCGACAAGGCAGGCGGGATCGCGGTACTGGAGGCGGGTTTGACCCCGTCGCAGATCACAATCAATCCCAAGGATGCGCAGATGCTTGAGACGCGGCAGTACAGCGTCGAGCAGATTTGCCGCATTTTCGGAGTGCCGCCTGTCATGATTGGCCATGCCGCAAATGGCACGACGACTTGGGGCAGTGGGATCGAACAATTGATCCTGCAGTTCACCAAGACCTGCCTCACTCCCATGCTGAGAAGCATCGAATCGGCAATCTACCGCGACTTGCTTGATGCAAAGACCCGCAAAACGACCGTCGTAAAGTTCAACATGGAAGGCCTGCTTCGCGGCGATAGCCAGGCGAGGGCGGAGTTCCTGCAGAAGATGGTTCAGAACGGCATCTACACGCCGAACGAGGCCAGAGCTTACGAGAACAAGCCAAAGATGGATGGCGGCGACGAATTGATCGTCAATGGCACCATGCAGCCTCTGTCCATGGTCGGACACAACGGCGAGCCTCCGCTGGATGATACACAGCCAAGCGCTGGATAAGGGAAAATCATGAAATTCGAACACATTTTGACGGCCTTCGAGGCCGAACCGTGGGCGATTCAGCGCGAAAAACTGGCCGTTTTGGCTGATGTGCTTGCGGCACGTGTGGCGGGCGACAAGCTCGTCACAGCTGAATTTGCAGCGGCTGTTTCTGATGCTCGCGCAAAGGAAATCGCCGAAATTGACGGCAAGGTCGCTGTGATCCCGGTTTACGGCGTATTGGCCGACCGAATGGACCTGTTCTCCGCGATGAGTGGTGGCACGTCCTATGCCGGCATCAAGCGTCAGCTACACAAGGCGCTGTCCAACGAGGATGTGAAGGCGGTTGTTCTTGATATTGATAGTCCTGGCGGCTCGGTACCAGGCACGGACGAACTCGCAACGGAAATTCGCAAACTGCGCGGCGGTGAAAAGCCGATCATAGCGCAGGTCAATTCGCTCGCAGCGAGCGCCGCCTACTGGATCGCCTCGTCTGCCGACGAAATTGTTGTCACGCCGTCAGGACGTGCGGGGTCGATCGGTGTCTATACGGCGCACGACGATATTTCTGCCGCACTGGAAAAGGCTGGCGTCAAGCGCACCTACATTTCGGCGGGCAAGCACAAGGTCGAAGGCAACGAGACCGAACCGCTTGGCAAGGACACGCTGGCCTACATTCAGGACAGCGTAAACCGCTCCTATGGCCGTTTTTTGCAGAGCGTTGCCGATGGGCGCGGCGTCACGAAATCCAAAGTCGAAGACGGATTTGGTCAGGGGAGGGTGTTCTATGCAGAAGCGCTCATGGACAGAGGAATGGCAGACCGTATTGCCACACTTGACGAGACCTTGGCCCGATTGGGCGCGAACACCGAGCCGGAATATGTCCGCCGTGTAAAGGCGTCCAACGCCGCAAAGGCAGAAGCCGCGCAATTGCTGGCCAACAAAATGGCCTCCGGCGAAGAAATCACCAAACGCGAATTCGAGAACGGCATGAAGGGTCTTCTTGGTCTTTCGAATTCGGAGGCAGAGCGGGCCGCATCGCTCTACTTCAAGGAACATCAGGGGGAACCTGATGCTGATGCGGAAAACGCCGCTGTTTCGGCGGCCCTCGAACGGCTTTTAGCCGAAACACGCACTTTCACCATTTAGTATCAGGAGGACATATGTCCGAAGTTTCTCTTGCCGAGAAGATCGGCGAGCTTGGCCAGTCTTTGGCTTCAATCAAGGAAAAGGTCGGCAATCTTGCGACCGATTTCACCACGCAGCTCCAGCAGCACGGAACTGTTTCCACCGAGCTGACCGGCAAGGTCGACAAGGCGCTCTCCGAGCTTGGCGACACCACGACCCGCATCAGTGAGCTGGAAAAGCGCGCCGCTCGTGAACGTGAAGACGTCGCGCAGGGTCCGCAGGACGTCGGCGATATCGTCGTGGCGTCCGAAAAGTTCAAGTCGACCGACGTGTCCGGCGCATGGCGCGGTTCGATCCGTGTTGGCATGGAGCGCGCTGACATTACCTCCGGCAATACCACTGTCGGTGCCGGTCGTTCGGCTGGAACCTCGCTTGTCCCTGGACAGCGCGTGCCAGGCATCATTGCCCCGCCTAATCGCCAGCTGACGATCCGCGATCTTATTGCGCCGGGCCAGACCTCGGCCGCAAGTGTCGAGTTCGTCAAGGAAACAGGCTTTACGAACAGCGCTGCGCCGGTCGCTGAAGGCACGCAGAAGCCCAAGTCTGACCTGACCTTCGATATGGAAACCACGCCTGTTCGCACGCTGGCCCATATCTTCAAGGCAAGCCGTCAGATCCTCGATGATGCTCCGGGCCTTGCAAGCTATATCAACGCTCGCGGCACGTACGGGCTTAAGTTCGTCGAAGAAGGCCAGCTTCTGAACGGTGACGGTACTGGTCAGAACCTGCACGGCATTCTCCCGCAGGCATCTGCCTTCGCTCCGGCGTTCACTCCGGAGAACGAAACGGCAATCGACCGCCTGCGACTGGCAATCCTGCAGGTCATTTTGGCCGAGTACCCGGCGAGCGGCTTCGTTCTGCATCCGACGGACTGGACCAAGATTGAGCTGACCAAGGATCTTGGCGGCAACTACATCGTCGGGAATGCGCAGTCCCCGATCGGTCCTTCGCTGTGGAATCTGCCGGTCGTTCAGACCCAGGCAATTTCTGCGGGCAAGTTCCTGACCGGCGCGTTCAATCTCGGTGCGCAGATCTTCGACCGAATGGGCGTCGAAGTGCTTCTGTCCAGCGAGAACGATAAGGACTTCGAGAACAACATGTTCACGATCCGTATCGAAGAGCGTCTCGCGCTGGCGGTTTACCGTCCAGAGGCCTTCGTGACCGGCGACGTCAATCCGCCTGTAACTCCTTAATCGCTGATGGGGCGCTTCGGCGCCCCTTTTAACGAGGAAATCATGAAAATCAAAGCGCTGAAAACCTTGGTCGGCAATTACGGCCGATTGGACGAAGGTATGGTCGCCGATCTGCCAAACTGGCAAGCCGGACCGCTTCTGGCGCTTGGTTATGTCGAGAAGTTTACGGAGGTTGGCGATGGCCGACACGAAGACACGCAAGCGCCGGGTGGCGAGCTACATCGGGGCGGGAATCGTCGATCCAAATCCGGCTCCCGAGCCAGAACCAGAGTCTGAAACGCCGCCGGAGGGTGGTGGCGATGGCACTGGTTGACCTGGAGCTATTGAAGAAACACCTTCGAGTGTTTCATGACGACGAAGATTCCGAACTTGAAGTCTATCTGGCTGCGGCAGAGGCAATCGTCATCGAATATGTCGACCGTGAGATCGTGGCTAACGGCGCGACGCCCACCTTGCCTGATGGCATTGAGTTAACCCCGCCCATCACAGCAGCGATCTTGCTGGTTGCGGCTGATCTGTATGAGAACCGCGAACCTGACATGAATGCCGAAGGCAATGCCGTTCTGCCGCGTCACGTTCGGGCGCTGTTGGCACCATATCGGGTGTGGCGCACGCTGCCGGTGGAAGAATAATGCCCTGGCTCCACTTCACAGCCACCTACGACTTCATCCCCAAGCCTGCGGTAACGATCCGCTACCCGGCGGGCTACGTCGGGCTAGTGACCACACCTTGCGCTAATCGCGCTGTTGCCGCTGGCAAAGCCGAGCGACTTCCAACCCCTACGAAAGACGAGGCCGAAGCATGGCGAAGCGCGCAGGTGCCGGCAGCCTGAACTGCCGTTTGACGTTTCAGCGTCGCGAACAGATAAGCGATGAATGGGGCGGTACTCGCGGTGAGTGGGTTGACCAGTTCACCGTGCCGGGAAGGTTGGAACCGCGATACGGCAGCAATTCCGAAAGCCTCATGGCCGCACGAATGCAGTCCATGCAGCCGTACAATCTGACCATTCGCGGCAGCACCGCGGCAAGGCAGGTAACGGCGTCATGGCGGGCTTACGACGCTAGGGCGGGGAAGACTGGGGACAAGCCTAACCGGGTTTTCGGAATCAAGACTGTCGTCAATCCTGACGAGCGCAATGCCTATTTGGAAATGCTTGTTGTTGAAGGCGAGGAAACGTGATGGCGGCAAAGATTAAAGGTCTGGATCGCCTGCAGATCAAATTAAAGAAGTTCCCGGAAGCCGCTGAAAAGCTTGTCAGAGCAGCGATGGAGCAAGGCGCGCAGGAAATCGTCAACATGATGCAAAACCTGGTTCCCGTTGATGATGGAGAGCTGATGGAAAGCATCGGCTGGACGTGGGGCACAGCCCCAAAATATAGCCAGCGCATCGGCAGCGTTACGTCGAATGACGGCAAGCTGACAATCACGATTTACGCCGGCAATTCCAAAGTGCGTTACGCGCATCTGGTCGAGTTCGGCAGCGCTCCGCACGTGAATGGCGGCATGTATCCAGGTACGTTCAATCCCGGATCAAAGGCACAGCCGTTCTTCTTTGTGAGTTTTCGTGCAAAGCGACGTAGCGCTAGGGCTCGAGTGTCTCGCGCTATCACCAAGGCAGCCAAACAGATTGCGGCGGACCGCTAATGGACCCGGTTTTAGAACTTCAAGGCGCAATTATTCAGCGATTGCGCAGCTTTCCCGCGCTTGTCTCACTGATTGGTCAGCGCAGCTACGATAACCCGCCGACGAATGACCAAGGTCAGGTCTCACCCTCGATCTTTCCGTATGTCAGCATCGGCGCGTCGAGCGCTCAACAGGCAAACGCCGACTGCATTTTCGCTGACGATATCATTTTCCAACTGGATGTCTGGTCGATTGAGCCAGCCAAAAAGCAGATGCGCGACATCGCAAACGCAGTGCGTCTCGCAACGCGAGGGTGGGAGCCTGCTTTGGCATCTAATGCCCTCGTGACATTCGACTACTGGCGAACTGACTACATACAGGACGGCGCGATCAATCATGCGTCGATCCGTTACACGGCGATCATCGAGCAGCCCTAGAGCCTCCACGCCGACCACCCCAAAAATCTATCTATAGGCCGCCCTCTGGGTGGTCTTTTTCGTATGGAGACCGCAATGGCTCAAGCTACGACGATCAAAGGCGGCAAGGTCCGCGTTAAGATCGGCAATGACGCAACGCCGATCGTGTATAAAGCACCATGTGGCTTTACCCAGCGATCGATTACGCTAACCAAGAACCTCAATGAAGTCTCGATCCCGGATTGTGAAAATCCTGACAAGGTCGACTGGATCGGTCGTGACGCCGCATCGCTCTCAATGAGCATTAGCGGCGAAGGCGTGCTAGCTTCAGAATCCGTTGAGGATTGGCTGGATGCAGGTGAGAGCATCGACTCCATCCCGGTACAGGTTGAAATCGAGTTTCCTGCCACGACCTACACCTATACTGGCAAAATGCACGCTGAGAGCCTCGAAATCGGCGCCAACAACGGCGAGCGGGCTACACTCAATGTGTCGCTGCAATCCGACGGCGAGATGGTCCGCACCTCTGCTCCGACGGCCTCGTAATGAGCAGGGACGCGAAAGTTGAACTAGACTGGGCGGATGGTACTTATACCTTCCGCCTCGGTTGGGGTGAATTGGAAGCCTTGCAGGAGGCTTGCGACGCTGGCCCCTGGGTCATTTTGGAGCGGTTATTCACCAAACAGTGCCGCGTCGGCGATATTGCTCATGTTATCCGGCAGGGACTGATAGGTGGAGGGTTGGAGCCGACCACCGCCACGAAACTCGTGCGCACCTACGTCGAAAAGCGCCCGCCTGCCGAGAATATCGTCTTCGCGACCATCATCCTGCAGGCTGGCATTCAAGGCGTTCCGGAGGAGCCGGTGGGGGAGCGGGCGGCGGCAAATCAGACGGAGAGCAACTCGACAGCCTCCCAAACGGAAAAGTCAGATTTGCCGCGGTCTACGGCAACGGTGCGGCGCTCGGCTTCACGCCGCAAGAAGTAAGACGAATGTCCATGTGGCAGTTTATGGCTGCCGTTGACGGTTACGTCAAAGCTAACTCAACTGACGATGGTGGTCTGAGCCAGCAGGAAAAAGACGAGCTTTGGGCGTGGGTGAGCGAGGGGTAGGGGCGGAGCGTTGTGTTTTTTACAACATTTACGTTGACGAAAGGTGCTCCGTGGAATATCTAAGGAGTGCGTCAAGGAAAGTGATCACCAATTGAGGTGGCCGCGCCTACCGCCCGCCCAGGAGGGGCCCACCGAGGCACCGTTAGTGACTCGAAGCGGGAATTACGGTAACGTGCCGACGCTTTTTTTTAAAGGGCTGCGTTGTGCGGCCCTTTTTCTATTCTGCAGCTGACAGCCACACAGGCCGATCTTTTCCAAGGTCTACGTGCTGGAACCTGATCCGCCCGGACTTCCACATATTTCCGCAGTATGGATTTTCTGCTAGATCAAAATTGCCGCCGGCTATTTCCTTATATGCAGTGTTTGAAATAACATCCGCAATTTGCACACCTGCTGTTTTGTGACTCTCGGAGAACTGTACAAAAAAACCGGAATTAAATGTATCCGTGAATCGGCTCTGTAAGTTTACTTCCATTTGTCGCATAACGTTGGCGGCATATTTGCCGCCATCAGGTCTAATCGTTGAAATCGCTGCATTTTGTTTCAAGTGGGTAGAACATGACTGAAATATTAGTTCTTCGTATATTTCTTTTTCATGTCGTGATTTTATCAACCACGCCCCAGCGTCAACGGTCTTTGTGCATCCAACTATAACGCTGGCGGCATCGTTAATCCGGTCAAGCATTTCAAAAAAGTATAGGCGGTCATCATGGTTGAAGCTGCTACCCTTTATTTCTCCAATGACGCGCCGTTTCTTCTTGAAATCCTTCACAAATCGATCAGCAATGATCGGGTCAATGGTAACAGAAGCTACGATTAATGTTCCCCTATCGCACCCCCCGCTTTCATCGCAAAATATTTGCATTTACCCACTCCGCTCCCAAATGCTGAGCGACCCATTACATAACAAGTCAAATATGTCATCAAGCATTGTGAAAAGGGCAAGCCTCGGCACATCAAAATAGTTGCGTATCAACATGTTTTTAGAAAAAATATAATAAAACCAACCACATACGGAAATACTATACTGACACGCATCTAGAATAATTTCCGCATAAAACACGCGAATCACGCACGATATGGATGCGTGACCGAACAAAAAGACCCGCTTTGGCGGGGGCTTGGTCATTCCGGCTTTAACGCCCGCTGAATAGCTTCAATATGCTCGTCGAGTTCGCTTTCGCCACCAAGCGGGCGCAGCTTAACGAGCATCTTCTGGATATCCAGCAAAATTGGCCGCGCTTCAAGGCCGGTATGGATGAGACGTCGGATGGCTTCGTTCTCAGAAGTGATACGGTTTTTAAAACGAAAATCTGCGATGGCTTCAGCCATATCTTCGCTGAAGTAGGCGAGCTTGCGAACAGGGTATTGAGTGTCTTTGGCCATATAGGCAACATAGAGCATATGGGCAGTCTTGACTAGCCACCATATAGGGCATATGCTTTAAATGCTTATCGGCTTGGTGATGTGCGGGAACACGTTCACCAAGCCTAACCAGACCAAAGGATGAATCCCTATGGAACAAGCTAGAAACAGCTATATCACGCCATTCAATTTTGAGCATCATCATGTGCGCGTTGTTGTGGAGAACAACGAGCCTTGGTTCGTCGGCAAAGACGTTTGCGCCGCCCTTGGCTTGAGCAATCATAAGCAGGCGCTAACGCGCCTGAATTCAGATGAAAAGAAGGGGGTCATCGTTAGTGACCCCCTTGGCAAAAACCGCCAGAATGCAACGGGTGTGAACGAGCCAGGCATCTACCGCCTAGTGTTCACGAGTCGGGTGGAGGCAGCGGAACGGTTCAAGCGATGGCTGGCCCACGAAGTCCTCCCTGCCATCCGCAAAACGGGGTCGTACGTCGCCAAGAAACCAGTCCACGTCCGCGAGCACGATCGTCGCACATCGACAAAGATTGACGACGCGATCAAGCTCAAGCGCAATATCGACCGACTCGAATCGGTTGCCGACACGATTGCTCCAAAGCCGCAGAACGTCTGCGCTATGATTATTGATGGCGAACCTGTCTGGGTTGACATCAATAAGTACGATGGAGCGGGCCGGGCAGTTGTTATTGAGCACGATGGCCGCGTTCGCATCCAAGATGTCGAGCCGGAAGTTATCAACTTCAAACCGTTTGGTGCCCGCACCGCATTGGGGCAGCGCTTTAAATCACCATTCGGTGGAACCGCACGCAACTCGGTTGCCGTCATTGGCATGGTGATCGGAGCTGAAAAGCCAGCTATACAGAACGCAGCGGCAGTTCAGATTGAGCACGAGCCGGTCAAACAAGTTGCACTGGGGCCGCAGTATCGCGGCAAGCGAATTAAATTTCGCGATAAAATCCTGCAACTTATCGACGAAACCAATCTGTCAAACCGCCAGATAGCGCAGGTGACTGGCGCGACCTATCAGACGGTTACGCATTGGCGAAGATGGAGAGATGATCGGGTGAGCGCTTAGGCGCTCACTTCATCTGTTCACAATTTCGACCGGGTGCATTCCCCGGTCGTCAAACACACATCTCGCTCGTTGGGGCAAATTGATGCCAAACCCGTTTTTTGCATCAAAATCAAATGTCACGACGACGTTTCCCTGCGGCGCGCGGTATACATTGGTCGAGAACCATTTCTTATCCATTGAGGACGGGAATTTTAGCTCCTGTTGAATCGCATGTTCACATTGAGAACTGTAGGCAGAATCGCCGACATGCTCAGTCTTTTGCTTTTGGGATTGCGCTGACCCGCTGTTCTCCAGTTCTTTCGAGGTGAAATAGAAGCGTTCACCGTTGGCGCAATCCACGAAAATTACAATGTTGTTCGGCGGCGAGCTGCGGTTGTCGGAAAGGTCGGCCGTTTCAACTGTGTCGCATCTTGGTGATTCTGCTGCTCGGTACGCACCAATCTTCATATACTTGTTGATCTTGCTTACCCCTGCCTTACCCCACGTTCTAAATGTCTTTGGGTAGGCCTTTTGAGTGTACGGCGTGTATGCCGATGGATCTACATTTTCTGCGTGCGCCCCCGTCGCCACAAGCAGACCGCTCACTAAAACAATTCCCCACCGCATCGGATACCCCTTATGGCCACTAACCTTGAATCTCTTGTCGTTCAATTTTCTGCCGATTTCAAGCGATTGGAGAACGCTATCAATCGTCAGCGCGGGCAGTTCACGCGGCAGATGCGCCAGATGGAGAAGTCCGCAGATGCCAGTGTGCAGCGCATAAACGCGGCGCTTGGCAATATCGGCAAGGGTACGATGCGGGACCTCGCAGCACCTTTGACCGGCATTACTGCCGCATTGGGTACGCGCGAGTTGATGCAGTATGCGGATGCTTGGACGCAGGCTGGAAACCTCATTCGTTCGTCTGCGACGGCTGCTGGTGTCGGTGCACGTTCGCTGAATGAGTTGAAGGACGGTGCCAATGAGGCACGGACAAGTCTTGAAGCCTATACTGACCTGTATGCTCGGCTGATCAGATCGGCTTCCGCAGTAGCCAAGTCCGAAGACGAGATTGCTTTGGCAACGTCGTTGGTCTCAAAAGCCTTTAAGGCAGGCGGGGCATCGGCTCAGGAACAGGCTGCTGGCATTCTACAGCTTGGTCAGGCGCTCGGATCGGGCGTGCTGCAAGGTGACGAACTGCGATCCCTGCGTGAAAACGCTCCGGTTATTGCAAAGGCGATTGCTGACGAGTTCAAGGTGTCGATTGCTGGCCTGAAGCAGTTGGGCGCTGATGGGAAGCTGACGTCTGATCGCGTGTTCAAGGCTATCCTGAATGCACAGAAAGGTATTGAAGCGCAATTCAAAGCGACTAACGCAACGATTGCTGACGCCTTCACGCAGATTAATAACGAGTTTACCGCTTATATCGGAAACGCTGACAAGTCAGCGGGCGCCAGTAGGCAACTGGTTCAGGCGCTGCAGTACGTAGCCGACAACTTCAAAGAAATAGCCGACGTAGTCGCAGCTTTTGCGACTGTTCTGATTACCGCATTCACCGGACGGGCAATCGCTGGCGTCGTCGTCGGACTTGGTCAGGCCGTTGTTGCGTTGGGCTCGTTCCTGACCGCGCTCCGCACCGGAACCAGTGTTGTAGCAGCGTTCAGCGCGTCTCTCGGCCCGATAGGGCTTCTGGCCGGTGCCGCGGCCGGAGCGGTTTATTTGCTCTATAACAACATGTCGTCGGGCGACCGGGCGGCGAAGGCGTTTAGTTCTGCGATAAACTCGAACGAGGAGGCGCTGAAAAGTGCGGCTTCGGCGTCGAAGGCATATCAAGCTGAACTGGTAAAGCAGATCGGCCTGCAACTTGAGACAGCGCGAGCAACCGCTACTACGGCAGATGCCGCATTTGACAAATTGCTTATTAAAATGCAGGCCCTTCGTGAATGGGGGCTGGAATTTTCGCCGCTAGAATCCTGGGCCGCGGTCGCTAAAAAGGAAGCTCAGGCTGCGGATGATGCTGCTTATAGGTTAGAAAAACAGCATAAACGAGCTCAAGAAATCCTCGCCTCAACCCCATCGGGCTACGGCGGCGGCATCGCAACTACACCAGACGACAAGAAGAAGGGCAGGAAGAAGAAGACCCCAGCTGAGCGGTTCGACGAGAGTTTGCAACGTGTAACCGACCGCACATCGGCCCTTGTTGCGGAAACGGAAGCACAACGCCAGATTAACCCACTGATCAACGACTATGGCTATGCCATGGAGAAGGCGCGCACAGAGCAGGAATTGCTTAATGCGGCGCAAAAGGCGGGTGTTGCGCTCACACCTGAGCTGCGAGCGCAGATTGCGCAGACGGCGGACCAGTGGGCACTTGCAAGTGCAGAGGCGGCGAAACTCGCTGAGGCGCAAAACCGCATTCGGGAAACCGCTGAAGACATGGCGGCCTTCCAAAAGGATCTGGTTGGCGGGATTGCTAACGACTTTATAAATGGCGCCAGCGCTGCGGACGTGTTCGCCAACGCGCTTGGCCGCATTGCACAAAAGCTAATCGATATCGGCCTCGCGAACATCTTCGATACTGATAAGGGCGGCTTCAACCTATTCGGCGCTCTGGGCGGCATCTTTCGCAAGAACGGTGGACCGGTAAAGCGCGCAGGCGGCGGTATCGTTCGCGGTCCTGGCGGTCCACGTGGTGACAAAATCCCGGCGATGTTGAGCGACGAGGAATTCGTCGTGAATGCGGCAGCCACAAAGCGCAATCGTGCTTTGCTGGAAGCTATCAACAGCGGGCGTGTTATCGGACTTAAGGACGGCGGCTCGCCTTTGCGCGCGCCATCCATGCCGATCCTGCGGTCATCTGCGGCGACGCAGCAGGCCCAAGCCGGCATTGCCGATGTTCGTGTCTTTGTGGATCGCGACGGCAACTGGCAGGCCGAGGTCGAACGCATCTCGCAGCGCAACGTCAAGCAGGGGCTGGCTGTTTACGAGAAGGGTGGGGCGGTTCGCGCGGCGCGAGATCTGCGGCAGGTGAATGATAGAGGATATACGAAGTAATGGCTGAACTTCTCCCGACCGGTCTTCGTTACCAGCCGACATTTCCCGTCCTTAACCGCCCGGTTTCCATGTCTCAGTACGGGGATCGGGCGATTTCTGCGCTCGAGAACGGAGACCCTTTTTGGACGTGGACTGCGAAAATAAAGGCAATGTCGAATGCGCACCGCCAAAAGCTCGAGGCGTTCATTGATCGATGCCGGGGCGGTCAGGTTACGGTGCACTACACCCCGAAGCATGTTTGCATCCCGCAAGCTTACTGGGGTGATGCCAACAATCCGGCAATCACTGGCACCGCGACGCTGGCTGCGATCAACGGCAATGCGCTCACCCTGAATGGTGCGGTTGTCGGATTGAAACTGACGGACGGCGATTTGGTCGGCTTTACGGTCGGCGATTACAACTTCATCGCCCGCATCGTTGCTGATGCCACAGCAGCCAGCACGAGCGTGCAGGTGGAGATCGAGCCGTTCTTACCGTCCTACATCACCGTCGGCGCGACGGTTCTTTTCAAGAACCCGGTGATGAACATGCGGCTGATGCCGAAGACTTGGGAAATTGGCGATGGCAAGTTCCCCGATGCGTCGTTCCAGCTTATTGAGGTGCCTAAATGAAGGAAGAAAAGATGAAACAGAAAGAAAAGGCGGGGATGAACCCGCCCTTTGATGTTGATGCACTAAGGTCAGATATTCGCGTTCTTTTTGATGATATCAATACGCGCTTTAATTCTCTCAGAAAGTTGCTCGTTTCCTTGCCCTAGCCCGGAGATAGCTTCAACATCGCTGAGTGAAATTACCCCTTTATTGAGCAAAACGGTGTAAAGTGCGACCAGCATAACCATATTTGCATTGACTTCAGTGCTTGACGCCTCAGCGGTTTCCGCCAGCACCTTGGTGACATCAGTCAGTGACTTCAACAGATTTTCACTCATTCCAAGCCTCCCGTTATTAACGCGAGCATCAAAGCCGAGTTTCAAGCGCGAGTCGAGTGCTCCAGATATATAGGAGGCCATATGGCTTTCCCATCACGCCTACAGCAACTGCTCGATGAGGGCAGGGGAAAGATCGCATCTGCCGTCAAGTTTGAGTTCGGCACGGGCACTTATGGGTTCTTCTCGGGCAAGGGCAGCGTTGTCTATGGTGGGCTGACCTATAATGGCAACACGCTGATCGATATTGACGAGCCAGCTTATGCGCTCGGAACGTCGGCACGGCCTATCACCATGCGATTGCCGGCACATGCTGATTTCGGCCTGACACCGGACAAACTCGGCCTTATCGAGCAGGAAGACTACAAGAACCGCCCCGTCACGCTGTATGATTTCTTTTTCGACCCGGATACGAACGAATTCCTCCACGCCGAGGCGACATTCTACGGCTACGTGGACGTGATCGATCACCGGGAGGAAGGTGATGATGTCTGGCTTGAGGCCCAGATCGAAACCGGTGCCATCGATAATTTTCGCGAAGGCTACCGCTACGCCTCGCACGAGGACCAACAGCTTGTTCTGCCGGGAGATATGCTTTTCGAGCACGCAGCGAGGACTAAGAATGAATTCTTCAAAATTAAATTCGGTTAGGGTTCCTGGCTGGGATCGGGCACTCGAAGACGTCGCTACAGCCCATATCGATATCGCACCGGAATGGGGTAAGTCCGATTGCCTGCTGACCGCTGCCGACGCCATATTTGCCGTGACCGGTATCGACCCACTGGCCAAGTTCCGCGGCAAGTACAAAACGGAAAAGGGCGCCGCCCGGAAGATGCTCAAGAATGGATGCGAGAACGTCCGGGACGTATTCGAGAAGTATCTTGATCTTGAACCCGTGAACCGTTTTGCCGCCCGCCGTGGGGATGTCGGCGTGATGATCATCAATGGCGAATATACCGCCGGGTTCATTTGTGGGTCCGGTTTTGCGGTCAAGCAGCCGCACGGGCTGACATTCTTCCCGATCACAGAGATCGAACAAGCCTACAAGGTAGGCGACTGATCATACTGACAATTCGATGCGCTTAACGGCTCGCAATCGCGGGCCTGTTTTGTTGCGCCTATTCCATGGGATGTGCTGATGCCATTTCTTGCGCCTATCTTCACCGCTATCGGCGGGCTTGTATCAAGCGTGGCCGCATGGGCCGCAGCAAGCCCGATCCTCGCCGGTATTGCGCAAACTGCGTTCGGTATCGCGCTCAAATATGCCGTCAATGCGCTGTTTCCGCCGAAGACGCAAAGCCGCGCCTCGGAACTGGAAACGCAATATGGTGCGAATATCCCGCGATCTGTCATTCTCGGCACGTGCGCGACAGAAGGTCATCACATCTATCGCAATAGCTACGGCAGCGGCGGGCGACTTATACAGGACGTTTTCGTTCTGTCGAGCTTTCGCATTACAGCCGTGCCGCGTGTTCGTTATAACGGCCAATGGCGCGATCTCGTCCAGCAGGACGCCGACGGCTACTGGCTTGTGCCGAACGAAGGCACGAGTGGTGACGACCACGACAATGTGCGGGTCAAATTCTACTACGGTACAATGGATCAGCAGGCCGAGCCGACGCTGATCAATGAAGCCCGTCCCGCTGGACGATGGACTGTCAACCATCGTGGTGCCGGTGTTGCCTATGCAATCGTGTTTTCCGAGCTTCGCAAGAACGGCGACGGCCTGACCTCACCGGCCAAGATTTTGTTCGAGGTTGTTGGCGCTCCGCTTTACGACTGGCGCAAGGACAGCACGATGGGCGGTTCTGGCTCGCATCGCTGGGATGACCAGAGCACGTGGGAATATTCGGACAATCCGCCTGTTCAGATTTACAATCTGGAGCGCGGTTTCTTTAACGGCACTCAGCGCATGGTTGGCAAGGCGGTTCGTGCAGGCCGCCTACCGCTTGCGGAATATACCCAGGCGGCGAACATCTGTGATGAGACGATGCCAGATGGTTCGAAGCGGTATCGTGCCCACGCGATTGCCAAGGATGGACCCGGCGCAAACCACGACGCCAACCTGACACCGATCCTTGAGGCCATGTGCGGCTCGTGGGTGGAGCGTGTTGACGGCGAGTTTCCGATTGCTGGCGCTCCGCAGGCCATTGTCGCGACGGTCACGGATAACGATATCAAACGTGGTGCACCGCTTCGTTTCAGTGCCAAGCGCAAGCGCACAGAACTCATTAATACCGTTGCCGCTTCGTACATCTCACCGGATGACTTTTACGAGACGAAGGATGCAGCAACCCGTATTGACGCTGACGCCCTGGCCGAAGATCGGGAAACGCTTGCCAGCGCAATTCCTTACGCGGCTGTCACCGACGTGCGGCAGGTGGACCGGCTGGCAGACATTGCCATTCGTGGTGCACGCTATCAGGCATCGGCGGAAATTGTCGTTCACCCTAAATTCCTCGACACGATCAAGGAAGGCCGGTGGGTACGCTGGAACAGCTCCAAGTATGGCGATCGGACGTTTCAGGTTCTGACCCGCCAGCTTGGCGGCATCAATACGGATGGTGCCCGCGATATCTCGATTGCGCTGCAAGAGATTAGCAACGGCGTATTCGATCCAACGGCATACGAAACCAATCCGCCGAACATCATCGTTGTGCCGCCACCGCAGTATCTGGCAGAGGTCCAAAACTTCGATGTCATCCCGATCCTCGTGGTTGCTGACGGTCAGGGCGAACTGCCTGGCGTTCGGCTGCTGTGGGATACGATTGATGACATTTCTGTCGTCGGGGTCGATATCGAGTATTGGCCGGCGAGTGACCCGTCGCAGGTATTCACGAAATTTGTGACGTGGGACGTGACCAATGTGCCCATTGTGGAAGGTCTGACTTCGCTGACGGACTGGTTCGTTCGCACCCGCCTGCGCGTCGATAATGGCCGCTCGGTCGCGTGGGCGGCGGCGGTCTCATTTCGCACTCTTGATGCTAGGGGCGACCAGAGTCCCATCGATTATGAGGGCTTAGATACTGACCTGAAAAGCTACCTTGGCTGGATAGGTCCGCAGATGCGGGAGATTATCAGGCAAGCGCAGGAACTGGCCACGACCACGGCGGACAACCACAACAGCAACTATGCTGACCGGCAGGCCATCCGCCGTGAATTGAGCAGTTCGTTCGGCACGGCGCGAGCACAGTGGCAGGAGGATATCTTCGTCGCAACGGGGCCGAATAGTGCCATCGGCCAGCAGCTCACGCGGATCAACGCCGAGCTTTGGGATAATACCGGCGCGAGCGTAGTCCAGCTTCTGCAAGCCAGCGTGGACGGCGTAAAAGGTGATGTGGCTGCGCAGGCCAATGCCATCACGGCATTGACCTCGACCGTCAATGACGTTAGCGCCAGTGCGACATTCAGAATGGGGACTTATGTGGCTCCGGGTGGATGGAACTCCCGCATTGGCATGGAAGTGCGTGGCGGGACAGCCGACAGCTATAAGAGCGCTGGATTGTTCCTCGACGTGACCAGCACTCAGGCGCGCATCGCATTGATGGCTGAGCAGATCGTGTTCTCGAATGGCAGTCAGTATTACAAGCCGTTCGTGATCCAGAACAATGTCATGTACGGAGAAGGCTTCGTCATGGACTGGGCGAAGATCGTCAACGTGTCGATTGGCACAGCCCAAATTGCGAATGCCGCTATCACGTCGGCCAAGATCGGTGACCTTCAGGTAAAAACCAGCAATCTCGATTTTCATAATGTGACACAAAACTATAATAATAACGGAGGCTTTCCTTCAACTGGAACAAGCGTTCCTACATCTTGGACGACAATCGGAACGATGGTGACAAATAACCCGCAAGCCGGGACAGCATTTGTCGAAGTTCGGTCTTCTTGTCACTTCCGTTCGACTGTTCCGAGTGGTGGCGGTTCTGCCAATGCGCAGTTGCGTTTTATAAATGTAACTACAGGAAATGTGTTTATAACCGAAGATAATGGGGCGAGTCGTGGCAACATCGGTGCCGTGGAATTCGACACTTCTTGCAACGGTCTGTTCATCGATCCAACATCCGTTCAGGGCAATAACACCTATGCCGTGCAAGCCAGAAGAACATTAGGGAACACCACATACCAAGGCGGTACGTGGTTAACCCGCGCTCTCGTCTGGAAGCGCTGACCCTCACCACAATTGAAATCTGAAAATCTGCGTCAACAGCGCAGGAAGGATAACTCATGGCCGTTTTGCCTGACTACACGTCTGGGACGATTTCGCTCGCCAATGGATCAACCACCGTCACCGGCACGGGCACGCTGTTTGATGTTGGGAATTTCCGTGCAGGCGATACGCTTCAAATCCAGAACCTGACCGCCGTGATCGCGAGTGTCGATAGCAATACGCAATTGACGCTGGCCGAGCCTTGGACCGGCACAAGCATGACCGATGCACCATACCGGGCGCGCTATCTGCCCGATGGTGCCCGCGTGACGGCACAGACGACGACGCTCATTGAAATGCTCGGCAATGGTGTTTTGACCAATCTTGCAGAACTGGGCGTCGAGGAAGGGAAAGCTCCTGTCGGCGGTCCAACAGGCGAGTACGAACTTGTCGACACATCTTCGTTCGGCATCCAAGACCCGAACGGCAGTCTGCATGCGCTAGCCGGACTGACGAGCGCCGCCGACAAAGGCATCATGTTTACAGGTGCGGGAACTGCCGGAACGTTTGATCTGTCCCCGTTTTCGCGAACGGTGCTGGATGATGCTGATGCCGCCGCGTGGCTCAATACGTTGGGTTTAACCGGCAACGCAATTGCCGACATGTTGCAGGATAGCTACGGGGTTTATCATCCCTCGTCTGTAAATACCAACCTGAATAACCTCGTTCCGGGTAACCGCGGTCTTTATACCTATACGGCTGGCGGCGCAGGGTTTCCCGAAAACAACGGACTATGGTTCGTTGAAACACAACGAATGTTTTCCGGTTCCAATAATCCGTGTCGACAGATCGCCACCCGCTACCAAACAACTTCAAACTCTGAACCTGTAGTTTACATAAGGGTTCGGAGTAGTACCGGGGAGTGGGGGCCATGGCGTCTTTTGACGCCTCTCTACGGTTCAAATGTCAATGGCTCCTATGTTCGTTTCCCGGACAGGACGCAGATTTGTTATCGGGCGGGCGTTGCAACGAGTTCAACTTGGACGGCAACGGGATCAGTATTTAAGTCAGGTAGAACAGATTGGACTTATCCCGTATCCTTTATTGAAGCGCCGCTAGTTCTCGCAGGCACGAACGCAGAAAATGCTTGGTGTGGTGTCGCAAACGGCAATACAACATCCGGTGGCGTGGCGTTTTTTTTGCCATTCTCATACTCTCAATCATTGACGGCTCGCTTGGTTGCTATCGGAAGGTGGTTCTAATGTTCGAGATTTCATTTTCCCCTCAATATTCCACCGCTATTCTATCGCTTGAAAAGCGTGGCAACGTCCTGATCGTCAACGGCGACGAACTAGATTTCTCCGATCTGCCAGACGGTGGTGAATATCCGCCTGAAGCCATCGACAATCCGTCTATCGTAGGCAGTGTGACCCGCGTGGGTGAGGAAATCCAAATTACTGTGATCCTGCCGTACCTCATGCCGGGCTACTTCGAGGCGCCAGCGCCGATCACCGTCACAAGCGACGGGCCGATTGCGCTGCCGGAGGGCCGCTATCCGCCGCCGCCCGAAGATTTGCCGCCGCTACCCGAACCCATCGCAGAAGGTGAAGACAATGCCGCTCAATAAAGCTCTGATGATTACGCCTGAGATGAAGCAGGCACAGGCGCTCGGCGCTTTACGCGATTATGCGGCGAACAAACGCTGGCTGAAAGAAACAGGCGGGATCGAAATCAACGGCTTGACGGTCGCAACGGATGACCGGTCGAAAACCATGATATCCGGCGCGCGGGTCGCAGCGCAGAACGATCCCAATTTTACGACGCAATGGAAGGGTGCTGATGGCTCTTTCGTGACGATCGACGCTGCGGCGGTCATTGGCATCAGCGATGCCATGCTCGCTTATGTATCGAATTGCTTCGCCACCGAGGCGCAGGTTCTGGCCGGTGTCGAGGCCGGAGCCATTACGACCGTCGAACAGATCGACGCTGCATTTGCAGCTTAGAGCCGGAGCCCAATCCCCGCGAGCCCGCCCCTGTGGCGGCTTTTCATTGCGAGTTTCCGCTTCCATCGTAGAAGAAATAAGCTGTTACGATAGCGGCTGCTATCGCCATGAAAGACCAGAAAATCCATTCAAAATGTGAGTAGACCAGTGATCCCATGAACTCCTCCCAACGCACAAACGTTGGAAGGCTGAGAAAGTTCACTCAATGGAATGAAAAGCCCCGGCAAGGTTTCACTAACCGGGGCGGGCGCATTGGGAAACCACGCTGAAAGCTATGATATGCGCCCAGCCTCCGTGTAGATCGCTAACTGTTAATATTGTCTTCCAGAGACGTGGAAAACCCCGGCAACGTGCGGCTACCGGGGCTCTACGCAACTTCGCACATGGCTAGTAAGAACGTTGCGCAATGCCAGTATAAAGATGTCGACGCTTAAGAAAACCCCGGAACGAGCCGGGGTTTAAAACTATTGCCGCCGTCTGGTGTCCCAGAAAAGCACAGTTATGACACAGAGCAAAGCAACGAGGATCGTGCCCTCAATTATAAAGTACCAGTGCATGGTCCTGCCTCATGCCTGAACGCGTCCGCCGCCCGAGGTGTGAGACGTCATCCACGGCATAGCAGCTTCAGGTTTTTCGAGAATGTTGCGTTTTCGAGCGAAGCCTTCGAAGGCGTTTTGCGCCACGATTAGCGGTTTCTGCCCGCTGTGAGCGTCACAACAGGCGCTCCATGCCACTTCATAGATGATGTCACGATCATCCTTTGGCCATTCATAAAGAAAATCGATTGCGTCAATCGGGCCTGCAATCTCCCTTATCAGAAATTTTCCGTCCTTCACAAAAATTGGACTGTCAAACAAACGGTCGCTCATCGAAACCTCCATTTGATCGAACGAAGTGTGTTGGAATGACGGCTTCGATTTAGTGATCGCGTCGGCGGTTTCAAGAACCTCTTATCGTTAAATTTCAGGACATCCCAATGAACAAAACAACGTTCTTCGCGTATGCGAGGCGCGCGCCTTTTGGCGGGCGATTATCCACCAAGCAGGTGGAAGGTACGGAAGCCATCTTGGCGGAAGCCAAGCGCCGCGGATTCCCCGACACATATACCGCCTACGTGCTCGCGACGGCATTCCACGAAACCGGCGGCAAGATGCAGCCGGTCGAGGAAAACCTGAATTACACCAGTGCAGCACGCATCAGACAGGTCTGGCCGTCGCGCTTTTCCACTGTGCAGAGCGCCCAGCCTTATGTGCGCAATCCGCAGGCCCTGGCAAACAAGGTCTATGGCGGGCGCATGGGCAATACCGGCGCCAACGACGGCTGGATATATCGTGGCCGCGCCTTGGCGCAGATCACCGGCAAAGACAACTATAAGAAGTACGGCCTTGGCGATAACCCCGACGCCGCGCTGGAGATGGCCACGGCTGTCCGCATCCTGTTCGACGGGATGATCAACGGCAAGTTCACTGGCAAGAGGCTGGCTGACTTTTTCGGCGGCGGCAAGGAAGACCCTTTAGGAGCCCGCGCTATCGTCAACGGCAGCGATAAGGCCAGCCTCATCGCCGGTTATTATCGCAACTTCCTCGACAGCCTCGTGGCAGCTCGCGAAAAGAAACCTGCCAAGGCGGAAGACGCCAAGCCTGACGACGTGCCGCTGCTACAGGATAAGACCGTCCAGACGATCGTTGCCGGCACGGGCGGCACGCTCGTCACTGGCCTTATCGGTGCGGTTTCCAACCCTTGGGCGTTCGCGACGGTCGCGCTTCTGCTGGTCGCAGCAGGCGCGGGCTTCTGGCTCTGGAAAAGTGGCAGGCTCGAACTGAAGAGGGTGGCGGCGTGAGCAAGATAACGGTGGTGATCGAATACGACACCGACGCTGCAGTCGCGCAGGTCCAGTACGGCGGCAAGACACAGGAATGGCGCGACGCCAAACTGACCTTTGCCCAAGGAATCACCGAGACACGAGATGGTTATCTGATCCGCCGCGAACGCGACGGCACTGTCTCTATGCTGCTGACGGGGATCACTACATGACCTGGCTCTTATCCCTGCGCTCCAAAATCACAGGCTGGGCCGTGGCTATCGCTGCGGCCCTTGCGATTCTGGCGGGTGCTTACCTTAAAGGCAGGGCTGACAACGCGACGAGCGCCACCGCCGACCGGCTGAAAGCCGCCAATAAAGCAAGGAAGATCGAAGATGAAACCAGCAAGCTTGGCGGCGGTGATGTTGACGCTGCTTTGTCTCGGTGGATGCGTGACAGCCGGTAGCTACTGCGACGTAGCCCGGCCTGTCCGCCCGAGCGTCGAGGACAGCCTGACCGACGGCACGAAGCGCCAGATCCTCGCGGAGAACACAAAACTGGAAAAGTTGTGCGGGGTGCGGCCATGAGGGCGCGAATGTGGCTGGCCTGCCTGTGGCTGGGCGTGGCAGCAAGGGGGATTATCGGATGACCGGCGCTGAAATCATGGCCGTTGTCGGCTTTATCGTGATGCTGATGGGCTTTCTGTTTGGGCTTTGGAAATACGTCGAAAGCCAGATCGCGAAAGCTGAGGCCCGCAATGCGACGAAAGCGGACGCTGCTATGGCGCTTGCCAGCCTGACGCGGCAGGAGCTTTCCGACTACAAGCTGCGGGCGGCTGAGACGTTCGCCACGAAGGCAGGCATGCAAGAACAGACGTCCCAGATCATGCGGGCCATCGAAAGTGTGGCGCACCGGATCGACGGGCTCACCGAGCGGATTGATAACATCATGGCGACGAGGACGACGCGCACAAGAATATAGGCGGCATTCGGGCCGCTCTTTTTATATCTCGATTAGTGCGCAGCAATGCGCTCTAATTCTAAACGCTTTTTACGAAGACGTGCAGTTTTCTTCTCACGGTCTGTTTGTTCGGCAGAAATAAGCTCACGCGAAATACGATCTGCGCGCTCCATCGGCGTCTCTTTTTTCTCTACGATATCACTAGCCATTCTTTAATAAACTCCACTGTTGTATTCTATATAGGAGTTTTCCGAGTAATTTCAATTTTTTGACTTTGTGACTTTCCCATTAACACCACGTTTATCGAGACATTCCATCCTTCCTCTTGCGCCGCTCACCACGGCCACCAAAACAAACACGAGGAGACTGTATGTCCCATGACAGACAGGGCGCGGGTGCGCGCCTTTCACACGAAGAACTCTTGCGCCGAGCGGAGGCTTACCGCGAGCACGGCACGCTGGTTAAGGCTGCGGCGGCGCTTGGCATAAAGAAGTCGGCATTTCACGACAGCATTAAGCGGGCGGCAGAGATTGGGATGTTGGGCACGAGCCCTGTTTTGCCGGGTTTTCGTATTGCCAAGGTTAGCAATACGCCGCACGGCGACTTCATCCAGCAGCGTCCCGACCTTGGCGATCAATTCAATGTTCCGGATGGGCATTCGGTCAAAGGTGTCTCCGCTCTTGTCGATGCTCAAGGCCGGCTTGTGCAGCAGTGGGTTAAAACCCGCGAGGAGCCGTCGGCGGTTGATATCGCCGAAACCCTCAAAGCCGCATTCGAAGGCTGGCAGCCAGTAGCAAAGCCGCAGCCCGCGCCGACCGTTGCAAATACTGACCTCCTGACTCTGACACCGTTAGCTGATTTGCATCTCGGCCTTTTCTCTTGGGGCAAAGAGACCGGCATCAACTGGGATCTTGAAATCGGCGAGAAGGTCATTGGTGACGCGATCGAGGATCTTGTAGCCAGAACGCCGCCGAGCGGCGAGGCCATCGTGCTTGGCGGAGGCGATCTGCTACACAGCGATAATAATGAGAACAAGACGGCCCGCTCTGGCAACGTTCTTCAGGTTGACGGACGCTATCAGAAAGTCCTCATGGCCGCGTGCCGTCTAATCGTGAAAGCGGTGGATGCCAACCTTCGCCGGCATTCGCGCGTTACTGTCCGCATCCTGCCCGGTAATCATGACGAGCACGCCTCTGTGGCCGTCGCATATTTCCTGCTGGCCTGGTATCGCAACGAACATCGCGTCACGGTCGATGTTGATCCTTCGCTGTTCTTCTGGTTCCGCTTCGGTGCCGTCCTTCTCGGTGCAACTCATGGCCATACGGTCAAGTTAAAGGACATGGCCAGCATTATGGCGCATCGTCGAGCCGAAGACTGGGGCGCGACAAAGCACCGATATATTCACGGCTTCCACATTCACCATTCGAGCAAGTTCGCCACGGAAGGAAACGGGGTGATTTCAGAATCGCACCAGACCCCGACGCCGCAAGATGCATGGCATTTCGGCTCTGGATTCCTATCGGGGCGCTCAATGCAGGCGATTTCATATCACAGACTGTTCGGCGAGATCAGCCGCGTCCGTGTCGCGATGATGGATGGCGCGCAGACGAAGTATCAGGCCGCGAATGATAACGTAGCAAGCGAGAGGAGGGTGGCTTAAGGCCACCTTTCATTCACCGAAACCACGATTTCAGATTCATGTCTGAACCATTGGACGCTGCATTTCAATGAGCCCCTAAGATGCAAATGGTGGTCGTAGCAGTGACAGATCCCGTCCATGGCCACCAAACTGGAAATAAAATCTCTTTCTGAATAATCAGATTCAGTCAAACCGCTATCCTCATAACCGTCGGGAACTATAGATGGGTTATCTGAGAAATAAATATCTTTGAAGCAAGGGCTACAATATTTTCGTATCATTGTGAGTTGTTTATCCTGAATAGTTTATTTTGAAACGTATATTACAACAGTTCTTCTGATTCGGCAAATACAACCACCGCGCCGCCCACCAGGCGGTGCTTTCACCAAAACACGAGGAGAGAAATATGGAGCTACACCAGCTTTACGACGTACATCAGCCGGGCGACGAATGGCAGGAAGAAGACCGCGCTGCGCGAGCGGCTGTTGAAGGATGGCAGGCGAGGGTAGGCGGAAAGGTTATAAGTGGTTCGCCAAAACCTTATAACGACAGCCGCGGGCCGCTCGTCATCATCGAAAGCCCTTACAGCGGCGACGTGGCGCGCAACAGCGAATACGCGCGAGCGTGCCTGCTGGACAGTTTGCGCCGGGGTGAAGCGCCGATTGCAAGCCACTTGCTGCATACGCAGGTGCTGGACGACTTGCGGCCTGATGAACGTGAACTCGGCATCGAGGCCGGCCTTGCATGGTATCGCGTGGCGGAGAAATGCGTGGTTTATGTTGATCTGGGGATGAGCCGGGGCATGGCCGAAGGGGTGGCGCGAGCGCGTAGCCATGGAGTGCAGGTCGAATATCGACGGCTAGCAGCATGGAGGGTAGCGGCGTGAGCGAGATTCCTGACGATGTTTTAAAAGCAGCTAAAGCTGCGGCATATGAGACGGAAAAAACAGGGGACGACGCAGCAGCAATCACCAGCCTCACAGGAGTTGACGTCATCGCCCGTGCCATCCTTGCCGAGCGTGATCGATGTGCCAATGTCGCCATTCAATATTTTCGAGGCGATGAATACAACAGCAATCAACAATCTGCCAGCGAAATGATCTATGCCGCCATCCTTTCAGGAGAAGCATCATGACCAACTTCCATGTGGGCCAGCAGGTCGTCTGCATCGATAGCGCTGTCGGTTTCGAACAGTTCATCGAGATTAAGGAAGGCGAAGTTTATGAAATCGCATGGATCGGTCCATTCGAGCATTACACGCAGGGCAGCTACATCGGCGTTCGCCTGAAGGGCGTCGATCGAGGCATCTGCCCACAGTTCGGATATGACAATCCGCCGTTCGCAGCACGTCGGTTTCGGCCGCTTGTTCTCGATAAGCTGTCTTCGCTACGTGGTCTGCTTGCGGGCGGGCCTGTGTCTGAGAAGTTCGAAGAGCCGAAGGGGGAGGTGAGGGAAGAGGTATGAGCGTTATTGATCCAAAGGGCAGATACATAGGCGCGCGCAATGTGCGCTTTACATCACCACCTCCGCATTCCATGCCAGACTGCACCAAACCCGGCGCTCCAATCTCATCCGACGGCGGCAGCACGAGCTATTACGAACTGCCCCAAGGGGCGACCGAACTGAACGACCTGATCGAGCATAAAGCCATGTCCTTCGCGCTCGGCAACATCTTCAAGGCTTGCTACAGGTTTGGGGAGAAGGACGCGGCCAGCCGGATGTATGATCTGAATAAGATCATCTATTTTGCGGAGAGACTAAAGAAAGTGGAGGAGAGGCGGGCAGCCTAAAAAAGAACCCCGCATCGCTGCGGGGAAGATTCACGACGCGCTTGATGGGGATTGGGTTTTCCTCGGTCGCGTCGGCGCTTTGCGTTTTGGTTTGGGCAGCAGTCCTTCCCGCTGAGCTCTCTTTTTTGCGTCTTTGCGAGCGCGACGGATTGCTTCGTCCTTTTCTCGGATGCGCTTTTCTGACTGCTTCTCGTAAGAGCGCCGTGCTTTCATTTCACGAAAGACACCTTCGCGTTGCAGCTTCTTTTTTAGTACACGGAGCGCCTGGTCAACATTGTTATCTCTTACGAGTACCTGCAATTTCTATCCTACTCTTTAGTGAATCGGTGTGATCGCGCTCCAATCGCGCAGATCTGAGCCGTGCGGTTTTTGCGTCTACTGCCGACCTTTCGTTCTCGAGAATAACTTTGGCCTTCTTGTCGGTAATCGCGCTTTTTGTTTCGATCCGCGTGAGAGGGTGCTTGAATAGCGTTTCTTTTGTTAGTTCACGCATATTGTACTGACCTTACAGTTATTGGTTTCGCATTTGGATCTGAAAATGGGGCCGAATAAAAAAGGTCGGGCAGCCCCGACCTTTCAATTGCCTCAACGAGCAGTGCCAGTACATCCGTGGTCAAAGACCGGAGACAATATTTCGAAACCCATCAAAGAGCCTGAAGGTTATCAGCAGCCTTCTTGCCTGAGCGCCGATCCGCTACTAGTTCGAAGCTCACTTTCTGTCCTTCGTTTAGTGAATGCAAACCTGCGCGCTCAACAGCCGAAACATGAACGAAAACATCTGGAGAGCCATCATCAGGCTGAATAAATCCAAAACCCTTTGTGCCGTTAAAGAATTTTACTGTTCCGTTGGTCATATTGAATATCCTTCAAATCGAACGGTTAAATAATAACGAAAATTAATTCGCTGCGAGTTTTACGATTTGAGAGAAAAAGACGGGCTTCTAATTTTAGCCACGTCATTCGATAACAAAGTCGATAGACATCATTTAGAGTTAATCGAAGATTTTTACAAGAGTATCACTCTCGTTTTATTAAAATTTGATGTTGCGAAATTAAAAAAGAACCCCGCAGCGAAAACCGCGCGGGGTATGCGCCTGCCGAAGCGAGCCACGCCGTTAACAGGCGCAGGCTCATTCATTATCGCACCACTATACGCTCCCACCCATCGTCTGTCGCTCCAAACGGTTTGCCTCCGTGCCTACGCATGAAAGCGCTCATGCACTTTTCAGTAGGAAAACTGAAAACGCAGAAACCAATTCCAGACTTGCGGGCCATACGGTGAGGCAATCTGGCGCCAAGACGATCAGCGTCGCGGTGGACCTCGCGACGGGCAAACTTCAAAGCATAAGCTTCGGGCAGGGCGACTTGATAGGACTGGTTCATCGAGCGATCTCCGGCTTCCACCCGCGCGTGTATCCATGGCTCATCGCCATGCGGGCGAGTTCGACCTCACGCATTAGAAATTCCCTATCCTTTAAAAGCGCCTCTATGGCTGCGTGCACATCTCCGCCGTGATAAGCGAGAACTTCCTCGATTTCGGTATCATAGCTTTGGACAAGAGCGTTCATAATTTTCTCCTGCTAAATCATATGTTCCTATTTTGTTCTCATTTTTGATTGCAGTCAAGGCGCTATAATGGCGTACATCAACGTGCAACAATTGGTGCCACTAACTGTGTAACAAACTGTGCTACATTTTCGGATCCGCAATGAAAATACTATAATAAAAACAATATCTAAGGAAACGGTTTTATACCAACCGACCGTACCATTAATTAGCCAGTCAGATAAGATATTGAGTTTACGGCGAGAAATAGCTTCTCGCCATAGCGCTATAGTCGTCTGCGGCTGAAGCCTTGCCGATCATGAGGGGAAACCGGGTGGCCGCACCGGGATGGAGCCAGATATTCCGATTGCGCAATGGATGGACGGTATCCCGCTCGGGATTTCCTTATCTTACCTGTGAACAAGCATAGTCGCCTTCACGGCCGCCGCCGCACGATTTTCAACGCCCAGTTTGATATATATCTGTTCAAGATGCTTGTTCACGGTTCTGGCGCTCAGGTTGAGAATAGTGCCGATATCCCGGTTGGTTTTTCCGCGCGCGATCCAAAGCAACACATCGCCCTCACGATTTGTCAGTCCGAAATGCAGGCGAAGCATGTTCTGTTCCTCACTCTGATCGGTTGCAGTCAGACGGAACAGAAATTCGTTTGCCCCGGTTGAGCCAAGATAGGTGAGTTGCAGCGAAATCTCCTCGGTTGCGGCAAGGGTTTCCGAGGGCGTGGCTGAATTCAGGTGCTCGCCACGCATCCGCAAGCGTTCAGCGCATTTTTCCTGCAACATCAACTGTCCCTTGCCGCTTTCGCCGACGCTATCCATCAGGCGCATCGCCTGGGGGGTAGACCAGAGAAGGGCGCCGTCCTGATCCACTGCAAACAGATGCCTGCCGCTTGCGTCAAGCGCGACGCGCGCACTTTGGACGGAGCGGGCGTTGGTCAGATGCACCTTTATACGGGCCCGCAGCTCATCGATATTGATGGGCTTGGTCAGATAGTCCACGCCGCCCGCTTCGAGCGCGTGAACGATGTGTTCGGTTTCCGTGAGGCCGGTCATGAAAACGATCGGCACCTGCGAGATGGCCGGATTTGCCTTGAGCTGGCGGCAGGTTTCGAAGCCGTCCATTCCGGGCATGATGGCATCCATCAGGATCATGTCGGGCGTGATGCGCTCGGCGATGCCGAGTGCGGCGCTGCCCGATGTGGCAATCAGCACGGAATAGCCCGCCCGTTCCAGTGCTTCAGTGAGAAAGCCGAGCGTCTGCGGGGAATCGTCGACGATAAGAACCGTGTCGCGGGGAAGAACGCTCATGGCTGACTGTCCATTCTCTGTTCCAGATCACGCAAGAACATATTGTAGCCCGACATATTGAAGGCACGAATATATTCGCGCGCATTTTCAACGAAAGGGATGAGGTTGTCATCCTGCGCAAGAAGGTTGAGCTTGGCCTCGATCCCGCGCACAAAGCCGATTTCGCCCAGGCGGATCAGGTCCTGTAAATCTGCTGTTCGGGGGCTGTCCATGATTGCCGGTCGCGGCGGTGCTTTGCCTTGCTCGCTTTCTTCGTAAATCCAGTTGAGATCCAGATGCACGGCAAGCTTGGCGTGAATCTGGCGGATGTCGAATGGTTTGGCCAGTGTGTCGTTATGCGCATTGTCCGGCAGGCTGTCGGGCCGGGTGCCGTCGCCAATATTGGCCGAAAGCATGATGATGGGAGCGGCCTCGCCTCTTTCACGCAGCCGTCCCACCAGTTCCCAGCCGTTCATTTGCGGCATTCGGATATCGATGAAATAGAGATCCGGGCGAATGCCTTCGATCAGGGTCAGACATTCCGGTCCGCTTTTGGCGGTCAGCACGATGAAATCGAGCGGCGACAGGATTTCGCGCATCAGCGCGCAATGATCGTCATTGTCGTCGACCACGATGAGAGTACGTCGCGGGCCGGTATAGTTCCGTATTTTTCGCGTTGGCGCGGCCAGATTGATGGGACGATCAATGGCGCCCAGCATCAGGCGAACCTGAAATGTCGAGCCTTTGCCATAGGTGCTGGTGACAGATAGCTCGCCACCGAGCGTGTTGGTCAGAAGCCTGGTGATCGTCAGGCCGAGACCGAGGCCCGGCAGATGACGGGTATGCTCGGCCTCGCCACGCTGGAAGGGTTCGAAGACGCGCTCGATATCTCCGTCCGCGATGCCGCGCCCCGTATCCACGATCTTGAAGGTGGCGACCTGATTGCGATAGCCGATCTCCAGGGCGACTTCCCCCTTCTCGGTGAATTTGATCGCATTGGTCAGCAGGTTGACCAGAATCTGGCGCAGACGCTTTTCGTCCGTGCGCACATATCGCGGCAGTGTTTCGGCCTTGCCGTAGCGGAACATGACGCCCTTGGCTTCCGCCTGCGGCTTCAGCATATCGATGATCTGGTCGAGAAAATCGTGCAGATTGATTTCGTTGGAATAGACCTGGAGATGGCCGGTTTCGATCTTGGAAATATCGAGAAGCCCGTCGATCAGTCCCGACAGATGATCGGCGCTGCGCCGGATCAGCTTGATCGAAGGCTGCCGGGCCGCCGGAATGGTGTCGTCGCGCTCCAATATCTGTGCGTAACCCAGAACCGCATTGAGCGGTGTCCGCAATTCGTGGCTGAGGCCGACGACATAGCGGCTCTTGGCGCGATTGGCGGCTTCGGCATTGTCCTTGGCCTGTTGCAGCGCCGCGTCGGTCTTCTTGTGCGCGGAGATTTCCTTCAACAGAAGGGTGGTCTGCCGTGAGGATTCCTCCTCGGCCACGATGCGGCTGTCATGTGCCAGCACATAGAACCAGCACACGATGACGGCGATCAGCGCCAGAACAAGGAACACGATCAGGATCGTGCGGTTGACAACTTGTGCTGTTTCCGGCGATGCCGCGCCAGCATGATAGGCCACCAGCGCGAGGATGGTGGCGAGAGATGCCACGGAAATCGCAACCGTCACGGCATAGCGCCCGAGACGCGTCGAAAGCTTTTCAATGACGGCGGCAGGCAGCGTCGCATGGGCTACTGCGGCACCCTGCGCCCGCAGATGCGCCTTCGGTTTGCAGAGGTCGTGACAGCGGCTGTCGAGCGAACAGCACAGTGAGCAGATCGGAGCGGCATAGGCCGGACACCAGGCCATGTCCTCCGGCTCGAAATCATGCTCGCAGACAGAACAAGCGATGGCGAGCTGGTTCTGCCAGGCTCGCCGCGGTTTGCGCGCAAGGTAATATTTGCCATCTGTCTTCCACGCGATCAGCGGCGAGACGACGAATGCCACCAAAAGCGCGATGAACGGTGCCAGCGCCTCGGCCATGGCGCCGAATGCACCGAAATGAGCGGCCAGCGCTGCCATGGAAGCTATGGCCATCGTGCCGGTGCCGACCGGGTTGATGTCGTAGAGATGGGCGCGCTTGAATTCGATGCCGGGTGGCGAGAGACCGAGGCGCTTATTGACAAAAAGATCGACGGAAATCGTGCAGAGCCAGGCCATGGCAATGATGGAGAAGACACCAAGTGTTTGTTCCAGCACCTTGTAAATGCCGAGTTGCATCAAAAGCAGGCCAATGCTGACATTGAAGATCAGCCAGACCACGCGACCGGGATGGCTGTGGGTCAGGCGGGAAAAGAAGTTCGACCAGGCCAGCGAACCGGCATAGGCATTCATGACATTGATCTTCAGTTGCGAGACCACGACGAAAGCGACGGTCAACAGCAAAGCTGCCGTATGAGACGGGAGCATGTAGCCGAAAGCAGTCAGATACATATGCGCCGGATCGGCGGCGACGTCGGCGGGGATACCGGCGCTGAGCGTCAGCACCACCAGAAACGATCCGGCCAGCAATTTAGGTACGCCTAACACGACCCAGCCTGGACCGGCGAGAAAAACCGCGATCTTGTGCCGCCATTTGCGCTGGCCTTCCGGTGGAAGAAAGCGCAGGAAATCGACCTGTTCGCCGATCTGCGCCATCAGCGCCAGAATGACCGCCGAGGCGGCACCGAACTGCGCCAGAACGAAGGGCGCGCTGTCGCCACCGGTAAAGCCTGCCCGGATGCCGGAAAAGGTGAGCCAGAGGTCGAACTTTCCCCAATCGACCGATGCGATGAAAAGAAAGGGAAGAACGTTGAGCGCGATCCAGAAGGGCTGGGTGACGATCTGAAAGCGGCTGATCATGCGCACGCCATAGGTGACGAGCGGTATGACCACGACGGCGCTGATGACATAGCCGATCCACATCGGGATGCCGAAGACCAGTTCCAGGGCGCCCGACATGATCGAGGCTTCGATGGCGAAAAGCAGAAAAGTGAAGGTCGCGTAGATGAGCGAGGTGACGGTCGATCCGATATAGCCGAAGCTCGCGCCGCGCGTCAGAAGGTCGATGTCAACGCCGTGGCGTATGGCGTAGCGGCTGATCGGCAGGCCGACCGCCAGCATGACGAGGCTTGCGACAATGATGGCGGCTATGGCGTTGCTGGTGCCGTAGGACAGCGTGATCGCCCCGCCGATAGCTTCGAGCGCGAGAAAGGAGATCGCGCCGATGGCGGTGTGGGCGATGCGATTGGATGAGAAGCGGCGCGCGCTTTTGGCGGTGAAGCGCAGCGCGTAGTCTTCCAGCGTTTCATCCGCGACCCAGCGGTTATATTCCCGTCTGACCGGGATGATGCGTTGCCGCGCTGCCATGCTGCTCCATTTCCCCTCCGGCTCCTTGTTGTGCCGTTTCAAAGAGAGATAGCAGGTAATTTTATGAATGCATATTTCACCCCGGTAACTACGTCATTTAACGTATAAGGAAACGGCGGCCTCTCCCCAATAGTTGGCGATAACCCGGAGAACCGGGAAGACCAACAGAGAGGGACATGCAATGACATTCCGGTCGCAAATGCTTGCCGCACTTTTTGCAAGCGCGCTTACCATCCCAAGCCTTTCCGCTGCGCTGGCTGAAGAAGACACGATCAAGGTCGGTATTCTCCATTCGCTGTCGGGCACGATGGCGATCTCGGAAACGACGCTCAAGGACGCCATGCTGATGCTCATCGATGAGCAGAACAAGAAGGGCGGCCTTCTGGGCAAGAAGCTTGAGGCTGTCGTTGTCGATCCGGCTTCGGATTGGCCGCTTTTCGCGGAAAAGGCCCGCCAGCTCATTTCGCAGGACAAGGTTGCGGCCGTGTTCGGCTGCTGGACCTCGGTGTCGCGCAAATCGGTCCTGCCGGTCTTCAAGGAGCTGAACAATATCCTGTTCTATCCGGTGCAGTATGAAGGTGAGGAATCCGAGCGCAACGTGTTCTATACCGGCGCCGCGCCGAACCAGCAGGCCATTCCCGCCGTCGATTACCTGATGGAGAACGAAGGTGTCGAACGCTGGGTTCTGGAAGGCACTGACTATGTCTATCCGCGCACGACCAACAAGATTCTTGAAGCCTATCTCGTCTCCAAGGGTGTGAAGCCGGAAGATATCCGTGTCAACTACACGCCGTTCGGCTTCTCCGACTGGCAGACGGAAGTGGCGGCGATCAAGGGTTTTGGTGCGGCGGGCAAGAAGACCGCCGTGGTTTCGACCGTCAATGGCGATGCCAATGTCCCGTTCTATAAGGAACTCGCCAATCAGGGCGTGAAGGCGGAAGATATTCCGGTTGTGGCCTTCTCGGTCGGTGAGGAAGAACTGGCCGGTATCGACACTGCGCCGCTGGTCGGCCATCTCGCGGCCTGGAATTATTTTGAATCCGTCGATAATCCGACGAACGCCAGGTTCATCGAAACCTGGCACGCCTTCACCAAGGACGACAAGCGTGTCACCAACGATCCGATGGAAGCGTCGTTCATCGGTTTCAATATGTGGCTGAAGGCTGTCGAAAAGGCTGGCACCACCGATCAGGATGCCGTGATCGACGCTCTGGTCGGCGTTTCCGTACCGAACCTTTCGGGCGGCTATTCGACCATGATGCCGAACCATCACATCACCAAGCCGGTGCTCATCGGTGAAATCCAGTCGGACGGCCAGTTTGAGATCGTCAGCCAGACGCCGGGACTGATCGTCGGCGACGAATGGTCCGATTATCTGCCGGATTCCAAAAACCTGATCTCCGATTGGCGCAAGCCGATGTCCTGCGGCAATTTCAACGTCGAAACCGGCAAGTGCGGCGGTCAGGGCGGATCCTGATAGCAGGGGATGCAGAGGGCGGGAAACGGACCACTAGCGGTTCCGAGATCATAGAGAATGCGGTTACAGTTAGGGAAGTGAGCCATGGAGCGTTGGATGCGGGCCGTCTTGCTCGTCCTGTCCATCCTGTCGGTCGCGATAGCGACGACAGCCAGAGCGGATGAATTTCAGGGGCTTGTGGATGCTTTGGGCAAGGCGAATTTTGCCCAGATGCAAAAACGGATTTCCGCTCTCGCAGGCACGGGTGACGCGCGCGCCGTGCCTGTGCTGAACGCGCTTGGCGATGGCGATCTTTACAAACGCAAGTCGGACGGTCGTGTATTCATCACAAAGGCATCCAGCACGAATTTCCTACTTACAGACCCTGTCAGCAGTGAAGCGGCGGGAGAAGCGCCCAAAGCCGCGATGGAAAAGGTCAAGGTCAACAATTCCGTCCGTCGCGCGGTTCGCACGGCCCTGGGCGGGCTGACGCTGATGAGCCCGAACCGGGCCGAACGGTTGAAGGCCGCGGAGATCGTAGCCGCAAGTCCCGATGCGGATGCGCTCGAACCGATAGAAACAGCACTGGGCAAGGAACAGGATAGCGCGATCCGCGCCCTTCTGGAAAAGGCTCAGGCTGCGGCGCTGCTGGCGTCGGACCGGCCGCTTGCAGACAAGCTCAACGCGACGCAGTTTCTTCAGGACAATGGCAATCGTTCCACCCTGGCGGTTTTGAATGCCGCACGCGCCCATGCACAGCCTGAGCTTGCGCAGGCTCTCGACACGGCCATCGGCCATATCGAGCAAAGGCAGGCGTTCTGGGATGCCGGGCAGAATGTCTGGTACGGGCTGTCGCTCGGTTCCGTCCTGCTGCTCGCGGCCATAGGCCTTGCCATCACGTTTGGCGTCATGGGCATTATCAACATGGCGCATGGCGAAATGGTCATGCTGGGCGCCTATGTCACCTTCGTGGTGCAGGATGTTATCCGTACCGGCTATCCCGGCTTGTTCGACTGGTCGCTGGTCATTGCCTTGCCATTGGCGTTCCTCTTTACCGCTCTGGTCGGTCTGGTGATCGAACGCGGCGTCATCCGGTTTCTCTATGGGCGTCCGCTGGAAACATTGCTGGCGACCTGGGGCATTTCGCTGATCCTGCAACAGGCTGTGCGCACGGTGTTCGGCCCGACCAATCGCGAGGTCGGCAATCCATCGTGGATGTCGGGCGCTTTCGAACTCGGCGGCATGACCATTACCTGGAACCGCCTGTGGATCATCCTGTTTTCGCTGGCTGTGTTCCTCACGCTGCTCGCGGTATTGAAGCGGTCGAATTTCGGTCTGCAAATGCGCGCCGTCACGCAAAACCGGCGCATGGCGTCATCGATGGGCATTCGCACGCCCTATGTCGATGCGTTTACCTTCGCGCTGGGGTCCGGCATTGCCGGCATGGCGGGCGTGGCCCTGTCGCAGATCGATAATGTGTCGCCCAATCTCGGACAGGGCTACATCATCGACAGCTTCATGGTGGTGGTGTTCGGCGGTGTCGGCAATTTGTGGGGCACGCTGGTCGGCGCCTTCTCGCTCGGCATCCTGAACAAGTTCCTCGAACCCTATGCCGGTGCGGTGCTCGGCAAGATCCTGGTGCTTGTGCTCATCATCCTCTTTATCCAGAAACGTCCGCGCGGTTTGTTCGCTCTCAAGGGCAGGGCGGTGGAAGCATGATTACGGCATTCCTGTTCCGAAAACTCGACCGCGGTGTCTTTATTGCCGCTGCCATCCTGATTGCCGCCGCATTGGCCGTTCCGACGCTCAATCTGCTGACTGCGCCGGATCATTCGCTGCATGTGCCGACCTATATGGTGTCGCTGCTCGGCAAATATCTGACCTATGCCATGCTGGCGCTGTCGCTCGATCTTGTCTGGGGCTTCTGCGGTATTCTCTCGCTCGGCCATGCCGCGTTCTTTGCGCTCGGCGGCTATGCCATGGGCATGTATCTGGTGCGCCAGATCGGCGCGCGCGGCGTCTATGGCAATCCCGACCTGCCGGATTTCACGGTGTTTCTCAACTGGAAGGAATTGCCGTGGTATTGGTTCGGCTTCGACCATTTCTGGTTCGCTTTCCTGATGGTGCTCCTGGTTCCGGGCCTGCTGGCTTTCGTCTTCGGCTGGTTCGCCTTCCGCTCCCGCGTGACCGGCGTTTATCTCTCGATCATCACCCAGGCGATGACCTATGCCTTGATGCTGGCATTTTTCCGCAACGAGATGGGGTTTGGCGGCAATAACGGTCTGACCGATTTCAAGGATATTCTGGGCTTCAACATTCAGGCGGACGGTACGCGCGCCGCGCTCTTCGCGGCTTCCGCAATCGTGCTGGCCGTCGCACTGATATTCAGTTCGGCTGTCGTCAAGTCGAAATTCGGCAAGGTCCTCATCAGTGTGCGCGATGCGGAAAGCCGCACGCGCTTTCTGGGATATCGTCCTGAAAACTACAAGCTCTTCATCTTCACGGTTTCGGCGATGATGGCGGCGGTGGCGGGCGCGCTCTATGTGCCGCAGGTCGGCATCATCAATCCGGGTGAATTCACACCGGCGAACTCCATCGAGGTCGTCATCTGGACTGCCGTGGGCGGTCGGGCCACTCTGGTGGGGCCGGTGATCGGGGCCGTGCTGGTCAATTTCGGCAAGAGCGTCTTCACGACCGCTTTCCCGGAAATGTGGCTGTTCGTGCTGGGCGCGCCGTTCGTGGCCGTTACCCTGTTCCTGCCGAAAGGGATTGTCGGCACGTTCCGCGCCTTCATGGCTTCGCGCAAACCGACAACAACCCCATCCGTTGATGAGGCCAAACTGCAAGCAACGGCTGCGGAGTGAGATGGATCATGACCGAAAGCACCAATAGCCTGCTCTATCTCAACGGTGTGTCCGTCTCCTTCGATGGGTTCAAGGCACTGAATTCGCTGTCCTTCGTCATCGAGCCCGGCGAGCTGCGCGCCATTATCGGCCCGAACGGCGCGGGCAAGACAACCATGATGGATATCATTACCGGCAAGACGAAGCCGGATGAGGGCGAGGTCTTCTTCGAGGGAGATATCGATCTGACCAGGAAGGACGAGGCCGACATCGCCCGGATCGGCATCGGCCGCAAATTCCAGAAGCCGACCGTGTTCGAGAGCCACAGTATCTGGGACAATATCGAGCTTGCGCTCGACCGCAGGCGGGGAGTGTGGGCGACATTGTTCTACCGGCAGGACAAGGCCGATCGTGAACGCATAGAAGAGATATTGAAGACGGTGCGATTGTGGACGCGGCGCGATGAACTTGCCGCCAATCTTTCGCATGGGCAGAAGCAATGGCTCGAAATCGGCATGTTGCTGGCGCAGGAACCCAGGCTCCTGCTGGTTGACGAGCCTGTGGCGGGCATGACGGATGCCGAAACGGCCGAGACGGCTATTCTCCTGAAGGAAATCGCCAGGACGCGTTCGGTTGTGGTGGTGGAGCACGATATGGGTTTTATCCGCGAACTGGGCGTCAAGGTGACCTGTCTCGCCGAAGGCAGCGTCCTTGCCGAAGGATCGATCGATTTCGTCAGCTCGGATCCGAAGGTGATCGAGAATTACCTTGGGCGTTAGAGCATTACCAGCAAAAGCGCGAAATGGTTTTGCACAGGATAATGCGTAAAATGAAAAAATAGAGAGGCTTACGAATGTTGAGCGTTGAAAATGTGAGCCTGCATTACGGGGCAGCTCAGGCCTTGCGCGGGGTATCGTTGACGGCGGAGGCAGGACGCATCACCTGTGTCCTGGGCCGCAACGGCGTCGGCAAGACCAGCCTGCTGCGCGCCATTACCGGTCAGCAGGCGCTGAGCGGCGGGCATGTCGTGTTCGGCAATGAAGACTTGAAGGGCCTGCCGCCCTATGCGCGCGCCAGCCGCGGCATGGGCTATGTTCCGCAGGGACGCGAGATTTTTCCGCTTTTGACGGTGAAGGAAAATCTCGAGACCGGCTATGCTTTGCTGAAGCGCTCGGAGCGCTCTATTCCCGACGAGATATTCAATCTTTTTCCGGTGCTGAAGGATATGCTGCCACGTCGCGGCGGCGATCTGTCCGGCGGCCAGCAGCAGCAACTGGCAATCGGTCGGGCCATGGTGCTGAAACCGCGTATCCTGGTGCTCGACGAGCCGACGGAAGGCATCCAGCCTTCCATTATCAAGGATATCGGTCGTGCCATCCGTTATTTACGCGATACCACCGGCATGGCCATTTTGCTTGTCGAGCAATATCTGGACTTCTGCCGCGAACTGGCAGACCATGTTTACATCATGGATCGCGGCGAGATCGTTCTGGACGGCCCTGCCGAAGTGCTTGATACACCAAAGGCAAGAAGTCATCTGACGGTGTAGCATAACCACAATCAACCGCGCCGATCATGGAACTGCCATCTCCGAAAATTCGGCGGTGCATCTGCCTGGGCGACGGTGGCTCGGTCTCGCATGTGCCGAGGATCGCCAGCTCACATCACGAGCAGGCGCAGGCCTGCCGCCAGCAAGCCGATCCCCGCCACCCGCGAGAGCAGGCGTCCCGTCGGCATGAGCTTTTCCGCGAGGGCGAAGATGGCGAGCGCAGCGATCCAGAGAACATTCATCACGCCGCCGACGAAGAGGAGGGCCATCAGCGCCCAGCAGCAGCCGAGGCAGTAGACCCCGTGCATGGCTCCCATCTTGCAGGCTCCGGTCGCGTCGCGGCGAAAGCCGCCGAAACGTTGAATGAACAGGAGCGGCGACTGGCATTGCGACAGGCAGGCGTGCTTCAGCGGCAGCCACTGATAAAGCCCGGCTGCGATCAGTATCGCGCCTCCCAGAACGTTGTTCGTGCTCGCCATGTCCGGGTTGAGCAGAGCCAGCCTTTCAAGCGCCCATTGGGCCGTCGTTGCCGCGAGAGCAAACCCGCTCCAACCCCCCAGATATCCGGTCACGAACCAACCTGTTGCGGCAAATGGCCTGGCAGACGCGGCGGCCATTCTGCCCGTTCGTGCGTAGATGAGGATCATCGGCGCCGCCGACGGCGTCATCATGCCGATCATCATCACCGTCCACATGACGAACATCAAAACGAAATCGCCGACCGTCCACGCCTGCTGCGCTGGCGCCATCGCCATCTCGAAGCCGTTCGAGATCATGCGATAGCCCATCATGTCCATCCCGCCCATGTTCATGCCGGCGGCAAGCCGCAGGACATAGGCCCATGCAAGCATGGTAAGGGCGGCGATGGACGTTGCGACGATCAGTCCATCGCGCCGCAGCACGGCCTCAAGCGGTGTATCCGTCGTCCTGTTCAATGGACGACGCCGCTTTCGGTCATGTTCAGCCGGGAGAAGTGCGCGTGCGAGTCATTCAGCGAAAGCGCTATGGCTCCCTGTGTCTCGCCCCAGCCTCGCCCAACCTCGCAAACATCGTACTCGAAGCCCTGCGGCAGGTTGATCCGCGCACGATGCGCGTCACCGGTGATAGGGTTGCGGATCGGTTCTCCGCGCGCCTCGACCCAACCCGGAACGGCCACTCTCGCGCTGCGACCGTCGACATCGATCTGGAAATCGATCTTCGCGAAAACCGGTTCGTGCACCTTGTCGAAGGTTGCCGAAAAGACCTGGAAAAAGGTGGCGCCGGGCTCGGTGTCCAGACCGCTCATGATGCGCAACAACGATTCACGCTGTTCGGGCGTTGCACGCTCGTCGACGATTGGCACCACCTGCCCTCCGCCCTCGTGAATAGCGCCTGGCCAGGAGGCGATGATGCCGATCGTCAGCCCATCGAGCTTCGTATCTCCGTGATATCCCTCTTCGATATCGACAAAGCCGACGGCGTCGCAGCCGCCTTTGGTGGGACGGGCATTGAACTGGCACGGACACCCGTAGGCACAGTTGCAGTGGATGAATTCGCGACCTTTGATGGCCCATTTTGTCTCGGTCATTGTCTCCTCCCATTTTTCGATTTACATGCCCTGGTGAACCGCGCCCCTCTCGGTATGGTGTATGGCGTTGAACTGGCCATATGTGTCGTTGAGATCCAGCAGGATCGGATCGGACGCCGTCGTCGATGCGCTGGCGATTTCCGCAACGGCGAACTCTATCCCTGACGGAAGATCGATGCGTATGCGATGCGGCTCTCCCGTCGCGGGACTGATAATCGGCCGCGCGACGGACCTCAGCACCTCGGGGATCGCTACCCGCGCGGTTCTGGCATCGAGATCGGCCTCGAATTCGATCGGTCGGAAAATCGGTTCGTGGATCGTGTTCGACATTGCATGAAAGACCCACCAGTGGGTCATGGCTTCATGGGTCTCTCCGCCATGAAGCACCGTCACCAGCGCCCGGCGCTGCCGCTCGTCGGCGCGCTCCTCGATGATGACTTGCATCGTTCCGTTCCCCTCGAAGATGGCTCCCGGCCATTCGTAGAGGAGCCCCCAATGAAGCCCGTCGAGATTGATGTCACCGAAGTGCCCGCGCTTGATCCGGCCCACCTCGAAACCGCGGCAGTCGCCGTGGGTGGGGCGCAGTTCGAACTGGCAGGGGCAGTTATACGCGCAATTGCAACTGCTGAACGCCAGAGCGTCAATTCGCCACTCGATCATGGTGCCCTCTCAAACCGGTATTAGCGGTTATTGGCCCCCCCATGCTGCTTGGCCGTGGTCTGCCTCAAAGGAGAAATATACACCGTTTGGCGTGTTCGCAGAAGAGTTGTGTTGCAAAATTTGTCTAGGACGGACCCCGGCTTATCGCGGGCGCAACCATGCTGCGATCCCAAGGATTTGCCGTTTGAGCGAGAGTGCGTTTTGTTTCAGGCTCTCAAGCGGATGAGGTTGACTTTTCGCGGCTCCAATTGCAACCTGACTGTCACCAGGGGTGTCCCGTCAAGGGGCTGAGATTCTGCTATTCGGCGCAGTGACCCGTTGAACCTGATCCAGTTCATACTGGCGTAGGGACGGTGTAAAGACCGAAGGACGGCTTGCTTATTGCGGCCTCCTGTCGAATAGCTCGGTATCTTCCACCATTCCGGCTCGAACTGGGTCTCCTTTGTCAGACTTTGGAGCCTCATGATGAATATTACTGCCGGGACCACGAAATTTGCAGTCACGACCGGACCACAGGCCGCCTCGACGAAAATCCATAAGCCGGGTCGATTGTATCCATATCTTCACGTGCCCATGCGCCAGATCGCCGTTCATCCGACGGCAGGTGAACCTCCCGTCACGGTTTATGATTCCTCGGGTCCCTATACCGATCCTTCCCATACGGTTCACATTGAAACGGGATTGCCTCGTCTTCGTCAGGACTGGGTATTGGGGCGCGGCGATGTTGAGGCCTATGACGGGCGGGACGTCAAACCTGCGGATAACGGCTTTGCAGCCGGCACGCATCAAGTGCCCGAATTTACCGTTCGTCACAGGCCTCTCAGGGCGGCGACGGGCAGGGCTGTAACCCAGCTCGCCTATGCGCGGGCGGGTATCATCACGCCCGAAATGGAATTCATTGCCATTCGCGAGAATCTGGGGCGCGAGGAAGCGAAGGAACAATTGACGCGCGATGGAGAAAGCTTCGGCGCGCAAATACCCGACTATGTGACGGCGGAATTCGTCCGTCAGGAGGTCGCGGAGGGGCGGGCCATCATTCCTGCCAATATCAATCATCCAGAACTTGAGCCAATGATTATCGGCCGCAACTTTCTGGTGAAGATCAACGCTAATATCGGCAATTCCGCTGTCTCCTCCTCAATGGCGGAAGAGGTGGAGAAGATGGTCTGGGCAATCCGCTGGGGGGCCGATACCGTCATGGATCTTTCGACCGGGCGTAACATTCACAATATCCGCGAATGGATTATCCGCAATTCACCGGTGCCTATCGGGACGGTGCCGCTTTATCAGGCGCTCGAAAAGGTTAACGGCGTAGCCGAAGATCTGAATTGGGAGATATTCCGGGACACTCTGATCGAACAGGCGGAGCAGGGGGTGGATTATTTCACTATCCATGCCGGTGTCCGGCTGCATTACATTCCGCTAACGATCAATCGTGTAACCGGTATCGTTTCGCGCGGCGGGGCGATCATGGCCAAATGGTGCCTGCATCATCACAAGGAAAGTTTTCTCTACGAGCATTTCGAGGAGATTTGCGACATATGCCGCGCGTACGATGTTTCTTTCTCGCTCGGTGACGGCCTGCGGCCCGGCTCGATTGCCGACGCCAATGATGCTGCGCAATTCGCGGAGTTGGAGACCCTTGGCGAACTCACACGGATTGCCTGGGCGAAGGACTGCCAGGTGATGATTGAAGGACCGGGTCACGTGCCGATGCACAAGATCAAGGAGAACATGGACAAGCAATTGGCGAGTTGCGGCGAAGCTCCCTTCTATACGCTTGGGCCGCTCACAACGGATATCGCACCCGGTTACGATCATATCACCTCCGGTATTGGAGCCGCTATGATCGGTTGGTTCGGCACGGCAATGTTGTGTTACGTCACGCCGAAGGAACATCTCGGTTTACCGGATCGCGACGACGTAAAAGTTGGCGTCATAACATACAAGATCGCCGCCCATGCCGCCGATCTTGCCAAGGGGCACCCGGCGGCAAGGGTGCGCGACGACGCGCTGTCACGCGCGAGGTTCGAATTCCGCTGGGAAGATCAGTTCAATCTATCGCTGGACCCTGATACGGCGCGCTCGTTTCATGACGAGACTTTACCCAAAGACGCACACAAGGTCGTGCATTTCTGCTCCATGTGCGGGCCGAAGTTCTGTTCGATGCGAATATCCCATGATATCCGCGCCGAGGCGCAGAAAGAGGGTATGGCGAAAATGGCGGACAGATTCCGTGAGGAAGGGGATATTTATGTATCCGCAACCGTCCCCGTTGGGCGGTAGGTCGGATACCAAGGCTCGATGAAACTCATCGAGCCTTGGTTGAACCCTTATGGCGATAGAGCCTCTTCAATGCTTGAAGCCGCCGTGCTGCATGGACAGATCACGCCGGGGCGAACTTTAGCGCCACAATGCCGATGACGATCAGCGTGACGCCGCCAAGTCGCATCGGATTGATCGCCTCGCCGAACAGAACGATGCCCAGAAGCACCGTCCCGGCTGCTCCAATTCCCGTCCACACGGCATAGGCGGTCCCGACCGGAAGAATTTCCAGGACCCGGCCGAGCAGATAGACGAATGCGATGAGCAGGACGACGGACAGGACTGTCCAGCCCGTCCGGGTGTAGCCTTCAGCGTATTTCATCGCGATCGCCCAAGCCACATCGAGGAGACCTGAGACGATCAGCAGAAGCCATGCCATACCCTGACTCATGGTATCCTCACCCCGCAATTTTCAAAAGGTAGGCGTCATGGCCTTCAAGGAATGCGCGCAGTCGGTCGGCGTAGTCGGTGGTGACTGCGCCAGCCACGCTCGGATGCTTGCGAAGCGCCGAACGCCATGCCTGAACCTTTGGGGCTTTCGCGAAAACTCCCGTGTCCGCGATAGCATCGAAGACATCGAAATAGCGAAAGATCGGGGCGTAAGTTGCGTCAACGATGCTGAAATGCTGCCCCGCGAAGAGGGGCGAGACCGTCAGCGCTTCCTCGACGCGGCGGAACTTGTCCACCAGCACCTTCTGTTTCGCCTCGAAGCCAGCCGCGTCTGTCGCCGTCTCAAATCCCCACAGGTCGGCGAGGATCGACGAGCCAAATTCGATCCAGCCGCGATGGCGTGCGCGTTCGAGCGGATCGGCGGGATGAAGGCGCCGACCAGGCTGTGTCTCCTCCAGATACTCGCAGATGACCGAACTTTCGAAAAGCACGGCCTCGCCACTCGTTTCACGAACGACCAGCAGTGGGACCTTGCCGAGTGGCGAGATCGCGCGGAACCACATGGGCTTGTCCGCGAGATCGACATATTGCCGCTCGAAGGTTACGCCTTTTTCGGCAAGCGTGATTGCCGCGCGCTGCACATAGGGGCAGAGATGGTGACTAACCAGCGTCAGTGTCGCCCCTTCTGGATTCCCGTTCATCATGCCGGCACCTTCAGGCCTTCCGCCTTCATCGCCTCACGCACGGCAGGACGAACCCCCACATTTTTCATGAAGTCGCCGAGATGCGGAAAACCCGACAGATCGATCCTGGCGCGCGCGACGATGTGTGGTGAGAGCGAGCAGGTGCCGGTTGCATAATAGAACTTCATGATCGATCCTTTCAGCAGGTTGTGTGTCTGCAGGCAGCCTATCGATGGTGCGTTCGCAATGCTCATTGGCATTTTGCCAGCATGACTTGCATGACTGCAAGCGTTGACAATGCTATCCTGTTGGTATGGACGATTGGAACGAACTTCGGCTTGTACTTGCCATCCAGCGCGCCGGTAGCCTGACGGCGGCGGCGGTTGCTCTCGGTGTCGATCATTCCACCGCTTTTCGTCGCCTGAAGGCGTTGGAGGCGCGGCTTGGTGTGCGGCTGTTCGAGCGGCTTCCGGGAGGCCTCTACGTGGCAACGGAGGCGGGTGCCCGGATAGCGGTGGGCGCGGAGCGCATGGAGGACGAAGCGCTCGCGCTCGACCGTGACATATCCGGTCGCGATCATCGCCTGTGCGGCGGTCTCAGGGTCACCTCTTCGGAGACGCTTGCCTATAGCCGGCTCACGACGTTTCTTGCCGCCTTCCGGCAAGCTCATCCCGGCATTGTGGTGGAACTGGTGATCGACAACCGGGTGCTCAGCCTTTCGCGTCGAGAGGCTGACATCGCGCTGCGGCCTGTTCGTCCGAAAGAAGGCGATCTTTGGGGGCGCAAGCTGTCGAGCGTCGCCTGGGCGCTCTACGCAGCCCCGGCCTATCTCGAAGCGAATGGCGGCCCGTTATCGAGTTCCGTCGATGTGGATCGCCACGCGCTCATCGGCTGGGAGGAAACGACCTCGGACATCAGGGCCGCGGACTGGCTAATGAGGACAGCCCCCTCGAAGGGGTTCGTCTATCGAACGAACAGCCTGATCAATCAGCTCGTCGCAACAAAGTCAGGCATTGGGCTGGCGCTTCTGCCGTGCTACCTCGGCGACACCGAAGCGGGCGTGACAAGAGCCTTGCCGGAGCCGATCGCTGAATTGGAAGGAGAACTCTGGATCGTCACCCACGCCGACCTCAAAGGGACAGCGCGGGTGAGGGCCTTCTTTGATCTCGTCGGCGAGGGACTGGCGCGCGAGCGTCAGTTGTTTGAGGGCGGTCGATGCGGCGTCGAAAAATAAAGAGTGTGCTTGCGGCACAGACGGGGCCGGAAGTTGAAGGTTGGCTCCACCCTGTCCGGCCTCATGGTCATCCGCCAAAGGTGCGACGGTTCCTGGCCTTCTATCGCAAGGAAAATGCACCGGTCAGGATTTGTTTGTTAATTCAGGTGGCTATAGCTTTCATCCATTTTGCCCGGTAGGCGGCATATGCTGTGTTCGAAGCTGGTCGCATGTAGCAGGACGCCGAACAATACGGCAAACGGGGCGAAAAGCGCGAATTCGAACGAAATCACCCAGAACACATAGCCTTGTCCGAAATAGGCAAGCTTCCGGGTACAGGGCCAGCGGTTACCGCGACAGGGTTGCGAAAGAGCGCCCGCAAAGTAAAAGTGATGGCGGCGCGTTCAATTGAGCCAATGCTCTTGTGATCATAGACATGGAAGTGGGCGGCTCCGGTCGCCCGTACGATTCCTTTTTTACTGATTCCAGAACAGTATGACGGCAATCGCAATCGATGCGGCGACCGCCGACAGCGTGCCTGCGCGATGCAGTGCACCCATACGATAGAGAACCAGCGAAAAACCGATAATTGCAGGCGTGACAATTGCCAGCCCGACCTGTGCGTCTGTCATTGAAATCTTCCTTTGCCATGGACGACAATGCACAGGCGGGCATGATTTTTCTTTGCCAAAACGCAAAGAAGACGAAGCTCGCCAGGGCTAAGCATCGGTCATGCTTGGAACGGAAGATACCGCCTTTGCGGCGACGATTACGGAAGGCGAGCAGGAGGACAATCTCCTGCTCTGGATTCTCGTCTGGAGCGAACTTGTCACCTTTGCGGCTCTGTTGATTGCCTTCATGGTGATGGCGACAGTTGATTCCGCAGGCGTGGCCCAGTTGCGCGCGCATCTAAGTCCGGGTCTGGCGGCAGCCAATACGATTATCCTGCTGATGAGCGGCTGGCAGGCGGCAATCGCGGTGCGCGAGCGCCATGATATGAGCAAGGCCCGCAGGCCGCTTCTGTTTGCAGCCCTGTTCGGTCTCGGCTTCGTGCTTGTCAAACTTGTCGAATATTCGCGGGAAGTGTCATTCGCCAGCGACGAAACGATCGGTTCGTTCTTCGAACTCTATTTCCTCGTTACCGGCTTCCATCTCCTGCATGTCTTTTTCGGCTCCATCGTTCTGGCATTGGTCGCATGGCGACCTTCGCGGTCGAATGTCGTGCTGATCACGACCCTGTGGCACGCGATCGATCTCGTCTGGCTGGTGATGTTTCCCATTCTCTATCTGGCGTGAGTGTTTAGATGCTTCCCTGCTCCCATACCCCGCTCACCCGAACGCTCGTCCTCCTGCTTGCTCTCGCACTGGGCAGCGCGGCCATTGCGGGTTTCAGCGGCGGCTTGCCTGTGGCGGTTGCGGTGATTCTGGTCTTCGCCTTTGCGAAGGGATGGTTTGTCATTCTTGATTTCATGGAAATGCGCGGGACGAGGGGACCGCTCAAGCCGGCACTGCTGGTTTGGCTCGCCATTCTCCTCTCGCTCGCGTTCGCGCGCTCCGTCGTGGCGCACATCTTCCTTTGAACGGCGGGTAACCGCTTCGGTCTTTGCCTAATCGCAAAGAAGAGTTTCGTTCTCCAGATAGAACAGTTCCGACCCGTGATGCTGGCGAGGGGATCGACCGGCCTCAACATCGACGGGGGATGCGATGCCGGGCTCTGTCTCCGGCCAGTGAAAGGACGAAGGGATGGCGGAACGTCTAACCAAGACCGGTGCCCGCAACGTTTTCTATGGTGGATCTATTTTCTTTTTTGCGATCTTCGTGGGTCTGACGGCGCACAGTCACTACTACATGCGAACGACCTCCACGGATGAAACGAAGCTGACGGAAGCGGTCGCACGCGGCAAGCATGTCTGGGAAAAGAATGCCTGCATCAATTGCCACACGCTTCTGGGCGAAGGCGCTTATTACGCGCCGGAACTCGGCAATGTGTGGAAACGCTGGGGCGGCGATGCCGATCCCGAAAGCGCGCGCGAAACATTGAAAGCATGGATGGCCGCGCAACCGTCGGGCATCGAGGGGCGGCGGCAGATGCCGCAATTTCATCTGAACGATCAGGAGCTTAACGATCTGGCGGATTTCCTCGAATGGACGAGCCACATCAAGACGCAGAACTGGCCGCCGAACGATGCAGGCTGAGCGCGGATGAAATGGAGTTATAAGATATGAAATATGAAAGCCAAAAAGTGGCAATGCTCTATTTCCAGGGAGCGCTTGTCCTGTTTCTCGCGCAGGTTGCGTTCGGCGTTCTCGCCGGAACGATCTACGTCCTGCCCAATACACTATCCGAACTGTTGCCCTTCAACATTGTTCGCATGATCCATACCAACGCATTGGTGGTCTGGCTGCTGATGGGTTTCATGGGGTCCACCTACTATCTGCTTCCGGAAGAAACGGAAACGGAACTCTACAGCACCAGGCTTGCCGTCATTCAATTCTGGATGTTCTTTGTGGCGGCAGGCATTGCCGTGGTGGGTTATCTGTTCAAGATCCATGAGGGACGCGAATTCCTCGAACAGCCCTTCATAATCAAGGTCGGCATTGTCGTCGTCTGCCTGATGTTCCTCTTCAACATCACGTTGACGGCCCTCAAGGGCCGCAAGACGACCGTGACCAATATCCTGCTGTTCGGTCTCTGGGGACTGGCGCTGTTCTTCCTCTTCGCGTTCTACAACCCGATCAATCTGGCGCTGGACAAGCTTTACTGGTGGTATGTCATCCATCTGTGGGTTGAAGGCGTATGGGAACTAATCATGGCTTCGATCCTCGCCTTCCTGATGATCAAGCTGAACGGCATCGACCGTGAGGTCGTTGAAAAATGGCTTTATGTGATCGTTGGGCTGGCGCTGTTCTCCGGCATTCTGGGCACTGGTCACCACTATTACTGGATCGGCGCTCCCGGTTACTGGCAGTGGATCGGCTCGCTCTTCTCGACGCTGGAAGTGGCTCCGTTCTTCACCATGGTCATTTTCACCTTCACGATGACCTGGAAGGCAGGGCGCAAGCATCCGAACCGCGCCGCACTGCTCTGGTCCATCGGGTGCTCGGTGATGGCGTTCTTCGGCGCGGGCGTCTGGGGGTTCCTGCATACACTCTCCTCGGTCAACTACTACACCCATGGTACCCAGCTGACGGCAGCGCATGGTCACCTCGCTTTCTTCGGCGCCTACGTCATGCTCAACCTTGCCATGATGGCCTATGCGATACCGGAAATGCGCAGGCGCGCGCCCTATAACCAGATGCTGTCCATGGTGAGCTTCTGGGGTATGTGCACGGCTATGTCGGTGATGACCTTCGCACTGACTTTTGCCGGTGTGGTTCAGACCCATCTCCAGCGTGTGCTCGGCGAGAGCTTCATGGAAGTGCAGGATCAGCTTGCCTTGTTCTACTGGATCCGTCTCGGCTCCGGCATCGTGGTGGTGATCTCGGCCTGCATGTTCATCTGGGCCGTGTTCGTTCCGGGCAAGGAACGCAGCGAAAAGGCATCCGGTCTCATTCAGCCCGCCGAATGACAATTGCCAGACAAGCCCCGCCGCAGGGCGGGGCTTTATCCTCCAATGAAAAGGAAGACGGCCATGAACGACATGAATTCAGTCTTGAGAAATATCGGGACGATCGAACCATCCATCCCTGCTTACAGTCCCTCGGGGCATGAATGCGCCCTGTTTGAAATGGCATGGACACGCAAATTGCCTTTGCTACTCAAAGGGCCGACCGGCTGCGGCAAGACGCGTTTTGTCAGCCATATGGCGGCAAAGCTCGGCCTGCCGTTGTCAACCGTCTCCTGCCATGACGATCTGGCCGCCGCCGATCTGACCGGACGCTATCTGCTCAAGGGCGGCGATACGGTATGGGTGGATGGCCCCCTGACGCGCGCGGTGCGCGACGGCGGCATCTGCTATCTCGATGAGATTGTCGAGGCGCGTAAGGACGTGGCAGTGGTTTTGCATCCGCTGACCGACGACCGCCGGGTTCTGCCGCTAGAGCGAACCGGCGAGCTTCTGGAAGCGCCGGACGGGTTCATGCTCGTCGTGTCCTATAATCCGGGCTATCAAAATCTCCTGAAATCGCTGAAGCCCAGCACGCGTCAGCGCTTCGTTGCCATCGAATTCGACTTCCTGCCGAAGGAAGCGGAAATCGCGGTGGTCGCTTCGGAAAGCGGGCTTGAGGCGCACAAGGTCGCGCCGCTGGTGGCGCTGGCCCATCGCCTGCGTGGTCTTAAAGGCCATGATCTTGAGGAGGGCGTCTCGACGCGTCTTCTGGTCTATTGCGCCTCGCTGATCGATGCGGGCATGTCGCAGCGCGAGGCTGCACGGGCCGCGATGATCGAGCCTTTGACGGACGAGCCGGACGTGAAGGCCGCCTTGCTTGAAATTGCCGATGCGATGCTGAAATAGGCCCATGTCATGTTGGATTTTCTTGAGCTTGAGGAAACGGTTGGCCGCGCCTGGCACCGCCTGATCGGCAGGACCGGATCGTGGCCGCAATATCCCGAACAGGCGGTAAAGCTTGCCGATATTCGCCAGAGGCTTGCCATCTGCTTCCGCGGCTTTGGCGGCGATGTCACCGTCCAGATCGCGCCAGCGCGTGCGCGTAGTTCGGCACACAGATTGGGATTGCGCCAGCGCATGGCCTTGGGCGAGGAAAAACTGGCCCAGCCGCTTCGCGATGAAGCAACCCTGATGCTGCCGGTCGAAATCGCGCTTTTCCCGGATCGTGCCCTCAATTACGATCTTTATGTCTGGCTGGCGGGCTATATGGCCGCGATGCAGCCCGGCGAGCAGGTGTTGGCCGACGATCCGCTGCGGCGCGATATTGCGGCACTTGAGATCGCAGCGCAGACCGCCGCGAAAGCCTGCGCAGCGTTGCCGGGCTTGCAGAAGCGCTATGCGCGGCTTTGCGAGGCCGTGTTGAAGGCGCGTCCGAAACGCCCGCTCAATCGTGTGGAACAGCTGGTCGAGAGCCGGATCCTGTCCCAACTGACACAGGGAGCGGGACTACCCGATTCCGGTCTTGCGGCGATATTCCCGCATCGTGCGCCTGCGGGCTATCTGCCTGCATTGCCGGTGCCGCTGTGGCCAGGCTTCATCCGGCGCGAGGAAACCGCTCCGCGTGAAGGCGAGGATGAACCCGCCCGCAACAGTCAGGCGCAAGGCATGGAGACGAAACGCCAGATTGCGCAGCGCGAAAAGCAGGATCCGCGACAGACGGAACGCAGCCCTTTCATTCTCAACCGTTTCGAGAAAATTCTCGCTATGGCGGAGATGGTGAGCGTGGACCGTCCTTCGGATGACAGCGACGAGCAGAACGCAAAATCCGCCGACGAGCTGGACGACCTGACGCTCGGCGAACGCAAGGGCCGGCCTGCCGCGCGATTTCGGTTCGATCTCGACCTGCCGCCCGAAGCGGTGGATGAGACGATGCTGTCCGCGAAGCTGACCTATCCGGAATGGGATTACCGGAAGGCCACTTACCTGCGGGATCATTGCAGCGTCATTGCAACGCCTGCGTCCGATAGCGAGGAAGCGCCCGAACTGGACGACGAGGCAAAAAGCCTTATCCGTCGTGTGCGGCGTCAGTTTGAAATTCTGCGGCCGGGACGCGAAATGATGCGGGCGCAACTCGATGGCAACGATCTCGATCTCGATGCCGTCGTGCGGTCGCGCTGCGATTTCGCGGCGGGCGGGCAGGGCAGCGAGCGCGTGCATCTGATGAGCCGTCCGCAGGCCAACGATCTGGCCGTTACCATTCTGGTCGATGTCTCGCTTTCAACCGATGCCTGGGTGGATAACCGCCGCGTGCTGGACGTGGAAAAAGAAGCGCTGCTGGTTCTGGGCAACGGTATTGCGGCCTGCGGCGACCGCTGTTCCATCCTCACATTCACGTCGCGCTGCCGTTCGTGGGTACGGGTGGAAACGCTGAAAGATTTTGACGAATCTTTCGGTCCCTCCGTTGAGCGTCGTATCGCCGCTCTCAAACCCGGTTTTTATACCCGCATGGGAGCCGCCATCCGCCATGGCGCGTCGAAGCTCGCAGACCAGCCCAACCGCAAAAAACTCCTGCTTCTTCTGACCGACGGCAAGCCGAACGACGTCGATCATTATGAAGGGCGTTTTGCGCTGGAAGATACGCGCCGCGCCGTCAGCGAAGCGCGCGCCAAGGGCGTCAACGTCTTTGCGGTCACGGTCGATCGCGAAGCCAATGCCTATCTTCCGGCCTTGTTCGGTCACGGCGGCTATGCGCTGATCGGCAAACTCGCCAAGCTCCCGGCTGCCCTGCCGGCAATCTACCGCATGCTGGCCGGATAAAAAAATCGTGATCCGCTTCTTTGCATCTCAAACGGGACTCTTGTTTGAGATGCATCAAAGCGCCTTCCTTCGGGTCGCTCTAGAATGGTTCTCATGATGATGCAGGCTGTCGTCATCATCACTCGATACCCGATGGCCCCAGGAAGATAAAATGTCTGTAGAACCCGTTTCAACTACCCCTGTCATTGATGTTCGCACCATCCCGCCCATTGCACGGCATGCGACGATCTTTTCCATGATCGATACGCTGGAGCCGGGCGATGTGCTGGAGATCGTCAACGACCACGACCCGGCGCCGCTGCACCATCAGCTCGATCAGCGCAATCCGGGCGCCTTTTCCTGGGTCTATAAAGAAACCGGTCCCGTCTGGCGCGTGGAAATCGGTCGGCGCAAGGTTCACAATGCAGGCCATCAATGCACCTGCGGCAATCACTGACAGCTTCTGTCGTCGCTTTCTCTTGAGGAGGCTGCAATGATCGGTGCTGCGCTTTCCCGTTGGACCCTGTCCTATTTTGCCGCCTCCCTCATTTTTCTGATTGTCGGCGTTGGCTTGATGGTGGATGGCTACGGTTATCCCTTTCACGATATCCGCGCGCCCGAAACCCTGATCGTGGTGCATGTCATCGCGATCGGCTGGCTTGCTTTGCTCATGTGCGGCGCGCTTCTGCAATTCGTGCCGGTGTTGGTTGCCGGTCCGCTTTGGAAAAGTGAGGCGAGCTTGCCCACTCTTGTCCTGTTGCTGGCAGGACTTCTCGGTCTCCTGTGCGGCTTTGCGGGTATGGCGGGACTCATGGAAACACCAGTCTGGTTGTTGCCGGCATCCGCTCTCCTGCTTATCTCCGGTTTTGCCGTTATCGTGCTGATGCTTGCCATGACCATCTGGCAGGCGCGACCGATAACGCTTCCCGCCCGCTTTGTCGCGGTAGGTCTCGCCAGCCTGATGGTGGTCGCGGTTCTGGGCGGTATCTTCGCTTTCGTATTCTCGGGGCTGACCGACAACGACGTCCTTTTGAATATAGCCGGCATGTCCACGCCGCTTCACGGTGCTCTGGGGCTTGGGGGCTGGATGAGTTTCACGGCCATGGGCGTGAGCTATCGCCTTCTCACCATGTTTCTGCTTTCGCCGGATGACGCGCGTAAATCGACCCGTATTCTCTGGTGGGCAGGCACTTTGGCGCTGACGGTTCTCGGAGCCGGGGTTGTGCTCTTCGCTTTCGGTCGCGGCCAGATGGGCGTTGTGCTTCTGGCCGCCCTCATACCGGGCGCGGTTGCCGTCGCTCTTTATGTCTATGACATGCGTGCGATTTATCGGCAACGCAGACGCAAGGCGATCGAACTCAACAGCGCTGCCAGCATTCCCGCCTTCGCATCCATGACGCTGGCAATCGTTCTTGCGCTGATCCTGCCGTGGATTGGAACGACAGATGGAATCGTTGCCGCGTTAGTTTATCTTTTTACATTCGGCTGGCTAACCGGCCTCAGCCTGGCGCAGCTCTACAAGATCGTGCCATTCCTGACCTGGCTTGAATGCTATGGCCCGGTGATGGGGCGGGTGCCAACCCCGCGCGTGCAGGATATTGTCAGCGAAAAACAGGCCCGGCGCTGGTTCTCCATCTATTTTACCGGCGTCGCGATAGCCACACTGGCGCTCGGCACCGGATATCCGATTGTTTTTCAGTTGGCATCAGCCGTAAATCTATGTGCAATTCTGGCTATCGCCTTCTATCTCTTCCGCGCGCGGCGACTGATGGATGTTCCACTGGCCGTACGCCTGCCCAAGGGCACTGTTATACCCCATCTGATCTATGCCGGAGGACCGGCACTCAGGAGATCGAAATGACCGCGTCTCAACAACAAATTACTCCCAGTGAGCTCGATGTACGTCCGCTTCTGGCAAAGGGACAAGAGCCTTTTCAGGCCATCATGACCGCAGTAGAGAGCCTTCTACCTGGACAAAGCCTGCTGCTGATCGCCCCGTTCAAACCGGTGCCGCTTTTCTCCGTAATGGAGAAAAAGGGCTTTGCCGCCAATGCGGAAGAGATCGGCGGCGGTGACTGGCAGGTTCTCTTTTCGCCGATCGATAGTTCGTCGCCCGTCGTGCAGGTTTCGGACAATGCCGGATTTCCCGATATCTGGCCCGAACCTTCCAACTATATCGATTGCACCGACATGCTGCCTCCCGAACCGATGGTTCGCATTCTGGCTGAAGTCGAAGACATGCAGGTTGGTGAGGTTCTTTTTGCGCTCCTGCATCGTGAGCCGCTGTTTCTGTTCCCGGAGCTGGAAAAGCGCGGGCATCAATGGGTCGGGAATTTCGATGATACCGGCAAGACCTATCGCATCATGATCCGCGTCGGGGAAGCCGGGTAGAGGTGAATGGTCATGGAGAACGAACAGGCAAGCCGGATTGAAGCTGCAATCCGCGAAGCATTGCGCGTCATTCTGGATCCGGAACTTTCCGTCAATGTGGTCGATCTGGGCATGATCTATGCCGTCGAGGTCAGCGATGGCGGTCATGTTCATATCGAGATGACAACGACCGTGCGGGGCTGCCCCGCGGCCGGATTCCTGACGCAGGCCGTTCAGGCCTGTGTAGAGAGTGTGCCGGGCGTCAGTCAGGCCGTCGTGGACCTGACTTATGAACCGGCATGGAAGCCGGAAATGGCGATACCGGAAGCGCAGGCACTTTTTGCAGCGCCAGATTTCAGATAGCCGTAGGCATTCTCCGGTATTGGTTGTTCTGCCGCAAATAGCTTCGATGAGATCCGAAACTTAGCTATAAGCAATTGAAATAAAATGGTTATTTTTCTTGCATTATTGCCCGGACATTGACCGCGAACAATGAAGGCGGATGCGGCCTCTCCTATAAATATAGCGACAGAGCGAAAGGCGCTCGGTCCTATCGCATAGGAGAGAATGATGGTAGACCAGATGCAGATCAGCCGCCGCACAATGCTGGCGGGCGCAGCCTTGGCTGGGGCTCTGGGGCCGATTTTATCGGCAACGTCGGCTCTGGGGCAGGGGGCTGTCAGAAAGGCAAGCGCTGCGGAAATTGCAGCGTTGCCGCGACAGAAAGTGAAGCTGGTCGATCCTCCCTTCGTCCATGCTCACGCCCAGGTCGCGGAAGGCGGTCCCAAGGTGGTCGAGTTCACCATGGAGATCGAAGAGAAGAAGATCGTCATTGATGACGAGGGCACCGAAGTTCAGGCGATGACCTTCAACGGCACGGTTCCCGGCCCGTTGATGGTAGTGCATCAGGACGATTACCTCGAACTGACGCTGATCAATCGCGAAACCAATACGCTTTCGCATAATATCGATTTCCATGCCGCGACCGGCGCCCTGGGTGGCGGTGCGCTGACCGAGATCAATCCCGGGGAAAAGACGATCCTGCGCTTCAAGGCCACCAAGCCAGGCGTGTTCGTTTATCACTGCGCGCCTCCCGGAATGGTTCCATGGCATGTAGTCTCGGGCATGAACGGCGCCGTGATGGTGCTGCCGCGTGAGGGGCTGACCGACGGCAAGGGCAAGCGCCTGACCTATGACAAGATTTACTATGTCGGCGAACAGGACTTCTACGTTCCGCGCGACGAAACCGGCAAGTACAAGAAGTATGATGCGCCCGGCGACGCCTATGCGGATACCGTGCAGGTGATGCGGACCCTGACGCCGACCCATGTGGTCTTCAACGGCGCGGTGGGTGCCCTGACCGGCGACAAGGCCATGACTGCGGAGGTTGGCGAGCATGTGCTGATCGTCCACTCGCAGGCTAACCGGGATACCAGACCCCATCTGATCGGCGGCCATGGCGACTATGTCTGGGCCGGCGGCAAGTTCAACACGCCGCCCGATGTCGATCAGGAAACCTGGTTCATTCCGGGTGGGGCTGCGGCTGCGGCTTACTACACATTCCAGCAACCGGGCATCTACGCTTATGTGAACCACAACCTCATCGAAGCCTTCGAACTGGGCGCGGCGGCCCACTTCAAGGTGACGGGGGACTGGAACGACGACCTGATGACCTCGGTGCTGCAACCTTCGGGAGCATAGGCATTCGGGCGGTGGGCGAGGAGCATTTCGCAAATGCGAAATGCTCCCGCGCAACGGAAAAACGGTCTTCGAACCATGGAAGGGCTGTGTCTTGCCGATCGCTCACGATCTGGCAACGCACTGAAGCGAAATGGCAAAGAGCACAGGAAAAAACCGATTACGTGATCTGGCGGTAGCCGTTCCGGCGGTGTTTCTGGCGGTGGTGGCCGGGCTGGCGGTCGTTGATGCCGCTGGCAGAATAAACGGTCCTGCAACGGGCGATGCGATTGACGGTCCGCAGACCGTTCGCATCGAGCCGCGCAGCATGACTTATCGCGCAGATGGCGATTTCCAGAACAACAATTATCCAGTCGATGCCCCCATGATCGAGCGGGTGCTCGCGCGGCCGTTCGATATCATGAAATATCAGGTCACGGCCGGTGATTATCAGCGCTGCATCGATGAAGGAGGCTGTCAGCCGGCAGAAGCCCGTAGTGAGCACGCGCCGGAACAAGAACAGCCGATTGTCGGCGTCAGCTATACGGATGCGCAGGATTATGCGGTGTGGTTGTCGCGAAAGACCGGCGAAAGATGGTCTTTGCCGACTGACGAGCAATGGGCCTTTGCGGCGGGTTCGCGTTTCGCGGACGATCAGTTGGGGCTTACCGGTGACGATGGTTCCAATCCGGCCCTGCGCTGGCTGCGGGATTATGAACAACAGAGCGCGCGCAAAAGGAGCAGCGAACCGGCGGTGAGGCAGTCGGGGGCTTTCGGCGAAAACGAGTTGGGCGTTGCCGATATTGGCGGCAATGTGTGGGAATGGACCCAGACATGCCATCGTCGGGTCAATGTGGATGACGAGGGCAGGATCATGAACGAAACGCCGGTTTGCGGTGTCTATGTAACCAATGGCAAGCACCGCGCGGCGATGAGTTCCTTTATCCGTGACCCGAAATCGGGTGGTTGCAGTGTCGGCCTTCCACCGGACAATCTCGGATTTCGACTGGTTCGCGACAAGGGCTGGTATGCGCCCATGGTCAAACAGCTGAAGGATTTCATTGCATGAGGGGTTTTGCTTGAATGCTCGATGCGCAAAAACTGTTCCGATCCTGTAAGATCATGCTAAAGCAATCGCAGGATTTCGGAACAGGGGAAGCGCGATGGCGATGATAGATCGTGGAATGGTCAGAAAGCTGTCGCTGTTCGCCAAGATGCGTGACGATGAGCTGGACAAGCTCATCTCCTACGCGACGTTGCGACGTATCCTGCAAGGCGAATCCGTCTTTGGGCAGGGCGATGAAGCCGTTTCCTTTTATCTTCTGGTGCATGGACGTCTGAAGGTCAATCAGGTGACGCCGGACGGCCAGCAGATCATCGTGCGCATGGTGCATCCGGGCGACCTGTTCGGTTTCGCGCGCGCGCTTCAACGCAAGGATTATCCCGGAACGGCGACTGCGCTCACCGAAAGCATCGTGTTCGGCTGGCCGACGGAACTGTGGGATTATTTTGTCGAGCAGAATCCGGGCCTCGCGATGAACGCGATCCAGACCATCGGCCAGCGGCTGGAGGAAGCGCATACGCGCATCCGGGAAATGTCGACCGAGGAAGTCGAACGCCGCGTCGCGCATGTCGTGCTGCGTCTGGCGCACAAGGCAGGAAAGAAAGACGAGAGCGGCATTCGCATCGATTTCCCGATCACCCGGCAGGATATCGCCGAGATGACCGGCACCACGCTTCACACGGTTTCGCGCATTCTGAGCAGTTGGGAAGCAAAAGGCATGGTTCTGGGCGGACGCCAGAAACTGACGGTCATCGATAGCCGGGGCATTAAAAAGCTTGCCGAGGGGGAAGTCTGATCCGATATTTCGGTTCGTTGCCTTTTTATATTTAATCTTTCGCAAAGAAGCCGCTTTCACGAACGCTTATCCTGTGCCGGTCGGTATAGGTAAGGAACGAGCGATGAATGAGCTTTTAATCGAAAAATACGGCGAAGCACGGTTGCCGCGCTATACGAGCTATCCAACTGCTCCGAAATTTTCCCCTGCCGTCACCGCCGACACCTATGGTCAGTGGCTGGACGACATCGAACCGGGAATGGAAGCGTCGATTTATGCCCATATCCCGTTCTGCCGTTCCATGTGCTGGTATTGCGGTTGCCACACCACGATCACCAAGCGCGACGAGCCGATCCATGACTATATCGATATTCTGCGCCGCGAGATCGAACTCGTTTCCGCCAGAACGTCAGGAAAATTAAAAATCCGGCATCTCCATTTCGGCGGCGGTACACCCACCATCATGCAGCCGCAGGAATTCCGAGATCTGATCTGGCTTCTCCGGCAGCGGTTCGATTTTCTGGCCGATGCCGCGATTGCGGTGGAAATCGATCCGCGCACGCTCAAGGCCGATATGGCGCTGGCCTTGGGAGAGGCGGGGGTTACACGCGCCAGTCTGGGCGTCCAGAGCTTTGATCCCGTGGTGCAGAGAGCGATCAATCGCATTCAGACCGAAGAACAGACGGCAAAGGCCGTGGCCGAACTGCGCGATGCCGGTGTCCGGGATATCAATTTCGATCTCATCTACGGTCTGCCGCGCCAGACGGTACAGTCCTGCATCGATACCGCAAAAGCGGCTATCACGATGCATCCGCAGCGCTTCTCCGTATTCGGATATGCCCATATTCCGACATTCAAGAAGCACCAGAGGATGATCGATGCGAATACCCTGCCTGATACTGCGGCCCGCAACGAACAGGCCGAGGCAATATCCGGTGTGTTATGCACGGCCGGTTATGTGCGCATCGGGCTTGACCATTATGCGCTGCCGGAAGACGACATGGCGATTGCATCGAAAAATGGCCGGTTGCGGCGCAATTTTCAGGGCTACACCACGGATAGCTGCGATACGCTGATCGGTCTTGGCGCGTCTTCCATCGGTCGCGTCAGGCAAGGCTATATCCAGAATGAAGTCGCTCCGGGCCAATATGCCCAGCGCATCGCCGCAGGGTCGCTTGCGACAGTCAAGGGCTATCAGATGACGGTCGAGGATCGTGCGCGCGCGCATATCATCGAGCGGATCATGTGTGATTTTCGCGTCAATCTCGGTGAGATCGCAAATCTCTACGGTCTGGATGCGGAGCCGCTCTTGAGCGACAACAGAAGGCTGAAACAGCTTCTGGATGACGGCATCGTAGCGCTGAACGACAACAAGGTCGAAGTCGACCGCGAACATCGCTTCCTGATCCGCTCGGTCGCGGCAAGTTTCGACGCCTATATCGATGACGCCCCAAGGCAATTCAGCAAGGCCATATGAGGACCATGGTTTATCAAAATGGCGGTCTTTGAATTTTGGGGCGAAACGAGGGCGGTTCAAAAGCCAGCCGAAGCATGAGCCTGCAATATGGTTTTATAATTGCATCGGCTTGTTTATGATGGTTTCAACCTTCCCGCTTGCCATCAGGCGAACTGTAGCGACGATACCATGCAGGAAACTGAACTGAAGCTTGAGCTGTCACAAGCGGGTGCGGTGGCGCTCCTGAAGAAAAATCCGTTCGAATCCGCCCCCACGGTCTTGCAGCTGAAATCCATCTATTTCGACACGCCCCGCCGGGATTTGTCCAAGCGCGGCGTGTCGTTGCGCATCCGGCAATCGGGAAATGAACGGATACAGACGGTCAAAGCCGGCAGCGGCGTCATGGCCGGGCTTTTCGACCGTGAAGAATGGGAACGGGCGGTCGCAGGTGATGAGCCGGAGCTGGACGATCCACAGGTCCAGGCGCTGCTTGTCGGGGTCGGTCCCGGCCTGGCGCCCCTGTTCGAGGTTCACGTCAAACGGCACCGCTGGAATGTGACGGAAGGCGACAGCACGGTGGAAGTCGTCCTGGATGTAGGAAGGGTTGTCGCTGCCGACCGCGAAACGCCGTTCTGCGAGGTCGAGCTGGAAATGAAGGCCGGTTCTGCAATGGCGCTGTTTGACCTCGCGCGAAGAATCGGCCGGATCGTACCGGTCCGTCTCGGCGTCCTGAGCAAGGCGGAACGCGGCTATCGCCTGCTCGGTGCAGTGCCCGGTCCTGTGAAGGCTGGTACGGTGCCACTCTCGGTCGAGATGAACGCCGCGTCGGCCTTCGCGCGCATCGCGTCTGGCTGTCTCAGGCAGTTCCGTCTCAATCAAATGGCATTGGACTGGTCCCGCGACCCGGATGCCGTGCATCAGCTTCGCGTGGCGCTGCGGCGCCTGCGCTCGTTGTTCTCGATCTGCAAGTCGCTGTTCGAGGACAGCCGGTTCGACCAGCTTCGCGAGGAATTGCGCTGGCTTGCTGGCGAAACGGGGCAGGTGCGCAATATCGACGTCATGATTGCGCGTGTAACGAACGAAGACCTCTCCGAGCGCTTACAGAGGGCGCGCGACGGTGCCTACGCGACGCTTCAGATATCTCTTTCCTCCGCTCGCACCCGTTCGCTGGTGATCGATGTCGCGGAATTCATATCCGACGAGCGGCGAAGTGGCGGATCTCAAGAGGCTTTATGCGGGCAACCGTCAAGAGATTTCGCCACTACAGTGCTCGACAAACTCTGGAAGAAAGTCGCGAAGAGTGGCAGCAATCTTGTCGATGCCGACGACGGGACCCGGCACAGGCTGCGAATAGCCGCAAAGAAGCTGCGTTATGCGGCGGAGTTCTTCGAGCCGCTCTTCAAGAGCAAGGCGGAAGCCAAACGCCACCGCCGTTTCATTACGGCGGTGGCGGGGCTTCAGGATCAGCTCGGTGTCCTGAATGATCTTGCCACCGCTCTCGACAGGTTATCGGCGCTCGAACTTCTGGACGTGGCGGGGGCGGAAGATCTCGTCGGCGCAGGCGACAAGACGAGGCTTCTGCACGATGCTGCAAAGGCGTATGATAGGGTTGTCCATACCAAACGTTTCTGGTGTTGAGTCAAACGCCTCCAGCCGAAAATCGGGGCTATTCAGGGGAAGCGTTGGTTTTCTTCCAGCACGTTCAGGTCCATGTGATTGCGCATGTACCGTTCCGAGGCCTTTTGCAGGGGTTGATAATCCCAGGGATAATAAGCGCCATTACGCAAAGCCGGATAGACGACATGCCTTCGCGCCTGACTTGCGCGAACCGTCGCGTCGTAATGTTCGAAATCCCAGCGCGCTTGCGCTTTCCCAAGAAGTTCCGCGAAAACAGTTTTGCAGTCCGGCGCATCAGCCAGATTGCGCAACTCGTGCGGATCGTCGGCAAGATTGAACAGTTGCGGTGGGTCGGCTCGGCAGAGGTTCAGTTTCCACATACCGTCACGCAGCGAAACCATGGGCGAAACGGTACCTTCGGCGGCGTATTCGACAGGCACGGGACCACGTATCGTTGTTCCTGACACCAGGCCTATGAGCGATACGCCATCGGTCCACGGCATGATGCCGTTCAGATCGATACCCGCGAGGTCCGCCAATGTTGGCAACACGTCGAGGGTCGATACCGGTTGTTCTATCAGCATAGGAGCCAATCGAGGAGCGGAGATCATCAACGGGACGCGTGCGGATCCTTCAAAGAAGCTCATCTTGAACCACAAGCCTCGTTCGCCCAGCATGTCGCCGTGGTCGGACGTAAAGACAATGATCGTGTCTTCCGTCATCCCGCAACGCTCGATTACATCGAGTAGTTTGCCGATCTTTTCGTCGATATAGGAAATATTGGCGAAGTAGGCCTGACGCGCTGTCCTGATCTGCGCGGGGGAGAGATTGTAATCTTCGGCTTTGCAGGCATGAAGCAGGCGTTTCGTATGCGGATCGATTTCCTCCTCGGACAATTCTCCGACCGTGGGATCGAGTTCGGGAATATCGGCATAGAGATCGAAAAAGCGTTTACGCGCCACATAGGGATCGTGCGGATGGGTAAAGCTGACAGTCAGGCACCATGGACGGTCGTCATGACCGCGCGCCAGATCGTAAAGCTTCGCCTCCGCCTGATAGGCAACCTCGTCGTCATATTCGAGCTGGTTGGTGATCTCGGCGGAACCTGCGTCGGTAATCGAACCGAGATTGTGATACCACCAGTCGATGCGCTCACCGGGCTTGCGGTAGTCGGGCGTCCAGCCGAAATCGGCGGGATAGATGTCGGTCGTGAGGCGCTGTTCGAAGCCGTGCAGCTGATCGGGTCCGACGAAGTGCATCTTGCCGGAAAGAGTGGTCTGGTAGCCTGCATTGCGCAGATGATGCGCATAGGTCGGAATTTCCGACGAGAACTCTGCGGCATTGTCGAAAACGCCCGTCCGGAATGGTAGTTGCCCGGACATGAACGAAGCGCGGGCCGGAGCGCAAAGCGGGCTCGCGGTGTAGCAATTGGCAAACCGTGTGGAACGTTCGGCAAGTTTGCGCAAATGGGGGACATGCAGAAATGGTGCGGGACCGTCAGGGAAGAACGTGCCGTTCAACTGGTCGACCATGAGAATGAGGATATTCGGCTTTTTCATTTGCTGGATCGCTATCGGAGTGTGAGAAGCGCAAATAGCGGGCGCTGATATGCCCGCTGTCTAGGGTTTGTTTTCCCGATGCTTAAAGGTCGAGGCTGGCCTTGACCGCTTCCGCTCCCGGTTCCCCCTTCAAGGTGGTGACGCCGTCCAGCCATTCGTCGATCTGCTCGGGATGCGCCTTCAGCCAGTCCTTGGCCGCGGCGGGACCTTCGGCGCCTTCGTCCAGAATCTTGCCCATCAGTTCGTTCTCGATATCCACGGTGAAGACGAGATTCTTGAAGAAGGTCGCCGCGTTGGGGCACTGCGCCGCCCAGCCGGTCCGCCCAAGCGTATAGACTTCCGCGCCGCCGAAATTCGGGCCGAAGTAATCGTCGCCACCCGACAGATATTCGATATTGAGTTTGGTATTCATCGGATGCGGCGCCCAGGCAAGGAATACGACCCAGGCCTTATCCTTGTTCTTGCGGTCCACCTGGGCAAGCATCGCCTGCTCGCTGGATTCCACAAGCTTCCAGCCATCCAGCTTGAACTTGCTGTCTCCAATGATTTTCTGAATATTCTGATTGGCGGGCGCACCGGGTTCGATACCGTAGATTTCCTTGCTGAATTTGTCTGCATGGGCCGACAGATCGGCAAAATCCTTCACGCCTTCATTCGCCACGTAATCCGGAACGGCCAGCGTGAATTTCGCTCCCTCCAGATTTTCCACGATCACTTCAGCAGCCTTGGCCTTGTCGAGATCGTCGCGGAATTTTTGCTGCGCGGGCATCCAGTTGCCGAGAAAGACATCCAGATTGCCGGTTTTCAAAGCTTCATAACCGATCGGCACGGACATGGTCTTCACGTCCGGCTTGTAGCCCAGCCCTTCCAGCAATACGCTTGCAATGGAATTCGTGGATGTAATGTCGGTCCAGCCGGGATCGGACAGGCGGACAGTCTCGCAAGAGGCGGGATCGGCGGCCAGGGCCGTGCCCGCAAATCCGGTGAAAGTCGTAAAAAACAATGCTGCAATCTTCACGTGGCGCATTTCGAGACCCCTCTGTAGTGGATGCGTTTCGCACCTCTTCGATCAAAATATATTATACCTTGGATTTGGTGTTTCAGAAAAACATCATTTACGCTATGGAAAAACCCATTCATTTTTTATCGGTATGATAGAGAATATTTATGGCTTCTCCATCTTGGGATCTTGGCAGTCTAGGCGTTCTCGAAGCTGTGGGGCGATTGGAAAATCTGACCCTTGCAGCGCGCGAACTGGGCATGACCCAGCCAGCCGTGAGTTACCAGATAAAACGTATTGAAGATCGACTGGGCGTCGCACTTTTTGCGCGCCGCGCCCGAGGTGTCGAAATATTGCCGGAAGGTCAGATTCTCTGTCGTGCTGTGCGTTCGGGGCTCGACGGAATCGAGGAGGCCATGCAGCAAATCAGGCGGCTGCAACGGGCGCCGGGGTTGCGTGTGGCGACGGATTACGGTTTTGCCGCTTTCTGGCTCATGCCGCGAGTGGCGCGGTTCCGCTCGAAATACCCGGAAGTGGACGTCCGCATCACCGCATCCTCGATGCTCCAGCCGCTGGATCGTCGCGAGGCCGATATTTCGATCCTGTTCGGTGGCCGGGAGGATTTTCCGAAAGATGCGGCTCTGTTCATCGGGGAAAAGGTGACACCGGTCTGTTCTTCAGCCTTTCTGGCCGCGCATGGGCCGTTTCCCGAAGGTAAGGGGCTGGGCTCAACCTCGCTTCTGCATCTCGACGCCTTGCAGGGGGATCGCTGGTTTACCTGGCGCTCCTGGCTCGATCAGATCGGAGAAGATATTGAGGAGGGCAATCATGGCCTTGTGTTCAACACCTACAATCTGGTGATCGAGGCGGCCATCGCCGATCAGGGGGTGGCACTCGGCTGGGACGGTCTGATTGACGGGGCGGTGTGGCGCGGGCAACTTGTCCCGGCGTGCGATATGGCGCTGAGCAGCGACAAGGGTTATTGGCTGGTGTTCAATCCCGACATTTCCGAAGCTGCGCGCGAACTGGCGACGGAACTGATCCATGCCGCGGATGAAAGTTGAAGTCGTCGGAAGGCATTCCGAATGAACCGCCGAGTCAGTTATCAACTTGAGTCAGCACAAAATGAAGGAGGAGGACGCCGATGTCCTTGCGCCGCATCGAGGTTGTGGCCGACGAGCGCTATGCCGACCGCATTCAAGCGATTGCCCGGGAGTTTGACGCTCTCGACTATCGGGCCTGGCCGTTGGCTGAAGACGGTCGGCACCTATATCAACTCCTGATCGGGCGAGGCAAGCGACAGGAATTGCTCGATACGTTGCAAACCATATTGGGCGGCGATGCCGATGCGCGCATCGTTGTGATGGAGGTCGAGGCGACGATCCCGTCCGAGGAGACGGAGAGTGAGGAGGAAGCCGCCGAACGCTGGCGCAAGACGCTCAACGCCACCCGTGAAGAGATATACAATCAGGTGCAGCATGGCGCCGATCTCGACAGAACCTATTTGCTGCAAACCGTTCTATCGACCGTGGTGGCCGCGATCGGGTTAATCGAGAACAATGTTGCCGTCGTCATTGGCGCCATGGTGATCGCGCCATTGTTGGGACCGAACCTTGCCTTCGCCTTCGGGGTGGCTCTGGGTGATGGGCGACTGATGCTGCGCGCCCTGAAAACCGGGCTGGCAGGGATCACCACCGCTGTCGTGTTGGGCAGCGCGATCGGGATGACCGGGGCTTTCCCTCTGGATGGCCCCGAACTCCTCGCACGAACCGGCGTCGGCCTCGACGGTATTGCCCTGGCTTTGGCGTCCGGCGCGGCGGCAGCTCTGTCGATCACTACCGGTCTGCCGACGGCGCTTGTGGGGGTGATGGTCGCCGTGGCGCTGCTGCCGCCAACCGCAACGGCGGGCCTGATGTTCGGCGCATATCATTTTGTGGAGGCTTCGGGCGCCCTGCTTTTGCTTGTGGTGAATATTGCCAGCGTCAATCTCGCCGCAGTCGTGGTGTTCCAGACCAGCGGTATCAAACCACGCACATGGCTCGAACAGCGCGCAGCAAGACAGTCCGTGCTCGTCAGTGTCGTTGTCTGGAGCCTGCTGTTGGCAATACTGGCCTCCATCATCGTGTTCCGCCAGCCATATTGATCGTTATCGCGGTGAAAGCGCGATGCGCGGAACGCATTGAGCTTTCACCGGGTTGGTATTTCAGCGCTTCGATGTAAGGTTTCGGCGTCCTCTTAAAACGACGTAGATGGCCGGAATAACAAGCACCGTAAGCACCGTGGAAGAGGCAAGCCCAAAGAGTAGCGAGATCGCCAATCCCTGGAAAATGGGATCGGTGAGGATGACTGCGGCCCCGATCATTGCCGCTAAGGCTGTGAGCAGGATAGGCTTGAACCGGATCGCGCCGGCTTCCAGCAGAACATCGAGGAGGGGCCTGTCGGGGCGGCGGGCATGGCGAACGAAATCGACAAGCAGGATCGAGTTGCGCACGATGATGCCAGCGAGCGCGATAAAGCCGATCATTGATGTTGCCGTGAAGGGGGCATCGAACAGCCAGTGTCCTCCCAATATCCCGATGAAAGTGAGCGGAATTGGCGTGAGGATGACCAGTGGCAGCTTGAAGGAGCCAAACTGGGCGACAACCAGAATATAGATGCCCAGGATCGCGACCATGAAGGCGGCGCCCATGTCGCGGAAAGTCACCCAGGTCACTTCCCATTCTCCGTCCCATAGAAGTGTCGGATGAGCCTCGTCTTCCGGCTGGCCATGCAGCGAAATCTCCGGCTTGGGCAGATTGCCCCAATCCGCTTTGCTTATGGCGTCATTCACTGCGAGCATGCCGTAGATTGGCGCTTCGTAGGCCCCGGCAAGCTCGGCCATCACCATTTCCGCAGCCCGGCCATTATGACGGAATATCGGATAGGATGCGGGTTCGCGCGAAACCGAAACCATATCGCCGAGCTCGACAACGCCGCGTCCGCCCGGAACGGCGTTGGCCGGGACCGGTGTGGTGAGCGCCCGCTCATCCACCACGGCATCGGCCTTGGGAAGCGCGAGGCGGATGGCAATGGGTTGGCGTCCGCCACCGCGGTGCGAATAGCCGACAGTCTTGCCACCATAAAGATAGCTCAGCGTATCGTAAACGTCGGACTGTTCGACCTTGTAGTATTCGAGATTGTCCTGATCGATAGCCACGCGCACGCGTTCGGCCTGATTGTGATAGCTGTCATCGACGTCAACAATGAACGGGACGCTTTCAAAAGCCTGCCGCACCTTTTGCGCCACGGCGCGTCGGGCATCGGCGTCGGGGCCGTAGATTTCGGCAAGCAATGTGCCCATGACCGGCGGGCCTGGCGGCGGTTCAACCACTTTCACGATGGAGCCCTTCGGCAACCCGATGTCTTTCAGGCGCTCGCGGATGTCGAGAGCGATTGCATGGCTCGCCCGGTCCCGATCTCCCTTGCCTAGCAGGTTGACGGCGATATCGCCCTGTTCGGGGCCGGAACGCTGGCCATAATGGCGCACCAGACCGTTGAAATCGAAGGGAGCGGCAGTGCCCGCATAGGTCTGGAACGAGACAATCTCCGGTACGGGGTCCAGACGGTCAACCATTGCCTGCAACGCCCGATCAGTGTCCTCTACCGAAGCGCCCTTCGGCAGATCGACGACGACCTGAAGGTTGGCTTTGTTATCGAAAGGCAACAGCTTGACGGTAACGTGCTGGGTATAAAACAGGCTGAGCGAGGCCAGTGTGGCAACGCCGACAAGGAGGAGGAAAGCCCAGGCACGCGCACGGGTTTTCAGGATAGGGCGCGCAACGGCGACATACAGGCGACCGAGCCGCCCGCCGCTCGCATCCTCCCCATGATTGCCGCCATTCCGGGAACCGTCGTGAGAGCCGCCGGTCTTCATCATCAGCCAGGGCGTTAGCACAACGGCGACGAAGAAGGAAAACAGCATCGCGGCAGACGCGTTTGCCGGAATAGGGCTCATATAGGGTCCCATCATGCCAGAGACGAACAGCATGGGGAGCAGGGCCGCCACCACGGTCAGCGTGGCGACAATCGTGGGATTGCCGACCTCCGCAACCGCATCGACAGCGCCCTGAATGCGCGAGCGGCCGTCGTGCATGCCCCAATGGCGGGCAATGTTCTCGATAACGACAATGGCGTCATCGACCAGAATGCCGATTGAGAAGATGAGCGCGAACAGGGAAACGCGGTTGAGCGTATAGCCCATGATCCATGAGGCGAACAGCGTGAGCAGGATGGTCGTCGGAATGACGACTGCCACGACGAGCGCCTCGCGCCAGCCGATGGCGACAGCCACCAGCACCACGATGGAGACCGTCGCCAGACCGAGGTGGAGCAGAAGCTCGTTCGCCTTTTCGTTGGCGGTCTCGCCGTAATTGCGGGTGACCGTCATTTCGACATCGGTCGGGAAAATCTGCCCCTGCACCTGTTCGAGGCGTTGGACGATCTCCTCCGCGATGACGACGGCATTGGTACCCGGACGCTTGGCGATGGCCAGCGAAACGGCAGGCGCGCGCTGGAGTCCCTCGGCAGTCTTGCGGATATCGGTAACCCGGTTCTCCGATGGCGCCGTCGCGAGCACGACTTTTGCGACGTCGCGCACATAAACGGGGCGACCGTCGCGGGCGGTGAGCAGGATATTGCCGATCTCGGGCAGGGACTGAAGCGTCTGGCCGGCGACGATGGCGCGCTGTTGCGTGTCTTCGCGCACGGTGCCGATGCGGAACGACCGGTTGGCGCCCTCGATCTTGGCGGCAAGCTGTTGCAGGGTGATGCCATAAAGCGAGAGCTTTTCGGGATCGGGTTCGACGCGGAACTGCTCCGGCTGTTCGCCGACGATATAGGTGAGGCCGATGTTGGACAGTTTGGAGACTTCGACCTGAAGTTCGCGCGCCAGCCGCGTTAGCCCGTTCGCCGTCCATCGGGACGCCGCTTCGGGCGTTGGCCGCAATGTGACAACGACGATAGCCACATCGTCGATACCGCGCCCGACGATGAGCGGTTCGGGAATCCCTATGGGAATGCGGTCCATATTGGCGCGGATCTTTTCATGAACGCGCAGAACCGCCGTATCGAAGTCGGTGCCGACGTCGAAGCGCGCCGTAATGAGAGTGCCGTCATCTTCGGTCTGGGAATAAATATGTTCGACGCCATCGATGCTCTTGACGATGGTCTCAAGCGGCTCGGTGACGAGCTTGACTGCTTCTTCCGCCTTCAACCCGTTGGCGGCGACGCGGATGTCAACCATTGGCACCGATATTTGCGGTTCCTCTTCACGCGGTAGCGTAACCAGCGCGATTAGCCCGAGCGCGAGCGCGGCCAGCAGGAACAGCGGGGTGAGTGGCGAAGTGATGAAGGTGCGGGTGAGACCGCCTGCGATTCCAAGCTTCATGGTAGTATCACCCGGTCTCCCTCATGCAGGCCCGTCAGGACTTCGACCAAGGATTTTCCGTCATATTCGATGGATTCGCCTAGGATGACCGCAACGTCCTGTCCGCCGTCCGCAATGGCGACCCTTACATAATCGATGCCGTGGATCGTCTTGATCGCCTCGGCGGGCACGGCGAGAACCGTGCGCTTGCCGACCGGGATCGACACCAATGTCCGTTCGTTGACGAAATAATCTCCAATGTCGGCGACTTCGACATCCGCGATCACCCGACCGTCGGTGATTTCGGGATAGACCTTGACGATCTTCCCCTGATGGGCCGAGACGAGGTCGCCCTGTGTCTGGCTCAGGCCGCGTTTTCCAACAAGAACCTGCGCGCCCTGCGTAATTTCGGCGGCGTGGCGCTCCGGCAAAGAAAGCCGCAGATAATACGGACCCGGCGCAATGCGTGCGATTTCCTCGCCTGCAAGAATTACGGAGCCGGGCGTGACCGGCACGGTCAGTACACGGCCCGTCGCGGGGGCGAGCACATCGCCCTCCCTTGCACTCTGTTCGATAACGGATTTTTCCGCGACGGCGGCGGCGACCTGATTGGTGGCTATTTCGAACTGCGTCCGGGCCGTGTCGAGGCTGGCCTGGGAACCCGTCCCCGAGGTTCTGAGCCGCTGCGCGCGCTCAAGCTGCACACGCGCATTCTCAAGCTGCGAATTAAGGGCCTCGATCCTGGCGTCAGCGGCGCGGAGCTGAAGCGCGAGCTTGTCATCGACGATGGTGGCGATGATGTCGCCTTCCTTGACGCCATCGCCCTGACTGACGCGCAGTTCGCTGATCGAACCGCCGATGCGCGCGCGCGCAGGCAGGACGATACGGCTTTCGACCTGGCCGAAAACGGCCTTCATTTCAGGAATCGTCAGAGGCTGCACGACGAATTCGGCCGCCCGCGATTGGGGGGCGGCGAACGCGGTCGATACGGCAAGGACGATGGCAATAAGACGTAAGGCAGGTCGAGGCATGGATTACAGGCTCTTTCAGACGGCAACTTTGACCTGTTGCGTTGAAGACAAATGAGAGGCGGCCGGATGCGTATCGGTTATTTGAAGGCGCATCCCGCCTTGCAGCCCAGTTTGCGGAAGAAAATGGCCGCCGGGCAGAAACCGGTTACCGAAGCCTGCATAAGATTCAATCCAACGAAGGCGTTCAGCAGATACCACCAGGGCGACACGTAGAAGCCGAGCGCCAGCGAAAGCAGAACCATCAGGCCGGCGAACATCATTACGGCGCGATCGATTGTCATTCTTTTATTCCTTTTCCTGTTTGGGCTGCCGTTAATCGGCGTCCTCGGTTTGGATTTCCTTCAGTTTTTTGATGCCGAGCATGTCGAGAACAAAGCTCTCGTAAGAGGTTTCCGCCTTGCCCTGCCGGACCTTGCGCAAAAAATACTTTTCGAACCCGATCTTGGCGGTATGAACCCATTTGCCTTGCGAGGACCAGTTCACATTGCGCGGCGGAATTTGCGGTTGTGCGATGAAAGCGATGCCTTCGTCGCCGAAATCGGCAAGACAGACCGCGTTCCCGCTTGCGACGGCCTTTGGCTCCTGCCCCCTGAGCAGCGCGGCGATATTTTCGGCAGCGGCCGTCACCATGGATTCGATCATGAAACCCGTCTTCGGGACGCCGACCGCAAGCGGGGTCTTGCCGACCGGGGGAATGGCAACACAGACGCCGACCGCGAAGATATTCTGGAAGACCGGACTGCGCTGATATTTGTCGATAGCGATGAAACCGCGTGGATTGGTAAGTCCTTCGATACCATAAACCGCCGGGACTCCCCGGAAGGCTGGCAGAAGCATGGAGAAGGCAAAAGGCAGTTCGTGCGTTGTCTTGACCGAACCGTCGTCATTGACCTCTTCGACAAAAAGCGTGTCTGAATCCACCTTCGACGTACGCGCATTTGTGATCCACTTGATGTGGCGCTCGCGCATGGCCTTTTCGATCAGCCCCTTGGTGTCGCCGACGCCATCCAGCCCCAAATGGCCGATATAAGGCTCCGGCGTCACGAAGGTCATCGGCACCTGATCGCGAACACGCGCATTACGAAGGGCTGTGTCGAGGATAAAGGCGAATTCATAGGCCGGGCCGTAACAGGAGGCGCCCTGAACCGCGCCGATGACGACTGGCCCGGGCGCCTTGACGAGCTTGTCGAAGGCGGCTTTCGCCTGTACCGCATGATCGGTCTGGCAGACGGATTGAGTGTAAGCCTCGGGTCCGAGTCCAGGCACTTCGTCGAAGGCGAGGTCCGGTCCGGTTGCGATGATCAGATAGTCGTAGTCCAGAACGTCACCACCGTTAAGCCGTATCTGGTTCGAGGCCGGCTCGACGCGTTCCGCGCCTTCCGGGCGCAGATCGATGCCTCGCTCCTTCAACACCGGGATGAGATCGACGGTTATATCCTCGGGTTGCCGCCAGCCGACAGCAACCCAGGGGTTGGACGGCACGAATGAATAGGTCGATCCATGATTGATGATGGTGAGACGGTCTTCACGCCCCAATTTGGCTTGCATCTCGTAAGCCATGATGATGCCACCGAGGCCTGCTCCGATAATAACGATGTGAGACATGGCATTCCCTCCGTAATGCTTCCCGCTCTGCGAGGTGAGTGGTTATTCGCTTTTTCCCGCAGCCCGGATCGAATCGCTCCAAGCAAGGCCCCGAATCCAATTTCAGAATCTTTCCTGTTCTCTGGACTTGCATATAACATTCAAAAATTATAAATTCAATACTATGAATGTTTCAAATATGATTCCTGCCGCCAAGGCAGCGGCTGAGCTGATGCGCAGCCTCTCGCACCCGCAGCGGCTGCTGGTGATGTGCTGTCTCGTGGATGGTGAAAAATCGGTAGCGGAATTACGCGAGGAACTCGACATTGAGCAGGTGCCGATGTCTCAGCAGCTCATGCGGCTGAGAGCGGACGGACTTGTCGAAGCGCGGCGTGACGGTACGACGGTTTATTATTCAATTGTCCGACCGGAAGTTCTGACTGTCGTTGGTGCGCTCCATGCCACGTTCTGCCCGGAAGCATCGCCTTAAGAAGTCGTTCACGGAAGATGGCGGAATCGATGCGTATTCAGCATCGATAGGTCGGGATTTTGGAGAACGTCCCGAAAAGCGCGAAGCGTTTTTCGGATAAGACGTGCGTGAAAACAAATAGTTAGAGCGGTTCCCATGGCTCCGTTTTAACTGGAACAGCTCTAGGGTTTAGACCCTACTGCGTAGCGGCTCCGCCGCCGATGGGCACGGCATAGAAAATGGACACCCCGGCCATCAGGCTGATTATGCTGAAGAGCAGGAAGCGTCGGCTGAACATCCTTGATCCCAGAAGGACGGCATAACTGCTTTTGGCAATAGTGTTCGTGACCAATGCGCCACCAATGCTGGTCGCGGCCAGATCGGGAGTGATCTGGTGGATGAGACCGGCGATACTTACGATCACGGCGTCCGTATCCGCTATTCCGGACAATGCCGAGACACTGACCAGACCGACATGGCCGAACCAGTCGGATGCAATGCGTGCCGCAACCGTCACCACAGTGATCAGTGCAGCCAATTTAAGGACTTCGGTGAGTTGGAAAGGGTTGCGTTTCAATTGAAATGCAGGTTCCTCGCCAGCGTTGCGAACCATTAGCCAGGCACCGGCTGCCAGCACCAAAATCGTGACAAGAAGGGCGGGCGCGAGGCGTAGTGCCAAAGAGTTGGAGAGAAGCGCCGATAATAACAGGGTTTTCAGCAATGAGACGCTATTGGCCGCGAGGGCACCGGCGACCAATGCATCGGGTGCCGAGGATTTTCCGCTAAGGCGAGCATTCGTCAATGTGACCGCTGTCGAAGAAACCAGACCGCCAAGGCCGCCAGCCAGAATCTGCCCCAGCTTCCCTCCCAATAACCGCAGGGCCACATAACCTGCAAAGGAAATCCCGGCAAGCAGCATCACCAGTGTCCAGATGTCCGAAAGAGACAATCCGCCAAAATAGTTCAGCTTCTGCGCGGGAATAACGGGCCAGACAACATATATCATGGCGAGGAAAATAATCGCCGAACGCAGTTCTTCCCATGTCAGGGCCCGCATGAACGCATGTAGCACGTGTCGGCTCGCCAGCAGTGAAACCAGCGCGACCCCACCCGCGGCAGCAAATGTCTGGTTGCCCAGAACGGCCAGCACGCCGAGCGCGAAAGTGGCCATGGCCGCGATCACGGACGTCACGCTATACTGATTGAATGATACGGCCTCCCTGAATTCAAAAAGTGCAAAGACCACGGAAAAGACTGCGAAGAAGCCGGTAATGACCAGACCAACGTGAATTCCCGAGGTTCCCAAATATGATTCAATGGCGCCGGAAAGCCCGCCAAGCATACCGCACAAGGTAAAGGTTCGAAGACCCGCCGTACGCCTCCCCGGTTTTTCATCACGTTCACGCCAGTGGCGTTCAACGCCAACAATCGCGCCGATTGCGATTGCGAGCCCCAGACGTTCGAAAAGTTCAATTGTTTCCATTGTTGAGGCCCGGGGTCTTCCTGATGTCTGTCCCGAAAGTTGCCATTCCGGTCTGTAATACCAAAGCTCAATGATTAGAACTCATCAAGCTTTGGTTAAACCCATGCGGCGATTGAGCATTGCAAGGCGTGATGCGTTATCATCTCAGCACCTTGGTATAAATGGCAATTTCATGCGTTCCACTACCCGACATTACCATTTTTCGTTGCCTGCCGCTTTATGAGTGCGTGCGCTGGTGGGGATGTCTTAACCGCAAGCATGGCTCTGCGCGCATACTTCACCATCATTGCGATGGAGTTGAATTGACATTGATTCCGTCCTATCCATGCCGCTTTGTCTGGCCCCGTGCCGGTATCGACCAGCAAGGAAGTAAAGCGTGCGCGAAGAATCCATTGTCCTGAAGCGGCTCCTTGACGGGCTGACGCTGCGCGCGACCTCGGTAATCGTGACAATATATGGTGATATTGTCGTTCCGCGTGGCGGCACGCTGTGGATGGGAACGCTGATCCAGATCTGCGCCGATCTGGGATTGAGCGAAACGCTGGTTCGCACCGCTGTCTCGCGTCTGGTCGCAGCCGGTCAGCTGAGCGGGGTCCGTGAAGGTCGGCGCAGCTATTATCAGCTTGCCGACTCTGCGGTAGCGGAATTTGCCGAAGCGGCGGAGCTGCTTTACGGGCGCGAGCAACCGGCGGATGGCTGGGCTATCCATCGCTGCGAATTACCGACCGATATCATTTTAAAATCGGCCATGGCGCGGATAGGCCCGGATCTTTACCTGCGCCCGCGCCATCGCGATGAGACGATTGCCATTCCCGGCCTGTGCTTTACCGCCGATGTGACGGCGGGGCTGGATTTGCTGCCCGATTATGTCGCCACATTGTGGGATCTCGACAGTCTGGCCAGCGGCTATCGTCGTTTCATCGATCATTTTGCGGCAATCGAAAAGCTGCCGCAGGCGGGCCTTGATCCACGCAGCGCCGTGGCGGTGCGTCTGTTGCTGGTGCATCTCTATCGCGCCGTGCTGCTGCGCGATCCGCGCTTGCCCGTCGAAGCGCTACCATCGGACTGGCCAGCGGCGAAAGCGCGGGCGTTGTTTGTGCGTCTTTATCGCGAACTGACGCTGAAGGCGGATACACATATTGCGGCGCATTATGAGAATGCCGAAGGGTTCCTGCCGCAAAAAACACCTGCGACAGAATTGCGCCTGTCCACATTTTCCTGACGGGAAATACCGCGTCGGACCGACCGGAAAATCGACGTATTCTTAAAATAATAATAATTCCAATGTGTTCGCCGGTTACCGTCGCGGCAATTTTTCTTAGCGTAAAAGCAGCACAGTTTTTAGAATAAATATTGAAAACTGTGACATGATGGATTATACATTAACCGATCGGTCGGCCAATGAACCCATCCCGGGACCGGCCGAGAGGAAATGTCGGGGAGGAATGATTTATGTCCGATGCCTTTATTGTTGATGCGGTTCGTACGCCGGCCGGGCGCTATGGCGGTGCCCTTGCATCGGTTCGCGCCGACGATCTGGCAGCCTTGCCGATCCGGGCGCTGAGCGAGCGTACCCCGTCAGCAGACTGGTCGGCTGTCGATGACGTGATTTATGGCTGCGCCAACCAGGCAGGCGAAGACAATCGCAATGTCGGACGCATGGCCGTCCTGCTCGCAGGTCTTCCGGTTTGCGTCCCGGCCACCACGGTCAACCGCCTTTGCGGTTCCGGCATGGATGCAATTGGCATGGCCGCACGCGCCATCCGCGCCGGTGATTGCGATTTCATGATCGCCGGTGGCGTTGAAAGCATGAGCCGCGCGCCTTTCGTAATGCCCAAGGCCGAAAGCGCATTCTCCCGCAGCAATGCCGTTTATGACACGACGATTGGCTGGCGCTTCGTCAATCCGCTGATGAAGAAGCAGTTCGGCGTCGATACCATGCCGCAGACGGCGGACAATGTGGCTGCCGATTTCAACATCAGCCGCGCCGATCAGGATGCATTTGCCGCCGAGAGCCAGGCGCGCTGGGAAAAGGCGCAGGCCGCCGGTCTGTTTGCCGACGAGATCGTGCCTGTGACCATTCCGCAGCGCAAGGGCGATCCGGTGGTCGTCTCGGTTGACGAACATCCGCGTCCGGGCACGACGGCTGATATGCTGGCGCGCCTCAAGGGCGTCAACGGCCCGGATCTTTCCGTGACGGCGGGCAATGCGTCGGGCGTCAATGATGGCGCAGCAGCGCTTGCCATCTGCTCCGGCGATGCCGCCAAAAAGCACGGCTTTTCGCCAAAGGCCCGCGTCGTGGCCATGGCCGCTGCCGGTGTCGAGCCGCGCATCATGGGCATCGGCCCGGTTCCGGCCGTGCGCAAGGTGCTCGCCAAGGCGGGTCTTTCGCTCGATCAGATGGATGTTATCGAGCTCAACGAAGCTTTCGCCGCCCAGTCGCTGGCGGTTCTGCGCGAGCTTGGTTTGCCCGATAATGCCGCGCATGTGAATCCGAACGGCGGCGCAATTGCGCTCGGTCATCCGCTCGGCATGTCCGGCGCGCGTCTGGTCACCACGGCCTTGTACCAGTTGCAGCGCACGGGCGGACGCTATGCGCTTTGCACCATGTGCATCGGCGTCGGTCAGGGCATTGCAATGATTATCGAACGTATTTGATCGGGTAGGAGAGGAGGCAATCATGTATGCACAGGTGCTAAAATCTGAAAACGCGAAATCTGCGGACCAAATGACCCCCGAAGAGCTGGCCTTTCAGGCCCGTATCGATCGTGGTGAAAAGATCGAGCCGAAGGAATGGATGCCGGAAAGCTATCGCAAGACGCTGATCCGCCAGATCGGCCAGCATGCGCATTCCGAAATCGTCGGCCAGCTTCCCGAAGGCAACTGGATCACGCGCGCGCCAACGCTTGAGCGCAAGGCGATCCTTCTTGCCAAGGTGCAGGACGAGGCGGGCCACGGCCTTTACCTCTATTCGGCCGTCGAAACGCTGGGCGTCAGCCGCGACGATCTTCTTGACCTGCTTCATGCCGGCAAGATGAAATATTCGTCGATCTTCAATTATCCGACGCTGAACTGGGCCGATATCGGCACCGTTGGCTGGCTGGTCGATGGCGCGGCCATCATGAACCAGGTGCAGTTGCAGAAAACCTCGTACGGTCCTTACAGCCGCGCGATGATCCGCATCTGCAAGGAAGAAAGCTTCCATCAGCGTCAGGGCTACGACCTCGTGATGAAGATGGCGCAGGGCACGCCCGAGCAGAAGGCGATGGCGCAGGACGCGCTCAACCGCTTCTGGTATCCGTCGCTGATGATGTTCGGTCCGTCCGACAAGGATTCCGTCCATTCGGCGCAGTCGATGGCGTGGAAGATCAAGATCAACACCAATGATGAACTGCGCCAGAAGTTTGTCGATCAGACCGTTCCGCAGGCAAAATATCTGGGGCTTTCGATCCCGGATCCGAAGCTGAAGTGGAACGAGGAAAAGGGCGGTTACGATTTCTCCGATCCGGACTGGTCGGAATTCTTCGACGTCATCGCCGGTAACGGTCCATGCAATGAGGAACGTCTGGCAGCGCGTAAAAATGCCTGGGACGACGGCGCATGGTTCCGCGACGGACTGATGGCTCATGCCCGCAAGGCCGAAGCGCGCCGCGCCGGTTTTAAAGAAGCTGCCGAGTAATTCAAAATAATCTGGGAGGACAGCATGTCCAACGAATGGCCACTTTGGGAAGTTTTTATTCGCGGCCAGCACGGCCTTAACCACCGCCACGTCGGCAGCCTTCATGCGCCGGACGCGCAAATGGCGATCCACCATGCCCGCGATGTCTATACGCGCCGCAACGAAGGCGTGTCGATCTGGGTTGTGAAGTCGAACGATATCACAGCGACCGCGCCTGCCGACAAGGGCCCGCTGTTCGAGCCGTCCAACGCCAAGGTTTATCGTCACCCGACCTTTTTCGACATTCCTGAAGAAGTGGGGCACATGTAATGTCGAACGCTGATCTTTTTGACTGGCTGCTCAGGGTGGGCGACAATTGCCTCGTCCTCGGCCATCGCTGCTCGGAATGGTGCGGACATTCGCCAGCACTTGAAGAAGACATTGCGCTTGCCAACATGGCGCTCGACCTGATCGGCCAGACACAGCTCTGGCTCGGTCTTGCCGGCGAAGTGGAAGGCAAGGGCCGCACGGCCGATAACCTCGCTTATCTGCGCGATGCGCATGAATTCCGCAACGCGCTTCTGGTCGAACGCCCGAATGGCGATTTCGCCTTCACGCTGATGCGCCAGTTCCTGTTCGACGCCTATCATGTCGAACTGCTCGACAGCCTCAAGTCCTCCTCGGACAAGCGGGTTGCCGATATTGCGGCGAAGGCTGCCAAGGAAGTTGCCTATCACTTTGAGCGTTCTTCCGATCTGGTCATCCGTCTGGGCGATGGCACGGAAGAAAGCCGCAACCGCATTCAGGCCGCATTGAACAGCCTCTGGCCTTATACGGGCGAGTTGTTTCAGGAAGATGCGGTGGACGAAGCGGTTGCCGCTGCGGGCATCGCGCCTTTGCCGGCTACGCTGAAGCAGCGCTGGGAGGCAAGCGTCGCCTCGGTTCTGGCTGAAGCAACCCTCAAGGCCCCGGAAGGCAAGTTCCAGCACAAGGGCGGCAAGCGCGGCGTTCATTCCGAACATCTGGGCTTCATTCTCGCCGATATGCAGTTCCTGCAACGCGCTTATCCCGGTTGCACGTGGTAACGCCATGACGCAAGCACACCGGCCCGAAACACAGAAGGTCTGGGAATGGCTGTCTGAAGTGCCGGACCCGGAAATTCCAGTCATCAGCCTGACGGATCTCGGTATCATCCGGGATGTCGCCTGGGACGACGATACACTGGTTGTGACCGTCACGCCGACCTATTCCGGCTGCCCTGCAACGTCGATCATCAATCTCGACATCGAGACGGCGTTGCGGGATCGCGGGATCGGAAAGCTGAGGCTGGAGCGTCAGCTCTCGCCCGCATGGACGACCGACTGGATTACGCCGGAAGCCCGCGAAAAGCTGAAAGCCTTCGGCATCACGCCGCCGGTGGATGGCACCGCGGCCGATGCGCGACTTTCGGCCCGGGCGCAGCGTCTCGGCAGCAACGCGCCGCTTGTCGTTGCATGCCCGCGTTGCAACAGCACGAATACTGAGAAAGTCAGTCAGTTCGGCTCGACGCCCTGCAAGGCAAATTACCGTTGTTTGGACTGTCTGGAACCCTTTGACTATTTCAAGTGCATCTGAGGATGCGGAGGTTGCCAATGGCACGTTTTTTCCCTCTTACCGTCACAGAAGTCGAGCATGACACGCGTGACGCAGTTGTCGTCACACTTGCGCCGCGTGAAGAAGACCGCGCGCAGTTCGATTTCATTCAGGGACAGTATCTGACCTTCCGTCGCGCGTTCGACGGAGAAGAAGTGCGTCGTTCCTATTCGATCTGCGCCGGCAAGGATGACGGCGTGTTGCGCGTCGGCATCAAGCGCGTCAAGGACGGCCTTTTCTCCGGCTGGGCAAACGAAAACCTTGCTCCCGGCGACCAGATCGACGCCATGGCGCCGATGGGCCGTTTCTATACGGAACTCCAGCCCGAAGCCGAAAAGCATTATCTGGGCTTCGCTGCCGGTTCGGGCATTACGCCGGTTCTGTCGATCATCAAGACGACGCTGGCCCGCGAGCCGAAGTCGAAGTTCACGCTGGTTTACGCCAACCGCCAGATTTCCTCGATCATGTTCCGCGAGCAGCTCGAAGATCTGAAGAACACCTATCTCGGACGGTTCTCGGTCATTCATATCCTGAAGGCCGATACGCAGGAGATCGATCTGTTCACCGGTCGCATCGACGCGGAAAAGATCGCGGCGCTGTTCACCAACTGGCTTGACCCGAAATCCATCGACACCGTGTTCATCTGCGGTCCCGAAGAAATGATGCTTACCATCTCGTCTTCGCTGCGCGAGCATGGCTTCGATGAAACGCAGATCAAGTTCGAGCTTTTTGCCGCAAGCCAGCCTGTGCGCCGCAAAGCGCCCGTGACAAGCGCGACGACAGACGCGGCAACCGGTTCCAATACCGTCAGCGCAACGATCACGCTCGACGGGTCCAGCCGGTCGATCGCGATGGCCAAGGACGGCCAGAGCATTCTGGACGCCGCCCTCGAAGCCAATATCGATGCGCCTTATTCATGCAAGGCCGGCATCTGCTCGACCTGCCGCTGCAAGGTGCTGGAAGGCGAAGTCGAAATGGCCGTCAACCACGCGCTGGAAGATTATGAGGTCCGTGCGGGCTATGTGCTCAGCTGTCAGGCCCATCCGCTCAGCGAACGCGTGGTCGTGAGCTACGACGAGTAACGCTGCCGGTCGCAATCGGAAAATGGGAGGTAGCCATGTCCGAGACAATGAATATGGAAGACTATCTCGCCAAAGGCGGCGTCCTGACCTCGCCCGACAATGTTCCCGCCCGTTATCGCGGCGAACTGATGCGACTGATGTCTTCATTCGTCGATAGCGAGCTTGCGGCATCCGCAGGCTTCGCGGATTCGATCAATTTCGCGCCCGGCATCAAGGAGCGTATTGCGGCAAGCCGCATCACGCTGGAAAAGGCCGATCATGCCGAACGTGTGCTTCTGGTCATGGCGACGTTCGGCACGGACGTCAATCGCTATCAGGCCCAGCACGACTGGTCGGCACGGGTTGAGCGCGAGGCCGATCTGGGTAGCACCCGTCAGGGCTCGGACATGCGCCTTTCCGTGTTCCATTACCCGATCGTCAACTGGGTCGATTCTGTGGTGATGAATGTTTTGCAGGGGCTGGCAACAGGCGTGAAAATGGGCGAAATGAGCCGCATTTCCTATACGCCGCTTGCCGAGGTTTTCCGCGAGGTCGCCCCGCGTGAAGCACGTCACACCGAGCTTGGAGTGGAGGGACTGACACGCCTTGCCGCAGACGAAGCCAATCGCGCCAAGATCGAAAACGCCATTGCCTATTGGAAGCCGCGTGTGGCGGCGACCTTCGGCGTCGCAGGCTCAACGCGCTACGATACGCTGGCGAAATTCGGGCTTCGCCATGTTCCCAACGAACAGCAGCTTGAAGAATGGGAGGCGCTGGTCGCGGACCTGCTCAAAAGCCTGAAACTTTGAATGCCAGACCAATGATCGGCCCGGTGTCTGGATCTTCCCCCGCTTAGGGCGCGTTTCGATCTGATTTTATCAGATCGGCGCTCTAAATATCTGTTTCTACGCGCATCCCGAAACTCGTTTCATGCTTTTCGGGATGCGCTCTCAAAAGGAATTGTCAATGAACGTCTCTGTTCGCACCCAGACGCGCCGCCTTGAAAGCCATGTCTTCGGGCGGTGGGTTGCAGGCGCTAAAGACGGCCAGCCGCTTCTGGATGCCTCGACCGGTGAAACCGTGGCCGTGATCGATTCCAGCGGCATCGATTTTGCCGAAGTTCTGGACTACAGCCGCAGGGTTGGGGGTGCAAAACTGCGCGCGCTCAGCTTCCACGAGCGCGCCGGAATGCTGAAGACGCTCGGTCAGGCGTTGATGGGCATGAAGGAAGAGTTTTACGCCGAAAGCTTCCGCACCGGCGCAACGCGTCCTGACAGCTGGGTGGATATCGAGGGCGGCATCGGCACGATGCTGTCCTTCTCGTCCAAGGCGCGCCGTGAATTGCCGAACCGCGCCGTTCTGCTGGACGGCGATGTCGAGCCATTGTCGCGTGACAATACATTTTCCGGCCAGCATATCTATACGCCGTTGCTAGGCGCTGCCGTTCACATCAATGCATTCAACTTCCCCATCTGGGGCATGCTTGAAAAGATCGCGCCGACGCTGATCGCGGGCGTTCCCTGCATTGTGAAGCCGGCCAGCCAGACCGCCTATCTGACGGAACTGATGGTGCGACGCATCATCGAACTGAACATCCTGCCGGAAGGTGCGTTGCAGTTGATCTGCGGTTCGGTCGGCGATCTTCTCGATCATGTCACCGCGCAGGATGTGGTGACCTTCACGGGCTCTGCCGCAACCGGCCGCAAGCTCAAGACGCACCCGGCCGTTACTGCCAATTCCGTCCGCTTCAACATGGAAGCCGACAGCCTCAACGCATCGATCCTCGGTGCCGATGCCGAACCGGGTACGCCGGAATTCGATCTTTTCGTCCGGGAAGTGGCCCGCGAAATCGCCTCGAAAGCGGGGCAGAAATGCACCGCGATCCGCCGCGTCATGGTTCCGCGCGACCGCACCGAAGCGGTTATCGATGCGCTGAAGACGCGTCTTGGCAAGGTCGCGCTTGGCATTGCGGGCGAAGAGGGCGTCACCATGGGTGCGCTCGCCAGCCTCGACCAGCGCGAGGAAGTGCGCGCGCGCATCCGCGACTTGCAGGGCGACGCCGAAATCGTCATCGGCAACCCGGATAAGGTCGATGTGGTCAGCGGCGATGCGGAAAAGGGCGCGTTCCTCAATCCGGTCGTGCTCTATTGCGACAAGCCTTTCGACGCGAAAGCCGTTCACGACGTCGAGGCCTTCGGCCCGGTTGCGACCGTCATGCCTTACGACAGCATCGATGACGCCGTGCAGCTTGCCGCGCGCGGCAAGGGTTCGCTCGTCGCTTCGGTCTTCACCAATGATGCCGATATCGCCCGCGAAACCGTTTACGGCATTGCACCGTGGCATGGCCGTATCCTGATCGGCAACCGTACTTCCGCCAAGTCATCGACGGGCCACGGTTCGCCTCTGGCAGGCCTCGTCCATGGCGGCCCCGGTCGTGCAGGCGGCGGTGAAGAAATGGGCGGTATGCGTGGTGTCATGCACTATATGCAGCGCACCGCCGTTCAGGGCGCTCCTGAGCTTTTGTCCGCCGTTGCAGGCCGCTGGATCGAAGGCGCGCCGGTACGTCACGAAGGCCATCCGTTCCGCAAGTCGCTGGCCGAACTGAAGATCGGCGACCAGATCGTGACCGCCAGCCGCACCGTGACGAAGGAAGATGTCGAACATTTCGCCCATTTCACCGGCGATACGTTCTATGCCCATATGGACAGCGCTGCGGCCAAGGCCAATCCGTTCTTCGATGATCGCGTGGCGCATGGCTACCTGATCGTGTCCTTTGCGGCAGGTCTGTTTGTCGACGCGGCGCCCGGTCCGGTTCTGGCCAATTACGGTGTCGATAATCTGCGCTTCCTGACGCCGGTTTATTTCGGCGACACGTTGCAGGTTCGCCTGACCTGCAAGGCCATCAATCCGCGCCCCACGTCGGAGCATGGCGAGGTTGCCTGGGATTGTCAGGTCACCAACCAGAATGGCGCTCTGGTGGCACAATATGATGTGCTGACCATGGTGGCGAAAACATGGGAAGAAGCGTAAGCTTCTTTCCTCAACAAAAATCCCGCCAACCAGTCATAGGTTGGCGGGATTATTATTTTCCGACTGTAAAAAAGCGCCTACCGGACGGCCTTTATGCCTTCCAGAATGAGTGTCGTGGCCACGTCCGCATAATCGTCGCGGGTGATCGTGCCACCATCCTTGAACCAGAGATAGACCCAGTTCATCATGCCGAACAGCGACATGGTCACGGGCATGAGCAGCGGCCGTTCGGGGCGATCCAGCTTGGGGCTGATTTCGTGCAGAACGGTCGAAAAACGCCGGACGATCCGGCGTTCGATGACGGTCAGGGCCGAACGCTGCTCATCATTCAATGCGGGCGTGGCGTTCAACTGCAACTTATGCTGATTGTCTGCGCCCCGATAACTTTCCAGAACCGCACCCACCATCTGGCGCAGGCGCTCCTGCGGTGCAAGGCTGGCGTCGTCAGCGGCGGCAACGGCGCTGTCCAGTTCCGTGAGATGGTCGTTGATGATGGCGAAAATCAGCGCGTCTTTGCTTGGGTAATAGTGGTAGAGCAAAGCCTTGGATACGCTGAGCTGCGCCGCAATCTGCGACATAGACGCCTTTTCGAGCCCCTGTTCGGCGAAAACAGCCGCAGCACTCATCAATATGCTGTGCTGCTTTTCTTCAAAATCCGCCGCCCGTGTTCGAGCCATTTTTCTGCCTTTCTATGTCGGAAGCGTTGAACAGGCAGCAGTATTGTCTACTGCCGCCGTTCAACCGAAGCTATACAGTGGCGTTTCGGCATCTGCAAATATGCCGGAACCTGTCTGTGCTTTCGTAAGTCGCCCTTCCCTTGATCTGGAGAAAAACTGTTTAGCTCTTCGGGCGGTTATCAACAACGCGCTTGGCTTTACCTTCCGAGCGGACAATCGTGTTCGGATCGTGCACGACGATCTTGGTCGAAACGCCGACGATGCTCTTGATGTGATGCGCCAGTTCCTTGGACGAATAATCGCGTGCACGTTCTTCTGCGGCTGCGGCAGTCGCTTCGACGTGAACGCACATATTGTCCATGCGGCCAGAGCGGTTGAGTTCGATATAGAAATGCGGCGCGAGGCCCGAGCATTTCAGGATCTGCTCTTCGATCTGGGTCGGGAACACGTTGACACCGCGCAGGATGATCATGTCGTCGCTGCGGCCGGTGATCTTTTCGATGCGGCGCATCGAACGCGCCGTGCCCGGCAGAAGGCGGGTCAGGTCGCGGGTGCGGTAGCGCACCATCGGCAGGCCTTCCTTGGTGAGCGTGGTGATGACCAGTTCGCCCATCTGACCGTCCGGCAGCACTTCGCCGGTAACCGGATCGATGATTTCCGGGTAGAAATGGTCTTCCCAGAAATGCAGGCCGTCCTTGGTTTCCACGCATTCATTGGCAACGCCGGGGCCCATGATTTCCGACAGGCCGTAAATATCGACGGCATGCATGTCGAAGGCTTCCTCGATCTCAAGCCGCATGGCATTGGTCCATGGCTCCGCGCCAAAAATGCCAACGGCAAGCGAGCTTTCGCGCGGGTCGATGCCCTGACGACGGAACTCATCGAGAATGGACAGCATATAGGACGGCGTGACCATGATGATGCGTGGCTTGAAGTCCTGAATGAGGCTGACCTGACGCTCGGTCATGCCGCCCGACATCGGGACAACCGTACAGCCAAGACGTTCGGCACCGTAATGCGCGCCAAGACCGCCGGTGAAGAGGCCATAGCCGTAAGCGATGTGCGCAATATCGCCAGCGCGTCCGCCCGATGCGCGAATGGAGCGCGCAATCAGATCGGCCCAGGTGCTGATGTCGTTCTTGGTATAGCCGACGACGGTTGGCTTGCCGGTCGTGCCGGACGAGCCGTGGATACGCACAAGCTGTTCACGCGGCACGGCGAACATGCCGAACGGATAGGTGTCGCGCAGGTCGGTCTTGTAGGTGAACGGAAATTTGGCAAGATCCGAAAGGTCTTTAAGATCGTCCGGGTGCACGCCCTTGTCGTCGAAGCGCTTGCGGTAAAAAGCCGAATTTTCATAAGAATGCTTCAGCGACCATTTCATGCGCTGGAGTTGCAGCGCGGAAATTTCGTCCCGTGAAGCCGTTTCGATCGGTTCAAGATCGCCTTCGCGCGGTGCCAGATTTTCCATGTTTTCCTCCGAATAATTCAATCTGAAGCGCTCAGGCTTCTTAAAAATGTGTTCCAGAAAGTGTGCGCGAATGACCGCGGAATTCCGCGATATGGTCGCCTTTCTGATTGGTGATGCGAATATCGTAGATGCCCGAACGGCCTCGCTTCGACGTCTCGCGTGCTTCCGCCGTCAGGCGGTCGCCGAGACGGCCCGGCGCGATATAGGTGATGGAGCAGTGCTGGGCGACGACCAGCTCATTGTGGCTGTTGCAGGCAAACGCGAAGGCGCTGTCTGCAAGCGTGAAAATATAGCCGCCGTGGCAATTGCCATGACCGTTGGACATGGCCTGCGTGATTTCCATGGAGAGCGTGGCGCAGCCGGGTGAAACGGCCTCGATCTTCATGCCAAGTCCCTGACTGGCATGATCGTCTTTCCACATGGCTTCCGCCGACTTTTCAGCAATCTGCTGCGGGGTAAGGCTCTGGTCCATGCTCATTCTCCCTTGAACTGCGCGGCGCGCTTTTCAAGAAATGCGGTTACGCCTTCGGCATAGTCGCTGGTGCGGCCTGCTTCACGCTGGCAATCGCGTTCCATGTCGAGTTGGCTGTCGAGGCTGTTGGTGGCTGCGGCCTGAATGAGCTTCTTGGTCAGGCCCAGACCGCGTGTCGGCCCGCGGCCAAGCGAGGCAGCAAGCGCGCCTGCGGTTTCCATGAGCTTGTCGTCGTCAACGGCTTTCCAGATCAAGCCCCAGTCGGCTGCCTGTTCGGCCATGACCGGCTCTGCGGTGAGCGCCAGCGCCTTGGCGCGCGGCTCGCCCAGAATGCGGGCAAGCTGCCAGCTTCCGCCGGCATCCGGCACAAGGCCGATCTTGGCAAAAGCCTGAATGAATTTCGCCGAGCGCGCTGCGAAGACGATATCGCAGGCAAACGCAATATTGGCGCCCGCGCCTGCGGCAACACCGTTGACCGCGCAGATGATCGGCTTGTCGAGCGAGCGGATCAGACGCAGCGTCGGATTGTAGAAGGTTTCAAGCGTGTGTCCGAGGTCCGGGACAGGGCCGCCCTTGCGCGGATCGCGATCGCCAAGATCCTGACCGGCGCAGAAACCGCGACCGGAACCCGTCAGCAGCACGGCGCGGACCGCGCTGTCGGCATGGGCGCGTTCAAAGCCAGCGCGCAGCGCCAGATGCATTTCCTCGTTAAAGGCGTTCAGCTTGTCGGGTCGATTCAAGACGAGCTGAAGCACGCCGTCGGCCAGCGTTACAAGAACGGTTTCTGACTGGGTCATTCATTCCTCCCGCGCTGCACAATTTGTAGCGCTCATGAAAGTTTTTGTTGCATAAACCGACCGGCCGGTCAATATTAAACAATAGTGGAGGATTTTTGATGACAGAGTTTTTTGAGCGCCATCGTGGATTGATTGAAGCTGCAACGGCGGCTCTTTTTTCGCGTGGATACTGGACGCCTTATCAGGAAATCCCAAGCGGCAAGTTTTATGGTGAAAGTGCCAAGGCCGACGGCGAAGCTGCGTTCGACGCGCTTGTGGGCCAGGCTTTCGATCTTCCGGGCCATCCGGAAACGGCGCGTCTCGGCGCGGAAATTTCGCCTTGGGGCAAGACGCTTGCCATCACCTATCCCGCAGCGCCAGCGGCGGAGCTGATTGCGGCGGCGGAAGCTGCCGCGCCTGTTTGGGCCAAGCTTTCGCCCGAAGCACGCGTCGGTATTTGCGTTGAAATCATCTCGCGTCTGAATGCCATGAGCTTCCTGTTCGGCCATGCCGTGATGCATACAACGGGTCAGGCCTTTCCGATGGCGTTTCAGGCGGGCGGCCCGCATGCGCAGGATCGCGCAATGGAAGCTATTGTCGCCGCTTATTGCGAAATGACCCGCTTTGCCGCTCATGCCATCTGGGAAAAGCCGCAGGGCAAGGACGCGCCGATCCGGCTGGAAAAGCACTGGACGATTGTACCGCGTGGGCTGTCGCTGGTTATCGGTTGCCAGACTTTCCCGACATGGAACAGTTTCCCGGGGCTTTTTGCCAGCCTTGCCACCGGCAATCCGGTGATCGTCAAGCCGCATCCGAACGCTATTTTGCCGCTGGCGCTGACCGTGCGCGTGGCGCGTGAAGTGCTGGTTGAAGCTGGCCTGCCTGCCGATGTGATTCTTCTCGGCGTCGATGAGTCGGGTAAGGAAATTACGCGGGAACTGGTCATGCATGAGGCGATGAAGATCATCGACTATACCGGCTCCAGCGCCTTTGGCGAATGGGTGCGCGCCAATGCACCTCAGGCAGACGTCTATACGGAAGAGGCTGGCGTCAACACGGTCACCATTGCCGCGACCGACGATTTCAACGGCATGTGCGCCAATCTGGCTTTCTCGCTGGCGCTCTATTCGGGCCAGATGTGCACCGCGCCGCAGAATATTTACGTGCCCGCACAGGGCATCGAAACCGATCAGGGGCACAAGTCGTTTGACGATGTTGCTGCCGGGATTGCCGGGGCCATCGATCGTTTGCTTTCAGACCCCAACCGCGCACTCGGCGTTTGCGGTGCTGTCGCCAATCCGGCCACGCTCGAACGTGTCGAAAAGGCGCGCCAGATCGGCCGCGTCGTGCGTGACAGCACTGCCCTTGAAGGTGCGCGCACAGCATCGCCGCTGATCGTTGCCGTCGATAGCGCATCTGACGCTGCTTTTGAAAATGAGTGGTTTGGCCCGGTTGTTTTCATTGTGGCCGTGCGCGACGCGGACGAAGGCATTGAAAAGGCGTCCGGCGTCTCGGCCCGCAAGGGTGCGATCACGGCGGCCCTTTACGATCTGGATGAACAGCGCATCGGCAAGGCCATAGATGCCTTTGCAAAGGCGGCGGTCAATCTGTCGATCAACCTGACGGGCAATATTTTTGTCAATCAGTCCGCCGCATTCAGCGATTTCCACGTCACCGGAGGAAACCCGGCAGGCAATGCAAGCCTGACGGATACGGCATTTGTCGCCAATCGTTTCCGACGCGTGATGTGGCGCAGACCAACGAAAAACTGACCTTAAACACTCTCGGGAGGAGAAACATGAAACACGTTACAATGACAGCCATGGCTGCCATCATGGCCCTTGGCATGACCGCCGCCGCGAAAGCCGACATCATTATCGGCGCGACCGTTTCGGCCACAGGTCCGGCTTCATATCTTGGCGATCCTGAAGCCAAGACGCTCGAAATGCTGGCCGAGAAGCTCAATGAAGCGGGCGGCATCAATGGCGAAAAGGTCAAGCTCGTTCTCTATGACGATGGCGGCGATCCGAACAAGGCGCGCACTTTCGCAACTCGTCTCATCGAAGATGATGAAGCGGTCGTCATCATCGGTGGCACCACCACCGGCACCACCATGTCGGTGATTCCTGTCGCCGAAGATGCGGAAGTGCCGTTCATCTCGCTGGCTGGCGCTATCGAAATCATCAACCCGGTCCGCAAATTCGTCTTCAAGACCCCGCATACCGACCGCATGGCCTGCCAGAAAATCTTCGAAGACATGAAGAAGAAGGGCATCGCCAAGATCGGCATGATCTCCGGCACGGACGGCTTCGGCGCGTCGATGGAAGCGCAATGCAAGAAGGTTGTCGGCGATTACGGCATCGAAATCGTTGCCGACGAAACCTATGGCCCGCAGGACGCGGACATGACCCCGCAGCTCACTAATCTGCGCGGCGCGGCTGGCGTGCAGGCCATTCTCAATCCGGGTTTCGGTCAGGGACCGTCCATCGTCACCCGCAATTATTCGCAGCTGGGCATCGAGTTGCCGCTTTACCAGTCGCATGGCGTTGCCTCTGACGGCTTCATCAAGCTTGCCGGTGCAAAGGCTGCCGAAGGCGTGCGTTTGCCGGGCACCGCGCTTATCATCGCCGACCTCCTGAAGGACGACGATGCGCAGAAGGCGGTCGTCACTGCCTATAAGGCCGATTTCGAAAAGAAGACTAATTCTTCCGTCTCGACCTTTGGCGGTTATGCCCATGATGCCTTCAATATTCTGGTTGATTCCCTCAAGCGCGCCGGTTCGGCTGAGCCTGCCGCGATCCGCGATGCCATTGAACAGACCTCCGGTCTTGTCGGCACCACGGGCGTCGTGACCATGAAGGCGGACGATCATCTCGGCCTCGATCTCAGCGCCTTCCGGATGCTGGAGATCAAGGACGGCAAGTGGACGATTGCTGAGTAAATCCTATGGCTGCCTTTGGGCAGCCATAGCTCGCCGCACGCGTGGCGGCGGAGCTTCCATTTCGTGTGGAAGCGGCACTCAAGCAAGACATATAAAGCTCACCGGGAGCCGGCATCATGCCTGAACTCATGCAATTCATTCTTTCGGGAGTGACGGTTGGCGCGGTTTACGCGCTGCTCGCTCTTGGTTTTACGATCATCTACAACGCGTCCGACGTTGTGAACTTCGCACAGGGCGAATTCGTCATGCTCGGCGGGATGATCACCGTCTTCACCTACGCGGCGGGACTGCCCTTGCCGCTGGCCTGCCTGATCGCCATCGTGTTGACTGCGGGGGTCGGGGTGCTGCTGAACAAGCTCGCTATCGAGCCTGCTCGCGGCGCCCCGGTTGTTTCGCTGATCATCATCACGATCGGTGCATCGATTTTCATTCGCGGTGCGGCCCAGCTGATTTTCGGCAAGCAGCTGCATCGGTTCCCGGCCTTTTCCGGCGATGATCCGATCCATATTCTGGGTGCAACCATCCTGCCGCAGAGCGTCTGGGTAATCTTCGGCGGTATTGCGGTGTTTATCGCGCTGTGGCTGTTTTTCACCCGCACATTGACGGGCCGCGCCGTGCTTGCCACCGCGAATAATCGCCTTGCCGCGCAGCTTGTCGGCATCAACACCAATTGGGTGATGACCATGTCCTTCGCCCTGTCGGCGGCGATTGGCGCTCTGGCGGGTATTCTCATCACGCCGATTACGCTGACCAGCTACGATATCGGTATCGGCATGGCGCTCAAGGGTTTTGCCGCCGCAATGCTTGGCGGCATGGGCAACCCCATCGGCGCACTGGTCGGCGGCATTCTGCTCGGTCTCTTTGAAGCGCTGACCGCCGGTTATCTCAGCTCGCAATACAAGGACGCAGCCGCCTTCGTGGTGATCCTCGTGGTCCTTTTCGCCATGCCGCAGGGCATCTTCGGGATCAAGCGCACGGAACGGGTATGATCATGAAGATTTCTGCCAAAACAGCGACACTTCTGGCGCTGGCGCTCATCATAGCCATCGCACCGGTTCTGTTTCCGTCGGGCTATTATTTCCGCGTCGGAACCGTCATTTTCATCAACAGCCTTGCCGTCCTCGGCATCGTCATCCTGACAGGCTTTGCCGGTCAGATCAGTCTCGGTCATGCCGGTTTCGCCGGTATCGGGGCCTATGCCTGCGCGCTCGCGCCGATTCATATGGGCATCCACCCCGCGCTCGCGGTGGTGGTCGGCGCAGCGCTTTCGGGCGTCATGGCCTTTCTTGTCGGGCGTCCGATCCTGCGTTTGAAGGGCTATTATCTCGGCGTTGCAAGCCTTGGCTTCGGTATCCTGATTTCCATGGTGCTCGGCAATGAGCGCGAAATCACCCGTGGCCCGGACGGCATTGAGGTGCCAGATCTGGGCTTGCGGGCCGTGCTGAAAGACTGGGGCCTGAATCTCACCAATGGCGAATTCTGGTATGCGTTCTGTGGTCTGGCGCTGCTGATCGGCGCATGGATCGCGCTCAATCTGCAACATAGCCCGACGGGTCGCGCCTTGCGCGCCTTGCACAGTTCCGAAATTGCCGCCTCGACGGTCGGCATCGACGTCGCCAGGCAAAAGCTCACTGCCTTTGTCATTTCGGCCATATTCGCTTCGGTTTCCGGTTCGCTTTTGGCCTTGCAGAACAAGTTCGTCACGCCCGATATTGCCGGCTTCATGCACTCCATCGAAATGGTGACCATGGCGGTTCTGGGCGGCGCGGCCTCGGTTCTGGGCGGCATATTGGGCGCCACGATCCTGACCCTGCTGCCGCAGGTTCTCACCGTCTTTGCCGAATACGAGCAGATGGTGCTCGGTCTCATCATGATGCTGGTGATGATCTTCATGCGCGACGGTCTTCTGCCGTCCATTGCAAAGCGTATCCGGGGGAGGGGAGAATGAGCCTTTTGGATGTTCAGGGCCTGAGTATCCGCTTCGGGGGATTGCAGGCTGTCGGCGATGTCGGCTTCAAGGTCAACGAAGGCGAGATCGTCTCGGTCATCGGCCCCAATGGGGCTGGCAAGACGACGTTGTTCAACATGATTTCCGGCGTTTACAAGCCGTCGGACGGCAAGGTTCTGCTCAACGGCGAGGACGTGACGGCAATCTCGCCGCATCTTCTGGCGCGGCGCGGCATGTCGCGCACGTTCCAGAACCTGCAAATTTTCCAGAACATGACCGTTCTGGAAAACGCCATCACCGGCTATCACCTGAAGGAAAAAGGCCCGATTCTGGCCGATCTTCTCAGCCTGCCTTCGTCGCGCAAGCGCGCGCAGGATGCGGCATCAGGCGCGCTGGAACTTCTCAAACGCGTCGGTCTGGATCGCGTTGCCGAGCGGGAAGCGGGTACGCTTTCCTATGGCGCGCTGAAGCGGCTTGAAATCGCCCGCGCTCTGGCGCTTTCGCCAAAGGTCCTGTTGCTGGACGAACCGGCGGCGGGCTGCAACGCGGTTGAAACCGAGGAGATCGATCACCTGATCGCCGAAGTGGCCGCATCGGGCGTGGCGATCCTGCTTGTCGAGCATGACATGAAAATGGTCATGCGCATTTCCAACCACATTGTCGTTCTCGATCACGGTCGCAAGATTGCCGAGGGCGATCCGGCGCATGTCAGCCGCGATCCGGCTGTGATTGCCGCCTATCTGGGAACTGATGGAGGTGCGAATGCTAACGGTTGAAGGTCTGCGCTCGCATTATGGACGCATCGAGGTGCTGCACGGCATCGATCTGCATGTTGCCTCCGGCGAAGTCATTGCCGTCGTTGGCGCAAACGGTGCCGGCAAGACCACCTTGCTGCGTTGCCTTTCCGGCATTCAGCCGGTCACTGGCGGCACGATCTATTTTCGCGGCGAAAGCCTGATCGGCGTTCCCGCCTATAAGCGGCTGAAACACGGTCTTGCACAATCCCCGGAAGGTCGCCAGATTTTTACCAATCTGACGGTGGAGGAAAATCTGCGTCTCGGCGCGTTTCTTTTCACCGACGAGCGTGTCGAAAAGGACATGGAAGACGCCTTCCAGATGTTCCCGATCCTCAAGGAAAAGCGCAATCTGGCCGCTGGCGGTCTTTCCGGCGGACAGCAGCAGATGCTGGCCATTGCGCGCGCGCTGATGGGGCGTCCGTCCTGCCTGTTGCTGGATGAGCCATCCATGGGGCTGGCGCCAATTCTGGTGCAGCAGATTCTTGACGTAGTGAAAGGTCTCAAGACCGTCGGGGTGACCGTCCTGCTCGTCGAACAGAATGCCTATGCGGCGCTGAAAATTGCAGATCGTGGATATGTAATGGAAACGGGCCGTATTATCATGACTGCAACCGCGGAGGCGCTGATTGCCGACCCCCGCATCCGCGAAGCCTATCTGGGAATTTAAAATGAGCCTCCTCACGATTGAATATCAGGCAAATATCGCTGTTGTTACGGTCGATAATCCACCGGTCAATGCCTTGAGCCATGCATTGCGTGAGGCATTATGGAATGCAGTTGAAACGCTCGACGCCCGGTCGGATGTCGATGCGGTGGTGCTTGCCTGCGCGGGCCGCACCTTTATCGCCGGGGCCGATGTGTCGGAGTTTTCCAAGCCGCCCTTGCCGCCGCACCTGCCGGATCTGGTGAGCCGCATCGAAGCGGCGACCAAGCCATGGGTCGCTGCCATTCATGGATCGGCGCTTGGCGGCGGGCTTGAAGTGGCCATGGGGTGCCGCTTCCGCGTTGCCGTCAAAAACGCATCGCTCGGCCTGCCGGAAGTCACGCTCGGCATCGTGCCCGGCGCGAGCGGCACGGTGCGCACGCCGCGTCTTGTCGGCATTGCCAATGCAGTCGATCTGGTGACGACCGGCAAACCGGTACGTGCGCCAAAGGCACTGGAACTGGGCCTGATCGACGCGATTACCGGCGACGATCTGGTGGCCGATGCGGTCAGCTTTGCGCGCGATGCCGTCAAAGCGCCGCTTCCCGCCCGTGCATCCGAGCGTTCCGTGGAAACGCTCGACGCCGGAGAATGGCAGAAGCTTGAAACCGATGTTGCCAAACGCGCCAAGGGCGAGGCTGCACCGCTGCGCGCGCTTGCCTGCCTGCGCAAGGCGAGCGAAAGCGATTTCGCCACCGCCATGGCTTTTGAACGCGAGACTTTTCTCGAATTGCGCGCATCGGATCAGGCTGCCGCATTGCGTGCGGTCTTCTTTGCCGAACGCGCCGCGCCGCGCCCGGCACTCTACAAAGACGTCGAAACCCCGCCGCTGCGTTCAACCGCCGTGGTCGGCGGCGGCACGATGGGCGCGGGCATTGCCGCAGCACTCCGCGATGCCGGTCTGCCGGTCATTCTGATCGAGCGTGACGACGAAGCTTTGGCGCGCGGTCTCGCCAATATCGAAGGCATTTTCGCTGGCGGCGTGAAGCGCGGCAAGCTGACGGAAGCCGCCGCAGCCGACCGTATGGCTGGGGTTACCGGCTCCACCAATTATGACAGCCTTGCCGATGTCGATCTCGTCATCGAGGCGGTCTTCGAGGAAATCGGCGTCAAGCGCGATGTGTTCAAACGTCTTGGCGCGGCCTGCCGCAAGGACGCAATCCTTGCCACCAACACATCCTATCTCGATCCGCGCCTGATCGCGGAAGGCGTCGAGAACCCGTCGCGCTTCATCGGGCTGCATTTCTTCAGCCCCGCCAATATCATGCGTCTTCTGGAAATCGTACCGACACCGGAAACCGCGCCCGAAACCGTTGCCACCGGCTTTGCGCTGGCGCGTCAGCTGGGCAAGATCCCGGTCGAGGCCGGTATCTGTGAGGGCTTTATCGGCAATCGTATTTTGAAGCGTTATCGTGCGTCAGCTGAAGCCTTGCTGCGCCAGGGCGTGGCAATTGCCGATGTGGATGCCGCCATGCGCAAATTCGGATTTGCCATGGGGCCGTTCGAGGCACAGGATCTGGGCGGGCTGGACATTGCCTTCCTGCAACGCGAAGGCGCGCGTGCTGCCGGGCAGAACGTGCCTGAACAGCTTGGCGATATTCTGGTTCGCGCCGGGCGAAAAGGCCAGAAGACGGGCGGCGGCTGGTATGATTACACGCCGGGCAACCGCACGCCGCAGCCATCTGTCGCCGTCAGTGAACTGCTGTCATCACAGGTTGCTGGCGCATCGGAATTGACACTGGAACAGATCGGCGAACGTCTCGTCGGCGAGATGGCGGCGGAAGGCGAGGCCATTCTGGCCGAGGGCATTGCCAGACAGCCGAGCGACATCGATCTGGTGGAAATCCATGGCTATGGCTTCCCGCGTTGGCGGGGTGGCCCGATGCATTGGAAAATGCGGACAGCGTGACGGATTTACGGCGTGCCAATACCAACAATGGATCACACCTGACATGATTTGGTGCGCGTGATGTTAATCTGAAGCCTCCGAAAAAAACGTGCGGAGGTTTCAATGGCAGAAGTCGCGAAAAGGCCCGAAGACTTGCCTCGGCTCCTGGTCGAGCGATTGGTTACCGGGGACGTGGATAGGATCGCTGCACTCTATGAGGAGAATGCGGTTATGTCTTTGCCCGACGGCAATGTCGCTGTGGGCAAAAACGCCATTGGCGAGGCATTTCGGAGTTTCCTCGCTGCGCAACCGAAAATAGAGCGGGGGACGCAAGCTCAAGTCTTACGGAGTGGAGAGCTTGCAATCACTTCCGCTCGCCTGCGTGATGGCACCGTCACAGTCGAAGTTGCACGCCATCAGACTGACGGTTCATGGCTTTGGGTGATTGATCATCCCGCGCTCTGTCCAGGAGTGTCCTGACACTATGCCAATTCCATGACACGGATCAACAGCCCTGTTTCCGGCTGTCCGGTCTCGCGCCATCGTTCTCGGCGGGTCATGCCGCCACGATATTGGGGCCGGTATATCCCAGTTTACTGAGTTTGTTTCTCGTATCCACAATCAGAGCGCTCTCGGCAACGATGAGTTGATAATCGACCGCATCGTGATCGGTCGCGACGAGCACTGCGTCGTATTGTTTCAACTGCTCCACCGAAAGAGAAACCGATTTTTTGCCCAATAATGGACGGAACTGACGCGTTGGCGGGATCTCTGGAACGAAGGGGTCGTGATAATCCGTTTGCGCGCCACGTTCCTCGATCAGCTCAATCAGGCGCAGAGACGGGCTTTCGCGAATGTCTGGAATGTTCTTTTTATAAGCAAGGCCGAGGATAAGTATCCGTGAACGGCTCAGAGCCTTGCCGGACTGTATATCCAGCGCCTCGGCCAGACGGCTGACCACATAACGGGGCATGGCAGAGTTAATCTCCCCCGCTAGTTCTATAAATCGCGTAGGAAGCTCAAATTCCCGCGACTTCCATGTGAGATAGAAAGGGTCGATCGGGATACAATGTCCTCCGAGACCGGGGCCCGGATAAAATGGCATATAACCGAAAGGTTTGGTTTTGGCCGCTTCGATCACCTCCCATATATCGATCCCCATCGCTGTATACAGGATTTTGAGTTCGTTCACCAAAGCAATATTGACGGCGCGGAAGATGTTCTCGGTAAGCTTCACCGCTTCAGCGGTGGCGTTGGAAGATACCGGAACTACTGTTTTTACGACGGCGCCATAAAATGCGGCCATCAACTGCTGTGCTTCTTCTCCGTCACCTGAAACAACTTTTGGAATAGTTGAAGTCTCGAAATGACGGTTGCCAGGGTCTTCGCGTTCAGGGGAAAAGCCGAGAAAGAAATCACGTCCGGATTTCAGCCCTGTCTCCTCCAGTATGGGGCGTACGACATCGTTCGTCGTGCCGGGGTATGTGGTCGATTCCAACACGATCAGTTGCCCGGGACGCAACTTTGCAGCGATGGCTCGACTTGTGTTCTCCACAAACGAAAGGTCCGGATCACGATGTTTTGTCAGTGGGGTCGGTACGCAGATAATAACTATATCGCAGCGTTCGATCTGCGTAAAACTGGTTGTCGATGTAAAACGGCCAGGTTTACTGACGGCCGTTAATGCTTCATCTGAGACCGCTTCAATATAGGACTGGTATGCATTCAGCGCGGTGATTTTGTCAGGATCAATGTCGAAGCCCGTTACGCGAAAACCCTGATTGGCTACCGTGATGGCAAGCGGCAGGCCTACATAACCCAGGCCGATAACTCCAACATGCGCCGTCCGCTCGGTGATACGACGCTCAAGATCGTGGAAACTGGCTTGTAAGACGGTCAACGGAGGTATCTTTCCTGAGGATGAATAGGTATCGAGAATAGAGCAGCCGGCATCCTTTTTAAACCGGTCCTGACGTTAGTGATGCGATGCAAAATCCAATGGAATCATATAGTTATAGTGATTCTCTAGTGTCCAATATTTGCCTCGCATCGGATGCGAATGAGATGCAAACGTCGGAATCAGACCACTAGGGCCCAAATCCGACCAGGATTTTGACCCTAGATGGCTCGTTTGCCTGAGCCTGTCAAGAATGCTTGCCATCGGGCTGTTGGCTGTAGCCGAATGCAGGCTCTCACATCTGCCTCTATCGTAGATGCTGCGATCAGCTATATACCTTTGCTCGCTTCACTTCATTGTTGTTTTCTGCCATTTTCACGCAAATCACTTCGTGCTTGTACTTGAAATGGTCCAGATAGGTTGAGGTTATGCGCAAGATCGAATCCCACGTATCTGAACACCGTGTATCTGCCGTTCTTCTCGACAAGGCCGCCGAATGGCTGACGCGGTCATCGATGGCGGGAGAAACGCTACAGACGATACTTCTGGGTTTCTGCGAGCGCCTTGCCGCCGCAGGCCTTCCGGTCGCACGGGCGCATATGACATTCTCGATGTTGCATCCTCTTTATGATGCCGTCGGCTTTACATGGCGTCGCGCGCAGGGCCTGACCATCGAAGGATACAGGCACAGGCAGGGCGACGAGCCGGAACGTTTTCTCGCAAGTCCGTATTACTATCTGCTTTCCAACAAGCTTGACCATCTTCGCCGCCGCTTCACGCCGGATTCTGTCGATGAATTTCCGGTCTTCACAGACCTGAAACAACAGGGAATGACCGATTATCTGGCATTTATCCAGCCGTTCGGCGCCCATTCCATGCAAGGCATGATGGGGTCGTGGGCGACGGACTGCCGCTCGGGTTTCGATGACGAGATGATTGCCTATCTTTTAAAGCTGCAAAGCCAGTTGGCGGTTGCAGCGAAGATAGCGGTACTCGGCAAGCTCACGGACAGCATGTTGACCACTTATCTGGGCGGCGATGCCGGTCGGCGCGTTCTGAACGGCCAGATCAAGCGCGGCGATGGCGAAACCATACGAGCGGCGCTCGTCATGGGAGATATGCGCCAGTCAACCGCTTTGGCCGAGAAAGAGGGGCGGCAGGTCTATATCGACACGCTCAATCAGTTCTTCGATGCTCTGGCCGCTCCGTTCAATCGGAATGGCGGGGAGATTCTAAGCTTTATCGGCGATGGCTTTCTGGCTGTTTATCCATGTGGTCGCCATCGTGAGCCTTCGGTTATCGCTTGCCAGGCTGCATTGTCGGCCTTGGCGCAGGCGCAGGCTAATATGGCTGCTCTCAACAAGGAGCGCCGGCAGGACGGAAAGCCCGCCATTCGCTACGGTGTCGGACTGCATGTCGGCAATGTAATGTTCGGAAATGTTGGTCTGCGAGACCGGTTGACTTTTTCGGCTTTCGGTTCGGCCGTCAACGAGGCGCAGCGTTTGCAAGCCTTGACGAAGCGATATTCGTCGGAAATTATCGCCAGCGGAAATTTCGTGAACTATAGCGGTGGGGACTGGGTGAAGCTGGGAGATGAAAAACTGCGCGGCGTAGGACAGAAAGTAACGGTCATGCGTCCGAAATCTCTGACGTGTTGCAATGCGGACGAGATATCGAACGGCATTGACACGGGCAGGTTTTCCGAAGCGGAGCAGATCATGCTGCTGTATCGCGACGGGGGTTCACAGACTGCCCAAAACGCACCGGAGACCCCCTCAAAATGAAGCGTGTCATCATCTGTCTGACCGCGCTCCTGTTCATTCCTATCCCAGCGGCGGTGGCAATGGAATCCTGGAATACCCCTCGTGTCGATGATTTCGAAGGCTCCGACTTTTCTCCCTCTGGCGGTCTTTATTATCGCCGTAATTTCGAGCAAAGCGCGGGTAGCGTCGAGTTTCAATCGGATGTAACCTTCAAGGGGAACGGGGCGCTGAAACTCAGTGTTAAACCCCTTTGCCCGGAAGCCCGGAAAAACTGTAGCGAACGTGCTGAAATCTGGGAGAAAACCGATCAGCGCGTGCCTTACAATCAGGGAATCTGGTACGGGTTCGCAGTTCGGTTCGCCGATCCTATTCCCAGTGTTGACCACCGTTACCTTATTGCGCAGTGGAAACGTGAGATCGAGCCGGGCGCCAAGGGCGATTTCAGCCCGTTTCTGGCGCTCCGGCTAAACAATGGCAAGCTTTTTGCGACGGTTGAAACCAATTATGTCATGCCCGTCGAAGCAAGCGCCCAGCCCTTGGAAACTCAAACCACGCCCGTCTGGTTCCGCCCGAATGTCAACCAGATGCGTGCTCTGGTCGCGGCACAGGCCGACTGGACCGCGCAGGACGATCCGCGCTTCAGCAGTCGAACGACCGCGATGACCGTCATTGATCGCGGTAACAAGCTGCCGTCGCCGGAGTCGGGCTGGATCGACTTTGCGATCTATACGAAGCCCGGTCCTGACGGGTCGGGACATATCGAGATATTCGCCAACAACAAATGGATTGTCACGGTGAAGGGCCATATCGGTCATAACGATCCGGGTCTGGGCGCAAACCAGTATTTCAAGTTCGGGCCTTACCGGGCTGCCGACAAGACGGACTGGACGCTGTACTACGATCATTTTCGTCGTTCGCCCCGCTGCGAAGACGTGATGGATGCACAATTCTGTCCGGTGTTCTGATCAGATCGCGGGCCGCTCTGGACACGCCGCTGACGGCGCGCTAGGCTCAATTCGTGGTGGCGAAAGGTGCTTTTGGGGAGCGGTAATTTCGCATGAAGTCGGGTAGGGATCTGTTACGCGTCGAAGGTCTGGGCATTTCCTTTTCCATGCTGGGCAATAAATGGAGCGTCGTCAAAGACGCCAATCTGCGTATTCTGCCCGGCAAGGTGACGGCGCTTGTTGGAGAATCCGGCTCCGGTAAATCGGTCATCAGCCAGTCGATCATGGGAATTCTGCCTCGCAACGGCCATGCCGACGGGAAAGTTCTGTTTACCGATCCGGTCAATGGCGAGACGACGGATATTCTCAAGCTGGTGGATGACGGGCCTGAAATTCGCGCCCTGCGCGGCAGTCGTATCGCCAAGATATTTCAGGAGCCGATGACGTCGCTATCGCCGCTCCACACGGTAGGCAACCAGATCAGCGAAGTGCTGGCTATTCATGCGAATCTGACAAAGGCCGAGCGGCGCGCCCGTACGGAGGAGATGCTGGGGCTGGTCGGTTTCTCCAATCCGTCGCGGACATTCGACATGTATCCCTTCGAGCTTTCGGGGGGGATGCGCCAGCGCGCCATGATCGCCATGGCGCTGATCTGTCGCCCAGCGCTTCTGATCGCCGATGAGCCGACGACGGCGCTGGATGTGACGATTCAGGCGCAAATTCTCGAATTGCTTCGCGATTTGCAGCATAAGCTCAACATGGCGATGCTGTTGATCACGCATGATCTTGGCGTGGTCGCCAATCTGGCCAATGAAGTGGTGGTCATTTACCACGGGCGGATTCTGGAAGCCGGTCCGGTGGAGGATATTTTCCGCAATCCGCGGCACCCCTATCTGAAAGGGCTTATGGCTGCCGTTCCGCATTTCGACATGCGCCCCGGCGAGCGTTTGAAAGCCCTGCGCGAGGTTCCGGTTCACACCGAAACGCTCTGGAAGAAGAAGGCGCCGAGTGGTGATACGCCGGAAATATTGCTGTCCGTGCGCAATCTCACCAAAACATATACCACCCGCAAGGCAGGACTGTTCGGTGATGGCAAGGCGGCTTCTGTTCGGGCCGTCGATGATGTCAGTTTCGATATAAGGCGCGGGGAATGTCTGGGCCTCGTTGGCGAAAGCGGCTCGGGAAAAACCACCGTCAGCAAAATTCTGATGCGCGCCGTCACGCCCGATCAGGGTTCGGTCATCTTCGATGACGGAGATGGGCCGGTCGATGTGCTCGCTGCGGAGGGCGCGCAGTTGATGGATCTGCGCACCAGAATCCAGATGATATTTCAGGATCCCGTCTCATCGCTTTCGCCGCGTATGACCATCGGCAGCATTTTGAGCGAGCCGCTTGAAATTCACAGGCGCGGCGACAAAGCTTATTGTCAAAAGAAAGTACGGGCGCTGATGCAGGCAATCGGCCTCGATGAGCGCTATCTTAGCCGTTATCCGCACAGTTTCTCCGGCGGTCAGCGCCAGCGGATTGGTATCGCGCGCGCGCTTGCGCTGGGGCCAAGGCTGGTTGTCTGCGATGAACCGGTTTCCGCGCTCGACGTTTCGGTTCAGGCCCAGATTCTCAATCTTTTGAAGGACCTTCAGAAAGAACTCGGTCTCACCTACCTCTTCATTTCCCACAATCTGGCGGTCGTCGATTACATGGCTGACCGGATCGCGGTCATGTGTGGTGGGCGGATCGTCGAGATGGCGCCGAGCGAAATCATTCTGCGCAAACCGGTTCATCCCTATACGCAGGCCCTTCTCGCCGCCATACCGTTCCCGGACCTCGACCGGCCGCTGGATTTCGACGCCCTGAATGCAAGCGGAGCATCGGACCGGCGGCGCTGGGGCGGGCGTTTCTCTGGCGAAGAGGGCGATCTGACATCGGTCGACCTTGGTAACGGCCATCTGGTTCTGGCAAGCCGCGATGCGGCGATTGGGGAGTTGAGAAATTGATTACCCGCAGAACCTTGCTGGGCGGCATGGCCGCTTCTCTTCTCCCGCTGCCTGCCCTCGCAGACTGGAAGCTTGAGCCGGATTTTCTCGATGAGCAGCTTATCGCCCGCAGCCTGCCGCCGATTGGCCAACGGATTCCCATGCAGCCACGCGTCGTTCGTATGAGAGACATGGGACGTCAGCCGGGCCGTTATGGCGGGGAGTTGCGCACGATCATCGGCAGCCAGAAAGATATACGCTACATGACCATCAACGGTTATGCGCGTCTGGTGGGCTATAATGAACGGCTTGAATTGCAGCCCGATATTCTGGAATCCTGGGAATCGCAGGACGATCGGATTTTTACCTTTCATTTGCGGGCAGGGCATCGTTGGTCGGATGGGCAACCGTTTACTGCCATGGATTTCGCCTATTGGTGGAATGACGTCATTCTCGACCCGGACCTGACGCCCGGCGGAGGTGCGCTTGAACTGCGCATCGATGGCAGGTTGCCGGAATTCGAACTGATCGATGAGCGGACCGTTCGTTATAGCTGGCAATCGCCGAACCCGGATTTTTTGCCAAGTCTGGCGGCCGCACAGCCCATTGTCCTTGTGGGCCCGTTCCATTATCTGCGCCAGTTCCATCAAAAATATCAGGATGCATTCCGCCTCTCGTCGCTCATGAAGCGCTATCGCGCCAAGAAATGGACCGAGCTTCACACAAAAATTGCGCGCCAGTATCGACCGGAGAATCCCGAACTGCCGGTTCTCGATCCGTGGCTCAACACGACAGCGCCGCCTGCCGAGCAATTCGTTTTCGAGCGCAATCCCTATTTCCATCGCATCGACGAAAATGGGCGGCAACTGCCCTATATCGACCGGGTCATACTCAATGTCAGCTCATCCTCCATCATTCCGGCCAAGGCCGGTGCCGGAGAAAGCGATCTTCAGGCAACGAATATCGATTTTACGGACTATGCCTTCCTGAAGGATGCCGAGAAGCGTTATCCGATAAAAGTCAATTTATGGAAAATGATACGTGGATCGCGCCTAGCCATCCTTCCCAATCTCAACTGCGCGGACGATGTATGGCGCAATCTTTTCAGGGACGTTCGTGTCCGGCGAGCTCTTTCGCTTGGCATCGACCGGCACGAAATCAACATGGCGGTTTTCTATGGGCTGGGCACGCCGAGCGCCGATACGTTGCTGCCGGAAAGCCCGCTTTATAGGCCTGAATACGCCAATGCCTGGATCCAATACGACCCCGATCAGGCCAATACGCTGCTCGATGAGGCAGGCCTGCAAAAGCGTGACGCGAACGGCATTCGCATCTTACCGGATGGTCGGCTTGCGGAGATCACGATTGAATCGGCAGGCGAAAGTACACTCGACACTGACGTGCTGGAATTGGTCACCGATCATTGGCGCAAGATCGGCATAGCGCTGTTCACCCGCACCAGCCAGCGTGACATTTTCCGGTCCCGCGCCATGGGCGGACGGATCATGATGTCCATCTGGTTTGGCCTTGAGAACGGCGTTGCCACCGCAGACATGAATCCTGCCCAACTCGCCCCGACTGCCGACGATCAGCTACAATGGCCACTCTGGGGGATGTATCAACTGTCGCTTGGAGTAAAGGGCAAAGCGCCTGATCTGCCTGAAGCGGTTGAGCTTTGCACATTGCAGAAGCAGTGGCGGTCTTCCGCGCATATGAGCGAGCGGACCGAGATATGGCACAAGATGCTTTCCATCTTCACCGATCAGGTGTTTTCGATCGGGCTGGTCAATGGCACGCCGCAACCGATCGTGCATACATCCTATTTACGCAACATACCGAAAAAGGGATTGTACGGCTTCAACCCGACCTGTTTTCTAGGCGTCTATATGCCCGATGCGTTCTGGCTGGACGACACGCCGGAGAGCTTGAATCAAAAAGCGGAAGGCCGTGGCGAAAATGACGATTTTCGAGTAACGGAGCGCAATGTACTTAATGTACATGAGCACCGGAGCGCAGAAAATCACGATTTGCAGACCGGCATAGCGACTTTTGGATCAGGCTCGGAAGGGGGGCGCTGAAATGCTGCGCTACATCCTCTGGCGCATCGCCGCCATGATCCCGACCCTGCTGATTATTTCGGCGCTCATTTTCACAATCATCGAACTGCCTCCGGGAAATTTCTTCGAAAGCCAGATTGCCGAGCTTCAGGCACAAGGCGAGACGGCAAATCTTCAGGAGATCGAGGAAATGCGCCGTCAGTACGGTTTCGACAAGCCGCCGGTCGTGCGCTATTTCTACTGGCTGGGCGGGATGCTGCATGGGGATTTCGGATATTCGTTCGAGTACCAGTTGCCGGTCAGCGAAGTGGTCGGGGACAGGCTGTGGCTCACTATCCTCGTCTCGTTCTGTACCATCATTCTGACCTGGCTGATCGCCTTTCCGATCGGCATGTATTCGGCAACGCATCAGTATAGCTGGGGCGATTACGGCTTCTCTCTGTTCGGCCTGCTCGGTATTGCCATTCCGAACTTCATGCTGGCGCTCATCCTCATGTATTTCGCCAATATCTGGTTCGGGACTTCCATCGGTCACCTGATGGACTTGAAATATATTGCGGAACCCATGAGCTGGGCAAAGGCAAAATCCATCCTCGAACATTTATGGATTCCGGTGCTCATTGTCGGAACGGCTGGAACCGCCGGCATGATCCGGCGACTGCGCGCCAATCTTCTGGACGAATTGCAGAAGCAATATGTCATGACGGCACGGGCCAAGGGACTGCATCCATTCCGCGCTCTGGTGAAATATCCGCTTCGTATGGCGCTCAATTTCTTCGTGGCCGACATCGGCTCCATATTGCCGACCATCATATCGGGCGCCGAAATCACTGCGATCGTGCTGTCGCTGGAAACCACCGGGCCAATGCTGATCAAGGCACTGCAAAGTCAGGATATGTATCTGGCCGGGTCTTTCCTGATGTTTCTCGCGTTTCTGACAGTCATCGGAATGCTCATATCCGACATCGCGCTGGCGGTTCTGGACCCGCGTATCCGGTTGCAAGGGGGGCATAGAAAATGAGCGCCATGCTTCCGCCGCCGGGCGCGCCGCTTCCCCATTTCGTCTCGGATGCGCCGTTCGATCCTTATTCCGTCGAGAAGATGACGGATGCGCAGGCGAAAATTCATCTCGCGTCGCAGCGTCAGCTGATGTGGTGGAAATTCAGGCGTCACAGGCTTGCGCTCGCATCCGGTATTTTCCTGATCCTGCTCTATGGCGCTATCGTCATCGCGGAGTTTCTTGCGCCTTACGATCTGCACGCGCGGAATGTCGAATTCATCCATGCCCCTCCGCAAAGGGTTCACCTGTTTCATGAGGGAAACTTCGTCGGACCGTTTGTCTATGGCCGCGAAATGACCCTCAATATGGACACGTTGCGGCGCGTCTATAGCGAAAACCGATCGGATGTGCAGCCGCTGCGCTTTTTCTGCCGGGGCGACAATTATCGCTTCTGGGGGCTTTTCAGCGGCAACCTTCATCTTGTCTGCCCCGCTCCGGGCGGGCAAATGTTTCTTCTTGGCACAGACCGTCTTGGTCGAGATGTGCTGTCCCGGATCATCTATGGCGCCCGGATTTCACTGACCATTGGCCTGTTGGGCGTCGCCATCAGTTTCGCGCTCGGCATTATCATCGGCGGCATTGCGGGTTATCGCGGCGGCTGGTTCGATCTGATCGTCCAGCGGATCATCGAGGTTCTGCAGGCCTTGCCGAGCCTGCCGCTGTGGATGGCCCTTTCAGCGGTGATGCCGGTGTCATGGAGTCCGATCCTGATCTATTTCGGCATCACCATCATTCTGGGTATGCTCGACTGGACCGGGCTTGCGCGTGCCGTTCGCTCGAAGATACTTGCGCTGCGTGAAGAAGACTACGTTCTGGCTGCTCAACTCATGGGGGCAAGCAGCCGGCGCATTATCGGCCGACACCTTGTGCCCGGTTTCATGTCGCACCTGATCGCGGCGGCAACCATATCGATCCCCGGAATGATTCTTGGGGAAACAGCGTTGAGTTTTTTAGGGTTAGGGCTTAGACCTCCTGTAACGAGCTGGGGAATCCTTTTAACTGAGGCCCGTAACGTAAGTGTCATCGCGTTCTATCCCTGGTTGCTGCTGCCCATGGTTCCCGTCATTCTAGTCATTCTCGCCTTCAACTTTTTGGGAGATGGATTGCGCGATGCAGCGGATCCTTACAGATAACTTGGATTATGAGGCTACACCGCGTGCATTGTTTCAGCATTACCGTTTTCATCAACTCTGGACGTTTCATCTTAAACGAGCTGCAAGCGTGTCCTGTACCGGAAAGGTTTGAACATTGATGCGCCGTTTTGAGGATGCGCGTATCCTTATGTACAGCCACGATACGTTCGGGCTGGGGCATTTAAGGCGTTGCAGAACCATCGCTCATGCGCTGGTCGAGGATTATCGCGGGCTGAATATCCTGATCATATCGGGCGCCACGATTGCGGGCGCTTTCGATTACCGCGCCCGTGTCGATTTCGTGAAAGTGCCGAGTGTCATCAAGCTGCGCAATGGTGAATATACGTCGCTGGCCAGCCATATCGACCTCTGCGACACGCTCAAGATGCGCCAGTCGATTATTCGCCATACGGCAGAGACCTTCCAGCCAGATATCTTCATCGTCGACAAGGAGCCGATGGGGCTGAAGGGCGAAGTGGAAGAAACGCTGTCTTATCTCAAGAGCCGGGGCACCAAGCTCATTCTTGGCCTGCGCGAGGTGATGGATGCTCCACATCTTCTGGAAGCGGAGTGGAAGAAGAACAACATCATCGAGAAAATCGACCGGTACTACGACAACGTATGGGTTTATGGACCGCCGGATTTCTACGATCCGCTCGTTGAGCTGGATGTGCCGGAGACCCTGCGCCGCAAGATGAATTTTGTCGGTTTTCTCCAGCGCAGCCTTGCGCACGACAAGGCATCGTTGCCGCATGTCCCGGATGGAGATTATATCCTTGTCACGACCGGCGGTGGCGGGGATGGCGCCGATCTGGTGCGCAATGTCATCAACGCCTACCAGAAAGTGCCGGAACTTAAGGCTCGCGCATTCATCGTTCTGGGTCCCTATATGCCTGCAAAGGAACGGACAAAATTGCGCAAAAGCGCACAGAATATCCCTTATCTCGAGGTGATCGAGTTCGATAATCGCATGGAAGACCTGATCGCAGGCGCAAAGGCGGTGGTCGCGATGGGCGGCTACAACACCTATTGCGAGATATTATCGTTCGACAAACCGGCGCTGATCGTTCCGCGCGTCGAGCCTCGGGAAGAACAGCTTATCCGCGCCCGCCGCGCTGCGGAACTCAATCTCATAGAAATGCTGCTTCCCGAGGAAGCTGACGATCCGCAACGACTGGCGGAAGTTCTGCAACGCCTGCCTGACCGGTTGCCGCCGTCGGCAAGCAACAGCGATATGCGCCTGGAGGGGTTGCCTCATATTTCCCAGATCGTCGGAGAATGGCTGGATGAGAGCGAACGGCAGTCGGGAGCTGTCCCGGAGACCCTCATTGCAGCAAAATAGTTTGGCAGCCATGCCCGTTCGTCGAAAACTGCTTGTCGTGCTGAAGGGCTATCCGCGTCTTTCGGAAACCTTCATCGCACAGGAACTTCTGGGGCTGGAGCGTGCGGGTTTCGACCTGACACTCATTTCGATGCGCCGTCCGACCGACAAGAAGCGGCACCCGATCCATGACGAGATCAAGGCCCGCGTCGTCTATCTGCCGGAATATCTTTATGAAGAGCCGTTGCGGGTTTTGCGCGGAATGTGGGCCGCATGGCGCAGACCCGGTTTTCACCGGCTCATGCGCCAGTTCCTGAAGGATCTGCGGCGGGATATTACGCCCAACCGTGTGCGGCGGCTGGGGCAGGCCATGGTGCTTGCCCATGAATGGCCGGACCGGGGCGAATGGCTGCATGCGCATTTCATCCACACACCGGCCTCGGTGACAGCCTATGCAAGCCTTCTGACCGGCGTGCCATGGACGTGTTCCGCACACGCCAAGGATATCTGGACTTCGCCGGACTGGGAACTGGCGGAAAAACTTGGAGCCACGCGCTGGAGTGTCACCTGCACGCGCGCCGGCTATGAGCATATGCGCGGCCTGACCCCGCGCAAGGACGCTGTGCATCTGAGCTATCACGGGCTCGATCTCGACCGTTTTGGCCGCTTCGAGGCGCCGCGCTCATCAAGGGATGGCGCCGACGCCAGCGATCCGCTGCGTATCCTCAGCGTCGGTCGAGCCGTGCCCAAGAAGGGCTATGATGTGCTTTTGCATGCGCTGGCGCTATTGCCTTCCGATATCCACTGGCACTTCACGCATATCGGCGGCGGCGACCAGCTTGCCCATCTGAAGCCGCTCGCGGAATCCCTCGGTCTGGCCGACCGGATCGCGTGGAAAGGCGCGCTGGCACAGGAAGAGGTGCTGGAGCATTACCGTCAATCGGATATTTTCGCGCTGGCATGCCGGATCACGGCCGATGGCGACCGCGATGGGCTGCCGAATGTGATTGTTGAAGCATCGAGCCAGAACCTCGTTTGTGTTTCGACCAATATTTCCGGCGTCCCGGAGCTGTTGAGCGACGGCGAAAACGGGTTTCTGGTGCCGTCCGAAGATCCGGAAGCGCTTGCCGCCGCGCTTGAGAAGCTCGCCGGAGACCCGCAATTACGCCATCGGTTGGGCGAGGCGGCGGAACATCGCGTTCGTCATCATTTCGATCATCACGCCAGCATTCACCAGCTAACGGAACTTTTCGAGCGGGAATGGACGAAGACATGAGCGGCAGCCCTGCAAAACCGGGTCCGAAGGTCTTGTTTTATGTCCAGCACCTTCTGGGGATAGGGCACATCGCGCGGGCAAGCCGCATCGCGTCGGCGATGAAGGACGACGGTTTCGACGTGACCGTGGTAACAGGCGGGCTTCCGGTTCCGGGGTTTCCGGCGGATGGCATTCCGGCAATTGCGCTGCCTCCGCTCGTAGCAAACAACGCCGGTTTCTCCGGCCTTGCCGATGCGGACGGTCGGCCTGCGGACGAAGCTTTTCTGGCGCAGCGTCGGGACAGGCTTCTGGAGATATTTCACCGGCTGAAGCCGGATATGGTCATTATCGAAGCCTTTCCGTTCGGGCGGCGGCAAATGCGGTTTGAGCTTATTCCGCTGATCGAGGCCATTGAAAACTCCACGCCGCGCCCGAAGCTCATCACGTCCGTGCGTGATATCGTCCAGCAGAGGACGAAACCGGGCCGCAATGAGGAAACGGTTGCACTGGTCAAGGCTCACTTCGACCATGTTCTGGTTCACGGCGACGAGAATTTCGTGTCTTTGTCCGATAGCTTTCCGCTGGCGGACGAGATTGCCGACCGCATCGTCCATACGGGTCTGGTTGCGGCTCCGCCCGCGCCCGCCAGCCCGGAAAAATTCGATATTGTCGTCTCCGCAGGTGGCGGAGCGGTGGGGGCGGCATTGGTGAACGCCGCGATTGGCGCTGCCCGACAGCATATAGAGCGCAGTTGGTGCGTCATCGCCGGTCCCAATCTGCCGGAAGCCGATTTCCAGAAGCTTCTGCAAGATAGCCCATCTAATGTGGAGGTGGTGCGTTTTCGCAAGGATTTTCCGTCGCTTTTGCGAGGGGCCAAGGTTTCGGTATCGCAAGCCGGGTACAACACGGTCTGCGATCTGCTACAGGCGGGATGCAAAGCAATTCTGGTACCATTCACGCAAGGCGGAGAAACGGAACAGGCGGTGAGGGCGCAACGGCTTGAGGAAATGGGGCTTGCTGTGGCCATTTCCGAGGATTGCCTTAATGCTCATGTGCTGAGCAATGCGGTTGCAGCGATGCTTGAGAGTCCGTCACCGTCTGCTGCGGCGCTCGACCTCGACGGCGCGCGTAAAACCGCCAGTTATCTTCGCTCGATCCGGTAATCCACTCGACCAATGATCCATAGAACACGCTGCACCTGGGCGGATGCAGGGAACGCTTTAAGCTTTTGCTTTTACGCGCGTCCGCCTAAGATTGCCGCCGACATATGCAGCTTGCCAGAAACCGGTCAAAGCCTGAATGACAGCACCGTCCAAAATCCGCGTTCCATCCGAACGTCTGTTGCGAAAAGCTCGATTGGCTTCCGGGCTTGTGATGGTAACGTTCCTTGTGTTGCACATGAGCAATCATGCGCTGAATCTGATTTCGTTGAATGCTGCTGAAAAGGGCCGACTGCTCTTTCTGCTGCTATGGCGTAATCCGATTGGAACGACGCTTCTCTATGGTGCGATACTAGTACACCTGAGTCTTGTGCTGCGTTCGCTCTATAATCGGCGCTCGCTGAAGCTGCCGTTTGGCGAAATGATGCAAATTCTGCTCGGTCTGTTGATCCCGCTCCTGATCATGGAACACGTGATCGGCACCCGTCTCCGACATGAACTGGTGGGCTATAACGATACCTATCGAAATATTGTTTATACGCTGTGGGTCGCTTCTCCATTCAACGGCGTAAAGCAGACCATAGCCCTTGTTGTTGCGTGGACACATGGATGCATAGGCATCTATTTCTGGCTTCGTCCGAGAAGGTGGTTTCAGCGTGCTGCACCGCTTCTGCTGAGTATCGCCATCCTGCTGCCCGTTCTTGCACTGCTCGGATTTGCAAATTCCGGGCGGTCCCTTGCCACTATTCCCGTCGAGGCAGCTTCCCTGTCGGGCGGGGAGAACGCACGACTTTCGCGGGCTATCGATCCAGTAAGCCAGTTTCAGATCAGATTGGCCCTTTATGGCACATTCGGCGGCGCTATTGCGCTTTTGTTGACCTTTCGCGCCTTGCGCAGCTGGCGGGAGTGGGCGAACCAGATCAGGATAACCTACCCAAACGGTGAAATCGTAACTGTTCCCCGCGGGTTCAGCATTCTTGAAGCCAGTCGGTCTGCCGGAATTCCACATTACTCGATATGTGGCGGTAAAGGCCGTTGTTCCACCTGCCGTGTCAGAGTGATCAAGGGAGGTGACGAATTGCCGGCACCTGGTTCCATTGAAGAAGAAACGCTGTTTCGCATTGGTGCCGACCGCGATGTCCGCCTCGGTTGCCAGTTGCGCCCGGAAAAGGATGTCAGCGTAGTGCCGCTGATTATGCCGGACCCGGATGTTGCTGCTGATGGAGCGGCGCAATTGACGGTTGCCGGACAAGAGCGGGACATTACAGTGCTGTTTTGCGATCTGCGCAGTTTCACGCAGCTGGCGGAAACCAAGTTGCCTTACGATGTCGTTTTTCTCCTGAACCGTTATTTCGCTGTTGTCGGGCAGGCTGTTCAGTTGGCCGATGGCAGGCTGGACAAATTTATCGGCGACGGTGCCATGGCCCTGTTCGGACTGCGTGAATCGAGTGAGGATAGCTGCCGGAATGCCCTTGCCGCGGCGGTCCAGATCGTGCGGGAGATAGAGCGCCTCAATGAGGAAATGGCCGATGAACTTTCACTACCGTTGCGGGTCGCTATCGGTATTCATACCGGCCCCGCCATCGTGGGGACCATGGGTTACGACAAGGTGAAGGGGCTGACGGCAGTCGGCGATACCGTAAACGTTGCCAGTCGGCTGGAAAATATCGCCAAAGCGCGGGATGCGGCAATCGTCTTTTCGGAACCGGTCGCAGTTGGCGCGAACACGAAAGTCGAGGGGCTGGAAGCGGAGGATATTTCCATTCGCGGAAGATCAGGTCCGCTCCGGGTCTATGTGGTGTCAGCGGAACAGGCCGCATGGCTGGCATGATGCTTCCAGCTATAGATAGTGAGAAAAATGCATTCTTGTTCTGAGGAAGATGGGGCGGAGAGAACAATTTCATCGGCACAAACAAAAAGATAGAGTGCTTTTCATTAATCGCATATACGAAAGAAGAATGTAGTCTGTTGAATAAAAGAAGCGGATTTCTGTCAAACAGAAGCCTGTAGCCGTTCTAGTGGTCTAGTTCCGACATTTGCATCCCTCTGATGCAGGCGCCGAGCAAATGTGGGAATCGAAAAGACCATTAGCAACTTTATGTATCTAGTGGATTTCTCGAATTTGACGTTTGAAACAGCATCTCATTCCGTCGGGATTCAAACGTCAAATTCAATCCACTAGTTCGTTCTTGCAGCACTTTCTGAGCAAACCGGTTCCCCTTTTTGCTGGAAGTGCCAGTGTGGTGCCCATGGAAAAAAGCCTTGCCCGCTATATCTGGTCCTCGACACGTCTCCAGCAGGCATGGATTCTTATGATCGTCGCCCTGTCGATGATTCCGTATTTCCTGTCATTCGATCTGCCCAAGCAGATCATCAACGGGCCCATACAGGGTGGAGGATTCGAGACGCCGGGCGCGACGCAGACCTTCATGCGCATCGCCTACGACTTTCCTTATTTCGGAGAGGTAGTGTTTTTTGGCGGTTTGCAGCTCAACCGCATTCAGATGCTGGTGGGGCTCAGTCTGGTTTTCCTTCTGCTGGTCATCATCAACGGCCTCTTCAAGCTCTATATCAATACCTATAAGGGCCGCCTCGGCGAACGTATGCTGCGGCGCATCCGTTTCGAGTTGATCGACCGGGTTCTCCGTTTTCCGCCCTTTCATTTCAAGCGGGTCCGCTCGGCGGAAATCGCGACGATGATCAAGGACGAGGTGGAACCGTTGGGCGGTTTCACCGGCGATGCATTCGTTCAGCCCGCCTTGCTGGGTGGTCAGGCGCTGACAGCGCTGATTTTCATCTTGATGCAGAGTTTCTGGCTTGGCATGATCGCAGCCGTCATCGTTGCGGCGCAGGGCATTATCATCCCCAGAATGCGCAAGCGATTGCTCGAACTGGGACGCCAGCGCCAGCTCACGGCCCGCCAGCTCTCAGGCCGCGTGGGCGAGATCGTCGATGGTATCGGCGCCATTCATGGCAACGATACGTCCAATTTCGAGCGCGCCGATATCGCTGATCGGCTTGGGCGCATCTTCACTATCCGTTATGATCTTTATCAGTGGAAATTTCTGGTCAAGTTCATCAATAACTTTCTGGCGCAGGTCACGCCGTTTCTTTTCTATATGCTCGGCGGGATGTTTGCGCTGCATGGCCGCCTCGATATCGGCCAGCTTGTGGCCGTGATCAATGCCTACAAGGACCTTCCCGGTCCCTTGAAAGAACTGATCGATTGGGATCAATCACGGCAGGACGTGCAGGTCAAATATGCGCAGGTCGTCGAGCAGTTCAACGTCGACAATCTGATCGATCCGAAAATCCATGCGGTCGAGTACAAAAGGATTCCGCCGCTCAATCAGTCGTTCGTCGCCGCCAATGTAACGGTTCTGGATGACAGCGGCGGACGCCTGCTGGAACCCCTCAACATAGAAATCCGTCCGACCGAGACCGTTGCCGTGATCGGGTCGGCGGGCAGCGGCACCGAAGTTTTCGCGGAACTTCTCGCGCGGCTAGTCTGGCCCGATACCGGACGACTTACCATCGACGGGCATGATATTCTTTCCTTGCCGGAATCCGTCACCGGCCGTCGCATCGCCTATGCGTCGTCGGATGCCTATTTCTTCAGCGGGTCGCTACGCGACAACCTGCTCTATGGTCTCAAGCACGCACCGCTGACCGAGGTTCGGTATGAAGGCGCTGCGGCCGTCGAGCGCCGCTGGCAGATTCAGGAAGCAAAGAGAGCAAAGAATCCGGCTTTCGACCTGAACAGCGATTGGGTCGATTATGCGTCGATGGGAATATCGGGCGCGGCGGAGCTCAGCACGGTCGTGCGTCCCGTACTCGAGGCTGTGATGATCAAGCACGATATCATCGACATGGCGCTGAGGTCGCAGGTCGATACGATTGCGCATCCAGCGCTTGGCGATCATATCGTGGAATTCCGGCAGGCCTTGCGTGACAGGCTCGATCAAGAAAGCCTTGCCGATCTTGTTGTTCCTTTCGAACCGGATACATACAATCTGCAGGCGACTGTCGGTGAAAATCTGCTTTTCGGTGTGCTCGATCGTTCATCGATGACGATCCGGCAACTGGCCGCGCACCCATTCTTTAAAAAGATACTGATCGAAAACGATCTCTATGCGGATCTTTATCGGATGGGACTGGAAATCGCAGAGAATGCGATTGAGCTTTTCCGGGATCTGCCGGAAGACCATCCCTTCTTTCAACAGCTTACCTTCATGCGTCCGGAGGATATTCCGGACTACCAACTGCTTATCCAGAAATTGCAGGGTGTCGAGGTCGGAGGCGTTTCACCGGACGATTGGGTCAGTATTACCCGTTTGAGCTTTGCCTACCTCGAGCCGCGCCATCGTTTCGGTTTGCTGACCGATGTCCTGAAGGCCAAGATTGTCAGGGCGAGAAAGCAGATTGTACGGGATTTGCCGTCCGAGTTGCAGGCCGTGATCGAGACCTATCATCCGGACAAGTTCATTTCCAGCGCGAGCCTGCTCGACAATCTTCTTTTCGGTAAAGTGAGTTACGGTCAGGCAGATGCGTTGGAACGTATACGGGCGATCGTCATCGACCTTTTCGAAGCTTTGGGCCAATCGGAAGCGATCCTTGCGATAGGACTCGATTTCGATGTCGGTTCGGGCGGAAAACGACTGACAAGCGTTCAGCGCCAGAAGATCAATGTCGCGCGCGCTTTGCTCAAGCGTGCCGATTATGTGATCTTCAATCGCCCGCTGCCAGCGCTGGATCAGCGGATACAGATTCAGATCGCGGAGAATATTATGCAAAACCTTCATAAGGAAGGACACACTCCCGCTATAATATGGACTTTGAGCAATTTTCCTCTCGCCAGCAATTTTGATCGCGTTATCGTATTCGAGAGCGGTCATCTGGTTCAGGATGGCACTTACGAGACGTTGCTTAAAGAGGGTGGCGTGTTCAGGGAACTGGTAGCACAATGAGCCTGTCCAGCAGTTTTTCGCGGGATGGAAGGAAGGCAGGGGAAGAAAAGGTGAGTCCATGCTTCTGAAAGACGAAGTGGAGATGTTGCGTCGGATTCCGCTCTTTGCCGGTGTGTCACCGGCTAAGCTGAAACTCCTGGCTTTTACCTCCGACCGTGTCAGTTACAAGGCCAACCAGTCGCTGTTTCATCAGGGTGATAGTGCAGACGCAGCCTATGTCATTCTGTCGGGCAATGCCGATATTCTTGTCGATACGCCGGAAGGATCGATCAAGGTCGCGGAAGCGAAGCATGATTCAATCGTCGGAGAGATAGGCATTCTCTGCGATATATCGCGCACCGCAACGGTCACGGCTTCCACAGCACTTGAGGCTTTGCGTATCAGCAAGGAGCATTTTCTAAAACTCCTGACCGATTATCCCGAAATAACAATCGAGATCATGCGGGTTCTGGCCAGCAGACTGAGTCATACAACGGCGGAACTGACGCAAGAGCGCAGTCGGCGCTAAAAAAATGGTTAGAGCGGCTGGATCGAACCATCTCCAAGGTCGATCCGGAAGTTGCGTGAAGGCAACCCGCCCATGTAAGCCCCCATCATGCGCAACAGGATACCGATTTTTTCGTGGAGGCTACCCAGCTTGTCGGTTCTCGACGCAAAAAGCGCGATGAATGTCTGGTAGATGCGCAACCGATGCGGACATATCCACCCGAACGCCAACTCGCTTGCCTTGCGCAGGCGGTACCAGTCGCCCAGAAGTTCCAGAAACGAAACAGCCTGAAGCGTTTCGCCGTGCAGGGTATGTTCGGCGCAGAATATTCGGATTTCGTCTTCGGAACAGTGACCTTTTGGCGTCATTGTGAATATGCCGGTCGCCTCGTCCATATCCATGGATGAAGGCTGATTGACCAGAAACACCAGGTCGGCAAGTGTCAGAACTTTGGCGATAGCGGCCAGATCTTTGGGCCATTCCTTGCGCAGATAGCGGTGAATGACAAGCTGTTGCACATGCTCGGACAAAAACGAACCGTAGTCCGGCGTATCGAGAATGGTGCCGACGTCCTTGCGGGTAAGCGCCAGTTCCGTCCGGTATTGTGCGTCGAGATGAGCGTCCCGGGCAAGCCCATCGAGCATGGCCGTTTCGATCTCGATACTGTTGCCATCTGTTTTGACAATCTTGAAGGCGGGCGGAAAGGCCACGAGCGACGGCACACCGACATTGATCAGCCAGTCCCGACCGGATACCGCCTGCGCCGTGTCGTTGATATGCAGATGACCGCTGAAATGAACGCCAATTCCAGTATTCGCAATGGTTTGCGCCGTTGCCGGGGCAGGGGTCCTTTTTACGGCCCCGGTTGGGCCGATGAGCGAAAACTCGTCCGCAGTCGTGCCGTTCAGCATGTCGATGGTCGGATAGTGCGAAAAGGTAAGCAGGCATTTGCCGCCTTCGCATGCGCGTCGGGCCACGTCCTGCATCCATTGAAACAGGAAATGCTTGTGCTCGATTACAGCGTTCCATCCGGCATTGGTGCTGTCCACGAAAGCCTGCGCTTCGCCCCCTGCGAAGTTGCCATTGCGCGGCGCGAAGACATTGACGTCGAGCATGAGCAGCCAGAGGCCGGGGGCGGGCTCCACCAGATAGGAAGCATCCATGAGGCTATAGCGATTGCGACCGTCCGGTGATGTTACATTATAAAGCCGGTGCTCCGGTGCATCGTCTGTTCCGAAAGGCGTTTCCCAATAAAGGTCGCCATCTCGGTGAAAGAAACCGAGGCCGGTTATGGCCTGCAAGCCTTCGGGGTAGCCCTTGCAATACATTTTGGGCGTGAGAACAAATCCATTCGCCTCATGATCGATGAATTCCGCGCTGCTCGCGACGAAAGTGTAGCTGCCGTCAGCGTTCAGCAGGCGCTTGCCATGATGGCGTCCGGCAGGGCCGAAAATATCGTGATTGCCGGGAACTGCCGTGAAAACCATCCCGTAAGCGTGCCGATAGGAATCGAGCAGGCGTTGAAGCGCGGCAAGTGTCGCGATCTGGCCGTCGTCGGAATAATCGCCCAGAAGGACAACATGCCTGATCTGCCGCCGGGCAATGTCGTCGAGCGCAGCACGCAGCGCTTGATAGCTTTCATTGAAAACGCGTGTCGAGCGAACCGTATCTGTAAGCCGCCGCGCAGTCATGACGCCGTTTTTGGTTTCAATTCCCTTGAAATCGTAGTCGCCATAAAGGTCGTGGAAATGTGCGTCGGCGATGACGGCAATGGTCGGTAAATCTGCAAGGGACATGAAGGGGAGATTCCTGTTCCGGTCGGCAATGAATAATAGATGTCATAAAGTTTAAAAAACAGATTGCTATCGCCTGCCAACAGATTGAATGTATGCTTGGGTGGTATTGGGTGGCAAATGCGATGACGGATGATGAAATAAGGGTCAGGTTCTGGGGAACACGTGGCAGTATTCCAGTCTCAGGCCCCGAATTTGAGCGCTATGGCGGAAATACGCCATGTATAGAATTGCAATGCGGTGAGCACAGGCTGATCTTCGATGCCGGTTCGGGAATTCGGGAAGCTGGGGAGGCGATGGCTGCAGAGGGCGTGTCGCACTACGATCTGTTTTTCACGCATTCCCACTATGATCATATCATGGGACTGCCTTACTTCGTGCCGGTCTATAATCCTGCGGCGCGGGTGAAATTCTGGTCCGGTCATCTGCATAGCCAGATGACGACCCGGGAACTGCTCAATCAGTTCATGCGACCGCCGTTTTTTCCCATCGCACCGGCTATCTGGAAAGCCGCGGTCGAATTTCAGGATTTTCAGACAGGTGACAAGCTTACCCCGTGCAATGGCGTGACGATCCGCACGGGCAGTCTGAACCACCCCGGCGGTTGCATCGGCTATCGTATCGAGTGGGCGGGAAAATCGGTGGCACTCGTCTATGATACGGAACACGCCGGGGATCAGCTTGATCCCAATGTGCTGGCGTTGATCGAAAATTGCGATCTGATGGTCTATGACTGCACCTATACCGACGACGAAATGAAACGCTGCTTCGGCTTTGGTCATTCGACCTGGCGTCACGGAGCGCGGCTTGCAAAGGCTGCGGGCGTGAAGCGTTTTGCGCTGTTTCATCACGCCCCCACCCGCACGGACGACGCGCTGGACGAATGCGAGCGAGCAACACGGGAACTGTTTTCCGCGGCTTTCGCAGCGCGCGACCGTCAGGTTGTGATTGTCTGAACCTCAAGACAGAAGGTCGGGTAAATTCTTCCAGGCAATTCCCGGTTTTGTTGTGGTGATCTCGAACAATGCGTTCAGGAAAGCCCACGCCGCATCATCATGCACGAGATGGTGTGCCAGAATGCCGATCGGCTCGTCATCGTTGTCGAAGCGCTGTTTCATCTGGGTGACTATATCGGCCACCAGATCGCCGTGCGGACGGCAACCACGTGTTCCGTGCCAGTCCATAAGATCGACATGGGTATTGATGCACGGGATTTCGCCCGGCTCGGTTTTGGCTGTGCCGAAAACCGAAAGCGCGCGGAAGCCTGATTTCCTCAACTCAACGCGGATATCCTGATCGATCCGGTTCCAGGGCGGAACCAGAACTGGCGAAAGTTGTCGGCCATAGAGTGTTTCCAGTTTGGAAAGCCCTGTTTCCAATTGACGGAGAACCGTCGCAAGCGGCCTTTCCGGCCCAAGCTCCTGCTTCTTTCGACCTGGTGCAGCATGGCTTTCATGCGACCATCCGTGGACGGCGACCGTGACAAGATTTTTGCCGGAGAGATGTAGTGCCAGCTCTTGGCCCGTTGACTCCGGTATGACGGCAAGGGCAACCGGCACACGATAACGGTCAGAAAGGTTGATTAGCCGGTCGAGTGCGGGCGTTGGATCCACCGCATCGTCATCGCGTAGCCAAAACCGAGCGACACGCCCATTATGCGCCCAACGCTCCATCTCCGCCAGCAAGGGGGCAAGGATAGTTTGCTTCATCGGGGCGGTCTTTTCAGCGTGCTTAAAAAGCCATGCATTCTCTTCGCTGTCTCCTCAAGAGAACGTTCGCTATGCACAAAACAGCGAGCCGCCCGACCAAGCCTGGATGCCTCACCAGGGTTGTCCAGCAGGTACTTGATCGCATCGGCATACGCAATTGTGTTTCCTTCCGGCGTTAGCAGGCCAGTCCTGCCGTTGATCACGACTTCAGGAACTCCTGCGGTCCTTTGAGCAATCACCGGGAGTCCAGCCGCCTGGGCTTCAAGATAAGCCATGCCATAGGCTTCTCCGTTTCCCGGCCAGACATAGAGACCGCCCTCACTCAGGATTTCAGCGATTTCCTCTTTGTTTTTTTGCCCGAGCCAATCAATCCTTTTTTCCGGAAAGTGTGAAAATAGCGCCTCGATACCGGGCCTTTCGGGGCCGTCTCCAATTATGGAAAGCGTCCAGTCTCTATTGTTGATCTGAGATAAAGCGTCCGCAAGCATCCGATAACTGGCTAACTTGTCACCTTTCCTCATCATAGCCGTCGTCACGAGGCGCGTTGGATTGAAAGCAGGCGTACGCCAATAGATTCCAGCATCTATGAAGGGAGGTAATGCCGCATAGTGAGCTTCAGGTGCGACCGATCGCAAACCAGCCAAATCTCTTTGGGTGAAGTGAATATTGAGTTGCGCCATACGGATCGCAATCTTCACCCGGCGCTGCTCCGCATCCCAGCCCGAACGATCTCGGCTAGCAGCATAGCTGGATTCTGCTGTTATGTAAGGTATATTAAGATAACGGCAAATGGATGGTCCTATCAGGTCGGGCGATTTATAATATACGTGATATGAGAACCATGCGTCAGGAAGAAAACCATTCTTAAATTTCTCTATTATTGTTTTCTTTTCAATTTTTGCATCTTTTATTAGACTAAGAAAATCATTTTGTTGGCGATGGAAAGATCTGAAATGAGAAATGATCTCAATTTCGTTCCCCGACATCTCTATTGCTCGCATGAGCAATGATCCCATTGTCCGATCTCCTGACGGTACCGGGTGATCAGGAGATTTCAGGGGTGCGTAAAATGCAATCCGCATTGGTGGAATGTCCGATGGATGTGTAGAGGCGGGACAATTTTGAGATGAATAATCATAGTGTATATCGAGTTTTTACAGTCTCATAAAGGGCTTAGGGTCAGGACCTATTAATTTGGTGGAAGGGGCTTTGTTGATTCAAGATACACTGCATTAATCGGTACGCGTTATTTGATAAAAAATCGGGAAGCTATTATCCGAACCGGGTCAAAGAGATGTCAGAACACCGATCTGGCTGAATCAGATCGGCGTTCTAACGAACAGATACATGAAGAATCAGAACTTCACGAAAGAGCAACCATTGCGACGCTTCGTTTGCCGAAATGGTGCCGTCCTTGAGGACCTGAATCAGGCGCAGTCTTGCATTTCGTTTCAGCCCGATATCACTTTAATCTTCAGTAGGCAAAAGTGGTCAGCCACCAAAGCCGAAGCCTTCTGGAATGTCGGTGAGCATGATGCCAAATGGCTCAAGGCTTTTCAATATCCAGGTCTGATTATTACCGATACGACGGTTATACCCGGCCCTGAGATTGGTGCCCGAGAAGGCCATAACGATGCGTTGAAAACCTTCCATGTCGCTATCTTTTCCTCCCGGTGGCTCATGCGCCATGGGTACTTCGAAGATACCGGGTTTCAAAAACGTGCCTTCTTGCGCGATTAAAAGCGGTACCAATATTACACTCAGTTACGATTGGATACTTTCGGGCATCACGCATCGATGAGCGCCCAAAGGAGAGCAGTATGGAACTGGGTGTATATAGTTTCGGTGATGTGCAGAAAAATGCAGAAACGGGAGAACTTGGCTCTACGGCGGATGCGATGCGCAATTTGCTTGAAGCGATCCAACTCGCCGACGAAGTTGGACTCGATTACTTCGGTATCGGTGAACATCATACGCGTGAAATGCCAGCGTCGGCCGCGACCGTCGTTCTGGGCGCTGCAGCATCGACCACGAAGAACATTAAACTTGGCAGCGCCGTAACCGTGTTGAGTACTGACGATCCGGTACGTGTTTTTCAACAGTTTGCAACGGTGGACGCGCTGTCGAATGGTCGCGCTGAAATTACGGCGGGTAGAGGCTCCTCCACGGAATCCTTTCCTCTTTTCGGGCATGATCTCAACAATTATGATGAGCTTTATGCTGAAAAACTTGATCTGCTTCTGAAAATCAATGATAGCGAAAAAGTTATCTGGCAGGGTAAGTTTCGTCCGGCGCTGAACGACGCGCTTGTTGTGCCGCGCCCCGACAACGGTTCGTTGCCAGTCTGGCTTGCGACCGGCGGTAATCCGCACTCGTCAGTTCGTGCCGGCCTGCTCGGCCTACCGATTTCCTATGCCATCATTGGTGGTCAGGCTTCACGCTTTGCGCCACTGGCCGATCTTTATCGGCGCGCTGCCGCTCAAGCGGACATAGCACCGGAGAAGGTGAAAGTCTCGGTCGCCACGCCGGGTTTTGTCGACGAGAATGCCGCTGAAGCCAAAGAATTCTTCTGGACCCACTGGCATGCCGTCATGGAACAGCTTGGTAGGATACGCGGTTTCGCGCCACCTCCCCGTTCTCATTATGATCGGGAAGCGAGCGGTGCGGGAGCGCTTTTTGCGGGTAGCCCGGAGGAAATCGCAGAACGTATCATCGAGTTGCACCGCCACATCGGTCATATGCGGCAATTCTTCCAGATGGACGTTGGACAAATGCCACACAAGGCATTCCTGCGCTCGATAGAACTGTTGGGCACCAGGGTAAAACCTCTGGTCGATGCGGAACTGGGCTCTGGAAAGTAGATAGGAGCAAACCAAATATGCCAACATCTCAGGTTCGGACCATCGGTATATTAGGCGCGGGCCGCGTTGGCACTGCTATAGCCCGTCGTGCGGTAACGGCGGGCTATGAGGTGCGAGTGGCGACCTCCAAAGCGCCGGAAGATATAGCACTGGTGCTGGAAATCATGGTTCCGGGCGCGAAGGCCAGCACCGCACGCAATGTAATCGCTACTGCTGACATCATAGTGCTTGCTTTGCCGCTTTCCAAGTATCGAAGCCTTTCACCGGAATTGCTGGCTGGCAAGATCGTTGTCGATGCCATGAATTACTGGGCTCCGACCGACGGAACGATTGCCGAATTTGAAGGTGGGCGCTCAAGCAGCATGGTTGTGCAGGATTTTTTGTCCGGCGCACGGCTGGTGCGAAGCTTTAATCATATGGGCTATCATGAAATCGATGAGGAAGCCCGTCCGGCAGGTGATCCCGAGCGTCGTGCGCTGGCTGTAGCCGGGAACGACGCGGAGGCACGTCGCGAGGTGGCTTGCTTTATCGACCGTATCGGTTTCGATCCTGTCGATGCCGGACCGCTGGCTTTCAGCCGTTCGTTCGAGACCGGCACACCGCTATTCGGCGCCACTGTAAGCCGGGCGGATATGGAGCGCGCCTTTGGGCTTCAACGTGCAGGATAGCACCGATGTCGGAACTCTATGGGTTTCATACATCTCGTGTAGTCGAGCGGAAGTGACAGCGCTCCACCTCACCGGAATTCGGGATGCGGAACTGTGGTGGCCGGGCTCCCCGGTTTTCGCGCCCCTGTCAATCTCCGCCGACTGGACGCCGGTCAAGCCTATGCCGCATCCTCAATTGGAAAGCCACTCGACTGGCCGGAACTTTCCATACGATGTTCCAGATTTTCATTTCAGGAAAGGGCGCTATTGGATAGCATTTTTATGAAATTTTCATTTAGTGGAATATTTTTCTGTTTCAAATTTTCGCGGAATGGTCAAAGTTCCTGAAATCAGCGGATTTTCCTGAATGTTCACCGCAAGGTTTCATGAATATTTGAACTGTCCCAAAAAATAGTTATATTAATTAGATTGGCCTGATTGGCGTACTGTTATTTTCTTAATCGTAATGAAAAAGTCTCACCTATCCACATCCCACGTGCTTCCCGCGGAAAGGACCGAGTTCTGGCGGACTCTCATTGGGCCCGTGTATCATGTTTTGTCTTTTGAGCGAGACACTCCGATAACGCTTGAGGGCGATATAACAACATTTCCTCTGGCAAATCTGGCGATCGGCGAGATCAGGTCCAACGCCCAACGTTACCAGCGGGATCGGCTCTTGATCAGTTCCGGGGGGCTGGATTCATATCTTATTCAGATTATCACTGAGGGCGAGATTTCAGGAGATTTTAGCGGGGTGGTTTCAAAAGCTTCCCCCGGAGACATCCTTATTATCGATCTGGGGCGTGTCGTGCAGAGCAACGTCAATCCGGGGCATCGGATCACGGTGGTGGTCCCGAGACAGGATTTGGACAAAGCTGTACATTGGAAAAATATTCATGGACTGGTGTTGCCGGGGCAGGCTGCATCTTCCCGCCTGATCGCCGGCTTTATGCGGGGAATCCTGGAAGTAGGCCCGGAATTGACAGATGAAGAAGCTGACTATGCCAAGAACGCACTCATCTTTCTGCTTTCATCCGCCGTCAACGGAACCGAGGTTTCCGACATTTCAGACACTGTAATTCATAGCAATGGAATCAAGTCATCCATCGTCAGCTTTATAGAAAAAAATATACAAAATAGAGAATTGAACGTTTCTTATATTCAATCCCATTTCAATATATCGCGAGCACATCTTTATCGGCTATTCGACTCCGAGAATGGTATATCAAAATACATCAAGGACAAGCGTCTGGATTATGTTCTTCGTGTCATGGCGGAGAACCGGTATCGAGGCGTCACAGCAAAGCAGATGGCGCATGAAAGCGGTTTTGAGTCACCGACAGCGCTCAACCGGATGTTTCGTGAGCGGTTTGGCGTAACGCCGAAGGAAATGGTTAAATCAGGTGGGCATCTGAAGTTATCGAAGTTCAATGCCGACGCTCGGTCTGATGTTCGGGAACAGATACTGGACGCTGCGAAGTTGTTTTTGGATATAAAGGAAAGTGGCGATCGATAGGGTATACTTTGGGTAGCCAGAACAGGATCACATCAGGAAGAAGCGATCCCGAATTGGCTGTTCCCAAGGTAATCCTCCCCGTTTCAGCGTCAGGAATTACCGCTCAGTCCGTCGCTGAAACACGCACTTTTTATAGGATATTCGCTGATGCATCTCGGATTTTTGCTGGAAAACGCTGGTGACTGATCAGGCCGCTGCGAGCATCTCGGCAATATGGTCTTTGAGAGCCAGGCGCTGCCTGCGCAGATTGGTTTCTTCTTCCTGGCTGACTGGCGCGATCTTCGTCTCTGCCCGATGAATGCGATCATTGACGGAATCATATTCCTCAAGAACGCAGGCAAATTTCGGGTCCTCTGCCTTCAATATATGAATTGCATCGAGTTGGCCGGGAAATTCTTCTCCGAGGGTATGAGGTGTATTCGACATTCCGTATTTCCTTCCTTAGAGCATGTCTCCCGAAAGTGGGAACCGGTTTCGGGATAAAGACATGCGTCAAAACAAAAACTTAAAGCGTGTCACCTGAGTATGATTGAATGCGATACGCTTTAGGGCCGTTGCAATAGCTGGCACAAGCTTCGCAAGTCACCCGACCAAGGGCATTGATCGCGATCAAGGGAGGAATACGGAACATGCGGAATCCGCATGGCTGGCATGCAAATGTCGGCCTTCTAAACAAGGCCGACTGCTCCCATTTTAAGGGCACGGACCGAGGACGTGTCCGGATGGAGATGAAAATGTTTGCCCGCTTTAATAACAGTTTCGGTCGTGCATTCGCGCAATTCGGCAGTGCCATTCGTGTTTCGGCTGCCGTGCGCAATCACCGGGTGCCTGCCGCTCGGGACCTCGAGACGCTTGGTATCGACGTTGAACAGTTCCGTCGCATCAGGGGATAAGCAGATCAAGTAGGCGTAAGCGTATCTGAGTAATGGAGCCCGGAGTTTCCTCCGGGCTTTTGTGTTTTAGTCCTCGTCTGTTGCCATCTGGCTCAGCAGTTCGCCTTTCCCGCGCTGACGCAGGATCATGGGGACGACAACTGCGGCGATTGCCAGGGCGATCAGGACGATCGATACCCAGGAGTGGACAAGGGCGGTCGGATTGCCCTGACTGATCTGCAATGCCTGGCGCAGGCTTTTCTCGGCCATCGGGCCAAGGATCAGCCCGACGACAACCGGCGCAATGGGGTAAGAGAAACGCCGAAGCACATAGCCCAGCACACCGAATGCCAGAAGCAGGCCGAGTTCGAACGAAACCGGTAGGCCGAATAGCATCGACGTCGATGCGTTTGCGCCGATAGTTCCGAGCGTCGCAAATACGAGAATGCCTGCATAGAGCCAGTGGCGCGGGATAGTGAGCATTTTAACCCAGAGGCCGATCAGAGGCAGGTTCAAGACCAGAAGCATCATGTTGGCGACAAGAAGGCTCGCCACAAGACCCCAAACCAGCGTGGCGTTGGTCACGAAGAGAAGGGGGCCGGGCTGCAGGCCAAACTGCTGAAAACCCGCCAGCATGATAGCTGCTGTTGCAGTCGTTGGCAGTCCGAGCGTCAAAAGCGGTACGAGCGTACCGGCTGCCGACGCGTTATTGGCGGCTTCCGGCCCGGCGACGCCTTCTATAGCGCCATTGCCGAATTCTTCAGGATGCTTCGAGAACTGCCGTTCCGCCGAATAGGAGAGGAAACTCGAGACGTCAGCGCCGCCCGCAGGCATGGCGCCGATGGGAAAGCCGATCGCGGTGCCGCGCAGCCAGGGCATCCACGAGCGTTTCCAGTCATTCTTCGTCATCCAGACAGAGCCTTTGACCGCAATGACGTCGTCTTCCGGGCCAAGCTTTTTCGACACGACCGCAAGCGTTTCTCCGATCGCGAAGAGTGCAACCGCGAGCGTGGTCACATTGATTCCGTCGAGCAGGTTCGGCGTTCCCATGACCAGTCGGGCTTGTCCGGTGAGCTGATCAATACCTATCAGGCCGAGCGCCAGACCAATAAAAAGGGATGTCAGACCGCGAAGCGTGGAATCGCCGAAGGCTGCGGAAACGGTCATGAAAGCCAGGAGCATCAGGGCGAAATATTCGGATGGTCCGAAGGACAATGCGAATTTTACGACCCATGGCGCCACGAAGGCAAGCGCCAGCGTGGCGATGAGGCCCGCGATGAAGGAACCGATGGCGGCCGTTGCAAGGGCAGGGCCGCCGCGCCCGGCGCGAGCCATCTTGTTGCCTTCAAGTGCCGTGACGATGGAGGCGCTTTCGCCCGGCGTGTTGAGCAGGATCGAAGTTGTCGATCCGCCATACATGCCGCCATAATAAATGCCTGCGAACATGATCAGCGAGCCGGATGGATCCAGCTTGTAGGTAACGGGCAGGAGAAGCGCCACGGTCAGCGCGGGGCCAATACCGGGCAGAACGCCGACGGCGGTGCCGAGCGTGACGCCGATCAGGGCGTAAAGAAGGTTTGACGGTTCCAGCGCCACCAGAAGTCCGTGGGCGAGAAGTGCGACAGTATCCATGAAGGCGCTCCGTCTTTAAACGAATTGTTCAAGCCAGCCGGACGGCAGTGATAGCTGGAGGCCACGAGCGAAGACGAACCAGATCGCGAAAGCGAAGACGATGCCCACGGGTACGCTGATCCAGAATTTGCGGTAGCCGAAGCCGCGCGCGGTCGCCGCGAAAAGCAGGCCGGTTGCCAGCGAAAAGCCGACAGTCTTCATCGTCAGCATCTGGATCGCCAGACCACCGATGATCCAGGCCATGGGGGCGATTTCCTGATGCTCCCGCTTGGGAAAGTCGCCGCGAAGCGCCTCAATAACGGTCCAAATGGCGAGGCCGAACAATCCGGCGGCTATGACATAGGGAACGGTTTTGGGGCCAACGGGCGAGTAGCTGCTCACATCGTTGCCGTAGGTTGTCGACCAGGTGATGGCAATGGCTACGACGGCAAGAACGAAAGCGATGACAAGAGCGGCGAAATCTGGCGCCGCCCTTTCGGGGCGGCGCTCTTCCTGACGTTCTGAAACTGTCATTTGACGAGGCCGATTTCCTTGAGGATGGCTTCAGTCGCGGTGATGTCCTTGGCGAGTTGCTCTTTGAACGCGGGGCCTGCCAGATAGGTATCCGCCCAGCCCTTGTCCTTCAGCGCCTTCTGCCAGGATTCCGATTTCACCATTTTTTCGATATCGGCATTGATGGCAGCTTCCTGCTCGGCCGAGATGCCGGGAGCTGCACTCACCATACGCCAGTTCTGGATCGATACGTCCACGCCGCCTTCCTTGAAGGTTGGTGCGTCGATACCTTCGACAGGCTCGTCGCTCGAAATCCCAATGACGCGCAATGTGCCGGCCTTGATCTGGGCTTCGAACTCGCCATAGCCGGAAATGCCGACAGTCACCTGATTGCCGAGAATGGCGGCGAGCGCTTCGCCTCCGCCGGAGAAGGCGATGTAATTGACCTTGGTCGGATCAACACCCGAAGCCTTGGCGAAAAGGCCAGCGGTGATGTGATCCGTGCCGCCGGCGGAGCCGCCGCCCCATGAAACTGAACCGGGATCGGCCTTCAGCTTGGCCGCGAGATCGCCAAGGTTTTGAATATCGGAAGAAGCAGGCACGACGATGGCTTCATATTCACCGGTGAGGCGGGCGATCGGTGTGATCTGCTCCAGAGTAACGGGCGACTTGTTGGTCAGGATTGCGCCGACCATGACATATCCGCCGACGATGAGCTGACTTGGGTCGCCCTTGTTCTGGTTGACGAACTGTGCAAGGCCGATGGTGCCACCGGCACCGGGAACGTTGATGACCTGAACGCTGCCGGAAATCTTTTCGTCCTGAAGCACGCTCTGCATTGTACGTGCCGTCTGGTCCCAGCCGCCGCCTGGGGCCGCTGGCGCCAACACTTTGTAGTCTTCCGCGGAAGCAGTGCCAACCATACCCAACGCCGCTATCGACGTCAGGGCTATAATAAATCTACGCATGTGTCCTCCCAATGGAATCATGCCGCCGTCCGGCGGATTTCCCCAAATCCCGCTCCTCTAGCGGGAGCGTATTACATGGAGATTAGCGAAAACAAATTCAATAAGCCAGCGTATGCGAGGACAGTTTAGTCAGAATTTGGATTCGCTACTTTCGACGCGCCTGAAAATAGCAGGGCGAAAACAGCACGGCCAGATGCGCTTGACGGCTGCGAAATGGCGACGTAATAGTATAACGACGGTTCCCCGACCGAGAGTGAAGGGGATTAATAGGGAACACGGTGAGGACGACCCAACAAGGGGCCAAGACCGTGGCTGCCCCCGCAACTGTAAGCGGATTGCCGTTCATCTTCGTGACGCTCCAAGCGTCATGCCACTGCGCCGAAGAAGCGCGGGAAGGCAGATGAATCGCAGATGTTCGCGAGCCAGGAGACCTGCCGTCGAGTGTTGTCCATTGTCACGGGCGGGGATGCCCGGAACAGGAGTCGGTTATGACAGATCTCCGCGTCGCAAGGCGCTTCCCAATACCGTCATTGCACGATTGTGGCCGTAGTGATCCGGCCTGTAATCTGGCTTTGTCCCCGGATTGGCATGTCCGTTTTCTGAGCCGGATCGTATCCGCCATCTGACAGCGTGTTCTCTCTTCTTTTCGGGGATTTCGATGAAAAACTTAGGCAGGACGCCGTTTCGTGCCGTCTTTTGTGCAGTTGCTCTTTTTGCAAGCGGTTTCGCGGCTCAGGCTGCAGAAACACAATATCCACTAACGCTCAGAAATTGTGGCCGCGAGGTTACATTCACACATGCACCGAACCGTGCGGTCGCGGTTGGCCAGAGCAGCGCCGAGATACTCTACAGTCTCGGGCTCGGCGACAGGGTAGTGGGGACGGCGGTCTGGTTTGGCCCGGTCCTCAAGGGCTTCGAGGATGTGAACGCAAAGGTGAAACGGCTTGCGGACAATGATCCGAGTTTTGAGAGCGTACTGGCGCAAAAGCCTGATATCGTGACGGCTGATTTTCAGTGGCATGTCGGCCCGGTGGGAATCGTGGCCAGACCTGAACAGTTTGAGGAACTGGGCGTTCCTGCCTATACGTCGCCATCTGATTGTGTAGGCAAGGATAATTCCGGCGGCGGTGATGGTATTCGCACGGCAGCTTTCACGATGGACATTGTCTATCGGGAGATCACCGAACTTGCTGAAATCTTCAATGTGCAGGATCGCGGCGAAAGGCTGGTCGCGGAGCTGAAGGCGCGAGAAGCGGCGGCTCGCGGGAAAATCGCTTCCACCGGCGGCAAGCTTTCGGCCGTGGTCTGGTTCTCCAGTACGCAAGTCGACGCCGATCCCTATGTTGCGGGCAGGTTTGGCGCTCCAGCCTATATTCTTTCAGCACTGGGCATCAAGAATGTGATCGACAGCGAAGAGGAATGGCCGATGGTGGGTTGGGAAACGATTGCGAAATCCGGTCCGTCAATGATCATCGCGGCCAAGCTCGATCGCCGCCGCTACCCGGCTGACGACATTGCCGTGAAACATCGGTTTCTGGAAAACGATGCGGTGACCAAGCTTATGCCTGCGGTCCAGGACGGGCACGTATTCGACATGGACGCGCAGTCGATGAGCACGTCGCTTCGGGTGATAGAGGGCGTCGAAACGCTTGCCGCCGATATCGCTGCATCGGAACTTGGCAAGTGACGGCGCTCAAGTTTTTGGCGAGCACCAGAAAGAGGGGAGATGTACGCTCCGGCACGCTTCTGCTGTTCTTTTCGCTTCTTCTTCTGTTCTGTGCGTTGTGGCTTGGCGCAGCCATTGGCGAAACGGCCATACCCCTCGACGTGGTTGCCAAGACTGTCGCCAACCGGCTGTGGAATGCCGGATATACGGTGGAGCCAATCGATGAAGGTATCGTATGGAGCTATCGGCTCAGCCGCGCGGTCATAGCTGCCTGTTGCGGCGCGGCTCTGGCCTTGTCTGGCGTCATTCTCCAGTCGCTGCTGCGAAATTCGCTGGCCGATCCGTACATTCTGGGCATTTCCGCCGGAGCTTCGACCGGGGCCGTGGCTGTCGCCGTTCTGGGCATAGGGGCAAGCCTGGTTTCGCTGTCGTTCGGCGCATTCATCGGAGCCATAGTCGCTTTCGCGCTGGTTTCCCTGCTGGCATTGCGGGCCGGCCGCGACAACAGCGCGATCATCCTTGCAGGCATCGCAGGTTCTCAGCTCTTCAACGCGCTGACATCGTTCATCGTCACCAAGGCCGCAAATGCGGAGCAGGCACGCGGGATCATGTTCTGGCTTCTCGGCAATCTTTCCGGCGTACGCTGGCCGGATGTGGCGCTGGCTTTGCCTGCTTGCCTGATCGGCCTTGCCGTCTGTCTCTGGTATGCTCGCGCGCTCGATGCCTTTACCTTCGGAACAGAATCCGCCGCTTCGCTTGGCATTGCCGTGCGCCGCGCCCATGCGGTGCTGATCGGTGTCTGTGCGCTGATGACGGCAGTGATGGTTTCCATTGTCGGCTCTGTTGGCTTCGTCGGCCTCGTCATTCCCCATGCCGCGCGGATGGTTGTCGGGGTCCGTCATGGCAAGCTGTTGCCCGCCGCCGCACTAATCGGTGCGATTTTCATGATAGTTGCCGACATCCTGTCGCGTATCATCGTTCCCGGTCAGGTTTTGCCAATCGGGGTCATTACGGCATTGTTCGGCGCTCCTGCCTTCGCCCTGCTGCTGGGAAAGGGGAGGGCGGCGTCATGATCCTGTCGGCGCGCAATGTCGGCTGGTTGGCGGGCAGTATCGAAATCCTGCGCAACCTCTCATTGGACGTGCATGAGGGCGAGTTTCTCGGCATTATCGGTCCGAACGGCTCGGGCAAAACGAGTTTCCTGTCATTGCTTTCCGGTGTTCGCCGCTGCCGTATCGGCGAGGTCAGCCTGTGTGGAACGCCTATCGGTCGGTTCAGTCGACGTGAAATAGCCCGGAAACTGGCGCTGGTCGAACAACAGGCCGGAACAGGTGAGCGCATCACCGCGCGGCAAGCCGTCGCGCTGGGGCGTACCCCCTATCTTGGGGCGCTGTCGCCATGGTCGGTGAAGGACGATGCGATTGTCGATCGGGCACTCGCCGATGTCGACATGGCGCATCTGGCCAACCGCCAATGGCACACGCTTTCCGGTGGCGAGCGGCAGCGCCTGCATATAGCGCGCGCTCTGGCGCAGGAACCGCAGATACTGCTTCTGGATGAACCGACCAACCACCTCGATATAGGGCACCAGATCGGGCTTCTTGATCTTGTCAGGCGTCAGAAACTGACAGTCGTGGCGGCTCTGCATGACCTGAATCATGCGGCCATGTTCTGTGACCGCATCGCTGTCATGGACCAGGGCAATCTGGTGGCGCTTGGGCCATCGCGAGATGTACTGAACCCCGATCTTGTTCGTACCGTGTTCGGCGTCGAGGTCGATGTGGAGCATCAGGGCATTCACGGCTGTCACATCCGCTATCGTGTGCCCGGACAGATTGCGGCCAATCTGTCCCGCACGGCCTAACCGTACATCGGAGATAAGGAGGGTATGGCGAAGTAGTATCTAATATACTACGCAAGTAATGATGGGCTAAGTTTTATAAACTATAGACTTTAGTATGGTTTTTCACGGTATTGTGACCGATTTTGTTGACAAACTGTTTCCATTGCATTGACAGTTTGTTTATAGGGTGGCCCTGCGCATTCGGCGCGTGATCTCTTTTGGCATGTCGTTAGATATGTGCAGGAGATGCGCAGAACGACAGAAGAAATCGTTTTTTATGGTCTGTTCCGTCGTTCATGGTCCGGTTGTGTGAATCGTCAGGAAATGGCGGTTCGTTTTTGAATAGCAAGGCATTATTGGCGCGTTCCGCTCGAGGTCTCAGCCGGGTGGGAGCGTGTGGCAAATCCGGGTTCTGGGCTTGATTATGTAATATTTTAGGTGGCGGCTTTTCTGTAGAGAAAAGCCGCCTTATTTTTTACGGCTTCTTGTCAGGCGAGAGCCGCTTTCAGGCGGTGCTGCGCCAGACGCAGTCCGAGTTCTTCAGCGCGGGCAATCACTGGCGCAAACCGCCGCTGCTTCTTTTCTTCATGGTTGGAAGCAATATCCGCGATGCGGTGCTTCAGGAACGGATTGAGAAAACGGTCTCGCACCGATGCGAGATAGGTTTCGGCTTCCGCACCAAACCCCTCTGCCGCAAAAACCGGCAACACTTCCTCGCGCCAAACCTTTTCCAGTTCGTTGCGAATCGTTTCATCCTGCATGGCTTCCAGCACGATTTCGTCTTTCGGTCGGTTGCTCTTGAGCCATTGTTCGGCGATGAAGCTATGACCAAGATTGAGCAGATAAAGTTTCAACCGTTCATAGCGTGCAAGATCGTCGGTCACGATAATGTCGCCATGGGTACAGGGGAGCGTCAAACCGTCCGCTTTTTCGATAGCCCATAGGGCATAGGGTTCGGCAATAGCTCCTGCTGGTTCAAGAGGTTCTGAAACGATGCGATCAACGAGACTGTTGGCAAAAACGCATTGTGTTTCAAGCCACTGAATAAAGCCGTCAGGCAGTTTCCAGTCATCGGCCATGGTAAGCAAGATCGACCGCAACCTGTCGCCATTTCGTGAAATCAGTTCGCAGGGGAAGACGGATAGTGGTGCTTCCGGGTTCGTCTGCCAGCGATGATGCAGAAGCACGATCAGCTTGGCCGGAAAGCTTTTCGGCAGTACTTCCGGAGTGGCAAGCAGCGAACTGTTGTCGTCAGGATCCAGCTCATAGCCCTTGTCACCGGTATTGGAGAGGATAACATTGACGGACGTGCCGAGATCGAGGATCGCCGCCCAGTGGTGATGGGCGGAAAAGGCCGCGGAAACGCTCACGGACTGATACTCGATCTCGGAAGGCTTACCATCGATCAGGCCGCGGATCACGACCGGATAGGTTTTGCTCTCATTCAGCGCCTTAATGCGTGCCGCACTTTGCGGGTTGGATGTCGTCTGCACCACGGCAATGGTGCCGACGGCTTCACTTCTGGCGAGCGCTTCCGAAACGAAGAAATCGGCGTGGGCAAGTAGAAAACGGCTGGTGCCGAATTGAAGGATCGCTGGTTTTTCGTGCATGGAGTGCTCCCAAATGGTCGGGTCAGATAATCCACTGAAGTTAAATTGGTCAAGCCAATGTGCAAAACTAAGCCGAGGATGAGCGATTTGACGATTGATATTCATCGATCTTGGCAATATGGTAAGGCCAATTTGGGAGTGACGATGAACGATTTTGCGGCGACAGCTGAGCCTCGCAGGCTTTACCAGCAGATTGCTGACCGGATCAGAGGATTGATCGAGGGTGGAGAGTTTCCGGTCGGAAGCAGACTTCCGGCCGAGCGTGAACTCGCCCATCAGTTGGGCGTGTCGCGCCCGTCGCTACGTGAGGCGCTGATTGCGCTGGAGATAGCCGGCAGTGTTGAAGTTCGCATGGGTTCGGGCGTCTATGTCAGCGCGGAAACCGAAAGGCGGGCGGTGGAGCAGGCCGTGTCCTTTGGTGAAAGCCCGCTGGAGATCATGCAGGCCCGCGAATTGATCGAGGGCAGCGTAGTCGTGATGGCCTGCGCGCGCATGACGCCAGAGGCATTGACGGAACTGCGCGCTACGCTCGACCAGATGCGGGAGATTGTCGATTCCGGTAATAAGGCTATCGAACTTGACAGGCAGTTTCATCTGCTTGTTGCTGAGCAGTCGGGCAATTCCGTGCTTGTGCGGGTCATTCGGGATTTGTTCGACGAGCGGCACAGCCCTCTGACGTCGCAAATTCGTACCCGCTTTGAAGACGGCGATACGTGGGCCTTGGCGCTGGCCGAGCACGAAATGGTTTATGCGGCGCTGGAAGCGAGGGATCCGCTTCGGGCGCAGGCAGCGATGCGAACGCATCTGGAGCGGTCCAAGCAACGCTGGATGGATCATGAACCTCGCGACTGAGATGTCGGAGGAAGGATTTGAGAGTAAGGTAAGAACCATGAATGATTCCGTTGCCGCTGTGGCTGCGCCGGTCATCCTGCTGCATCCATCGGATGATGTCGCCGTGGCGCGCGTCTCGGTTCGTGCTGGCGATCCGATTGGGCTAAACGATATCAACGCCCGCGAACTGATTGGGCGTGGCCACAAGGTTGCCATCCGCGATATTCCCGAAGGCAAGGAAGTCCTGAAATACGGTCAGGTCATCGGCATTGCTACGAAGGATATTGCGCTGGGCGAGCATGTGCATCTGCAAAATCTCGCTATGCTGCCTTCCGAGCATGAGCACCAGTTCTCCATCGATATTGAAGAACGTGGCATGGTGCCGGAGGCGGAACGTCGCCATTTCATGGGCTATGATCGTGGTGCGGGCGGTGTCGGTACGCGCAACTATATCGGCGTCATTTCCTCGGTGAATTGTTCGGCCACGGTGTCGCGCTATATTGCCGATTATTTCAATCGCATGGGTGGTCTGGACGGGTTCGACAATGTGGATGGCGTTGTCGCGCTGACCCATGGCAGCGGTTGCGCGCTCAACACCAAGTCGGAAGGCTATCGGCTGTTGACCCGCACCATTCAGGGCTATGCCAAGCATCCGAATTTCGGCGGCATACTGCTGATCGGCCTTGGCTGCGAAACCAACCAGATTGCACCGATCCTTGAACATTATCGCATGGAGGAAGGCTCACGCCTGCGCACCATGACGATCCAGCAACACGGCGGCACCCGCAAGACGATTGATCATGCGATTGCCGAGATCAAGGAAATGCTGCCGCTGATCAATGAGGCCAAGCGCACGAAACAGCCCTTGTCGAAGCTGAAAGTGGCGCTCGAATGCGGCGGCTCGGATGGTTATTCCGGCATTTCGGCCAATCCGGCGCTGGGCTACGCGTCCGATCTGATCGTGCGCAATGGTGGTACGACGGTTCTGGCTGAAACACCGGAAATCTATGGCGCGGAGCACCTTCTGACGCGGCGCGCCGTGACGCCGGCGGTAGCGGAAAAACTGTTGCAGCGCATTGACTGGTGGCGCGACTATACGGCGCGCAATGGCGACGAACTCAACAACAATCCCTCGCATGGCAACAAGCTTGGCGGCCTGACCACCATCCTGGAAAAGTCGCTGGGTGCGGTTGCCAAGGGCGGTTCCATGCCACTCAAGGCGGTCTATGAATTTGCCGAAACCGTCACCGAGTCGGGCTTCGTCTTCATGGATACGCCGGGTTACGATCCGGTTGCCGTGACCGGACAGGTGGCAGGCGGCTGCAATGTCATCTGTTTTACGACGGGGCGCGGTTCCGTTTCCGGCTTCAAGCCGTCGCCCTGCATCAAGATCGCCACGAATTCCGAAATGTACGAGCACATGAAGGAAGACATGGACATCAACTGCGGCGGCATCGTCACCGGCGACGAGACAATCGAGCAAGCGGGCACACGCATTTTCGAGCACATTATCGCAGCCGCATCCGGCGAAAAGACGCTGAGCGAAATCTACGACTATGGCGACAATGAATTCGTGCCATGGCAAGTCGGCGCTGTCACCTGATCCTTCTAATAGTTTGTATTGATTGGAATATATGATGGTAAAAGCTCTGCGCATCGAGAGCGAAAACGTGACCCGCTTTGCCGAAATCAATGAGGCTCCCCTGCTGCCAGGCCATGTCCGGGTGCGGGTGCGTCATATCGGCCTGTGCGGCAGTGACCTGAACACCTTCAAGGGGTTGAACCCGCTGGTGCAACTGCCGCGTATTCCGGGCCATGAAATTGGCGGTGAGATCATGGAGGCAGCGGTTGGCGTCGATCCCGCCTTTGCCAAGGGCAAGCGGGTGATTGTGCTGCCCTATACAAATTGCGGCGAATGCTCGTCCTGCCGTAAGGGACGGCTCAATGCATGCCGTTATAACAAGACGCTTGGCGTGCAGCAGAATGGCGGTCTGGCCGACCAGATCGTCCTGCCCGCCGAAAAGCTGATCCTCAACGATACGCTGGAACCGCGTCATCTGGCGTTGGTCGAGCCGCTCTCGGTCGGCTTCCATGCGGTGGCGCGCGGTCGCGTCGAGGCTGGCGACACGGTGGCGGTGCTTGGCTGCGGCATGATCGGCATGGGTGTGCTGATCGGCGCGGTGGCGCGTGGAGCCAAGGTGATCGCCATCGATCCAAGCGCGGAAAAGCGTGAACTCGCCATGCAGTTCGGTGCAGCCCATGCCCTGCCAAGCGGTGACGACGTGGTGGCGAAGGTGATGAAACTGACCGGCGATGACGGCGTGGACATTGCTTTCGAGGCGGTTGGACTGCCGATTACCTTCACGCAGGCGATCGATCTGGCCGGTTTTGCCGGACGCGTGGTCTATGTCGGTTATTCCAAGGCCCCGGTTACCTATCAGACGCAGTTCTTCAACCTGAAGGAACTCGACATCATGGGCTCGCGCAATGCGACGCTTGCCGATTTCGAGGCCGTCATCACGCATCTGGAAAAGCTCGGAAGCGAGGCCGACGGGCTGATCTCCCGGGTGTTTCCTTTCGAGGAAGCCGAAGCCGCATTGCCCTATTGGGACAGCGACCGCAACGTCCTGAAGATCATCATCGAAAGAAACTAAAATTGACGCATGGCGTACCCCCGGGGACGGGTTTGCGCTGCGCAGGAAACCGGCCCACGGCCATTAATATCCCAAAGGGAGGAATAAAATGAAAAGAATCGTTACCGGTATGATAGCGGCGGGCATGTTGCTTGCCGGCAGCGCGGCAACTCTTGCAGCCAATGTATCCATCAAGGTTGCCTATGAGAACAATCCGGGCGAACCTTTCGATGAGGTCATGCATCACTGGAAAGATGATCTTGCCAAGCGTTCGAATGGCGAAATCACGCTGGAGCTCTTTCCAAGCTCTCAGCTGGGTTCCAAGAAGGACGTGACGGAGCAGGCCATGATGGGCCTCAATGTTGTCACTATTTCGGACGTCGGCTTCCTGGCCGAGTACGATCCTGACCTCGGCGTGCTCTATGGCCCGTTCCTGAGCGACGATCCGGCGAAACTTTTCAAGGTCTATGACGGACCGTGGTTCAGGCAGAAGTCGGAAGAGCTGAAGGCGAAGGGCATTCACATCGTGATGCCGAACTATCTTTACGGCATTCGTCAGATCATCTCCAAGAAGCCGATCCGCACGCCTGAAGACCTCAAGGGTATGAAGATCCGAGTGCCGAACAACATCATGCAGATCAAGACGTTCGAGGCCATGGGCGCGACGCCGACCCCGATGCCGCTGGGTGAAACATTCCCCGCGCTGGCTCAGGGCGTGATTGACGGCGTCGAGAATCCGATTTCAGTGCTCTATGGCCAGAAGTTTCAGGAAGAAGCCAAGTATCTGAGCAAAGTCGGTTATCTGACCAATGTGGCGCTGATCGTCGGCGGCGAAGCCTTCTTCTCCACACTTCCGGAAGAACAGCTCAAGCTCATTCACGAAACGGCTTACGATGCCGGCCTTTACAGTCAGAAGCTGACGATCGAAAAAGACAATGAAATGATCGCGAAGATGAAGGAAGCTGGCGTGGAAGTGATCGAAGTCGATCGCGCGCCTTTCAAGGCTTTGGCCGAGAAAGTCTACACCCAGTTCCCCGAATGGTCGCCGGGCCTTTATGAAAAGATTCAGGCTGAACTGAACTGATAATCGTCATCATGAATGACCGTGCCGCAACCCGTTTTGAGGCACGGTCACTTGTCTAGGCCGCTTCCGATGAAATTTCTGGAAAAACTGACCGACTGGCTGGCTGCAGCTCCGCTGTTCATATTGCTTGTCGTGTTCAATATTGCCGTTGTCATGCGTTACTGGCTGAACCAGCCTTTGCAGTGGACCGAGGAGATTGCCGGTCTATTGATGGTTTGGATCGTCATGCTGGGCAGTATTGCAGCCGAACGTAGCAATCAGCACCTTGCCATTCCGATGCTCGTCGACCTTCTGCCGGAAAAGGCGCGCGCAGTTGTGAACGCCTTTGTTTCGGCCCTGTCGGGCCTTTTTCTGCTTTACGTTTCCTATGCGGGATACAAACTCGCCATTGCCGCGAAGATAAAGATAACGAGCGTTCTGCGTGTATCTTACTTCTGGATCGACATTGCCGTGCCGATCGGCTTCGTAATCATCGCTCTCTACCTGTTTGCCGGCGCTTACAAGACCTTGCGCGCTGCTTTTGCCGGAGCCAAGGCATGAATCTTACAATCGTTATCCTCATTATGCTGGCATTGATTGCGCTGAACATGCGCCTCTATGTCGGTATTCTTGTGGCGGTCTTCACCTATTTCGTGTTCTTCAACCCGATGCCAATCGCCATTGCGGTGCAGCGTTTCATCGGTCCGGCGCAGAACACGTCTCTTCTGGCTATTCCCTTCTTCATCATGCTGGGGACGGTCATGTCCCATACCGGTATCGCTGAACGCATGATCAAGGTTGCCGATCTGCTTGTCGGTCGTCTGCGCGGAGGTATGGCGCTTACCAATATCATGGTTTCGATGCTGATGGGCGGCGTCAGTGCGTCGAACCTTGCCGACAGTGCCATGTTGACCCGTATGCTGGTGCCGGAAATGGAAAAACGCGGTTATGACCGGGCCTTTTCCTGTGCGGTGACTGCCGCCGGATCGCTCGTCACTCCGATTATTCCTCCCGGCATCGCGCTCATCATCTATGGTCTGATTGCCGACGTCTCCATCGGCAAGATGTTCATGGCCGGTATCGTTCCGGGGCTGCTTGGCGCGGCAATCCTGATGTTCGCGGCCTATACGACCTCGGTGCGGCGCGGATACAAGGCCAGTCGCGATCACAAGCTGACAGGGGCCGAAGTCCGCTCCACGCTTTCATCCGCATGGCCTGCGCTGGTGCTCATCATCGCTATTCTCGGCGGTATCCGGCTCAATGTCTTCACACCGACGGAAGCCGGTGCGGTCGCGGTTACACTGGTTCTGATCATTGGCTTCGTCATTTATCGCGAGATGCGGGTTTCCCATGTCGTGGATTCACTGATCGAAACGGCAAAATCGACCGCTTCGGTGATGCTGGTCATCATGGCGTCGTCGGCGCTGGCCTGGGTATTTTCGCTGGAGCAGGCGGGGCAGTCTCTGATGCAGTTGGTATCCTCCTTCACGGATAATCCTTATGTGTTCCTGCTGGCAATCAATGTCATTTTGCTAGTTCTGGGAATGCTGATCGAAGGCACTGCATTGATGATTGTTCTGGTGCCACTCCTTATGCCCACGGTAAAAGTACTCGGGATTGACCCGGTTCATTTCGGGATCATCACTATCGTCAATTTGTCCATCGGTACATTGACGCCACCGGTCGGCACCGTGATGCTGATGGTCTGTAACATCGCCAAGGTTCAGGTGAGCAATTTCACCAAACAGGCGTTCAGCATGTATATGGCCCTTTTCGCCTTCCTGCTGATCGTGACCTATGTGCCGATCGTTTCCACTTTTTTGGCTTATTGATGAATGAAAGGAGCGCGGTTCCATTCCGCGCCCTTTTGCTTTCACCATATTCGCATTCTTGCCGGAAATGCCCTATTTCCAAGGGTTCTCGACGCGCGGCCAGATGGGCCGAACGAGCTTGCGATAATCGGTCACACGCGGGTTGCTTGGATAGGAACTCGCCGCCGCGACATAGACGATTTCGGCGGCGATGGGCACAAAGCCCGCATGGAAGTGATTGGTGGATTTGACCAACAATATATCCTTCTTCATCGGATCGATACCGACATTCGAGAATATGTCCGGCTCGAAGGTTTGGGTGCGGTTGGTATTCAGAATTATGTCGGTGTCGGTCCCCTCGATGCGGATGACTGCCGATGGACCAAGCGTCACGCGGCTCGGACCGAAACTCTGCCAACCTTCCAAGGTCGTCTGCATGACCGTAACGCGGGCATCTATGGGAGCTCCGCCAAGCGGGCCGGACTTTCCGCCGAAGCGAAGATCGATCACCGCGCCTTCGCCTGCCGCATGACAGAAAGTCACGGCGATGGGGTCCCAGATCGTGGCAACGCCGACATTGTCGATGCCGCGTTCGATCAGACGCCGCAGGACATAGGTGCCATCACCGGCAACACCTCCGCCGGGGTTGTCCCAGACATCGGCGATGACAGCGGGTTTTTCCGGATTGGCTGCGTGGGCGGCAAGCGCCCGGTCTATCCCCTGATCTGTATCGAGCATGGTCATCAGGGTCTGCTCGCGCATATCGATCAATTCGCGCCCGAGCTTTTCCGCAAGAGATGCCCCCCTTTTGGGGTCGTTATCGGTGACGACGAGGATTCGGGTCCCCAGCTCCGGAACGTCCGCGGCCATGAAGCCATGAATAACGGAAATCGAAAGAATTCCGTCTTGCCCGTGCATCGCCTTGATGCGGTCGATGAAGGAGCGCATGGGCTCCTTGCTTGTCGGGAAGACGCCGATCATCCTACAGTCGAAGGTCGATATGACCGGCTTTATCCGCCCTTTCAAGGCATCAAGCGTCAGATCGACGATATGTTCGCCGCGCTCGTAAAAATCCGTGTGGGGAAATTCGAGGAAAGAAGCGAAAATATCGATATTTTCGACGCGTTTCGGTGTCAGGTGGCTATGCGGGTCGAACTCGCCTGCGATCAGAACATCCGGTCCGACAATGGTCCGTACGCGTTCCAGAAGATTGCCCTCGCAATCGTCATAACCTTGCGCGACCATCGCCCCGTGCAGGCCCAGTATAACGGCGTTGACAGGCATCGCTGCCTTCAGTTGATCGAGGATTTCGTCGCGCAATTCCTCATAGGCCTGCCGCTGCAACAATCCTCCAGGCTCGGCCCAGGTGGCGGTTCCTTCGATGACAGTCAATTCTTCCGTAGCCGCGCGCTTGCGCAAGGCCACGATGGGCGACGAGCAAAGCGTCGGCGTTTTCGGGTGTTTGCCCGGTGCTGCATAAAAAGCCATCTCGAAAGAAACCCGGTCGGTCGGCACTGGCGAGAAGGTATTTGTTTCGGTCGCGAACGACGCGGTAAAAATACGCATGGAAATGGCCTGCGGGAACGGGTGTTTATTTCAGCGGTGCGTAGGCGATGGCTTCGACTTCGATCTTGATGTCGATCATCAGTCGGGATTCGACGGTCGTACGCGCTGGCGGCTCCTTGGCAAAATAGGTGGCGTAGACGGCATTCATGCGGCCGAAATCACGCGCATCCTCCAGCCAGACAGTCGTCTTGACGACGTCGTCGATACTGGCTCCGGCCAATGCCAGTGCGGTCTTGACGTTTTCGAGTACCTGTCTCGTCTGGGCTTCGATGCCGCCGTCGACGACGCGGCCGTCAGGACCGACCGGCACCTGACCCGAAATATAAACGGTATCTCCTGCGCGAACAGCGGGGGAAAGAGGCACATGAGATGCGCCAAAGACCTGTTTTGTGGACATGATTTTCTCCGGTTATTTGACGGCTCCAAGGGCCAGCCCCTTAATGAGATAGCGTTGGAGCCAGATGAAGAGGATTGCGACCGGTAGCGTGGCAACAAGTGTCGCTGCCATGACATAGTGCCATTCGACCGTGTAGCGCCCGGCCACCAGCGAGAAGACCTGGATCGGCAGCGTGTAACTTTCCTGCCTGCGCAGCATGGTTAACGCCACGACGAATTCGTTCCATGCATTGATGAAGGTGAAGATCGCCGTGACGGCAATCGCAGGCAGGCAGAGCGGCAGGAATACTTTGACCAGTGTCTTGCCCCGGCCTGCGCCTTCCATCCATGATGCTTCTTCAAGGTCGCGCGGAATGGTGTCGAAATAACTTTGTAGCATCCACACGGTGAAGGCGATGTTGAATGCCATGTAGACGGCACCGACCGCCGACACGCTTTCAATCAGTCCATAAGCAGCTAGCAGCCGAAACAGACCCAGCACGAGGACGATGGGCGATATCATCTGCGAGACAAGCAGAAATTGTCGAAACGCACCGTAGCCCGCAAAACGGAAGCGCGACATGGCGTAGGCAGCGGGAACGGAAACCACGATGGCGCCCGAGGCTATCACTGATACGTAGATTGAATTCAGAAGCGCCTGGCCGAAATTGGTCGCCACCCACATTTCGGAAAAATTCCGCCAGTGGAAGCTGCTCGGCCACCAGTGCGGCGACAAAACTTCCTGTGCCGGCTTTACCGCTGTGAGAAACATCACCGCGAAGGGAAACAGCGTCAGTACGATGAGGGGCGATAGAACCGCCCATGCGACGATCGTACGTTTGGCTTTCGATCCGGTCATGTGCGCTCTCCCCGCATGGCAAGGCGGATATAGATTGCAGTGAACACAAGCAGGATCGCCAGCATGATCAACGATACGGCGGAAGCTTCGCCCAGCTTTCCAAGCCTGAAAGCGAGCTTGTAGAGATGTGTCACCAGAATGTCGGTGGAATTGGCCGGTCCACCTTGCGTCATCACCCAGATGATGGGAAAGGAATTGAAGACATAGATCGTGTTGAGCACGATGGCGATGTTCACGAAGGGCTTCAGAAGCGGGAATGTGATCTCGTGAAATTGCTGCCACAGGCTGGCGCCTTCCAGCGACGATGCTTCATAAAGATCATCGGGAATGGATGACAGGTCGCCGAGAAAGATTGTTGTCGTGAAAGGCACCGTGACCAGAATACCGACAAGTATCTGCATCGGAAAGGCCGTTGCCGCACTCGCCAGCCATTGGATATTGCTGTCGATGATGCCGAGACCGCGCAGTGCCGAATTGAGCATTCCGCTTTCGCCGTTGAGTGCCCAGCGCCAGACGATGGCTGTCATTGTGAGCGAGACGGCCCAAGGCAGCATGACGATGACCCGCGCGACCGAGCGGCCGTAAAAGTCCATGTTGAGGGTGATGGCGACCGGGATTGAGACGACCATTGCGCCGCCAACTACGGCAACTGTCCATACGGCCGTCCGCAAGAGGGCGTTGAGGAAATCGGATGTTGCGAAAAGAGCAGCGAAATTTTCGCTACCGCTGAAATCCCGCAACTGGCCGAAACGGTTGACGTCATGGCTGGCAATTTCGACGAGATGCACCACGGGCCAAAAGATCACCACTGTGGCCAGAAGCAGACTTGGCAGGATCAGAAGATAGGGCAGGGTGCGGCTTTGCATCGGTGATTTACAGTCTCGGAAGGAAAAGGCCCGGCGGCGTGGGGGACGCTGCCGGGCAGGCGGGGAGAATTACTTTTTCAGGATCGCATCCGCCTTGGCGGCAGCATCCTTCAGGACGGCATCAGGCTCACTCTTGCCAAGATAGATGCTCTGCATGGCGTTGGACGTGATGTCGGCAATTTCTTCCCATCCGGGGATTACCGGCGCGAAGCGGGCATCCGGCAGAAGCGCGGTAAAGGCAGCGAGATCGGTATTATTGACATAGTAATCCATCTTCGCTTCTTCCTTGTTGACCGGCAGGAAGCCCTCGCCTTGCGTGAATCTGGCGCGCCATTCGGTCTGGAACAGGAAGTCGAGTACCTTCCAGGCCTCCTCTTTGTTTCTGGAGTTCTGGAACATGATGACGGAATCGGTCACGCCATAGGTGCCGCGCGCGCCTGTGGGGCCGGCAGGAATGGCCGCGACGCCATATTTGAGGTCAGGCGCTTCTTCCTTGATCTGATTCGACAGAAAGGGCGCAGTGATCATCATTCCGACCTTGCCCTGCTTGAAGAGGTTTTGCACGTCTTCGCGGGCGTAGGAGGTGATGCCGGGCTGGGTTAGCCCTTCATCTATCATCGATTTGTAGAGTTTGGTCGCTTCCAGCGCGCCCGGCGTGCTCAGTCCCGATGTGCCGTCCTTGTTCAGGATTTCGGTTCCGTAGGACCACATGGCATAATAGTAATAGACGTCGGTCTCGATTTCCTTACCCTGAAGGCCGAAGCCATAATTCTCGCCGCCAAGCGCCTTGATCTTGGCCGCAGCCGCCTTCAGTTCGTCCCAGGTCGCAGGCGGATTTTCGACGCCGGCTTTCGCCAGCAGATCCTTGTTGTAATACATGGCGCGTGCAGAAGCGGCGATCGGCAGGCCATAGGTCTTGCCTTCAAGGACGGAAGGCGACAGGAATGTCTCGATAAAACGGCCCTTGAACTCGTCGTTCATGTAGGCATCCAGCGGTTCAGCGATGCCCTGCTGGACGAAGTCGATCAGCCAGCGTGTGCCGATGATCGACAGGTCGGCATTGGTGCCAGCCGAAATATCGGTCGTCAATTTCTGCAAGAGTACGTCCCATGGAACAATCTCGAAGTTGAGCGTGATCCCGGGATTGTCGGCTTCGAAAGCCTTCTTAACTTCCTCGAAATAAGGGCCGGTTTTGGAGCTGTACTCCGCAACGGTCATGCGTACTTCGCCGGCATCCGCCGTCGATGACAGAGCCAGAATGCTTAATCCGGCCAGAAGGCCGGCCGTCCAATTTCTACCCAGTTCCCGTTTGATGATAGACATATTTTCGTTCCCTTGTTTGCCTCGCATCGACGCAAAGACAGTTTATTTTTGTTATTTTCCTACATTGTAGGCTCTTTTGTCTCTTTTAAATAAAAAGTTTTGTTGTAAACTTACATTTTGACCTTTACGCTGAGGCGAATAAACAAGTGCGGAAGGCTGCCGCACAAGAGGGGAACAGCGTGGAGCAACCAGGTGAGTTTGCCGGAAAATCCGTTCTGATAACGGGCGCCGGAGGCGGCGTGGGCAGTGCGCTCGCGGCGTTGTTCTCGGCCCGTGGCGGTCGCGTGATCGGCTGCGATATGTCGGTTGATCAAATGACCGCGTCGGATTTCCATAGCCGCCATGCCTTCGATCTGCTTGATCGTGATGCGCTGGAAACTGCCGCACAGAAAATCATCGCTTCGGACGGTGTGCCGGACATCGTGATCAACAATGCCGGATGGACGCGTGCCGAGACTTTCGAGGGACTCGACCAGGGCAAGATTGAAACCGAAATCGACCTCAATCTTACCGCTGTTGCGGGTTTCTCTACTATCATGGCGCAGGCGATGGCATCGCGCGGCCATGGGGTCTTCGTCTTCGTTTCCTCGGTCAATAGCCTCCTGCATTTTGGCAATCCGGCCTATGCAGCCGCCAAGGCAGGCATCGACGCATTTGCGCGTGGTATCGCAGTGGAATTCGGTCGGCAGGGGGTTCGCGCCAATGTCGTCTGCCCCGGTTCGATACGCACACCCGCATGGGATCATCGCATTGCACAGGATGCGAGCGTGCTCGACCGTCTGCAACGGTTTTATCCGCTCGGGCGTATCGTGAATATCGGCGAGGTGGCGGAAGCGGTGGCCTTTCTGGCGTCCGAACGGGCCTCGGGCATTACTGGCGCCATCCTGCCGGTGGATGCCGGGTTGACGGCTGGCAGCCGCCCGTTCATCGAAGATATTCTTGGAGGAAACTGAGCCGATGAAGGACGTTTCGCTGCGCGGTATCAGCAAGACATTCGGCCAACTCACCGTACTCGACCGGATCGCTCTCGACATTCGAAGTGGGGAATTTCTCGTATTGGTTGGACCTTCCGGCTGCGGGAAATCTACGCTTTTGCGTATGGTCGCCGGGCTTGAACCCATTTCCGGCGGCGATCTCCTCATCGGCGGAGAGCGCGCCAACGATTTGCCGCCGCAAAAGCGTAATATCGCAATGGTGTTTCAGTCTTATGCGTTGTTTCCGCATATGACGGCGCGTGAAAATATCGGTTTCGGGCCGCGCATCCGTGGTGAAAAGGCAGTCGATACCGCAGCCAAAGTGGATAGCGCGGCGTCCATACTCAATCTTCATTCCTATCTCGACCGCTATCCGCGCCAGCTTTCGGGCGGGCAGCGCCAGCGCGTCGCGATGGGCCGCGCTATCGTACGCGAACCATCGGTATTCCTGTTCGATGAACCGCTTTCCAATCTCGATGCACAATTGCGAGTCCAGATGCGTACCGAGATCAAGGCGCTGCATCAGCGACTGAAAACCACGGTGATTTACGTTACGCACGACCAGATTGAGGCCATGACCATGGCGGACCGGATCGTGGTGATGAATCAGGGCACGATCCAGCAGATCGGTGCGCCGCTCGACCTTTATGACCGCCCGGCAAACAAATTTGTGGCGGGTTTCATTGGCTCGCCGTCGATGAGCTTCATTCCGGGGATCGTATCGGGTGGAATGTTCCGCACCGATGATGGTGGAGAGATTGCCGTTGCTACCGGGAACGCCGATGCGGGGCAGGCGGAAGCGGGCATAAGGCCCGAAAATTTCATGATCGCGCCGGAGGGTGAGGGGGTGGTGTTGACTGTCGAAGTGATAGAGCCGACCGGCCCGGAAACCCATGTTTATGGCCGTATAGCGGGGCAGCCCGTGCGCGCGGTGTTTCGTGAACGCATAAGTCTTGCGCCGGGCGAGCGAGTTCCTGTAACGGCTAACAGCGAACAAATTCATCTCTTCGACAAGGATAGCGGCCTGCCGCTTTGATCTTCCCATGAGCAAGGTTGCCGACATCATTACACGGTTGCATGTCATCGCGCAGGATGGATCGAAATCCGACCGGCGACTGGCTGCTCTGGTACTGGCCAATCCCGATTATGCGTCGAAGGCGGCGATCTCGGATATAGCGACGCGGGCCGGGGTCAGCGAACCGACAGTGACACGCTTCTGCCGGGCGCTCGGTTGCGATGGCGTGCGCGATTTCAAGTTTTTTCTTGCACAGGCGCTGGCTATTGGCGGGCAATATCTGACGGCGGAAGTGCCGAGGCGCGAGGTTCGTGAAGGCCGTATCGCGACGGCGGTGGCAGACGCTGCCATTACCGCTATCCAGCGCGCTGGCGATGGCCTCGACATGGCGGTGTTGATGAAGGTCGCAGAGCGCCTTGCGGCAGGCGGGCCGGTGCTTTGCCTTGGCTCGGGGGGTATATCATCCTTGCTGGCAACGGAAATGCAGAACCGTTTGTTTCGGCTCGGCATTCCCGTCAATGCGCAGGTGGACGGCCAGTTGCAACGCATGTACGCGGCGGTCACGACACATGAGACGACGGTGATTGCCTTCTCCGTTTCCGGCTTTGCCCGATCGGTGGTGGAAGCTGTGCTGGTCGCGCGGCAATATGGTGCGGAGACGGTGGCGATTACGCCTGCCGGTTCAGATCTCGCCAAGGCGGCTGACGTACTCATCCCGTATCAGGCTAATGAAGACGGCAATATCTACAAGCCGACTTCGTCGCGTTTCGCGCTGCTTGCCATTCTCGACATGATCGCCATGGCTACTGCCGAGGCGCGGGGACCGAAGGTGCTGGAAAGCCTGCGTCGCATCAAGCATAGCCTTAATACGCTAACTATAGACGATCCGCGCCTGCCGCTGGGAGACTGACCGCATGACCAGACTGAACACCATCCACGATGTGGATACACCAGCCATTCTCATCGATGTCGACGGGTGAAGGCGAATATCGCAAAGGCGCAGGCCCTTGCGGATGCCGTGGGCATGAAGCTTCGCCACACATCAAGACGCACAAGCTGCCATTGTTCGCCAGAATGCAGATGGAGGCGGGCGCAACGGGCATTACCTGCCAGAAGCTCGGCGAAGCGGAGGTGATGGCCGATGCGGGGCTGACTGATATCTTTCTGCCTTACAATATTCTGGGGCGGGAAAAACTCAACCGCCTGTATGCGCTGCATCAGCGCATCACGCTATCGGTGACGGTGGACAATGCGACGACGCTTGCGGGGTTGGCGGCACGGTTCAACGACGAAAATCGACCGCTGAAAGTGCTTGTCGAATGTGACACGGGCATGGGGCGCTGCGGCGTGCAGACGCCGAATGAGGCACTGGAACTGGCACGTATCATCGATCGAAGCGCCGGACTTCGCTTCGGCGGGCTGATGACTTATCCCGCGGCCGGTAAAGCGGACGAGGCTGAACAGTGGCTTTATTCGGCACGTGAACTGCTTGCCGCAAACGATCTTCAGTGCGAGACCATTTCGAGCGGGGGATCTCCGGATATGTGGCGGGAACCGACGAAAAGTGTTGTCACCGAGTATCGTCCGGGCACCTATATCTATTTCGACCGTTACCAGGTTTCGACCGGAGCCGCGACTGTCGATGATTGTGCATTCACAGTACTTTCAACGGTCGCCAGCCACCCGACACCAGCGCGCGCGATCGTTGATGCCGGTTCCAAGTCTCTTTCCAGCGACACGCTGGGACTGAAAGATTTTGGCGAACTCATGGGGTGCCCGGAGGCTCGTGTCACCAGCTTGAGCGAGGAACACGGAAAGCTGACCGGCGACGTCGCCGACCTGAAAGTCGGAGATCGCGTACGTGTCATTCCCGACCATGTCTGCGTCGTGTCCAATCTCTTTGACGAGGTTCATCTCATTTCAGGTGAGGATGTTATCGATATCCTGCCGGTCGCCGCGCGCGGAAAACTGAGATAATCAGGAGGAGAGCATGAAGAACGCAGTCAACCCGTTCGCTGGCGACAAGGATCGCGAGCAGATATGGGATATGCTTGTCCGTCGCGATATAGAGGCTTTTGTATCGCAGGACTGGTCCATGGTTGCTGGCGACTTTGATGAAGCCCGCTTTCTTGGCATTCATGCCCATAATGATCGCGATCCCGACAATTGGGACGCCGGTTTTCCAACGCTTGCCTGTTATCGTGAGGAATGGCTGCGGCAGGCGGCGGAAAGTGCCGCGATTGAATATGCCGAGCCATTGGCCGATGGCATACTCCGCGCCACGAATCTGAGCGTGATCGATATTACCAGCGATGTTGCTCTTGCGCGAAAGAAGTTCGACGGCACCATCGCACGGAAGGATGGAACTGAAGATCGACTTAACTGGCAGACGCTTTATTTCTGTCGCCGTGATGATGCCCGTTGGAAAATCACGGGCTTCGTCGGCTATATGGCTTATCGTTGAAAAAGACAGGCGAAGCGAGCGTTCGGCGGCACGTCTGGACTGACCGTGCCGTTTTTTATGTATAGATTATATGATCTAAAACGACAGTATAATCATACTGTTTTTCTGCAATTATATCCCATTTTCTCTCGATTTATACTGTTTTTCGCAGTGTCGCAGGTGATGGCATATTTGTCGCACGCCGTTCCTGCAATTATGTGAAAGAGGACTACTATTGCTTTCAGGGCGGTCACTCGTTTCATGCTTTGAGCGGTGTTGACGAGCCTTCGAAATTCGTCGCGCAACCCTTCAAAAAAATCACGCAAGGGGACGGTTGCCAGACGAAGCACTCAGATGAATTCACGGCTGTGGGTGGACATGTCCGGAAATGACCTATATAGAATCAGGCAATCTATCGTCAAACATTCCATGCGGATCGCTCGCGGATCGAAGATCGTGCGCGGGCTATTTTCATTGGAATGAAGTTCTAATGAGGTAATAAAGGAGATTAAGTCCGCCGGAGCAGCGGGGTTAAGCTTAATGCATGGTATTTTATACAAGGATGAAAGTATGAAGTCGCCAGCTGAGACGAAAATAAGCTTAAAAGGCGTTTATAAAGTCTTTGGCGATGATCCGGAACGTGCAATGCAGGAATTGCACGCAGGTAAATCAAAATCCCAGATTCACAGTGAATTCGGTGCAACTATCGGTGTCGATGACGCGACCTTCGATATCTATGAAGGCGAAGTATTCGTTATCATGGGTCTCTCCGGTTCGGGGAAGTCAACGCTTCTGCGCCTACTCAACCGTTTGATTGAGCCGACGGCCGGTTCGATTGAAGTGGACGGCCGCGACATCGTTGAAATGACACAGCGCGAGTTGATCGATCTTCGCCGTCGCGACATGAGCATGGTGTTCCAGTCCTTCGCGCTGTTGCCCAATCGCTCGGTCCTGAATAATGCCTCCTTCGGTCTTGAAGTGGCCGGGATGGGGGAGGCCGAGCGACATCAGAAAGCGCTAAAAGCTCTCGCTGCGGTAGGGCTCGAACCCTATGCCAACAGTATGCCGGATCAGCTTTCCGGAGGCATGAAACAGCGCGTCGGCCTGGCGCGCGCATTGGCGAGCGAGCCCACCATTCTCCTGATGGACGAGGCCTTTTCTGCGCTCGATCCTCTGATCCGCACCGAAATGCAGGATGAGTTGAAGCGTCTTCAGGCTGAGCACAGCCGGACGATCATTTTCGTTAGTCACGATCTGGACGAAGCCATGCGCATCGGCGACCGCATCTGCATCATGCAGCACGGCAAGGTCGTACAGGTGGGGACACCGAATGAAATTGTCTCGGCTCCCGCGAATGATTATGTCCGGTCCTTCTTCCGCAATGTCGACGTTTCACGTGTCTTCAAGGCCCTCGATGTGGCCCGGGAAGACGAACTGATTATTTTTGAGCCCGAACAAATGGCAACGGCTTTGGAACTCTTCGATGCCAGCGGCAAAACCTTCGGCGTGGTTATCGACGCCGACCGTACCTATCGCGGCATGATCAGCCGCGACGTGTTGGCGAATGGAGTGGGCGAACTCGACGGTGTGACGGCAATCGAAGCGGAGGCGCCTCTGTCCGGCTTGCTGACACAAGTCGCGGAAAGTCCTTGGCCGGTTCCGGTGACCGACCGGCAGAACCGCTATGTCGGGGCCATTAGCAAGTCGGCCTTGCTCGAAACGCTCGGTCGCGCAGGTTGAACTCGCGCACCGACGGACTTTTGCTCGGTCAAGGCAGAATTGGTCCAATCCAGAAGCATTACGGAAATGGACGGTAAAACATGGGTTTGAATTTCAGTGTCGGCGGATGGGCGGATATTGTGGTCAATTATATTCTGGACCACTTCACGCCTGCGCTCGATATGATCGCCACCGCTATCGGCTTTGTTACCGACGGTATCCAGAACGCGCTCATCGCCGTCCCGCCTGTTGCGGGGGTCGCGATCCTCACACTGCTCGCACTTTGGCGCGTGAGTTGGAAGTTTGCGGTTTTCACGCTGCTGGCGCTGGCTCTCATCATCCACATGGATTTGTGGAACGGCACGATGGAAAGCCTTTCTCTGGTGTTGGCATCGACGGTTATCGCCGTTGTGATCGGTATTCCGCTCGGTATCGCCATGGCTCGCAGCGATGCGGTCGCCTCGATCGTGCGGCCGGTGCTCGATCTCATGCAGACGATGCCTGCATTCGTCTATCTCATTCCGGCAGCAATGTTCTTCGGTCTCGGCGCGGTGCCAGGAACAATAGCTACTGTCATCTTCGCCATGCCGCCGGTGGTTCGTCTCACCAATCTCGGTATCCGGCAGGTTGACGGAGAGTTTGTTGAGGCGGGATTGGCCTTCGGCTGCACGTCGCGGCAGCTTCTGTTCAAAGTGCAACTTCCAAACGCCATGCCTTCGATCATGGCCGGTATCAACCAGACGATCATGCTGTCGCTTTCGATGGTGGTCATCGCGTCCATGATCGGAGCAGGCGGCCTCGGTAATACGGTTCTGACGGGTATTCAGCGCCTCAATGTGGGTCTCGGTTTTGAAGGAGGTCTGGCGGTCGTCATTCTGGCGGTCATTCTGGACCGCATTACCCAGAGCTTTGGCCAGAAAACGCCGGGCAGCAGCACCGGCTTCTTCAAGAGGCTGATATCGATGAGAAAGGCGGCGGACGACCAGTCCGCCTCATCCTTTCGCAAACAGGAAGCATGAAGAAAAACAATAACGGGAACTGAAACCAATCGAAAAGGAGCAGCTATGTTAGGCAATCTAACCAAATTCGGTCTGGCGGCAGTTGTGGCGGGAACCATGACTATAGGCGCAGCCTTCGCGCAAGACAGCAAGCCCGTGAAAATCGGCTGGGCTCCATGGTCGGATGCTGAATTTGTCACCAAACTCGCCAAGAAGTTGATTGAGGATAATCTTGGCCAGAAGGTCGAACTGGTTCAGACAGATGTGGCGCCCCTTTATCAGGGAGTGAGCCGTGGTGACATCGATGCGATGATGATGGCCTGGTTGCCTGCAACGCACGCCGATTACTACAAGCGCGTGGAAGGCAAGGTCGATGACCTCGGACCGCTTTATGAAGGCGCCAAGCTGGGCTGGATCGTCCCGGCTTACATACCGGAAAGCGAGATCAGCTCAATCGAAGACCTGAAAAAGCCGGAAGTTCAGGAGAAACTGAAAGGTGAGATTCAGGGCATCGATCCGGGCGCAGGCCTGACGCGGCTGTCACAGGAAGCTATCAAGAAATACGGCCTTGATTACAAGCTCAACATTTCGAGCGAGGCGGCAATGCTGACCACAGTTGATCGCGCGACGCGTTCTGACGGCTGGTTTGTTGCAACCTCGTGGAGCCCGCACTGGATGTTCGGCAAGTACAAGCTTCGCTATATTGCCGATCCCGAGGGCGCTCTCGGCGGTGCCGAGCATATCGACGCCATTGCGCGGAAGGGTTTCAAGGAAGAAAACCCGAAGGTGGCTTCGCTGCTGACGAAGATGAGCCTTCCTATCAGTGAGCTCGAGGCTGCGATGTTCGATGCGCAGGAAACCTCCTACGAAAAGGCCGTCGATAAGTATATCGCCGACCACCCGGACCGCATCAAGGAATGGCTGGCCGAATAAACGGCTTGGATTTTAAAAAGCGCCCGGAAGGGCGCTTTTTTCTTAGCGGTAATATGGCGAGTAGCACTGCCTTCGCGGCCCGTTATAGGGCTGGAACGTATTATCCGAAGCGCGATAAGATCTGTAGCGGTTATAGCACCAGCGTACATGCGCGTTCGACATTCGTGGCGCGCGATAGATCGGGCGCGGTTGGCTGATAGCGCCACCAATGATGGCGCCCGCGCCGAAAGCGGCAAGGGGATACCACCAGCCGTCGTTATGGCGACGATAGCCACGGCGATAGTGCCGGTAGCCGCGATGGCCGTTCCAGTAACCGGATCGGTTTGGTCGATGCCCGCGATAATGACGTGGGGGACGACGGTTGTCGCGTATCTGTTCCACGTTTTGATTGATCATGGGGCGCTCCAGATTCATAGGAGCCGCCATTGTCGGCGCTACGGACGTAGCCCCAAAGATCACCGCTAGCGCGCCGGCGCAAGTTTGCTTGAAGATGTTCACGTTCAATCCTCCGTCCGAAACGATCAAGATAAACGATTGAAATATCGATTTGTTCCCGCATTTTTGGGATTGTCGAACAAGTTCGGCGGTGTTGTGAAAAGGAATGTCAAAAAAGAAAGGGAACGGGCTCCTCCCCAAGAACCCGTTCCCCGATGCATCGCCCCCGCCAGCGGTGGTACGATGCTTACCTGTGCTAGGTTGAATGTTATATATCAGACCTTACCTTCGATTGCAGCGTTTAGCAACTTCAAGGCGCGTTCTTTTGTCAATTCAACCGGATTTCCTCCTGCTGTTGGATCAATGATTGCCATTTCGGCAATCAGTTCCTTGCGGGTGTCGTCCATATCAAGCCCCTTGATGAACTCAGGCAGTGTGTCGGGAACACCGAGTTCGGCGCGTAGTTTCATCACCGCTTCCACGAATCCGTTGAACCCACCCTTTATGCCGAGATAATCGGCAAGCCGCTCGATCCGCCTTTCGATTGCAACGCGGTTCTGGTGTAGCACATAAGGCATGAAGACCGCATTGGTCATGCCGTGATGGGTGTCGTAAAGAGCGCCGATCGGATGGGAAAGGGAATGGATCGCGCCAAGGCCTTTTTGAAAGGCGGTTGCGCCCATCGCTGCCGCAGCCATCATGTTGGCGCGCGCTTCGATATTCTGTCCATCGGCATAGGCTTTGGGCAGGTTTTCGAAGACGAGACGGATGCCTTCCACGGCGATGCCGTCGGCCATAGGATGAAAGCCGGGCGCGCAATAGGCTTCGAGACAATGCGCCAGCGCATCCATGCCCGTGCCCGCAGTGATGAAAGGCGGCATGCCGGTTGAAAGTTCTGGATCGGCGATGACCGTGACAGGCAGCATTTTCGGGTGAAAGATGACCTTCTTGGTGTGCGTCGTTTCATTGGTCAGAACCCCTGCGCGACCGACTTCCGAGCCGGTCCCCGCCGTGGTTGGAACGGCGATGATCGGTGCAATGGCGGCGCTGTCCGCGCGGGTCCACCAGTCGCCGATGTCCTCGAAATCCCATATGGGACGTGTCTGCCCTGCCTGAAAGGCAATCAGCTTGCCGAGGTCTAGCGCCGAACCGCCGCCGAAGGCGATGACACCGTCATGACCGCCATCCTTGAATACCTTGACGCCGGCATAAAGGTTGCTCTCTACGGGATTGGGCTTCACATCGGAAAAGACCGCGTACTTGACGCCTGCTTCATTCAAGATTGCAAGCGTGGAGGCGACAACGGGAAGCTTTGCCAGACCGGGGTCAGTCACGAAGAGCGGATTCTGAATGCCTGCGGCTTTGAGAACAGCAGGCAGTTCCTTGATACGGCCGGGTCCGAACAGGACCGTGGTGGGGAAATTCCATTTGGCAGTCAAAGTAGTCATGTCTATTGCTTTCCAGAAATGCAGCGCGGATCAGATTTTTTCACGTAGGTGGAAGGATTTCGGTCGCGTGAGGTTGCCATAGCCGATAGGGGAAAGGGCCGCGCCCTTACCGGTTTCCTTGACACCGGTCCAGACGAGCGCGGGGTCGAGATAGTCGCAACGGTTCATGAACACCGTGCCCGTTTCGATACGGTCGCCAAGTGCGGCGGCATGATCTGTATCGGCGGTCCAGAGCGAGGCAGTAAGGCCGTAAATACTGTCATTCATCAGCGCCAGCGCCTCTTCATCGTTACGTACCCTCATGATGCCGACAATGGGGCCGAAGCTCTCTTCGCGCATGACGCTCATCTGGTGGTCGACATCGGTGAGCACTTCCGGCGCGATGTAGGGCGAACCGGCTATATCTTGATCGACCTTCATATTTACATGCGCTTTCGCACCCTTGCGCAGGGCTTCCGCCTTCTGTTCGCGGATCAGATCGGCAAAACGGGCCTGCGCCATCGGCCCGAGCGTGGTCGAGTTATCCAGCGGATTGCCGACGACATATTGCCTTGTAAGTTCGATGAAACCGTCGACGAAGCGGTCATAAACGGCTTCGTGGACGTAGATGCGTTCAATACCGCAGCAGCACTGGCCAGAATTGAAGAAGGCGCCGTCCACCAGATTGGCGACGGCATGATCCAGATTGACATCAGGCAAGACATAGGCCGGGTCCTTGCCGCCCAGTTCCAGCCCCAGCGTCATGAAGGTTCCGGCAGCGGCCTTTTCGATGGCGCGTCCGCCACCGACCGAGCCGGTGAAGTTCACATGGTCTATCGTACCGGAGGCGAGCAGTTTTTCCGTGGAGGCATGATCCAGAACGACATTCTGGAAAACACCCTTCGGCAGTCCGGCTTTCTCGAACGCTTTAGCAAAGCGTTCGCCTGCCAGAAGCGTCTGCGTTGCATGTTTCAGGATGACGCTATTGCCCGCCATCAGGGCCGGAATGATCGTGTTGACGGCAGTGAGATAGGGATAATTCCATGGTGCGATCACCATCACCACGCCTAGCGGGAGATGTTTCACATAGCGGCGAAAGCCGTCCTTCTGCGCAGGAACATAAGGTTTGAGTGCCTCTTCGGCGATGTCGATCATATATTGGCCGCGTTCCTGTACGCCACCGTTTTCACCGCCATAGCGAACCGGACGTCCCATTTGCCAGGCAATTTCAGGCACGATTTCGTCCTGCATTGCTGTCAGTGCATCAAGCGCCGCACGGCAATAGCGTGTGCGTTCGGCAATGTTCAGCCGCGCCCAGTCTGATTGGGCTTCTCGTGCGGTTGCAACGGTCGAGGCGATTGCTGCCTCGTTTAAAAAGGAACGCTCGGCATAAACCGAACCGTCTATCGGAGAGATGATCTTGGCCGCGCCGCTCATCGGTAATTTCCTCTGAAACCTGTCATTTCGTCATTTCTTACGGATTGTGCTGCGGTTAGTAGCGTTCGAAACCGCGATGCAGCTCCCAATCGGTTACGCGCCGATCATATTCGATCTGTTCCCAATGGGCGGTATGGACATAGTGACTGATCACCGCCTCGCCGAATGCCTCCTTCAGGAAATCGGAATTCCTGAGAGATTGCGCTGCCTCTCGCAGCGTGTAGGGAATTTCCTTGAGCTTCACGGCACTATAGGCATCTCCGACGAAAGGTTCTTCCAGTTCCAACTGCTCGTCTATCCCCTTCAGTCCGGACGCGATCAGCGCGGCGAAGGCGAGATAGGGATTGAGATCCGCACCGCCGATACGGCATTCGATGCGGATGCCTTTCGTGCCTTCACCGCAAAGGCGGAAGCCTGCCGTGCGGTTGTCCTGGCTCCACATGATCTTGGTGGGCGCGAATGTGCCTGCCTGGAAGCGTTTGTAGGAGTTGATGTAAGGCGCGAGGAAATAGGTGTAGTCGGCCGCATATTTAAGCTGGCCCGCCACCCATGAGCGCATCAGCGGCGTCATCGTGTACGGCGCTTTCGGATCGAAGAACAGCGGCTCCTTGCCATCCGCGCTCCAGATCGAATTGTGCACATGGCTGGAACTGCCGGCCTTGCAGTAGTCATGTTTCGCCATGAAGGTGATGCACTTGCCGTGCGCTTCGGCAATTTCCTTCATTGCATTCTTCATGACGACATGGCGGTCGGCCATTTCGAGAGCTTCGGCATAACGTACGTTCAGCTCTTCCTGTCCCGGCCCCCATTCGCCCTTGGAGTTTTCAACCGGAATGCCCGCCGCGGCAAGCTGATTGCGCATGGCGCGCAGGACTGGCTCTTCCTTGGTCGTCAGATGGATGACGTAATCCTGTACATAGGGCGATGCCGTTTCCATGTCCTGCCAGCGTTTGGCGCGAGCGGTCTTGTAGGTCTCGTCAAAGAGGTAGAATTCGAGTTCGGAGGCGAAATAAGCGCGATAGCCGCGCTCATGCAGGCGCGCGATCTGCTTTTTCAGGATTGCGCGCGGCGAGTGTGTCAGGTCGAGATGATCGTGATGACCAAGCACATCGCAAAGGACAAGGGCTGTCTTTTCCAGCCACGGGGCGAGACGCAGGGTAGAAAGGTCCGGCTTGATGACAAAATCGCCATAGCCCTTGTCCCAGCCCGCCGCTTCATAGCCCGGAACCGGCTCCATATCGATGTCGTCGGCGAGAAGATAATTGCAGCCGTGGGTCTCGTCGTAACCGGACTCCACGAAAAACTGTCCGTAGAAGCGTTTGCCGATCAGGCGTCCCTGCATGTCCACGAAACATGCGAGAACGGTGTCTATTTCGCCTTCCGCGACCGCCTTCTTTAATGCATCGAATGTTAATTGTCCGGCCATTGAATGCTTTGCTCCTCACGGGATGAAGTGAGAGGTACCGCGCGAATGCGCGATACCTCCATTGTCAGGCACAAGTCAGGTATAACGATAAGGTGCGCCGGCATCGCGCATGGTCTTCTGGTACTTTTTGAGAATTTCGACCACTTTGGCGTTCCGCTCGCTCTTGGTGGCGATTTCGTCCCAGAACTGTTCGGCCGCTTCTTCGATCTGCTTCCATTCGGATTCGGGGATGGTGGTCAGTTCCAGCTTGCCGCCAGTCGTGCGGTAATGCGCCTCGCCCCACCAGTACCAGTGCTGGCGATAGTAATGCGAGGAATCCATGGCCAGCTTGAACAGGGTTTTCAGATGATCGGGGACAGCTTCCCATTTCTCCGTATTGGCAAAATAGGAACCGGCCCAGGCACCGTTGATATTGTTGGTGAGGTAGTATTTGTTGATGTCTGCCCAACCGACCGTATAGGCTTCGGTCGCACCGCACCAGGCAACGCCGTCAAGCTCGCCGGTCTGGATGGCGACTTCAATGTCTTCCCAGGGCAGCGTCACAGGGACGACGCCGAACTTGGTCAGGAAGCGACCGCCGGTCGGGAAGGTGAAGACGCGCAGGCCCTGTAGATCCTTCACGCTGCGGATCGGTTTCGTGGTCACGAAATTACATGGGTCCCACGATCCGGCGCTGAGCCATGTGACGCCCGGGATTTCCTTATAGGCTTCCTCCCATATTTCGTTCAGCCCATACCAGTTGAACAACGCCGGCACGTCCAGGCTGTAGCGCGACGCGAAGGGAAAATAGGCTCCGAAGACAGCCACGTCCACCGGCGAGGCCATGGAGTCGTCGTCGCTTTGCGCGGCGTCGATGGTTCCGGCCTGCACGGCACGGAAAAGTTCGCCCTGTGGCACGAGCTGGTCGGACGTATAAAGCTCGATGACCATGTCGCCATTGGCGGCTTTGTTGAAAGCGTCGATAGATGGCTTGATGACATGCTCGGCAAGTGCCGGACCAGCATAGGTCTGTAGACGCCATTTGATCGGACTTTGTGCTCTGACATAAGGCGTCGCGAGCGTGCTGGCGCCAAGCGCGCCAACTGTCGTCAGTCCGGCTTTCTTGAGAAAATCGCGTTTGTTAAGCTTGCTATTCTCACTCATGCTCATTCTCCCACTCTTGTTTGAGTTCACCCTTTATTTGTTCCGGCCCGGCCGTGTCTGGCTCTTGTCACCGGTTTATGCGCAGTCAACTGCAAGTTCCGTCATCGCCCAGTGTACCAGTTGGGCAGCCACATCGCGATCTGGGGAAAGATCATCAATATGATGATGGTCAGCACCATGAGAAAGAAGAAAGGTATAATGGAGCGATAGATATCGAACATCGTGATGTCTTTGGGCGCAAGTGCCCGCATCATGAAGAGGTTATAGCCGAAGGGCGGCGTTATATATGCGAGCTGGCAGGTGATGGTGTAGAGGATGCCGAACCAGATCGCGTTGAAACCAAGGCTCTTCACCAGCGGAATATATAGCGGTGCGACTATGACCAGCATGGCCGTATCGTCGAGGAACATTCCAAGCACGATGAAAGAGAGCAACATCAATATCAGGATTGACCACGGAGACAGGTCGAACGTGCCAAGCAGGATGTTTTCGATCGCCTTGACCGCTCCAAGACCGTCATAGACGGACGAAAAGCACAGCGCAGCCAGAATGATCCAGAGGAACATGCAGGTGACTGTGAGGCTGTTGCGTGTCGATGTTTCCCAGACCTGTTTTGATAGCCTTCCTGTGAAAAGGGCGGCCAGGGTCGCTAGGAGCGCACCGACGGCGGAGCTTTCCACGAGACTTGTGACACCGGTCAGAAACAGTCCCATCATCAAGCCGAACACTACAAGCGGCAGGATACCTGCGCGTAGCGCGACAAGGCGGTCATGCCAGGTAATGCTGTCCAGTTCCTCCTGCGGCAGCGCGGGTCCGAGTTCCGGGCGCATACGGCAGCGAATATAGATATAAATGGCAAAGAGTGCGGCCATCAGAAGACCGGGGCCAATGCCTGCCAGCCAGAGCTGCAATACCGGCTGGCGGGCGATCATGGCGTAGAGAACCAGTACCACGCTGGGCGGGATCAGGATGCCGAGCGAACTGCCCGCCTGAATGACGCCTGTTACCATGACCTTGCTGTAGCCCCGCTTCAGGAGTTCCGGCAGGGCAACGGTGGCGCCGATAGCCATGCCCGCGACGCTCAGCCCGTTCATGCATGAGATGAGCACCATCAGGCCGATGGTCCCAAGCGCCAGCCCCCCGCGAATGCCGCCGAACCAGACGTGAAACATGCGGTAGAGATTGCTGGCGATGCCGGATTCCGACAGCATGTAGCCCATGAAGACGAAGAACGGCACAGTAATGAGCGGATACCAGTTCAGCACCGCGAAGGTGGCATTGTAGGGCATCTCGAAAGAGCCTTTGCCCCACAAAAGAATAGCCGCAAGCGAGCCGACAAAGCCGATGACGCCAAAGACACGCTGCCCAGTCATGAGCAATACCATCATGGTGGCGAACATGAAGAGGGTGATGAGTTCCGAACTCATATGTGGTGTCCCTCCTCAATCGCCGGTCCCGCTATCGTATCGATCGGTTTTCCGCGTAACGATGCCCAGTCCTTGAGGAAATTCGAGACACATTGCAGCAGCAGGAGAAAAATGCCGAGGGTCATTATGAGTTTGATTGGCCAGAGGAGTGGCGCCCAGGCTGTGTAATTCTTCTGGCCGTAGGTGAGGGCATACCCGGTTGAGGAGATGCCGCCAGCAACCATCACACCTAGGTAGAAGATGATGAAAAGGATCGTGATCATATCGGTGATCATCTTCCGGCGCGGAGGGAGACGGTCGAAGAACAGATCCATGCGCACATGCGCGCCCTGCTGCATTGCGTAGGCCCCACCCAGCAGATAATAGGCCGAGAGCAGAAACTGCGACATTTCCAGTACCCAATTGACCGGCGCGCCCAGGATCACGCGCGAAAACGTCGAATAGAGCAGACCGGCGCCAAGCACGAAGAAGAGATACATCGCGAAACGGCCGACATAATAATTCAGTGCATCAACATACTTGACGAATAGTCTGATCGGTTTCGGCATTTTCCGGCTCCTTCAGGCTTTCTGTTCCGTGTTCGCGAGTGTTTGCGCGACATGCTTCAATATGTTTGCAAGCCTTTCCGCCCAAGCGATCTGTGTCTGGGAACTGGCGATTTCGTCATTACGGATCTCCACCATTACACATGGTGCGTTTCGCGGGCGGGCGTGTCGTTCCAGCGTGTAATAGACGCGGTCTGCCGGCGAATAGGGCTCATTAAGGCCGACATTGAGATTTGCGTCCCTTTGCAGCTCAGCAATCAGAGGATTTGCAATCCGGTCATCCTCGTCATGGATGATGCCGATTTGCCAGGGGCGGGCTACGCCGCGATAAACGGGCGTGAAAGAGTGGATCGTCACGACCCATGAGGGCAGACCGCGTGCAGCGCGAGCCGCGATGATCTCTTCGACGCGTGTATGAAAAGGACGATGCGAAAGATCGATCCGCGCCGTGCGTTCCGTTGTCGTCAGATTATGATTTCCCGGAACGATAGTGGTCTCGCTGATCTCGGGAATGAGATCGGGTGCATCAAGCGGGCGGTTGCAGTCGATTAACAGCCGCGAAAGACCGCTTTCGACCAGCGGTGCACCGAGCGACAATGCAAGGTGTCGTGCGACGTCGATTGCACCTGGATCCCAGGCGATATGCGCCTTCAATGCTTCGACACCGAGGCCCAATGCATTAAAACGCTCGGGGATAAAATTGGATGCGTGCTCGCAAACGAGCAGATAAGGACTCATCCCATCCGCATTGAAAACAGAAACAGGTTCGCACGAAGCTGTGCGACATGCTCGCTCGTTCGTCATTCTGTTCGTTCCCCGCGCTGTAACTTATGTTACGTTTTTTCGGTTTATGCGCTATTGCGGATTATTTGATACGCCCTATGATTATTTGTCAAACGCAAATTCGCCTGAATTCAAAAAGAGCCATTGAATGGAAAAAACAGCATCGGTGAACGCAAGCGTTGCAGAACTGATCAATGAGCGGATCGATACGATGCCCGCGGGTGAGCGAAGGGCGGCACAGACGCTGATCGTTAATTATCCGATGTTGGGTCTGAAGACGGTGGCGGAGTTTTCAGTGCAGGCTGGAGTCAGTTCGCCTACGATCCTGCGCTTCGTCAATCGCCTCGGCTTCCTGAATTACCCGGATTTTCAGGCCCGTCTGCAGGACGAACTGGCGGCGCAGCTTCAGTCGCCGCACAATCGCAACGAACAGCCGGGAGCAGGCACGGAAGCGGTCTATCCAGCGGTTGAACACACGATGGAAAATATACGGGAAAGCTTCCGTCATCTGGGCGAAAAGCAATTGCAGCAGGTCGTAGCAGCCCTCGGCAATGCGAAGGGAGACGTTTATCTCATCGGCGGGCGTTTTACCGATTCAATCGCGCAATATATGGCGGCGCATATGACGGTCATTCGTCCGCACGTGTTTCATCTCGGCGGTCAGGAAAGCGCCTGGCGCGACCGTCTTCTGGACATGGGCAAGCGCGACGTGCTCGTCGTCTTCGACATTCGCCGCTATCAGGACAGTCTTTTGATGTTGGCAGAGAAAGCGCGGGCGCGGGGTGTGGAAGTGGTTCTCGTCACAGATCAGTGGCTGTCGCCCATTGCCCGTGTTGCGCGTCATGTGCTCGCCGGACGTACCACTGTACCATCTGCGTGGGATTCGTCGGCAGCGCTTTTCGTGCTCGCGGAAACGATCATTCGCGAAATGACGCGTATGCTCGAAAAAGATAGTGCTGCGCGTATCGCGGAGCTTGAAGGGCTGCGCTGATTATTCCAGCCCGCAGGCGGGCAAAAACAGCGCTGAAACTTTCTTTCGATCCGATCCAGATCGAACGGTTCGTCCTTGTTCAGTTCCATCATGCTGCGGACTTGCGCTTCGAAGTCGACATAGTGCTGCGTGACAGCCCAGATATGTGTCTGAAAGAGAAGGGACAATCTGACCGATCGGTCCAACTAAATTTAAAAATATCAGAATTGCATGCAATTAAGATGTGAATCCGTGACCGATAGGCCACGCGGCGGGCAGCGACGCGTTTATGATGTGCGGAAATTTCGGAGGTCCTATGGACAACAGATGCATTATCATCGGGGCCGGTCACGCCGGTTCGCAGGCCGCGATCAGCCTTCGCCAGGAAGGCTATGCAGGCGAAATCGTTCTTATCAACGATGAGACGGATATCCCCTATCATAAGCCCCCGCTCTCCAAGTCTTATCTCAAGGCGCCGGAAGCGGGCGGCCTGGTCCTGCGTCCAGAAGCGAGCTATCGCGACAGCAATATCGAGTTGCTTTTTGGTACCCGTGTGGATGCGGTTTCGATTGCCGACCGCACGGTGACGCTGGATGACGGTCGTGTGCTGCGATGGTCGGACTTGATCTTCGCGACGGGCGCGCGGGCGCGTATCCCCGACCTGCCGGGCATCGGACTTGAAGGCGTCGTCACGCTGAGACGCATGGAAGATGCGCGTCGTATCGCCACCCTGATGCCGGACGTGCAGGATGTCGTGATTGTCGGGGGAGGCTTCATCGGTCTTGAAATGGCACATAGCGCTATCGCGCTTGGCAAGAAGACGGTTCTGATCGAGGCAGCCCCGCGCGTTCTGGGCCGCTCGGTCGCGACGCATATTTCCAGCCATGTAGAGAGCCGCAGCCGCGCTGTCGGTATTACGCTTCTGACGGGGCTCGGCGTGCGCGCCATTGAAGGTGAAAACGGTCGCGTAGCGAGTGTGAAGACGACGGATGGAACCGCATTTCCTGCCGATATGGTGGTGATTGGTACGGGGGCCGTGCCGAATGTGGAACTTGCGATGCAAGCCGGGCTTGAGGTCGATAACGGCATCGTCGTTGACGAGTGTTTGAGAACATCCGCTGATCGCGTCTATGCCATTGGCGATTGCGTGAGCTACGATCACTTTCATGCCGGTTGTCGCGTGCGACTGGAATCGGTGCAGAACGCTACCGATCAGGCAAAACATGTGGCGCGCACCATCGTCGGGCGGGGCGCCCCTTATCAGGAGGTCGCCTGGTTCTGGTCCGATCAGGGCGATATGAAGCTTCAGACTGCCGGTATTTCCTTCGATGCGGACCGACATATCCTTTCGGGCAATCCGGACGGCAATGCTTTCTCGGTTTTCCATTTCAAGGGTGACAGGCTGGTGGCGGTCGATTCCATTAACCGTCCGGCGGACCATATGATCGCCCGACGTCTGCTTGCAGCAAACATCAGCCCAAGCGAAGAGGATATTGCGGCGGGGGCGCCGCGTCTTAAAGAATTGATCGCGACTGCGCCTAAATACTGAGGATTGACGCTAACTGTTATGAAACGTCTGCGACCGCGGGACATGGCGGTGCCTTTTGCGGCCAATAGCCAGGGTATCAAGGTGATCGCGGCGCGGTAGTTCCCACACGAAAACACCCGTCGCGGGAGGAAGCGACGGGTGTTTATGGGGAAGACCGGACTGGGAGGAGGATATCCGGCCTTGAATCACCGAGGAAATGGGAGGAGGAGAAAACACCTCGGTGATATTCCGAAAACTGTGGGACCGCGCGGTTTATGAGGCTCACGATCCTTGAAGAAGGCCGATGCCTTCCGGAGGCGCTATTAGCGAGCGGCGGCCTTGCGTGCGACGAACGGGATTTCCGAAGGCAGAATTCCGAGGTCGTTCAGTTCGCGTGGGCTCAGGCGGCTCAGTTCGTTCACGGTGTTGCGGTAACGGCGCCAGTTGTTGTACGAGCGGATCAGGTTCATTTCTCTCACCTAGTAAATCTTATCTCTTTGTTGCAAACGGCATATAGGTCGTAAGCATTTCGAATTGGAGAGACAGATTTGCATAGCTGCAATGCGTTAAAGCCTGTCAGTTTCACGCCTTTTTCGCTGCTCGGTCATGATGCGATCATAATCCTCTGTCCGAGTGGGGAAATGGCCTCAATTCAGGCAGTTTCAGCGGCTGATCGGTTAAGCACTCTTTAAAATCGGTGTTCCGGCGAATCTCTTTTGCAAGAACGACATAGCGTACGCTCGTTCCTGGAACGGATACGCCGAAAGGCGGTCTTTTGTTCATGTAAGGACACACATCGACAGAAGAATATAAGTTCGACCGCTATGGGGTTTGATTTTGTCGCATAAGTCCGCGGAATCGTCGGTTTGAGGCAACAATTCCGCATGACTCTCGGGCCGGATTGAGTTAAGGGAGTTGCGTCGGGTGCAGAAGCGTCGCGTTGCGTGAGCGTTTTTGCACTGTCTGTCTGCGGGAGAGAGCCGTTAAGGCCGCCGAAGGGGAAATCGCCCGAAATCTCTCAGGTACAAGGAACCGCAGATGGATAAGGCGACTCTGGAAAGTCGGGGGAAACCCTGCGCCGAAGGTGTAAGTATAGCTTAACGGCTATGCGAGTCTCTCAGGCCTGAGACAGAGGGGCGCGAAGCAACCGCATTTTGCGGGGGCATACGTGCGACTCTGGAGTTGTTATGGGCGATACCGCACATTTGAAGACCCTGCCTTTGCAGGACATGCATGAACAGGCTGGCGCGCGTTTCGGCGGCTTTGCCGGCTGGAACATGCCGATCACCTATCCGCTGGGCGTGATGAAGGAACATCTTCATACGCGTGACCATGTGGGCCTTTTCGACATTTCCCACATGAAGCTGATCGAAGTTTCGGGCGCAGAAGCAGCCGACATGCTGGCGACCACGTGCCCGCTCGATCCCGCTTCTCTCAAAACGGGACAGTCGAAATATACCTTCTTCCTCAATGATAAGGGCGGCATTCTTGACGACCTGATCGTCACGCGGCTTGGCGAAGACCGTTTCATGGTTGTCGCCAATGCGGGCAATGCGGATGCCGATGTCGAGCATCTTTATGAAGCTGCCGAGGGCAGGAAAGTTAAAGTCGATCCGCTCGACCGCGTATTTCTGGCCATTCAGGGCCCGGAAGCTGAAGCCGTCATCAAGGATGCCGGTTTGCCTGCGGCTGCGGAACTCTCCTTCATGAGCGGCTTTGAGCCGAAAGCCGGTTGGTTCATGACCCGTTCGGGCTATACCGGCGAAGACGGTTTTGAAGTCGGCCTGCCTGCCGATGAGGCTCGCGAACTGGCGGCAAAGCTGCTTGCTGACGAGCGCGTCGAATGGATTGGCCTTGCCGCGCGCGATAGTCTGCGCCTTGAGGCCGGCCTTTGCCTGCATGGTAATGACATCACGCCGGAAACCGATCCGGTTTCGGCAGGTCTGACATGGGCAATCACCAAATCGGTGCGCGAAAAGGCAGCCTTCAATGGCGCCAAGGCCGTGCTGGACGCTCTCGCCAAGGGTGCGGCTGCAAAGCGCGTCGGCCTGAAGCCGGAAGGTCGCCAGCCGGTGCGCGGTGGCGATCTTTTCGATGAAAGCGGCCGTCAGGTCGGCACCGTCACTTCGGGTGGTTTTGGTCCATCTGCCGGTTTCCCGGTCGCCATGGGCTATGTCGAGGCAAGCCTCGCTATCCCCGGCACCCGTATTTTCGCAGAGATTCGCGGCAACAAGGTTCCCGTTGACGTCTCAGCACTTCCCTTCACACCGCATCGCTATCGCAAAGGATGATTTCCATGGCCAATATCCTGTTCACCGAAGATCATGAATGGATCAGCGTCGAAGGTGGCGTCGCCACCGTCGGCATCACCATCCACGCGCAGGAACAGTTGGGCGATCTCGTTTTCGTCGAGCTGCCAGAAGTAGGTCGCACCGTTTCCAAGGGCGAGGGCGTCGTGGTTGTGGAGTCGGTCAAGGCCGCTTCCGACGTCTATGCGCCGATTGATGGCGAAGTGGTTGAAGTCAATGACGCCACCGCTTCCGATCCGTCGCTGGTCAATCAGGCCGCCGAAGGCGCTGGCTGGCTGTTCAAGCTGAAGCTTTCCGACGAGGGTCAGCTTGCCGGTCTTCTCGACAAGGCTGGTTACGACAAGCTGGTAGGATAAGAAATGACTGCTCTTCCTTTTGTTACCCGTCATATCGGGCCAAGGCTGGAAGACGAGCGCGCCATGCTGGCCGCGCTCGGTCTTCCGTCCATGGAAACTCTTATCACTCAGGCAGTCCCGGCCTCGATCCGGCTCAACCGCGCGCTTGATCTGCCCGCTCCGCTTGGCGAGGCAGAAGCCCTTGCCGAGCTTGGCGAGATCATGGGCCGCAATGTGGTGAAGAAGAGCTTCATCGGCGCGGGCTATCACGGCACGCATGTGCCGCCGGTTATCCAGCGCAATATGTTTGAAAATCCGGCATGGTACACGGCCTATACGCCGTATCAGTCGGAAATCAGTCAGGGTCGTCTGGAACTTCTGTTCCATTTCCAGACCCTCGTGGCTGAACTGACCGGCTTGCCGGTTGCCTGCGCTTCGCTGCTTGATGAAGCGACCGCCGTGGCCGAAGCCATCGGTGTTGCCGTTCGCCATCACCGCGACAAGCGCAGCCGCGTGCTGCTGGCAGGCGATCTGCATCCACAGACGGTCGATGTGATCAACACCCGCGCCGAACCGCAGGGCTGGCAGATTGAAACCGGTAGCGATGTCGATGACGCCACGGCGGCAATCATTGTGCCGTGGCCGGATACGCGCGGCGTCTATGGCGACTTTGCCAAGGTCATCGCCGATGCCAAGGCCAAGGGCGCTCTGGTGATCGCCGTTGCCGATCCGCTGGCGTTGACTGTCATGGAAGCGCCTGCGAAATGGGGCGCAGATATGGCCGTTGGCTCCATGCAGCGCTATGGCGTGCCGATGGGCTTTGGTGGCCCGCATGCCGCTTATCTTGCCGTTTCCGAACCGCTAACCCGTATCATTCCGGGCCGCATCATCGGTCAGTCGCTGGATGCGCATGGCCGTGCCGCCTATCGCTTAGCGCTCCAGACACGCGAGCAGCATATCCGCCGCGACAAGGCGACCTCGAATATCTGCACCGCGCAGGCGCTTTTGGCCAATATGGCTGTGGCTTACGCGATCTGGCATGGACCTTCCGGCTTGCAGGCGATTGCCACGCGTATTGCCACGCTTGCCGCCCGTTTTGCCGCTGGTCTGAAAGCTGCCGGGATCGAATTTGCAGGTGAAAGCCTGTTTGATACGGTCACGATTAAGGTTGCAGGCAAGGCCGCGAAAATCGCTGCGGAAGCCGACAAGGGCGGTCGCCTGATCCGCATCATCGATGCGGATACGGTTGGCGTCAATTTTGACGAAACCTCCACGGAAGACGATCTGGCGGCATTGGCCGTTCTGTTTGGCGCAAAGCCGGTGGATGGCGACAAGCTTCTCGTTCCCGGAAAGGGGCGCGGCGAAGGTTTTCTGACGCAGGAAGTCTTCCATAGCCACCGTTCCGAAACCGAGATGATGCGCTTCCTGCGTCGTCTGGCCGACAAGGATCTGGCGCTTGATCGCGCGATGATCCCGCTTGGCTCCTGCACGATGAAGCTGAATGCGGCTGCTGAAATGATGCCGGTGAGCTGGAACACGGTTGCCAATCTGCATCCCTTCGCACCTTCAGAACAGGTGCAGGGCTATGCGAAGATGACCTCGGATCTGGCGGGCTGGCTTTGCGAAGTCACCGGTTTTGCGGGCGTGTCTTTGCAGCCAAATGCCGGTAGCCAGGGCGAATATGCCGGTCTTCTGGCCATCCGCCATTATCATCAGGCACGCGGCGAGGGACATCGCAACATCTGCCTCATCCCGTCTTCCGCGCATGGCACCAATCCGGCCAGCGCCTCGATGGCTGGCATGAGCGTGGTCGTGGTCAATTGCCGCCCGGATGGAGACATCGATCTCGACGATCTCAAGGCCAAGGCCGAGAAGCATCGCGATAATCTTGCCGCCTTCATGATTACCTATCCGTCCACCTATGGCGTGTTCGAGGAAGGCATCAAGACCTTCTGCGAAATCGTGCATGAGAATGGCGGTCAGGTCTATTTCGACGGTGCGAACCTCAATGCGCTGGTTGGCCTTGCGCGTCCGTGCGACATCGGCGCCGATGTCTGCCACATGAACCTGCACAAGACCTTCTGCATTCCACATGGCGGCGGCGGACCGGGCGTCGGTCCGATCGGCGTGGCCAAGCATCTGGTGCCTTATCTTCCGGGGCATGTGGAAGCAGGTTCGAAACACGCCGTTGCGGCAGCGGAGTTCGGCAGCGCATCCATTCTGGTCATTACGTGGATGTATATCCGCATGATGGGTGGTGCTGGCCTGAAGCAGGCGACTGAGGCAGCGATCCTCAATGCCAATTATATCGCGCACCGCCTGAAGGACGCCTATCCGATCCTGTTCACCGGCGCGCATGAGCGCGTGGCGCATGAGTGCATCGTGGATACGCGCGTTCTGAAAGACAGTGCGGGCATCACCGTGGACGATGTGGCCAAGCGCCTGATCGACTATGGCTTCCATGCGCCTACCATGTCGTGGCCGGTTGCCGGTACCTTGATGATCGAGCCGACCGAGTCCGAACCGAAGTCGGAAATCGATCGTCTTTGCGATGCAATGCTGGCCATTGCGGGCGAGGCGAAGAAGGTTGCCGATGGCGTCTGGCCTGCCGACGACAATCCGCTGGCCAATGCGCCACATACGGTTGCTGATACGCTTGCCAGCGATTGGACGCATCCTTACACGCGTGAAGAAGCAGTCTTCCCGGCAAGCGCCATCAATGGCGATTTCGACCCGACAGCGAAATATTGGCCACCGGTCAGCCGCGTGGACAATGTCGGTGGCGACAGAAACCTTATCTGCACCTGCCCGCCAGTTGCTGCCTATGGCTGATAAGCGGCCTACATGATGTGAATGGAAAGCGCTGCGGAAACGTGGCGCTTTTTCTTTGCGCGAACGAGGTTGTGATCTGGAGGGGAACCTGATTTCAGGCAAAAAAAAGCCGGACTGAAAAGCCCGGCCAAGTTATGAAGGTGCCACTTGGGGCAAACCTCCAGAGGGGAACACTTACCGCGCGCAATGGGAGGAGGCACAGCGGTAAGTAACTGTGATATGGATCAGCTTGCCCTATTCTTCAACCCCCAAAACACATTTATTTTTGACCATTTCGGAAAATTTTGAATTTTCCCGTCGCGATCCATAAGCCGAGAAAACTGAGGCGCCTTTCATGTGTCAATTCAGCCGTATAACCCCAGACAGAGTTCGGTGTATTCAGGAAGAAAGAAACTAAATCATTTCCAATTGATAGCTCGCTCATAACGGCGGATGTGCGACGCGGCGATGAGCGGGTACACTAATGCTATGAAATTATTAGAATAATTCTAAAACATTCCTGCGATTGTCAACTTCATTTAACTTGCAGTGAAGGCAGCGCGGATATAAAAGATGACCAATTGATGAAGGCTTTGTGCCGAATTTGAAGGGAAACGACCAGGAGCCAGGTCTGTTTCCCCGGTTATTGGACAAGTTTGTATGCTCGTACCTTTTCTCATCATGTTCCGCGAAGGTGTGGAAGCGGCCCTGATCGTTGGCATCATTGCGAGCTATTTGCATCAGACAGGTCGCAGCGCCTGGATGCCCGTCGTGTGGATAGGCATTCTTCTGGCGCTGGCAATGTCATTGACTGTCGGCGCTATCTTGCAGTTGCTCAGCGCGGAATTTCCGCAAAAAGCGCAGGAGCTCTTCGAAGCTATTATCGGTCTGATCGCCGTTGTCGTCCTGACCTCTATGGTGTTCTGGATGCGTAGGGCGGCAAGATCCATCAAGGTGGAACTGCATCAATCCATCGATGCGGCTTTTGAAACATCGACCTATCAGGGGTTGGGTCTGATCCTTATGGTTTTTTTCGCGGTGGCGCGGGAAGGGCTGGAGTCGGTGTTCTTTCTGCTTGCCGCTTTTCAGCAGAGCGAAGGCGGGGCAGCGCCACTCGGGGCGCTTCTTGGTGTGTTGCTGGCAGCGGCAGTCGGATACGGCATATACAAGGGCGGGTTGAGGCTCAATCTTCGCCGTTTCTTCCGCTGGACTGGTATTTTCATCCTGATAATCGCGGCCGGTATCCTCGCCAATTCCGTTATGGCGCTGCACGAAGCCGGGCTCTGGAACCGCTTTCAGGCAGTCGCCTTCGATGCCAGCAGCGTTCTTCCGCTCGATAGTGCGCTCGGTTCCATTCTGGCTGGAATTTTCGGCTACATCGCCACACCGACGATTAGCGAAGTGGTTGCCTATCTGGCGTTCCTCATTCCCGCGCTCGTCCTGTTTTTGATGCCGGGGGGGAACTCGACGACTGCCGCCCGGATCAAGACAAGTATTCAGTAAACGAGATTTTCATGACCAACTCGAAGTCCGCAGAACCGTTTTCGCGCAATCTGGTCCAGGTTGGACTGGCTCTGGCCGTATTGTTGCTTCTGGCGGCAGGTGCTGCATTTTATTATGCATCGAGAGTGTCGGATAAGGCGCGTCATGCAAATGCCGATGGCAAGATACGGGTGGCTATCAACGCCAGGAACTGCGAGCCGAATGAGCTCACTGTTCCGGCAGGGCGCTCGGTTTTCGAGATCGTCAATCAGTCCGACCGCACGGTAGAATGGGAAATTCTCGATGGCGTGATGGTGCTGGAAGAGCGTGAGAATATCGCGCCCGGTTTCAGGCAGATGATCACGGCAAAGCTCGCGCCGGGTGAATACCAGATCACCTGTGGGCTCCTGTCCAATCCGCGCGGCAAGCTTACTGTAACGCCGTCCGCCGTAAGCGAAGCAGAAAAGGGTAAGTTGCCGCTGACTGCATTCATCGGAGCGCTGGCCGAGTACCAGATTTATCTCGGCGTGGAGGTTGTTGCTTTTCAGAAGGTCGTGGGTGATCTCTCGACGGCTGTTGCGGGTGGCGATCTCGCTGCCGCACAGGCTGCATATGGCCCGGCGCGGGCTGCCTATGCACGCATTGCTCCGGTTTCCGAAGCCTTCTCCGATCTTGATACGGCCATCAATGCGCGGGCTGATTACTTTGAAAAGCGTGAACAGGATCCGGCTTTCGGCGGCTTGCATCGGATCGAATATGGTCTTTTTGAGCAGAAGTCGGTCGATGGGCTCGCTCCCGTAGTGCGGAAACTGGAGCAGGATGCGAGCGCCCTGAAGAAACGTATTCGCAGCTTGCGGATTTCGCCGGATCGTATGATGGCCGGTACTGCATCCGCATTGAATCGTTTTGCGTCTGTGGCAGGCGATAATGGCGAAGACCGCTATGCCCATACCGATCTGGAGGCTTTGTCGGGGCTTCTCGATGGTGCCGGAAAGACCGCCGATGTTCTGCGTCCCGTCGTTGTCAAAGCTGACGCCAAGGCGTTCGATAATGTCGACAGGGATGCAGCTTCCATCGCTAGGCTTCTCGCTACCGATGCCGAGGGCAATCACTACCGAACATATGACACGCTGTCCTCGGACGAAAAGGCAAAGATCAGAGATGGTGTGACCGCGCTCGCCACACAGTTTTCGAAACTCCGCGACCAGTTAGGGGTGGAATGATGACCAGAAAATTTTTCAGCAACAAAGATACTTCATCCAGAGAGACCGTTTCAGCCGGGCGCAGGGCCTTGCTGCTTGGAGCGGGAGCGACGGGCGTCGCTGGCGCGGTCGCGGGTGTTCTGGCGCCGCAGTCGGCTCAGGCGCTCTCGTCAGATAGCGTGACCAACGCCCCTGAAAGCGGCAAAATGCATGAGAGCCGGTCGTTCTACGGCAGATATCAGCCGGGCATTGTCACGCCGCGACCGGCCGCAGGTCTGGTTGCTTCGTTCGACGTCCTGGCGCGTGATCGCGCAGAACTGGAGCGCATGTTCAAGCTTTTGACCGAGCGCGCAGCATTTTTGATGAGGGGCGGTGAACCGCCGCAACTCGATCCGAAATTCCCACCATCCGATTCCGGTATTCTCGGGCCTGTCGTCACGCCCGACAATCTCACCATTACAGTGGCTCTCGGCGCCTCACTATTCGATGATCGTTTCGGGCTGAAGCCAATGAAGCCGAAACTTCTGCAACGCATGACTGGCTTTCCGAACGACGCGCTGCAGAAGGACATCTGCCACGGCGATCTTGTTGTTCAGTTCTGTTCGAATACGCCAGACACGAATATTCACGCACTGCGCGACATCATGAAGAACATGCCCGACCTCCTGATGGTCCGCTGGAAGCAGGAAGGCTCGGTGCCGGTGCAGCCGCCGCATTCTCCCAAGGCGAAGGAAAGCGCACGGAACTTCCTCGGCTTCCGGGACGGCTCCGCCAATCCGGATTCGACTGACGAGGCACTCATGCAGCAGGTCGTCTGGGTGACGGAAGCAAATGAAGAGCCGGAATGGGCGCTTAACGGCAGCTACATGGCCGTGCGCATCATTCGGAATTTCGTCGAGCGCTGGGACCGCACGCCGTTGCAGGAGCAGGAAGCCATTTTCGGCAGGCGCAAGGATAGCGGTGCTCCGTTTGATGGCAAAACCGAGACCGACGTTCCTGATTACGCGAAAGATGCCGACGGGAAGGTTACCCCGCTGGATTCGCATATTCGCCTGGCTAATCCGCGCGATGCAAGCGCCAGGGAACATCTCATTTTGCGTCGGCCATTCAACTATTCCAATGGCGTCAGCAAATCGGGGCAACTCGACATGGGGCTTCTCTTCATCGCCTATCAGGCCGATCTGGAGAAGGGATTCATTACTGTCCAGAACCGGCTGAACGGCGAGCCGCTTGAAGAATATCTCAAGCCGATCGGCGGCGGTTACTTCTTCACGCTGCCGGGTGTGCGGGATGAAAAGGATCATTATGCGCGTGCATTGCTGGTGGCGAGTGGTCCCCAGAGTGCCCGCGGATGACGGTGATGTCAGGATTTTGACTTGGTGCGCGTTTCTCGGAATGCGCTTTCTGTGGAGAGGTTAAACATGAAATATCGTCTGCCATTGCTTGCATCGGCATGTGCCGTTGCTCTCGCGCTCAGCTTAGGTGCCGCCAGAGCTGAAGTTTCGCCGCTGGACCTGGTTCAGCCGATTGCTGACTACAAGATCTATGTGCAGGACAATCTTGATATTCTCGTAAAGGATACCAAGGCCTTCACCGATGCGGTCAAAGCAGGCGAACTGGAAAAAGCCAGGGAGCTTTATCCGTCAACCCGCGTATCCTATGAAAAGATCGAGCCGATTGCCGAACTTTTTGCCGATCTCGATGCCTCCATCGACAGTCGTGCCGACGATCATGAGAACGGTGAGAAATCGGAAGATTTCACGGGCTTCCATCGCATCGAGTATGGCTTGTTCGCCCAGAATACGACCGACGGGCTGGCTTCGGTTGCCGACAGGCTCTACGCCGATGTGCTGGAACTGCAAAAGCGCGTAAAAGACCTGACTGTCCCGCCCGAAAAAGTGGTCGGTGGTGCTGCGGCCCTGCTCGAAGAAGTGGCTGCAACCAAGATTTCCGGTGAGGAGGACCGCTACAGCCATACTGACCTTTGGGATTTCAAGGCCAATGTCGACGGTGCCCAGAAAATCGTCGAACTTTTCAAGCCTTTGCTCGAAAAGGAGAATTCCGATCTCGTGAAAAAGGTTGAAGTCAACTTCAAGACTGTCGACGATATCCTCGCGAAGTACAAGAAGGGCGAGGGATACGAATCCTATGACAAGCTGTCGGATGACGACCGTAAGGCGCTTGCCGGCCCCGTGACGACACTGGCGGAAGATTTGTCCACACTGCGCGGCACGCTTGGCCTCAATTAGAGCTGCAATCCGCTCAAACTGGACGGAATTTAAAGATGGCGGAGCAATCCGCCATTTTCTTTGGAAGTGGGTTTAGCTTCCAGATGACCCGTTTGGGGCGCCGGGTCACGCGCTCATGCGTAGCTTGATTTCCGCATTGAGCAAGATGCGTTGGTTTTCGGGCAGTTCCAGCCGGTCATCTGTCGTTTCGCCGAGCGTTCGAAAGAGAAGTTCGATCGCCAGCCGACCGATCTCGTTATAATCCTGCGCCACGGTGGTAAGCGGCGGACAGGTATATTCGGAAAGCGGATTGTTATCGTGTCCCGCGACGCGCACGTCACAATCCTTGAGCCTGCCGATTTTCAATCCCGCTTGCCAGAGTGCCGCTGTAACGCCAAAGGCAATTCTGTCGTTGGAGCATAGAACGGTGCTGGACGGCAAGCGTCCCTTCTCACGCAGGATTCGCGCCGTCTGTTCAAAGGCGTATTGCTCAAAATCCCAGCTTCTGCTTGGCTCAAGGTCCACGATGCGCGGTTCAAACCCGAGCTTGTCCATTGCCTGACAATAGGCTTCCTGCCGCTTGATTGCGTTGTTGTTGACCATGGGCATGGAAAAATAACATGGTTCGCTGCCCGAGCGGCACAGATAATCAACGATCAGGTGAAAGGACCTGATATTGTCGGTACCGACAAAAGGAGACGTGTTGTTCAGTGGAGAGTCCACGTAGACAATAGGTATATCGTCGGCGAGATGGGCCAGCATCGAATGCTGAGACTGCTCGCCCAAGGGCGCGATGATCGCGCCAGCCACATTGAAGGAGCGCAAGGTTTCAATAGCTTGCTTTTCAAGCTCCGGTTTGCCGTCGGACGATAGCACGACGGCAAGAAAACCGCGTTGCTCGGCGAGCGATTGCAGCCGCCGTGTCATGGCCATGTAGAAATGGTCTAGCTGGTTTGGAATGATGATGCCAAGAATTGTCGTGCGCCGACGATTTAGGTTCACCGCGAAAAGATTGGGGCGAAACCCTGATTGTTTGACTGCAGCCTCAATGAGTTCGCGGGTCCGGGGGCGGACAGATGATGGATCGTTGAAATATTTCGAAACCGTAGGACGGGATAGTCCGACCAGTTCCGAAAACTCCTCCATGGTGCGTATCGTCTTGCGCACGTCTTTATGTCCTGTCCGTCTGCTGTCGCAGGCTTTTCATGGCCGCAACCTCTGTTCTGCTGAAGCCTTCAATTATGTCGGGACGCGTAGATCGACTTGGACGCCGGTTGTCAATGGCTGCCCTTCGTCAATGATTTCAAGGCTTTTCTCCGGCGTCATCTATCCATTTCCGTCCGGATGAAGTGCAGTCAAACTGACAAAGCCCGTACGGAACGTCAAGCAAACAAATGTGTTCATCGGGAATGATGCAGTGAAAAGTCAAATATGTTAAAACAACAAAAAACTGAAATTGCAGGGCGGAGGTGTCTGTATTTCTGACGTGCTGAATCATCATTTCGCGACTTGGTTCGGCCGGTGTTGCGAGTTGTGATGAAAAGACAGGGCGCACTGCGCTGATCTGGGAATACAGCCATGAGACAGTTATCCTGCCTCGCAACGCAAAATTGAAGACTGCGCTTGACAAGCCACGATGGCTCGCGCCATAAAGTTTACATATGTAAGAATTTTGCTATGCATTCGTAAAGGAGGAGGCGAGATGCGGACCAAATCGTATGTTGCGGGGCTGGTAGCTTCTGCTGCGAGTATCGCGTTTACGACCGGAGTTGCGTGGGCCGAGGAGCTCACCATCGCCACGGTCAATAATGGTGACATGATCATCATGCAAAAACTGTCGCCGGAATGGGAAAAGGAAACCGGCAACAAGATCAACTGGGTGGTGCTTGAAGAAAACGTGTTGCGGCAGCGTGTCACCACCGACATTGCCACCAAGAGCGGCCAGTTCGACATCTTGACTATCGGGGGCTATGAAACGCCGATCTGGGGCAAAGCCGGATGGCTTCTTCCGGTTGACGATCTTGGTGACGATTACGGTTACGACGATCTCATCAAACCGGTGCGCGCCGGTCTCACGGTCGACGGCAAGCTCTATGCAGTGCCATTCTATGCCGAGAGTTCGTTCACGCTTTACCGCAAGGACCTGTTCGATGCCGCGGGACTGAAGATGCCCGATGCGCCGACCTATGCCGAGATCAAGGAGTTTGCCACCAAACTCACCGACAAATCGAAGGAGCAATATGGTCTCTGCCTGCGCGGTAAGCCGGGTTGGGGCGAAAATATGGCTTATCTCGGTACTCTGGTGAACACGTTCGGCGGGCGCTGGTTCGACGAAAACTGGAAGCCGCAGATCAATTCGCCGGAATGGAAAAAGGCCATCAATTTTTACGTTGATCTGATGAAGGAAGCTGGCCCCCCCGGAATTACCTCGAATGGCTTCAACGAAAATCAGGCTTTGTTCTCTACTGGTCATTGCGCGATGTGGGTTGATGCAACGTCGGCAGCTGGACGCATTTACGACCCGAAGCAAAGCCAGGTTGCCGACAAGGTTGCTTTCACCAAGGCTCCCGTGGAGGTGACGCCGAACGGTTCTTCATGGGCTTGGTCATGGAATCTTGCGATTCCGGCTTCGAGCAAGAAGGTGGAAGCTGCAAAATCGTTCCTCAAGTGGGCGACTTCGAAACAATATGTCGAACTCGTCGGCAAGTCTGAAGGTTGGGTTGCCGTGCCTCCGGGTACGCGCCAGTCAACCTATGCCAATGAGGAATACAAGAAGGCCGCCCCCTTCGCGGGCACGGTGCTGAAGGCGATCGAATCCGCAGATCCGACCAAGCCGACCAAGGATCCGGTTCCCTATACCGGTATCCAGTTCGTGGCCATTCCAGAGTTTCAGGCTATAGGCACGCTCGTTGGGCAGGCGATCTCATCGGCTGTTGCCGGTCAGCAAAGCGTGGACGCGGCGCTGGATGGCACGCAGCGTCAGGTCGAGCAGATCATGACGCAGGCCGGTTACATCAAATAGCAGCAAATGCAGACCTGCCGCCTTCCTCTTCATTGAGGGCGGCAGGCTTGTTTCCTTGCAGCTAGCCAGATGAAAGGGGAGGAAAGGTTCGCTATGCCAGCAAATCAGGCATTGGCCACAGGCACGAAATCGCGTTTCGCCGCCCGATCACGGCGCAGTGTCCGCACCGGACCACTGCTCGCTCCGGCGGTCATCCTGCTTCTGTTGTGGATGATCGTTCCGCTGGCGATGACGATCTGGTTCTCGTTCCAGTACTATAATCTCATCAATCCTTTCATCACCGGTTTTGCCGGTTTCTCGAACTATTCCTTCTTACTGTCCGATCCGACGCTGTGGTCGGCAATTGTCAAGACGCTGATACTCGTCATGTCGGTATTGGCCATCTCGGTCGTTGTGGGCGTTCTCTTCGCCGTCATTTTCGATCAGGATTTCTGGGGCAAGAACATTGCCCGATTGCTGGTGATAGCGCCGTTCTTCGTCATGCCGACGGTTTCGGCGCTGATCTGGAAAAACCTCCTGATGCATCCGGTGAATGGGCTTTTTGCCTTCATTTCCCGAAGTTTCGGCTTGCCGGTCGTTGACTGGTTCGCACAGTTCCCGATGGCTTCGGTCATCATCATAGTGTCCTGGCAGTGGGTGCCTTTCGCAACGCTCATTCTCATGACTGCCATGCAGTCGCTTGACCGGGAGCAGATGGAAGCGGCGCGGCTCGACGGGGCCAAGGGACCCGTCATGTTCTTCTATATCGTTCTGCCGCATCTGTTGCGTCCGATCTCCGTCGTCATCATGATCGAGACAATTTTCCTGCTGTCGGTGTTTGCGGAAATTCTCGTTACTACCTCGGGCGGACCGGGCATCGCTACCACGACGCTCACCTATTTCATCTATCTGAAGGCGCTGCTGCAGTGGGATATCGGCGGCGCATCGGCTGCCGGCGTCATTGCCATTATCCTCGCCAATATCGTGGCCGCGTTCCTGATCCGGACCGTTGCGCGTAATCTGGACAATTAGGAGGCTGACCGATGGCTGTAAAACACAAGATCGACAGGGCCACGGTCTCCGCCGGCATCATCGGATGGATTGTGGCGCTCGCAATGTTCTTTCCGATTTTCTGGATGCTGCTTGCATCCTTCAAGACGGAGATCGACGCGGTTGCGCCGCCGAAGCTCTTTTTCGAGCCGACGCTTGAAAATTTTGCCGTGGTAAACCAGCGCGCGGATTATTTTCGCTATGCGATGAACAGCGTAGTGGAAAGTCTTGGTGCGACGATACTTTCGCTCATCGTTGCTGTGCCTGCGGCCTATGCGGCGGCGTTTTTCCCGGGCAAGCGCACAAAGGATCTGCTTCTTTGGATGCTGTCCACCAAGATGCTACCGGCCGTCGGGGTTCTGGTGCCGATCTATCTTCTGTCGCGTGACAGTGGGCTTCTCGATACGCGCACCGGCCTCATCATTATCTTCACCCTGTCCAACCTGCCGATTGTAGTGTGGATGCTCTATTCCTTCTTCAAGGAAGTTCCAGGCGAAATTCTGGAGGCAAGCCGCATGGACGGCGCGAAAGTGAGCCAGCAGATACGCTATCTGCTTTTACCGCTCAGCCTTCCCGGCATCGCGTCCACCGCGCTTCTCTCCATCATCCTGTGCTGGAATGAGGCGTTCTGGAGCCTCAACCTGACAGCTTCGCAGGCCGGGCCGCTCACCGCTTTCATTGCGTCCTTTTCCTCTCCGGAAGGTCTGTTCTGGGCAAAGCTGTCGGCGGCTTCGACACTCGCCATCGCGCCAATCCTCGTCTTCGGATGGGTCACGCAGCGCCAACTGGTGCGCGGTCTCACCTTCGGCGCCGTGAAATAAAGGAAATAAAATGGCCACACTTTCACTGAAGAACGCCACCAAATCCTTCGGCCCTGTTGACGTCATAAAAGGGGTCGATCTCGACATAGCGGACCGCGAATTCGTGGTTTTCGTGGGGCCGTCCGGTTCTGGAAAATCGACGCTTCTGCGCATGATTGCGGGGCTTGAGGAAATTACCAGTGGGGATCTTTCCATAGACGGTGAGCGTGTTAACGACACACCGCCGGATGAGCGCGGCCTTGCCATGGTATTCCAGACCTATGCGCTTTATCCGCATATGAATGTGCGCGACAATATGGGTTTCGCGCTCAAACTGGCAGGCGTGGCAAAGGCCGAACGCGATCGCAAGGTGGGGGAAGTGGCGAAAACGCTGCAACTTGACCAGCTTCTCGATCGCAAGCCGCGCCAGCTTTCAGGTGGGCAGCGCCAGCGTGTCGCCATCGGGCGCGCGATGGTCCGCGAGCCGAAGATTTTCCTGTTCGACGAACCGCTTTCGAACCTCGATGCGGCGTTGCGGGTGCAGATGCGCATCGAACTTGCGCGCCTGCATGACAGGCTGAATGCGACTATGATCTATGTTACGCACGACCAGGTGGAGGCGATGACGCTGGCCCACAAAATCGTCGTGCTGCGCGATGGGCGGGTAGAGCAGGTAGGGTCGCCTCTGGAACTTTATCATCATCCGGTTAATCGGTTCGTTGCCGGTTTCATCGGCTCGCCGACCATGAATTTCATAGATGTGAAAGTAAGTGCAACGGATGCGGATGGCGTGACGGTGGAACTCGCCAATGGCCGTTCTGTCAAGGTACCAGTGAAAAGCGATGGCGTGAGTGCCTCCGCGCCTCTGGTTCTCGGTATACGCCCTGAACATCTGCATCCTGCTGCCGACGGCATTCTTGACGGTGAGATCATGGTTGTCGAGCGGTTGGGTGGCGAGACCTATCTCTACGTGCAGCACGACGGCGCGAACGGCTTGATCGTTGCGGAAGCGGGGGGAAACAGCGTTGCCCGTGCGCATCAGCCGGCGAAGCTTGGATTCGATCCGGCGGATGCACATTTGTTCATGCCGGACGGTAAAGCTCTGGAACGTTATGAGCGGCATCCATTGCTTCTGGCAGAATAGAAACGCACTTTTGAGTGTAGACTTACATCCGGAGTTCCCCATGAGACTGAAAGACAAGGTTGCCCTTATCACCGGCGCGGCGCGCGGCATCGGGCTTGGCTTCGCCGAAGCCTATGCGCGTGAAGGCGCGAAGGTCATCATCGCCGATATCAATATCGAGCGGGCCGAGGAAGCCGCACGTGCCATAGGGGATTCGGCCCACGCCGTTCGACTGGATGTGACCGATCTTGGCGCAATCGACAAAGTGGTCGCGGAAATCGACGCGGAGTATGGCGGCATCGATATTCTGGTTAACAATGCCGCGATCTTCGACATGGCGCCGATCAATGAACTTACCGAAGACAGCTATGAGCGAGTGCTGGGCATCAATTTAAAAGGGCCTCTCTTCATGATGAAGGCCGTCTCCAATGTCATGATTAAGCGCGGACGTGGCGGGAAGATCATCAATATGGCCAGTCAGGCGGGCCGTCGCGGCGAGGCACTGGTGACACTTTATTGCGCCTCCAAGGCGGCGATCATCTCCGCGACGCAATCCGCGGCACTTGCGCTGGTGAAACACGGGATCAATGTAAATGCCATCGCCCCCGGAGTGGTCGATGGCGAACATTGGGATGTGGTAGACGCGAATTTTGCCAAGTGGGAAGGCCTGAAGCCGGGCGAGAAAAAAGCTGCGGTGGCAAAGTCGGTGCCTATCGGCCGCTTTGCGAAACCGGAAGATATCACCGGTATGGCCGTGTTCCTCGCTTCGTCGGATAGCGATTATGTCCTCGCCCAGACTTTCGGCGTGGATGGCGGCAACTGGATGGCTTGAACAAGCCCGGGTAAGGCGATGAAAGCGATATATTTCACTGGTCACGGTAAAGCCAGTCTGGCCGACCTGCCGGAACCGGAACTGAAGCCTGGTCACGTTCTGATCGATGTCAGAGCGTCCGGCCTATGTCACACGGATATCGACGTGTTGCACGGTCGTTATGGTTCCAGTGCTTCTCCGCTTGTGCCCGGACATGAATATGCAGGCGTCGTATTGGCCGTCGCGGAAGACGTGGCCAATGTGAGACCGGGAGACCGAATTGCCGTCGATCCCAATATTCCCTGCGGGCATTGCCGCGCTTGCCGGAAAGGCCTGAGTAATCTCTGCTCCAACCTGAAAGCCTATGGCGTCACCCACAATGGAGGCTTCGCGGAGCAAAGTCGCGTTCATGTGGCGCATGTTCATCCGATAGGTGATCTGTCGTTCGATGTTGCCGCACTCGCCGAACCATTGGCCTGTGTGTTGAATGGACTGGATACGGCGGGGTTGGGAACTGGGTCGCGATGTCCAGAGAACGCTCTCGTTTTCGGGGCTGGCCCCATAGGTTTGCTGATGGCCTTGTCACTAAAGGCGCAAGGGGTGGCGCAGGTGTCGGTCGCCGATATCAATGAACATCGCCTTGCCTTTGTGGAAAGTTTGGGGTTGGAGCCTGTCATGTCCGGTTCCGACGCGTTGGAAAAAAGCAGGCGCAGTTTCGACTTCGTGGCCGACGCTACCGGTATCGCGACGGTCGTGGAGGGCATGGTGGATTTTGCCGCGGATGGCGGCACGGTTCTGGTGTTCGGCGTCTGCGCACCAGATGCTCGAATTGCCGTCGCTCCGTTTGAAATTTTTCGCCGCCAGATACGCATTGCCGGTTCACATTCTTTGAATCGCAACATTCCACAGGCTTTGGAAATACTGAAAAAGGACAGAGGCGACATGGCGCGGCTCGTTTCACACCGGTTGCCGCTCAGTGAGATGCTGCCATTCTTCACCAAGCATGGCAGTGATTCCGCGACGATGAAAGTTCAGTTCGTAGCTGATTGATTTTAAAGGAAAGTGTCATGACAAAGCTGTCGCGCGCAACGCTCCAGAGCTTCGACAAGGTACACAGACCCGGTTACGACCCGGCAGGGCTGAGACCGGGTATCGTGCATTTCGGTGTTGGCAATTTCCATCGTGCGCATCAGGCCGTTTATCTGGATGAATTGTTCACAACCGGCGAGGGGCATGACTGGGCGCTGGTGGGGGCGGGCGTACGCGTCAGCGACGATGCGATGCGTGAAACGTTGAAGGCGCAGGACTGGCTTACTACTGTCGTCGAGCAGGAGGCCGACTATGCCGGCGCGCGGATTACCGCTTCCATGGTCGATTATGTGACCATATCCACGGATGAAGGACGCGAGGCCTTGATGGCCTATCTCACGTCGCCCGATACCCGTATCGTTTCGATGACGATTACGGAAGGTGGCTATTATATCGATCCCGCAAGCCAGACCTTCGATCCGGCTCATCCCGATATCGTGGCGGACGCGACGCATTCCGACAGACCGAAAACCGTTTTCGGCTTGATTGTCCTGGCACTAAAACTGCGCAGGGAGGCAGGTGTCGCGCCTTTCACGGTCATGTCATGCGACAACATTCCCGGCAACGGGCATGTTACGGAAGACGCGGTGACGGGCCTTGCAAAGTTGAGCGACCCCGTTTTTGCCGATTGGATTTCGGCTAACGTCGCCTTTCCGAATTCAATGGTGGATCGCATCACACCCGCTACTGGCGCACGCGAAAGAGAGATCGCCGCGAAGGATTTTGGCGTCGAAGATCGTTGGCCGGTTTTCTGCGAAGGTTTCAGGCAATGGGTGGTGGAGGATAATTTCCCGACCGGGCGACCCGCGCTGGAAAAGGTTGGCGTTACTTTTACCGATCAGGTGGCCGCTTACGAATTGATGAAAATCCGCATCCTCAACGGTGGTCATGCGGCTATCGCCTATCCGGGCGGATTACTCGATATTCACTTCGTTCACGAAGCGATGGAGCATCCGTTGATCCGGCGCTATCTGGAAAAGCTTACCCAGGAAGAGATTATCCCGGAAGTGCCTCTGGTGCCGGACACGAACCTGGACGAATATCGGATACTGATTGACAAACGTTTTGCCAATCCGCGTATCGGCGACACCATTCGCCGCCTGTGTCTGGACGGTTCCAACCGTCAGCCGAAATTCATCCTGCCGACAGCAGTTGATCGTGTTGCCGAAGGTAAATCCGTCACCGGTCTTGCACTGGTGTCGGCCTTCTGGTGCCGTTACTGCTACGGTACGACTGACAGCGGCACAGTGATCGAGCCGAACGATCCGTCATGGGATCGCCTCACCAAGCAGGCCGCTCTTGCAAAAGACAACCCGGCGGCCTGGCTTGCCATGGACGATATTTTTGGCGCACTAGCTTCAAATCCCGCTTATGTCGCGGCATTTTCGTCTGCTCTTCTGCGCATATGGCAGGAAGGCACAGTCAAAGCGCTGGAACGCTATCTGGCTGATGAACCGTTGTAAGAGCAGTCACAGCGCGCCCGGATAGACCCTCACCGGCCGGTTATCCTTGACCGATTCCATCACGACGAAGGTGGATGTGCTCGCCACATTGGGCAGGCTGGAAATCTTTTCGCCCAGCACTTCGCGATAGCGTCGGATGTTGTGTGTGCGTACTTTCAAAAGATAGTCGAAGGAGCTTGCTATCATATGGCACTCCTCGACTTCGCGGATTTTGCGAACGGCGGTATTGAAGGCGTTGAGTGCCGTTTCACGTGTGTCCGATAGTTTGACGGTCGTGAATGCAATATGGTCGAGGCCCAGTTTTTCCGGATCGATTGCCGCGCGAAAGCCCAGAATATAACCTTCATCGACAAGTCGTTTCAGTCGTGCCTGACATGGCGTTTTGGAAAGCCCGACTTTTTTTGACAGTTCGGTCACGGGAATGCGCCCGTCTTCGCTCATCACTTCCAGAATGCGGCGATCGAACTGATCCAGATCGTCTACAGAGTCTATTTTTCTCATTCTATTAGCCTTCCATAGTTCCAATAATAGGATCGGATTTCCTTTCTGTAGCCGAAATGAAGGCAGAATGAAATTTCCACCAATGATAATGTGCACCCAAATCAAAGAAGGGTTATCCTGAGTGACATCTGGAGCCGTTTCCTTTTTGTGAGCAGTGCACCATGACCGACAATATTCCCGTTTCCAAAGCTCCCGTTTTTCAGAATTTCGCGCCGCCGATTCGCGAGCAGAGCGCGCTGCGTCAGGCGATCACCGCCGCCTATCGCCGCCCGGAAGCCGAGTGCGTTACGGCTTTGGTCGAGCAGGCGACTTTGCCGGAAGAAACGCGCAAGGCCATTCGCACCACGGCGCGCCGTCTGATCGAGGCGCTACGCGCCAAGCACAAGGGTACCGGCGTCGAAGGTCTGGTGCATGAATATTCACTGTCGAGTCAGGAAGGCGTGGCGCTGATGTGCCTTGCCGAGGCCCTTTTGCGCATCCCGGACATGGCGACCCGTGACGCGCTGATCCGTGACAAGATTTCACACGGCGACTGGAAATCCCATATGGGCGGCGGACGTTCGCTGTTCGTCAATGCCGCTACATGGGGCCTTGTCGTCACCGGCAAGCTCACCAATACGGTCAATGATCACGGTCTTTCGGCGGCGCTGACGCGTCTGATCGCGCGCTGCGGCGAGCCGGTCATCCGGCGCGGCGTCGATATGGCGATGCGCATGATGGGCGAGCAGTTCGTCACCGGCGAAACCATTGACGAAGCACTGAAACGGGCAAAAGCGCTGGAAGAGCGCGGCTTCCGCTATTCCTACGATATGCTGGGCGAGGCAGCTACGACGGCAGCCGATGCAGAGCGTTATTACGAGGATTACGAGACGGCCATTCATGCCATCGGTCGCGCTTCCGCCGGTCGCGGGATTTATGATGGTCCCGGTATTTCGATCAAGCTTTCGGCGCTTCATCCGCGCTATGTCCGCTCGCAGAGCGAACGCGTCAAGGGCGAGCTGTTGCCCAAGGTGAAGGCACTGGCCGCAATCGCCAAGTCTTACAATATCGGCCTCAATATCGATGCTGAGGAAGCTGACCGTCTGGAACTGTCGCTCGACCTGTTGCAGAGCCTTTGTGAAGACCCCGATCTGGCGGATTGGGAAGGCATCGGCTTTGTCGTGCAGGCCTATGGCAAGCGCTGCCCCTTCGTGCTCGATTTCATCATCGATATGGCGCGCCGCAACAAGCGCCGCGTTATGGTGCGTCTGGTCAAGGGGGCTTACTGGGACGCCGAAATCAAGCGTGCGCAGGTGGACGGTCTGGAAGATTTTCCGGTCTATACGCGCAAGGTTCACACCGATGTTTCTTATATCGCATGCGCCCGCAAGCTTCTGGCCGCAACCGATGCGGTCTTCCCGCAATTTGCGACGCATAATGCGCTGACGCTTGCCACCATCTACCATCTGGCCGGAGAAGATTTCAAAACCGGCAAGTTCGAGTTCCAATGCCTGCACGGCATGGGTGAACCGCTTTATGACGAAGTGGTTGGTCCGTCGAAGCTGGGCCGTCCGGCGCGCATCTATGCGCCCGTTGGCACGCATGAAACGCTGCTGGCCTATCTGGTGCGCCGCCTTCTCGAAAACGGCGCCAATTCCTCTTTCGTCAACCGTATCGGAGACGAAAGCGTTTCCGTCGATGAACTGGTGGCCGATCCGGTCGAGGTTGTGCGTTCCATGGCTGTGGTTGGTGCGCGCCACGACCAGATTGCGCTCCCAGAAAGTCTCTATGGCGCTCGCCGGAATTCCACTGGCTTCGATCTTTCCAATGAAGTGACGCTTGACGCTTTGAGCAAAACCCTTGCGGAAACGGCAAGCCGCGAATGGGTGGCCGAACCGCAGATCGCTGGCAAAAAGGTCAAGGGCACAAGCCGCCCTGTTCTGAACCCCGGTGACCGCGACGATATTGTCGGTACGGTCACCGAAATTGACGCAGCAGACGTTGCCAGGGCGATGGCCATCGCGGAGAAAGCCACCGCAAGCTGGTCGGCCTTTGCGCCGGTAACACGCGCCGCCTTTCTTGAACGTGCCGCCGACATCATGCAGCGCGACATGCCGCAATTGCTGGGTCTCGTGATGCGCGAAGCCGGTAAATCCATGCCGAACGCCATCGCCGAAGTGCGCGAAGCGATTGATTTCCTGCGTTATTATGCCGAGCAGACTCGCCGCACGCTGGGCGTCGGCCATAAACCGCTTGGGCCTGTCGTTTGTATTAGCCCGTGGAATTTCCCGCTGGCTATCTTCACCGGCCAGATTGCTGCTGCCCTCGTCGCGGGTAATCCGGTTCTGGCCAAGCCTGCCGAAGAAACGCCGCTGATCGCGGCGCAGGGCGTGCGTATCCTGCATGAAGCGGGCATCCCCACCGATGCATTGCAGCTTCTGCCGGGTGATGGCCGTATCGGCGCAGCGCTGGTGGCCGCACCTGAAACCTGCGGCGTGATGTTCACCGGCTCGACAGAGGTGGCGCGGCTTATTCAGGCGCAGCTTGCCACGCGCCTGTTGCCGAATGGCAAGCCAATCCCGCTCATCGCGGAAACCGGTGGCCAGAACGCCATGATCGTGGATTCGTCGGCTTTGGCGGAACAGGTTGTCTTCGACGTGATCGCCTCGGCTTTCGATAGCGCCGGTCAGCGCTGTTCGGCGCTGCGTGTGCTCTGCCTTCAGGACGATGTTGCCGATCGTATTTTGACCATGCTCAAGGGCGCGTTGAAGGAACTCTCCATCGGTCGCACCGACAAACTCAATGTCGATATTGGCCCGGTCATTACCGATGAAGCCAAGGGCATTATCGAAAAGCACATTGACGCGATGCGCGGCCTTGGCCGCAAGGTCGAGCAGCTTCCGCTGGGGGCTGAGACGGATCAGGGCACATTCGTTGCACCGACGATCATCGAGATCGAATCCTTGAGCGATTTGAAGCGCGAGGTGTTTGGTCCGGTTCTGCATGTAGTGCGCTACAAGCGCGACGACATGGAGCACCTGATCGACGATATTAATGCAACCGGCTATGGCCTGACCTTCGGTCTGCACACGCGCCTTGACGAAACCATTGCCAATGTCGCGGGGCGTATTCGCGTTGGTAACATCTATATCAACCGCAATGTCATCGGTGCGGTTGTTGGTGTGCAGCCCTTCGGCGGTCGCGGCCTGTCCGGTACTGGCCCCAAGGCGGGTGGCCCGCTTTATCTGGGGCGTCTGGTGGATAATGCGCCGATCCCGCCGCGTCACAGCTCGGTTCATACCGATGCGGCACTCAAGGATTTTGCCAAGTGGCTCGGCAATCGCGGCGAGAATGATCTGGCGCAGGCGGCGCGCGAAACCGGCAGCGCTTCGGCGCTTGGCCTTGAGATCGAATTTTCCGGGCCGGTCGGCGAGCGCAATCTCTATGCGCTTCATCCGCGGGGCCGCATCCTGCTTGTTCCGCAGACCGAGATCGGTCTTTATCGCCAGCTTACCGCAGTTCTTGCCACCGGCAATATGGCGGTAATCGATGCGGCTTGCGCCCTTCAGGAGAGACTCAAGGATTTGCCGGCCAACGTCGCCTTACGCATTCACTGGAGCAAGGACTGGGCCACGGATGCGCCTTTTGCAGGCGCGCTGATCGAAGGCGACAGTGCCCGGATACTGGAGGTCAACCAGAAGATCGCGGCACTGCCAGGGCCATTGGTGCTCACCCAGGCTGCCTCTTCGACGGAACTGGCACAGGATGATGCCTATTGCCTCAACTGGCTCCTGGAAGAAGTTTCGACCTCGATCAACACCACCGCAGCAGGTGGTAATGCCAGCCTGATGGCAATCGGCTGATCCTTCGGCAGATATTAATACAGAAAGGCGGCGTGAAAGCCGCCTTTTCTTTGTTTGTTGTGCCGCACACATCACTAGAAAACAGAATTATTGAATTATTTTCTTGAGATTCGGAATGAAATTTACATCTTGATTGACACGCCGTTCTAAAAGGCGAACATTATGCAAGCGCCTGTAAGGGCGTCGGCGTGGAGGCGCCGCATAAAGGGAGGGAAAACAATGCGTTCGGTAATTCTGGTAACGGCGCTGGCCGCTGGCGTGTCTTCATTTGCATTTTCTGCCGAGGCTGCAGGTAATCTCAATCTGATTTGCTCGGCGGATGTGGTGATTTGCGAGCAGATGAAGAACATGTTCGAGAAAGACACGGGTACCAAGGTAAACATGGTGCGTCTGTCATCAGGCGAAACCTATGCCAAGGTTCGAGCCGAAGCGCGCAATCCGAAGACCGATATCTGGTGGGCGGGCACAGGTGATCCGCATCTTCAGGCCGCAGCCGAAGGGCTGACGCTTGAATACAAGTCGCCAATGCTTGATCAGTTGCAGGATTGGGCCAAAAACCAGGCCGAAAGTTCCGGTTTCCGTACTGTTGGTGTTTATGCAGGTGCGCTCGGCTGGGGGTACAACACCGATATTCTTTCCAAAAAGAAACTGAAGGAACCCAAGTGCTGGGCGGATCTGCTCGATGCGTCCTATAAGGATGAGATCCAGATGGCCAATCCCAATTCGTCCGGTACCGCCTATACGGCGCTCGCGACGCTTGTTCAGATCATGGGGGAAGACAAGGCCTTTGAATATCTGAAGAAGCTCAATGCCAATGTCTCACAATATACCAAATCCGGGTCCGCGCCGGTGAAATCGGCTGCACGCGGCGAAACGGGCATTGGAATTGTTTTCATGCACGATGCGGTTTCGATGACGGCGGAAGGTTTCCCGATCAAATCGGTCGCGCCATGTGAGGGAACCGGCTATGAAATTGGCTCCATGTCCATCATCAAGGGCGCCAAGAATCTCGACAACGCCAAGAAATGGTATGACTGGGCCCTGACCGCTGAAGTGCAGTCGCATATGAAGGATGCCAAGTCTTTCCAGCTTCCCTCCAATAAGTCTGCCGAGGTTCCCAAGGAGTCTCCGCGCTTCGAAGACATCAAGCTGATCGATTACGATTTCAAGGCCTATGGCGAACCAGCCAAGCGTAAGAAATTGCTTGAACGCTGGGATAAGGAAATTGGCGCGGCCGCCAACTGATCGTGACATCAACGCTCGCCGTTGGCGGCGGGATGATCAGAATAGTGCAAACCCGACTTGGTCGGGTATGCACTATCTATTTCCCTGAAATACCCGGTAAATAGGGGAAGCGGACGCACTTATGAAACAGCATAACCGTAGACTGGATGCCGTTCTGGCAATCGCGCTAATCGCCTTTGTTTTGTTGCCCTGGTACCGCATTGAAGACGGATTTTTCCATTTCAGTTGGCTTGAAAGACTGTTCAGCGACGGTGCTGCCGCGCCCGGCATTCTGCAGACATTCCTGTTCGGGCGTCCATGGATTGGCGCAATCGCCGTTCTTATGCTTATTTGCGCTTTTGCACCCTTTGCCTTGCCCGCAGGAAAGCGAAGCGGCGTTCTCATCGGTGCAAGCCTGATTGGCGTCGGTTTTCTGGCGTTGCAGGGATTGGCAATCGGCTTTTCCGGCTGGAACTGGGCAATCATCGAAAAGCTTTTCGGGATGCTCGACGACGGTCAGCCATCTTTTGGTGCCGGCGCTGTTTTCATGGGCCTATCCTTTCTCCTGATCTTCTCTTTCGCACTTGCCGAGCGCGGTGTGATGAAGGGCGACGCCTTTGTCGTTTCATCGATCACGCTTTTGGTGGCACTCGTCGGTGTCTTCGTGTTCTATCCGGTACTGAGCATGTTTGCAGGTTCGGTACAGGACTTTGACGGCTCGTTCAAACCGGACGGTTTCGTCGGCAACATTCAGGACTCTTCCATCTGGAGCTTCGCCTGCGTGGTCGGGGAAGGGCGCTGTGGCGTTGCATGGCGTACGCTTTGGCTGGCGCTGATGACGGCGATCGGGTCCACGGTTCTGGGCCTTGCTTTCGCTCTTGTCTCCACCCGAACCGGCTTTCCCTTCAAGAAAGGCTTGCGGCTTCTCACCATTCTTCCCATCATCACGCCGCCCTTCGTGATAGGTCTCGCGCTTACACTTTTATTTGGGCGCGCGGGCGTGGTGACGGAGCAGATTTCCCACATCCTCGGTGTTGAGCCGGGCCGCTGGCTCTACGGCCTGACCGGCATCTGGATCGCGCAGGTTCTGTCCTTCACGCCGATCTCGTTTCTCGTTCTGATCGGCGTTGTCGAAGGTGTTTCCCCCTCGATGGAAGAAGCCTCGCAGACACTTCGAGCTGACCGCTGGCGCACCTTCAGGCGCGTTTCTCTGCCACTGATGGCTCCTGGCCTCGCCAATGCCTTTTTGCTCTCTTTTATTGAAAGCATGGCCGATTTCGGTAACCCGATGGTGCTGGGCGGAAGTCATGGCGTTCTCTCAACGGAGATTTTCTTCGCCGTCGTCGGCGCACAGAACGACCCGTCGCGCGCAGCGGTTCTGGCAATCGTGCTTCTCTTTTTCACGCTCTCGGCCTTTCTCGTCCAGCGGTTCTGGCTGTCGGGCAAGAATTTCGCCACGGTCACTGGCAAGGGCGATTCCGGCATACATGCGGGCCTGCCGCGTGGGTTGAGGATCGGCGCCTATATGCTTGTTATTCCGTGGATGATCTTCACCGTGGTCGTCTATGCGATGATCCTCGTCGGAGGTTTCGTACGTCAGTGGGGCCTCGACAATACGCTGACGTTGGAGCATTACGCGCGCGCTTTCTCCGTCGTATCGACGGACGACGGGTTGGCATGGACCGGCGTTGCGTGGAATTCGTTCTGGACGACGATGGAAATTTCGCTCGTGTCCGCGCCGCTCACCGCCGCTGTCGGCTTGCTCACGGCCTATCTGATCGTGCGACAGCGTTTTGTCGGGCGCAACGTGTTTGAATTCGCGCTGATGCTGAGTTTTGCCATTCCTGGCACGGTCATCGGCGTCAGCTACATCATGGCTTTCAATCTGCCTCCGCTGGAAATGACCGGCACGGCGCTGATCCTCATTGCCTGCTTTGTATTCCGCAACATGCCTGTTGGTGTGCGCGGCGGCATTGCGGCGATGAGCCAGCTCGACCGTAGTTTGGACGAAGCCTCGCTCACGCTGCGCGCGGGCAGTTTCCGCACTATTCGCAAGGTTATCCTTCCTTTGTTGCGACCGGCCATCACAGCCGCGCTTGTCTATTCCTTTGTGCGTGCGATCACTTCCATCAGCGCCGTGATCTTTCTCGTTTCAGCCCAATACAATATGGCGACCGCCTATATCGTCGGGCTGGTGGAGAACGGCGAATTCGGCGTGGCGATTGCCTATTCCTCCATGCTGATCGTGGTGATGGTCGTCGTCATAACCAGTTTCCAGCTTCTCGTAGGCGAACGCAGGCTGCGGCGCGAAAATCGCGTCGCGTCCGTTACGCCAGCCCGTCAGGAGAAAATCGCATGACCGCTATCCGTCCCGGTTCCGTAACCTTCGAAAACATAACCAAGAAATTCGGCAATTTCACGGCCCTGACCGATTTGTCCCTGACGGTGGAACCCGGTACGCTGGTTACGCTGCTGGGGCCTTCCGGTTGCGGCAAAACCACGACGCTGCGGCTTCTGGCCGGTCTGGAGCATCCGACATCAGGTCGCATTCTCATCGGCGGCAAGGATGTGACCAATCTGCCCGCCAACGAGCGCGACGTCTCGATGGTCTTTCAGTCCTATGCGCTCTTTCCGCATATGACATCGCTGGACAATGTGGCTTATGGGCTGGAATCCTCCGGCTTCAAGAAGAACGAAGCGCGCGAGCGCGCCGAAGAAGGGCTGAAGCTCGTAGGCCTTGGCGGGATGGGCCACCGCCTTCCGGCGGAACTATCTGGCGGACAGCAGCAGCGTGTGGCGGTGGCCCGCGCGCTCGTGCTGGAGCCGCAGGTTTTGCTTCTGGATGAACCGCTTTCCAATCTCGATGCGCGCCTTCGCCGCCGTGTGCGTACGGAAATCCGTGAGTTGCAGCAACGCCTTGGCTTCACAGCCGTCTATGTGACGCACGACCAGGACGAGGCACTGGCCGTATCGGACACAATCATCGTTATGAAGGAGGGGGAAATTGCCCAGAAGGGCAGCCCGCGTGACCTTTACGAAGCTCCGGCTTCTGCGTTCATTGCCGATTTCATGGGAGAAGCCAATGTCGTGCCCTGCGAAGTGGTGAGCTCTGAAGACGGCGAGGCCGTCATTCGCGTCGCCGGTCTTACCCATCGCGTACCGACACGCAATGCCCGACCCGGACCGGCGCAACTTGCGATCAGGCCCAACGGCGTTACCCTGCAACCTAGGACGGGCGGTGGGTTTTCCGGCCGCGTGGCGCATTCGGCCTATCTCGGCGATCATATCGAATATGAAATCGAGACCGAACACGGCAAGCTGTTCATCGTCGATCCGGCGGTCGAACAGGCCTTGCCGCCGCAGACAGATGTTTCTATCCAGTTCAAGACACGCGGCCTTGCCATCATCAACCAATAAGCACACCGGAAATCATCATGACTGCCCATTTCCAACAGGACCTTGAAATACGGTTGGCTTTTGCCAAAAAGATCGCGCGCGAGGCGGGTGCGAAGGCATTCGACTATTTCAACCGTCGTGAAACGCTGGTCATCGAAACCAAGCGCGGCCCGCAGGATGTGGTGTCGATAGCCGACCGCGATGTGGAACAACTCATCCGCGCGCACGTATCTGAAAGCTTTCCGCAGGATGGGTGTCTGGGCGAGGAATATGGGCTGAACGCCGGTTCATCCGGTTATACATGGGTGGTCGATCCGATCGACGGCACCAGTCCCTTCGTCAATGGTATGCCCAACTGGTGCGTTTCCATCGCTGTTTTGAAAGACGGTGAACCGGTGGTGGGCGTCATTCGGGCACCGTGTTTCGATGAGCTTTATGCTGCTGCCAAAGGGCAAGGCGCGACATTGAATGGCAGGAAGCTAGCGCTCGATCCGTCACGCAATATTCGTAATGCGGTGACAGGCATCGGCGCAAATAATTATGTAACGCCGCAGCTAGTGGCAAAGATAGTTGAAAATCTGCTGGAAGCAGGCGGCACGTTCATCCGCAACGGTTCCGGTGCGCTGATGATTGCCTATGTCGCGGCTGGCAGGCTGGTCGGCTATTACGAACCATATATGCACGCCTGGGATTGCATGGCAGGCTTCTGTCTTGTACGCGAGGCTGGCGGCTATATCCACCCATTCCCGACCGACGGCGAAAATCTCACCAGCGGCAACAGGGTTTTCGCCGCCGCGCCCGGTGCGGTGGACGACCTGAAAAATGTTGTCGGTCTATGAAAAGCCCCGGATTTCCGGGGCTCCTCCGGTCAAGGATTGTCGCGTTTGAAAATCCAGTCATGGTCGGGATGGTTTTTGAACCGCCATTTGCGTAGAGGTCCGGCCATGACATTGAGGTAATACATCTCGTAGCCATAGGGCGCGCCACAGGGATGATGGCCCTTGGGTACCAGAACCACATCGCCATCGGAGACCGCCATAGTCTCATCGAGGCTACCATCTTCGGTGAAAACGCGTTGAAAGCCGAAGCCCTGGGCCGGGTTGAGCCGGTGATAATAGGTTTCCTCCAGATAGGTCATATCCGGGAAGTTGTCCTCGTCATGCCGGTGCGGCGGATAGGACGACCAGTTGCCCTGCGGCGTAAAGACTTCCGTTACCAGAAGGCTGTCGGCGACGTCGCGGCCTTCCATCGCGATATTGTGGATGAAGCGGGTATTGGCACCCGTGCCACGCTGTTCGAGCGTCAGTCCTTCCGGTCCGAGCTTCTGCGCCTTGCGACCGGGCTTGCCCGGCGCCGTGCAGACCGCCAGCACGCATTCGCTAGTGGCCGTGGCATTCCATTCGCTTTCGGCGGGAACATAAAGGCAGTGCGGTGGCAATTTCTCGAATGGGCTCATGCGTTCGCCCATTTCGCCAAAGGCTACGCCGGAAGCGGAAATCTCGGCCTTACCTTCCACCAGAACAAGGATAGCTTCCGTCGCGCCAGTTTTCTCGGACGCACGTTCACCGGGCTTTAGGCGATAGAGGCCGAAACCGACATAGCCCCAGCCAGCGTTTTCAGGGGTAATGTCGTGAACCTTGCCGCTCGCGGCCTTGGGTTTACGCAACAGTTCGACCATGTCCTAAACTCCCTTGTCGAGTCCTGCCTCGCGCGCGAAAGCCTTCAAGGATTTCAGCCCCAGAGACTGATATTCAAAAGGATTGCGCACATCGGGGTCCTGCTCTGCTTCGATGACCAGCCAGCCCTGATAGCCATGCTCGGCGGCAATTTTCAGCACGGGCACGAAATCAACGCAACCGTCCGCGTCGCCCGGCACGGTGAAGACGCCGCGCCGTACGCCTTCGAGGAAGGAAAGGCTCTGGTCGCGCACTTCGTTCGCTATGTTCCGCCGGATATTCTTGGCATGGATATGTCCGACGCGGGCCATGTGCTTTTGGGCAACCCGTTCAGGATGGCCCCGCCCGAAAAGGCAATGACCGGTGTCAAGCAGAAGCTTTGTATACGGCCCGGTGGAGCGCATCAGCCTGTCGATCTCGTCTTCCGTTTCCACGATCGTGCCCATGTGGTGATGATAGACGAGTGTAATGCCTTGCGCAGCGGCGTGTTGGGCAAGCGCTTCTACACCACGACCGAAGGTTTCCCAGCGTGTATCCTCAAGAACAGGGCGTTCCGCCAGAGACTTTTCATTGTCACCATGAATGGCGTTTGAGGTTTCGCAGACGATGATGACTTTCGAACCCATGGCTTTCAGAAGATCAAGCGCGGGCTGCATCGCCGCCTTTTCATCTTCTACGGAGTTGACCAGCAGATTGAGCGAATGCCAGCCCGAAACATAGCGCAGGCCGCGCGGTTCCAGTATTGCTTTAAGTGCTGGGGCCTTCTGTGGGAATTTATGGCCTTTTTCAATTCCATCGAAGCCGATTTTCGCCGCTTCATCGAGACATTGGTCCAGTGTGATATGTGCGCCCAGACTGCGGTCGTCATCGTTCGACCAGGCAATGGGATTGGTGCCGTAGAGGATCATAGGTTAGTTTCTTTCCTTGATCTGGGCTTCATAGTTTTGGCGCGCGGCGCGCACCTGTTCACGTTCCGAAACCTCCGGTACGGCCACATCCCACCACCAGCCACCGGTTTCCGGCGTCGGGTACGGATCGGTGTCGATGACGATGACTGTGGTGCGCAGGCTATTACGGGCTTCGGCCAACGCGTTCTCGAGCTCGCGGATCGAACCTACCTTCTTTGAATCAGCGCCCATGGCTGCGGCGTGGGCGGCAAAATCGATCTGTGATGGGTTCACATGCGCGGCATGATCGAGCAGATTATTGAACTCCCCGCCGCCCGTTGCCATCTGCAACCGGTTGATGCAGCCAAAGCCTCGATTGTCAGTGACAACCACCGTGATCTTCTGCCCCATCATAATGCTGGTGGCGAGTTCCGAATTCGCCATCATGTAGGAACCATCGCCAACCATCACGATCACGTCGCGGTCGGGTTCAGCCATCTTGATGCCAAGCCCGCCGGCGATCTCATAGCCCATGCAGGAGAAGCCATACTCCATATGATAGGACATTGGGCGTCCTGCCTTCCAGAGCTGATGCAGTTCTCCCGGCATGGTGCCCGCCGCGCACATGACGACGGAATTTTCGCGCGCCTGACGCTGAACTGCGCCGATCACCTGCATGTCGGTTGGTAGTGCATTGCCATCACTTGGCGCGACGGTGAAACGGTCGGCGGCGGCAAACCAATTCGTTTTGAGGGTGGCGTCGACGGGCTGGCGCCTGTATGCGCCGATGGCGTTGGAAAGCGCCCTAAGGCCAACCTTTGCATCGGCTACAAGTGGTAGGGAGCTATGCTTGGATCCGTCATAGGGCTGTGCGTTGAGCGCAAGCAGTTTGCGGCCTGGATGTTTGAACAAGGCCCACGAACCGGTGGTGAAATCCTGAAAGCGTGTGCCGACACCAATTATCAGATCGGCTTCCGCAGCAACCGCGTTGGCGCTGTCAGCTCCGGTCACGCCGACGGGACCGAAGTTCAACGGGTGGTCCCATGGCAGCGCGGATTTACCCGCCTGTGTTTCGATGACGGGAATGCCGTGAGTTTCGGCAAAATCGCGCAGCGCCTCGTGCGCGGCTGAATAATGTATACCGCCACCCGCCACAATAACGGGTTTCAGCGCGTTCTTAACGGCAGCGGCAGCGCCCGTAAGTTCCTGCTCATCCGGGGGCGGACGGCGCCAATGCCAGATTTTGGGCGCAAAGAATTCTTCCGGCCAGTCGTAGGCTTCCGCCTGCACGTCCTGACAAAAAGCAAGGGTTACCGGACCGCAGTCGGCCGGGTCAGTCATGGTTCGGAAAGCACGGGGAAGGGCGGTAAGCAGCTGTTCCGGTCTGGTGATCCGATCAAAATAGCGGCTTACCGGACGGAAACAATCGTTGACGGTCATGGTACCGTCGTTGAAGTCCTCGATCTGCTGGAGCACCGGATCGGGGCCGCGATTGGCAAAGACATCGCCCGGAATAAGGAGGACGGGCAGGCGATTCACATGGGCGAGCGCTGCGGCCGTGACCATGTTGGTCGCACCGGGGCCGATCGAGGACGTGACCGCGCAGGCGCGTCTGCGCCCAAGCTGCTTGGTATAGGCAATGGCCGCGTGGGCCATGGTCTGCTCGTTATGGCCGCGCCATGTGGGCAGCTTATCGCGGATGCCATACAAAGCCTCGCCAAGCCCGGCCACATTGCCATGCCCGAAAATGGCCCACACCCCTGCGATAAACTTGTCGCCCTCCGGCGTCATCTGATTTGCCAGATAGCGCACCAGAGCCTGCGCAGCGGTCAGTCGAACGGTTTTCATGTCTCCTCCATCCCTCCTGACGGGAAGTGTTCAGTATGAGCGCGCCTTGTCCCAGACATCGCAAAGGCTTCGATAACGCGAGGCCATTTCAGCAATGGCTTCCGCATCGCCGATTGAACCGCTCAGCCATTTGCGGGCGGCCTCCCCAAAGATTGTGCGGCCGACCGCAAACCCTTTCACCAGATCGAAACCGGCTGCGATAGTGAGGCTGGATTCCAGTTCCTCAGCGGGTGCATCCAGTCCCAGAACGACAATACCGCGTGTGTGCCGGTCGTTTCGGGTGATGGCGTCGCAGGCATCGGCCCACGCGGCCTTCGTCTTCAGTGGTTCCAGCTTCCACCAGTCGGGATTGACGCCGATTTCATAGAAACGCTCGATTACGCGCGCGGTGGTCATGTCATCCACCGGCCCAGCCTTGGACGGTATGATTTCCAAAAGAAATTCCAGACGGTTACGCCGAGCGGCTGTGAAAAGACGTTTAACCGTTTTCTCCTGTTCGGCCCTTAATTCCGCGGTGTCGTCGGGATGATAGAAGCAGAGCAGCTTCACTACATGTTCCACAGGCCATTCCGAGAGCCCGCCGCAATCGGCACCGAGTTCCGGTTCAAGTTCAAGCGGGCGCGAACCGGGCCATTCGGTTGGGCGGCCGATCCAGAGACCGCTTCCGGCGGCGCGGTAAAGCGCGTCGCGTCCGAGTCTGCTGTCGCAAAGGATGCCATAGCCATCTGCTCCATCCGCAACCTGCATGGCCGCGTCCAGACAAAGCTGCTTGAATTCACCGATCTTTTCCGTCGAGACGCCTGCTTCCGCCGCCATCTCTTCCAGTTGGATACGATGGTCGAAAGCAAAAACCCGCATATGAGGCCAGTCGCCATTGCGGTTGGTAGACCAGTGCACCTGTTCCAGTTCCGCATCCTTACGCAATGCCTTGTCGCGAATGCCGCGTTGCAGGAAGAATTGAAGTTCTTCCCAGCTTGGATAAGCGGGCGTGCAGCCGTGGCGCGAAACCGCAAAGGCGCCGCAAGCATTGGCGAATTTCAGGCTGGTCGGCCAGTCTTCGCCCCTCAGCCAACCGCGAAGCAGGCCGGACATGAACCCGTCGCCCGCGCCCAACACATTAAAGACCTCGATGGGAAACCCCTGACCGCTTTGTCCCTTGTCGAGATCGTCGGGTATTTCTCCTTCGAAAACCACCGCGCCCATCGGCCCACGCTTGCATACGAGCGCCGCTTTCGTCGCCTTACGTACGGACCTGAGCGCCTCCAGCGTATCGGTAGAGCCGCCTGCTATGTGGAATTCTTCTTCCGTGCCGACGATCAGGTCGAAAAGATGCAGCGTCGATTGCAGTTTGGCTGTAACGGCCTCGCTTTCGATGAAGCGGTTTTCACCGTCGCCATGGCCGGAAAGCCCCCAGAGATTGGGGCGGAAATCAATATCGAGGGCTGTGCGACTTCCGTTTTCGCGGGCAAGCCGCAGCGCTTTCAGTACGGCTGCTTCTGTGCGCGGATGCGACAGATGCGTACCGGTGGCGAGCAAGCAACCGGATTCCGCGATGAAATCCGGGTCGATATCGTCTTCGCAAAGAGCCATATCGGCACAATTCTCGCGATAGAAGATAAGAGGGAAATGTTCCTGATCGCGAATCCCCAGAATGACAAGAGCGGTGAGACGTTCGGGGTCGGTAACAATACCGCGCGTATCGACACTTTCACGTTCCAGTTCACGCAGCAGGAAGCGCCCCATATGCTCATCACCCACGCGGGTAATAAGCGCCGATTTAAGACCGAGTCTCGCTGTTCCTGTTGCAATATTGGTCGGAGAGCCGCCGACATATTTGTTGAAGGAGGCCATATCTTCCAGAAGGCCCCCGACCTGCGCACCATAAAGATCCACCGAGGATCGGCCAATCGTGATCAAATCCAGCCGTTTCGCCATTTTCATCCCTCAATGCTTCTTATCGCGCCGCGCTCGACCTTTATTCCATTTTCGATTAAAATAGATTTATTATTCCATTTCAACCGAAAAATAGAATGCGGGGTGAGGCGTCAGTCACTTTGGCGGGCAGTTCCGACCGAAACGGCGAGTGCAATTGCGAGACAAAGTGTTGCCGAGAGGGAACGAAACGCACCGAAGTCGACTTCGGATACGAGCAGCGTCTGTTTGGCATGCTTGCTCATGGGGCTGACAAAAGTGTCGGTTATACCGACAACGTCTATGCCGCGCGCAGCCACGGCTTCGGCCATGGCCACCGTCTCGGGAGAATAGGGTGAGAAGGTAATTGCAAGCAGTACGTCGCCTTCGCGAATTGCATGCAGGTTTTCGAGTTTGCCGACCGCGCTGTGCAGCATGGCCGGAACTTCCATCTTCTCCAGCGCATAGGCGAGGTAGCTTGCGACGGGAAATGCGCGGCGGATGCCGACAATGTGGATTGTCTGTGCATTGGCCAGCAATTTAACGGCTTTCTCAAGCGATTCCGGGTCGACGGTTTTGAGCAATCCTTCAAGTGAGGTGCGGCCAGCTTCGGCAAATTCCGCGAGCAGGGCCGGGGCGCTTCCTGCGGCCGTTTCCCGCAGATGCTGCAATCTCGTGGAATAATCGGGCCAACCGCCCGCATAGGACTCCCGGAAGAGTTTCTGCATTTCCGAGAAGCCGGAAAACCCCATGATCTGGCAAAAACGCATGAAGGCTGAACTTTGCACCCCCGCACCTTCGGCCATTTCCGCGACGGTCGATACAGCGATACGATCCTGATTGGCGGCAACGAAATCGGCGCATTGCTTGAGTCGTTTTGGCAGGCGGTCCGAAACCTCCAGCAGTTTCGCTTCGAACTCCTTGATATTTGTTGGAACGCTGGTCGATGACGGGATCGGAGAATCCATTATTATCCTTTCAATATGGTCTCTTGACAATTGTTATGCCGCATTCTAGCAAAATGGAATAAATATTCCATATCATATCTTCGACCGATTGAAGAAGGCTGTTCTGGGGAGGATGAGGCAATGGTGACACGTCTGGCATTGCTCGGCGCAGGCCGCATTGGCAAGGTTCACGCAGACGCAATCGCGGCGGATAAACGCGCACGACTGGTTGCGGTCGCCGATGCCAACGACGAAGCGGCCCGGGCAATAGCCGATGCAACGGGCGCCGAAGTTCGCACGATCGACCTTATCGAAAAGTCGGACGATGTCGATGCAGTGTTGATTTGCACGCCGACGAACACGCACGCCGATCTTATTGAACGGTTTTCACAGGCAGGCAAGGCTGTGTTCTGCGAAAAGCCAATCGATCTCGATATCGGACGGGTGAAAGTCTGTCTTGGGGTCATTCGCCAGACCGGTGCGAAAGTGATGCTCGGTTTCAATCGCCGTTTCGACCCACATTTTGCAGCCGTTCGCAAAGCCATCGAAGAAGGTGGTATCGGTAATGTTGAAATGGTCACTATCACCAGCCGCGATCCCGGTGCGCCGCCCGCCGATTATATCAAGGTTTCCGGCGGCATCTTTCGCGATATGACGATACATGATTTCGACATGGCGCGGTTTCTGCTGGGTGAGGAGATCGAGAGCGTGTCCGCATCGGCGTCGGTGCTGGTCGATCCGAAGATCGGCGAGCTTGGTGATTACGACAGTGCAAGCGTCATCCTGACCACGGCTTCGGGACGTCAATGCGTGATCTCCAATTCGCGGCGCGCTTCCTATGGCTACGATCAGCGTATCGAGGTTCACGGATCACTCGGAGCAGTTTCGGCGGAAAACCAGCGTCCCGTTTCCATAGAAATTGCTTCCAAGGACGGTTATAACCGCCCGCCACTCCACGATTTTTTCATGACGCGTTATACGGCGGCCTATGCGGCCGAAATTGCCTCATTCATAGATGCGCTCGATACTGGCAAGGCACCGCTTCCCTCCGCCGAAGATGGATTGCAAGCCCTGGCACTTGCTGAAGCCGCGCTTCGTTCGGTCCGGGAAGCCCGGACCATCAAAATTGCGGAAGTTCTCGGATAACGCGGCAATTTCGTTTGCCTTTTTATGCATTCGGCTGCGATATGCAGAATATGGCCTACGAGATCGACAACCTGCCGTTCGAAGAATTTTTCGTGCCCGTCAGCAAGGCAACGGCCGCAGTGGTGCGGCTCGACGAACGGATTTCCCGCTCACCTATTCGTGACGGAATGGTAGCGCGGATGCATATGCAAGATGCGGTTGCGTCGATGTGGCTTGAAGGCGAACTGGTGCATATGGAAGATCTCGTCCTCCACGACGCCCTCATGGACAGCCGTATGCCGAGCCATGCACTCACTATTGCTCATGCGGTGTTGCGTATGCGTCGGCAGATCGCCGGTCGATCTGAGAGCTGGGCTCTCAGTTCGGCCGGAATACAGCAATTGCTTGGTCGTGCCGTTGATACGGCTCCTGACCGGGAGATTGCCAGCTCAACTGTCGCTGAAACTGCCGATGCCGATCCGCTACTCGATGATATAGACAGCTTGCTTGCACGCACCGATGCGCTGTTAAAAAATGCCGTCCCAGACACGGCCAAACCGGACGTCGTTTCGCGCGACGCGTTGCTTTATGACGATGACTGGGACGAGGATGCCCGTTTGGAAGCGTGGCGGAATTGCCTCACTTCAACAAGACACCTGCCGCCCCTCATGCGCGCCGCAATTATTCATGACGCGTGGTTTTCTATGGAAGTGCTGCAGCGCTCCTCATGGATCGGGCGGCTATTGACTTCGGCTTTCTTGCGTCAGAGCGGCATTGCAACCAGTCATCTCCCTTCGATCAGCCTTGGGCTACGTTCCAGACGACCGGACGATCGTCGTTCGCCCAATCGGCTTACTCGCCTCAGGAGCTTCTTCGAAAGTATCGAGGACGCTGCGGATACGATGATGAAGGAACATGACCGGCTGCTCCTGGCACGCGAGCAGATGCAGCGCAAGCTCAAGGGGCGTCGTTCGAATTCACGGTTGCCACAATTGATGGAACTTGTATTGCGTAGTCCGCTTGTTTCCAGTCAGATGGTCGAAAAAGAACTGCAAGTGACGCAGCAAGGTGCGTTGAAACTTATAGCGGAACTCAATCTGCGGGAAATCACCGGGCGCGGTCGGTTCCGGGCCTGGGGTATTCTTTAGGTAAGCTTCATGCAACTGCTGCGCAGATGGCTTGCGAAAAGCTGGAATTCGCTGCGGCGGGCGGCATTGGCGCGCCAGACGAGTACCAGCGACCTGAAATTATTCTGCCCCTCATAGCGGACGATGCTCAGATTCGTTCCCCGCGTGACGCCAGCCTTGACGGCCACTTCGGGCAAGAGCGTAACGCCCATACCGAAATCGACAAGCTGCACCAGTGTCATGATGGATGTGGCGTGAACGCCGCTGTCGGTCTGCGTGGGCTTTGAACCTATCGCCGCCATGACATGCTCACGAAGGCAATGTCCGGTTTCGAGCAAGAGAAACGGCTGGTCTCGCAGGTCACTGGCGTCGACCCGGTCACGGTTTGCCAACGCGTGATCGCGGGATACAGCCAAAAAGAATGGGTCTTGTCCAAGTTCGACCATTTCAAACTCATCGAGATCATACGGATGAGCAACAAGCGCCACGTCAAGTGAACCTGAACGCAGACTGTCAAGCAGCGAACGGGTAATCCCTTCACGAACCGTCAACTGCAGCTCAGGAAAAGCACAGGTAGTTGCAGGCAGGACCTTGGGCAGGAGAAAGGGAGCAATCGAAGGAATGACTCCCATGCGCAGCCTGGTCGTCAAGGGACGTTCGGCTTGTCGCGCGTGTTCCGGCAATTCCTCAATGAGCGCCACGATATTGCGCGCACGCGCCATGAAGTCTTCACCAGCGGGTAAAAGCTGCATGCGCCGTCCCGAACGATCGATCAATTTCACGCCGAGTTCGGCTTCCAGTGTCTGGATGGCCGCACTCAGGGTGGACTGCGTGACACCCACCATATCGGCTGCGCGTGAAAAAGAACCGACCTGAACGAGAGCCAGAAAATAATGGAGTTGCCGCACGCTTATATTGGGCATGTTCAAGCCTTGAGTGCCATCGTTTTTAACGATTGTTTTAATCGCTTTAATCGCTTTGACCGATGTGACTATGCCGACTATAAATGACTCGCAAGCGGAAATTTCTGAAAATTCCGAAATTTCTGCACAACAATTGAGTTTACAGGTAGGTATGAGATGCTCGGTATTGGCGATAAGCTTCCTTCTTTCAAAGTCACTGGCGTGAAGCCGGGTTTCAACTTCCATGAAGAAAACGGCGTTTCGGCTTTTGAAGAAATCACCGAAGCCAGCTTCGAAGGCAAGTGGAAGGTTATTTTCTTCTACCCGAAGGATTTCACCTTCGTCTGCCCGACCGAAATTGCTGAATTCGCACGTCTGGCTCCGGATTTCGAAGACCGTGATGCCGTCGTTCTCGGCGGTTCGACCGATAATGAATTCGTAAAGCTCGCATGGCGTCGCGACCACAAGGATCTGGACAAGCTGCCGATCTGGTCGTTTGCCGACACCAACGGCTCGCTGGTTGACGGTCTTGGCGTTCGTTCGCCGGATGGCGTGGCCTATCGCTACACCTTCGTTGTCGATCCGGACAACACGATCCAGCATGTTTACGCGACCAACCTCAATGTCGGCCGCGCTCCCAAGGATACGCTGCGCGTTCTCGATGCACTGCAGACCGATGAATTGTGCCCGTGCAACCGCGAAGTCGGTGGCGACACGCTCAAGGCAGCCTGACCGGCTCTGACTATGAGTGGAACGGCGGGTCAAGGCCCGCCTTTCTTTTATTCAGAATTTGCAGACTAACGAGGATACCATGTCCATTGACGATCTGAAGTCCAAAATCCCGGATTTTGCCAAGGATGTCCGTCTCAACCTGTCGTCCATGGCGAGCGACGAAACGCTGACGCTTCAGCAGAAATACGGCCTGTTTGTCGCTTGCGGTATCGCTTCGCGTAATGCCGATGTGCGCAAGGCCTTGGTTGCGGAAGCAACAGGAAAGATCGACGCGGCCGCTATTCAGGCTGCAAAGTCGGCTGCGGCCATCATGGGCATGAACAACGTCTATTATCGCTTCGTGCATCTGGCCACGAACAAGGATTACCGCACCATGCCGGCAAAGCTGCGCATGAACGTGATCGGCAATCCGGGCGTGGACAAGATTGATTTCGAACTCTGGTCGCTGGCTGTGTCGGCGATCAATGGCTGCGGCATGTGCATCGATGCACACGAGGATGTGCTTCGTAAGGCTGGCGTTTCGACGGAAGTGATTCACACGGCTGCGCGTTTTGCCTCGATCATCCAGTCAGTCGCTATTGCATTGGAAGCGGCCGATACCGAATAGAGTTCGGTCCGGCGATCCAAGTAAAAATCCCGCGCAGAGCGATCTGCGCGGGATTTTTCTTTTTCGTTAGAGCATTTGCTTACGCGTTGCGCTTGAACGAGATGAAGGCGAAACCAATAAGCGAGATTACGGCGGCGACAACCATGTAATAGCCGACATAGTCGAAGCTATAATGCGTTGCCAGCCATGTTGCGATGTAAGGGGCCACCGATGCGCCCAGAATTCCCGCCAGATTGAAAGTGAGCGAAGCGCCCGTATACCGAACGGAGGTTGGGAATGGTTCGGCAAGCGCTGCACCGATTGGACCATAGGTCAGCCCCATCAGGCTGAATCCGATGATGAGAAAGGTAAGAACGCCAGCTGTGCCAGCCATGAAGAGTGGGGCCATGACGAAGCCATAAACGCCGATGAGAGCCGTCACCGCAACCATTACCTTTCGCATTCCGTATCTGTCGGAGAGCAGGGCCGCAACCGGAATGGTGAGGCCGAAGAATACGACGCCGACCATCTGCATGACGAGGAATTCTTCACGGCTATAGCCAAGCGCACGCGTACCCCAACCGAGCGAAAACACGGTCATAAGGTAGAACAGAACGAAGGTTGCGACCGCTCCGATAGTGCCTAGAAACAGGCTCATCTTATGTTGCCTGAACAAGGTGGCAACAGGAACTTCGACGCGTTCGGCCTTGTCTATGGCCTTCTGGAATTCCGGCGTTTCCGCGACCTTCAATCGAATGAAAAGGCCGACACCAACCAAAAGGGCGCTGGCGATAAAGGGAATGCGCCATCCAAAGGCGAAGAATTGCTCTTCCGTCAAAGTTTCGGCCAGAAGGAAGAAGATGCCCGTTGCCAGAATGAACCCCACCGGAGCGCCGAGTTGGGGGAACATGCCATACCAGGTGCGCTTGCCTTGGGGTGCATTTTCCGTCGCGAGCAGGACGGCGCCGCCCCACTCACCACCAAGGCCGAGGCCCTGGCCCAGACGGCAGAATGCGAGCAGCAATGCCGCCCAGACACCGATGGAATCGTAGGTAGGCAGGAAGCCGATAGCGACTGTGGAAATGCCCATGGTCATAAGGGCTGCAACGAGCGTTGCCTTACGGCCGACCTTGTCGCCGAAATGCCCGAACAGTGCACCGCCGATGGGGCGGGCAAAGAACGCAATTGCGAACGTGGCCAGCGATTGGAGCAGCGCCGAGTTGCCGTCGCTTGCGGGAAAGAAAAGATGCGGGAACACGATCACCGCAGCGGTAGCGTAAATGTAGAAGTCGAAGAATTCGATCGTTGTTCCGATCATGCTCGCGGCCAGAACGCGGCGCGCAGAGTTTTTCAGCGGTACAACCGCTATAGCGACAGTCATTGTTTCATATCCAGTATTGTGGGCCGTCGAAAGGCTGGGAGGGGCCCGAGGTGGCGCCTCTTTAAAACGCAGGAAGATGAAACCGCAAGCGGAAAAGGGCGCTTGAGAAATTTTATGATTTCGGGAGCCTGTTTTTCGAAAGAAAAGTGAAAATGCTCAAAATCTGTGCTCTTAACGGTTCCGGTCTTTAATTTGCCTTGGCTGACGATTAAGTTTCCTGCATCACCTGCATGGGGAGAACGATGCGTCGCTCGCAAAATCAGTCTGGTTCAAGAGGTATGACACGGGGCCATGCTGCCCTGCGCTCGTCTTCTCGTACGCTGATCGCCTTGCTGTCGTTTCTCTTTCTTGTTTCGACGCAGCTTTGTTATGCCATGGCACACGATGTGTCGCCCGCTTCACCGGTTTTCGACATGCAGGAGAGTGTGGCTGGTCATATGGATCACGTCACAATGGCAACCGATAGTGAAAAAGCCGCTCCCACGGATCACGGCGTCAAGTCACCAAACGCCTGTGTCATGATAACATGCGGCGGTATGCACCAGATTGGAGCGGGCCTGCATATGTTCGTGCCCATTCGGGCTTTCGGCTTGCCGCCCCTTGTCGCGGCGTTAAGCGGCAGCGCGCTGCAGACGGATTTGCGACCGCCCATCTTGCGGACATAATCGGGTAAATGCCGCCGTTTTCTGCGGCCATGATGATTATTGTCTGGAGACTTACCATGACTGGAATTACACGTCGCCGCCTGCTCGCACTCGGTGCAGGTGTGGCTTTTCTTGCTGCTGTCCGCCCTTTCGAGAGCGCGGCGCAGGACATGCATCAACAAATGGGGCACGGGCAGAAACCTTTGCCGTCCGGAACCCGGATATTACCTCTGCCGCCGCTCGTAGAGCCGGATGCAACCGGTATAGTCAAACTCAAAGTGCAAACGGGCCGGCACAGTTTCGAAGAAGGAAGCGAAGCGGCATCCGCGGGCATCAATGGAGCCTATCTCGGCCCTCTCGTCCGTTTAAAAAACGGCGAAAGGGTTACATTGTCGGTTGAAAATGCCATGGAGGAAGAAACAACCCTTCATTGGCACGGACTCTTCGTCCCTTCTGTTCTCGATGGCGGGCCGCATAACCCCATTTCCGCGGGCGGGCGTTGGGAACCCGAAGTTACGATCAACCAGCCAGCCTCGTTCAATTGGTTCCACCCTCATCTGCACGGAAATACCGCTCGTCAGGCGCATATGGGCATTGCCGGTCTGATGATTGTCAGCGATGGCAAGGATACCGAGCGTGGATTGCCTGAAGATTACGGTGTGGATGACATTCCGCTGGTACTGCAGGACCGTCGGGTCATTGAGGGCAACGATGTTTATCGGCCCGACATGATGGATTTGTTGCACGGTTTCCGTGGCGATAAACTGATCGTGAATGGAGCGGTTTCGCCAGAGGCGCGTGTTCCTGCGTCGATCGTTCGTCTGCGTTTCTTGAACGGCGCAAATGCTCGAAACTTTCATGTCCGGCTGAGCGACACCCGGCCTTTGCTCGTCATCGCCTCCGACGGTGGTTATATCGAAAAGCCCGAACCTGTTGAACGACTGACTATCAGCCCCGGTGAGCGCTACGAGGTGCTTGTCGATTTTTCCAGGGGTAACGGTGCGGATCTGCTTACCTTCGATAGGGATGATGGCGGTGACGAACTGCACTTGATGCGTTTTTCCGTGGACACTGAACTGGTGGGGAAAATCACAAAATTGCCAGCCAGTCTCGACGGTCCCGATGCGCCGGACGAAAAATCCGCTGCAGGCCGGCGTTCATTCTTTTTCGATGAACGCCTGTCGGAGAACATGAAGCTGGAGCCGGTAAAACCGTCTACCAATCCGGGTACGGGACACAATATGGGCGCCATGGATATGGGGGCAATGCAAGGCGACGCCATGGATCACGACATGCACGGGAGTAGAAGTTCCTCCAATGCCGGTCCGGCGCTGGAGGCCTTGACGTCGGGCGTGGAGATGGCAATTGCCGGAAAGCCGTTCGACATGGGGCGTATCGATGTCGAAGCGAAGCTTGGTTCGTGGGAAATATGGGAACTTACGACCAAGGAGATGCCGCATCCGTTCCACATCCACGGGGCATCGTTCCGCATCCTGACGCTGAATGGCAAGGCTCCGCCTGTTCACCGCTCGGGGTGGAAGGATACTGCGCTGATCGACGGCAAGGCGGAAATTCTCGTTCATTTCGACCGGGAAGCAGCCCGCAGTCACCCGTTCATGTTTCATTGCCATGTATTGGAACATGAAGACGTCGGTATGATGGCTCAGTTTGTGACGCTGTAGCGTAGAGATGACCGCGCGGCTTGATCGACTGCGCGGTCATTAATTGTGGTGCCATAATCGCCGAACAACACTGGGGACTTGCTCCGCCTGCGGTCTGATCGAATAGACCGCAGCAGTTTCAAACCCTATCCCCAGTTTTCGATGCGGATTTTCGAACCATTCGAAAACCGCGAGATATGGAACGGTGAGGGATCAACAACCGGCGTTTCACCACTGACCATATCGGCGACGAGCTTCCCTGCGCCCGGTCCGATTCCGAAACCGTGTCCGGAAAAGCCTGTGGCCACGATCAATCCTTCGATGCCCGGCACAGGCGAAATAACCGGAATGACATCGGGCATGGTATCGATAAGACCTGCCCATTCCTGTGCTATTGTCGCCGATGCAAACGAAGGGATAGCCTGTTTGAGCTTTTTAAGAATCTGCGCATTGGCCGCACGATGCGGATCGGGGTCGAGAGTACGTATTTTCTCGAAGATTGAAACCTGATCGGCAGGGCGAAGCTTCCACTGGAAGGCTTCTTCGAAAAAACGCTCACCAAAGCGGAATCGCAGTGAGCGCCATTCGGTCGAAAGCGACGGAACGAAATCACGGAAGAATCGGAAACTGTCAGGCACGATATCGGCGATGGAACCGCCGAGGCTGGCGACCGTGTAGCCGCCGTCCAGCCTCTTGCGCAGTGCGAAATCCGAAAAGGCAATCGCCTGCTCGACACCTGTGTCGATTGGAGCGGTGCGAAAGACGGATGAGCGGACCTTGAGTTGAGGCAGGTGGGCATCGAAGGCCGACAGGATCAGTCGTGACCATGCGCCTCCTGCCACGACAACGGCTTCGCAAGACACGCGACCCTTTTCTGTCACGAGGCCCGTTATCCGGCCATTCGTGGTTTCTATGCCGCGCACGGCACAGTTCTGGAGGATGATCGCCCCATTTTCCTGTGCTTTCGCCGCAAGCGCCGGAACTGCTTTCTGTGGCTCCGCGCGCCCATCAAGCGGGGTGATCATGCCGCCTGCGAGGCGGCGGCTCATACCGGGTGCGAGTTCTTCGGCCTGGCGGGCATTAAGCAGATCGGTCTGGATACCGTGTTCGCGTGCAATGTCGATCCATCTGGCGTAGAGCGCCAACTGCTCTTCTTTCTCCGCAGCATAGGCAATCCCGGTAATCCGAAAGCCCGTTTCACGTCCGGTTCGTTCGTTCATGCCTTCCCATAGGCGCATACTCTCGATGATAAGCGGCAATTCACGGCTGTCGCGACCGGTACGGCGGCACCAGCCCCAGTTGCGGCTCGATTGCTCGCCCGCGATTTCGCCTTTCTCGAACAGGGCGACGGGGATGCCACGTTCAGACAGGAAAAGGGCCGTAGATACACCGATTATGCCACCGCCGATGATGGCGATACTGGTGGTATGCGGCAACGTTTCGGCCGTCGCGATCTTATCCGTGACCGGACCCATTTCATTATTCTCCTGAATGCGTGCGGGTGAGTTGAGTATGCGGAAGCATATCGAACATGCCCCGCTTTTTGTTCAATATCAACTGGATAACCGGCTCGGCAAATATCAAATTTTCATATTCATGAGGCTTGTGGTCTTGTTTCTATAGCTTTCCGTGAGATGAGCCTCTATATGCGGTTGAACAGTAATTTGAACACGCGGCCAGGCATATGGATGCACGCAATCCACACGATGAACGACAAGCTTTGAATCACGCCGGTCCGGCGCTAACGCTGACAGGTGTCAGCCGCCGGTTCGGTCGTGTTTGCGCGCTCAACGATATATCGCTGGACGTGCATCCCGGTGAAATCATTTGTCTGGTGGGACATTCCGGTTGTGGCAAAACCTCTCTCCTGCGGGTAATCGCGGGAATCGATGCTCCAGATAGCGGTCTTATCACCATGGGAGGGGAGGCACTTGTTTCGCCTTCGGTTTTCGTCGAGCCGGAAAAGCGCAATGTCGGCGTAGTTTTTCAAGACTATGCATTGTTTCCACACCTCACGGTGAAGGAAAACCTGCTCTTTGGCTTGCGGAAAATGCATCGAGACGAGGCGAATGCGAGGGTGAGCGAGCTTCTTGATCTCGTTGCGCTGTCCCATATGGCCAACCGCTATCCGCATATGCTTTCAGGTGGGGAGCAGCAGCGTGTCGCACTGGCTCGTGCGCTTGCTCCCAAGCCGCATCTCTTGCTGATGGATGAACCTTTTTCCAATCTCGACAGGGGCCTGCGCGCCACCGTGCGACGCGAAACAGTCGCTCTGCTGCGAAAGCTTGGGACAACGGCAATAATTGTGACCCACGAAGCGGAGGAAGCGCTCTCGACCGGTGATCGGGTGGTGCTCATGCGTTCGGGAGAAATAGTTCAAAGCGGCTCCGCCCGCGATCTGCATGAGCGGCCCGTGAACAGGTACGCGGCGGACTTTTTTTGCGATTTCAATGTGATATCGGGAAATTTTGACGGGCGGGCACTGATTACACCCTTTGGGGCCGTCAAGGTGCCGAAGGCGTTGCCAGCGGGGGCGGAAACGATCCTCTATCTGCGCCCGCGCGATTTCACCATTCTGACCGAAGACAACATCGATAGAACCTCGCTGCGAGGTCGGATAGAAGCGCGCACATTCCTGGGAGAAATCGAGGAACTGGTGGTGCGTGTAACCGATACGGGGCCGCGCCTGAGAATCCGCACACATCAGCATATTCCCATGTCTGCCGCCGAAGTGTTGATCTGCCCGCATTGGGAGAAGGTACTCGTTTTTTCTGCGTGAAAGAAAATATCTGCATCTGACCTGTCCTGACCAATTGACCGTGAGCAAAGCGCGCCATATAAGTTGATCAATAAGCTCATGATTCAAAATGAACAGATTCATTCGGAGGTAAAATGTCCAAGTTCACGCGTTCCGGCCTTGCTTTCGTGGCAGCGGCGCTCCTTGCAGGCGCAGCCCAAGCAAATGAAGTGAACATCTATACGACGCGCGAACCGGGGCTCATTCAGCCTCTGCTCGACGCCTTCAAGTCGTCTACGGGCATCACCGTCAACACGGTATTCCTGAAGGATGGTCTGGCCGAACGCGTGGCATCGGAAGGCGAGAACTCGCCTGCGGACATTCTCATGACTGTTGACGCCGGCAATCTGGTGGACCTTGTTGAAAAAGACCTGACCCAGCCGGTTGACTCCAAGGTGTTGAAGGATGCCGTTCCTGAACAGCTTCGCGACGCGAAGGACAACTGGTTTGCTCTTTCTCTGCGCGCCCGTATCGTATATGCGGCCAAGGATTTGGAATTAGACAAGATCAATTATGAAGACCTTTCCGATCCAAAGTGGAAGGGCAAAATCTGCATCCGCGCAGGTCAGCATCCTTACAATACAGCTCTCTTTGCCGATTACATCGCTCATTACGGTGCGGAAAAGACCGAGGAATGGCTGAAGGGTCTCAAGGACAATCTAGCCCGCAAGGCTGCTGGCGGCGACCGCGACGGCGCAAAGGATATTGTCGGCGGCATCTGCGATATCGCTGTGGCCAATTCCTATTATGTCGGCCTGATGCGTTCGGGTAAGGGTGGCGATGAGCAAAAGACCTGGGGCGAGGGCATCAAGGTTCTGCTGCCGACCTTCAAGGACGGCGGTACGCAGGTCAACATCAGCGGTGCTGCCGTTGCAAAACACGCGCCCCACAAGGAAGAAGCAGTGAAGCTGCTTGAATATCTGGTTTCGGACGAGGCCCAGAAACTCTATGCGAAGGCCAACTTCGAATATCCGGTGAAGCCGGGCGCGCCGCTCGATCCAATCGTGGAATCCTTTGGCGAACTGAAGGTTGACAGCGTACCTCTTTCTGAAATTGTCGCGCATCGCAAAAAAGCAAGCGAATTGGTCGACAAAGTGGGCTTTGACAACTAAAAAGCCGGGCAAATTGCGTGAAGCGGCGCCGGTGCAGTCATGCGCCGGCGCCGCAGTATCGAGAGGCCAATGATAGAAGCATTTACAGCGATGCGAAAACTGACTTCGCAGCCGGTACGGGCAGGGCGCGGCTGGCTTTGGCTTTCAGCGCTGGTAGCGACGTTGGTTATGTTGCCGGTTCTGGCGCTCATGCTGGAGGCCATGCATGGTTCGGCGGGGCTATGGACACACCTGCTGTCTACCAGTTTGCCGACAGCTTTTCTCGATACGATCATTCTGCTTGCAGGCGTCGGTATTATTGCCGCGACGGTTGGAACCTCCATGGCATGGCTGGTGACTGCCTATGACTTCCGGGGACGCGGCATATTGGAGTGGGCGCTTTTGCTTCCGCTGGCCGTGCCGACTTACATTATCGCTTACGCCTATCTCGATATACTTCATCCCATCGGGCCAGTGCAGGGCGCTATTCGCTTTTTGCTGGGGTACGACAGCCCGCGTCAGTTTCGGTTACCCGATATCCGCTCCATGACAGGGTGTATTATTCTTCTGGGGTTTGTTCTCTACCCCTATGTCTATATTCCGACACGGGCGATGTTTCTCACCCAGTCCGCCAGTCTGATCGAAGCCGCCCGAACGCTGGGTGTGAGCCGGAGAGGAATTTTTTGGCGTGTAGCGCTACCACTCGCCCGTCCGGCGGTGGCGGTCGGCGTCAGTCTCGCCCTGATGGAGACGCTGAATGACGTCGGCGCGGCCGAGTTTCTTGGCGTGCGCACGCTGACAGTTTCGATCTATACAACATGGATCACGCGGTCCGATCTGCCGGGCGCGGCCCAACTGGCGCTGGCGCTGTTATTTCTCGTTGTAGCACTTGTTTCAGTAGAGCGGTGGGCGCGTCGCAAACAACGCTTTTCTTCGAATATCCGACATTCACGCGGGTTCGATCCGGTAAAGACAGGTCGTTTCCAGGGCATCGGACTTTTGTGCCTGTGTGCGTTGCCCGTTCTGATCGGATTTGTCTTGCCCGCTACCTATCTGGTTGCCGAAGCAGCTAAAAGGGTAGGTTTTGCTGGTATCTCGTCACGGTTGGCCAGTGAGGCCTTCAACACCATCGCCCTGGCGTCGATCGCAACGGCCCTGGTTCTCATTTGCGGTATGCTTGTCGCTTATACCGTTCGGCTTTTTCCCGGGGTAGTTTCGCGCTGGCTATATCGCCTGTCCACCATGGGCTATGCAGCACCGGGCACGGTGATAGCAATCGGCATTCTGGTGCTTGCGGGAGGCTTCGATCGCTTGTTCAATCAGTTTACATCCGACCTCTTCGGATTTTCTGCTGCGCTGATGCTGATCGGCACGGGTGGAGCGGTCGTTTATGCCTATGTCGTACGGTTTCTGGCAATCTCTGCTGGCGGCATCGATTCCGGACTGGAACGTATACCTCTGTCGCTCGATCATGCGTCGCGCACTTTGGGGCGCGGCGTGGGGGCGACGTTCCGTGCGGTTCACCTGCCTCTTTCCAAAACCGCGATCATTGCTGCAGGGCTTCTGGTTTTCGTGGATTGCGTAAAGGAACTACCGGCAACGCTTCTGTTGCGTCCCCTGAATATCGAAACTTTCTCTACCCATCTTTATGGTGAAGCAGCGCGGGGGACCTATGAGGAAGCATCCATAGCAGCTCTCGCAATCGTTATCGTCGGCATCTTGCCGGTGATCCTGCTTGCCCGCGTGGGGCGGCGCTTTGGCAAGAGCCGCTGACTCGCTTCGTTTGTTATAAGTTGCGCCGGTCAGTTTTTTATCGGGCGGAATGCTGTCTCTAATTGTTACAAAGCTGTTACCGGCAGCGATTGTAACTGTAATGTGACGGGTGCAACCAATCGTGATTGAACGCCGAATTTCCCTGTCCGTGGAAGGAGTTGCCCCGCGTCTATCCCGTCGATGAGCGTGAATAAGGCAATATTTTCAACACGATATTTCGCGTGATCGCAATAATAAGTGAGTTTATCCAAGGCCAGTTTCCGTGCTTCTAACATTTTGCGGCCACAAAGCGAAAGCTGAATGGAGCAAACGGTAACAGTACTCCAGATCGTAACGACGATACTGAAAGATCAATCGTTATAAGTTTTGGTTTAAGTGGATGACGGAAACAATGCTTACTTCGCCACAATGGCTTCCGGTCGAGTTGCTCAATATCGGGCTGGCCGCGGCCCTTTTCTTTGCCTGCCTCGTTCATTCGTTGTGGAAGGCTGTTTTTGACGAACTCAATCCTGTGTTCTGGCGCCGCACGGCCGCTTTACTCTGGGGCGGTATCTTTGTTGTCGCTTTGAGTGGAGGGCTGGAAAGCTTCAGTTGGCCGCAGGCCATAGGCTGGCTTCTGGTACTCGGCGGCGTGGCTGCGACCGTGGCACGCACCGGTATGGGCTATTATCGCCAGTATTGTGCACATACGTCACGCGGCGTTCATTCTGGACGCACGCGGCTTTCGGGGCGGTGATCGTCATGTTTGCAAAGACAGTCGAAATGCCTTTAAGACTTCACCGCCCGCGTAGCCTGCGCTCGTTTTTTATCCGCGCTTTTGGCTCTGTGCGATCCCGTAAATATTCGTAGAGCGTGCGCCTGAGCGGCAGTAAGCGAGGATCGGTCCTTCCGCTTCCTCCAGAGCTGCCGTCATCGCGTCTACATTCTCCTGGGTCAAATGTCCGCCGACGACCGGGACATAGTAGGTGGCAAGCCCTGCCTTTTCTGCTACGCGCGTAATTTCAGCGAATTCAGGTTGGTCAGGCCCGCCTTCGTGATCGGGGCGATTACAAATAATTGTGCGGAACCCCTCCGCTGCAATATCACGTACATCGTCGGGTTCGATCTGCCCCGTGACCGAGTAATTATCGTCTATCTGGCGAATATCCATTTTTTCCTCGCTTGCCGCTGGACTACAGCGACTTGTCCGATGGCACCTTACATAAAAGCTGATTTCATGCCACATGAAACTGTTAGGTTCATAATGCGATGGCAGGCGAGCGAACGAGATGACCATCCAGAAGACAAGTCGGAACGCGGCTCATGTCGCACATCGTGCTTCGCGTTTTCATGAAGACATTCGTAAAGTACCGGAGGAGGTACCTGTAGCGGTCAGCTACAATGGCTCCACGCAGGCCGTTATGATGGCAACGCCTGACAATCTTGAAGACTTTGCCATCGGTTTCACCCTGACTGAAAATATTGTCGATCATATTTCAGAGATCGAATCCGTTGAAACTGTCGCCTTCGAAAAGGGCATAGACATACAGATCAGACTGGCCGAACCTCAGGAACAGCGGCTTGCAGCGAGACGCAGATTTATGGCCGGGCCTGTCGGCTGCGGGTTGTGTGGCATTGACTCGATCGAACACGCACTGCGCCCGCTGAAAGCTCTGGATTGCAAAGGCAGGCGGTTTTCGGCGAGAGAAATCTGCTCCGCCATCGCTTCGCTAGCGGAGGGGCAACAGTTGAACGCCGAGACCAGGGCGGTCCATGCGGCGGGCTTTTTTGTGCCGGGTGATGGGCTTGTTGCCGTCCGGGAGGACATTGGTCGCCATAATGCGCTCGACAAACTTGTCGGGGCGGTTTCGCGCGCGGGCGTCGCATCAGGACAGGGAGTTGTAGCGATTACCAGTCGTGTCTCGGTGGAGATGGTGCAAAAGGCCGTAATGTTCGGTGCACCAGTTCTGGCGGCTATTTCGGCCCCGACAGCCTTGGCAATCCGAACGGCAGAAGAAGCAAACCTGACGCTTGTCGCGCTGGTTCGCGGCGATGAGTTCGATATTTATACCCATGCGGAGCGCATCTTGGAGGAATGACCGGCCTCTTATTGGAGGCCGGTCCAAAGCACTTACACGAGCGCAGCGAGGCGGCTGCGTTCACCAACGATCTGCAAGGCTGCATGGGCGGCTTCCACCCCTTTCACCTTGAAGTGTGCGTGGAAGAAATCGTGATGTTCCTTGCTTTCGTGGTAATGATGCGGGGTCAATACGACGCTCAACACGGGTACTTCGGTTTCAAGCTGGACCTGCATCATGCCGTTGATAACGGCGGTTGCCACGAAATCATGACGATAGATGCCGCCGTCCACGACGAAAGCCGATCCGACAATGGCGCTGTATCTTCCCGTCCTGGCAAGGGTCTTCGCGTGCAGCGGGATTTCATAAGCTCCCGGAACGTCGAAGATTTCCACTTCCACATTGGTTCCGGCCTTTGCCGCTAGTTCCTCGATGAAGCTTTTGCGGGATTCGTCGACAATATCGGCGTGCCAGCGGGCTTGAATAAAAGCAATTTTGAATGAAGTCTTGTTCGGATAGCTCTGGTTCATAGGTTCCTCAAGAAACTAGAATCAGGGCGTACAAAGGAACGCACAGTCCGTGCCAGAACAGCACAAGCGCTACGCTCTTTCGCTCTCTTCCATCCGGACTGTAACCGTCGGCTCCGGCATCTCACCGGATCTGCTGACCTTGGATGAAGGCAAAGTCCCTTTTCCAAGCGCTCGCGGGCTCAAAGCGTAAGCTTTATACCGCCGGTGGGGAGTTTCACCCCGCCCCGAGAACAAACTCGCACACCATTGTGCAAGCGGAGCGAACGTAGCTGCGCGCCAGGTACTTGTCCAGCCCGCCCGAAGAGATTTCCGCCTCTCATCGGAGAATTGCCCGTCGAGGGTTTTCCGGTTTATTCGCTGAGAGTTTCCTATGAGTTTGGTTTGATGGGATAAAATAACTCTTTGTTTTAAAAGAGCTTTTGGATGTTGTCTTTCGATACTCTATTTTAATCGATTAAATTTCGTACACATTCTCCAGCGGGGGATATTGACACCGTAGCGGTGTTTGAGCCTATCCTGCGATCCACATCTTGTCTTTGGGAATGGCTCACATTCCTAAAAGACAACGTTGTCAATCGGGGTAAAGCGGCGTAAGAGTGAGGTGGAGGATTCCGGGATGAGCGCCGCAAGCAAGGGCCGGGCACAGGCGATTGCATGAGCTTTCGCACCGTATTGCGGCAGTGAACAGGAGGAACCGGCTGTTTGATGTTGCCGGTTTCGAGCCCGCGCCGAAAGGCGCGGATGGGATAACGAGGCGGAATGCCGAACTGGTGCAGAGGCACGAGTGGCAATCCGGGACTATGGTTTCGTTTGTTTCTACGGGAGGTAGATATGCATAAACTTTTGAAGCTCGCCGCGATGGGTACAGCAGCCTGTGCCTTGCTCGCCGGAATGGCGCCTGTCGCCAATGCGCAGGACAAGCAGAATGTTGAAGTTCTGCATTGGTGGACCGCCGGCGGCGAGGCGGCCGCACTCGATGTCCTCAAGAAGGATCTCGAAAAGAAGGGTATTAGCTGGACCGACATGCCGGTTGCCGGTGGTGGTGGCACGGAAGCCATGACCGTTCTGCGCGCACGCGTAACTGCCGGCAATGCACCGACAGCCGTGCAGATGCTCGGCTTCGACATTCGCGACTGGGCGGAACAGGGCGCTCTCGGAAATCTTGACGATGTCGCGAACAAGGAAGGTTGGGAAAAGGTAATTCCGGCTCCTCTGCAGGAGTTTGCAAAATATGACGGTCACTGGATTGCCGCTCCTGTAAACGTTCACTCCACCAACTGGATGTGGATCAACAAGGCAGCGCTCGACAAGGCTGGCGGTAAGGAGCCTACCAACTGGGACGAACTGATTGCCCTCCTCGACAAATTCAAGGAGCAGGGCATTACGCCGGTCGCTCATGGCGGTCAGCCATGGCAGGACGCCACGATATTCGATGCAGTTGTACTTTCTTTCGGTACGGACTTCTACAAGAAGGCCTTCATCGATCTCGATCCTGAAACCCTCGGCAGCGATACGATGAAGCAGGCTTTCGATCGCATGACAAAGCTGCGTTCTTATGTGGACGACAACTTCTCCGGTCGTGACTGGAACCTCGCTTCGGCCATGGTCATCGAAGGCAAGGCGGGCCTCCAGTTCATGGGCGACTGGGCAAAGGGCGAGTTCATCAAGGCTGGCAAGAAGCCGGGCGAAGATTTTGTCTGCATGCGCTATCCGGGCACGCAGGGCGCCATAACTTTCAACTCTGACATGTTCGCGATGTTCAAGGTCTCGGAAGACAAGGTTCCAGCCCAGCTCGAAATGGCTTCGGCAATCGAAAGCCCGATTTTCCAGTCGGCCTTCAACGTGGTGAAGGGGTCGGCTCCTGCACGCACAGACGTACCTGACACCGATTTTGATGCTTGCGGTAAGAAGGCTATCGCCGACGAAAAGGAAGCGAGCGAGAAGGGAACCATGCTTGGCTCTATGGCACATGGCTATGCCAATCCGGCTGCTGTGAAGAACGCCATCTATGACGTGGTAACCCGTCAGTTCAACGGTCAGCTTTCTTCGGAAGACGCCGTCAAGGAACTTGTTACGGCTGTAGAAGCCGCGAAGTAACGACAGGTAATAGACGTCCGGGAGTTCATCCCGGACGTTTTTTATCCGGCGCGGCCCGTTGCCGCGTACGTGAAACAAGCCGCACGCGGCGGTCCGCTGGCCATCAGGATTATAGACGGCCAGCATAAACAAGGTGACGCAAACATGCAGCGTAACAGCCGATTACAGGAACTGGTGCCAAAACTGGTTCTGGGGCCGAGCTTTCTTATAGTGCTCGTCTTCGTCTACGGTTTTATTGTCTATACCGGTATTCTCTCACTATCCAACAGCCGGATGCTGCCATCCTATGGCTTCGTCGGACTGACGAATTACGAAAAGCTCTGGGCTTTGCCCCACTGGTGGCGTGCAATAACCAATCTGGCAATCTTTGCGTCGCTCTACATTATCGTCTGTTCGATTATCGGCCTCTTTCTCGCGATCCTTCTGGACCAGAAAATCCGCGGCGAGGGTGTTCTGCGCCCCATCTATCTCTACCCTATGGCTCTGTCCTTTATCGTGACGGGAACGGCTTGGAAATGGTTCCTCGATCCCGGCATAGGTCTGGAAAACACAATGCATTTATGGGGTTGGGAGAGTTTCTCCTTCAACTGGATCAAGAGCAATACGATGGCGATCTATTGCCTGGTGATTGCGGCCGTCTGGCAATCGTCCGGATTCGTGATGGCGATGTTCCTTGCGGGGCTGCGTGGTGTCGACAATGAAATCATCAAGGCTGCCCAGATTGACGGTGCTTCGACAGGGACGATCTATCGCCGCATCATCATTCCGCTGATGCGTCCGGTGTTTCTGTCGGCCTTTGTCGTGCTCGCGCATCTGGCGATCAAGGCGTACGATCTCGTCATAGCCCTTACCGGCGGCGGCCCCGGACAGGCAACAGAATTGCCGGCGACCTTCATGTATTCCTACACCTTCACCCGTAATCAGATGGGCATCGGCGCGTCGTCGGCGATCATCATGCTGGCGATGATATTCTCAATCATCATTCCCTATCTCTACTCCGAAATTCGCGGAGGGTCGCGGTCATGAGCACCCAGTCGCAGGACAATGCCATCAATAGCGGAAAGCTGACACGCGCACTGATCTATAGCGCGCTGCTGTTGTTCGCCTTTTACTATCTGCTGCCGCTCTATGTGATGCTCGTCAACTCGTTCAAGCCTCTGGACGAAATCCGCCAGGGCGGCATGTTGAATCTGCCACAGCATTGGACGATTGAGCCGTGGCTCTCCGCTTGGTCCACGGCACAGATCGGTGTCCAACCCACAGGGCTGAAGCCGTTCTTTATCAATTCCATATTGATGGTGGTGCCCGCTGTCGCGATTTCGACCATCATCGGCGCTCTCAATGGCTATGTGCTGACAAAATGGCGTTTTCGCGGGGCGAACGTCTTTTTCGGGCTTCTGTTGCTATCCTGTTTCATCCCGTTTCAGATCGTGCTCATTCCGATGGCGCGCGTTCTTGGTTTTCTTGGCATTGCAGGGACCTTGTGGGGCCTCATTCTCGTGCATGTGGTGTATGGCATTGGCTTTACGACGCTTTATTTCCGCAATTATTATGAGGCTTTTCCGACCGAGCTGGTGCGTGCTGCACAGATCGACGGCGCCAGCTTCTTCCAGATATTCTGGCGTATCCTGCTGCCGTCTTCGGGACCGATCATCGTGGTGTCGGTGATCTGGCAGTTCACCAATATCTGGAACGATTTCCTGTTCGGTGCCTCCTTCTCCGGCGCGCATTCGACGCCGATGACGGTGGCGCTCAACAACCTCGTTTCCTCTTCCACCGGCGTCAAGGAATATAACGTCCACTTTGCAGGCGCCATTCTGGCCGCTCTGCCCACGCTGATCGTCTATATCGTTTCGGGTCGCTACTTCGTGCGCGGTCTGATGTCCGGTGCCGTCAAGGGCTAGTTCTGGGATAAGTTGCAAATGTCTTTTCTGAAAATAAACAACCTCCACAAGTCCTACGGCAATGTTCCGGTATTGAAGGATATCAATATCGAAATCGATGAAGGTGGCTTTCTGGTGCTCGTCGGTCCATCGGGTTGCGGCAAGTCTACTCTTCTGAACACAATTGCCGGGCTGGAACCGATCACCTCGGGCGATATAGCGATCAACGGCAAGTCGATCGCCAGCCTGCATCCGTCGCAGCGCGATATCGCCATGGTTTTTCAGTCCTATGCGCTTTATCCGAATATGACGGTGGCAGGTAATATCGCATTTGGCATGGAAATCCGCAAAGTGCCGAAGGCCGAGCGTGACAAGGCCATTCGGGAAGTTGCTGATATCCTTCAGATCGGCCATCTGCTCGACCGCAAACCGAGCCAGCTATCTGGTGGTCAGCGCCAGCGCGTTGCGATGGGACGCGCCTTGGTTCGAAATCCGCAGGTCTTCCTGTTCGACGAACCTCTTTCCAATCTCGACGCAAAGCTGCGTGTGGATATGCGCACCGAGATCAAACGGCTGCACAGCCGCATGAAGACCACGATCGTGTATGTGACGCACGACCAGATTGAAGCCATGACGCTTGCCACCAAGATTGCAGTTCTCAAGGACGGCGTTTTGCAGCAGTTCGGTACACCTGCTGAAATCTACAATAATCCTTCAAACATGTTTGTCGCTGACTTCATGGGGTCGCCTGCGATGAATCTTCTGACCGTACGGGTGGAAAAGAACGGTTCGGATTATGCGATTTCGCTCGAGCGTGGTGAAGGCGACGCTCTGACACTCCCGTTGAAGCACGCCCCGAGCGGTCTTGGCGACTATGTTGGCAAGGAGATCGTATTCGGAATTCGTCCCGAGGCCCTTACCGATCCCGATGGTGCCGATCGCAACGCGCGTGCTGTCGTTGAAGGTGACTGTCTGATCGACGTGGTAGAACCGGCCGGTTCGGACACTTTTGCCGTCACGCGCCTTGGTGGCAAGCATGTGGTGGCGCGTCTACGTGCCGATGCGAGCATCATCGCGGGGCAGTCTTCGCGGCTCGCTTTCAATCTGGACAAGTCCGTATTCTTTGATCCAGCTACGCAGACGCGAATTTTGTAGGATCAAATATTTGCGGGTCAATGTTTGGACTAGTATCGTGCGCCAAGCGGTTTAACTTTACGCCATGACCCGCAAAATAGGAACATTTGCCACGCTTGGGCGGATGAGTTTCGCGACGCTTGTAAATTTGACATTCGCCACGGGAGCATCTGCCGCAGAAGACGGAGCCGTTTTTGCTTCGCTGGAAGCGCGCGCCCTCTTGGGGGATAAAGCCAGGTCGTCATTGAACCTGGATAAATGTCGACAGCTAACTGGTCTGACTATTCAAGCGCCCCGCGGCTTTTGGCATGAGATCGTTCCCTCGCCTGTAAAATCATCGACTCAAGACAAGGCTATAGTCTTTACAGGTACTATCCTCATCATAGGGGAAGATTATACGCCGATTACTGAATTCACGCGTTATGTGGTTCAGCCCGACGATACGGTGTTTGTCACCATGCGAGCGTTGCCACCGAAAACCTACGATATCGGGACTGATATCAAAACGTTCTCCTGTAAATTGGGTGAGGGCGTAACATTGACTTTTGGAAGGTGACATAAGCGCTCATTCTCGCCGAACGAGCGACGTTACTTACTGAAATGAAAAGAGCGTTTCCCTATTATCGGAAACGCTCTTTTTCGTGCTTGCCTGGAGGGCAAAGTAAAGATCTGTGAGGCCCGCGCTACCGCGCTTTTCGATCCGGTTGAATCAGGTCAAGGCTCTAACGCAGGAAGTCCAGTCCCAGGAGCCCTAACGCCAGCGCGGTGTTTAGCGATATGATCATCATACCGTAGACAAGTGCTGTTCTTGTAATATCGTTCATTTCCTACCTCCTTGAACCAGCACCCCGTTCCGGTTCGAAGCCGCGTGAAACTGTAACAAAATGTAACAAGCTGTTACGGGTAGCGCAACCCTGTTTCGCACAAATGTGAACGACTGAAATCTGGCGTGAGGTAAACGAGGGACAGCCGGGTGTTTCGTGAACACCAGCCTAGTAGCTATAAAATAACCTGTTTTTTTGCTTGTTCACCTCAATGTGACAGCTTATTAGCTGGCAATTTTGAGTATTGCATTACATAGGGGTATCGGTTTCGCCAGGTCCGTTGCTTCGGAAGATCATCGTGAATCGAATCATTCCTCTTGTATTAGCCATCGCTCTCTTCATGGAGCAGATGGATTCGAACGTCATTTCGACGTCGCTACCCGCTATCGCAACCGATATAGGTACAAGTCCGATTGCGCTCAAACTGGCGCTTACGGCCTATCTCGTCGCGCTTGCGGTATTTATTCCAATCAGTGGCTGGATGGCGGACCGTTTCAGTGCGAAGAATGTGTTCAGGGCAGCGATTGCAGTATTTGTTGTTGGGTCCGTTGCCTGCGCGGTATCGAATTCGTTGGCTGCTTTCGTGGTCGCACGCTTTCTGCAAGGCATGGGCGGGGCCATGATGACGCCAGTCGGCCGTCTGGTGCTTATCCGCTCGACGCCGCGTAGCGAACTCGTTTCGGCCATGGCCTGGTTATCGATACCGGCAATGGTGGGACCGCTCGTCGGACCGCCGGTCGGAGGTTTCATAACGACCTTTCTGACGTGGCACTGGATATTCCTGATCAATGTTCCGATCGGCATTGCCGGAATCTGGTTCGCGACACGTTTCCTTCCCGATAATGACGAGCGCATTGTAAAACGGCTGGACTGGACAGGGTTCTTTCTTTCCGGAATTGCGATGTCCGGCGTTGTGTTCGGACTTTCCGTGGTCAGCCTTCCGGCGTTGCCGCCGGCAGTCGGTTTCGCGACGCTTGCTATCGGTATTGCCTGCACGATTCTCTATCTGTGGCATTCGAGACGGGTGGACGCGCCGCTGCTCAATCTGAAGCTCTTCGAGAACCGGGTATTCCGGTCGGCTGTGATCGGTGGCAGTATCTTCAGGTTCGGGATCGGCGCCATCCCCTTCCTGCTCCCATTGATGTTTCAACTGGGTTTTGGTCTTACGCCGTTTCAATCGGGCATGATGACATTTGTCTCGGCGATAGGTGCCATCAGCATGAAGTTCGGAGCAAAGCGCATCTTTGCCCGGGTCGGTTTCCGGCGCGCCCTGATGACCGGTTCTCTGATTTCAGCGGGGTTCATTGCAGTCAACGGCCTGTTTACACCGTCAACGCCTTATTGGGTCATTATCGGCTTTCTGCTGGTCGGTGGTTTCGCTCGCTCACTGTTTTTTACCGGCGTCAACGCCTTGGCTTTCGCCGAAATACCCGACGAGAAAACCAGTCAAGCCACGCCCATTACGGCTGTTGCCCAGCAGGTTTCAATCGCCATCGGCGTAGCACTGGCAGGCGGAATCCTGGAAATCAGCACGTCGCTTCGCGGTTCGGATATCGCGTTGACGGATTTCCATATCGGTTTCTTCGTGGTCGCCGCTGTTTCTGCTTTGGCTTTCATATGGTTTGCACGCCTTGCGCCGGATGCTGGCAAGGAACTGGCCGCGCCAACCGTTACGAAGCATCGCAGCAAGGAACGTACGGCTGTTGAAGCTGCCAGCACATCTGCCGGCAAATAAGGGTCAGCCTTTGAAGTCCCGTGCCAGCAGGTAAAGCTCGACCGATTCAGCGCGGGATGCCGGTGGCTTTACGTGATGCACCGAGCGGAATTTCTGCTTGAGAAGTGCCAGAAGCTCATTTTCCGTGCCGCCCTGGAAAGTTTTGGTCAGAAAATGGCCGCCGGGCTTGAGTACGGAAATCGCAAATTCGGCGGCCACTTCGCAAAGATGCGCAGTCCGCAAATGGTCGGTTCTGCGATGACCTGTCGTCGGAGCAGCCATGTCTGAGATGACGAGATCGGGCTTGTCGCCCAGGGCTTCCATCAGTTTTTGCGGGGCTTCGTCATCCAGAAAATCCATTTCCAGCAAAATGACACCGGGCAGGGGATCGACGTGCAGATAGTCGATCCCGACAACCTGTGGCTCCTCATCGGTGGAGCCGACGATCCTGGCGGCGATCTGCGACCAGCCGCCGGGGGCAGCGCCGAGATCGATGATTTTCTGACCCTTTTTGAGCAGATTATAGCGCTCGTTGATTTCGAGCAGTTTGTAAGCCGCGCGCGAGCGATAACCGTCCTGCCTTGACTTGTGCACATAAGGATCGTTCAGGTGGCGTTCCAGCCAACGGCGCGAAGACTCCTTGATGGTCCCGGCTTTCTTTTTTACACGCACGTGCAGATTGCTGGTACCGGCGCCGCCGCGCCCGCCCGTTCTCGCTCCGCCCTTGCTTCCGCCTGCCTTGCTCATTGTTAATGCCTGTTTCTAGCGCCTGCCGCGCGGTTGTGCCGCCATGCGCCATCGCGCGACATCAGTTCGGTCAAAATGCCTTCGCGCAACCCGCGATCGGCAACGAGTAGTTTTTCGCTTGGCCATACTTTGCGAATGGCATCGAGAATGGCACAGCCGGCCAATACCAGATCGGCACGGTCGGCGCCAATGCATGGATTGGCGACGCGGGCCTCGAAGTCCCACGAGAGAAGACGGTTGGTCATCTGCGTCACGTCTTCCGCGTCCATCCACATACCATCCACGCGACGCCGGTCGTAGCGCTCGAGACCGAGATGAATGCCAGCAAGTGTCGTTACTGTTCCCGATGTGCCGAGCAGATGAAAGCGCGGGCTGGTCGTCAGCTTCCCAAGACATTGGCGCTCGGCAAACTGAGAAAGCAGATCGGTCACATGGTTGACCATGGAATCGAAGCCTTCCTGCGTGACGTTGCGCCCGCCGAAACGCTCGGCAAGCGTCACGACGCCTACCGGAAGCGAGGTCCAGGCCATGATATGCTCCGCCAGGCGAGGCGAACGCCGCCGCGAAACATCGATCAATGCGATTTCCGACGAACCGCCGCCAATATCGAACAGCACGACCGCATCCGTATCACGGGTAACGAGCGTTCCGCAACCCGACACGGCAAGGCGCGCTTCGGTCTGCCGGTCGACTATCTCCAGCTCAAGCCCGGTTTCTTCGCGAACGCGCGCCAGAAACTCCTCACCGTTGGCCGCCGAACGGCAGGCCTCGGTGGCTATCAGCCGCGACCGGCGTATCTTCTTGCCCGCCAGTTTGTCGCGGCAGATCTTCAACGCTTCCACGGCCCTGCTCATGGCGTTGTCGCTAAGCCGCCCGGTTGCACTGAGACCTTCACCGAGGCGAACGATACGCGAAAACGCATCCACGACACGAAATTGTCCGGGTCTCGTTGGCGATGCAATCAGCAGACGGCAATTATTGGTTCCAAGGTCCAGCGCGGCATAGAGAGATGCTTCGCTCCTGTTATGGTGCGCGCTGTTTGTATCACGTACGGTTTGGGCCGGATGGACCTTACGCTTGTGTGTCGACGGCTGCGGATTGTCGATCCCCAGCACGTTTTGCAGAGCCTTTGCTGCGTTCTCCTGTGCGTGAGGCTGCTGACCACCCTGCTGGCGAGCCTGCTTTTTCTTGCGAGCACGCCGACGGCGATTGGATATTTTGCCAGAAGGGCGCTGTTCGACGTTCGCTGTTTCGGCAACAGGAGCCTTTTGATCTGAAGCTTCCGCGTTGGGCGACTTTCCGCGCCGACGGCGGCGCGCACGCTTACGCTGGCTCTGAGAGCCCTTGTTCTGCGGGTCATCCTGCGGTTTTGAGCGTCCTGAATCGGAAGCGCCACGCGCATTTCCGACCTCTGCCACGGCGTTCTTGCGCTGTCTGCGCTTGCCGTTTTCGGACGGATTCCGGGTCTGCAAATTGCCCGAATGTCCGCCGGACGCCCCTTGGCGCACCATTTCGGCGGTGCCCTCGTCGGGGTTTTTCAAGGTTTTTGTCCTTATGGCGCCGCGCGAACCCATGAGGACGCAAGCAAGGCGCTTCAAATTTTACGTTGTGCATAATGTAACAGTGGTTTTCCGTTTTACCAAGGGGCAGGCTGTAGGAAGCCGCCGGAAAATTTTTGAAAGCACGTAAGAGTTTTGACCGCCCGGTGTGCCGGGAGGGCTTTCGCTGGTTGCGAAAGCCCTTGCCTGACAGAAGAGCACGAGCAGATTGAATTTGACGTCTGAACCCCAGCTGAGTGAGAATCTTTCTCAGACTCTAAATTCAAAAAATCCACTAAATACATAAAGATATTAGTGTTAGTTCGATTTCGGTATCTGCCCGGCGCTGTATCTGGAGGATAAAAATGCCGGAAGTATACCGCTAAATGTCGTAAGTGTGGGCTGCGTTGATGGTCGCAACGAACTGGCGTGTACGCTCACGGGTCGGTCTGGTGAAAATCTCGTGGGCGGAACCCGTCTCGACGATATTCCCCGATTCGAGAAAAACGACGTTTCTCGCGATCTTGGAAGCAAGGCGCAGGTCATGCGTGGCAATGACCATCGTTGTTCCCTCTTTTGCAAGTTTGCTGAGAACGTCGACCACTTCAGATGCCAGTTCCGGATCGAGAGCGGAGGTCGGTTCGTCGCACAGCAGGACGCGCGGGGATGGAGCAAGCGCACGCGCTATGGCGATACGCTGCTGTTGCCCGCCCGAAAGTGTCGCCGGCCATGCATCGGCCTTATGAGCCATGCCCACCTTCGTGAGCAATTCCATCGCGCGTTCCCGGGCCTTTTCCTTCGGCCATTTCAGAACGGTAACGAGACCTTCCATGACATTCTGAATCGCGGTCTGGTGAGGGAAAAGCTGGAAGTTCTGGAATACCATGCCGGTCTGCTTGCGGATCGACTGGATCGCCTGCCAGCTTGGCTTTCGGTTCGGCTCGAACGCAATGGTCTGCCCGCCCAGTACCAGCGTGCCGGCTGTCGGAATCTCCAGAAGATTGATGCAGCGCAGCAGCGTGCTTTTGCCTCCGCCGGAAGGGCCGACGAGGGCGGTCACCGTGCCTTCAGCAATAGCGACATTGATATCGTTGAGGATGACCGCCTCATCGAAGCGTTTGACGATATGTTGCAGCTCAATCATGCGTTTGTCTCCAGCGTTCCGCCGTAGCGTCCGAAGCGCCGTTCCAGCCTTACCTGCATCGCGGACAGAACAGAGCTCATCACCAGATAGATCAAAGCCGCTTCAATATACAAAATGAGTGGTTCATAGGTCGTTGCCACGATGCGTTGGGCGGACTGAAACAGTTCTGGCACGGTGATCGCGGCGGCGAGAGACGTATCCTTAACCAGAGAAATGAACGAGTTGGATAGCGGTGGTACGGCAGTTCTTGTCGCCTGAGGCAAAATGGTGCGGGCGAGCGCTTGGCGCCAACTCATTCCGATGGAGTAAGCCGCTTCCCACTGACCTTTTGGAACGGCAGATATGACCGCGCGGATGATTTCGGAACTGTAAGCTCCGACGCTGAGCGTGAAACCGATCACGGCAGCGGGAAACGCATCGAGATAAATACCCGCGCTTGGCAAGCCATAGAAGATCACGAAGAGTTGGACCAACAGAGGCGTACCGCGGAATATCCACACATAGAACCGGGCAACGGACGAAAGCCAGAGCGGGGCAAAAAGCCGGACGAGAGCAGTCAGGAGCCCAAGCGCAAGACCGAAGGCGAAAGACAACAGGGTCAGTGGAATGGTAAATATCAGTCCCGCCCAGAGGAGGGTGGGAAGGGATTCTGACATAAGTTGAAGCCAATCGGGCACTGGTTTCGGCTCCTTATGAATGCGTGAGGACAGACTTGTTTCAAGCGCGAGAATAATGTCGAGCCTATCTTATACAGGCCGACATCCTTGGCTTGGAAAAATATTTTGCAAAGACCACAAAGAAACGAAGCCGGAAACAGCTTCCGGCTTCGCCAACAGGGAAAACGCGGCCTTTACTTGGAAACGTCCTGGCCGAAGTACTTTTGCGAAATCTTGTCGTAGGTGCCGTCGGCTCTGATCTCATCCAGCGCCTTGTTGATTGCAGCCACCAGATCGTCATCGCCCTTACGCATGATGATACCAGATGCGTCTGCATTTTCCTTCTCTGCCACCACCTTCACAGGAGCCTTCGGCTGGTGCTTCCGGAAGTCGAGGAAAGACAGGCTGTCATTGAGCGTTGCATCGGCGCGTCCGGTCAGCACCAGCTGGATCGATTGGTCGAAGCCGTCTGTGGCGACGAGTTCGGCACCAGCCTCCTTGGCGATCTTGCCGTAATTGCTGGTCAGCGACTGGGCAGATTTCTTGCCTTTCAGGTCGGCAAAACCTTTGATCTCATCGTTCTTTTCATTGACGATGAGAACGACCTTCGAAACAATATATGGATTGGAGAAATTGAACTTCTTCTGGCGCTCTTCCGTGATGCCGACCTGATTGATGACGGTGTCATAGCGGTTGGCGTCGAGACCGGCAATCAGGCCGTCCCATTTGCCTTCGATGAACTCGGCTTTCACGCCCAGCTTCTGGGCCACGGCTTCGCCAATTTCCACGTCGAAACCGACGAGCTTATTGTCTTTGTCGTGGAAGGTGAACGGTGCATAGGTGCCTTCCGTGCCGATCTTGAGCACACCCGCAGACTTGATGGCGTCGAGGTTTTCGCCCGCCAGTGCAGTGGAGAAAAGCGCTGCCTGGAGAACACCGACCGTAGCGAAGATTTTTGCGAACTTCATTTTGAGGCTGCCTGTAAAATTATTCGATGAGATGCAGAATACAGGAATTTCATTCTAATGAAGCGTCGAAAATAACCTCCATTATGCGGTTTTAGGAAATTATTTCTTCTGATGCGGGGTTCAGCGCAAACTGAATCCATATATGGAAGTTCCGCAATTTATCGTTCCAACTGGAAATGAAAATGCCGCCGTGAGGCAGCATTTTCATTGGTAAAGTCCTATCAGGAAAGGTCTGTAACAGCTTTTTGGCGGAGCCGTTTTACGCTTTACCGAAGCCGCCGCCTGTGGGCGTTATGACGGTAAAGGCTTCTCCCGCCTCCAGCACGGTCTGGTCGCAGTTGCCAAGTACCTCGACCGTGCCATTCTTGCGGCGGACTTCATTGCGGCCGGTCTGGCCCGGTTCTCCACCTTCCAGACCGAACGGCGCTACGCGTCGGTGACCGGAGAGGATCGCGAAATCGAGCGTCTTCAATGCGCGGATGGTGCGTTTGGTGCCGTCACCCGCGTGCCATTTGCCCTTGCCGCCCGAACCTTCGCGGATATGAAAATCTTCCAGCAGGACAGGGAACCGCGTTTCCAGGATCTCAGGGTCGGTCAGGCGGGAATTGGTCATATGAGTATGGACAGCATCGGCACCGTTGAAGCCCGGTCCGGCGGGAGCACCGGAACATATGGTCTCGTAATACTGATATTCGTCGTTGCCGAATGTCAGATTATTCATGGTTCCCTGCGCCGCGGCCATCGCCTTGGTTGCACCGAACAGACAGTTGGTGACGGCCTGACTGACTTCGACATTACCTGCCACGACCGCTGCTGGATAGCGTGGCGATAGCATGGAGTCTTGGGGTACGATGATCCTGATCGGGCGCAGGCAGCCTGCATTCATCGGAATGTCGCCTTCGACCAGCACGCGGAAGACATAAAGCACTGCGGCCCGGGTGACGGGTTCGGGCGCATTGAAATTGTCGGCGCGCTGTCCGGACGTTCCAGTAAAGTCGACCGTCGCTTCGCGTTTTTCGCGATCAATGGTCACACGGACCTCGATCTGACAACCTTGGTCCATTTCATAGACGAATTGGCCGTCCGGCAGCTTGTCCAGAACGCGGCGCACGCTTTCAGCCGCATTGTCTTGAACGTGCCCCATATAAGCTTTCACGACGTCTTCGCCAAAGAGGCCGATAATCTTTTTGAGTTCGGCTACGCCTTTCTCGTTGGCAGCGATTTGTGCTTTCAGGTCATTGACGTTTTGAGTGAGATTACGGACCGGATAAGTCGCACCGGTCAGAAGTGCGGCAAGCGCGTCTTCCCGGAAAGCGCCGCGGTCCACAAGCTTGAAATTGTCGATATAGACGCCTTCCTGCTCGATATTGACCGCCAGCGGCGACATGGAGCCCGGCGCAATGCCGCCAATGTCGGCATGGTGACCACGGCTGGCAACCCAGAAGCGGATTTCACGGCTGTCGTCATCGAATACAGGAGTGCAGACGGTAAGATCAGGCAGGTGCGTACCGCCATTGTAAGGCGCATTGATCAGGAACACATCGCCCGGCTTGATATCCCTGTTTTCGCGGATGGCGGTGGCGACAGAGGCATCCATGGAACCGAGATGAACCGGCATATGCGGTGCATTGGCGACCAGATTTCCTTCCGCATCGAAAACGGCGCAGGAGAAATCGAGGCGTTCCTTGATGTTCACCGAATAAGCTGTGTTCTGAAGCGTCACTCCCATCTGTTCCGCGATGGACATGAAAAGGTTGTTGAATATCTCCAACATCACCGGATCGGCTTCCGTGCCAATTGCCGTACGGGCGGGCAGGGCCTTGATGCGGGTAAGAACAATGTGATCATGTTCGGTCAGGCGGGCCTGCCAGCCATTCTCGATAACGATTGTCTGGTTCTTCTCTATGATGATCGCAGGGCCGGTAACCGTCTGACCGCGGCAAATCCGCTCGCGAAGAACGACTCCCGCATCGTGGAACTCTCCTTGCGAGAAGAAGCGCGTCCGTCTGGTGGTTTCAGCTTCCAGATCGCTTTCGAGCGGCTGGCTCGTTTCGGTTTCGGCCGCGCCGCCGCCTACCGCTTCAACTTCGACGGCATCTATCACGAGCGCCTTGTTTTCAGCGATAAAGCCGAAGCGGCGCTTATGGGCTGCTTCAAATTCAGCGCGCAGACGTTCGGCACTGTCCTCCATTGGGAAGACCGCTTCAATGGAAAGCACCGTGTCGGTGCCTGCATAGCGGATATGCGCGCGCAAATGACGGCCAATCGCGCGTTCCTCGATGCCCTGGCCAGCCAGTTCAGTAATACATTCGCGCGCCAGTTCCTCACCGAGAGCTTTGAGCGATGCCGGCGCGGAAGCATCAAGTGATACGCCGAGCGCCTTTTGGCGTGTTGCGCGAATATCTGCCAGACCCATTCCATAAGCCGAAAGCAGGCCTGACATTGGATGAAGAAGAATATTCTTCATGCCAAGCGCGTCCGCAACCAGACAGGCGTGCTGGCCGCCAGCGCCGCCAAAACAACTCAATGCATAGCGGGTGACATCGTAACCGCGCTGAACAGAAATCTTCTTGATCGCTTCGACCATGTTGGCGACTGCAATACGAATAAATCCGTCCGCAACTGCCTCAGGTGAGCGACCGTCTCCGATTTCTCCGGCGAGTGCGGTAAACAATGTGTGCACGCGTTCGACATCGAGCGGCTGGTTTTGTTCAGGTCCGAAAATCGCCGGGAAATAATCCGGAAGCAGCTTGCCGAGCATGACATTAGCGTCGGTCACGGCGAGGGGGCCCCCATTACGATAACAGGCTGGGCCGGGGTTGGCGCCCGCCGAATCCGGCCCGACCCGGAAGCGTCCAGCGTCGTAATGCAGGATAGAGCCACCGCCTGCCGCAACCGTATGAATCAGCATCATGGGTGCACGCACGCGGACGCCCGCGACTTCCGTCTCGAAAGCGCGCTCATATTCTCCGTCGAAATGGGCAACATCCGTGGAGGTGCCGCCCATATCGAAGCCGATAACCTGTCCGAAGCCAGCGGTCTCGCCGGTACGGGCAAGGCCGACCACCCCGCCTGCGGGGCCGGACAGAATGGCGTCCTTGCCCTGGAACAGGTCGGCCGCGGTCAGGCCGCCCGACGACATCATGAACATCACGCGAGCACCGGTGCGCTCGACATCGAGTTCGCTCGAAACCTGCGCCACATAACGGCGGAGAACAGGGGAGAGATAGGCATCGACGACAGTGGTGTCGCCGCGCCCGACCAACTTGATCAGCGGTGAAACTTCGTGACTGACGGATACCTGCTCAAAGCCAAGTTCCCGGGCAATGCGCGCAACTTCCGCTTCGTGCCGCGGAAATTTGTAGGCGTGCATGAGCGCAATCGCGATCGATTTATAACCCAGATCCTTCAAGGACTTCAGGGCCGTTTCAGCCTCGGCGATATCGAGGTCCTGCTCGACGGTTCCATCAGCCCGAATACGTTCATTAAGTTCGGTCACGCTTTCATATAACGCTTCCGGCTTGATGATCTCGGTCGCGAAGATGTTCTTGCGTTCCTGATAACCGATGCGCAGGGCATCGCGAAACCCCTTGGTGGTGATGAGCGCCAGCCGTTCGCCCTTGCGTTCGAGAAGTGCGTTCGTGGCGACAGTCGTGCCCATGCGAACTTCACCGATCAGTCCGGCGGGAACCGGCTGACCTGTCTTGAGGCCGAGATGCAGGCGGATGCCATGGACGGCAGCATCGCGATAGGCGCTCGGATTTTCGGAGAGAACCTTGCGCGCGTACAGAGCACCCTGCGGATCACGCCCGATCACATCGGTAAACGTGCCGCCGCGGTCGATCCAGAAATCCCATACGCCGCTACCCGTTCCGCTCATTCTTGGCTCCCTCATGCATGAAGACAGTGCATTTTTGAAATCTTTTCAGATTTTGATACTCCCACTTTATTGACAAAATGTCGATAAGATGATGACATAAAATTCACATAAATAAGGGAGCGTAAAAATGGGGAATAAGAGGAAATCGGAGTTCGTTCCTGAAATGCCCGCCATGGCCGCAGGGCAGGGTTTCGATGAAGTTTCCCTTCCGAAGCATTTGCGCTCGGTTGCCTCGCTTGGCCCTATTGTTTCTTCTGCTCATCTTGCCGAAGGCAGCTCTCCGGGAATGTCCGAGGTGGAATACGGCCTTATTCTGGCTTCGCACGCTTTCTCGCGCTGGATGGTTCGCTGCATGGCGGCGGCTGGTTTGCCGGGGCTGTCTCCCATGGAAGTGTTGATATTGCATTCGATCCGTCATCGGGGGCGTGAAAAGAAGCTCGCGGACATCTGCCTCGTGTTGGATATCGAAGATACCCATATCGCCACCTACGCTATCCGTAAGTTGGAAAAAGCCGGGCTGCTCACGACCGGTAGGGCCGCTAAGGAAAAGACGGTCAAAATCACGGAGAAGGGGGCGGAAGCCTGCGCCCGCTACGCCCAGATTCGCGAGCGGCTTCTGGTCGATTCCACAGCGAATGCACGACCGTCAGAAGAGACATTGTCCGAAGTGGCAGCTTTGCTGCGCTTCATGTCTGGCGCGTTCAATCAGGCCACGCGGTCTGCCATCACATTATAAGAAGGTCACGAGCTTGAACGGAACGGGATTGAAATCATCTGCTTCAAAGCCTCTGCTGACGGTCGAAGGACTCAGCGTCGAATTCGGTGCGAGCCGGGTAATCGATAATCTGAACTTTTCGGTCACACCGGGCCGCACACTGGCGGTGGTCGGCGAATCCGGATCGGGCAAGTCGATCACGTCGCTCTCGATCATGCGTCTCGCCGATATGAGCGGTGCGAAATTCCCTTCCGGCCGTATCCTGTTCAATGGGTCCGACGGCGAACGTGATCTCTTGAAAACCGATCAGAAAGTAATGCGCGGTATTCGCGGCAAAGACATTGCGATGATCTTTCAGGAGCCGATGACATCGCTCAATCCAGTCTTCACCATCGGCAACCAGATATCAGAAGTGCTGATGCTCCATGAAGGGATGTCCAAAAGCGCAGCGCTAGCGGAAGGCAAACGGTTACTGGAAATGGTGCGCCTGCCGGATGCCGAAGGATTGCTCAAGCGTTATCCGCATCAGCTGTCGGGCGGTATGCGCCAGCGCGTCATGATCGCGATGGCTCTTGCCTGCCGTCCGAAGCTGCTGATCGCCGACGAACCGACCACGGCGCTTGATGTGACCATTCAGGCCCAGATATTACACATTATCAAGGATTTGCAAAAAGAACTTGAAATGGCTGTCATTTTCATCACGCACGATATGGGCGTAGTGGCGGAAATGGCCGACGATGTGGTCGTCATGTGGAAGGGCAAGAAGGTAGAAGAAGGTCCTGTCGACCGCATCTTCGCGGCGCCCCAACATCCTTATACACGGACCCTTCTGTCGGCGGTTCCGAGGCTTGGCAGCATGACGGGCGAAGCGTTTCCGAAGCGGATGCCGGTGATGATTATGCGCGATGGCGTGCCGGTCCTGTCGGGTGAGGAACGCATTCAGGATACGGCCCGGTATAGTGACCAGCCGCTTCTTTCGGTCGATGATCTTTATGTGCGCTTTCCGATCAAGAAGAACCTGTTCGGCAAGGTCACTCATGTCTGCAACGCGGTTTCCAAGGTCGCTTTCGACATCTATCCAGGTGAAACACTGGCTTTGGTCGGCGAGTCCGGTTCGGGTAAATCGACCATCGGGCGCACGATCCAGCAACTCCAGTCGCCGCTTTCGGGCGATGTCCGCTTCAGCGGCAAGGCTTATTCAGGGATGAGCGCTTCGGAACGCTACGCGATGTGCCGTGAAGTGCAGTATATTTTTCAGGACCCGTTTGCCTCGCTTGACCCGCGAAAAACAGTCGGTTTCTCAATTGCAGAACCAATACGCACCCACGGTCTCCTCGACAATAACAGGGAGATCGATGCGCGTGTGGCTGAACTTTTGGAACGGGTGGGCATGGGAGCTGAACATGCTTCGCGTTATCCGCATGAGTTTTCAGGCGGGCAACGCCAGCGTATTTGCATTGCGCGCGCACTGGCTTCAAAACCGAAGCTGATCATCGCCGATGAGGCGCTTTCGGCACTCGATGTTTCCATTCAGGCGCAGATCATCAATCTGTTCATGGACCTTCAGAAAGAGCATGATCTGGCTTATCTTTTCATCAGTCACGATATGGCTGTTGTCGAAAAGATGAGCCACCGCGTTGCGGTACTTTATCTTGGCCAGATCATGGAACTTGGCTCTCGCCGGCAAGTATTCGAGACGCCCGCGCACCCCTATACGCAGCGCCTGCTTTCGGCTGTGCCGGTTGCCGACCCTTCCGCCCGTACCGAACGCGCGGCACTGGAAGGCGAAATTCCAAGCACGACACGCCGGATCGATGACAAGCCGACCATCTATCCTCATCGCGAGGTTTCGTCGGGTCATTTCGTTGCGGAAGGCGCCTGATTACCCAAAGCTCAACCAGACCCAAAGGGGAAAATAATGATAAAGAAAGTTCTGAAAACCGCTCTGCTGGCATCCGCCCTATCGGCGGTCGCATTTGCGTCCACTCCGGCCTTTGCGGCTGGAAAGCTCACCATTTCGTCGCCGCAGGATCCGGGCAGCTGGGACCCGATCGATACGTTTCTGGTCAATTGGGCGTCGGTAGCGACCAATATCTTCGACGGGCTGGTTTATCGCGGCCCCGATCTGAAAATCGTTCCGGCCCTCGCTACCTCCTGGGAGGAACTGGACGGTGGCAAGCGCATACGCTTTCATCTGCGCGAAGGTGTCAAGTTCCATGACGGCGAGCCTTTCAATGCAGAAGCCGTGAAGTTTACCTTCGAGCGCCTGCTCGGAGACGAAGGTGCCAAGGGTCCGCAGCGTTCCAACTATATCGCTATCGACAAGGTGGAGGTCATCGACGACAAGACGGTTGATTTTCACCTTAAGTCGCCCGATCCGGTTCTGGTTACCAAGCTGGCCGGTTATGGCGCCATGATCGTTCCACCGAAATACATCACCGAAAAGGGCGATGATTATTTCAATAGCCATCCGGTTGGTACAGGTCCGTTCAAGTTCGTTTCATACGAGCCGAAGGTCAATATCAAACTCGAGGCTTTCGCCGACCACTGGGGTGGCGCGCCGAAGCTTTCGGAAGTCGAGTATCGCTTCATTACCGAGCCTTCCACCGCCGTTGCGGAACTTCAAGCCGGGCGCGTCGACCTTGTCATCCCGCCAACCATTCCGATCGGCATGATCCCGACGATTGAGGGCGATCCGAAACTGGAACTGGCAACCGCCGCAGGGCCATCGGTTTACGCACTGCGCTTCAACACGCGCGACGGCATCACCAAGGACGAACGCGTTCGCAAGGCGCTCATCATGGCCGTGGACCGCAATGCCATCATCCAGTCGATCCTCGCCGGTCAGGCTGAAGCGATCGCAAGCTTCCAGGGATCGCTTTCCTTCGGTTTCGATCCGAAGATGAAGCCGCTTCCTTACGATCCGGAACAGGCCAAGAAGCTGCTTGCGGAAGCAGGTGTTCAGCCGGGTGCTACGGTGCAGATCGATGTGCGCGGCCAGGATGCGAGCTTTAACGAAGTTGCCCAGGCTGTCGCAAGCTTCCTGCAGATCGTCGGTATCAACGCAAGCATCAAGCCTTACGATACCAATGTTCTGCTCAACGACATCATCCCGCAGGGCAAAACCGGCGCAATGTTCCAGCAGGCCTGGGGCGGCTGGACCTTCGATTACGATAATACCGCTTACTCGATGTACCATTCCGGTGAAAAGTGGAACCCGTATGACAAGGACGAAAAGCTGGACAAGATGCTGGAAGCACAGCGTTCGGTTCTCGACCGTGGCGAGCGTGAGAAACTGCTTCAGGAAATCGCGCATTACGCCGCCGACCGCGCTCTGGAAATGCCGCTCTACAACCTGAAGGCAATCTTCGGCGTCAACAAGCGCGTGAAGAATTTCGTGCCGGTTCCAGATAGCCGTCTGCGTCTCACGGACGTGACCGTCGAGTAAAATAGTTGATACGGCAAGCCGGTTTATCGGCTTGCCGCAGCATTCTGGAGGCGCTCTGGTGGCCGGATTTCTCATAAAACGAATTTTGCAGGCGTTGTTCGTGCTGGTCGCGATGACGCTGCTCGTCGCATTTGCGATCCGCCTTACCGGCGATCCTGCACTGATGTTGACACAGGGCGCGGGCAGTATAACCGAAGCCGATCTTGAGCGTATTCGTGAAGGGCTTGGCCTTAACCAGCCATTCCTTGTTCAGTACTGGCAATTCCTCAAGGGGCTGTTCACACTTGATCTTGGGCGGAGTTTCCTCGGCGGCACCAAGGTTTCAGTCCTTGTTGGAAGCGCTTTGCCGGCGACGTTGATGCTGGCCTTCGCATCGCTGTTCGTTTCCATCGTGATCTCGGTGCCGTTGGGGATCAAGGCTGCGGTATCGCGCGGCAAGTGGGCGGACCAGCTCATCCGCGTCTGCTCGCTTATCGGTCTGTCGTTTCCAAATTTCTGGCTCGCCACCATGCTGGTGCTGCTGTTCGGCATCTATCTGCAATGGCTGCCGCCAAGTGGCATGACCGGTGTGGCGAGTTTCGTCATGCCAGCGCTGACCATGGGTATCATTCTTACAGCAACCAATGTTCGCCTGGTCCGCACCTCAATGCTCGAGACGCTGCAATCGCAATATATCATGGTGGCGCGAGCCAAAGGGCTGAGCGAAAACAAGGTCCTTTACAAACATGCGCTGCGCAATTGCGCCATTCCGCTGATCACCTATATCGGTCTTCAGTTTGGCGGGCTTCTGGGCGGTATCGTCGTGGTCGAGCGCGTATTCAACTGGCCGGGCATGGGAACGCTCGCATTCGATGCCGTCGCCGGACGCGATTACCCGGTTCTGCAGGCCACGATAGCAATTCTCTCGATGCTGATTATCGGCGTCAATTTACTGGTAGACATCGCTTACGGCCTTGTCGATCCGCGCATTCGTACGGAATAGGGCCCATGGCAACCAGAATCTCAACGCTTCAGCTTTCCCGCTTCGCGAGCCTGGAATTCGTTGTCGGTTTCCTGTTGACCGGCGCGATCTGTCTGGCTGTGATCTTCTCCGGTTATCTGTTTCCGTCAGGCGCGAACAAGATCGATCTTCTGGCCCGGCTAACCCCGCCATTCGTCAATCCGGCGCATATTTTCGGCACTGATCCGCTTGGGCGCGATGTTCTGGCGCGTGTCATCATTGGCGGCAAGATCTCACTGTTTGTCGGCTTTGTCTCTGTTGTCGGCTCGGTAATCGTCGGTACCGTCATGGGATTGGTTGCCGGTTATTATCGCGGCTTCTGGGATATGGCGCTGATGCGCTTTGTGGATGTGCAGCTTGCCATGCCGTTCATTCTGCTCGCGATCACCTTTATGGCCATTCTCGGTGGCGGCTTGGTCAATACGATCATCTTGCTGATCGTGTCGCAATGCGTGCAATATGCCCGCCTTGTGCGCGGTTCCGTGCTGTCCTTGCGTGAACGTGAGTTTATCCTGTCGGCACGCGCCATCGGAGTGAAGGACAGGCGCATTATCTTCCAGCATCTGCTGCCGAACTTGCTTGGGCCGGTCATCGTTTTGATGACGCTCAATGTCGCAAACAACATTCTGCTGGAATCCAGCCTGACCTTCCTCGGTTTCGGTATCGATGCAACCATTCCAAGCTGGGGGGGAATGCTCGCCGACGGCCGCACCTATCTCCAGACGGCATGGTGGGTAAGCCTTTTTCCCGGCCTTGCCATTCTATTCACCGTGCTCGGCCTCAACCTTCTTGGCGACTGGCTGCGCGACAGCCTTGATCCAACCGGCAGAACCTCCCGATGAGCATGATTTTCGAGAAGACCTATGCGCGTTCAGTCAACGTTTTGATCGAACGCTTTGCGAAGCCTGAAATGCGTGGCGCCAAAATAGAGGCGTGGTTGTTCGATGATGAGCCGAGCCGTTATGCAGCGGAGACGAAACTGCGCGAAGCAGGCGTCGATGCGCGTCTGCGTTCAGCCTACAAGCCACTTTTGCATTTCTTTCTTGAAGAGGTCGATGGCCCCGCATTGAAGTCGGTGTCCATCCGCTATCCGCGTCACGATGCGTGTGTGGATAACCGCTTTCTGCTGGAAACCTATCCGCTTTCCGCGCTGCTGCCGCAGGCGAAGGTAAGCTTTGCTGCTTCAGGCAAGGACGACTTTATTTACGAAGTCGATCTTGTTTTTGCCGATGGCCGCAATGAAAGCCATCGCGTTTTTGCGCCGAACCGCGTGCATGAAGACTTCATTGGTGAGAGGCTCGTCTCTCCGACCGGCTGGCTGATTGTCGAACATCAAGGCCAGATGGAAAACGCACGCTTCGAGACAGCCTATGAAAAGCTGTTTCACGACACGATCTCCACGATTGCGGACCATGACTGGGGTAGGGGTGAACCTTATTTTGACGAACTGAACATTTCGGTCAGCCTGCCGATCACCGACCGCCGTCTGCCTTACGACGAAGAAGTGTTGAGCCTTACCGAAGCGCTGCACGAGGATATTTATTTCTCGCTGCTGGAAATTTTCCAGAAGAAATCCGGTCGTCCGGTCGGGGACCGTGGTTTGCAGCCGGGCCAGATCGTTCCGGAAGTACGCTTTCTCGATACCGAAGCTTCAGTGAAGGTCGAAACGCGTCCGCTTTCGACAACCGATGCACTGACCGCGGAACAGGTGTTGGACAAGGCGCAAGCCCCGCTTTCTGCCGATCAGATACGCCGCGAACTGGTAAAGCTTGGCGGCGCGCCATTCGAAGCGCGGACGCGCTCGGGCCGTACAGTCCGCGCAAGCTATGTTGCAGGTCACCACGCGTCGATGATGATCAGCGCGGGCCAGCACGCAAATGAGACGACAGGTATCGTTGGCGCTTTGCGTGCTGCAAGTCGTCTGGTGCAGCTAGACGGGGCGCATTTCACGATTTCGCCACAGGAAAATCCCGACGGATACGAAATCCACAAACGCCTTTGTATGCTACAGCCGCATCATATGCATCATGCTGCACGATACACCGCCTTGGGCGACGATCTCGAATATCGCAGCGGCGAAAACCTTTATGAAAAAGCGATCCGCGTCGAGGCCGAGGCCCGCACCGGCGCGAAGCTCCACGTCAATTTGCACGGCTATCCTTCGCATGAATGGACGCGACCGCTGTCGGGTTATGTTCCGCGTTCCTTTGCTATGTGGACGCTGCCCAAGGGCTTTTTCCTGATCATTCGGTATCATCCATCGTGGGAAAAGGAGGCAGAGCAACTTATCGATCATGTGACCAGGCATCTCGGCGCAATCGACGGTCTTCTTGACTACAATGACGCGCAGATACGGCTTTTCGAGCAGCACGCTGGCGAAACGGGCTTCCGCATCATCAACGGCTTCCCGTGTCTGGTCGGCGTCGATGATCGCCACACAGTGCCGTTGACGTTGATTACCGAATATCCCGATGAAACCGTCTACGGCGATGCCTTCATAAAGGGACATACCGCACAGATGGAAACGGTTCTCTCGGCGTATGATGCGTTGCAGCTTCTCTTCCCGAGCAAGCCGCTAGCCTGATCACAGATAATAGATGCCGATACGATTGCCGTCGATCATTTCGACGGCAATTTCCATCTCATAAATATCTCGCAGAATATCCGGTTGAATGAGTTCTTCCGGCGATCCCTGATGCACGACCTTGCCGTTACGCATGGCAACGATATGGTCGGAATAGCAGGACGCGAAATTGATGTCGTGCAGCACCAGCACAACGGTCTTGCCCAGATCGTCCGCCGCACGCCGGAGCAACTTCATCATTGAAGCCGAATGTTTCATATCCAGATTGTTGAGCGGTTCGTCGAGCAATACATAATCGGTATCCTGACACAGTACCATCGCGACGAAGGCGCGCTGCCGCTGCCCGCCCGAAAGCTCATCCAGAAAGCGTTCGCCAAGTTCTCCAAGCCCCAGATAACCGATTGCCCGTTCCACATGATCGTGGTCTTCGCGGGTCGGACGCCCCTTGGAATGCGGATAGCGGCCGAACGTTACAAGATCGCGCACGGTCAGGCGCGAGTTGATGGCATTTTCCTGTCTTAAGATCGAAAGACGCTTTGCCAGCACATCGCCCGGCGTGGTCGCAACATCCAGTCCATCTACCGTAACCCGACCTTTATCCATTGGCAGAAGCCTGCTGACCATGGACAATAAAGTGGATTTGCCAGCGCCGTTCGGCCCTATGATCGATGTGATGCCGCCTGCGGGCAATTGCAGTGACACGCCATCGACGACGATGGTGCCGTTATAGGATTTGCTGACCTGACTTATTTCGATCAACGTGCGTTCCCCCTGACGAGAAGGATAATGAAGACGAGTCCACCCAGAAATTCGATGATGACGCTGAGCGCGGTGTTGAATGAGAAGGCGCGTTCGAGAATGGTCTGCCCTCCGACAATGCAGAGAATGGCGAGCAAGACTGCAATTGGCAGAACGATCCGGTGCTTTGATGAAGGCGCTATCATATAGGCCAGGTTGGCGACCAGCAGACCGAAGAAAGTAATTGGGCCGACGAGTGCTGTCGATACCGAAACAAGTATTGTGACGGTCAGCAGGATGCGATGTACCACGCCTCTATGATCGACGCCGAGATTGATCGCCGGGTCGCGCCCGAGTGTTAGGACGTCGAAGACATTCAAAAAAAGCAGCCCGTAGAGTGTAACGATTGCGACGATGATCGTCGCAAGAAGCACGATGTCTGCGTTGATGCTGTTGAAGCTCGCAAAGAAGCGGTCCTGCAGCACGGCAAATTCATTCGGGTCTATCATGCGCTGCATGAAATTGGACAGGCTGCTGAAAAATACACCGAACACGATACCTACCAGCATGATGAGGTGCAGACTGCGCGCAACACCGGAAAACAACCAAGCGTAGAGCAGGCTTGCGAATACCGCCATGATTACGGTTTCAGCGAAAAAACGGGCGTTGGGTCCGATTCCGTTGATATGAACAGCGCCAAAGACAAATACGGCAACCGTCTGGATAAGGATGTATAGAGCATCGAAACCCATGATCGACGGGGTCAGGATACGATTGCCGGTGACGGTCTGAAACAGCACGGTGGAGACCGCAATCGAGTATGCGACCAGTATCATGGCGGCGAGCTTCGTGCCGCGGAAGCCCAGGGTAAACGCCCAGTTTCCCTTGGCTCCCAGAGTCATAAAAGCAGCGCAGGCGACAATAACCGATATCGCAAGAAATGAGATGACGAAGCCGGGACGTTTAAGCAAGGCGCGATCCTCGACGCAAAAGCAGACAGAGGAATATCGCGCTTCCCGCGACTCCCATCATCGTGCCGATGGGAATTTCATACGGGAACCGGATCAGGCGTCCGACAATATCGCAGGCGAGAACCAGTCCGGCGCCGAGAACAGCCACCCACGGCACGGCGCGGCGCATATTATCTCCGATGAACATGCTCACCACATTAGGTATAATGAGACCAAGAAACGGGATCATGCCGACAGTCACCACGACACAGGCGCTGATCATCGAAACGATGATGAGTCCGAGTGTCACGACGCGGCGATAGTCGAGGCCCAGATTTGTCGTAAAATCCCCTCCCATACCCGCGACGGTAAATCGGTCGGCGGCAACATAGGCAATGACCGTGAGGAAGAAGGAAAGCCAGAGCAACTCGTAACGCCCGCGCAGGGCACCGGAAAAATCGCCCGTCGTCCATGAATTGAGCGATTGCAGAAGATCGAAACGATAGGCGATGAATGTCGCGACCGCGCTGACGACGCCGCCCAGCATGATACCAACAAGCGGTACGACCAGAACGGATCGCAAGGGGATGCTGCGCAGGATGTGGAGAAAAAGGGCCGTACCGGCAAGTGCCGTGACGAAAGCGACCAGCATCTTGCCAAAGACCGGTGTATCGGGCGCGAACAGAATGACCAGAAGGATGCCGAGGCTTGCTGATTCAACCGTGCCTGCGGTAGACGGCTCGACAAAGCGGTTGCGGGTCAGCATCTGCATGATCATGCCCGCGACCGCCATCGACATCCCAGCAAGAATAATGGCGAGCGTGCGGGGTATGCGGCTGATCAATAGCACTTCTGTCGCGCGGTCCGTCCGGCCAGTGCCGAAAAGAGTGTCAAGCGACACGTCGCTGACGCCGATAAACAGGCTTATGAATGCCAGTACGACAATGACAACGATGGTTGTGGCGAGTGCCTTCACGCTCAGTTCCTGTATTCATGCCTTATCGTGAACTCGGGTCACATATCGCGGGGACCCGAACCGACTGGGTCGAAAAGATTATTTCGCCTTGTCGAATGCTTCGGAAAGCTGCTGGATCGTATCGTGCAGCGCGCCCAGACCACCGCCGACGAGATACCAGTTCTGTGCGTTCAGATAGACGACCTGCCCCTTCTTCCAGGCATTGGTCTGGCGTACGAGGTCATTGTCGATAAGCTGTTTGGCGGATGAACCTTCACGGCCGATGGCTGCGTCCCGGTCGAGCACGAAAAGCCAGTCGGGATTGGTTTCGAGAATGAATTCCGAGCTGATCGGCTGGCCGTGATTGCCGACCGAAAGGTCGGGCGCAGCGGGCTCGACGCCAAAACCGTCATGCAGCACGCCGAAACGGGAGCCGGGACCATAAGCGCTGACCCTGCCGCCGGAAGTCAAGATCATCAGGCCCTTGCCTCTGCCCTTCGCCTTGTCTTTCAGCGAAGCCAGTTCGCTATTGAGCTGATCGATTTCTGCCTTGGCTTCCGCTTCCTTGGCAAAAACCTTGCCGAGTTTCTCGACATTGGCTTCGATACCCGAAATAAATTCCCTGGTCGGAACTGTAAGATCGATGGTCGGCGTTATTTTCGCCAGTTCACCATATTTAGCAGCCGAGCGTCCGCCGACGATAATGAGGTCGGCTTCCACAGCATTGACGGCTTCGTAGTCCGGTTCGAAAAGCGTGCCGACCTTTGCGTAATCGGCGTTGTCGTATTTTTTCAGATATTCCGGGAAAGAGATACCGCCGGGGACACCGATGACTTTGACACCGAGGCGGTCGAGATTATCAAGCGTTGCGAAATCGAACACGACCACCTTTTCGGGATTGGCTGCGACTGCCGTTTCGCCCTGCGCATCTTTGACGGTAATCTCGGCTGCGTTTGCGCTGGAGGCGAGCGCTGTGGCAACAAGTGCCGCACCGACTAGACGGGCGGCATCTCGGCTGAATTTCAGCATGACAATCAGTCCTTTCGTCAATCTTGCGATTTATAGTCCAGTTTTCTTCCGGTCAAAGCCGGACGGAGGAAATTCAGTTGTTTTGTGCGGCTGGAATCCGGTCGAGCAGTATGAATTTCAGGCTGTCTTCAACGGTCAGCGGGATCATCGAGCCATGGCTCTCATTTTCAAAACGATGGTAGGCGACATCCATATCCGGCAACTGTTTCAGTTCCGCCTGGATATCCGCTCCGGATGGTCCGCTACGCAGTTTCTTCAGGCGTTCGATATCTTCTTTCGACTGTCCGGGACGCTCACCGCGCTTGCCCGATGTTTCGATCAGCAGGCGGAGCGGTCTGGGGGCAGCTTTGAAGGTGTCCACGAAGCGATTTTTGTCGGCAATGATGGAGCCGCCGTTCCACCAGATTGACGGGTCGGCAGCACTGTAGGCCTGGAAAGAATCCGAATGGTTGAACAGTGCATAGAGTGTGAAAAGCCCACCGAGCGAATGACCAAACAGGGCCTGCTTGCTCTTATCTATTGCAAAGCGCTTCTCGATCTCCGGTTTTACCCGATGTTCGATGAAGTCGAAGAAGGCGTCGCGCCCACCGGTCTTCGGTACGTTGAAATGAACTGGAGTGAGATGATCGGGCGTTGGCGGCGTGAGATCGAAATAGCGCTTGCGGACGATCTCGTCCTTGTCTCCGGTCGGATAACCGATACCGACAAGTATTGCCTTGAATGCGGGATTGTCCGCCAACAGTCTGGCTGCGATAGGCAACATTCTGTTGCCATCAGTCATATAGACAACGGGATAACCGTTTTCAGGAGGTGCTTCAGTCGGGGAGGCTGTAAGGATTCTGTAATCGATGCCATTGGCTTCCATATCGAAGGAAGCAGTGACGGGGTCTTCGGCCTGCACGACTGAAGTCAGGAAAATTCCGACCATTGCAAGCGGCATCTTTTTTGCGAGCTTAAACAAAACGCTCATAAGATCATCCATTCAAGCGAGAGGGCGCCAGCGTTTCGGCTGGCGTCGTGTTTCCAGAATTCAGAAGCGGGAGGTCATACCGATCCAGAGACGGCGGCCATCGACAACCAAGTTGAAGTCATCCACATCCACCTTCTTGTCGAAGACGTTATAGACGGCGGCATTCAGGGTAACGTTCTCGCTGAAGTCGTATGAGCCGCCAAAATCAAACGTCGCATATGGCTTGTACTTGCGGGCGATAACCTTCCCATTGCGGTAGATTGGTTCGCCGGCAGTTCCAATGCGGGCGCCGGCATTGGTTTCCTCGCCGTGGTAATTGCCCGCAGCCCATGCGCCGAGACCTTCGACCGGCGTTATCCAGTCTGCGCGCAAGCTCGCCATGTGCTTCGGCGTGCGCGCTAGAGGCAGTCCTGCGTAATCGCCGGTCTGTTGTTCCGAGTCCGTATAGGTATAGTTGCCGCGCAGGGTAATCGTGTCAGTCGCTTCCCAGTTGAACGTAAGCTCCACGCCCTGCATAACGGCTTCGTCAATGTTGAAGCTGTACCAAAGACGATAGTTCGGATCTTCACTCCAGCGAACCGGATCGCCGTTTGCATCCGTCACCAGCGCATTGGTGATCTTGTCCTTGAAGTCCGTATAGAAATACGTCGCGCCGAGACGAAGGCCGGACTGATTGTCCCAAAGGATGCTTGCTTCATAGCTGGTGCTCTTTTCCGGCTGCAAATCAGGATCGCCGATGATTACGCCGCACGTGCCATTCGGGCCGTATGAACAGCCCGCGCCGCCAGTCGTATAGGCGTAACCCGGTGCAATCGTGCGAATTTCCGGGGCGCGGAAGCCGGTCGAGATGCCCCCCTTCAACGTCAGTTGTTCGGTGGCGTGCCAGACGGCATAGCCGCGAGGGCTGAAGTGCGAGCCATAAATTTCATGATCGTCCATACGCAGACCGCCGGTGAGGGCGAAATCGGGTGTGATCCACCATTCATCCTCGGCAAAAAGCGCCCATTGACGAACGCTAAACTCCTCATCGAGACCGGTGCGCCGTCCGGGATTCTGGTCGGTCAGCACCGACTGCATGAACTGTCCGCCCGTTACCAGCGTGTGATTGCCGTGGAATTCAAATGGTGTCGTGAACTTGCCGTCGAGCACAGAGTTGCGGATATGCGGCGAGCGCAGGTTTTCAACGTAGCTTTTCGTCTTGCCGTCCCAGTTGAAGTTGGTGCGCTCAGCCCATTCCTGCTGGAAGGAGAATTCCGACGTTGTCGGTCCCCAGCGACCGATATGGCTGATCGACCAATGGTCACGATCGTTGTAGTTGTACGCATCGGAACCGGATGCGGTTGTATTGCCGACAGTCGAATCGCGGCGAAGGCGCGTCGTGCCCAGTTCCAGTTGAATGTCGTGATCTTCATTAGGGGTGAGGGTGATCCGCCCTGTAATGTCGATATCTTTCTGCTCTGGAGTGCCGCTGACGATACTGTCTTCCTGGCGCTTGAGACCATGCCCCCAAATCTGGATTCCGACGAGGTCGGGAACCAGAGGCCCGGTCATGTAGTATGAACCCTGCAGCGAATTGCCGAATTTCGAATGCTGCTGCACTGTTCCGTCGATCGTGAACGAACCGCTCCACGTATCGGATACTTTCTTGGTGATAATGTTGATAACGCCGCCCATGGCGTCCGAACCGTAAAGCGAGGACATAGGACCGCGAATGACTTCGATGCGCTCGATAGCGTTCGCTGGCGGCAGGAAGCTTTGCTCAAAACCGGAATTGCCGTTGGTGCGGGCGTCACGAGTACTCTGGCGTTTGCCGTCCACGAGAAGCAGCGTATAGGAGCCGGGAAGGCCGCGAATGAAAATGTCACGTTCCGCTGCCGGTCCAGTAACCGCAACGCCCTGAACATCTTTCAGCGCATCGGTGAGATCGCGATATACGCCCTTTTCCAGGTCCTCGCCCGGAACGACCGTAATGCTCGCAGGAGCGTCGGTGATGTTCTGCTCGAAGCCGGTCGCAGTCACCACAATCTGGTTGAGCTTGATCGCGCCATCGGCGGTTGTAGCGACCGTTTGCGCAGCTTCTTTTTTTCCTACGGTTTCTTCGGCCGTTTCAGATGCGGTTTGAGCGAGGGAGGTGCCTCCGCTCATCAATAACGCCGTGGAAAGGCATGTCCCTGCAAGTATCGCCCCCGAAACGAGCGATTTGCTGGCCAAATGCCTGTTTTGTGCACTCTCGGTCCACAATCCCCGAAACAAGCTGGTCATTTTCGTCACCGTTTAAAGTTGAGTTTTAAACTCTCCTTATGTAAGACAATAAGGTGACGTCAATCGTCATGTTTTATAAGCATTCTAAATTTCGAAATTCGCAATTGAGCGGGCAATAAGGCTATGGCGGGTACATTGACGAAAACCCCGCGACGAACGCGGACGGACGGGAATGAAAGCTCTCGTCTGGGGCAGTTGCGTCTGCTTGTTGCCCTCGATGCGCTTCTTGTGGAAGGCAGCGTCGGTGGGGCCGCAAGGCAGATGGGGTTGAGTATTGCCGCCATGAGTCGCTTGCTTGGTCAGATTCGTGAGGCGTTCGACGATCCCATTCTGGTTCGTTCCGGACGCAACATGGTCGCTACGCCCAAGGCTGAAGCCTTACGCGGACGATTGCGGCGGTTGGCAAATGAGGCGGAAACGCTTCTGGATATGGATTTAACCGAAATGTCGAAGCCGAGTTGCAGCGGACATCACGGATGGAAGCGAAGCGCTATCGTTTCACCACCGCCACTTGGAATCCGCAAAGTCGTTGAACTTGAGAACCATCCGACCCCGGAACAGCTTGCCAACCAGTTTGCAAACATTCAGAGTGTTGAAGATCCCATACGCAGACTTGCCAAGTATATCGCGGTGATCGGACGCAAGGCCGGGCATACCCGTCCGCTGGAAATGGCCGAAGCGGACGATGCATTTACGACCGTCTTTTCCGGTAACGCCGACCCAATGCAGATCAGTGCGCTGATACGCCTGATCCACTATCGCGGTGAGACCGCTCCCGAACTCGCTGGTATGGCCCGTGCGGCACGCCGGTTCTATTCAACAGACAGCGGCATCGACATTCCGTCGCTTGATTGGCCGGCCTACCTGTCCCCCAATTCCACCCAGTTGCCGTGGTTTATGTTTTCGGCAATGCTGGTAGCCCGGGCGGGATATCCGGTTGTGTTGCACGGCAATTGCGGCACGGGGGAACTTTCAGGCAAGCTTGAACAGGCTGCGGAAGCGATCAATCTCCCGATAGCGACATCGCTTTCCATGGCTCGAAGCACGTTGGAGGCACATGGTATCTGCTTTATGCCATTGGTCGGCTTCGCGCCGCAAATCCACGCCCTTCTGGCGCTTTATCCCCTGTTCGAATCGCGCTCGTCGATGAACAGCCTCGTACACCTGCTCAACCCAATGAATCTGCAGGCTTCGTTTCTGGGTGTTACACAACCGGCTTACAGGGAACTGCACCGGGACGCCAGTGCTCTGCTGGGGACGCAATCTGTCTCGGTGGTATCGACCAGCCGTGATGTAGCGGAACTAGTCCCGCATAGATCGCATACGATCTACAGACTGCTGAACGGGCATCATAGTGACCTGCTGTTGCCGACGCTTTCCAGGGAAAGCAGCGACAGACATTCAAGTCTCAGTTCCTTCGAGTTCTGGTACAGCGTCTGGTCCGGAGCGGCTGTTGACAAGCGGGCGGAGAATACGATCGTCGCTTCTGCTGCGATGGCGATGATGACAACGGTATCTGCGGAAAATGAAAGCTATGGACAGTTTATGGAAAAAGCTGCGGAGCTTTGGCGTAATCGTCACGTTCGCGCAAGGATTTAGAGCGCCATTGGCCCATCCCGTAACGATCGGTAGCGCATTATGCCGAACACGCGGGATGGGCGCGGGGGTATGTGCGGCGCTCTCGTGAGCAACTGCAGTTCATGTTTCGCGCGTTTGCCATGATTTTTAAACTGGAATTATTGACAGGAACATCGGATATGACGACCGTTCTGCTAATCCTGTTTCCTGGTAATTTTGCGAAAATTTCCGCACATCGCCGCACTATTGTCATCTTCAACAAAAAAGCCGATCTGACATAGACCGACGTTTTTATCATTATCGCGTCAGCATACCGAACGATCCAGTATTACACGACCTTAATGTTCGCATAAGGCGGCGTCAAAACAGAAGAATTCAAGAGCCTGTTCCAAAAGTCGCCATGAGTGGCTGCAAATGGCAATTTGCCTCCGTTCCGGTGCTCATGTACGTCCAGTACTATTTAAGCTCCGGTACTCGAAAATCACCATTTTCGCACAGACATGTCGCTTTTTGATTCAGGCTCTAAGGAAAGATAAATTTTTCTTATTCGTTATCGTAGGCCTCGATGTCGAAACCGAGAGCAGCCAAACCTTCTTCCAGATAGTCTCCCAGAAGTGGCGTCCCAATCAGATACTTGGCTTCCCGGCCATTGTCCCGGTCGGCGGCGGTCGAAAGGGCATCCTCCCATTCGGTCGCGCTGAAATCGCCGCGCCCCAGCCACATCAGCGCGAGCAATTCCTGACGTTCATCGATGTTAAGCGACCTTATGGCCGCGAAGAGTTCTTTCCGGGTGGGGTTGTCAGAGGAGGCGTCGAGGATATCGACATCCTCGTCGTCACTGGGATTGGAGCCGGAATTCTCGTCGACGGCAGGAACCTGAACGTCATATTCCCGCGCTTTGGCGATGATGAATTCGAGATTCTCGATATTGTTGACCAGTTCGACCACGACGTACCTCCGTCACCTGTTGTCTGGCGGTCCAGGGTTTGACAAAGCCTTGGTTCCGGGCGGTTGAGAGCATCGGACAGGCTTTGCTTGGCCAACAGACTATGCTCCTTTTTGTCGAAGTATAATGCGGCTGATTCAACAAGTTTTCAATCTTTACCTACGCTGTTGCCACCGAGCGTCCGGCTATCCGGCCCGAGAAAATACAGCCACCGAGAAAGGTTCCTTCCAGGGCATTATAACCGTGATAACCTCCGCCGCCGAAACCTGCGGCTTCACCAGCCGCATAGAGACCTGGCACCGGGTCGCCTGCCTCGTTCAGCACGCGCGCTTTCATGTCGGTATGCAGCCCGCCGAGCGTCTTGCGGGTCAGAATATGAAGCTTCACGGCGATAAGCGGGCCATTCGCTTTATCCAGTAGACAGTGAGGTGACACAGCTCGCGTAAGACGGTCGCCGATATAGGCTCGGGCATTGTTGATCGCCATGAGCTGAGCGTCCTTGCAATAGCGGTTCATGATCTCGCGGTCTCTTGCTTCTATCTGTTGCCGGATATGCGCCGGATCGAGGAGCTTTTCCCGTGTCAACCCATTCATTTCGGCAACGAGTTCTTCCAGATTTCCGGCGGTCAGGAAATCCGCGCCGTTGTCGAGAAATGCCTTGACCGGGGGAGGCGGGGATTTGCCGAGACGACTTTTGAGCAGAAGCTTCCAATCCTTGCCGGTAATATCCGGGTTCTGTTCCGAGCCGGACAGGGAAAACTCCTTGCGGATGATCTTCTCGGTCAGGATAAACCATGAATAATCGTATCCCGTCGAGAGGATGTGCTTGAGAGTGCCCAGCGTGTCGAAACCGGGCAGATAAGGTGCCGGAAGGCGATTTCCTGTCGCGTCGAACCACATGGAGGAAGGCCCCGGCAGAATGCGTATGCCGTGGTTCCGCCAGATCGGGTTCCAGTTTCGCAGGCCTTCGGTATAGTGCCACATACGGTCGGCATTGATGACATGCCCGCCGGCGGCAACAGCGATATCGATGCCGCGTCCGTCGACATAGGCAGGAACGCCCAGCACCATTTCCTCTGGCGGCTTCCCCAGCCGCTCGCGCGGCCAGGCCCGCCGCACTCGTTCAGGATCGCCGCCGATACCTCCCGATGTCACGATCACGCTGTCCGCGGAATAGGCAAATCCGCCTACGGTTTCGCGGGATGACGATTGCCCCCGTTCGACAGTGGAGGGGGCAAGCATATCCCCGTGCACGCCGCTTACCTTACCGCCGCTGACCGAGATGCCGTTGACCCGGTGGCGGCATTTGAGCGTCACGAACCCGTTAGCGATCGCTTCCCGCAACGATCGTTCAAAAGGCGCGACAACGGCCGGTCCGGTTCCCCAGCTTATGTGAAAACGCGGAACGGAGTTACCAGGACCATCAGCGCCCACGCCACCGCGTTCAGCCCAGCCGACAACCGGAAACCATCGCATACCAAGGCTGTGCAACCACGGCCGCATTTCCCCGGCAGCGAACTGTAGATAGGATTCTGCCCAGCGTTTCGGCCAGTGATCTTCGGGCCTGTCGAATTGTGCCGACCCGAACCAGTCCTGCCGTGCGAGGTCGATACTATCCTTGATGCCAAGGCGTCGCTGTTCGGGACTGTCGACCATGAACAAGCCGCCGAGCGACCAGAAGGCCTGTCCGCCGACAGAGTTCTCACCCTCCTGATCGAGAAGAATGACCTTGCGCCCGGCTATCGCGAGTTCGTGAGCAGCAACGAGCCCTGAAAGTCCTGCTCCAATGATGATTGCATCTGCATCCGCCATCCTCGCTTCCTTCCTCCCGCAAAGTGCTTGTGGAAGGTATGGTGACCGAACGGTCGATATCTTGCAAGCAGTGGTTGATGATCCTCAGCCAAAGAAATAAGGCGCGACCCAGTCAGCAATCAACTTGATGGAAAGCCCGAAAAGGGTCAGTTGAACCAGCAGGAAGAACGGGCCATCAGGAAGAATCCTCGTAAGCTTCGCACCGATGAATGTGCCGACCACAGCCGCAGGCACAAGCCAGAGGCCGAGCGACGTATCAAGGTTGGAAAACTGCTGCAATTGCCAGTAGGGCACGAGCTTGACGGCGTTGACAATGGCAAAGAGGATTGTCGACGTTCCGGCAAAGACCAGCTTCTGGAGGTGCTGCGGCAACACATACATCTGGAACGGCGGTGCGCCCGAATGAGAGACGAAACTGGTCAGCCCCGTCAATATGCCCCAGAAAACCCCGCCTGGAATGTCAGCTTTCCGCGCGCTCTTGCGATAGTGGGCGCCGAACCACGCATTGAGGCAGAAAAGAATGCCTACCAGCCCCACCAGCATTCCGATGAAGCTCGGAGAAAGAGACGCGCTGAACATCCAGCCGATTCCAACTCCGACGATTGAGGCCGGTATCAGGATGGCGAGATTGCGTGCTGAAAAATGGTGACGGTAGAGATATAGCCCGAACATATCGCTGATAACGTAGATCGGCAGCAAAAGCGCGGCTGCGGTGATCGGCGATATGACGAGAGCCATCAATGGAACCGCAAGCGTGCCGACCGAGGGCAGGCCGCCTTTTGAAAGCCCGACAAGAAATGCTGCAATGACAGCGATCGCGAGAAAGAGAGGCGTGTGTTCAATCATCGGATGGCAGGGGGTATGAATGAGAAAACACCTCCGGAAAAACAGCATCCGGAGGTATCGGTGAAGAAGCCGTCAGGCGTGAGCCCATTCCCAATAAAGAGCGCGGGCGCGCTTGGTCACTGGGCCGTATTCGAGTTGGCGATCATCGAACCCGATAATCGGTACGACCTTGCTCATATTGCCGGAGGAGAAGATTTCGTCGGCTTCGCGGAAATCCTCGATCTTCAGCGTGGTTTCATGCACGGTGACGCCTGCGGCACGCAGGAGCGTAATGACGCGCTGGCGCGTGATGCCGTTCAGGAATGTGCCGTTGGGAACGGGGGTGAATACTTCGCCGCCACGCACCATGAAGACATTGGACGTCGCGGTCTCCGCGACATTGCCGACAACGTCGGTCACAAGCGCGTTGTGGAAGCCCTTGGCTTTTGCTTCGTGCAACATGCGCGCATTGTTCGGATAGAGGCAGGCCGCCTTGGCGTTGACCGGCATCACTTCCAGATAGGGGCGCCGAAAAGAGGTCGTCGTAACGGTAAACCCCTTGGGTTCGACCATGGGGATAGCTTCGAGGCATAGTGCGAAGTCTGTGGATGAGGCCAAAGGTGCGACAACGCTGGCATCCCCTTCCTCGGCCCAATACATGGGGCGAATATAGACATCCGTTCCGGGTGCGAATTTCTTCAGACCTTCGCGCGTGAGTGCTTCGATGTCGTTGGTGGAAAGCGTTGGTTCCAGCCCCAGAGCGCGGGCTGAGTCGTTAGCGCGGGCGGCATGGCGGTCAAGGTCCGGCGTGACGCCTTCGAACAGGCGGGCACCGTCGAATACGAGTGATCCGAGCCAGGTCGCCTGCGAGGCTGCACCGAGAATGCGCACATCGCCTTCACGCCACTCACCTTTATAATAGGTCCACATCGCCCGATGGTTGGTCATCTCTCTAGTCCTTGATGAAGATCATTATCGTGTTTTCGCCCGCGTCGGGGCGACGTTGAAATACAGATCGTTGTCGGGGAAATACCCGGAACAGGGGCAGGTCCAATCTATCGGTCCGGTGTTCCTGGTCCCTTGGTTCGAAGCGCATCTGGTCCATTCTTAGCTGGCGGATTGCGCTCCGGGCAAGCTTCCGTATCGTAAGAGGGCGCGGTACCGGAAACAAGCGCGAACTTGACTATACCCAACTTCAAACAGGTTCCGGGTTTTCTTCCACCAGTGCAGGCGTCGGCTCGGACGTGACCACGGCTGGCGGACCTTCGACGCCACGCTGCCTTTCGCGAATGAATGTGAAGAGGCCGGAAATCGTGATAAGCACGATACCGGCCAGCATGGGCCTCTCGATGTGGTCGTGGAAGATGAAATATCCAAAAAGGATGGCCCAGATCATCTGGCTATATTGCGGGGAAGCTATGGCGCTTGCAGGTGCACGCTGGGCTGCCAGCATCAGCAGAATATTGGCAAACGCCGCTAGAAGCCCATATCCGGCGAGATATGCCCACTGTTCGGCATTGGGTGCCTCATAGGAAGGCGCCATCAATATGCCGCAGATGATGATCGGGCCGACAAGCCCGCTCGTATAAAGCGATATACGTTTTTCATGCTTGCCCATGATGCGGAAAATTATGATGCTCATCGCGCCGCCCATCCCGGCAGCCAACGCTCCGAGATGACCGATTGAAAGCTCGCGGAAACCGGGCCGCAGAACGATCAGAACACCGATAAAGCCGATGAGCACGGCGGACCAGCGCCGCCATCCGACCTGCTCCTTCAGAAAGATCACCGACAGGATGGTTACATAGGCCGGTAGAAGAAAGATCAACGCAAAGGCTTCCGCCATGGAAAGATGTGTGAATGCCGTGACGCTGCCGATCGTCCCCATTGCAGCGGTCACGGTTCGCAACAGCCACATCCTGATATTGGTGGTGCGAAACATGTCGAGCCACGCGTCCCCGGCTTTTTTTGTAAAGGGGATGGCAAGTAAACCAAGTATAGCGCCATAAAAGGCAACTTCGTAGGGCGACAGGGTGCCGTCCAGAAACTTGACGCAGGCGTCGCTGACCGCGAATGCCGCATAGGATGCAAACGCTAGAAAAATACCGTAAAGCATGACGATGTCCGAAGGAGACGGGGAGGAGTTCGTTCCTTTCGCTCCTTTAATCGATTGAGAGCCTATTGGCAAAAGACATTTCTGCAAAAAGCCATTTAAGTCTATATCGGCCTATTTGCTTGTAATGTAAGCAGATTGGGCCTTTTCAACGCCCTGAGCCCAAGCGAAAACGCATGCCTCATTTGCAATCATATCCATGGTGGAAATTTAGGCAAAAGCCTATTTAACAGTCATCCAAACGAGGAGAAAGCAAATGAACATTCGTCAGAAAGTAAAGCAGTTCGTATCCCGTCGCCGCGCTCTCCGCGAACTCGGTGCAATGGACGACCATCTTCTTGCCGATATCGGCGTTTCGCGTTCGCAGATTCACAGCGCCGTTTTCGGTCGATAATAACTTATGGTGCGTCTCCCGAAAGATCGCCCCGTAAGTAAAAATCGAGTAAAATAACAAAGCGTCGGTCTCCAGTCCCGGCGCTTTTGTTTTATGTATTGCCAGCATTCATTTTTTCCCCTTCATACAAATAATTGTTCAACAGGCGCGATGTGCGTCGAGCGTACCGGTAACGGTTCCGCCGGATAAGAAATCTTCCGATCGCCGCTTCTGCCTTTTTTTGAATCTGTTTCAAACATTTCCCTGCCAGTAGGTAGCTGGCGCAGAGCGAAAAGACAGTCCACACTGAATCATGTCGATAAACTGGCACTCACGCGGCCGAACTGTGCTTTTGCGCGCGATGGGTGTATGGGGAACACGTCCGACTGCCTAAGGGCAGCGACGATTAACATTATGGCAATCGCAGAGGTTGCTCCAGATCGGTGGTAACGGGGCGCAGAAAATTGCGCGCCGAGGTTCACATGAGATGGAGCGCCAATTGACGGGCGCTTTGCCTTGGAGGGACGATGCTCGATAAGCTGTTTAAACTACAGGAACATGGCACCACGGCGAGGACTGAAATTATCGCCGGCGTGACGACCTTCCTGACCATGTCTTATATCATCTTCGTTAACCCGGATATCCTGTCTACCACCGGGATGGATCGAAATGCCGTGTTTGTGGCGACCTGTCTGGCTGCGGCTCTCGGCTCGATCATCATGGCGCTGGTTGCGAACTGGCCGATCGGTATGGCGCCCGGCATGGGTTTGAACGCCTTCTTCGCCTTTACCGTCGTCGGCGCCATGGGCTTTACCTGGCAGCAGGCGCTCGGTGCGGTTTTCATTTCGGGGATCATCTTCCTCATTTTGACGGTTACCGGCATACGCCGCTGGCTGGTGGAAGGCATTCCACATTCGCTGCGAAGTGCGATCGCAGCGGGTATTGGCATGTTCCTGGCCCTGATCGGCCTGAAGAGCGCCGGTATCGTGGTCGGCAATGAGGCCACGCTGGTTGGTCTGGGCGATCTGACGAAGTCCGGTCCGTTGCTGGCTATCGCAGGTTTCTTCATCATTGCCGTGCTGGATGCACTTAAGGTTCGCGGCGCCATCCTTATCGGTATCCTTATTGTCACCGTAGCCTCGATTGCGCTCGGCATCAGCCAGTTCGGTGGTGTCTTCTCGGCCCCGCCGAGCCTTGCGCCGACTTTCCTGCAACTCGACGTCATGGGCGCGCTGCACACAGGAATTCTGCATGTCATTCTCGTTTTTGTGCTTGTTGAGGTTTTTGATGCGACGGGAACACTGATTGGTGTTGCAAAGCGCGGCGGCCTGATCGAGCCGGGCAAGCCCAATCGTCTCGGTCGAGCGCTTTTCGCCGACAGCAGCGCGATTCTCGGCGGCTCGCTTCTCGGAACCTCTTCCACGACGGCTTATGTGGAAAGCGCTTCCGGCGTTCAGGCTGGCGGACGCACGGGTCTGACGGCACTGGTCGTTGCGCTTCTATTCCTTGCAGCCCTGTTCATTTCACCGCTCGCCGGTTCGGTTCCCGCCTATGCAACGGCTCCGGCCCTGATCTATGTCGCTTGCCTGATGATGCGTGAACTGACCGAAATCGAATGGCAGGACGTCACGGAAGCCGCACCCGCCGCCCTGACGGCATTGGCTATTCCGTTCACCTATTCCATCGCGAATGGCCTGGCCTTCGGCTTCATCAGCTATGTCGTGCTCAAGGGCTTCACGGGCAAGGCTCGCGACGTACATCTTGCGACCTGGCTGGTGGCCGCGCTCTTCGTCATTCGCTTCGCATTCTTTGCGGAGTGATGAAAATACGCCGGGCTGAACGGCCCGGTGTTCCACTGCGAAATTCGGGAGGACTGCACCTGTGCAACCAGACGATCTGAAGCTGCTCGAAAAACTGATCGACGTCATTGAATACGATATCATTCCGCTGACGGAACGGGGTGTTGCCGAGGGCAACAAGGTTTTCGGCGCGGCTCTCCTGCGCAAGTCCGATCTTTCGCTCGTTCTGGCCGAAACCAACAACGAGACGGAAAATCCGCTCTGGCACGGTGAAGTGCATACGTTGAAACGCTTCTACGAGATGCCGGAGAATGAGCGGCCGGACACGAAGGATATGGTCTTCCTGTCCACTCACGAACCATGCTCGATGTGTCTTTCGGCTATTACGTGGAGCGGATTCGACAATTTCTATTATCTGTTCAGCCACGAGGATTCCCGCGACGCTTTCTCCATCCCGCATGATTTGAAGATTCTCAAGGAAGTCTTCACGCTGGAGCCGGGCGGATATAATCGGGACAATGCCTTTTGGCATAGCCATTCGATAACGAAAATGGTGGCTTCTCTACCGGAAGCGGATCGTTTGCGCCTGGGCAAGAGACTGGAAGGGGTTTTCGCGAAATACGACACGCTGTCCGGAACTTATCAGGCAAGCAAGGACGATAATGCAATCCCGCTGAACTGATCGGGATTTGCACCAGGACGCTTTCCATCACCCCAAAAAACAAACAAAGCCGCACCATCGTGGCAGATGGTTCGGCCGTGCAATATAAGAGGCCCATCTCACGACGGGCCTTTCGTTCAAACACTAAAGCGTGTCGCATTCAATCATACTCGGGCGACACGCTTTAAGTTTTTGTTTCGACGTATGTCTTTATCCTGAAACCGGTTCCCACTTTCGGGAGACATGCTTTAACAAGCCTGTCAGCTTGCCACGCGCTGCTCTTCCATTTCATCAAGGCCAAGCAGGTGCCGCACATTCGGCCGCGCCTTGACGAGGTCGGCAATGCTATATTTCATCAATACGCCGAAGAATGCATTGAGTGCTTCCCGCAACGCGGAATTCAAAGCGCAGCTATCGACAAGCGGGCACTCGGTGGCATCGTTTTCGAAGCATTCCGCCATCGCGAAATTTTCTTCGGTGACGCGTACCACGTCGAAAAGCGAAATCTCCGTGGCCGCGCGACCGAGGCGCACCCCACCATTACGACCGCGCACAGTTTCAACAAGCCCGTTTTCGACAAGCGGTTGCAGGATCTTGAACAGAAACAGTTCCGAAACATTATAGGCACGCGCGATTTCCGGCACGCGGCTCAACTTGCCGTCATTGGCAGCACAATACATGAGCATACGAACGGCATAATTCGTCTGGCGGGTAAGACGCATGACTGTTCCTTTCAGCACGTCCTGAAGCCCTTGTTACCTCGACATCGAGGCCAAGAGGACTCCAATCCTTGAGTTCGCAATTCCCGACCGATACCGGCCCATCCCTGTTTCGGAATTGCTCCAAATTCTGGTCTTGTCGCAACTACAGTCCAGAACGGTTCAAGGCTCGACCGGACCATGCGCTAAAGCGGTTATCTGCTTCGTAACCCACTTTAGAATCATTCTTAAAATATATGAAGTCTTTTCTCACCTTTAAAGGATAAAAATCATAGAGACACTGAATTCATCGCGGTTCTCTGGAGAACCGATTGAAATTATTGGCAAACGTCTATCCACTCTGCACTTACCAGTTCGGCCATTTTATGTGGATCGATACGCACGGCGCTGTTGGTCGCCCCTGCCGCAGGCACGACTTCCACGAAGGCCTTCAACGACACATCACAGAAGACGGGCAGGGCGCTCGGCAAACCAAACGGACACACGCCACCGACCGGATGGCCGGTTTCCGCAAGAACAGTCCCTGCATCGAGCATACGCGGCTTGGTACCGAACTGGTCTTTGAACTTGCGATTATCGATACGCGCATCGCCGCGGGTGACGATGAGTATGGTTTGGTCTTTTGCCGAGAAGGAAAGTGTTTTGGCGATCTGCCCCGGTTCCACGCCGTGCGCTTCGGCTGCGAGCACAACGGTCGCTGTACTGGTCGGCAATTCGATAACTTCGATTTCCGGTGCCTTGGCTGCGAAAAAGGCCTTCACGGAGTCCAGACTCATGGTTCCCCCCTTTTTATTCTGATTAATGTGCTCAACTTATGCTGCAACGATCACAAGAACAAGCCTATCTTTCTTGGAGGATAGTGTCTTGCTCGGGCTTTACCAGATTGCATGACTTGACCGAAACAACAAACAGGTTGAAGGCATAGCCGCTGTTGGCGGGCACTCGCGTTCCAAGGCGATGGGAATATGCAGAACTGGTTTCTTGTCGCGTGGAACGAAACTTCAAAATCGCAGCAAGTGGCAGATTGACGCTGTTGTTCGATGCCTATAAACAGGCGACAAATCTGCTTTGCCATCCTTGGCATATGCGGAGGGGTGGCCGAGCGGTTTAAGGCACCGGTCTTGAAAACCGGCGTGCGAGAGATCGTACCGTGGGTTCGAATCCCACCCCCTCCGCCATAGTCTTTGATTTTATTGATGTTTTCGAGTTCTTGTCGGCCGCATAGCGGAAGATTATCGCTAGCAGCGATATAGGGCGTATGATCTCAAACAGGTTTACCAAAACTGAGCTTGGTATCGGACCTTGCTTGCCAATATGCCGTCCGCGACCGATTCATTCTGCCATTCACGCGGTCTTGGTCTTGAACGCCGTTTTCTGGAAAAGAAGTTCATCGTTTACTGTACGGGGCTTGACCGCTTCTATTTGCAACATGAGTTCGGCAATTTTGTCGGCGTCGTTAACGCCGCACTCATAAATCTGGATGATTTCGCGGGCCATTGCGTCTTTATGAGGAGAGGTTATAGGGCAGCGTGCCATCGCTTCGCATGACTTTGCATAAGCCACTTGCAGCTTTTTCAACTCAGCGGGTCTAAAACGCCCGAAGTAGTAGTCCCTAGAAAACGGCATTCCAAACATTCCGCAGTTGGCTAACGTATAGGTCATTAGCCTGGCAGGCTGAATTTATTTTTCATTTATACTGCAAGATGGATTATTGTAAAGTTGTTAATGTATATTATTCTTTCCATGCAAAAAATTACCGTTTGAGCAATCTGAAATATGAATGTCCATAACCTCAAGTTGCGTCAGGGGAACGCGCGGTGCGAAGCTCGCGCTTCCGTTGCAACGGCAGAATACAGACAAACCGGAAGAATATGACTTCGATTTCGATGATCTTTTCTGGCTTGTATGAAAGCACCCGTCTGACGGAAACAAACCTGCTCCAACAATAACCAGTAACAGATCGAAGGCGCGCGCACGCTGCTTTGAACGACGAGCTTCATCGAAGTAGCTGTTCGGGCCAAGAAAACTGTCTGAAAATATGCAATTTCGCGTCAAGTCCCTGATCTGGCCTTGCGAGAGCATGGTCCTGGTTCTATCAGCATCATCAAAACTATAGTCATGCGGATATTTCAGCGCCTTGTCGTATATCCGCACAGTCCTGCCACCATTGCGATTGGTGAAGGCGAATGAGCGATGGAGTCAAGTTGAAAAACCATCACGATATCTGGGACATCGTCGACGCCAAAAGCGCGGCATATTTTGAACTGAGCGACACGGTCTGGGACAATCCGGAAACCAATTACGAAGAGTACAAGTCGAGCGCTGCCCATGCTGCAATGCTTGAAGCGGAAGGATTTCGGGTCGAGCGGGGCGTCGCCGGCCTGCCGACCGCCGTTATGGGTGAGGCTGGCGAAGACGGTCCAGTCATTGCCATTCTCGGAGAGTTCGATGCCCTGCCGGGGCTGAGCCAGGTTTCGGGATTTGATCAGGAACAGCCTGCCGAAGCCGGCGGTCACGGCCATGGCTGCGGACACAATCTGCTCGGCGCGGGGTCTCTTCTTGCTGCCGCCGCCGTGAAGGATTACCTCGCGACCCACGGTATCAAGGGGCGCGTACGCTATTACGGTTGCCCGGCGGAAGAGGGCGGGTCCGCCAAGGGCTTCATGGTCAGGGAAGGGCTGTTCGATGATGTAGACATCGCCTTTTGCTGGCACCCGGCGCCATTTGCCGGTGTGAACGACCCGGTTTCTCTTGCCTGCAACGAGGTCAATTTCCATTTCAGCGGTCGTGCCGCCCATGCCGCGGCTGCGCCCCATCTCGGGCGCAGCGCTCTCGATGCTGTCGAACTGATGAATGTGGGCGTCAACTACATGCGAGAGCATATGCCCTCCACCGCGCGCATTCATTATGCGGTGACGGATACGGGCGGCGTTGCTCCCAACGTGGTTCAGGCCAGGGCAACCGTGCGCTATCTCATCCGCGCGCGCAACCTGCCGGAAATGCAGTCTCTTCTGGAACGGGTCAGGAAGATCGCCGATGGTGCCGCACTGATGACCGAAACGACGGTGCGCAGTGAAATCATCAGCGGTGACGCCAATCTGATCGGCAATACGCCGCTCGAACAGATCATGCAGTCGCAACTGGAGCGCCTGGGGCCACCGCAATTCGACGAACAGGATCGCGTGACTGCAAGCCGCTTCCAGAAAACCCTGTCCAGAGAAGATATTTCGGACGCCTTCCGCCGTTTCGGTGTCGAACCGAAGTCCGACCTTGCGCTTTGCGAGGATATTTACACGCCCTACAAGGGCGACAACACGCTTGTCGGTTCCACCGATGTCGGCAGCGTCAGCTGGGTCGTTCCGACGGTGCAGATGCGCGGTGCAACCTGCGCAATCGGTACTCCACTGCACTCGTGGCAGATGGTGGCGCAAGGCAAGCTGCCTGCGGCACACAAGGGAATGGCACATGCCGCCAAGATAATGGGCAGCACGGCCATCGAATTGTTACGCGACCCGAAGCGGATAGAAGAAGCCAGGCGCGATCATGAAAAACGGCTCGACGGAACCGTTTTCGTCAATCCCATTCCCGACAGCGTTCAACCCGCCTTGCCTAAAACTCTAAAATGATCCGGCAGGCCAGACAGACTTTGAAAATTGAAATGACCTCCATTTCCCCATTTTTCGCAGGGCCCGTTGCATCATGAAGCAGATAGGCTTTCTCGATATTCTCAGCTTCGGGCCGGACGGCTGGGGCTATGTGCTGATGATGGGCGCACTGGTCAGCGTCGCGCTTGCCGTGCTGGGCTTTCTTCTCGGTGCAACCATCGGCGTTTTCGCCGCCTGGGCCAAAATCTCCGGCGGACGCACACTGCGCGCAGTCGCGGACGGCTACACCACGATCATTCGCGGTGTTCCCGATCTCCTTGTAATCTATCTGTTCTATTTCGGCGGCAGCGCAGCCGTTACCGCCATCGGCAAATATCTCGGCGCGGAAGGCTTTATCGGCTTTCCGGGTTTCCTCGCCGGTGTGCTGGCAATCGGCATCTCCTGCGGCGCACACCACACTGAAGTGTTCCGTGGCGCATTCAGGGCCGTTGCGAAGGGTGAGATCGAAGCCGCTACCGCCTGCGGCATGGGTAGGACACTCAAATTTCGCCGCATCATTGCGCCGCTCGCCCTGCGCCATGCGTTACCCGGCCTCGGCAATGTCTGGCAGGTGTCACTCAAGGAGTCTGCCCTTGTTTCGGTGGCGGGCGTGGTCGAACTTCTGCGTCAGGCACAGATCGGCGCGGGCTCCACCGGCCTGCCATTCAATTTCTTCCTCATCGCGGGCGCGCTTTACCTGTTGATCTCGTCGGTTTCCGGCGGCTTGCTGCAAGTGGCCGAACGCCACTTCTCGCGTGGCGTCAGGAGAGCAAAATGAACCTCGAATTCTATTCCGATGCATTTTTCCAGATGCTCGGCGGCGTGCCGCTGACATTGAAGCTTGCGGCAAGTTCCATCGTGCTGGGCGCCTTCCTAGCACTGCTTGTCGCCATGATGCGTCTTTCGGGCGTCAAGGTGCTCGACTGGATTGCACGACTTTACATCTTCGTGTTTCGCGGAACGCCGCTTCTGGTACAGATATTCATCATCTATTACGGCCTGAGCCAGTTTCCTGCGATCCGCTATTCGTTCCTGTGGCCTGTTTTGCGCGAACCCTATTGGTGCGCGATCATCGCGCTCACCCTGAACAACGCGGCCTATGCAGGTGAAATCATCCGCGGCGGCCTCCTGTCGGTGCCGCTTGGCCAGATAGAAGCCGCCAAGGCCTGCGGCATGTCCGCCTTCACCTGCTTCCACCGCGTCGTGATGCCGCTTGCCATCCGCCAGGCCCTTCCGGGCTACGGCAATGAGATGATCTCGATGATCAAGGCAACTTCGCTTGCCTCCATCATCACGCTCATGGAAGTGACCGGCATCGCGGCGAAGCTGATCGCCGAAAGCTATCGGGCCATCGAAATCTTCGTGATCGCAGGCGCGATTTATCTTGCCGTAAACTTTGTTCTGACGCGCGTGCTGATGTTCGCGGAATATCGGCTGACGCCGTATCTGCGCCAGCCGGTCGTCAAGCTTTCCTCCGAAGGACAAACATCGTGAGCAAAAACGTTTCTCCCAACGCACCGGTCGCGCTGAAAGTGGAAAACCTGCGCAAGAGTTTCGGCGCAAACGAAGTGCTGAAGGGCATTTCGCTCGAAGCGCGCGAGGGTGAAGTCATATCGATCCTCGGGTCTTCCGGGTCCGGTAAATCGACTTTCCTGCGCTGCATCAACCTCCTGGAGACGCCCTCGTCAGGCACGGTCACGGTTTCGGGCGAACCCATCCGCATGGCGAAGAACTCGAAGGGCGAAGCCTATCCGACGGACAAGAAGCAGGTCTCGCGCATTCGCTCGGAACTGGGCATGGTGTTCCAGAGCTTCAACCTGTGGTCCCACAAGACCATTCTGGAAAATATCATTGAAGCACCGATCTATGTGCAGGGTCGCTCGCGCGCCGAATGCGTTGCCGAAGCGGAAGCGCTGCTGGCAAAGGTCGGCATTGCCGACAAACGGGATTTCTACCCGGCTCATCTTTCCGGCGGCCAGCAGCAGCGCGCGGCGATCGCCCGCGCCCTTGCCATGAAGCCGAAGGTCATGCTCTTCGACGAACCGACCTCTGCGCTCGATCCTGAACTGGTCGGTGAAGTGCTGCGCGTCATGCGCGGCCTTGCCGAGGAAGGCCGGACCATGCTCGTCGTAACGCACGAAATGGGCTTTGCGCGCGATGTTTCCAACCGCGTGGTGTTCTTTCATCAGGGGCTGGTGGAAGAGGACGGACCGCCGGAAGAGGTGTTCCACAATTCGAAATCCGAGCGTTTTCGCAAGTTCATCAGCCACGAAAACGCCGCCTGACCACCAGGAATACAGAGTTCCGGCGAGAGCCGGACAGAATAATCGTAACAGGATAAATACAATGAAGACCGTCGGACTTTTCAAAGCCGTGTTCATCTCCGCTCTTGCTCTCACGAGCGTGTCGGCCCATGCCGAGGAAAAGAAGTGGACCAACATCACCATCGCTACCGAGGGCGCTTTCCGTCCCTATAACTTCACGAAACCCGATGGGTCTCTGGATGGCTATGAAGTCGATCTCTACAAGGATCTTTGCGCCCGCATGAAAGTCGAGTGCACAATGGTCGCCCAGCCGTTCGACAGCATCATTCCGGCACTCAATGCCGGTAAGTTCGATGCAATCATGGCAGGTCTCACGGCTACGCCGAAGCGCGAGGAAACCATCAGCTTCTCTGTCTCCTACGGCCTGACACCGCAGACTTTCGCGACGCTCAAGGACAGCCCTTATGCCAAGTTGCCGCATACCGGCGAAACGCTGTATCTCGCAAAGGAAGAAGCCGCAGCCCAAAAGGCGATCGATGAGGTTTCGGCTGAAATCAAGGGCCGCACGGTCGGCGTTCAGACAGCGTCGCTCGGTCTGACGCTTCTCGACAAATATTTCAAGGACGGTATCGACATCCGCGAATACAAGACCACCGAACAGCACGACCTCGACCTGAAGTCGGGCCGTGTCGATCTTGTCGTGGCTTCGCTCGCCTATCTCAAGGATGCGGCCAAGAAGCCGGGCAACGAAGACATCGTCATGACGGGTCCTTTCTTCAAGGGCGGCATTCTCGGACGCGGCGTCGGCGTCGGCCTGCGCAAGGACGATACCGGACTGAAGAAGATGTTCGATGAAGCCATTGACGCTGCCAAGGCTGACGGCACGATCAAGCGCCTGTCGGAAAAATGGTTCGGCTTCGACGTTACGCCGTAATCCTCATCCGCTATGATGAAAACGCCGCCTCCGGGGCGGCGTTTTCATTTGCAATATGCAAACCTTCACATCAAACCGGCAAGCGCCTATAAGGTCGCCAATGATTTGCGGAGAGGATGTGATGGTAAAGATCGGTTTCGTGACAGTTTCCGACCGCGCAAGCCGCGGCGAGTATGAAGATCTGAGCGGCCCGGCCATGGAGGCATGGGTAAAAAACGCTGTCGTCACACCTTATGAAACAATCCGGCGTGTCATTCCGGACGGCATGGAATCCGTGCGCGACACCCTTATCGACCTTTGCGAGAGCGAAGCCTGCGATCTCATTCTCACCACCGGCGGGACGGGACCGAGCCCACGCGATGAAACACCGGAAGCCATGCAGGCTGTCCTGCATAAGGAACTGCCGGGTTTCGGTGAACTGATGCGTCGTGTGAGCCTCGAACAGACGCCGACGGCCATCCTGTCGCGCCAGACAGCCGGAAGTCGCGGCAGAAGCTTCATCCTCAATTTGCCCGGAAAACCGGCTTCCATCGCCATGACATTGCAGGCGATCTTTCCGGCGGTGCCCTATTGTCTCGACCTGATCGGGGCAGGGCGCATCGATACCGATCCCGCAATCGTCAAGGCTCACCGACCGGGCTGAGTTCCAGCATTAATTCCGGATCATATAGACTGAACCTTTTGGCGTCTTCTGTCGCGATAGAATTGCGCAACCCTGCTTTGCACCTTTGCATGATTTCCATGCTTGCATTTCCCTAAGTCCGGGCTGAATATTAGGGAAAAAAGAAGGGGAATTAAGTGAAGCCATTCGACGAGATGCTCAATCATGGCGGGAGTGTCCGCCAGCCTTACGAATTTCTCAAGCAGTGGCTCGACCGGCAGGACCCGCACAAACTTCTGCAAAAATGCGATGACGCTGAAAGCGTGTTCCGCAAGACGGGCATCACGTTTGCGGTTTATGGCGATCAGGAAGCGGGCGAACGTCTTATTCCGTTCGACATCATTCCGCGCATCATTTCCGGGCAGGAATGGCGGCGCTTGTCGCAAGGCATCGAACAGCGCGTGATGGCACTCAACGCTTTCCTTGACGATATCTATCATCGGCAGGAAATCATCCGGGCAGGACGTATTCCCAAGGAGCTGATCACGGGCAACGAAGCCTTTCTGCCGGAAATGATCGGTTTCAGGCCGCCGGGCAATGTCTATACGCATATTATCGGCGTCGATATCGTACGAACTGCCGAGAACCAGTTCTATGTGCTGGAAGACAATGCCCGTACGCCGTCCGGCGTTTCCTACATGCTGGAAAACCGCGAAACGATGATGCAGCTCTTTCCCGAACTGTTTCAGAACGTCAAGGTTCGTCCGGTCGAGAACTATCCGCAATTGCTGCGCCAGTCGCTTGCCAGCGTCGCTCCTCCCGGCACGCAAGGCGTGCCGACAGTCGCTGTGCTGACGCCCGGCATTTACAATTCGGCCTATTTCGAACACGCATTCCTCGCTGACCAGATGGGCGTCGAACTGGTCGAGGGAAGCGATCTGCGTGTCGTTGACGGCCGCGTCGCGATGCGGACCACGCAGGGATACCGCGCCATCGACGTGCTTTATCGACGCGTGGACGATGCGTTTCTCGATCCTCTCACCTTCAGGCCGGATTCCACGCTGGGCGTTGCCGGTATCATGGATGTCTACCGGGCAGGAAATATCACTATCGCCAATGCGCCCGGAACCGGCATCGCCGACGACAAGGCAATCTATTCCTATATGCCGGAAATCGTCGAGTTCTATACGGGGCGCAAGGCCATTCTGGAGAACGTGCCGACCTGGCGCTGCTCCGAACCGGACAGTCTCGCTTATGTGCTGGACAATCTTGCCGATCTCGTCGTCAAGGAAGTGCACGGTTCGGGCGGTTACGGAATGCTGGTCGGTCCGGCGGCAACCAAGGCCGAGCGCGACGCTTTTGCTGAAAAACTGAAAGTGCGCCCACGCAATTATATTGCACAGCCAACGCTCGCCCTTTCGACGACGCCCATATTCACCAGCAGCGGGCTTGCGCCGCGCCATGTCGACCTGCGGCCTTTCGTTCTTGTGTCGGACCGTATCCGCATCACGCCGGGCGGGCTCACCCGCGTGGCGCTGAAGGAGGGTTCGCTCGTCGTGAATTCGAGCCAGGGCGGAGGCACCAAGGACACATGGGTTCTGGATGATTGAATGGCATGATCCAATATTGAATTGCATCGAACGCGACCAAACGGCGGCAAGACCGGAGCGCGAAAAAGGGGAATGATTTATGCTTCTTGGCCGTACGGCAAACGGACTTTACTGGATGTTTCGCTACATAGAGCGAGCCGAAAACATGGCGCGTCTCGTTGATGCGGGTCTTCGCATGGCACTGACGAAAACCTCGGATGCGCCGGAGGAATGGTCTTCGGTGGCGGTTTCGGCGGGCGCCAATCACGGATTTTCCGCCAAATATGACAACTACAACGCTGCCAATGTCGCGGATTTTCTGCTGCGTGACACGGATAATCCGTCGAGCGTGATGGCATGTTTCGAAACCGCGCGTTCCAATGCGCGGATGGTGCGCACGGCGCTGACGCGCGAGGCATGGGAAAGCGTCAACGAAGCGTGGATGAGCCTCAAGAAATCGCTGTGCAAACCGTTGAGGGAGCCCGATCTTCCGCAACTTCTCGACCAGATCAAGCGCGAGACCGCGCTTATTCGCGGCTCGTTTCATGGCACCATGCTGCGCAATGAGATATTTGATTTTGCGTGCCTCGGCACCTTCATCGAACGGGCGGACAATACTGCCCGCATTCTCGATGTGAAATATTATGTCCTGCTGCCTGCGATCTCCTATGTCGGGACGACACTCGACAATTATCAATGGGAGTCGATCTTGCGATCGGTGTCCGCGCACCGCTCCTATCGCTGGGTCTACGATGGCGATTACCGCCCGGCACAAGTGGCGGAATACCTGATCCTGAACGGCCGGATGCCGCGTTCCCTTCATTACTGCTATCGCAGCATCGCCGAACATCTCGACTATCTGTCGAAAGACTACGATAATCGCGCGACTTGTCACGAGACAGGGGATAAAATTTATGCGAGCCTGCAAAATCAGGACATATCCGCGATCTTCGATGTCGGGCTGCACGAATTTCTGAGCGAGTTCATCGTCCGCAACAATAGGCTCGGCAATGAGATTGCCGAAACCTATAATTTCTATTGAGGTCTTCGCTTGCTGCTCAATATCCGGCACGTTTCGCATTATCGCTATGAGCATCCGGTTCCTTATGCGGTGCAAAGGTTGCGGCTGCATCCGCCAACCGTGCCGGGGCAGGTGGTCAAGCACTGGGAACTCAAGATTGAAGGCGGCGCGCCGGAAGTGTCCTATATTGACGGCTTTGGTAACAGGACCGATCTCGTCCAGCACGCCCGTAACATTGACGAAATCATCATAACCGCCAGCGGCAGCGTTGAGGTGGAGGACCGGGTTGGGGTACTGGGCCCCGTCTATGGCTATGCGCCGCTCTGGCTTTTTGAGCGCGAAACGCCCTTGACCCTGCCTGGTGAGCGTATCCAGGCACTGGCGGATGAACTGCCGAAAGACGAGGAACTGCTGGCCCGGATGCACGGCTTGATGAATGCCGTCCATACGGCAGTGGCCTATATGCCGGGAACGACCAGTGTGTTCACCGATGCCGAAGCCGCCCTTCAGGCCGGGAAGGGCGTCTGTCAGGATCACACGCATATATTCCTCGCGGCGGCGAGATCGATCGGCATTCCGGCCCGTTATGTCTCGGGATATCTGATGATGGAGGGCGTCGAGGCCCAGACCGCGAGCCATGCATGGGCGGAGGCTCATATCGACGGCCTGGGTTGGGTCGGTTTCGATGCCGCGAACAATATCTGTCCGAATGACCGATACGTACGGATTGCGACGGGACTCGACTATCGCGATGCGGCACCGATTTCCGGCGTCCGTCTTGGCAGCACGGCAGAAAGCCTTGCGGTTCACATCAATGTAGGGCAGTGATCTTTTTAAGTGCATCGCTTGATGCGCATTATAAGACAGCCAGATCGCAGATTGCCTGCCGGATATTGCCGATGACCTATTGCGTTGGAATGAAAATCGATCGCGGCCTTGTATTCATGTCCGATACACGGACGAATGCCGGGCTAGACAACATCTCCACATTTTCGAAGATGCGAAGCTGGATCAATCCGGGCGAGCGGGTAATCGTGCTTCTGTCGGCTGGAAACCTCGCGACGACGCAGGCCGTGGCAAGCCTTCTGGAAGAGCGTATGAAGGCCCCGGCTGACAGGCATCCCTCGGTCTTCGATGCCCCTTCCATGTTTCAGGTGGCCCGTCTCGTCGGCGATACCGTCAAGGAAGTAATCCAGAATTCCGCGACCGGCGGGCAGAATGCCGATGCCTTCGGTGCATCGTTTATTCTCGGCGGACAGATCAAGGGCGGACAGCCGCGTCTTTTCTACATCTACCCCGAGGGTAACTTTATCGAGAGCTCGGCGGATACGCCGTTCTTCCAGATTGGCGAAAACAAATACGGCAAACCTATCCTTGTGCGCGCCTATCAGGAGCAGATGAGTTTCGAGGAAGCGGTGAAACTGCTTCTCGTCTCGTTCGACTCCACGCTGAAAGCCAATCTTTCCGTGGGCCTGCCGCTGGACATGCAGGTTTACGAAAACGACAGTTTCAGGCTGGGTGCCTACAGGCGTTTCGAAGCGACCGACCCATATTATCAAACCGTATCGGAAAGCTGGTCGGAAGCGCTGAAGTCAGCGCTGGAGCAATTACCGCCTTTCTCATTCAATGACGAAAAATAAGAAGGCCGGGCATCGCGCTTGACTGTATGATGCTCTAAAAGAAAAGCCGGAGGAAATTCCTCCGGCTCGATTTCATGTCGCTGCGATAAACGATCAGAAGAAGACCTTGAAGCGATCGGCATCGTCCATGAAAGCCTTTTCCGGGAAAGGCTGCTCGTTCGAGCCGAACGGCATCTGTGCGCGAAGCTTCCACGACGACGGAATATCCCAGATCTGAGCAACTTCCTGATCGATCAGCGGGTTGTAATGCTGGAGGCTCGCGCCAATGCCTGCATTGGCAAGCGCAGTCCAGACGGAATGCTGCGCCATGCCGCCGGACTGTTCGGACCAGACCGGGAAATTGTCGGCATAAAGCGGGAAATTTTCCTGCAGGCCTTTAACGACATTCTGGTCTTCGTAGAACAGCACCGTGCCGGCGCCTGCGGCAAAGCTATCGATCTTGGCTTCGGTCTGGGCGAAAGCATCACCCGAAACGATGGGACGAAGCGTTTCCTTCACGATATTCCACAGCTTGTCGCTTTGTGCGCCGAACAGGGTCACGGCGCGGGAGCTTTGGGAGTTGAACGAAGACGGCGTATGCCTGACCGCTTCGCGGATCAGTTGGGCGACATCGTCCTGGGAGAGCGGGAGGGTCTTGCCCAATGCATACTGCGTACGGCGCTTCTTGATGGAATTCAGCAGAGAATTGTTCATTTGCGTTTTCCTGTGTTTCAGCGGTCCTACAGGCTGTCCGGCTTGGGATTCTCAAAACAGCCCGGCGAATAGTCGGGCGGAACTTATTGCCATCGACGCCATCGAAGCCAGCCCATAATTGCGAAACACACTGTCAACGATCGGCGAAAGGTGTAGCGTCATCGATCTGAAAGAATTTCGCGGCATTATGACTTGCCCATATCGATCACGGTTCGGGACCGGCGCCAAAATACAGATTTTCCGGATCGGAAGACGGTGAAAAGATTCAAAATCGAGCGATAAGCCATTGAAAGCCATTGCCATAATGTTTCGCAACCGGTCATAATAAGGCCATCAGAACATATGATTCCTCTTTACGACTTTGCCGGAGCGATTTTGTAGCTGTTTTCTTGAGCGATGCCTGCTTCGGTTCAATATCTGAATTCGGTTTGGAGGCCTGTGGCGCATGACGATGGACGGCAGAATGCTTTTCCTGCTTGTCCTTCTTCCATTTCTCGGCAGCGCCATAACGGGACTTTTCAGAGGTGCGGATCGTAGCGGTTCCGCCTGGTTCACGGCGGCGATTGCACTTGTTGCCTTTGTGGTGACTGCGAGCCTTTATCCCATCGTATCCGACGGCAAGGTCCTGCGTGGCACAATAGAATGGCTCCCCGCCTACGGTCTCAATGTCACGTTTCGCATGGACGGCTTTGCCTGGCTTTTCGCCATGCTCATTACGGGCATCGGATTGCTGGTCGTCATCTATGCGCGCTATTATATGTCACCCGAAGACCCGGTTCCCAGGTTCTTCTCGTTCCTCCAGTCCTTCATGGGCGCGATGCTCGGCGTCGTCCTGTCGGGGAACCTCATACTGCTCGCCGTGTTCTGGGAGCTTACCAGCATCTTCTCGTTCCTCCTGATCGGCTACTGGCACCATAATGCCAGTGCCCGCGATGGTGCGCGCATGGCGCTGACCGTGACGGGTATCGGCGGTTTCTGTCTGCTCGCAGGCGTGCTGCTGCTCGGCCATATCGTCGGCAGCTACGATCTCGACAAGGTGCTGGCGGCGGGCAATGTCGTGCGTACGCACCCGCTTTACAGCGTCGCACTGGTCCTGATTCTGCTTGGCGCCTTCACGAAAAGCGCGCAGTTTCCGTTCCATTTCTGGCTGCCCAACGCTATGGCGGCTCCCACACCCGTCTCGGCTTACCTGCATTCGGCCACCATGGTGAAGGCCGGTGTGTTCCTGCTCGCCCGCCTGTGGCCGGTTCTGAGCGGCACGGAAGAATGGTTCTGGATCGTCGGTTCGGCGGGACTGATCACGCTTCTGCTCGCGAGCTTCTTTGCGGTTTTCCAGCAGGACCTCAAGGGTCTGCTCGCCTATTCGACCATCAGCAATCTCGGTCTGATTACCGTGCTGCTCAGCCTCGGTAGCCCGCTTGCAGCCGTTGCCGCGATTTTCCACATGGTCAACCATGCGATTTTCAAGGCGTCGCTGTTCATGGCGGCCGGCATCATCGATCATGAAACCGGTACGCGCGACATGCGTAAATTGAGCGGCCTTCTGCGGCCCATGCCCTATACGGCTACGCTCGCCATGGTGGCGAGCGCGGCGATGGCCGGCGTGCCTTTGCTCAACGGCTTCATTTCCAAGGAAATGTTCTTTGCCGAGGCGGTCGAAACCCATTTGGCGTCGTGGCTCGACACGATCACGCCCTATGTGGCCACCGTCGCGAGCGTCTTCACAGTCGCCTATTCGGTGCGCTTCATCTATTCGACCTTCTTCGGACCGTCGCCGCACGACCTGCCGCAAGAACCGCATGAGCCGCCGCACTGGATGCGCCGCCCGATCGAACTTCTCGTCCTGCTCTGCCTGCTGATCGGCATCGTGCCGGGCCTTTCCATCGGCCCGTTCCTGCATTCGGCGGTGCTGTCGGTACTTGGCAGCGCGACGCCCGCATATAGCCTGTCGGTCTGGCATGGCCTCAACCTGCCTTTGATGATGAGCATCGTCGCCATGATCGGCGGCGTTCTCCTGCACTGGACGCTGAAGAACTATCTCATGACGAGCGAGGATGGCCCGCCGCTTTTCCGGCATCTTCAAGGGCAGCGCATCTTCGAACGTGTTCTGGTCACGCTGTCGTGGAACTGGGCGCGCAAGGCCGAAGCCTTCCTCAGCACCCGTCGCCTTCAGCCGCAGCTTCGCATCGTGGTTGCCATCGCCGTCATTGCAGCCGCATGGCCGCTTTTTGCCGCCGGTTTGCAATCGGGAGCGCTTGGTGTCCAGCCGGTGGACCCGATTTTCGCCGGTCTGTGGCTGCTTGGCGGCGCCTGCGCGATAGGGGCAGCCTATCAGGCAAAATTTCACCGGCTGGCAGCGCTTGTCCTGCTCGGCGGCGCGGGTCTGATCACCTGCATCACCTTCGTCTGGCTCTCCGCGCCGGATCTTGCCGTGACGCAGTTGCTGGTCGAAATCGTGACCACCGTGCTGTTGCTCCTCGGCCTGCGCTGGCTTCCCAAACGCTGGGAAGATCCCGATCCGATGCCGGTGCGGGTCGGGCCGCGTATCCGTCGCTATCGCGACCTGCTGCTGGCGGTGGCCAGCGGGGCAGGGGCAGGTTTCATCGCCTATGCCGTCATGACGCGGTTGCCGCCCAGCAGTATTGGCGATTATTTCCTGGAAAACGCCTATTCGGGCGGTGGCGGCAAGAATGTCGTCAACGTCATTCTGGTCGATTTCCGCGCCTTCGACACATTGGGAGAAATTGCGGTGCTTGGCGTCGTCGGCCTGACGGTCTTCGCGCTTCTGCGTCGTTTCCGCCCCGCGCCCGATACCACCGGTTCGACCGCGCAGCAGAAAATTCAGGATGCCTATGACGAGGCAACGCCCGACCGCAAGGCAGGCGAAACTTTGGCCGACTATCTGGCTGTGCCGTCGGTCATCATGCAGTGGCTGTTTCCCGTCATCATCGTTTTCGCCGTTCACCTGTTCTTGCGTGGGCACGATCTGCCGGGCGGCGGTTTCGCGGCGGGCATCGCGCTCGCAATCGCATTCCTGCTGCAATATCTGGCCTCTGGCGCGCGTTCGGTCGAGGATCGCCTGCGTATCCTTCCGCTGCGCTGGATCGGGCTTGGCCTGTTCTTCGCCGCCGCCACGGGCGCTGGTTCCTGGCTGTTCGGCTATCCATTCCTGACAACCTTCTTCCAATATACGGAGATACCGCATATTGGAAAAATGCCGACCGCAAGCGCATTGTTGTTCGATCTTGGCGTCTTCACACTGGTCGTCGGTGCAACGGTTCTCGTGCTGATCGCTCTCGCGCACCAGTCGCTGCGCAAGCATCGTGTCGAGAAACTCGCCGCAACGAAGGAGGAGAACTGATGGAACTCGTTCTCGCCCTTGCAATCGGCGTGCTGATGGCCTCCGGCGTATGGCTCGTCCTGCGCCCGCGCACATTTCAGGTGGCGATCGGCCTGTCCCTGATTTCCTATGCGGTCAATCTCTTCATCTTCTCGATGGGGCGTTTGCGCACCAATGCAGCGCCGGTGCTCGATTCCCGCGTTGATATTCAGGCTGCGCAATATACCGATCCTGTGCCGCAAGCGCTCGTTCTGACCGCCATCGTCATCGGATTTGCGATGACTGCGCTTTTCCTTGTCGTGCTGCTCGCCTCACGCGGGCTGACGCGTACGGACCATGTGGACGGCAAGGAGAACCGGTGATGGACTGGAAAACGCACCTCATCGTTGCTCCCATTGTCCTGCCGCTCGTGACAGCAGCGGTGCTGCTGCTGTTCGATGAGCGCAAGCGCAGGCTCAAAATGGCGATCAATTCCATCTCGACGCTTGGCCTCATCGCAATCGCCGTCACGCTTGCAGGCATGGCGACCGAAAAGGCTCCGGACGCTTTTGTCTATTTGATCGGCAACTGGCCGGCCCCTTTCGGGATCGTGCTCGTACTGGATCGTCTCGCCGCGCTGATGCTTGTGCTGGCCAGCCTTCTCGGCATGGCCTCGCTCAGTTTTGCACTGGCGCACTGGCACAAGGCCAGCCCTCATTTCCATACGATTTTCCAGCTCCTGCTGATGGGCTTGAACGGCGCCTTCCTCACGGGCGACCTGTTCAATCTCTTCGTATTCTTCGAGGTCATGCTGGCTGCATCCTACGGGCTTGCCCTGCACGGGTCCGGGCCAGCGCGTGTCAGGGCCGGGATGCACTATATTGCCGTCAATCTGGTCGCGTCGTCGCTGTTCCTGATCGGCGTGAGCCTGATCTACGGCGTCGCCGGCACGCTCAACATGGCGGATCTCGCCCGGAAGATTTCGCAAGTCGCGCCCGAGGACCGCATGTTGCTCGAAGCGGGGGCGGCAGTACTCGGCGTCGCCTTCCTCGTAAAGGCCGGGATGTGGCCCCTCAATTTCTGGCTCGCGCCGACCTATACGGCTGCGGCCGCGCCCGTGGCGGCGGTGTTCGCCATCATGAGCAAGGTCGGTATCTATGTGCTCCTGCGCCTGTCGCCGCTGATGTTCGGCATCGATGCTGGAACGTCCTACGGGTTCGGCAATGACTGGCTCTATTTCGGCGGCATGGTCACGCTGGCCTTCGGGCTGATCGGGGTTGTCGCGTCGCAGGCGATGGGGAGGCTGGCAAGCTACAGCATTCTGGTCTCTTCCGGCACGCTTCTCGCCGCCATCGGCAGCGGCAACGCCGCCATGACCGGAGCCGCCCTTTTCTACATGGTCAGTTCGACACTCACCATTGCCGCCTTTTTCCTGCTCATCGAACTCATCGAGCGCGGGCAGGACGCAGCCGCCAACGTTCTCGCCGTTACGATGGAAGCTTATGGCGACGAGGAGGAGGAAGAAGAGGAAGACGAGGTGGGAGCGGTGCTGCCAGCCACTCTTGCCGTGCTTGGCACCCTCTTCGGCATCTGCGCGATATTGCTTATCGGCCTGCCGCCATTTTCCGGCTTCATCGCCAAATTCCTCCTGCTCGCGGCGGTGTTCAATGGCGAGGGCGCGACGCCCCAACTCGCAATGCCGGTCAGCCCGGCAAACTGGGTATTGGTTACGCTGATCCTTCTGTCCGGCCTGTCCGCGCTCATTGCAATGACGCGTACCGGCATCCGCACATTCTGGGCGTCGCTCGAAGGCAATGTGCCGCGGGTTCTGGTCCGTGAAGCGGTTCCTGTCGCGGGGCTTCTGCTGATCTGTCTGGCGCTGACGATCGGAGCCGGTCCGGCCATGCGTTACATGGATGAGACCGCCCGTTCCCTGCGCAATCCGCAAGCCTATATCGGTAGCGTGCTGAACGCGCCGCGCGCAGGCGTGCAAATGGAGGAGGCAAAATGAAGAAAATCATGCCTTATCCGCTTCTGTTCGTCGCACTGATCGTGTTCTGGCTGCTTCTGAACGGCTTTACGCGGGCGCAGTTTCTGCTCGGCGCCGTCATAGCGCTCGCCGCCTGCCTGTTCATGACAGCCTTGCAGCCTCAGAAAAACCACTTTCGTTCGATCCCGACGATATTCTGGCTTTTCGGGGCGGTGAGCTATGACATCCTGCAATCCAATATCGCCGTTACGGGCATCATCCTGTCCCGCAAGCGCAAGCGCCGCCCCGGCTTTGTCGTGATACGGCTCGACCTGCAAAATCGCACCGCACTTGCCGTTCTGGCCTGTATCGTAACCGCAACGCCCGGCACCGCCTGGGTGGACTATAATGCCGCCCAGCAGGAACTCACCATCCATGTGCTCGATCTTGAAGACGCGCAGGAATGGCGGGATACGATCAAGCACCGGTACGAGCAGCCGCTGATCAGGATTTTCGGGACACAAGACCTGGTGGAAGAGGAGAAATCCGCATGAGCGCAGTCATTGTCTTCTGGTCCCTGCTTGCCGCCCAGCTCATGCTTCTCGCCGCAATGGCATGTGCGGTCTATCGTCTGCTGGCTGGCCCGCGCGCGCAGGACCGCGTTCTCGCGGCCGACGCGCTTTATCTCAATTCGCTTCTGCTCCTGCTGACCTTCGGCATCCGCACCGGCAGCGTCATTTATTTCGAGGTTGCCCTGATCATCGCCCTTCTCGGCTTCGTCTCGACAGTGGCGCTGTCCAAGTTCCTGATGCGCGGGGAGGTGATCGAATGATCCATGCCGCCGATCTTCCCCTATGGTGCGCTATCGCCATTTCGTTCTTTCTGGTCGCAGGAGCCTTCCTGACGCTCGTCGGGTGCATAGGGCTGGTCCGGTTCAGGACCTTTTACGAGCGTATTCATGCCCCGACGATCGGTTCTTCCTTCGGGGCGGGTGGAATCCTGATCGCGTCGATCATATTTTTCTCCATCTTGCAATCGAAGCCGATTCTGCATGAAGTGCTGATTGCCGTCTTTGTGATCGTCACAACGCCGGTAACGCTCATGCTGCTCAGCCGCGCCGTGATCCATCGCGACAGGACGCAGGACAGCAAGGAGCTGCCTTCTTCTTCCGATCCGTTATAGGGTCTATTGCGAACCGCTCGTAACAGATCCTGGTTCGGTGAACATGGTGCTTGAGGGTGCGAGAGGGTGGAGAACGTGCGTTTTCCGTCTGCTCGAAATGGGGATTTGGCCGCTCTTTGAGAAAAGCAGCGGCACAGCGTTCCGGGCAGGCCGGCGAGCTGTTTTGGAGTTTGTTTCAAGACCGGCTATCCTGACATGCGGAAACATCATCTGCCTTTTGCCGAATCCTCGGCCCGACTGACACCGTATCGCGGACCGGAAGCTGCGGTTTGCCATGTTTCAGGAGCATTTGGAGGAATGCCCCGCGAGTAACCTCTGGCTGCGGCCAATTGTCCATTCGAGCTTTCGCTCGGGACATCTGGATTGAAGGTCGATGCTAATTGAATTATCTGGATTTCAGTAATTTCTGAAATTTCAGAATTTACGGGAGAGAGAATTTTGGAATTGTCGCCAATCGTTCAGTCGTTTGTGCTCCATTTTGGAGAAATGGGCAGCCGGTGGGGCATAAACCGCACGGTCGGGCAGATATATGCGCTGCTTTACGTGTCGCCGCAGCCTCTTTGTGCAGACCAGATCGTCGAATCCCTCGGCGTATCGCGGTCGAACGTGTCCATGGGCATACGTGAACTGCAAGGCTGGAACCTTGTTCTGTTGAAGCACATTCCCGGTGATCGTCGCGATTTTTTCACGACGCCCGACGATGTATGGCAAATCCTGCGTACGCTTGCCGAGGAGCGCAAGAAACGCGAGATCGATCCGACGCTCTCCGTGCTGCGCGAGATTCTCATGGAGCGGCCGGAAGGCGATAGCGACGTTTATGCACAGGACCGCATGAAGGACATGTACGGCCTGATCGAGCGGCTGACCAACTGGTACGACGACGTCAAGAAGCTCGATACCGACCGGCTGACCAGCCTTCTGGCGCTCGGTGCCAAAGTGACCCGTTTTCTTGAGACCACGGACAGGATCGTGGCTCTGGGGCGCGGGCGAACATCGGCCAAAAAGGAGCCTAAGCGAGAGTGACATCCGTTGTCCCCCGAACGGAATCATTGACGGCAGAAGACGGCAAGGCGGCAGGCGACGGAAGACATTCGCGCCGCTCGCAACGTCGTCCTGTTCCGTCCTTGCTGAAGCGGGGGGCATATCTTCAGGCAGCCGCAGCCCTTTTGTGGCTGCCTCAGGCGGGCATTCTTGCCTATGCAATCGGTCGACTGGCCGATACCGGTTTTGACAATTCCATCTATTATGGCGCGGCAGGCATGTTCCTGCTCGGTTGCCTGCGCAGTCTCCTCGACAGCGCCGGGGCTGCAAAGGCGTTCGACGCGGCGAGGGAAGAACTTTCCCGGCTGCGTGTGCAGGCTGTCGCGGCCCTTGCACAACGCTCGCCTCTGGATGCAACGCGGCCGTCCTCGGGCGAAACCGCAAGCATTCTTGCCGAACAGGCGGAGATGGTCGTTCCCTATCTTTCCCGTTACGTGCCGGTGCGCATCCGCGTCATGCTGGTTCCGCTGGCGATACTTGGCATCGTGCTCTGGCTTTCCTGGGCTCCCGCGCTCATCCTGATTGTTGCCGCGCCGCTCATCCCGATTTTCATGGCCCTGATCGGCTGGCGCGCGAAAGCGGCTAGCGAAAGGCAACTCGTTGCTCTCGGCGGTATGAACGGTTTTCTGCTCGACCGCCTGCGCGGCCTTGCCACCATTCGCACATTCCACGCGGTGGATGCGACGGCCAACCGCTTGCGCGAAAATGCCGAGACATTGCGCTCCAGGACCATGTCCGTCCTCCGCATCGCCTTTCTGTCCTCCGCGGTTCTGGAACTCTTCGCGGCCATCGGCGTCGCGATGGTGGCGGTCTATATCGGTTTTCATCTGTTGGGGCAGCTCGATTTCGGTGCCTGGGGCCACAAGCTGACGCTTGCGGAAGGCTTGTTCATCCTGCTTCTGTCGCCCGCTTTCTTCGAGCCGCTTCGCGATCTTTCCGCCGTCTGGCACGACCGCGCGGCGGGCGAAGCCGCCATCGATGCGCTGGAGAAACTCGCAGAACATCCAGTCACCATTGTCGGCGGTACGAATATGTCCGCTTCGCGCGCCACCAATGCTCCCTCGATTGCGCTGCACGATGTCGGCTTTGCCTATGCAACCGGGGCCAATGTTCTTGAAGATTTCAATCTCGACATCGAACCGGGCGAGCATGTGGCGCTGCTGGCGCCAAGCGGCTGCGGCAAGTCCACCATTCTTGCGCTGATCGCCGGTCTGACGACACCACAAACCGGCACGATCAGGATCGCCGATACGGAAATGACTGACGACACGGCTGCGGCTCTTCGTTCACGGATGAGCTGGATCGGCCAGAAGCCGCATATTTTCGCGGGCTCCGCCCGGCAGAATATCGTTCTCGGTCGGGAAGCCGACGCCGCAACCATTCAGACAATCGTCGACGACATGGCGCTAGGCAACGTCTTCGGTGTCACCGGCAACAGCCTGATCGGGGAGAACGGCGCCGGAATTTCGGGCGGCGAGGCATTGCGTCTGGCGCTGGCGCGTGCCGCGATCGATCCTGCCGCCGACATCATTCTGGCCGACGAACCGACCGCTCATCTCGATCAGGAGACGGCGACAGTCATTGCCGACAGTCTGACGAGGCTTGCCCGGAACCGGACGCTGGTCGTCGCGACCCATGACGAAGCGCTCGCGCGCAGGATGCATCGCGTGATCCGCCTCGACGGCGATGCGGAAGACGCTTGCCTCTGGCAGAGGAGGGCAGCCGAATGAAGGGCCTTGACGCATTGCGGCCTATCCTGCTGCTCTTTTTCCGCATCAGGGGCAGGGCGCTTCTGGCCGGCATCGCGACCGCGACCGTCACCGTGCTCGCAGGGATTGCCCTTCTGGGCCTTTCGGGCTGGTTCATCACCGCAACGGCCATTGCGGGCCTAAGCTTGACCACGGCAGTGGTGTTTGACGTGTTTGCACCCGCCGCCGGTATCCGCCTGCTGGCGATCCTGCGCACCGGTTCGCGCTATCTCGAACGGCTCGTCACGCATGATGCAACGCTGGCAATTCTTGCCGCGCTCCGCGAAAAGCTGTTTCGGAGCTGGGCGCGCCCCATGGCAGCAGAAACACTTTTGAAGCGTCCCGCCCGTCTCCTGTTCCGGCTGACCGCCGACATAGATGCACTCGATTCCCTTTATCTGCGCGTTCTCGTACCGGCTGGCGCTGCGGTCGCAACGGCGCTCGCAGCAGGGATAGCTCTTGGCCTGATGAACCTCCTTTTCGGACTTCTGGTAATGTCCGTGCTGGTGGTGACGGGGCTGGGAATTCCGATAGCCGCGGCGAGACGCGCGGAAAAGCCGATGCGCAGACGCGCCAAGGGCACGGAAGCGCTGCGCGCGCGCGCCGTCGATCTTGTTGCCGGGCAAACCGAACTTCTGATGGCGGGGCGGCTTGAACATCAGAAACTGGCGCTTGCTCGCGCCGACACGTACGTCGCGACCTCAGACCGCCAGCTCAATCGTATCGAGATCGCAGCAGGCGCAGGTTTCGGCATGGTTCATGCCGCGCTGCTTGCGGGCGGTCTCGTTGTTGTCGGCCTGCTGGTCAATGCTGAAGCCGTGAGCGCGCCCGTTGCAGCCCTCGCATTGCTCATCATTCTGGGGGCGATGGAGCCATTTTCGGCATTGCGGCGCGGCGCAATGGAACTTGGACGCACGGTTCTGGCCGCAAAGCGTATAGCGCCGCAATTGCAGGCAGACGAGGAAATCGTGCCGCTGCAGCGTCCCGACAAGGGGGAGGCGGTCAGCCTGAAGAAGATAACCATCCGTCGCGATGGCGCGCCGCACGACGCCTTGCGGGCTGTCGATCTCGATATCGCGGAAGGCGAATGTGTGGCTATCGTTGGCACGAGCGGTGCAGGAAAATCAACGCTTTTCAATATGATAGCGGGAGAACTTCCCGTTCAAAAGGGCAGCGTTGCGGCCTTGCCTGCCCGTCTTCTCACGCAGCGGACGGAGTTGTTTCAGGACAGCCTGCGCGACAATCTCCTCCTTGCACGGCCCGGTGCTGCTGACGCGGAACTGATGGAAGCCATGCAGGCTGCGGGTCTGGGCGCCTTCGTCAGCTCCCTTTCGGGCGGGCTGGACACCGCGCTGGGCGAGGGAGGTCTGGGGCTTTCGGGCGGGCAGGCACGCCGTCTGGCGCTTGCACGCCTTTTCCTGACCGATGCGCCGCTCTGGCTGCTCGATGAGCCTACGGAAGGTCTCGACCGGGCAACCGCGGAAGATGTGCTTGGCCGCCTGAAACAGCGGCTCGGCTCACGAACGCTCCTGATCGCCACGCATATCCGGCGGGAGGCGCGCATTTGCGACCGCATCATTGTTTTGAATCAAGGCATTCTCGTCGAAACCGGGAGTAAGGGATCATCGAGATTCGATGAAATCCTTGAAGCCATGAGGTGAGTGACGAGCATCGGGCCGTTTTGCGGTTCATGTCGGCGAATTGAAGCGGGTAGGCGGTTTTCACGAACCACCCGCTTTCATAAGGGGCAGCCTCGAAGCGCTGCTCATAACACCAGGAGGGCCGGATTACCGGCTTAAAGAGATGGAACTCGATATTGTTTCCCTGTCGCGGTTGCAGTTTGCGATCACGGCGCTTTATCACTTCCTCTTCGTACCTCTGACCTTGGGTCTCTCCGTGATGCTGGCCATCATGGAAACCGTTTACGTAATGACGGGGCGACTCATCTGGCGGCAGATGACGAAATTTTGGGGTACGCTGTTTGGCATCAACTTTGTCATGGGCGTCGCTACGGGCATCGTGATGGAGTTCCAGTTCGGCATGAACTGGAGTTATTACAGCCATTATGTCGGCGATATCTTCGGTGCGCCGCTCGCCATCGAAGGCCTCATGGCCTTCTTCCTGGAGGCCACGTTCGTCGGTCTTTTCTTCTTCGGATGGGATCGCCTCTCGAAGGTCGGACACCTTATGGCGACCTATGCGGTCGCGGCAGGGTCCAACTTCTCGGCATTGTGGATTCTCATTGCCAATGGCTGGATGCAGAACCCGGTCGGCTCGGCGTTCAACCCCGAAACCATGCGCATGGAAATCACCGATTTCTACGCCGTTCTCCTGAACCCGGTCGCGCAGGCGAAATTCGTCCATACGGTTTCCGCAGGCTACGCCACGGCATCGATGTTCGTCCTCGGCGTATCTGCCTGGTATCTGCTGAAAGGGCGCTCGACCGAACTGGCCAAGCGTTCGATGACGATCGCCGCATCGTTCGGTTTGGCCGCATCGCTCTCCGTTGTCGTTCTGGGCGACGAAAGCGGCTATCTGACGAACGAACACCAGAAGATGAAGATCGCGGCTATCGAAGCCATGTGGGAAACCGAGCCAGCTCCTGCCTCCTTCACCGCATTCGGCTTCCCGGATCAGGAAACGCGCGAGACGCATTTCGCCGTTCACATTCCCTGGGTCATGGGGCTGATCGGCACGCGCTCGCTCACCACGCCGATCCAGGGCATCGATGAACTGGTCCAGAGCGCGGAAAGCCATATCCGCAACGGTATCGTCGCCTATGACGCCTTGCAGAAAATACGCGCCGCTGGCGACACGAATGCCGTGCCGCAGGACGTCAAGGACGTCTTCGCCGACAACAGCCAGTGGATGGGCTATGCGCTCCTGCTGAAGCGTTACGTGGACGATCCGCGCAACGCCACCGACGCGCAGATCACCCAGGCGGCGAACGATACCGTTCCCGGCGTATTGCCGCTGTTCTGGTCCTTCCGCATCATGGTCGGCATCGGGTTCTTCCTGATCCTGCTGACGGGCACTTTCTTCGTGCTGTCCGCGCGCCGTGCGCTCGACCACTATCCGACGCTGCTCCGGGTCGCCGTATTCGCGATACCGCTGCCATGGATTGCAGCCGAAATGGGCTGGATCGTCGCCGAGTTCGGCCGCCAGCCCTGGATTATCGAAGGCATATTGCCAACGGCGGTCGGGGTCTCCAACCTCGGAGCTTCCGTCGTGCTGCTGACCATTCTGGGCTTTGTGGCGATCTATACGGTTCTTTTCATCATCGAAATGGGCCTGATGCTACGCGCCATCAAGGCCGGACCTGAACCCGACAGCAAGCCGGAAGCCATACTCGCCCCGGCCAGCATCGCACCTGCGGAGTAAGGATCATGATACTCAGCGAATTGTTGGACTATGAAACCCTGCGCCTCATCTGGTGGGTGCTGCTCGGCGTCTTGCTGATCGGCTTTGCCGCCATGGACGGTTTCGACCTCGGCGTCGACATCCTGATGCCCGTCATAGGCAAAACCGATGTGGAACGGCGCATCATCATCAACACGATCGGCCCGGTATGGGAAGGCAATCAGGTTTGGCTTATCCTTGGTGGCGGCGCCATCTTTGCCGCCTGGCCGCCGCTTTATGCGGTGTCCTTTTCAGGCTTCTACCTGGCAATGTTCGTCATCCTCTTTGCCCTCATCCTGCGCCCGGTCGGTTTCAAATACCGCTCGAAGCGTGACAGTGAGGCATGGAGAAAGGGTTGGGACTGGGCGCTGTTCATCGGCGGTTTCGTACCGGCGCTGATCTTCGGCGTAGCCGTCGGCAACGTCCTTCAGGGCGTTCCCTTCCGTCTGAACGACGATATGCAGATATTCTACGAAGGGTCGTTCTTCGGTCTGCTCAATCCCTTCGCGCTGCTTTGCGGCGTGCTTTCAGTGACCATGCTTTCCATGCACGGCGCATCGTGGCTGGTATTGAAGACAACCGGAGACGTTCAGGCACGCGCCCGGTCATATGGCAGCATCGCGGCCATTCTGACGCTGGCGCTCTATGTGCTGGCGGGTGTCGTAAGCTGGCTCTGGGTTTCGGGATACAGGATCACGAGCGCCATTGTGACTGATGGCGTCTCCAATCCGCTGCGCAAGACCGTCGAGCTCGATCACGGCGCATGGTTCGCCAATTATACGAACTATCCGATCCTGCTGATTGCTCCGGCGCTTGGCATTCTGGGCGCGCTCGCCGTCCTGATCGCCCTGCGCGGCGGTCGCGAACTGGCGCCGCTCCTGTTCGGCAAACTGTCGATCTTCGGCGTCATTTCATCGGTCGGCGTGTCGATGTTCCCGTTTATTCTGCCGTCGTCCATCGACCCCCGTTCGAGCCTGACGGTGTGGGATTCGTCGTCCAGTCATCTGACGCTGTTCATCATGCTGGTCGTGACGATCATCTTCCTGCCCATCATCCTTGCCTACACTTCCTGGGTCTACAAGGTCCTGTGGGGCAAGGTGGACAAGGGCATGATCGAGGACGAGAGCAACCACGCCTATTGAGCCTTGCGAAGCGGTTCCATCCGCTGGAACTGCTACGGCTATTTGTTCACGCATTCTCCGGCGCGCAATCATTCATTGCGTCCACGGAGAATGTCAGGATGGAAAGGAAAGAAAATGTGGTATTTTTCATGGCTGCTGGGGCTTCCGCTTGCTGCGGCCTTCGCCGTGCTCAACGCCATGTGGTACGAGTTGATGGACGATCGGGCACGCAAGCGTCTTGCAACCGACCCGACAGCGGAACTTGCCCGCGAAGGCAACAAGCACCACTGATACATTCAAACGGCCCGGGAAACGGCCGAGAAACGGGCCGTTTTCCTGACAACTCCGTTCAGGGGTGCGGTATCGTCAGTTCCGCGACGAAATCGTAGGCATCGCCGCGATAGAGCGATTTTGTGAATTCGACCACGCGGCCGGATGGAAGATAGGAAATCCGCTCGATGGACAGGCCCGCATCGCCTTCCGTCACGCCCAGAATATGCGCGTCAGCTCCCTTGATATTGCAGGCGGATATACGCTGCACGGCGCGCACGGGCCGAAAACCCGCCCGACCGAGTTCGGCATAAAGCGACCCCCTGACCGCATCGGGATCGGGCAGGATTTCACTTGAAAGGCTTGCCCGCTCGATAGCGAGCGGCAGTTCCCCGGCCATGCGCAGGCGGCCAAGGCGCGCGACGCGCATCTCCGACGAGACACCCAGCTTCATCATTTCTTCCGGCGAGGGATAATAAAGCCCACGTTCCAGCCATTTGGACTGGGTCGCGACGCCACGGCGCGCCATATCTTCGGTAAAGGATGTCAGCATCGAGAGCGATTGCTGCACCTTTTCGGCAGGACGCACGACGAAAGTGCCTGAACCGTGGCGACGTACCAGAAGTCCGGCCTTCACGAGATCGTCCACGGCCTTGCGCACCGTGACGCGGCTGATATTGGCATATTCGGCGATGTCCCGTTCCGGGGGCAGGGCTTCGCCATCTACCAGTTGCCCGGCGCGGATCGCGGCTTCCAACGACTGACGCAGTCGCATGTAGAGCGGTCCGGCGCCGCTCGAAGGAGTTGAACCCTGCAGGTTTTTCGGCAGGAAGGCGCTGAAATTTCCGCTCATTCATGCCCCCTTCCGCTTTGCGAGCCATAGCGCTTGAGCGCAAGCTGTAACGCTCCCGTCAGAGCGTCGGCGGACGGCTTGACCAGAAGCGCCTGCTGGTGCGGCGGCAGCCATTCCACATAGAGTGGAGCCATGCCGCCAAGCAGGCTGATGCGTTCCGTACCCCGGGCGATCAACACATCGAGCGTCTCGCTGATATAAGCTGCCGACCGCTCCAGAAGCATACGGGCCGTTTCGTCACCCTCACTGGCATATTGAAAAACGCGAGGAGCATATTTGCCGAAATCGCCCGGTTTGGCTGTCCACGCGAATTCGACCAGATTGTCGGGATTGTTGCCGAACTCGTCCAGAATGTCCGTCGTCAGCGGGCTGCGCGGATGAATGCCGTCATGCACGAGCAGGCTTTCCTGCAAAAGGCTCTGGCCAAGTCGTGCGCCGCTGCCAAGATCGCTCAACGGAAATCCCCAGCCGCCAACCATGTGGATTTGGCCTTCGCGCCGCATGATATAGGCCGTGCCGGTGCCGAGAATGGCAACTGTTCCGTCCTGATCGCCCAGCGCGCCCTGCAAGGCAATCACCCCGTCGAATTCCACATTGGAATGCGCGAAGGGAAGCGCCTGCTCTATCGGCGTACCCGCGCCCTCGACATTTCCGCCCGCGAGCCCAAGCACCGCATGGCTGGCCGCATAATGCGCCTTGCTGAGACCGGCATCGTCAAAAGCATTGTCGATGGCCTTGGTGACATTGACCAGAGCCGTCTGCGGATCGGTAACGATATTGGCCGAGCCGCTGCGCCCCGAACCGAGAATCGCACCGTCGCCACCTGCCACCACAGCGCGGCATCCCGTGCCGCCGCCATCGACGCCAATGAAGAATTCAGTCATGAAGATACCTCCATCACGAAGATACCAAAAAAATACCATTAACCAAGCGATTTTGTAGCCTTGTGAAAATATTGATTAATTCCTTGATAAAGTTTGCAAAAAGCGAGCGAAAGCCATTTTTCTGCGATAATTCTGTAAACTTCTCTGGACAATTGGTACGTTTTTGGCATTAATTTCAGCAGAAGGGGAACGCAGTACCGCTGAGGGCAGGGATCACGCGGAATTGGGAGGAAGACCGCCGGCGGTGGCCGGTACTTTTCTCCGGCGCAAGGAAGTGATCGCACCGAAACGGTCTGGCGTATTTCGCCTCTTTGCGTGTTCGCGCTACAAAAGGGAGAAGGTCAAATGGTTCGCAATACGTTGAAACTCATGCTGCTGGGTTCCACGCTTCTGGCGTCGGGATCGGTCGCGCTTGCTGAAGACGTCACGCTGACGATCGAAAGCTGGCGCAATGACGACCTGCAGATCTGGCAGGAAAAGATCATCCCGGCTTTCGAAGCCAAAAATCCGGGCATCAAGATCAATTTCGCACCGAGCGCGCCGACGGAATATAATGCGGCCCTTAACGCCAAGCTCGATGCCGGTTCGGGCGGCGACCTCATTTCGTGCCGTCCGTTCGATACGTCGCTTGAACTCTTCAACAAGGGCAAGCTTGCCGATCTGACCGACCTCGAAGGCATGAAGAACTTCTCCGACGTCGCCAAGTCCGCCTGGACCACCGATGACGGCACGAAGACCTTCTGCGTGCCGATGGCTTCGGTCATCCACGGCTTCATCTACAACAAGGACGCGTTCGACGAACTCGGCATCACGCCTCCGGCGACGGAAGCCGAATTCTTCGCGATGCTCGACAAGATCAAGGCTGACGGCAATTATATTCCGATGGCCATGGGCACAAAGGATATGTGGGAAGCCGCAACCATGGGCTACCAGAATATCGGCCCGACCTACTGGAAGGGCGAAGAAGGCCGCAAGGCTCTGATCGCGGGCGAGCAGAAACTTACCGATCCGCAATGGGTGGAGCCGTTCGCGGTGCTCGCCAAGTGGAAGGATTATCTGGGCGACGGTTTTGAGGCGCAGACCTATCCGGACAGCCAGAACCTGTTCACGCTCGGTCGCGCCGCCATTTTCCCGGCTGGTTCATGGGAAATCGGTCTGTTCAACACACAGGCCCAGTTCAAGATGGGTGCTTTCCCGCCGCCGGTGAAGAACGCAGGCGACGCCTGCTATATCTCCGACCACAACGATATCGGCATCGGTCTCAATGCCTCGAGCAAGCACGCCGAACAGGCAAAGGTGTTCCTGAACTGGGTCTCCTCGCCTGAATTTGCGGAAATTTACGCCAATGCGCTGCCGGGGTTCTTCAGCCTGAACTCGACCGCGGTAAAGATGAGCGATCCGCTGGCGCAGGAATTCGTCTCCTGGCGTGAAAAGTGCAAGCCGACCATCCGTTCGACTTATCAGATTCTGTCGCGCGGCACGCCGAACCTGGAAAACGAAACCTGGGTTGAATCGGCCAATGTCATCAATGGCACCGATACGCCGGAAGCTGCTGCCAAGAAGCTGCAGGACGGTCTCGATAGCTGGTACAAGCCAGCCAAGTAATTTATAAATTCACGGGCGGTGTTCCCTGGAACCACCGCCCGTGCGCATTCTGACTTCCCGTCGGCGCAATCCGGCGAATGAAATGTCCAGAGCGCGTTTCGATCTGGTTCACCAGATCGGCGCTCTCATTCTTTGGTTTCACGCGCATCTCATCCGAAAGCCGTTTCACACTTTCCGGGATGCGTTCTAAAAGAGCGATACCGTATGAGCCAGCCTGCCGACCTGCCGATCATTGCGCAAAAACGCCCCAGGCGCTGGCACATTCTCGTGTTTCTTCTGCCCTGTGTCTTCATCTATACGGTGGTGATGGTCCTGCCGCTGATCGAAACGCTCAGGCAGGCCTTCTTCAATGTCGTTGACGGACAGCGCAGCTTTGTGGGCTTTGCGAATTTCCAGATGCTTTTCGGCGATCCGAACTGGTCGCGCGATTTCTGGAATGCCTTGAAAAACAACGTTATATTCTTCTGTATTCATATGCTGGTTCAAAATCCGATCGGCATTTTGCTGGCTGCAATGCTGTCACTGCCAAAGCTGCGCCTTGCCGCTTTCTACCGCACGGCGATCTTCCTTCCGACGCTTTTGTCCTTCGTGATCGTCGGCTTCATCTGGAAGCTGATCCTGTCGCCGATCTGGGGTGTCGCGCCGTGGATGATGGACATCGTCGGCCTGAAATGGCTGTTCGGTCCATGGCTTGGCAAGGCCGATACGGCGCTTGTCACCGTGTCGCTCGTCTCGGTCTGGCAGTTCGTCGGCATCCCGATGATGCTGATCTATGCGGCACTTTTGAATATTCCCGATGAAATTATCGAAGCTGCCGAATGTGACGGCATCACCGGTTGGAGCCAGTTCTTCAAGATCAAGCTGCCGCTGATCCTCCCGTCCATCGGACTGATCTCGGTCATGACCTTCGTCGCCAACTTCAACGCCTTCGATCTGATCTATTCGATGCAGGGCGCGCTGGCAGGCCCCGACAAGGCAACCGATATTCTGGGCACGTTCCTTTATCGCACCTTCTTCGGCTTCCAGCTTCAACTCGGCAATCCATCCATGGGCGCAACGATTGCCGCGGTGATGTTCCTCATCATTCTGGCCGGCGTGTCGCTCTATCTGTTCGGCATCCAGCGCCGTATGCGCCGCTATCAGTTCTGAGGAGCGAGAACCATGTCGAAAGCACGCACTTCGCCCGTTCGCACCACGCTCGTTCACGCGGCCCTGATCTTCTACATGCTGATCGCCGTGTTCCCGGTGGCGCTGACATTGATCAATTCGCTCAAGAACCGCAATGCGATCTTTCGCACGCCGCTCCAGCTTCCGACACCGGAAAGCTTCAGCCTTATCGGCTATGAGACAGTGCTGAAGCAGGGTTCGTTCCTGACCTATTTCCAGAACAGCACCGTCGTTACCGTCGCGAGCATTTTCCTGGTGATCCTGTTCGGGGCCATGGCGGCGTTCGCGCTCGCCGAATACCGCTTCAAGGGCAACACGCTGATGGGGCTTTATCTCGCCATCGGCATCATGATCCCGATCCGGCTTGGTACGGTGGCGCTATTGCAGGGCATGGTGGCGGTCGGGCTGGTCAATACGCTGACATCGCTGATCCTCGTCTATACGGCGCAAGGATTGCCGCTTGCGATCTTTATCCTGTCGGAATTCATGCGCACCGTGTCGGACGATCTCAAGAATGCCGGGCGCATAGACGGCATGTCGGAATATGCGATCTTCTTCAAGCTTGTGCTGCCGCTGATCCGTCCGGCAATGGCCACGGTCGCCGTCTTCACCATGATCCCGATCTGGAACGATCTCTGGTTCCCGCTGATCCTCGCACCTGGCGAAGCCACCAAGACGGTTACGCTCGGTTCGCAGCTCTTCATCGGCCAGTTCGTCACCAACTGGAATGCCGTTCTCTCGGCGCTGTCGCTGGCAATGCTGCCGGTCCTCATCCTCTATGTTCTCTTTTCGCGGCAATTGATCCGCGGCATCACAGCCGGAGCAGTCAAATGAGTTCAGTAACCGGGGCGCCCGTCCGTGTATTGTCTGCCGGGCTCGGCAATATGGGCCGCAGCCACGCGCTTGCCTATCACCGCAATCCGGGTTTCGAGATCGTCGGCCTCGTCAATCGCACGAAGGTCGCGGTTCCCGACGAACTTGCAGCCTATGAAATCCACCCTTCCTTCCATGAAGCGCTGAAGGAACTGAAGCCCGATCTCGCCTGCGTCGCGACCTATTCGGAGAGCCATGCCGAATACGCCGTCGCGGCCATGGAGCAGGGGGCGCATGTCTTCGTGGAAAAGCCGCTCGCAACCACGGTCGAAGATGCGCGCCGCGTGATCCACTGCGCGCGGGCCAACGGGCGCAAGCTCGTCATCGGCTATATTTTGCGCCATCATCCGTCCTGGATGCGGTTGATTTCGGAAGCGCGCGGCCTCGGCGGACCTTATGTCTTCCGCATGAACCTCAACCAGCAATCGAGCGGCGCGACCTGGGAAACCCACAAGAACCTGATGAACACCACATCGCCCATTGTCGATTGCGGCGTGCATTATGTGGATGTGATGTGCCAGATCACCGACGCAAAGCCGGTGGAGGTGCGTGGCATGGGCCTGCGCCTGTCCGATGAGATCGAGCCGGACATGTATAATTACGGTCACTTGCAGGTGCTGTTCGATGACGGCACGGTCGGCTGGTACGAGGCAGGCTGGGGGCCGATGATGTCGGAAACGGCCTTCTTCGTGAAGGACGTGATTTCGCCCAATGGCTGCGTTTCCATCGTGATGAACGAGGCTGTCACCAAGTCCGACGATGTGGATGCCCACACCAAGACCTCGACCATCCGCGTACACCGCGCCGAACGGGGACCGGACGGCAAGTTCCTGAAACCCGACACCGATCTTTCCATGGCCGACGAACCGGGCCATCAGGAACTGTGCGAGCGCGAGCAGGCCTACATGCTCAAGGCCATAGCCGAGGATATCGATCTCAACCGTCATATGGACGACGCGCTACAGTCGCTGCGCATCTGCCTTGCGGCAGATGAAAGCGTGCGCTCGGGCCAACCGGTAAAACTGTAAGGGAATTTGTTACGTGGGATCGCTGCTACTAAAATCGATACACAAGCGTTACGGTGCACAGGAAGTCCTGAAAGGCATCGATCTGGAAGTGCAGGACGGCGAATTCATCATCTTCGTCGGCCCTTCCGGCTGCGGTAAATCCACGCTTCTGCGCTCCATCGCCGGGCTGGAAGACGTGACTTCGGGGCAGGTGCTCATCAACGGTGAAGATGTGACCGTCACGCCGCCGTCGAAACGCGGCATTGCCATGGTGTTCCAATCTTACGCGCTTTATCCGCACCTCACGGTCAAGGACAATATGGGCCTTGGCCTTAAACAGGCCGGGACGCCGAAGGACCAGATCGAAAGCCGCGTGAGCAAGGCTTCCACCATGCTGGCGCTCGATCTCTATCTTGCCCGCCGTCCGGCGGAACTGTCCGGCGGCCAGCGCCAGCGCGTCGCCATCGGCCGCGCACTGGTGCGTGAGCCGGAACTGTTCCTGTTCGATGAACCCCTGTCGAACCTCGACGCTGCACTCCGCGTCCAGACCCGTCTTGAAATCGCCAAGCTGCACCGGGAACTGAAGGCGACGATGATCTACGTCACCCACGATCAGGTGGAAGCCATGACGCTTGCGGACCGGATTGTCGTTCTGAATGCAGGCAATATCGAGCAGATCGGCTCGCCAATGGAGCTTTACAACAAGCCCGACAATCTGTTCGTCGCCGGTTTCATCGGCTCGCCGCAGATGAATTTCATCGAAGGCGCCCGCATCGGCGATGCGGCGGCAAAGACTGTCGGCATCCGCCCGGAACATCTATCCGTCAGCAGCGACGCCGGCAAATGGAACGGCAAGGTCATCCATGCCGAACATCTCGGTGCCGACACGATCCTTTACGTGGAAACAGAAGCAGCGGGCCTGATAACGGTGCGCCTGTTCGGCGAACATCACCACAATGAAGGCGACGTCATCTTCATTTCGCCCGACGATGCCAAGATGCATCGCTTCGATGCGAACGGGAAGGCGATCCGCTGATCCGCATATTGAAGAATATTCGTGTTCGAAACCGCGCCAACCGGCGCGGTTTTTTCTTGTCCATCATCAGAATCGCTACCGGTATCCGTTGCGTGCCAACGCAAGAAAGTGTGGACACAATGTCTCACCTGACCGCATTTTCCATTCCGTAATCCTCCCATATCGGCCAGAATAGTACCGATCAGTACTGACGCGCCCGTCAATCATTCGCAAGAATGTTGCGCAAGGCAATATTATTTCTTTCCATATAAAACAGCCCGGAAATCATGGGAATAAACTTATTTCCTCGAGGGCGGCGCGAACGCGTTGTGCGATCCAGAGAACCGCTTTCGTTTAAACCTGGTCGTGCCGATGAAAAATATTCTTGCTTTATTTTGAAAGCCACTTCACCCTGAATGAAGTGAAGCCGGAGGAGGAAAAACCGGCTTCATGTCGCATGGGAGGAGCAGTCGGTTTTCCTTCGGGAAGATTGCGCTGGCGGGGCCTGGGGAGGTCTTGCTGAACATGCCGCACCGATGCCTTCAAGGGCGAGGTCGCGGTTTTGGCGCTAACCGCCTATAATCTTTCATTCGACTATCAAATGCCAGTATTGCGAGGTATGCCCGCATGAGCGACGATGTCGTACTATCCCTGCATGTCCCCGAGCCTGAATGGCGCCCCGGTGACGTGCCGGACTTTTCCCACGTGAAGATTCCGCGCGCCGGTAGCGTCAGAAGGCCGGAAGTCGATGAAAAGCCGGAAGCGATGCGCGATCTGGCTTTCAGCATCATCCGGGTTCTGAACCGCGATGGCGAGGCGGTCGGCCCATGGGCGGGCACGCTGAGCGACGATGAGCTGAAGGAAGGTCTGCGCCACATGATGACCCTGCGGGCCTATGATGCCCGCATGATGATGGCCCAGCGGCAGGGCAAGACCTCATTCTACATGCAGCATCTGGGCGAGGAGGCGGTAAGCTGTGCCTTCCGCAAGGCGCTCACCAAGGGCGACATGAATTTCCCGACCTATCGGCAGGCGGGCCTGCTCATCGCCGACGATTACCCGCTCGTCACCATGATGAACCAGATTTTCTCCAACGAGCACGACCCATTGAAGGGCCGCCAGCTCCCCGTCATGTATTCATCGAAAGAACATGGCTTTTTCACCATTTCCGGCAATCTCGCAACGCAATATACGCAGGCCGTCGGCTGGGCGATGGCGTCCGCCATCAGCCATGATACGAAAATCGCCGCGGCATGGATCGGTGACGGTTCGACGGCGGAAAGCGATTTCCACGCGGCACTGGTCTTCGCCTCGACATACAAGGCTCCGGTCGTGATGAATATCGTCAACAATCAGTGGGCGATTTCCACCTTTCAGGGCATTGCGCGCGGCGGTTCCGGCACTTTCGCTGCACGTGGCCACGGTTTCGGCATCCCGGCGCTGCGTGTTGACGGCAATGATTATCTGGCCGTTCATGCAGTCGCCAAATGGGCGGTGGAGCGGGCGCGCCGCAACCTTGGCCCCACCATCATCGAATATGTGACCTATCGCGCTGGCGGACATTCCACCTCCGACGATCCATCGGCCTATCGTCCCAAGGCCGAAAGCGATGCATGGCCGCTTGGCGATCCGATCCTGCGTCTCAAGAACCATCTCATCCAGCGCGGTGCGTGGTCTGACGAACGCCATAAACAGGCCGAGGCCGAGGTAATGGACCTCGTGGTCGCGGCTCAGCGTGAAGCGGAAGCCATCGGCACGCTGCATGACGGGCGCAGACCGTCCATGCGCGACATGTTCGAGGATGTCTATGCCGAAACGCCGCCGCACCTTATCCGCCAACGTCAGGAAGCGGGGTTCTGATCCATGACGAAAATGACCATGATCGAGGCGATCCAGAACGCCCACGATATCGCCATGGAACGGGACCGTAAAGTCGTCGTGTTCGGTGAGGATGTCGGATATTTCGGCGGTGTGTTCCGTTGCACCGCCGGTTTGCAGAAGAAATACGGCAAGGATCGTTGCTTCGATGCGCCGATCAGCGAGCTTGGCATTGTCGGCACGGCCATCGGCATGGCCGCTTACGGCTTGCGCCCCTGCATCGAAGTACAGTTCGCCGACTACGTCTATCCCGCCTACGACCAGATCGTTTCGGAAGCCGCGCGCCTGCGCTATCGCTCGGCGGGCGAATTTACCTGTCCCATCGTGATCCGTATGCCTTCCGGCGGCGGCATCTATGGTGGCCAGACCCACAGCCAGAGCCCGGAAGCGCTGTTTACCCACGTGTCCGGCCTGAAAACAGTGATGCCGTCAACGCCTGCCGATGCCAAGGGGCTGTTGCTGGCGGCGATCGAAGATCCCGACCCCGTCATCATGTTCGAACCCAAGCGGCTTTATAACGGTCCTTTCGACGGTCATCATGACCGCCCCGTCACATCATGGAAAAAGCACGATCTGGGCGATGTGCCGGAAGGCTATTACACCGTGCCGCTCGGCAAGGCCGCGATCCGGCGAGAGGGGAGCGATGTGACCGTGCTTGCCTATGGCACCATGGTTCACGTCGCACTTGCTGCAGCGGAAGAAACCGGGGTTGACGCCGAAATCATCGATCTGCGCACGCTTTTGCCGCTCGACACCGAAACCATCATGGCGTCGGTCAAAAAGACCGGGCGCTGCGTGATCGTGCATGAAGCAACGCTGACCTGCGGCTATGGCGCGGAGTTGGCGGCACTGGTGCAGCGCGATTGTTTCTATCACCTGGAAGCGCCGGTCATCCGCGTCACCGGCTGGGATACGCCTTATCCTCATGCACAGGAATGGGCTTATTTCCCCGGTCCCGACCGGGTGGGGCGCGCCTTGACATCGATTATGGAAGCCTGAGGGGAGATAAGATGGCTCTGTTTACGATTAAACTCCCCGATGTCGGCGAAGGCGTTGCCGAGGCCGAGCTTGTCGAATGGCATGTGAAGCTTGGCGATGTCGTTCGCGAAGACGATCTTCTCGCCGCCGTCATGACAGACAAGGCAACGGTGGAAATCCCGTCCTCCCGCGCCGGAAAGGTCGTGGCGCTCAACGGTGAAGTCGGCGAAAAGATCGCTGTTGGTTCCGAACTCGTGCGCCTCGAAATTGAAGGCGGCGCGACAGAAAAGGCTGAAGAGCCGGAACCCGAAGCGCCTGCGCCGGTCGAAACCAAGCCGGACGTCCCTGCCGCGACCCAAGCGCCGGTTCTCCTGCAAACGCCCGTTCCCGAAAAACCCGCCACGCCGAAGCGCGAGAGCGCGAGCCGTCCCTTTACGGGTGCCGGCCCGGTTCGCGGCGAAGGGGAAAAACCGCTCGCCACACCGTCCGTCAGATTGCGGGCGCGGGATGCTGGCATCGACCTGCGCCGCGTACGCGGCACAGGTCCGGCCGGGCGCATCACGCATGAGGATCTCGACGCCTTTTTCCAGATGGAAAGCGGTGCCGCACCGGCCCTGTCGGGCTATGTGGCCGATACATCCATCAACGAAATCAAGGTGATCGGCCTCAGGCGCAAGATTGCCGAGCGCATGGCGGAAGCCAAGCGCCATATTCCTCACATCACCATTGTCGAGGAGGTGGACGTCACGCAGCTTGAAGACCTGCGCGGCGGTCTCAATAACGAGAAGAAGGAGGGGCGTCCGCGCCTCACGCTTCTGCCCTTCATTATCCGCTCCATCGTCAAGGCGGTGAAGGAACAGCCGGGGCTGAACGCGCATTTCGATGACGAGGCGGACATCATTCGTCAGTTCGGCGGCGTGCATGTCGGCATCGCCACCCAGACGCCGAACGGGCTGATCGTGCCGGTGGTGCGCCATGCCGAAAGCATGACCGTATTCGCGACGGCAACGGAACTGTCGCGTGTCACGGAAGCGGCGCGCAACGGCACCGCCAAACGTGAGGAACTGACTGGCTCCACCATTACCATCACGTCGCTCGGACCTCTTGGCGCAATCGCCACCACGCCGATCATCAACCGGCCGGAAGTGGCCATTGTCGGCATCAACAAGATGACGGTCCGACCCATGTGGGATGGCACGCAATTCGTGCCGCGCAAGATGATGAACCTGTCGTGCAGTTTCGATCATCGCGTGATCGACGGCTGGGATGCCGCCGTCTTCGTGCAGAAGCTGAAAAGCCTGCTCGAAACGCCCGCAATGATCTTCGTGGAAGGCTGATAGAATGAGCGAGATTTCCTGCAAGCTTCTGATTATCGGCGGCGGACCCGGCGGCTATGTCTGCGGCATACGTGCCGGTCAGCTTGGCATCGACACTGTTCTGGTGGAGAAAACCCGCCTCGGCGGCACCTGCCTCAATGTCGGCTGCATTCCGTCCAAGGCGCTGATCCACGCGGCAGACGAATTTCATCGCCTGACGGGTTTCACGGCGAAGAGCGCGCTTGGCATCACCGCTGAAAGCCCGAAGATCGATTTCGCCAGAACCGTCGAATGGAAAGACGGCATCGTCAACCGCCTCAACAGCGGCGTGGCGGGACTGCTGAAACGGTCGCGCGTGCGCATGTTCCACGGGCAGGCGCGGTTTCTGGACGGCAAGACCGTCCTGGTAGATACCGATACGGGCCACCAGACCATTCATGCCGAAAATATCGTGATCGCGACCGGTTCCGTCCCAGTGGAGGTGCAATCGCTGCCGTTCGGCGGCAATGTCATTTCCTCGACCGAGGCGCTGTCGCTGGAAAAGATACCGACGAAGCTGGCCGTTGTCGGCGGCTATATCGGGCTGGAAATCGGGACGGCCTTTGCCAAGCTAGGCGCGAAAGTCACCGTGGTCGAGGCCACCGACCGAATCCTGCCGCAATATGATGCCGAACTGACACGCCCCGTCATGGCAAGGCTGAAAGCGTTGGGTATCGAGGTTCTGACCGGCACATCGGCCAAGGGGCTGTCGTCGGATGGAAAGGCGCTGGAAGTATTGACAGCGGACGAAAGCACGAAAACCATCGAGGCGGACAAGGTACTCGTCACGGTCGGGCGAAAGCCGCAGACCGACGGCTGGGGCTTGAGCGAAGTCCGGCTCGATATGGACGGGCGCTTTATCCGCATCGATGACCGCTGCCGCACCTCAATGCGCGGAATTTATGCGATCGGCGACGTTACCGGCGAACCCATGCTGGCACACCGAGCCATGGCGCAGGGCGAAATGGTCGCCGAGATCGTCGCGGGCGGAAAACAGGTCTGGGACAAGCGGGCAATTCCCGCGGTCTGCTTCACCGACCCGGAAATCGTGACGGTGGGCCTGTCGCCCGACGAGGCGCGCAAGACCGGGCATGAAATCCAGATCGGCATTTTCCCGTTCCAGGCCAACGGCCGCGCCATGACGATGGAACGCGACGACGGCATGATCCGTGTCGTCGCGCGCGCCGACAATCATCTCATTCTGGGAATTCAGGCGGTCGGCGCGGGTATCTCCGAACTGTCGTCGGCTTTCGCTCAGGCAGTCGAAATGGGTGCGCGGCTTGAGGATATTGCGGGAACGATCCATGCGCATCCGACCATGGGCGAGGGCTTTGCCGAAGCGACCATGAAGGCGCTCGGTCACGCCTTGCATATCTGACCTTACGATTTCCGCTCGTGCCGCCAGACAAAAATGGCGGCACCGGCAACCATGGCGGCCAGCGCAAACCATGTGATGGCATAGGAAAGATGGCTGTTGCGGAACCTGACCACCGTCAGCCCCCCCACCGGCAGCTTGCCGGGATTGGAACTTGCATCCGCATCGATGAAATAAGGCGCGACCGGCCCCAGACCGGCCTTGGCCGCAAAGGCCGCGACGTCGCGTGAATTCCAGTCGTCGCGCGCCGGATCGTTGGGACGCAGGAAGAAACCGCCAGGTTCGGGCATCCGCAGAAGGCCGGTCACGGTCGTTTCGCCTGCAATTTGCGTTTCCGCCTGTCCCAATGTACCGCGCCCGTCGCTCGGCACGAAGCCGCGATTGACGAAAGTCAGCGCGCCGTCGCCTGAGCGCATAGGTGTCAGTACCCAGTAACCCGCTCCCCGCTCGGTCAGCGCATGAACCAGCACCTGCCGGTCGTTCAGATAGGTTCCCGTCAGCGTGACATGACGATATTCGTCATCCGTCGCATTGACATTGGCCCAATCGTCCTTGCCCGGTGCCGCGACGGGTTCAGCATGGATGTGCGCGTCGACGCGCGCGATGAGGTCAAGCTTCCATTGCAGACGCTCCACCTGCCAGACACCGAGGCCGACAAACAGGAGGAAGAAAATCGTGCCCAGCACGACCATGAAACCAAGGAAGAAACGGGAATGTTTCCTGACATTCTGCTGGTTTTGTGCGCTGGTGAAGGGCATGTTTTTTCCTTAGGCAGGGAAATCCTTGATCCCCATCCAATACTCCAGTCGTCAGCCTATAAAAAGAGCGCGATAACCAAAAGAGCGTGAGCGGAAAGGTCGCGTCCGTGATCGAAATACGGAAATGGACAGGCTTCCACCGGAAGCATCGGCAATGAATTTGCGGAAACAATGACAGCGCCTGCTGCGCTGGCGCGCGCATGGCGCTGCAAAGAAACTCGATACTCGCATCATCCATCAGGCGAGTTTATGAATTTTCCGCCGACGATGGGAATAACCACCCTTCGCAAGACGCAGGACGTTGCAAACCTGCGTCTTGTCGTTGGATGGTTTGGGCATCTGCGCATGGATACGCTGCAATATTTGCCGCGTAACGGCCCGGTCCTTGTCGGTAGGGCCGATAATTATGCTCTTCATCGATCATTCTCCCTGTTTATGGGCGCAGGGCGACCATCTGGTTACCCCGGCCTGATGTCAAGAATGTACGAATGAATGAAGTATTAACCAAATTTTAACTATTGACAAGCGCATTCACGCAACAGTTTCGATTCCGCCAAAACGGCTCTCGCCATCTTGCTGAAACCACCCTGACAAGCTCATGGAATGACAGAGAAAAGCCGGGGCACACCATGACCCCGGCCTTCTATAAATGCTCATCTAGTCGCGATTGCCTGTCAGTATCTCGCGCTTGCCGACATGGTTGGCAGGGCCGACCAGACCGTCCTTTTCCATCCGCTCGACGAGCGAGGCGGCGCGGTTATAACCGATGCCGAGGCGACGCTGGATATAGGAAGTCGAGCATTTCTTGTCGCGCATCACGACCTTGACGGCCTGTTCATATACGTCGTCGCCATCTTCAGACCCCATCGAGGTATTGTCGAACACGGCGGCTTCCGGCGCAGCCTCTTCTTCTTCCTCATCTTCCGTGACGGTGGCCAGATAATCCGGGCGCCCCTGCTCCTTCAGATGGTTGACCACCTTTTCGACTTCCTCGTCGGAAACGAACGGGCCGTGGACGCGGACAATACGACCACCGCCTGCCATATGCAGCATGTCGCCCTGGCCAAGAAGCTGTTCGGCGCCCATTTCGCCGAGGATCGTGCGGCTGTCGATCTTGGACGTGACCTGGAAGGAAATACGGGTCGGGAAGTTCGCCTTGATCGTGCCGGTGATGACATCGACCGAAGGACGCTGCGTCGCCATGATGAGATGAATACCGGCAGCACGCGCCATCTGCGCCAGACGCTGGACAGCGCCTTCAATATCCTTGCCCGCGACCATCATCAGGTCGGCCATCTCATCGATGATGACCACGATATAAGGCATCGGCGTCAGGTCTAGTTCTTCCTGAATGTAGGTCGGCTCACCCGTTTCCTTGTCGAAGCCGGACTGAACCGTGCACATCACCGTCTCGCCCTTGCCCTTGGCGGAGGCCGAGCGCTGATTGAAACCCTCAATATTGCGCACGCCAAGCCGGGCCATCTTGCGATAGCGGTCTTCCATCTCGCGCACGGCCCATTTCAGGGCAACGACGGCCTTTTTCGGATCGGTCACGACTGGCGTGAGGAGATGCGGAATACCGTCATAGATGGACAGTTCCAGCATTTTCGGATCGACCATGATCAGGCGGCATTCTTCCGGCTTGAAGCGGTAGAGCAGCGACAGGATCATCGTGTTGATGGCAACCGACTTGCCGGAACCGGTGGTGCCTGCCACCAGAAGGTGAGGCATCTTGGCCAGTTCCGCGATGATAGGCTCGCCGCCGATGCCTTTGCCAAGGCAAAGCGGCAGGCGGTAATTCGATGCCTCGAAGGTGCGGCTATCGATCATCTCACGCAGATAGACGGTTTCGCGATTGGCGTTCGGCAGTTCGATGCCGATAACATTGCGACCCGGAACGACGGCAACGCGGGCGGAAAGCGCCGACATGGAGCGGGCGATATCGTCGGCAAGGCCGATAACACGGGATGATTTCACGCCCGGAGCCGGTTCGAATTCATAAAGTGTAACGACAGGGCCGGGGCGGACATGGATAATCTCGCCGCGCACGCCGAAATCTTCCAACACGCTTTCCAGAAGTCCCGCGCTGCGCTCCAGCATTTCCTGTGTGATGACGTTTCCGTCCAGTACGGGCGGCATTTGAAGCAGATCGCGCGGCGGGAACTCGTAAGTGCCGTGAATGACTGGCGCCTCCGCGCGGGGGAGGGGCTGCGGCTGATAAAGAGCGACCGAAGGTGCGGCCTTTGCCGGAGCGGGCGCCTTGGCGACCGGGCTGGCGATCTCGACCTCTTCGGCGACGTGTTCTTCAGCATCCGCGACCGTCAATACGACTTCGTCTTCCGTGGCTTCGCCGGCAGTTTCAAGGCTTGGCTCGATAGCCGCCTCCGCAGCTACTTCAGCGACAGGCTCGACAGCTGCCTGCGCCGGGATTTCCTGTGGAGCAGGCGTCGCGACGGGCGCGGGAGTTTCAGCCGCCGGCTGCGGCACGGTTGCGACTGCCGGTTCCTCGGCGGGCTGCTTGGACCATTCGCGAATGCGAAACTGCGCAAGAATGGACTCAACTGTCGGCGCGGGCTTGCGCGGCTCGACGGGAGCGACCGATACAACAGCGTCCATCATGGTACGTTCCGTTGCCGGAACGAGAGCCGCATCGACATCGCAGCCTTCCCAGAAGGCGAAATCGGACAGATAGGCAAACGCCGAAGGTTGTGCCGGTGTTTTCGCGGCGACCACAACCGGAGCAGCTTCCAATACGGGCGCGACAGGTGCTGCGACGGCAACGGGCGCTTTCGGCACGATGGGCGGCGTGGGCGCAACAGGGGAGCGAACCATGCCGAGCGACACGGTCTCTTGCAGTGCCGCAACGGCCATCGGTTGAGATTCGGCCACTTCCCCCACGTTGGCGGCAGAAGCATCTTCTGCGGCATCACCATGCGAACGTTCGCTGATTTCCGGCAATTCCTCACCGCGACGGCGCATCAACTCCGCTTCCGGTGTGCGGGTAAACCGAACGTTCTCACCGAGCGAAAAGTGGATTTTCCAGGCATCGTCGCTGGCTGGATTGTGACTTCCCGTCTGACCGCGAGACAGTTTCGGGTCTTGGGCGTTCTCTGTACGATTTCCGGTAGACTGGGGGAAATTTTCTCTCAAATTACGCATGATACCTGAACCATAGATACTGTCGCCTGAATGAGCCCAAGTAATAGAAAATGAAGGTTAACAACCTCCTTCCGAAACGGCTCGAATGAGAGAAATTTATCCGGCAGGCGGCAATGCCGTCTGTTATGGAACTAATCAATCAAGACCTTCGGTTGCATATGATTATAAATATAATTCAATAAATTAAAGAATATTCTTATTATGATATATGAGGAATAAGACAATCATTGGTAGTTTTGGCCGCCTGTAAATTCCGCCGCTCCGGCACTGTTGCGGAACGGCGGAAAGGACTCACCTGCTTGCCGAGGTCAATCGCGCGCAAGCGCCACGACGGGATCGAGTTTGGAAGCATTGCGGGCTGGCACGAAGCCGAAACCGATGCCGATCAAGCTGGAGCAAAGCAGCGCGATGACGATGGATGCCGTCGAATAGATGAGATGGAACATGGTGTTGAACTGTGCGAACAGCACGCCGAATCCCGCCGCGAACAGAACGCCCAGAATGCCGCCGATGAGGCAGACGAGTGCCGCCTCGATGAGAAATTGCTGCAATATATCGCTCCGTCGCGCCCCGATGGCCATGCGGACACCGATTTCATTGATCCTTTCCGAAACGGCCACAAGCATGATGTTCATGACGCCGATGCCACCCACGAACAGCGATATGCCTGCGATGCTGGAGACGAGCAGGGCCAGTGTCGCGGTCGTTGCCTGAATGGTCTTCTGCAAAGTGTCGGTGTTGAAGATCGAGAAATCCTTCTCTCCATGACGTTTGGTCAGAAACGCCGTGATCACCTTCTCCGCTTCCGCCGCATCCATGGTGTCGGCAATCCGCACGATGACCATCTGCAACGAGCGCGAACCGGTCATGCGGGTCCGCACCGTGGTATGGGGGATATAGATTTCCAGTGTCTGTGCGGAACCCATTCCGCGCTCCTCGGCTTTCACAACGCCGACGATTCGAACCGGGACATTCTTCAAAAGGATGATCTTCCCGATCACGGACCCGGTTTCGTGTGGGAAAAGGGTGGTTTTGGCGGTTTCGTCGATCACCGCGACCTGTGCCAGGTCATCGACGTTGCGCTGATCGAAGAAACGTCCTTCCAGAAGCTTGCTGTTGCGCGTAACGAAATATTCCGAGCCGACCCCGTTGACGGAGACGCTGACCTCCTTGCCATCGACGCGGACGGTGGAACTCGTCGTGTCAGAGGGCGTCGCCGCCACCACATAGGGCAGTTTCGCCATCTCGGTCGCATCGCCTATATTGAGCGTGGTGATCTGCGCCGCCTTCAGATCGCCAAAGCCCTTGCCGGGCGTGATATAAAGCGTATTGGTGCCGAGATCGCTGATCTGCTCCAGAATCTGCCGCTGCGATCCCTGGCCGAGCGCCACGACGCAGACGACCGACGCCGTGCCGATGATGATGCCGAGCATGGTCAGGAAAGTGCGTAACCGGTGCGCATTCATGGAACGCAGCGCCATCACGAATGCTTCGCTGAAACGGTCACGCATACCGGCGAGGAAACCGGGTTTCTCCTCCTGTTTTGCGGACAGGGGGGCAGGCGGCGGTGCAACCTCATCCTTCCGCGTGTCGGAAACGATCTCGCCATCGCTGATCTCGATGATGCGGCTTGCCCTCGCGGCCACCTGCCGGTCGTGGGTGACGATGATGATCGTGCGCCCTTCTCGGTTCAGTTCCTGCAGGATGCCGAGGACTTCCTCGCCGCTATGACTGTCGAGCGCGCCGGTCGGTTCGTCGGCCAGAATGACATCGGCATCGTTGATGAGCGCACGGGCGATGGAAACGCGCTGCTGCTGCCCGCCCGATAGCTGGCTCGGTCGGTGATGGGTGCGCTCGCCCATGCCGAGCCGCCGCAGGATGTTTTCGGCCTTCGCGCGGCGTGCCGTCTTGTTCTGGCCCGAATAAATGGCTGGAATTTCGACATTTCCGACCGCATCCAGTTCGCCCAACAGATGATAGCGCTGGAAAATGAAGCCGAAATGCTCACGCCGCAGTTCGGCCAGCTCATCGGCCTCGAGCTCCGAGGTGGCGCGACCCGAAATCAGATACTCGCCCTCCGAAGGACGGTCGAGACAGCCAAGAATGTTCATCAGCGTGGATTTGCCCGAGCCGGACGCACCGATGATCGCCACCATCTCACCGCGCTCGATGGTCAGGTTCACATGGTTGAGAACCGTCGTGAAATCCTCGCCCGATGGATAGCGTCGGGAAATGCCCGTGAGCGTGATGAGCGGCGCTTCACTCATGTCACATTCCAGTCGGGCCGGCGGGCGCGGACTGGTTGTCGATCACGATCTTGTCGCCCTCGTTCAGTCCCGACCTGATTTCGGTGTTGATCCTGTCGGTAATGCCGGTCTCGACCGTCCGTTCCTCGATCTTGTCGTCTGCCGTGACGACACGAACCATGGCCTTGTTCTCCACCTTCGCGTCGCGAAGCGCGGATACGGGAGCGACAAGCACATTCTTCGCATTCGCCAAAACGATATGAACTTCCGTCGTCATATAGGTTCTGAGCAGGCCGTCTGGATTTGGAACGCTGAAAATCCCCTTGTAATAGATCGCCGAAGCGGTTGCCGTGCCCGCCGCGGCTGTCGCTGTTGTCGTCGTGAAGCTCTTGTCGCTTACGATGGAATCCGGCGCCGGTTCGATCTTTTCCAGCCTGGCATCGTAGCGCTTCGTATTCTGGCCCGAGATCGTGAAATAAAGCGGCATTCCCTCACGCACCTGCGTGATATCGGCTTCCGAAATATCCGCTTCGACGGTCATCGTGTCGAGCTGCCCCAGAATGGCGATGGTCGGCGCGCTCTGCTCGGCATTGACGGTCTGGCCTTCCTGCACCACGGCCGCAAGGATCGTACCGTCCACCGGAGCGGTGATACGCGTATAGGCGAGGTTGGTTTCGGCGATCTGCACATCGATTTTCGATACCGCGATGGCCGCTTCGCTGTTGGCGACCTGCGCCTCCTTGGATTTCAGCGCGCTGACGGCCTTGTCATATTCCGCTCGCGCCACGGCGTTCCTGCCGATCATCATCTGGTTGCGGGCGAGATCCTGCCGGGCAAGTTCCAGTTCGGCCAGATATTGCGTCCGGGTCGCTTCGTTCTGACTAAGCGTGGCCTGCGCCTTGTTCAGCTCGTTCTGCTGGTTGGTGGAATCGATCAGCGCCACCACGTCACCCGCCTTGACCTGCTGCCCCGGCGCCACCTTGAACGAGAGGATGCGCCCCGTCGCCTGCGCGCCGATGGCGACAAGGCTCTTCGGCCGCAGGGTGCCGGTGGCGAGCACCGAACTTTCAATATCGCCCCGCGCAATCGCCATCGTGGCAGGCAATGGCTCCTTCTGCGTCAGATAGCGCATGACGAAATATCCGGCGATCAGCAATGCGATGAGGACAGCCAGCCAGAGGCGCCAGCGAAAACCGCGTTTCTGCTTGGATTTCATAATGGTCTCTTATCCGTTGTCAGCGGCGGCACGGGCGTTCTCCTGACGATATGCGGCCCTGTGCGGCCGTCGACGACTTCGGGTTTCCCGACCTCGACAAGCCCGTTCCAGCCGCCGCCCAAAGCCTTTTGCAGCGCTACATAATTGACGACCAGTTGGGTTCTGGTCTGGCTCAGATTGTTTTCCGCGGTCAGAAGATCGCGCTGCGCGGTCAGCACATCGACAAAGCTCTTCGTGCCTGCCCGGTACTGTTCAAGCGTCAGTTGATTGATCTTGCGGCTGTTGCTGACGATCCTCCGCAACTGCGCCGCCCGCAACCGGTTCTGGTTGAGCGACACGCTGGCATTCTCGACTTCGCTCAGCGCCGTCAGGATGGCTTTACGATAGGCGATGAAGGACTGGTCGCGGGCCGCTCTCGCAGCTTCCACATCAGCGTTCAGCTTGCCACCCTGAAAGATCGGAACCGTAAGGCTCGGCCCGAAGCCCCAGCTGATCGTCGACAGCCTGCCCAGATCGCCGAAACTCGCCCCGCCCGTATTGATGTTGCCGGTCAGCGAAACAGACGGATAAAGCAGGGCCTGTTTCTGCCCGACGCTTGCGGTGGAACTTGCATAATCGCGTTCCGCAGCCCTTATATCCGGGCGGCTGGACAACAGGTCGGCGGGCAGTCCGGCAGACACTTTGCGCGGCACGGTCGGGATCGAGCGCGGTTTGTCCAGAACGGCCGCAAGCGCCGACGAGGAACGCCCCGTAAGCACCGAAAGCTGGTTCAGATATTGCGCGTAATTGATCCGCAGACCCGGTATCTGCGATTCCGTGGTCGCGGCCTGCGTTTCCGCACTCAGAAGATCGACCTGCGAAATCTGTCCGGCTTCGAGCTGGCTACGCGTGAGCGCCACTGTCTGCCGCTGCGACGCGGCATTGCGCTGAGCAATGGCGATGTCAGCCTGGGCACCGCGCAAATTTGCATAATTGGTGGCTATGTCGCCGATGAGCGTGACCAGTGCTGCCCGCAACTGTTCATTGGCGGATTCGACATTGTAGTAAGCGGCCTCGACGCCGCGCTTGTTGCCGCCGAAAAGGTCGAGTTCCCATGTCGTGTTGAAGCCGAGGCTGGACTGGTCCCCGGACGCCGTTACCGGACCGTCGGACCTCTGGTACTTTCCGGCTCCCTTAAGGTCTGGATAAAGCCCGCCGCCCGCCGATGTGAAATTGGCGCGCGCCTGACGAACCTTCGCCTTGGCCGTCGCCATATCGGGACTGCCCGCAATCCCGTCCGCGATCAATTGGTCCAGAAGGGGATCGCCAAGGCGGTTCCACCAGTCACCGAGACGGGGGGCCTGCGTTCCGGTCTTGCTATTCCAGCCCGAAGGCGTCAGCACATCCGGCTTGCGATAGTCAGGACCGACCGCGATGCAAGCGGCCAGTAGCGGAGCGATACTTCCCAAAACGGTCAGGCGAACAAGCGATATCGTCAAAAATCGGGTCCTGAAATTCGGCATTGTCTACGGAGAGCATATCGACCGCCCCGGAAACGAAGCGCCCTTTATATCCACAAGGAATATGCGCCGAAAGCCCACATTCGAGGGACCTTGTTAAAGGCGACAGCGACTCATGGTTGAGCGCATATTGCCACTTTCCTCATCGTGGATCAGGGTTTGATGAGCGGCAATGCACAGGAAATAAGGACGGTTAGTTCCCATGAATTTCCAGCCAGTCCGCAAGCGAGTGGCGGCTCGCAGCCCTTCCGCGCATGGGTTCAGCCATGCACATCGAATTGAGAACGGCCTCCTGTGTCGCCTCGGCGGCGGCGCGGAACAGCGTATCGATACGGTTTTCGTTCAGCACGGCGATATTGAACACGTCCCTCTGCTCGTCGTGGTCGAACGTGACCGCCGTGGAAAAGCCGACCGCGATGTCGCCGCTTCCGTGCCCCCAGAAGGAACCGAGACGCGCCAGCCCGGCGCCACAGCGGCGGGTTACGCGCCTGAGCTGGCGGTGTTCCATCGCTACGTCCGTGGCCAACACCAGAATGACTGACCCCTTCTCCGGCTGGGGGGCGGCCTTCGAGGAGGGCATCCGCCCATCGGGAAGCACCAGATCGCCAGTACGCCCGAAATTGGTCAGCGCCAGAATGCCAAGATGATGCACCATCCCGCCAAGCTCGAACTGGCGCGACGACGTGCCGATGCCACCCTTGAAGCCGAAGCAGGTCATGCCTGTTCCGGCGCCGACATTGCCTTCAGCGACCCCCGGTCCCGCATCCCGTAAAGCCAGCCTTGCATCGTCTTCCGTGACCGCCATCGCCTGAATATCATTCAGCGGCCCGTCATTGCATTCAAGCACGACCGGATTGACGGTCGCCGTCGTGCGCCCGATATCCGGGTTGGCGGCAATCGCCTCGCGGATCAGGGTATTGGCGCAGGTGCCGACGCCGAACGTATTGGTAAGCAGGATCGGCGTTTCAAGCGTCCCCAGTTCCTCGATCTGGACGAGGCCGGTACTTTTGCCGAAACCGTTGATGACATCGCAGGCGGCCAGAACCTTGCGGCGATAGAGATTGCCATTATGCGGGAGAATGGCCGTCACGCCCGTATTGATATCGCCCTGGCGCAAGGTGCGATGGCCGACGAGAACGCCCGGAACATCCGTGATGGCATTGTTCACGCCGGTCGGCATCGCACCGCAGGTGATACCGTAATCGCGAGCCGTTCCGGCCATCCTGTTTCTCCCGTGCAAATCAAAAGTGGTGAGGCCATTCCTACATACATGAAAGAGCCTGACACCAGCCCGAAATCGCAAGAATTTCAGAGCACCGGCTCGGCGCTGTTTCTCGCAAGTTCCATGTAGATTTCCTGCAAGCGGCGGGTTATCGGCCCCGGCTTGCCATCCGCAACGATGTGATCCGCGATGCCGACGATCGGCGTCACGAAGCTCGATGCGCTCGTCAGGAACGCTTCTTTCGCAGCCTTCGCCTCATCGACAGTGAACAGGCGTTCCTCGATCCGCAGGTTCTGCTCTTCGGCAATGCTGATGACCGCCCGGCGCGTGCAGCCCGGAAGGATGGCATGGGAGTTCGGGCGCGTAACCAGCACATTGTCGCCGGTTATGATGAAGGCCGTCGAGGAACCGCCTTCCGTGACAAAACCGTCTTCGACCAGCCACACCTCGTGAAACCCCTTGCTTCTGGCCTGCTTCTTCGCCAGCACCTGCGCAAGCAACATGACGGTCTTGATATCGCGGCGGGCCCAGCGCGTATCGGGCGCCACATCCACCCGCACGCCATTGAGTACCGACGGGGCATTGGCGAGATTTTTCGCCTGGGTGAACATCACGAAATTCGGCTTGATATCGTCCGCGTAGTTGAAATCACGCTCGGCTTCGCCGCGCGTCACCTGCATGTAGACGACGCCTTCGCGCAATTCGTTGCGGCGGATCAGTTCGATCTGGGCGGCGCGGATATCGTCGAGCGAAGCGGGCAGGGGAATGCCCAGTTCCCGGACCGAACGTTCCAGGCGGGCAAGATGCAGTTCATTGTCGACGAGACGGCCATCGATGATGGCACTGACCTCGTAAATCCCGTCGCCGAAAAGAAACCCTCGGTCGAACACCGACACTTTCGCTTCGTTCTCGCCAACGAAGGCGCCGTTCAAATAAATTTCCCTGGCCAAAGCACGTCCTCGGACAACTGAATGATAGATGTGGAAAAACGGTACGGAAAAACTTTTAAGGCTGCCAATGCTATGTTTTGCAATGACTATGCAGAAATTGCATAAGAAAGTACCGCAAGTTGCCTTGAGGATGACTCGCACCCTTCTTCCCTGAAAAGGCCCGAAAAAAATGGAACTGAAATGGCTGGAAGACTTCATTGCGCTGGCGGCAACGTCGAGTTTTTCACGCGCGGCTGATGCCCGGCACGTGACGCAATCGGCCTTTTCCCGCCGCATCAAGCAGTTGGAACTCTGGTTGAGCGTAACGCTCGTCAACCGGGCCACATTTCCCGCCGAACTGACCCGCGAGGGCAGGGCCTTTCTGCCTGTCGCGCAGGACGCGGTACGCCAGTTCTACAATACCCGCAAGGCGCTGCAACCGAACCGCGAGGTGCAAAACCCTGTCCTTACCTTTTCGGCCCTGCACACATTGACGGTTACATTCTTCCCGCAATGGCTGAAGCAGATCGACAACGATATCGGCGGCATCCGTTCCCTGCTCAGCCCCGACAGAGGTGGTTTCGAAGACAATATCGCGACACTGACCGAGGGCGAGGTCCATTTCTTTCTCACCTATGCCCATAATTCGGTACCGATCCTCGTCGATCGTACGCAATTTCCCTACATCGTGCTCGGCACCGAGCGGCTGATGCCTGTCTCGCGCCCTTCCGGCAACGGTCCGACGCTGGACCATGCCATCGCCAGCGGTGAACCGCTGTCCCATCTGAGCTATGGTGATTTTTCCTTTTTCGGCGCCGCACTGTCGCAGAAGTTCGGCGCTGCGGCAGCGTTCAAGCGTCAGGTCGTGCATGAGAACACCATGTCCATCGGATTAAAGGCCATGGCGCTAGCGGGCTGGGGCACGGCCTGGCTGCCGGAAAGCCTCATTCTGGACGAATTGCGGCAGGGTGAACTTGTTCCCGCTTCCGCAGACACCTCATGGGATTTCCAGACCGAAATCCGCATCTATCGCCACGATGCGCCGCTTCCGGCCCATGCCGAGAGTTTCTGGGGTTATTTGCAGGCAAAAGACCGGACGGTACCCCAAAAGGGCGATTGACAGCGATAGATTAGAAGCGCAGCAAAAGCGCTGACAAATTCAGCCGGAAGCAGGGGACATAGCGCGGCATGAAAATTACCATCGAACAGACGCTCGATCAGGCGGGTACAGGTGCGTTTCAACGCGGTCTTCTGGGTGTCTTCGGCCTTGTCTGGGCTGCGGACGCCATGCAGGTTCTGGCGGTCGGCTTCACCGGCGCGACCATAGCAAAAACCTTTGGGCTGACCGTTCCCCAGGCATTGCAGACCGGCACGCTGTTTTTCCTTGGCATGTTGATCGGCGCAGCCGTCTTCGGAAGGCTTGCCGACAAATACGGCCGACGTCGCGTGCTTCTGGTGACAGTCGCCTGTGACGCCGTATTCGGGCTGCTTTCCGCCTTTGCGCCCGGTTTTGGCCTGTTGCTCGCTCTGCGTTTCCTGACCGGCGTCGCCGTCGGCGGGACCCTGCCTGTCGATTATGCCATGATGGCTGAATTCCTTCCCGCCCGAAATCGCGGGCGCTGGCTGGTCATGCTGGAAGGCTTCTGGGCTGTCGGCACCGTCATCATCGCGCTTGCCGCCTGGGCGACCAGTCTTGCGGGCGTCGAGGATGCATGGCGCTATATTTTCATCGTAACCGCAGCACCGGCGCTGATCGGCATCTGGCTGCGCCTGTGGGTGCCGGAATCCCCGATGCACCTGCTCAAATCCGGGTGCGCCGAAGAGGCGAAAACCGTTATGAATCGGGTACTTCGCCGCAACGGCAAGCCGGAACTGCCGCCGAAGGCGCAACTCGAAGCTCCGCTTATGGTCACGGACGAACGGTTGCTTTCACCCAATCTGCGCCGACGCACGCTTACGGCGCTGGCGATCTGGTTTCTGGTTTCGGTCTCCTATTACGGCATCTTCACCTGGATTCCGGCCAAGCTTGCCGGTGAGGGTTTCGGCTTCGTGCGCGGCTATGGTTTTCTGGTCGTTGTCGCGCTGGCGCAATTGCCGGGCTATGCGCTCGCCGCCTATGGCGTCGAAGCATGGGGACGCCGCAAGACCCTGATTTCATTCCTCTTTATCAGCGCCGCTGCCTGCGCGCTCTTCACCGTCGCGACCAGTTCCGGGGTGGTCGGGGCGTCCATTCTGATCATGAGTTTCGCGCTGCTCGGCACATGGGGCGCGCTTTATGCATTCACGCCGGAACTCTATCCGACCGCCCTGCGCGCAAGCGGAATGGGCGCTGCCGGGGCCATGGCCCGCCTCGGCGGTCTTTTGGCGCCTTCGGCGCTCGCTCTGGTCATCAGCCAGAGCTTTTATCTGGCTGTCGCGCTCTTCGCGGGACTGCTCGCGCTGGCAGGTGTGATTGCGTTTTTCATCGATGTGGAGACGAGGCAAAAGGCTCTCAACTGAGCAAAATCACAGAAAAGCCACAAAAATGTTCGCTCTTTGCCATGATTGAGAGGGGGTTTTTGCACCCTTTTGCTGCGAAAACGGTCCCTTTTTGCAGATTCAGTGCGTTTTTCGGAACGTCAGGTTGATCCTGACATGCCCCGTTTTCTCATGATCGCCACGCTTGAGGGCGAGAATGCCATGATGAAAAAGTCGCGACGGTCCGCCCCAGACAACCACGTCACCATGGCTTAAAACGTGCTTCAAAACCGGGTCGGTCCGCTTCAGTCCGCCGAACTGGAAAGTTGCGGGAAGGCCAAGCGAAACGGAGACGATAGGGCTGGAAAAATCCTGCTCGTCCTTGTCCTGATGCAGGGAAAGTTTCGCGCCGGGTTCATAGCGGTTGATGAGGCAGGCATCGGGCGAAAAGTCGGGATAACCCGCTTGCTTTGCCGCACTTCGGGCAAGTGCGAGAAAAGCTTGCGGCATGTCCGGCCAGGGTTTTCCCGTTTCAGGATCGGCGGGGCTGTAGCGATAGCCGGTGCGATCCGTCACCCAGCCCACGGAACCGCAATTGGTCATGGCGACCGACATGCGATAGCCGCCCGGCGTGACCATATGACGGAAGGGCGCGGCAGCCGAAACCTCGCCCACCGCTTTCAGGATAGCATCCTCGTCGGGCAGGGCAAAGCCGCGCAGCAGCACGGCTCCCGGCGCGAGGTCTTCCCGTGTGTTCAAACTACCGAAAAGGTCTTTCATAAGAAGCTCTTATCATAAGGTCGCGCCCGAACCTCCCGAAAACTGCTCTCAAATCGAAGGCTACGCCACATCTGGCAGAAAGATCGTCGCCTCCATGAATGTCACGGCATTGCCGCGCAGGATAACGCGATCCCCGGCCAGTTCGCAGTCAAGCCATCCGCCGCGTACCGAAGCCTGACAGGCCATCAGCCTGTCGCGACCGAGACGCATCGCCCAGTAGGGCACAAGCGTCGCATGGATGGAACCCGTTACCGGATCTTCCGGAATGCCCGCGCCGGGAGCAAAATAGCGCGATACGAAATGCGCCTTTGCCCCCTCCACGTCCTGCCCGGTCACCACCAGGCCGACCGAGCCAAGAAGGGCGATGGCGGCAAGGTCCGGGGCGAAGCCGCGCACGGCGTCGGCGCTGCCGAGATCGACAAAGATATTCTCGAAATTGCGGAAGATATGGAGAGGCCGCTTTGGGAAGATGCCGGCGATTTCGTGCGGCAGGCTGTCGATCGTCTCCGGCGGCAGGCAGGGAATATCGAGCCTGTATCCATCCGTTTCTTTCGAGACCTGGAGTTCTCCGACCCTTGTGTGGAAGACGAAAGGCGCGACCGCCCCGGTTTTCGTAAACAGAACATGCGCGGTCGCAAGAGTGGCGTGACCGCAGAAATCGACTTCATGTGCCGGAGCGAACCAGCGCAAATCCCATGCGCCGTCGGGTCTGGACTTGACGAAAGCAGTCTCGGCCAGATTGTTCTCCTGCGCGATTGACAGCATCATGGCATCCGGCAGCCATTCGTCGAGAACGAGAACCGCAGCCGGGTTTCCCGAAAAAGGCGGTCGGTGAAAGCATCGACCTGATACATCTGCATGAGAAAGTTCCTTGCCGTGACATGCTGCTTTGACATGCCGCTTTTCGCGACGAATGTGCGTGCACAATGCCCCACGGGCGCATGTCCGGCAAGATCGACCAGAAGGGTCGCAGGTCGGTGAGGGCGGGGCCGAAGCCCCGCATAGTCACCCGTTTGTTCCGAAACGCTCCTCGCTCAGCGCCGCCGCCATGAGGGCCCTGGTATATTCCTCGCGAGGATGATCGAAGACCTGTTCGGTATCGCCCTGTTCGACGATCCTGCCGCTCTTCATCACGATCACATAGTCCGACACAGCGCGGACGACGGCCATATCGTGGCTGATGAAGAGATAGGAAAGCCCGTGATCCTTCTGCAGATCGCGCAGGAGCGTGACGATCTGCTTCTGCACCGAACGGTCGAGCGCGCTTGTCGGCTCGTCGAGCACGATCACGCGCGGCTTGAGGATCATCGTGCGGGCGATGGCGATGCGCTGGCGCTGTCCGCCGGAAAATTCGTGCGGATAACGGTTGCGCATGGCCGGATCGAGACCGACCTCCCTCAACGCCTCCTGCGCGCGGCGGTCGCGCTCCCTGGCCGAAAGGTTCGGCTCGTGGATCAGAAGCCCTTCGGTTATGATGCGGCCGACGGTCATGCGCGGGCTGAGCGAACCGAACGGGTCCTGGAACACAAGCTGCAATTCGCGCCGTTTCGGGCGCATGGCCTGCGGCTCGCGCGGCAGTTCCTGCCCGAGATAGGCGATGCGTCCCTCGGAATCGAGAAGGCGCAGGATAGCGCGTCCAAGCGTGGACTTGCCCGAACCCGACTCGCCGACGATGCCGATGGTCTGCCCTTCCTTCAGCGTCAGCGAAACATTGTTGACCGCCGTCAGGTAGCTCGCGGCGCCAAGCCACGGCTTGTTTATGAGAAAGTTGACCTTCACATTGTCGGCGCGGATGAGCACCGGCGCTTCCATCGGTGGCGGGGCCTTTTCGCCCTCCGGCTCCGCGTCGAGCAGCATCTTCGTGTAGGGATGTTCAGGCGCGGTGAAAAGCTCTTCCGTCACGCCGGTTTCCACCACTTCGCCCGAGCGCATGACATAGACCCGGTCGGCAAAGCGCCGCACGATGCCGAGATCGTGCGTGATGAAGACCACGGCCATGCCGAGACGCTTTTGCAGGTCGGCCAGAAGATCGAGAATCTGCGCCTGAATGGTCACGTCGAGCGCGGTTGTCGGCTCGTCGGCAATCAATATGTCCGGCTCGTTGGCCAGCGCCATGGCGATCATGACGCGCTGGCGCTGCCCGCCCGACAGCTCGTAAGGATAGCTGTCGATGCGGCGTTCCGGCTCGGGAATGCCAACTAGTTTCAACAGTTCCAGAATGCGCGGACGCGCCTGTTTTTTGCTCAGCCCGCGATGATAGCGTAGCGGTTCCGCCAACTGGTCGCCGATCCGGTAAAGCGGGTCGAGCGAGGTCATCGGCTCCTGAAAGATCATGGTGATCTTCGCGCCGCGTATCCTGTTCAGCTGCTTGTCGGACATGCCGATCAGGTCCTGACCGCGATAGAGCGCCTGTCCCGTCGCCCTGCCGTTCTGGGCCAGAAGCCCCATCATGGCCATGGTGGTCTGGCTCTTGCCAGAACCGGACTCGCCCACAATGGCGATGGTTTCACCGGCTTTCACATCGAGGTCGATGCCGCGCACAGCCTGCACCGGCCCGTCATGCGTGTCGAAAGTGACCTTGAGGTCGCGCACGCTCAGAATGGTTTCATTCGTCATCTCAGCGATCCTTCGGGTCAAGGCTGTCGCGCAGGCCGTCGCCAAGGAAGTTCAGCGCAAACAGGATGATGGTCAGGGTGGCGGCAGGCCAGATCAATTGCCAGCTTGCGCCGCGCATGTTCTGGGCGCCTTCCGAGATAAGAAGGCCGAGCGAGGTGAGGGGGTCCTGCACGCCGAGGCCGAGAAAGGAGAGGAGGCTTTCAAGCAGGATCGCCTTCGGCACCAGAAGCGTGACGAAAACGATCACCGGGCCGAGCGCATTGGGGATGATGTGGCGGGAGATGACGCCGCGCCGCGTTGCGCCCAGCGCTTCCGCCGCCTGCACGAATTCCTGCCGCTTGAGGCTCAGCGTCTGTCCGCGCACGATGCGCGCCATGTCCAGCCACTCCGTCGCGCCGATTGCGATGAAGATGATGAAGATGGACCGCCCGAAAAAGACGAGCATCAGGATCACGAAGAAGATGAAAGGCAGCGAATAGAGAATGTCGACAAGCCGCATCATGACATTGTCGATACGCCCGCCAAGATAGCCGGAAACAGCGCCATAGCCGACGCCGAGCACCAGCGCCATGGCCGAAGCCAGCAGGCCGATGGCGAGCGACATGCGCACGCCGATGAAGATGCGTGTCATCAGGTCGCGACCGAGATTGTCGGTGCCGAGCACGAAATAATTGCGGGTGACGTCGAGCGTCAGCGTGCCGGAAAGCCCGTCCTGCGCCAGTTCGATCTTCGGATTGCTGAACAGGTCGGAGCGCTGGAAATAGCGAAGCACACGTTCGTCCGTCGGTCGCTGCGCCGTCACGTTGACCGTCAGCGAATTGCCGGTCAGTTCCGGTTCCCCGGCCGCTTTCAGCCGCGCGCGGGCCATTACCTGTTCCAGCCCCGGCATGATCGTGTCGGCGCGGGGATAGGCTTCGAGGCTTGGTGCCACGCGCACGAACTGCGGATAGATCTTGTCATAGGGGTGCGGGCTTATCATCGGCCCGAAAATGCCGACAAGGGCAAGCACGATCAGAACGATCGCGCTGGTGACAGCGGCCTTGTTCTTGCGCAGGCGCAGCGATGCATCCTGCCAGAGAGAACGGCTCGGAGTTTCGAGCTGGGCCGTTTCCGTCGGTACACTAAGATCAGTCATAACGAACCCTCGGATCAAGCCATGCATAAAGAAGATCGACTATCAAGTTGAAAACAACCACGAAAATCGCGATGACAACGACCGTTCCCATGACCAGCGTGTAATCGCGGCTGAGCGCGCCCTGCACGAAATAACGTCCGATGCCGGGAATGCCGAAAATGGTTTCCACCACGACCGAGCCGGTAAGAAGGGCTGCGGCGGTGGGGCCGAGATAGGAAACGGCAGGCAGCATGGCGGCGCGCAACGCGTGAACGCCGACGACCACGCGCGAGGGCAGACCATAGGCGCGGGCCGTGCGTACGTGATTGGCGCGCAGCGCCTCGATGGTCGCGCCGCGCACGAGGCGGGCAATGACACCCACCTGCGGCAAGGCCAGCGTCAGCACCGGCAATATCCAGTAGGAAACATTGGCAGACGACCAGCCGCCAGCCGGAACCAGGCCGAGAATGACGCCGAAGAGAAGGCTGAGGAGAGGAGCCACGACGAAATTGGGCGTGGTGATGCCGAAAGTGGCCAGCGCAACGACGAAATAGTCGACGGGCGTATTCTGCTTCAAAGCGGCGAGCGTGCCGAGGAAGGTTCCGATGATCGCCGCGAGGGTGAGGCCGAGCGCGCCGAGCATGATCGAGACCGGCAGGCCGGAGGCGAAAAGATCGTTCACCGTGAAATCGCGGCGGGTGAAGCTTGGTCCGAGATCGCCCTGCAACAGATTGCCCAGATAAATCAGATACTGCTGCCACAGCGGCGCATCCATATTATAGGCTTTCTTGAGGTTCTCCAGGATCAGCGGATCGATCGGGCGTTCCAGATCGAAAGGTCCGCCGGGCGCAAGCCGGATCAGGAAGAATGTCAGTGTAATGATGATGAAGATCGTGGGTATCGCACTACCCAATCGTCGGAGCGTATAGCCCAGCATGTCCTTTGTCCCTTCCTTGCCGGACCGCCGCCAAGCGATCCGGCAACCCCTGAGGGCGTTTCAATTCTTGTTTTAGTTTTTGATGGAAAGCCAGCGCGTGCCGTGCGAGTTCATGAGGTTATCCTCGTAACCCTGAACCTTGTCGGCAACCAGTGCGGTGGATGAGTAATACATCAGAGGCACCACGGCCCCGTCTTTCAGCAGGATTTCTTCCGCCTTGGCCAGAACCCCGGCGCGCTCGCCGAGATCGGTCGTGGCCGCGGATTTTGCCATCAGGGCGTCGTAATCCTTGTTCGACCATTCGGCATAGTTGAAATAATTGCCGGTGGTGAAGAGTTCCAGGAAGGAATTCGGGTCGTTGTAGTCGCCGATCCAGCCGTCACGGGTCAGATCGAACATGCCCTTTTCCTGAAGATAATTGAAATAGGTCGTGCCTTCGACCTCGTTCAGCGTGGCGTTGATGCCTATGTTTTTCAGCATGTTGGCAAGCGCGGCCATCGTGTTCTTGTGGTTTTCGGACGTGTTGTAGCGCAGCGTCACCGAAAGCGTATTCGGCTCGACGCCCGCTTCCTTCAAAAGCGCCTTGGCCTTGTCCTCGCGGTCGAGAATGTCTTCATCCGCGAAGTCGAGCTTCGGCGCGTCCTTCACATAATTGGCGATGCCGGGCGGCACCATGGAATAGGCAGGCAGCATGACGCCGCGCCAGACTTCCTCCGCCATGAACTCGCGGTCCACCGCCAGCGAAATGGCGCGGCGCACACGCGGATCGCGCAGCTTGCCGGACGGCTCGCCCTTGATGTCGGCATAGTAGATGCCAAGATAGGGAGCGAGGCGGAACTCCTTCGTCATATTCTTCTTCACATAGTCCATCTGCTCGGCGGCGACATCGGAACAGATATCCACTTCCTTCGCCTCGAAGCGGCGCATACAGCTCGAGCGATCCTCGAACGGTATCCAGTTGACCGTGTCGATCTTCACGTTTCCCGCATCCCAGTAATCGGGATTCTTCTTCATGACGATCTTGTCGTTCGGCGTGAAGCTCACAAGCTCATAAGCGCCGTTGGTCACGAGATTGCCGGGCAGGGTGAACTTGTCGCCGAATTTTTCGACGGCCTTACGGTTGACCGGAAAGCCGGTCTGGTGGGTCAGAAGTTCAAGGAAATAAGGGGCCGGGGCCTTGAGCGTGATCTGAAGCGTCTTGTCGTCCAGCGCCTTCACGCCAAGCTGGTCGACAGGCATCTTGCCGGTCGCGACCTGTTCCGCATTCCTGATGGCATAGAGCACGCTCGCATAGCCTGCTGCGGTTTTCGGGTCCATGATGCGGCGGAACGAGAATTCGAAATCACCGGCCGTTACCGGATCGCCATTCGACCATTTCGCGCCTTCGCGCATGTGGAATGTATAGGTGAGGCCGTTTTCGGAAAGATCCCATGACGCGGCCGCGCCGGGAATGGCTTCGCCCTTTTCGTTCTGCGCCACAAGTCCTTCGTAAAGGTCGCGCAGAACGCGGTTCTCGGAAACGGTCGAGGTATGGTGCTGGTCCAGGGTAGCGGGGTCGGTGTCGTTACCACGATTGAGGACGGTTTCGGCCGAAGCGGCGCCAACCAATGCGGCAAGGCAAATGCCCGCCAGTAAAACCCTGCGATACATCACAAAACTCCCATTCGCTTTAAAAATGCCGTCCCATGAAAAGAGGGACCTTTCGGCTTGCAGACCGAAAAAGGGCTGCGCGGCAAGGCGCAGCCCGAACTGAAAAATCTAGTTTTTAAGGGAGAGCCAACGCGTCTTGTGGCTATCCAGGAGGTTGTCGTTCCAGCCGTCCACATCGCTGGAAACGAGCGCACGCGACGAATAATAAAGGATAGGAATATTGCTCATTTCATCGAGCTTGACCTGTTCCGCTTCGGCCAGAACCTTCGCACGCTCGCCGAGATCGAGTATTGTTTCGGCCTTGGCCATCAGCGCGTCGTAATCGGCGTTCTTCACCTTGGAATAGTTGAAGCTGACATCGCTCTGGCTGATGAACAGGAAGTTCTGCGGATCGTTATAGTCGCCGATCCAGCCGGCGCGGGCGATATCGAACGGGCCGTCGTCACGCATGAAGTTGAAATAGGTGGCGCCTTCGGTTTCATTCAGCGATGCCTTCACGCCGATATTGCCAAGCTGGTCGGCTATGGCTGCCATGGTATTCTTGTTGTTTTCGGACGTGTTGTAGAGAAGCTCTATGGAAAGCGTATCCGGCTCGACGCCTGCTTCCTTCAGGAGTTCCTTGGCCTTGTCCTCGCGATCCAGCATATCGTCGGAATAGTCGAGCTTCGGCGCGTCCTTCACGTAATTTGCGATGCCGGGCGGCACCATCGAGTAACCGGGCAGCATCGTGCCCTGCCAGACCTGATCGGCAAGGAAGTCGCGGTCTATGGCCATGGAAATCGCCTGCCGGACGCGCGGATCCTTCAGCTTGCTGTCGGCGGTCTTGCCCTTCACCGGCAGGTAGTAGACGCCGAGATAAGGCGCCAGACGAAACTCATTGGCAAGGTTCTTCTTCACATAGTCCATCTGCTCGGCCGGAACGTCGGAGCATATCTGGACTTCCTTCGCTTCGAAGCGGCGCATACAGCTCGCGCGATCCTCGAACGGTATCCAGTTGACGGTGTCGATCTTCACCTGATCCGCTTCGTAATAATACGGATTCTTCTTCATGACGATCTTGTCGTTCGGCGTGAAGCTTTCCAGCATATAGGCGCCGTTCGTCACCATCTTGCCGGGCGTGGTGAACTTGTCGCCATTGGCCTCGACACTCTTCTGGTTCATCGGGAACCCGGTCTGGTGGGTCAGAAGCTCAAGGAAATAAGGGGCTGGGGCATTCAGCGTGACCTTGAGGGTGTGGTCGTCAACCGCTTCGACGCCAAGCTGGTCGACCGGCTTCTTGCCGCCCGCAATGTCTTCGGCGTTCTTGATGATGAACAACATGCTGGCGTAACCGGCAGCGGTTTTCGGGTCCATCAGGCGGCGGAAAGTAAACTGGAAATCGCCTGCGGTAACAGGGTCGCCATTCGACCATTTCGCATTGTCGCGCAGGTGGAAGGTGTAGACCGTGCCATCGTCGGAAACGTCCCAGGACTCCGCAACGCCGGGAATGGCCTTGCCGTACGCGTCCTGGATGGTCAGGCCGTCATAGAGGTCGCGCAGCACGTTGCCTTCGGAGATGGTGGAGGTGCGGTGATGGTCGAGCGTGGCCGGATCGGTATCGTTACCGCGGTTCAGCACGACCTCTGCCGAAGCGGCTCCCGCAAGCGCCAGAAGACACACGCCTGTCAGTAGAAATCTGCGATACATTGATTAACCCCTCTGTTGAAATTTTTGAAATGCTCCGCATCTTATGGATAAGCGCGTCACTTGCAAGAGTACTTATCAACCGTCTGACTTAACTAGCATATTCACTTTTTCTTGATCCGTCCCACTGCTATTTTTTGGGTACGCAATCTCGCAATTTTCACTGATTTACATCGTTTCACCGGCTCTCGGCCATCCTGAAAAAAGACCGCAATTTCCGGGTTTTGCGACTTCGGATGTCAACTGGAAACATCGTCGGAATCGATCCGATTCGCATAAACTTTCATTGTGGTTTCTGAATAGGCGAACAAGCCGGCTTTCGACCGACGCATAGTCCGCTTGTTGACACATTGACAGTTCCATAACCTATCTTATGCGACTAGCGTATATAACAGGGGTGGGTTCTAGCTTGAAGTGCGACTTGTGAACGAAATACCAGTGGCTCGTCAACGGCACAGGGGCAAATTCCACGGTTTCCAAAGAGTGGAATGCCCTTCTCCTTTGCGCAGAGCCCAAGCAGGAAACAAGCGTGAGAAATTGACAGTTCCGAGCAATATCCTGTATCGCTTGATACAGATGAATACCGTTCAATATATTGAACATGCAAGGAAAATCTTTCCGGCCTCGCGCAGCGACGCGGAAACATAAAACCTTGGGAAATCTGTTAAGGGCGGAATGATGACTGCAGCAATCAAGCCATTTACGTTCGATACCGTCGGCTCAATGTTGGTCGAGTGGGGTGCAGCCGGGAGGCTTGGAGAAATCCTCGGCGAGCGTTTTTCCCAGCGCAAAATTCTCATCGTAACGGATAAAGGCCTGCACCAGGCAGGTGTTCTCAACGATGCGCTCGCATCGCTCGAAAAAGCCGGTTTCAAAATCAACATTTGCGACCAAGTGGTGGCCGACCCGCCTGAAGCCATCCTTCTTGCGTGTGTCGATCGGGCAAAAGCCTCCGGTTGCGATATTGTGCTCGGCCTTGGCGGCGGCTCGTCCATGGATATTGCCAAACTCGCCGCCGTGCTCATCGTTTCAGAACAGGAATTGTCCGAACTCTATGGCATAGGCAAGGTGCAGGGCAGCCGCCTGCCTCTGATCCAGATACCGACCACGGCCGGAACCGGTTCGGAAGTTACAAACATCACCATCCTCACGACGGGCGAAACAACCAAGATGGGAGTGGTTGCGCGTCAGCTATATGCGGATTTCGTCATTCTCGATGCCGAACTGACATGCGGCCTCCCTGCCCTTCACACTGCCGCAACCGGCATCGACGCCATGGTTCATGCCATCGAAGCCTATACCAGTCGCGTCAAAAAGAACCCGCTATCGGATGCTTTCGCCCGCGAGGCATTGAAGCTTCTTTCAACCAATCTCATTGCCGCCTGTAAAAACGGTATGGATCGCAACGCGCGGGAGGCCATGCTGATCGGGGCGAATTTTGCCGGACAGGCTTTTTCCAACTCTCCGGTCGGGGCTGTTCACGCCCTCGCCTACCCGCTGGGCGGGCACTACCATGTGCCTCACGGTCTTTCCAATGCACTGATGCTTGGGCCTGTTCTTCGCTTCAATATGGCGGGTGCGGCAGCGCTCTACGCGGAACTTGCCGATCTGCTTCTTGATGCATCGGAAGGCACGACCGAAGAGCGCTCGGCGGCTTTTGTCGCCTATATCGAGGAACTGATGGATCGTTCGGGCGCTCCGCGCCGCCTTCGCGATGTCGGCGTAACGGAAGAAAGCCTCGAAATGCTTGCGCGCGATGCCATGTTGCAGACCCGCCTGCTCGGCAATAATCCGGTCGACGTGACCGAAGCCGACGCCCTGGCGCTTTATCGCGAAGCCTTCTGACCGCAAAAACAACGCTACAGGCCCGCTCAGGATGTCTGGAGCAATAGCGCGATGCCGGACGTCCTGAAATGACGGATATATGACATTTAAGCCGTTTGGTCCAAGCTTTATCATCAACTTCATCACTTCCAACGAGATGGAGATTTCGATGACTGGGACTTCAAAAGGCACCGCCCTGATTACTGGAGCGTCCTCGGGCATCGGCGCGATTTACGCCGATCGCCTGGCGCGCAAGGGATATGACCTGATCCTCGTGGCTCGCAACAAAGCGCGCCTCATGGAACTGGCCCGGCAACTTGGCGACGAAACGGGTCGCACCGTTGAAGTCGTCGCGGCAGACCTCGGCAACAGGGATGGTCTCGCAGAGGTCGAAAAGGTGCTGCGTACCGATGCGGGCATCACCATGCTGATCAACAATGCAGGCATTGGCGCGACTGCCCCGCTACTATCCTCCGATATCGACAGGATGGAGGAAATGATCGGGCTGAACGTCACGGCGTTGACGCGGCTGACTCATGCCGTCGCGCCCGGCTTTGTGGAGCGCGGCGCCGGAACGATCGTCAATATCGCTTCGATTGTCGGCATCGCGCCGGAACAGCTGAACGGGGTGTATGGCGGCAGCAAGGCTTTCGTTCTGGCCTTCAGCCAGTCGCTCCAAAGCGAACTGGCGGACAAGGGCATTCGTGTGCAAGCTGTTCTGCCGGGAGCGACCGCAACCGATTTCTGGGGCATCGCCGGTACGCCGCTTGAATATGTACCGAGCGAGATCGTCATGTCCGCCGACGATATGGTGGATGCCGCGCTGGCCGGGCTTGAACTGGGTGAACAGGTCACAATCCCGTCGCTGCCGGATGTCAGCGACTGGACAGCCTATGAAGCGGCTCGACAGAAACTGAAGCCCAACCTGTCGCGCAACAAACCCGCCGCCCGTTATGGCGTCGGGCATCGGGCCGGTCAACCGACCCACTGACCTAAGGAATGGACCGCCGTGTGTTCAACGTTTAAAAGGACGCACGGCGCCCACGGCATAAATCTGGTATATACGGCATTTTCAGACAGGAGCGAAAGTCATGCACAAAATCGGGTATGTCGTTTTTCCCGGATTCCAGCTTCTGGGGTTCGCTGCCGTCACCGCCCTGGAGATGGCCAATCTCGATCTTGCGGAGCCATATTATACCATTGAACTCCTTTCGGAATCCGGCGGAGAGATCAAGTCTTCCGCCGGTTTCGGGGTGAATACGAAAGCTTTCGATCATCACACGGTTTACGATACCGTGATGCTGGGCGCCGGAACGGCGATTGAGCCGGTGACGCCGGGACTGATCGGGTTCGCGCGGCATTCCCTGCGAACCGCGCGACGGCTGGCGGCTCCTTGCACCGGCGCTTTCATTCTCGCGGAGGTGGGTCTTCTGGACGGACGCCGCGCGACGACGCATTGGTTTTTTGCGCGTCAACTCCGGGAAAGCTTTCCCGCCGTCAAGGTCGAGGAAGACCGGATATTCATCGTCGATGGCGCGGTTTGGACGTCAGCAGGGATGACGGCGGGCATCGATCTGGCGCTCGCCATGGTCGAAAAGGATCTCGGTCAGGAGGTAGCGCGCGCCGTGGCGCGAAAACTCGTGGTCTATCACCGCAGGGCCGGTGGGCAGTCGCAGTTCTCGGCCTTGCTCGAACTGGACCCCAAGTCGGACAGAATCCAGAAATCCATCAATTATGCCAAGGCAAACCTGCGCAGCATTCTCTCGGTCGACGAGCTTGCCGATGCGGCTGGGCTTAGCCCACGCCAGTTCAGCCGGGCGTTTCGCTCGGAAACAGGCCAGTCGCCTGCCAAGGCCGTCGAAAATCTGCGCGTGGAAGCGGCGCGGCTGATGATGGAACAAGGCCGGCATCCCATGGACGTCATAGCGATGGAGACCGGCTTTGCGGATACCGATCGTATGCGTCGGGCTTTCCTTCGGACACTTGGTCAGCCGCCGCAAACCATCAGGCGCAATGCGCGGGAAAGCGCGATGCTGTCGTGAACGCCGCAAACTGTTCGGGAAAAACGATCCCCGCTTGACCGGGCTGAACGCACTTTCTACACCACCGGCAGCGGCATTTTCCCAAGCGCCGCATCAACATAGCAAGCGAAAGACCGGGCACGTGGAAAACGAACATCGCCGCAATCAGGCTGGTTTTGCAACCAGAGCCATTCACGTCGGACAGGAACCCGATCCGCTGACCGGCGCCGTTATTCCACCGGTCTATCACGCGACGACTTTCGTTCAGGACGGTATCGGCAAAAGCAAGGGCTTCGACTACAGCCGAAGCGGCAATCCGACCCGCAATGGCCTGCAACTTTGCCTCGCCGATCTGGAAGGCGCGCAGGCCGCCTATGTGTTTCCAAGCGGGCTTTCCGCCGCCGCGACCCTGCTTGAAGCCTTGCCAGCCGGTTCGACGATCCTCGCGCATAACGATCTTTATGGCGGGGTCTACCGGCTGCTGGCGGATGTCCGTCCGCTCACGGCAGGCCATAAGGTAAACTTCGTCGATTTTTCCGATGCGGCCGCACTGGAAGAAGCCGTACGGGCCGGCAAACCGGACCTGTTGTGGTTCGAAACACCCTCCAATCCCACCTTGCGTATCGTGGACCTTTCGCTCGTCGCCCGTCTTGGCGCGGAAGCCGGAGCCATTACGGTTTGCGACAGCACGTTTTCCTCGCCGGTCGGCCAGCGCCCGATAGAGCATGGCATCCATGTGGTGGTACACTCGGCCACCAAGATGCTGAACGGACATTCCGACCTTCTCGGCGGTGTCGTGGCGATCTCGGCCAGCGCCCCTTCCGGCCTCGCCGACCGCGTCGGATATTTGCAGAACGCGCTTGGCGCGGTCATGTCGCCGACCGATTGCGCCCTGCTCCACCGCTCGCTCAAGACGCTGGAAATCCGCAGCGTCCGACAGTCCGAGACAGCCCTGAAACTCGCCGCAAGCCTTGAACGCCGCATGGCGGAACTGGGCTTGACGAAAGTCGTTTATCCCGGCCTCAAGAGCCACCCACAGCATGAAATGGCCGCCCGCCAGATGCTGAATTTCGGCTGCGTCGTGTCGATCGAAGTCGAAGGCGACCTTGCCCGCGTCGAACGCATCCTTACATCCACCCATTATTTCCGCTTCGCGGTCAGCCTCGGAAGCGTGGAAAGCCTTATCCAGCACCCCTTCTCGCTCACCCATGCGGTGGTTCCCGAGGATCAGAAAACCACCTCCGGCATCGGGCCGCAGCTCATCCGCCTGTCGGTCGGACTGGAAGACCCGCTCGATCTCGAACAGGACCTGATCCGCGCCCTGAAGAACAATTGAGCGGCGCCTTCCGCTCTGCGAATGGCCGATCCGGCAGCGTCGGCCTTTGTTTTTCTCACCAATACCGGCCATTCCAATAGCCCCCGCAGGCCAAACCAAAGCTCATCGGCCCTCACTCGCGAGTTCCGGTCCAATTGCCCCCGAAAAAGAAGCCATAATTTTCCGTCGGCTTCGCTTGCTTTAATACCGACTGGTTGGTATGTTATCAAAAGGGAGCAAGACATGCCGAGAAAACCGAACCCTTTGACGAAGTCGCATTTGCTGGAAGCCGCATTCGCCGTCATCCGAACGAAGGGTTATTCCGCGACGACGGTCGATGACATCTGTACTGCAGCAAAACTGTCCAAGGGGGCGTTTTTCCATCATTTTTCCAGCAAGGAAGATCTGGCCGTCGCGGCTGCCGACCATTGGTCGAAAGTAACTTCCGAAATGTTTGCGGAAGCTCCCTACCATCGGCCGGACGATCCTCTGGACCGTCTTCTGGCCTATGTGGATTTCCGCAAGCATCTTATTGAGGGTACATTGCCGGAGTTTACCTGTCTCGTCGGAACGATGGTTCAGGAAACCTACGGCACCAGCCCTGCCATCCAGCAGGCCTGCTGGTCGAGCATTTCGGGCCATGCCGACACGCTGGTCGCCGACATTGCGGCTGCGATGGACATGCACGGAGTACAGGGGGATTTTACTCCCGAAAGCCTCGCCCTTCATACGCAGGCCGTTCTTCAGGGCGCTTTCATTCTCGCAAAGGCAAGCGGCGATCCGCAGCGTGCCGTGGAAAGCATCGAGCATCTTCACCGTTATCTGCGCCTGCTCTTCGCAAGGACGGGCGCGACCCGGAATCAATAGATCAATCCTGGGAGGATACAATGCCAAGCACCATCCATCTGCATCGCGTTATCGCAGCAAAGCCGGAAAAGCTGTTTCGCGCCTTTGTCGAGGCCGACGCCATTGCAAGCTGGCTGCCGCCATATGGCTTCGTGTGCACCGTACACGAGCTAGATGCGCGAGCGGGCGGCAAGCACAGAATGTCGTTCCGCAATTTCACCACGGGTGCGAGCCACTCTTTCGGCGGCACTTATGTGGAATTCGTTCCCGGCGAACGGCTCGTCTACACCGACAGTTTCGATGATCCCAACCTGCCCGGCGAAATGAAGGTGACCATCACCTTCAAGGGCGTATCGGTCGGCACTGAGATCAGGATCGAGCAGCAGGGCGTTCCAGACATCATTCCGGCGGAGGTCTGCTATCTTGGCTGGCAGGATTCCCTGCATAAGCTTGCAAGGCTGGTCGAGCCTGAAATCAACCAGTAACGCCGGTTTCCCGCTATCGCGCCGCCGCGAAAACCCCAAGGCAGCATATGCCCCCTGCTCTCTTGCGGTGGCGATTTCATGCGGGCGCGCAACAATTCATCTCTCCGACCGGAACCTGTGCGAACATTTTACGTTGAACCCAATGGCTGGCAATGGCCACCAGGGTGCCATTGCGTCTTTCGACAATCCAGTGAGCGCATAACGAATTAAGGCGGGAGGCCAGAAAATGAAGGCACGCACAGCGACCGTCGGCGATCTTGAAACCGTTTTCCGCGACCTTTCAAGACGCATGACCATCGAATACATCGCCGCAGGCAAGGACACCAAGACGGCCTATGACAATCTCATGATGAACCTCCGCGAAGGCCGCGCCCATGCCCTTTTGCAGGACGGCAAGGTCGTCGCAATCATAGCCTGGCGCGAAGGGGACGACGCGGCGGAAACACTGTTTGCGGCAAGGGAAGAATTTTTCAGCCCCAACACGGTGCGCTTTTGCAAACAGCATATCCGTCAGATCCAGTCGCTTGCAGGCGACTTGCCCATTCATTCACGAAGCTGGCTCGACCGTTCCGACATAGTGAAATGGTTCAGGATCATCGGCTACGAAGAAAAGGGAACCGAGAATGGCGCTCACCTGTTCGAGTTGCCCGCCCGCCGCGACGGCAGAGCTACCGGCTAGGGGCGGCATCTTTTAACATGATAAAAATCGTGTGAGGCTGTCCTTAGAGCGCATTTCGATCTGATTGAATCAGATCGCCGCTCTAACGCTTTCTATTTTAAGCATAATCTTGATCGTACTCGTTTCACTCCGGTCGGATTATGCTTCAAGGCGAGGCTCGCATGATTGCTGCCGATTGACGAGCGGATATGGCTTTGGATATAAATCCGGCGACGGCTCATGCCGCGCACGATGGGAATGGGGTTCTCCCGAAACCGCCAGCTATTGGCTGATGACTCCTGCTTGAATGGAAACAGGAGAAGAGTGCGTCCCGCGGCATCTCGAAGCGTTGGTTTCAAGCCTTCCGGAAGCCCTGTCGAAGCCTCTATCCATGGCTTGGTGGATATAACCAATGCAGGCAACCCTGATGGTGGCGCTTGGCGGCGCTATAGGAAGCGTGGCGCGATACTGGCTCGCTATATTGATGCTGCCGATAAGCCGCGAACTTCCCTGGGGCACGATCCTCATCAATATTGTCGGGTCGTTCGCGATCTCGTTCTTCGGCGCGCTGACACTGGAGCAGGGGCGCTTTCCGGTGCCGGAAGTCTGGCGCCTCGCCTTCATGGTCGGCGTCTGCGGCGGCTTCACCACTTTCTCGTCGTTCAGCCTGCAAACGCTCGATCTCCTGCGTGCCGGTCAGCCGGGCAAAGCGCTGTTCAATATCGGTTTCTCGGTCGTGCTATGCCTGATCTCCGTGTGGCTGGGCCTGCTCACTGCCGAGCGTTTCAACGGCGGCATCGAGCAGGTTGCCCAGACTATCATCGAGGAAGAGGCCTCGTAATTTCCGAGGCCGACAATGAAAAGCCGAAACGTGGCAGGACCGGCCTATGCATGGCGGTTCACAGATCACTTTTAACTGAGCACAAGCGTGCTCGTTACCAGGTCGCGAAGACAACGTCGCTTTCCGATATTTCAGCCACTGCCAGACCTTCAATGAGAATACCGCCCGCGTCGTCACCGAAGCTGACATAAACACCTTGTTCGGTATCGTGCGAGGCGGCAACAAAGCTGTCGAAGTCGTGAATCTCGGGATCGCTCGAAGCATATCCACGAAAGCTGATTACATCTCCCCCGGCGGTATCGAAATCGGTAATGTGATCGACACCGCCATTCAGGCGGACTGTTTCGTAGCTCCAGAAAAATGTGTCGGCACCGCTGCCACCGGTTAATGTGTCGGCTCCGAGACCGCCTTCAAGCGTATCTGCACCGGCGCCGCCGTCCAACACATCGTCGCCGTGCTGGCCGTCAAGCCGATCATTACCCGAGCCGCCACCCAGTATATCGACGCCACGGCCTCCGCGAACTTCGTCGAAACCGTCGCCACCCTGCAGGATATTGGGCGTGATGTAATCACCACTACCGCCAACATCCACCAACAGCCTGTCATTCCCCGCCCCACCATCGAGAAACTGGCTGCCGCCGCCACCGGCTACCATGAAATCGTCTCCGTCACCGCCAAGCAGAACATCGCTGCCTGCCGGACCGACAAGACCGGATCCCAGCGAATGCAGATAGTCGTTGCCCGCGCCACCTTCGAGATAATCATTCCCGCGTCCGCCGATGAGTGAATCGTCGCCATCTCCGCCGGAGAGATAATCGTCATCGTCGCCGCCCGAAAGAAAGTCATTGCCGATCCCGCCGTCGAGATAATCATCTCCCTCCTCGCCGGTGAGTTCATCATTTCCGCCATGACCATGCAGGATATCGTTGCCTTGGCCACCCTCGGCCCTGTCATCGCCACCGGCGCCGATGAAGCGATCGTCGCCACCATTCATGGAAACAAGAGCCCTCTGGGTGTCGCTGGCCAAGATGGTGTCATCGCCACGACCGGTATCGACGCTGACGAATTCGAAATTCCTGAAAGCCGTGCCTGTAGAGGTGGTTCCCTTCGCAAAGTCGATGGTGACATCTTCGCTCGTGATGCGATCCGCCATGACAAGTATATCGTCACCGTCGCCACCATCCAGCTCGACCGATGAGAGCGACGCATGGACATCGTCATCACCCGCGCCGCCGAAAATGCGGTTTTCCCCATATTGATCGTAAATGAAATCGTCGCCCGCGCCGGCATCGATGAAGTCGTCGCCTGCGGCATCGGTTGGATGATCGGAGTAGCCGGAGCCGATGCTGTCCGCCCCTGCCCCGGTCGAGATCACATCGTCACCCATGCCGCCCAGAATGGTATCCTGCCCACTGCCGGTAGTGATGATCAGCCGCTCCACATCCCGAAAATAAATACCATTGGCCGGATACCAGTCGGAGTCGAGCGTTGCATGTCCATTAAGAGCATTCAACCTGACATTGTTGGAGCGGTCGGAGAAATCAATCAGCAACGTATCGAAACCGGCACCGCCATTCACCGCACCGCTCACGCCTTCCAGAATCAGCCGGTCATCCCCGTTTCCTCCGTCGAGACGATCGAACCCGCTCGAACTGCTCAGAACATCGTCGCCCCCCAGCCCCCAGAGACTGTCATTCCCGTCCGTGCCGGTAAGAATATCCTCAAGTCCTGTTCCAACAACCTTAGCCATAGGTATCGTACTCCGGTTACAGCACGATCCGATCGGAGTGAAACCGGAACGATCAGGATCATGCCTGAAATAATAGAGTTGAGATGTGTTGATCTGAGCGACTGTATCAAGAAGCAATATGCGGATGCAAAAGTGGTGATTCTCGGGTACCGGAAATTGAAGGCGCCGGACACATTGGGTCCAGATCGAATGCTTAACGTTCACGCAGCGCTTCACGTGCCTTGTTCAATGGCTTGATAAGATAGTCAAAAACCGTCTTCTGACCGGTCTTGATTTCCACCGTGGCGACCATGCCCGGTATGATGACATGTTCCCTGCCGTCCCTGCTATGCAGGCTCGAATTCTTTGTCCGCACGTCAACGCGATAAAAAACCAGCTTCTTGTCCACATCATCCTGCAACGTGTCGGGCGAGATGCGCTCGACCGTACCCTCCAGCGATCCATAGACCGCAGGATCGTAGGCGGAAATCTTGACGGTAGCGGGCAAACCTGGACGGATGAAAGCGATGTCACGTGGATTGACCCGCGTCTCGATCATGAGTTGGTCTTCAAGCGGCACGATTTCCATCAGCGTTCCGCCGGGCGCGATGACGCCACCGATAGTCGTTACTTCAAGGTTCTTGACGATGCCGCGCACGGGCGATGTGATCAAGGTGCGCGCCAGCTGGTCCTTCCGGCCCTTGATGATCTCAAGTGTCTGGTCAAGTTCGGCCTTGTTCTTTGTATAATCGGTATTGGCTTCGATCACGAACTCATTGTGCAGCATATTGAGCTTGGTCTGCAACTCGGTTTCCTGCCGTTGAAGCTTGATAACCTCGATGGTACTGGCCGCGCCTCTTGCCACCAAAGGCTCTGTCAGTGACAGTTCCTTGCGGGTCAGGGCAAGAGCCTTCTCCAGATCGGCGTTGGAAACCTCAAGATTATGGCGTCGAGCCTGGAACAGGCTCATCTCCCGTTCGACCAATGCCGGGTTCTTGCGTACATCTTCGCTGAATGCCGGTTCGCTCCCGACAAGTTCCGCTTCCAGCCGGGCGGTCGCGGCTTCAAGCGAAAGCGCCTTGGCCTGAGCCTCACCGAGACTGGCGCTGAAATGCTCCTGATTGAGTTCAGCCAGTTTCTGACGGGCCTCCACAATGTCGCCCTCGCTGACGAATATGCCGTCAACGATACCGCCTTCCAGGCTCTGGATGATCTGGGAGCGCATCAGCGGCGTGACCTTGCCGCTACCGACAGCGACTTCGTCCAGAACGCCAAACCAGGCCCAGACCAGAAAGGCCGACAGACCGAGGGAAACGACGGGAATAACCCGTAATCTCTCGAACCAGTGCAGGTTTTCCTTGCCGGGCCGCGTGCTGTCGATAATCTCGTCGAAGGAAGTAGAAAACGTCCGGTCGCTCATGCTCGCCTCACTGTGCCGTTAACGGTCGCGACGGTGGGCTTTCCGGTCAATGCGGCAATCACTTTGTCGCGTGGTCCGTCCATGGTCACACGACCCTTGTTGATCACGACGATCCGGTTGACGAGCGGCAGAAGCCCGGAACGATTGGTGGTAACGATAAGTGTCCGGTTATCGAGCCAACGGGAGAGCGACTGTACCAACTGTTGCTCGCTACGTTCATCAAGCGGCGCTGACGGTTCATCCAGCAGTAGGATATTGCCGGCGCGCAGCAAGGTTCGCGCCAGAAGCAGTGTTTGCCGCTGCCCGCCGGACAGTCCGATCCCACCTTCCTGCAACATCAGATCAAGGCCATGGCTCTGCCCTTGCACCAGCGGCAACCCACCTGTGATGGCCAGCGCTTTGAGAATATCCTCGTCCGAGGCATGTGGCGCACCGATCAGGATGTTTTCGCGGATGGTGCCCAGAAACAATTGCGCGCTTTGACCGAGATAGCCGATTTCCCTGCGAACATCCGCCGGACTGATCATGGACAGGCTGGAATCATCCAGCAGCAGCTTGCCGGAATCCGGTCGAGCCATACCGGCAAGCAGGCGCAGCAGGGTCGATTTTCCCGCTCCGATATGGCCAAGCAGGGCGACCCTTTCACCGGGTTGAATGACAAGGTTTTCGATACGCAGAGCCGCCGGACCATCCGGCTCATAGGCATAGCTCAACTGCTCGATCCGATAGTCGCCACGCAAAGTGTTACGACGCAAGAGTCCCGCTTGCGGATCGTGATCGACCGGCTTTTGCATAAGATCGGTGAGCGCGCCCATGGCAAGTCTCGCGCTCTGCCAGCGTGTGAATATCTGGCCGAAAGGAACGAACAGCACAAGCGCCCGGCTCGTCATGATCGAACAGGCAACCAGAGCGCCCGTAGACATATCGCCGTCCATCACGAGATAGGCGCCGGCAATCAGCACAGCCGTATAGGTCAGCTGTTGCAGCGATTGCGTCCAGTTGGTGAACAGGGCCGAATAAAAGCGCTGCTTTGCACTGATTCTGGCGGAAAGATAGGTGAAACGCTCCCACAGCGACTGAAAGCGCGGCTCGGCTTGTGACGCCTTGATTTCTTCGATCCGCTCGATGGATTCAACGAGGATCGCGTGCCGAAGCGCACTTTCGCGAGTGCCTTCCCTCGCAAGCCGCGCCAACGGAAACTGAATGAGCAAGCCTGGAATCGCGATCAGCACCATGGCGGCAATCAGCACGAAGGTCAGCTGGCCCGCAATCAGGGCGAAAAAAGCGAGGAACAACAGAACGAAAGGCAGGTCCACCAGAGCCGAAACCGTCGTGGACGTCATCAGATCCCGAATCTGTTCGATGTCGCGGATCTGTGCAATGAACGCTCCTGTCGATTTCGGCCGGTCATCGTTGCGAATATCCAGGGCGCGCGCAAAAATGCGCGCCGAAATGGCAAGATCGGCCTGTTTTCCCATGCGGTCGAGCACAACCACACGGGCGGTTCGCAGCAAGAGGTCGAGCAGCAGCGCCATGGCCGTGCCCAGCCCCAGAACCCAGAGCGTCGGGATCGAGCGAGCCGGAATCACACGATCCCACAATTGCATTGCAAACAACGCCGAAGCGAAGGTCAGCAAATTGCTGAAAACCGACGCCAGCGCGACATCCCGATACCCGCGTCGGTCTTTCAGAACGAGTTCACGCAACCAATGATGTGTGGGCTTTTGCAAAAACGCTTCGATGCGGGCGTCGCGATTCCGCGTGGACATCGGTTCTACGAGCAGCACGCGCCCCGTGGCCCGGCGATTGAATTCGTCCAGAGGCAGATCAATCGGCGGTCGCCCGGAAAGACCCGGCAGTGTCAGACGCACACTGTCAGTCCCCCTCTGGAGCACCAGCACCGTACGGCCTCCGTCAATCTCGAAGATCGCGGGAAGCAGCATATCGGGTACATTGTCCAGCGTCGCGTTCAGTAAATCAAGACGCAGACCGGAGCGGGAAGCAATGTCACGTAACGTCTCGATCGGATCCCGTCCCGGTGCGGCCCAGCCCCCCTGATGGGCGAACTCCGCTTCGGTCAGGACAATGCCTTTGAGACCGGCAAGCGCAACAATGGCGGCAACCCAGCTCTGGCGGCTAGCGGTTCCTGTGTCGGCCATGTCCCTATTCCCCCATAAGGGTCGCTGTCACTCCGAGTGACTGGCGCAGTTTCCCATAAACATTCTGATACTGAAGCCGCGCCGCCATCACGTCATATTCGGCGAGGATCCTGTTGTTGGCGGCCTGATGAATATTCAACTCCGCGTCGAGCAACTCGGTTAGTGTGCGCTTGCCGAGCGTATAAGCCTCGAAGAATATCTCACGCGACGCTTTGGCGTTTTTTTCCTGCTGCTGGTAAGCCGCTATACGCATCTTGCCGCCAATGAGGTTTTCACGCGCTTGACGAGCCCGTCCTCGAATGTCGAGAATGGCAGATGCCTTCATCGCTTCCGCAGCACGGCGATCCTCTTCAGCGGCCTGTACGGCATATTTGTGCCCCGGTTTGTAGAGATCGCCGGTTACTGTCAGCAGGGCCGTGTAATTGTCGTCTTGCCCGCTATTGTTGTTATTGCTGAAATAGTTGCGGTTATAACCAACTTGAACGCCCACACGCGGAAAGATTTCGGCTTTGGTCTCCCGGATTTTCGCTGCGGAGGCTTTTTCGGCCTGATCGGCGGCAATGACCGCCGGCAGTTGATCGAACTCCGGTTCAGTATTGTAAAGCGGCAGTTTGCTGATCACGGGCGTGGGATCGTTATATTTTTCAGGCATACCGCCGATTAGCGTCGCAAGCAGGACTTTCGCCGCCATCAACGATGTCTGTGCCTGAATTTCCTCGCCCCGCGCGCCTTCGATGCGCACATCAGCCAACATCAGGTCGGACCTATCCGAAGTCCCGGCAAGCACACGATCCTGAATACGACCGCGCAGGTCTTTTAATGCAGCAGAGTTTTTCACAGCTTCCGCCGCCAACGCCTCGTAACGCTTGACGTCGAGAAAAGCCAATGCGCCCTTTTCCGCAAGTTTGTCAGCGGTCACAATGACTTCCTGACTGCGTTGGTTCTCCGCCGCCCTGGCGGAGTCGATCGCACCCGCAGAACGGCCGAAATCCCATATCTGCTGATTGAGCGCGACTCCCGGTCCCTGTGCCCCATCATTGAAACGGGAACTGTCCCCATCCGAAAACATGCTTGGGCCGACACCGGCCTGATAGGTTAACTGCGGGTACCAGACGCTGCGCGCCGCACCGACATCCGCCTTGCTCCGCGCCAGAACGGCAGTCGCCTGCTTGAGGTCGGGGTGGCGTTTGATGATCATGGTCACCGCATCGGCAAGGCCGATGCGGTTGCCTTTAACCGGATTCGGACGCAACGCATGATCTTCCTTGGCAGGCTCGCTTTTCTTTGCCACCGCCACCGGTTTCGGAACCGATGGCTGAACCGAACTCAACGTATCCGAACAACCGGCTATCGGTAACCCGAACACCAGAGTAGCTCCTGCCAAAAAACACTTGCGATACAATGCTCTCTTCAAGTCATGACCCTGACGGGCCGGTACAACATTCCCCATGAGCACTTAAATGACCACCTGCACCTGATCCTGAACAAACACATTGGTTTCACCCAGAACATAATGCTCATAGGCCTGATTATTGATCAGCGTCTGGCCCTGATAATCAGCGCCGGTGATGCTGACCGTGTCATTATCTCCACCATTGATGATGAGCTCCGAACCTGCTCCACTTGCCTTCGCGGCACCATCTGCATCCATAATCAACGTATTGGCACCGGAATCGACACCAAGCTCGATATTCTCGATATCATGGACCGGCGTAGTAGATCCGGTGATGGTAGCGGTAGCGGTTGTGACAAGCAGGGTATCGGTCCCCATGCCGCCGTCGATGACGGTATCCGCCGCATCGTAGACCAGCAGGTCATTGCCATTGTCACCGAAAAGCTGATCGATGCCCGCCCCGCCACGCAGCAGATCGTTACCGTCCCCGCCATGGAGAATGTCGTTGCCGTCGAACCCATAAAGATGTTCATCGGCAGACGTACCGGTGAGCGTGTTGTCTCCCGTCGTTCCTTCGATAACGGTCGGGTCTGGTGCACTCAGCAAGCCCAGATCGGTCAACGTGGTTGCGCTGTCCGTTCCTGTCAACCCGTTCATATCGGTCGTAGTGATGGAATATGTTGGGGCAACGCTCAGGCTTAAAGCTGTATCCAGATGTACGGAGCGCAGCAACTCGTTGATTGCTTCGTTACTGATCGCGCTCCCATCAATCGAGGTGATGGTTAGCGTAGAGTACTCTGGAACAAGAGGAAGAAGATTAAAGTCCACATGGGTGACGTTGAACTGTAAACCCAATTCCGCCGCGATCAGGGTGGAAGCAGTCAGATCGAAACCAGTGCCCAAGTTGATTGGCACGGAATAGGTGACCGCTACGCTCTGCAGATTGTTGTTCGGATCGTACGCGATAAAAGTCTGGTTCCCCAGATCGATCAGGCCCAGCAGATCCGCACCGATCAGACCGCCCAGAAGCCCTTGGTTGACCACGCCAACCGGTGCCTGATTGGCTGCATCAACGGTGATCACTTGCGAATCCGTGTTCGCCCCGACATTACCAAACGCATCGACGATCTGGACACTCACAGTATGAGCGCCGCCTGCAAGTTCGCCCGGACCGTAGAACCAGGTCCAGCCATCCGAACCATCCGTGTCGTTTGGGTCCATATAGGCGTCGTTCCAGGTAGCCCCGCCATCCAGGCTGACCTGCACCTTTTCGCCCGGAAGAAGCGGAGTGTCCAAGGTTCCGAAGATCGTGGGCGAAGTATCTGTCGTAGTCCAGTCGCCAACTGGATCACTATCTACGGAAATCGCGGTGATCGTCGGCGTCTGCGTCGGCGCAACGCTGTCGATCAGATTGATGGTGATCGTAGCCGTGTCGGATATGGCGTCATCGGCCAGTGTATAAGTGAATACGTCCGACTGTCCGGGCGCAATCGGGTTACCGTTGGCGGTATATGTATAGCTGCCGTCCGCGTTGATGTGCAGCGTACCGTAATCGCCGACGATGTCCACGCCGTTCACTGGATCGACTGCAAGCGTCGTTGTATCACCATCGACCGTGTGTGAAATCTGCGTCACGGTGGTGGCGCCCACACTGCCCGGTGTGTCGTCGCCCGCAGGATCGGCATCGCTGATGACATTACCGCCCGACAAGGCTGTATTGTCGAACGCATATTCAGTCAGTTGCGTGGTGATCGTCGTCGTTTGCAGCAAGGTCAACGTATTGGACAACAGCGTTGTCGCCAGTGTGCTGACCAAGCTGTCCACCAGGTCGCTAACCTGAAGGTCTGTGAGACCCAGAAGCGGATCACTCAACACGTCGCCAAGAATACCGACCAAAGCCGAAACAGGCGTTTCCTGCCCAGTAGTGTTGATGAGGTCCAGCGCGGTTGTGAGAATAGGTTCGACAAGGTCACCGAGGTTGAGTGGCAGTCCAAGCACGCCTCCGTTGAGCGCGTTGACGACTGTATCGACGATCAACGCTTCGTTCTCGGCTCCAAGTAAAACTCCGCTATCGCCGAGCTCTTGTAGAGAAACCCCACCGCTGCCATCCGAATCCAGCAAGCCAGTCAATTGGCTCGAGTCGTTGTGCACCACAACACTATAAGCCCCTGCCGGCAGTCCAGCGAAGTCTATGGCGAGCGTGTCGGTCCCGCTGACCCCCAGTGTACCGCCAATGATAGGCGTAAGAACTTGTCCAACCAGGTTCGGATCGTCCGGGTTCGTTGAAGCAACCACATTGCCGTCAGCATCAACGATATCGACCCGGTAGCTATCGGCGACGGCAACCAGAGTATCCTGGCTCACCTCGACATGCAGCACACTATAGTCACCGTCGATCGTAACCGTCTGGCTACCGTCAGAACCGGTGGAGGACTCGGCAATACCGAGAACCTGGGAGTCGGTCGTCGTCACCTCCGGGCCAACCGTCGCGGTCACATTGCCGGTATCCAGCGTCGCCACATCATCAACGGCGTCGAGGAGATCGATCACGGCGCTGTCGGTTGCCGGAGTGGAAGCAAGACCGGAGCCATCGGTCAACGTGGCGCTGACCTCCAGCGTTTCACCCGCCGCAGGCAATGCGACGGTAGTGGTCCAGCTACCGGCGTCGATGTCAGCCTGCGTTAGCGTGTGTTGCTGTTCGTTGGTTCCATCGGAGACCGTAATGATGTCGCCCACGGACGGAGTACCCGTCAGACCAACAGTCACCGTTGCCGTCGTTGCTCCGCCGATTTCGGTAACGCCCAGCACGGCATCGTTGTTCACATCGGTGTCGATAGTCACAGTCGGTGCTGCTGGCGCCACAGCAATTGACAACACACCCGTGTCAGTCAATGCGCCGTCACTTACCGTGTAGGTGAAGGTATCGGTACCGGTAAAGCCAGCAACTGGCGTGTAGGTGTAGCTGCCATCCGCCAGGATCGTAATCGTCCCGCCCTGGTCCGTCGTGAACGTCCCCGCAGTCGCGCTCAGTTCTGCAGCCGCGTTGTCCACATCCGTGTCGTTGGCAAGCAGCCCCGTAGCCGCATCCACTGTCACCGGTGTGTCTTCCGCCGTCGTCGCCGTATCGTCAACCGCAACCGGCGCGTCGTTGACCGGCGTCACCGTTACCGTGATCGTGCCCGTCGTCGTGCCGCCATTGCCGTCATCAACCGTATAGGTCACCACGTCGTCGCCCGTGAAGTC
>NZ_JACIJG010000003.1 GCF_014199265.1 Brucella daejeonensis
GATACGACAAGCTGCTCGTCAACTTCATGGGCTTCGTCAAACTCGCCGCCCTGGCAATATGGCTTCGATAGTTAAATCGTCACCACGCCCTAGTGATCTTTTCGATTCCGACATTTGCTCGGCGCCTGTATCAGAGGGATGCAAATGTCGGCGTCAGATCAATAATGTGGCGAACGAATTTCGGATTCAAAGCCACACTAGTAATATATTGAATCTAATGTGGTTTATGGATTGACGTTCCTAAACGTAGATGCCATGCAAATAATAGGAACCTCAAATCCACCACACTAGCGGCTAACCCCAGAAACCACTTGAATTCACGATGGTTTAGGCAATGATGCAAATCGTTGCTCATGACCGTGCGTGTTTAAAACGAAGCAACCGGCTGCGCGCATCCGCGCGCCGAAAACATCCAAGAGGGGTCCATGACCAAAATCATCAAGACATCGAACTTCACACGCCGCGATATTCTCGCAATGTCGGCGGCACTGGGCGCAACGGCAATCTCGACCCGCGTTTTTGCCGCTGGCGAAAAGCTGAAAGTCGCAGGCATTCATGCCTCGCCGGTTGAAAATGCCTGGAATTCCCGCCTTCATGAAGCGCTCAAGCAGGCCAATGACGAAGGCGTCATCGAGTATGTTTTCTCTGAAGGCGTTTCGGCAAGCGACTATCCCCGCGCCATGCGCGAATATGCCGAACAGGGCGTCAAGCTGATTATCGGCGAAGCCTATGCCGTCGAACGCGAAGCGCGTCAGGTTGCGGGCGACTATCCGCAGACCGCCTTTGTCATGGGTTCGTCGGGCAAACCGCAGGGCGACAATTTCGGCGTGTTCGGCACCTGGAATTTCGAAGCCGGTTATCTGACCGGAATGCTGGCCGGCGCCATGAGCAAGTCGGGCGTGTTCGGTTCGGTCGGCGCGGTGCCGATCCCCGAAATCAACATGCTGATTAACGCCTTTCAGGACGGTGTGCGTGAAACGCGGCCCGATGCGAAATTCGTCGCTTCCTTCATGGGCACCTTCTTCGACCCGCCGAAGGCGCGTGAGGCCGGTCTTGCGGCCATCGATTCCGGCGCGGATATTCTGTTCGGCGAGCGCATCGGCACGGCGGACGCCGCCAAGGAACGCGGCATCAAGGCGATCGGCTCGCTGACCGACTATACGTCGCGTTACCCGGATACGGTTTTTGCCAATGCAATCTGGAATTTTGGCCCGATCCTCAATGCAGCCGTCGCAGATGCGAAGGCCGGACAGCCGACCGGCAAGGACTACACGCCATTCAGCATGATGAAGGAAGGCGGCAACGACATCGCCTATGTCAAGGGCGTCGCGCCTGCGGAAGCCGAGGCAAAGATGGAAGCGCGCCGCGCCGAGATCAAATCCGGCGCATTCACGCTCAAGCTCAACGCTGATGAGCCGAAATAATCATGCCTCCGCGCCGATGCCAAAACATCGGCGCGCCTCCTGCACGGGCACCTCATGACCTCCACCGTCCTTGAACTGCAAAACATCACCAAGCGTTTTGGCCACCTGACCGCCAATGACGATATTTCGCTAAAGCTCGGACGCGGCGAAATTCTCGCCTTTCTTGGCGAAAACGGCGCGGGCAAAACGACACTGATGAATATCCTGTTCGGCCATTATGTGCCGGATGAGGGCCGCGTTTTCGTCAAGGGCGCGGAAATCCCGCAGGGCAAGCCGCGTGCGGCCATCGATGCGGGCGTGGGCATGGTGCATCAGCATTTTACCCTCGCGCCCAATCTGACGGTTCTGGAAAATATCGTCACCGGCACGGAAAATCTCTGGAAACTCAAATCCGCCGATCGTGCAGCACGGGCAAAAATCACAAAAATTGCCGACCGTTTCGGCCTGAAAGTCGATCCCGATGCGCGGCTCGGCGATCTGTCGGTCGGTGAGCAACAGCGTGTGGAAATTCTCAAGGCGCTCTATAACGACGCCGATATTCTGATCCTCGATGAGCCGACCGCCGTTTTGACCACGCAGGAAGCGGAGAGCCTGTTCGCCACCTTGAAGGAAATGGCGCGTCAGGGCCTGTCGCTGATCTTCATTTCGCACAAGTTGCACGAAGTCATGTCGGCGGCAGGCCGCGTCGTGATTTTGCGCGGCGGCAAGGTGGTCGCCGAACGCCGAACATCGGAAACCTCGAAGGAAGAACTGGCGGAATTGATGGTCGGCCGGCGCGTGTCGCGCCCCACCCGCGCCGTTGCGACGCCCGGCGAGACTTTGCTGGAAGCCAAGAACATCACCGTTGTCGAAGACGGTATCACCCGTCTTTCCGACCTCGATTTTCATTTACGCGCAGGTGAAACGCTCGGCATCATCGGCGTATCCGGCAATGGGCAGGCGGCACTGGGGCGGCTGGTCTCCGGTCTCAGCCAGCCCACCAAAGGCGCGCTCACCCTATTTGGGAAAGAAGTCACAACCTTTGATCCGCGCCGCTTTGTGGCCGATGGTATTGGGCGCATCCCGGAAGACCGCAATGCCGAGGGCGTCATCGGTGACCTGACGCTGTGGGAAAACGCTATTCTGGAGCGCGTGCGCGATCCGGAATTCTCGAACGGTTTTCTGGTCAATCGCAATGCGGCGCGTGCATTTACCGACCGCATCATCAAGGATTTCGATGTACGCGGCGGCACGCCCGATAGCCGCATCCGCCTGCTTTCGGGCGGCAATATGCAAAAACTCATTCTGGGTCGTAATCTGGAAACCGCCCCGCGTATTCTGATCGCCGCGCAGCCCACGCGCGGCCTCGATGAAGGCGCGGTCGCTGCGATCCATGCCCGTATTCTGGAAGCCCGCGCCAAGGGTGCCGCCGTTCTGCTAATCTCGGAAGATCTCGATGAAATCATTGGCTTGGCGGATCGGGTTCAAGCGATTGTTAAAGGTCGTCTGTCACCGCCTATCGACGCGGCTGAAGTCAATGCGCAAAAGCTCGGACTGATGATGGCCGGTGAATGGCATGCAAATACGAAGGGGCTGAACTGATGCGGATCGAGCTACGCGAAACACGTCCCATGGCACTGGTTGCAACTGCGCCGGTCATCGCCGTTCTGGCCGCTTTCATTCTGGCCGGATTGCTGATCGCCGCCGCCGGAGCGCCGGTGCTGGAAGCCTTCCGTCAGATCGCCATCGGCGCTTTCGGCAATAAGCTTTCGATCACCGAAACGCTGACCCGCGCAGCGCCCCTGATGCTGACCGGTCTTGCCGCCGCCGTCGCCTTCCGCTCAAAGCTCTGGAACATCGGCGCAGAAGGCCAGTTTTATATGGGCGCGCTGGCCGTGGTGGCTGTCGGCGCGCAATTGCAGCTTCCCGCCCCGCTTTTGATCCCGCTCCTGCTTGTGGTCGGGGCAATCGCGGGCATGATTTTTCTCCTGATACCGCTCGGGCTTCGCCTGCGCTTCGGTGTCGATGAAGTCGTGACCACGCTTCTTTTGAACTTCATCGCCGTGCTCATTGTTTCCATGATGATCGAGGGACCGATGAAGGATCCCCTCGCCTTTGGCTGGCCGCAATCCGAACCGGTGCCAGACACCGCCGTCTTGCCCAAGATCATGTCCGGCATGCGGCTTCATATCGGCATCGTCATCGCCATCGTGCTGGCGCTTGTCATCGCCTATGTGCAGAAGCGTACCGTCTTCGGCCTTGAAACCAAGGCAGCGGGGCTCAACCCTGCGGCGGCGCGGTTTGCCGGTGTGCCGCTGGGCAAGACGCTCATAAAAGTCGCCTGCATTTCCGGCGGGCTGGCCGGGCTTGCGGGCGCGATACAGGTCATGGGCGTGAAAGGCTATGTCACGACCGATCTTTCGCCGGGCTTTGGCTATTCCGGCATCATTGTCGCCATGCTCGCCAATCTGAACCCCATCGGCGCGATCTTCTCCGCGCTTTTCACCGCCGCCATGTTCGTCGGCGCCGACGGCATGAGCCGCGCCATCGGCATTCCAAGCTTCATTGCCGACGTCACCGTGGCGCTGTCGCTCTTGACCATGCTGGTCGCACTCTTCTTCACTCAATACAGGATCGCCCGATGAACGCGCTGATGGATATCCTGCTCTCCGCGGGCCTGTGGGTTTCGGTCCTGCGCATCGCGACGCCGCTGATTTTCGGCACGCTTGGCGCGCTTTATTGCGAACGCGCCGGTGTGCTCAATCTCGGCATCGAAGGTATCATGACCTTCGGCGCGATGATTGGCTGGCTGACCGTGTTCAACGGCGCGGACCTGTGGGTGGGCGTTCTGGCAGCGGCAGCTTCCGGCGCGCTGTTCGGCCTGCTTCACGCCGCACTTACCGTGCCGCTCGGCCTGTCGCAGCATGTGGTCGGCCTCGGCATCACGCTGTTTTCATCGAGTCTCAGCTATTTCCTGTTCCGCCTTCTGGTGCCGCTTTCCTCGACACCACCGACGATCACCCCGTTCCAGCCGGTCAATCCGTCATGGCTCACTGACCTTCCCTTCATCGGACAGGTGCTCGGCTCTCAAACCGCGCTGACATGGATCGCCATTCCGCTGGCCCTGCTGCTTGGTTATGTGCTGTTCCGCACGCCGCTCGGCCTTGCCATCCGCATGACCGGCGAAAATCCCCATGCGGCGGAAGCGCAAGGCATCGATCCCATCCGCGTACGCATTTTCACGATCATGTTCGGCAGCGCGCTGATGGCGGTGGGCGGCGCATTCCTGACGCTTTCCGCGTTCAATTCGTTCTTCCCGACGATGATGCAGGGACGTGGCTGGGTGTGTATTGCATTGGTGGTCTTTTCATCATGGAAACCGGCGCGCGCCCTTCTGGGCGCTCTGCTGTTCGCGCTTTTCGATGCCTTCCAGCTTCGCCTGCAAACCGTTTACGGCAAGGCTGTGCCTTATCAGCTTTTCCTGATGATCCCCTATATCATGTCGATTGTCGCGCTGATCGTCATGGCGCGGCGCGCGCGCGTGCCGCAGGCGCTGATGCAGCCCTATCGGCGCGGCGAGAGATAGAAGAAGCCGCCAGATCATGGCATCTGGCGGCTCTCTGTTTTCAAGCGCTATGACGCTCCTCGCCGGAGAGCCATGTTTCGCTGACCTTGATCTTGCTGATCGTCGCCGGATCAACGGTGGTCGGGTCCTGCTCCAGAATGGTCAGATCGGCATATTTTCCGGGTTCCAGACTGCCGACAATGTCATCCATGCGGCAATGCCACGCGGCATCGATGGTCACGGCGCGTAACGCAGCATCGACCGGAATTCGCTCATCGGGAAAGAACACATCCCCGCCGTCATTCATAATGCGGGTCACGGCGTTTTCGACATAACGCAGCGGTTCGATAGGCGTCACGTTCCAGTCGGAATGGAACGAGATTATCAGCCCGGCCGCCAGTGCCGAAGCGCACGGGTCGTAGAATTTCGCACGATCCGGCCCCAGAATTTCGTCCCGGAATGCCTTGCCCCACCAGTGCACATGACCGATCAGGAAGCTTGGCGACAGACCCAGCTCCTTCATCTTCGCCATCTGTTCGGGGTGAAAGACGCTGCAATGTTCGATGCGGTGGCGGTGATCGTCGCGCGGCGTTTCCTTCAACACGGTTTCGTAGGCGGCAATCGTCGCATCGATCGCCGCATCGCCATTGGCATGAACGCCGACCTGCCAGCCGCCCTTATGCGCGCGGCGAATGGCTTCCGTCAGCTCTTCTGGCGTATAATTCATCGCTCCACGACTATCCGTGCCCAGATAGTTCTCGCGCTGATAGCCGGTTTTGGCCTGATTGGAGCCATCCGCCCATGCCTTGATGCCATCAAGGCGATACATATCCGTTCCGCGACCGGGCTTGAAGCCAAGCTTCTCCCACTGATCCATGGCGGTTGACACCAACATGCCGCGATAACGGATTGGCGGCTTCTTTGCCATGACAGCGTCCAGAAGCGCCACGTCATGTTCTGCCGCCAACATGCCAACGCCGCAATCGTGCAGCGAGGTGCAGCCCACGGAAGCGGCGTGATCCATCATCCTGCGGGTATATTCCTGCAACTGGACGGCCGTCGGCATGGGCATCTTGCCCAGGAACGGCATGAATGACGGCGGCTCTTCCAGACGCCCCGTCAACTTGCCGTTTGCATCTTTGACAAAACGGGATTCGGGAAGATCGGCTGAGGAGTCCGAAACGCCTGCAATAGCCAGCGCCTTGCTGTTGACATAGGAGATATGCCCGTTGCTCTCCATCATGAAAAATGGATTGTTCGGAGCAAGTTCATCCAGTTCCTTAAGCGTGGGAACATGCGCGCCTTTGGTGATGCTCGGATCGAACAACTGGGCACGGACCCACTCGCCTTCCTTGGCCCTGGCCACCGCATCGCGCAGCTTGTTCCAGACCTGATCGAAAGTCGGCGTGGAAATCGGGCCGACATCCAGCCAGTCGTCCATGGCGACAAAAGTCGAATGCATGTGCGGATCGATCAGCCCCGGCATCAGCGTTCGGCCATCCAGATCGACAATGCGCGTTGCGCTACCGCGATAGGCATCGACTTCGTCCATGGAACCTATCGCCAATATGCGCTCGCCGCGAATGGCCAGCGCCTCGGCGCGCGGCGCGGCAGGGTTGATGGACAGGATCGGCCCACCGCGAAAGATCACATCGGCCGGATCGTCTGCTGCATAAGCGCGACCGATACCAAGCGCCGGTTCCACGGCAGTCGCGGCAAAGGCCGAAACTGCAGCTCCACCCATATATTTCAGAAAATCACGTCTGGTTGCCGCGTGCCGGACAACAGCAAGCATTCCTGGATTGCAGGCTAAACACATCTGAAAATACTCCCGAATGACGCCTCAATATTACAGATGGTGTAATTTATTTCCAATGAAGTCTATATATATGATTAATTTCTATAATATTATCCTATTCTAATATTCAATAAATAAAGTAAAAAAGAAACGGCGCCCGAAGGCGCCGTTTCCAATTCACTATCGCAGTGTCGATCAGGCAACGCTTGCCTTGCCGCTCTTTTCAAAACGCTTGCGCTCGTTCGGATCGAGGTAGAGCTTGCGCAGGCGGATCGACTTCGGCGTCACTTCCACCAGTTCGTCATCCTGAATCCACGACAAGGCGCGTTCCAGCGTCATCTTGATCGGCGGGGTCAGCTTCACGGCTTCATCCTTGCCGGCGGCGCGCACGTTGGTGAGCTTCTTGCCCTTCAGGACATTGACTTCAAGATCGTTGTCACGGCTGTGGATGCCGATCAGCATACCCTGATAGACCTTGACGCCCGCATCGATGATCATCGGGCCGCGATCTTCAAGGTTGAAGAGCGCATAGGCAACCGCTTCGCCCTGATCGTTGGAGATCAGAACGCCGTTGTTGCGTCCGGCAATCTCACCCTTGAAAGGCTGGTAGTCGTGGAACAGGCGGTTCATGATCGCCGTGCCGCGCGTATCGGTCAGAAGTTCCGACTGGTAGCCGATCAGGCCGCGGGTCGGCGCGTAGAAAACCATGCGCACGCGGTTGCCGCCCGAAGGACGCAGCTCGACCATTTCGGCCTTGCGCTCGGACATTTTCTGCACGACCGTGCCGGAATATTCCTCATCGACGTCGATGACGACTTCCTCGACCGGCTCCAGCATTTCGCCATTGTCGCCTTCCTTCATGACGACGCGCGGACGCGAGACGCCAAGTTCAAAGCCTTCACGGCGCATGTTTTCGATCAGAACGGCAAGCTGCAATTCGCCGCGACCGGACACGAAGAAGGAATCCTTTTCGCTCGATTCCTCGATCTTCAGCGCGACATTGCCCTCGGCTTCCTTGAGCAGACGATCGCGAATGACGCGGCTCGTCACCTTGTCGCCTTCGGTGCCCGCATAGGGGCTGTCATTGACGATGAAGGACATGGTGACGGTCGGCGGATCGATCGGCTGGGCTTCCAGCGGCGCATTGACCGACGGATCGCAGAACGTGTCGGCAACCGTGCCCTTGGACAGACCGGCGATGGCAACGATGTCGCCTGCCTGCGCCTCGTCGATAGCCTGACGCTCGATACCGCGGAAAGCGAGGATCTTCGAGATACGGCCGTTTTCGAGCAGCGAGCCGTCCTGCCCCAGAACCTTGACGGCCTGGTTCGCCTTGATCGAGCCGGAATGAATGCGGCCGGTGATGATGCGGCCAAGGAACGGATCAGCTTCGAGGATCGTGCCGATCATGCGGAACGGGCCTTCGGCAACCTTCGGGGCCGGAACGTGCTTGAGCACCAGATCGAACAGCGGGGACAGGCCTTCATCCTTCGGGCCTTCCGGGTTCAGCGCCATCCAGCCGTTACGGCCGGAACCGTAGAGGATCGGGAAGTCGAGCTGCTCGTCGGTTGCGTCGAGATTGGCGAAGAGGTCGAAGACTTCGTTGACGACTTCCTCGTGACGGCCATCGGGACGGTCGATCTTGTTGATCGCGACAATGGGCTTCAGGCCGACCTTGAGCGCCTTGCCGACGACGAATTTCGTCTGCGGCATCGGGCCTTCGGCGGCGTCCACGAGAACGATGGCGCCGTCCACCATCGAAAGGATACGTTCAACTTCACCGCCGAAATCGGCGTGGCCGGGCGTATCGACGATATTGATGCGGGTGTTTTTCCAGACAACCGAGGTCGCCTTGGCGAGAATGGTGATCCCGCGTTCCTTTTCAATATCGTTGGAGTCCATCATGCGTTCTGCAACGCGCTGGTTCTCGCGGAACGAGCCGGACTGCTTCAGGAGTTCGTCGACCAGTGTGGTTTTGCCATGATCGACGTGTGCGATAATAGCGATATTACGCAATTCCATATGGAGATCACTTCTGTATGAGTTGGGAGCCGCGCCAACAGACCCGCGCGGAAAAACAATGCGGCGCTCTTACAGGTTTTTTTGCGTTTTAGAAAGGGGCAGCGCGAAACTGCCCCGTATTTCGCGAGGAAACCTGCATTTCACCGCGCTTTTACACCGTCAATCTGACAGTTTTTTGTCTGTGTCGGAACGGTTCAGAGCAACGTGCCGGACAAAATGACCAGCGCCACGCTGAAATAAATCACCAGCCCCGTGACGTCGACAAGCGTCGCCACGAATGGCGCGGATGCGCTTGCCGGATCGAAGCCCAGCCTTTGCAGCACGAAAGGCAGCATGGAGCCGGTCAGCGAACCGAAGGTGACGATGCAGACCAGCGCCATGCCGACAGTGAACCCGACCAACATCCAGTGTTCGCCGTAATCGTAGATGCCGAGCGTCTGCCATGCGACGATGCGCAGAATGCCGATGCAACCCAGAAAACTGCCGAGCGCCAGACCGGAAGGGATTTCGCGTAGCGCGACGCGCCACCAGTCCTTGAGCCTGATTTCCTGCAAGGCCAGCGCGCGGATGATGAGCGAGGTCGCCTGCGAACCGGAATTGCCGCCCGAGGACATGATGAGCGGGATGAACAGCGTCAGCACCAGCGCCTTTTCCAGTTCTCCCTCGAAATACTGCATGGCGCTTGCCGTCAGCATTTCGCCGAGGAACAGAATGCCGAGCCAGCCGGCGCGCTTTTTCAGCATCTCACCGAAGCCGAGCCGCATATAGGGCTTGTCCAGCGCCTCCATGCCGCCAAAGCGATAGGCGTCCTCGCTCGCTTCTTCCGTCATCGCGTCAAGCACGTCATCCACGGTCACGATGCCGATGATATGGCGGCCTTCATCGACCACCGGCACGGCCAGAAGGTCATGCTTGCGGAACAGGCGCGCTACCTCCTCGCGGCTTGCCAGCGGCGAAATGGTGATCGGCTCGTCGTCACGCGCAATCGACAGGATCGGCTCGTCGGGTTCACGAATGATGAGGCGGCGCAGGCTGACCACGCCCTGCAAAACCCGTGTGATCGGGTCGATCACATAGATCGCATAGACCGTTTCACGCGTGCGCTCGACCTTGCGGATATGATCCAGCGTCTGCCCGACATTCCAGTTCGTCGGCACGGCAATGAATTCGATGGTCATGAGCGAACCCGCCGTATTCGGCGGATAGCCCATGAGCTTCTTCAGCGCGACCTTGGTTTCGGGCGCGAGAACGGGAAAGAGGCGCGCGCGGTCCTCGTCTTCCATGTCCTGAAAGACGTCGGTGGCGCGGTCCGCCGACATGCCGTCGAGCAGAAGGCTTGCGAGGCCGGGCGGGAGGGTTGCGAGGATTTCGGTCGCACGATGCAGTTCCGGCTGGTCGAGCAGGCGGATGGCATCCTCGTGCGAAAGCTGCGCGGTGACGGCGACTGCATCATCGGCATCGAGTTCGTTGACGAGTTCCACCGCGTCGCCGGTACGCATATCCGCAATGCGGCTTGCGATGGCGGCGGCGGGAAGATCGGCAACATTGAGATCTTCCGCAAGGAAGTTGTTGTCGGGCTTGAGGCCGGTCATGGGCTTGCCTTTCTGTCGATCCGCCGTCGAAGGCAGACCGTGCAAGCCGACCGCGAGCGATCAGATCACGAACTGCCTTGACGGCTGAAACAATCGACTATGACTGTCGCTGGGCATAAGAGAATAAAACTCCGATTGAAATTGCCGCCACGGAAACTGGCAGCGGGCGTGATGTGCGCCCCGCGACCGCCAAAGTCAAGCCCTGCCGGAAAATGTAAAACGCTTTTTCCCGAAAGCCGGTGTCAGCGGTTCGCGCCCCCTTGCCCGCCCGCGAGGCAGCGCCTAAGTCTGGTGCATATCGAAGCATTTGATCTGGAGCCTCATCATGTCCGACAAGCCCGTTTATAATCATGCGCTGACCGAATGGAACGGACCGCTGGGCCTGCCGGATTTCACCGCTTTCAGGGATGACGATTTCGCGCCCGCTTTCGAGGCGGCGCTGGCGCGGGACCTAGCCGAAGTGGAAGCCGTCGCCGGAGCGAAGGACGAACCGACCATCGACAACACGCTGAAAGCCCTGCAACTGACCGGCAAGGCGCTCAAACGCGTCTCCGCCGTTTTCTGGATGCGCGCGGGCGCGCATACCAACAATGCGATCCAGGCGCTGGAACGCGAGATCGCGCCGAAAATGTCGCGTCATTATTCGCGCGTCATGATGGACCCGGCACTGTTCGCCCGCATCGACGCGCTTTACGAAAACCGCGACATGCTGGACCTCGACATCGAAACGAAGCGCGTTCTGGAAAAGACCTGGAAGGGCTTTGTCCGGTCCGGCGCGAAGCTTGACGAGGCGGGCAAGACCGAGCTTGCCGCCATCAATGAGAAGCTTGCCGGGCTTGGCGCGCGTTTCGGCCAGAACGTGCTGAAGGACGAGTCGGGCTGGGCGCTGTTCATCACCGACGAAGCCGACCTTGCCGGTCTGCCGGATTTCCTGAAAAACGCCATGCAGGGTGCTGCCACTGAACGCGGCAGGCCGGAGGCCTGGGCGGTCACGCTGTCGCGTTCGATTGTGGAACCATTCCTGTCCTTCTCGCAGAACCGTGCGCTCCGCGAACAGGCGTTCAGCGCCTGGGCGAAGCGCGGTGAAAATGGCGGCGAGACCGACAATCGCGACATTGTGCGCGAAATGGTGGAACTGCGCGAGCGCAAGGCGCATCTGCTCGGCTATGCCAATTTTGCCGCCTACAAGCTTGACGACACCATGGCCAAGACACCGAAGGCCGTCATGGACCTGCTCGAACCCGTATGGGACAAGGCGCGCGCCAAGGCGGCGGAGGAACAGGCCGAACTGGAGCGGCTGATCGCAGCCGATGGCGGCAACCACAAGGTGGCGCCATGGGACTGGCGCTTCTACGCGGAAAAGCTGCGCGCCGAACGTTTCGCTTTCGACGAAGCCGAACTGAAGCCCTACCTGCAACTGGAGAAGATCGTCGAGGCCGCTTTCGACGTGGCGGGCCGCCTGTTCGGCATCCGCTTCGAGGAAAAGAAGGGCATAGCCGCATGGCACCCGGATGTACGGGTGTTTCAGGTATTCAATCCCGACGGCAGCGAACGCGGCCTTTTCCTCGGCGATTATTTCGCCCGCACCTCGAAGCGCTCCGGTGCATGGATGAGCGCGCTGCAATCGAGCCACAAGCTCGGCGACGGCCAGAAGCCGATCATCTATAACGTCATGAACTTCGCCAAGCCCAAGGCGGGCGAACCCGCCCTGCTCTCGCTCGACGACGCGCGCACGCTGTTCCATGAATTCGGTCATGCCCTGCACGGCCTTCTGTCGGACGTGACATGGCCCGCCGTTTCCGGCACCGCCGTCTCGCGCGATTTCGTGGAACTGCCGTCGCAGCTTTACGAACACTGGCTGACCGTCCCGGCCGTGCTCGAAAAATATGCCGTGCACTACCGCACCGGCGACGCCATGCCGAAGGCGCTGTTGGAGAAGGTTCTGGCCGCACGCACCTTCAATGCCGGTTTCGATACGGTCGAATTCACCTCTTCGGCGCTCGTGGACATGGCTTTCCATACGGGCGCGGAAAAGATTGCCGATCCGCTGGCATTCGAAGCGCAGACCCTGTCGAAACTTTCAATGCCGGATGCAATCGTCATGCGTCACCGCACACCGCATTTCACGCACGTATTTTCCGGCGACGGTTATTCGGCGGGCTATTATTCCTATATGTGGTCGGAAGTGCTCGACGCCGATGCCTTCTCGGCATTCGAGGAAACGGGCGACGCCTTCAACCCCGAACTGGCGGCGAAGCTGAAGCAGCACATCTATTCGGCAGGCGGAAGCCGTGACCCGGAAGAGCTTTACAAGGCCTTCCGCGGCAAGATGCCGACGCCGGACGCCATGATCGAAAAACGCGGCCTTAACTAGTGTGGTTTCAATTCAATACGGAAACGCTCACCGTTCGGCCTGCGACGAGGTGGACGTTTTCAGGCACGTTTTCGAGCTTGACCCGCACCGGCACACGCTGCGCGAGGCGCACCCAGTTGAAGGTTGGCGACACATTGGCGAGGAGGCTGGAGGAATCGCTGCGTTCGCGATCCTCGATGCCGCCCGCAATGCCTTCTACCCTGCCGGTGAGCCGGGCCTTGCTGCCCATGATATCGACCACGACCGGATCGCCGATCCGAATGCGCTCGAGCTTGTTCTCCTCGAAATAACCGGCGACGTAGAAGGAATCCGTATCGACCAGCGCTGTCACGGGCGAACCTGCGGAAACATAGTCGCCGGGTTGCAGCGAGAAGTTCGTGATGACGCCGTTGACCGGCGCCTTGACCGAGGAACGGTCCAGATTGAGCGCGGCAAGATCGCGGTCGAGTTGCGCCTGACGATAGGCGGCTTCGGCTTGCTGCGCTGTCGTTTCGACCTGCTCCAGCTTCTGGCGCGTCACGGTGGTGTCGTTGAGCTGGCGATAGCGGACAAGATCGCGATTGGCCATGTCGAGCGCGGCCTTGCTGCTGTCCACCTTCGCTTCCGCCGTCTGCAAGGCGAGCCTGTAGCGCGCCTGGTCGATGCGGAAGATCACGTCTCCCTGATGAACCGGCTGGTTGTCATGCACCATCACCTCGCCGACGAGACCGGAAACGTCCGGTGCGAGACGCACCACGTCGGCGCGAATCTTGCCGTCGCGCGTCCACGGCGCATTCATGTAGTAGTCCCACAGGTGCCAGCCGAGCAGACCCGCCATGGCAACCATGGCGACGGTGAGAAGGACCCGGCCGGAATAGGCAAAGAGCTTTTTCATAACGGTATTCCATTGAGAACGATGGCGGCGGCGCCGAGAATGCAGAAATACATGGCGGTATCGAACAGGGGGCGATGCCAGACGAAACGGTAGAAACGCACACGGGCAAGAAGCCGCTGCATGAGCGTGTTGGCGAAATAGGCGCCGAGCGCCAGCACGCCGAGGGTCGGAATATAGATTCCGTATATGTCGAGTTCAGGTTGCATCACTGTTTCACATGGTTGTTCAGGCGGCTTGCGGCAGTTCCAGCCGCGGACGCGGCGGCAGGGCAAAAGGCGGAGCCTTGGGGAAAAGGTTGAAGCGAAGCGCGACCAGCGCCATCCGTGTGCGTCTGGCCACCGTGGGCGAGCCGCTTTCGATAATTGTCGTGATCGCACCGTCGATGGAGGCGAGCAGCTTCCTGTCGATCTCGTCCGCCTCGTGTGGCCTGTTCGACAGGGCGCGGTAATGCGCGCCCACACCGTCCAGCACCTCATCGACCGCCATGCGGCAGGACGAAGGCAGCTTGGAGCGATATTGCTGGAGGTCGATGATGTTCATCCCGTTGCGCAGGTCCCGCAGCAGGTCCACCTTCGCCACATCGGAAGAACGCACTGTTGCCAGACGCGGCGTCATCATGCCGATGCGGTCGATCATGCGCAGCAGGAGGCGGTTCATGCGCTGGCGGCGATGACGGTCGGGGCGGCGTTCGGCGGCAAGCGCGATATCGTGCCAGCCGGCCTTGATCAGGCGGCGCACGCTCCATTCCGCGCCGACCGAACGCACGATGGAGGTCACGACGGCAGCGATGACGATGCCCAGCACCGTGGCCAGATTGGCATTGGCGAAGCTCACGAAATCATGCGTCAGGTGTCCTTGCAGCATCAGCATGTTCGGCAGGTTCACGCACAGGACCATGCCGAGCAGAAACCGCGACGGAATCGCCAGAAGCAGACCTGCGGGCACCAGAAACAGGCCCAGAACCAGCACCAGCGGAAAGAAACCGTCCACCAGGGGCAGGAGCGCGAATTCAAACACGAAGGCTGCGGCGATCACGATCAGGAGCAGCCAGTTGAACTTGCGCATGACCGGAACCGGATCGTCCGTGGTCGCGAAGATGCAGCAGAAGATGCCCGCCATCATGGCCGCGGCGCTGCCCTGCGACCAGCCGGTCGCGATCCAGAATGCCGTCGCGATGCAGGTCGCCAGAAAGGCGGAAAAGCCCGACAGGAAAGCCATGCCGAAATCGCGGTGTCTGGGCCGCCCCTTCAGATGCGCGTCATAACGGCGCCAGCGCAGCGAATGGCGCGAGCCGGAGAGAATATCCTGGCGCAGCGTGATGCAATCGCTCCATATCTGGACCAGATCGCGGACACGCGCCGCCACGTTGAACGGCAGAAGCTCGCCCCAGCTCGACGCATCCCCGCCGTGCCGGTCGATTTCCTCGATCAGTCGCAGCAGCGCGGCGCGGCGCTCCTCGGAGAGGTTTTCTCCGCTCTCGATCCATGAGCAGGCCTCATCCAGCAATTTCTGGACAGCCGGATGCCAGGGCTTTTCAGTCTCGCCCGGCTTCAGCGCAAGCACGTCTTGCAGGCTCGATATGATCGGCAGTACCGCCACCATGCGCTGTTGCAGCACATGAAGCAGCGTTCCGACATTTCTGATCGAGGACGTGTCGTAGGCGACATGGGTGGTCAGGTTGCGCAGTTCCAGCGCATCGGCGGCAAGGCGCTGGCGGTCGCGCAGGAATTCCGGCGTCGCGCCCTCCCCGCGCATACTTGCAACCACGAGCTTCGCCCCGTCGCGCAGCCAGTTGTCGATGCGCGCCACCAGCACCGGCCCGCTATGGCGCGGGAAGACGATGCGGTTGACGACGGCGGCGCAGATGATGCCGACGGCTATTTCTTCCACGCGGCCGACCGCATAGTCGAATGTCGTTTCGGGCGCGGAGACGACCGCAAAGCTTGCAATGGCGACGGTATAGCCTGCCAGCATGAAGAGATAGCTGCGCGGCGTGCCGTCGAGCAGGCTGACGACAAGGCAAAGCCCCATCCAAAGCCCGATGGCCAGCGTGAGAATCTCCGGCGAGTTGACCAGATGCGGAACGAAGACAATCGTCACCGCACCGCCGATGATCGTTCCTATCAAGCGATAGAAACCCTTTGACGTGGTGGCGCCCGACAGCGGATGCGCAACGATATAGACCGCCGCGATGGACCAGTACGGATTGGGCAGGTCCGCCATCAGGCCAATCCACAAGGCGAGCATGGCCGCAGCGAAGGTCTTCAGCGAAAAGACCACGTCCCAGAATTTCGGTGTTGTTTCGGCCAGCTTCGTCATGGTTTCGGGGGCACCGGTTCAATGCATTGCATCTTTCCGGTCAGAAAGCCGATCAGAAAGACTGCGTTTGAAGTTTCTCATTCAGCCTGCGCAGCACTTCCATGGCGGCATCGACCGAATCGGCATCGAGATCGCCAAGAAACAATGCGCGAAGACGCGCCGCCGACTTTTCCACCTCGGCGGCAAGCGCGCGGCCGTCTTCTGTCAGTTGAATGAGCCTGATGCGACGATCGGCATCGTCGGCGACACGCTGGATCAGGCCGTCCTTTTCCAGCTCATCGACGACCCGGACAATCGTCGCCCCCTCGATGCCAACGCGTTCGGCCAGCATACCCTGGGGGATACGATCTCCACGCCGCAGGAGGATCATCAGCGGTATGGCTTTCGCATCCGAAAGACCATGTTCCGCCATCGCCGCGTCAAACGCTTTCCGCCAGCCTCTGGCGGTGCTTGCAAGAAGCGGTGCGAACTCGACCCATGCCTGTTTCATCATATCATTCCATTCAAATAGATAGCTTCATATCTATATGGATACAATCTATTTGATTACAACCCGCCTCGCTTGTTCATCAATTGTTTGTGTAGGATTGCCGCGAAAAACATCGTCATGATTGTGGATGGCTGCGTCGCCAAGGCGCTTGACCGCCGCCCCCGCCCTCTGCCATCGATGCAGCCATGCGCGCAAATTACAGAATGCAGAGACTTTACGTGGAAAACGACCTCGCGGCCGGTGCGCCGGTCGAGGCCGGTCCACAGGCGGCTCATTATCTTTCACACGTCCTGCGGCTGAAGGACGGCGATGAAATCCTCGCCTTCAACGGACGTGACGGCGAATGGAAGGCACGGCTCAGGCCGGAAGGCAAGAAGCGGCTTTTTCTGGAACCGATCGAGCAGACCCGCCCGCAACCGGCCCCGAGCGACCTCGTCTATTGTTTCGCACCCCTGAAACAGGGGCGGCTCGATTACATGGTCCAGAAGGCCGTGGAGATGGGCGCGGGCGTGCTGCAACCCGTCATCACGCAGCACACGCAGGTGCCGAAGCTCGGGGTAGACCGGATCCGGGCCAACGCTATCGAGGCCGCCGAACAATGCGGCGTCCTCTCCCTTCCCGAATGCCGCGATGCGGTGCGCTTCGACCGTTTCATCGACCAGTGGGACACATCCCGCCGCCTGATCTTCTGCGACGAGGGCCATGAATCGGACAATCCGCTCGCCATCCTGCAAGGGTTGAAGCCCGGCCCCGTCGGTCTTCTGATCGGACCGGAGGGCGGTTTTTCGGAGGACGAACGCCAGACGCTCAGGCGTCTTCCTTTCGTCACCGCCATTCCGCTCGGACCGCGAATCCTGCGGGCCGATACCGCTGCCGTCGCCGCCATGGCTCTGGTACAATCCGTGCTCGGCGACTGGGGAAATGTGGAATGAAGTTCTCCTGACTTCCATGTTCAATGAAATTGACTTGCGGAATTTGACAAATTTGTCCAATCACGCTGAAAAGCGATAAATCGACCAGGGACGGACTGCATGGCGCGCGATACGACTGATGAAACGGCACTGACGGGCGTAGAGCAGCTCGCAACCTATCTGGCCGGTGGCTGCAAGCCCAAGGATGCGTGGCGCATCGGCACCGAACACGAGAAATTCCCGTTCTACAAAGCCGATAACAGCCCTGTTCCCTATGAAGGGTCGCGCGGCATCAAAGCCATACTGGAGGGTATGCAGGCGAAGCTCGGCTGGGAGCCGATCATCGATGAAGGCAAGATCATCGGACTGGTGGAACCCACGGGACAGGGCGCGATTTCGCTTGAACCCGGTGGCCAGTTCGAACTTTCCGGCGCGCCGCTTACCTCCATTCACCAGACCTGCCGCGAAATGAATGCGCATCTGAGCCAGGTACGCGAAATCGCCGAACCGCTGGGCATCTGTTTTCTTGGCGTCGGCGGCAGCCCGAAATGGACGCTGGCCGAAACGCCCATCATGCCAAAGTCGCGCTACAAGATCATGACCAACTACATGCCGAAAGTCGGTCATGAAGGTCTGGACATGATGTATCGCACCTCGACCATTCAGGTTAATCTCGATTTCTCGTCCGAGCGCGACATGCGCCGCAAGATGCAGGTTTCGATGAAACTGCAATCGGTGGCAACGGCGCTTTTCGCAAGCTCGCCCTTCACGGAAGGCAAGCCGAACGGCCTTCTGTCCTGGCGCTCCAACATCTGGCGCGACACGGACAACCAGCGTTCCGGCGTGCTTCCCTTCGTCTTCTCGGAAAATTTCGGTTTTGCCGATTATGTCGAATGGGCGCTCGACGTGCCGATGTATTTCATCCTGCGCGACGGCCATTATCACGACTGCACGCATGTAACCTTTCGCCAGTTCATGAATGGCGCGCTGAAAGGCGAAGTGAGCGATCCGGTGCCCAATATGGGCGACTGGACCAACCATCTTTCGACGCTTTTCCCGGAAGTCCGCCTGAAGCGCTTCCTGGAAATGCGCGGCGCGGACGGCGGTCCATGGCGCCGCATCTGCGCCCTTCCCGCCTATTGGGTCGGCCTGCTTTACGACGAGGAGGCCCTGACCGCCGCCGAACTCCTGACCAAGGACTGGACCTATGAGGAAGTTCTGGCGCTTCGCAACGAGGTTCCGGTGAAGGCGCTGAACACGAGCTTCCGTGGCAAGCCGCTGGAACAGATCGCGCGTGAAACGCTGAAAATCTCGCGTCTGGGCCTGCTGAACCGCAAGAAGCTCAACAGCGACGGTTATGACGAGACGCATTTCCTCGCGCCGCTGGAAGAAATCGTCGCCGCGGGCGTCACCGATGCCGAACGTATGCTGAAAGCCTATCACAGCGTCTGGGCGGGTTCGGTCGATCCGATCTTCCTCGAATATGCCTATTGAACGCCTATCGGGTATCGAGGTTCCGCAAATGAAAAGGGCGCGATCACCGCGCCCTTTCTTTTCAGCTTGAGACCTGTTGTCCCTTGGTCGGATCGGGGATCACGACGATGGCGCTGCCATCGCGGACATTGTTATAGAGATCGATCACGTCCTGATTGAGCATACGGATACAGCCGGACGAGACCGCCTTGCCGATGCTCCACGCTTCGGGCGAACCGTGAATGCGATAGAGCGTATCGCGACCGTCCTTGTGGATATACATGGCGCGGGCGCCGAGCGGATTTTTCAGGCCGGGCGGCATACCGCCATTGGCGATGCTATAGGGCGCAAGCGATGGCTGGCGCGCCACCATCTCGTCCGGCGGAGTCCAGCGCGGCCATTGACGCTTATAGGCGATCGTTGCGCGGCCAGCCCATGAAAAGCCGTCGCGCCCGACACCGATGCCGTAGCGCATGGCCCGGCCATTGCCGAGGACATGATAGAGATATTTGTTCGGCGTATCGACGATGACGGCGCCCTTGACCTCGTTCGTCGGATAATCGACTTCCTGCCGCCAGAATTTGGGATTGACCTTGCGCGTATCGACAGCCGGAATCGGAAATTGTTCCTCCGGCATGGCCCGATACATGAGCGGAACCTCGCGCGCCGGCTCCGTCGGGACGGTTTTCTTGATCGGCTGCGGTGGCCGCGCGGTCGAAACACAGCCCGAAAGCACGAGACCGCCGAGGCCGATGAGAAGGCCCCGGCGGCTGAACGCGGCCTTCGCAATGTCTTGCGCAAGGTCGCCCTGGGAGTTTTTAAGCGGCATACTGAATCTCTAGCAATGACAGATGCGCGAGACAAAGAAGGCCCAGCTTAAGTCAGCCTTAAGGCCATGCCGACGCGAGCAAAATCGTGCTCAGTCTCTGTGGGACAATATGTTCACAAGCCGCCCGAAGGAGTCGCGCACAAAGAAGCGGCGCACGCCCCATTCTTCATCGGCCGGGCCGTATTCGACGGGGAAACCCGCCGCGATCGTGCGTTCCAACACCGCATCCACATCATCGACCTCGATGGAAAGGTCGGGGACCGGCGTGCCCGATCCGCCTTCGCTCATGATACTGATCTGCACGCGCGCGCTGGCATCCGCCACATAGGTGACGATCCAGCCAAGGTCCATCCCCACATCGAGGCCCAACAAGTCTCCGTAGAAACGCTTTGCGGCTGCCAGATCGGCAGCGGCTATATTGGCAACGATGCGGCGGACAGCCATCAATATTCGCCGAGCTTGATGTCGGGCGTATAATCCACGCCGTCGACTTCCTTCACCACCGGCTGGCCGCAATGCATGACGCCCGTGGCCGCATTGAAGGAATAGGTGGGCGAGCCGTAGAGCTGCCAGCCTTTATTCAGCGCCGCCGTGACGCGGTGGCAGAATGCGGAATCGTCCGGCCCTGTAATGAAACGGTATAACTTCATGATGTCACTTCCTCTGTTATAACTTTACACCTGTCTTGCCGAGCAGGCGCTCGGCCATTTCGAGATGCAGCCGCTCGATCATCTGCCCGTCCAGCGAAACGACGCCCTTTTCGGCGTTTTCCGGTCGGGCAAAGATTTCGACGATGGCGCGCGCATGGGCGACCTCCTCCTCCGTCGGAGAAAAGGCCCGGTTTGCCGCTTCGATCTGCCCCGGATGGATCAGCGTCTTGCCGTCGAAACCCATGGCCGCGCCCTGTGCGCATTCCGCTTCGAAACCGGCGCTGTCGCGAAAATCGTTGAAGACGCCGTCGAGAACCGCGATTCCACCAGCCCGCGCCGCAAGCACGATCTGCATCAACCACGGCACCAGATAGGGGCGCCCAGGCTGCGGACGCACGCCCGTCGCCCGCGCTATATCGTTAGGCCCGACCACGAAACCGGCAAGCCGCATCGCGGAACGATAGCCCAGCATGGCGATCTGGTCGGCATTGAGAATCCCACGCGGCGTCTCGATCATGGCCCATACGCCGACCGCCGGATCGGCATCGTCACGGTCAAGCAGTCTGGCCGCATCGATAACGTCCTGCGGACGCTCCACCTTGGGCAGAAGGATTGCATCCGCGCCCGTCTTCGCCACCGCGACAACATCGTCCCTGCCCCACGGCGTCTCCGCAGCATTGACCCGCACGATGCGTTCGAAACCGACCGCCGGATTGGCGGCGAAATGAGCGGCAAGCGCTTCCCGTGCCGATTGCTTGGCTTCCGGGGCGACGGAATCCTCCAGATCGTAGATCACGCAATCGGCGGCGAGGATCAGGGATTTTTCGAGCGCGCGCGCATTGGCTGCGGGCACGAACAGGACGGAACGGCGCGGACGAACAACTGTTTTCATGACCCGATTTGTGCACCGAACCGCCCGGGCACGCAAGGCCGGGCAGACGCTCCGGCGCGATCTTGTATTCTGGCTTGTATGCTGGCCTGTAGGCTGGCTTGTATGCTGGCTTGTATGCTGGCTCATATACGGGGTCCGGCTTCGCTTCCAGGGCGCCTCCGGGTGCGGGACTTGAAATCCGCACCGTGCCTGCCTATTTTCCACCCTTCGGTCGAATGCACCCGCCGCCCGCAGCCGCAAGGCCACGGTAAAGCATTCTGAATCTTCGTTTTTGTTCCGGTGACGGCAGAAACGGCAATGCGGGCGCCCGTTCACGAAAACGCCGCTCACAATCAGGAGCGAAAACAATGACCGCAGCTATCATCGCTGGGAACAATAATGCTGACTTCAAGCATCGGGCCCGCCGCCTGCGCCAGGCCCTGAGCGAGGAAGGCATCCAGATCAGCCATGGCAAGGCGCTCGACCTCGTCGCCCGCCAGTCCGGTACGCGCGACTGGAACACGCTTGCCGCCGCCGAAGGCAGAACCGAAGCCTCACCGCAGGACGACACTGCGCCCTATCGCGTCGGCCAGCGCATTTCCGGCCTGTTTCACACCACGCCGTTCGATGCGCGCATCATCGCCGTGGAAGAAACGATCAAGCCCGACCTGTGGCGTATCACGCTTCAGTTCGATCCCGCCATCGACGTGGCGGTTTCGCCGAACCTTTCGATGCTGCGCAGGCGCTTTACCGCTGTCGTCGGCGACGACGGCAAATCCCGCCGCCTGACCGGCAGCGAGGCAGGCGGCATCGCACTGAAGGTTGCATAATTGCGCAAAGCGCATCGGACACGCATGATCCGTGAAGCTTGACGCAGCTTTCCGACAGGATTATGCGCATTACCTGACAGGCGAACTGTCCGGTCGGCCTCAAAACCGCCCGGATGGTCCGTCATGAAGGTCGGGAGTTCGACCTATTGGGCAGTTTAGAGCCTGTTCCAAAAGTCGCCCTGTGTGGCTGCAAATGGCAATTTTCTGCGTTCCGGTGCTCATGTACGTTAAGTACATTGCGCTCCGGTACTCGAAAATCACCATTTTCGCACACACACGCTGCTTTTTGATTCAGGCTCTTAGGCCTCAAACGTTGACTCTCGGTCAAGCTGATGTAAACCAGTTTGCAAAATTGCAAAATGCCAACCGACAGGTTCAGGACATGGATAAGTTCACCAAGCTCACGGGCGTCGCCGCCCCCCTGCCGATCGTCAATATCGATACGGATATGATCATCCCGAAGGATTATCTGAAGACGATCAAGCGCACGGGTCTGAGCAAGGGCCTTTTCGCCGAAATGCGCTTCAACGAAGACGGCACGGAGAACCCGGATTTCGTCCTGAACAAGCCCGGCTATCGCAACGCGCAGATTCTGGTCGCGGGCGACAATTTCGGCTGCGGCTCCTCGCGCGAACATGCACCATGGGCCCTGCTCGATTTTGGTATTCGCTGCGTGATTTCGACCTCTTTCGCCGACATCTTCTACAATAACTGCTTCAAGAACGGCATCCTGCCGATCAAGGTCAGCCAGGAAGATCTCGACAAGCTGATGGACGACGCTTCGCGCGGCGCCAATGCGACCCTGACCGTCGATCTCGAAACCAGGGAAATCCATGGTCCCGATGGCGGCACGATCGCCTTCGATCTGGACGATTTCAAGCGTCACTGCCTCCTGAACGGCCTTGATGACATCGGCCTGACCATGGAAAAAGCCGGCAGCATCGACACTTTTGAGGCAAAACGCGCCGAACTGCGCCCCTGGGCATGATATTGCCCGGTGCGGCCAACGCGCATAACGCACATGGAGCGCGGTTCGTTTCGATTGAATCAGGACGAGCCGCGCTCTATCTATTTGTTTTGAACCGCGCATCCCGCCCGCGAACTGCGGGCTGCGCTCACAAGAGCCCGGTGGCCTGAACAATTGAATAGGACACGATTGGCTCACATGGCCAAAGAAGATCAAAGCGGCGAATGGGCGAGACGTTTCTCGCCCTCGCTGGACGAAATAGAATCCATCGCGATCGAAGCTCTGGCGCATATGCCCGAGGATTTTCGTACGCTCTGCGGCGACCTCATCATCCAGATCGCCGATTTCCCGGACGAGCAGGTCATCGAGGATATGGGGCTGGACACGCCGTTCGACCTGCTCGGTCTGTTCGAGGGGCGCGGCATCGGCGAGCGCTTCACGCTACAAACCGGTGAAGGCCCCAACCGCATCACGCTCTATCGCCGCGCCGTTCTCGACTATTGGGCCGAGAACGAGGAAACGCTGGGCGACATTATCGCCCATGTCCTCATTCACGAAATCGGCCACCACTTCGGCCTCTCCGACGAGGATATGGAGAATATCGAAGCGCAGGTCGAATAACCGAAAACCGCGATGAAATGCGAAGGGCGTCCCAAGAGACGCCCTTGACTGATTCAGATTCTTGGCGAGCGAATATCAGGCCACACTCAGGCGAACGTCGATATTACCGCGTGTCGCGTGCGAATATGGGCAGACGATGTGCGCCGCCTTAACCAGTTCCCCGGCCTTCGCCTTGTCCACGCCCGGAAGGGCGATCTCCAGCGCGACATCGAGACCGAAGCCGCCGCCGTCCTCACGTGGGCCGATGCCGACCGTTGCGGTAACCGTGCTGTCTGCGGAGACGGTCACTTTCTCCCTGGCTGCGACGAATTTCAGCGCACCGAGGAAACAGGCTGCATAGCCGGAAGCGAAGAGCTGTTCGGGATTGGTGCCCTCGCCGCCCTGACCGCCAAGTTCCCTGGGCGTATCCAGAACAACGCTGAGGCGTCCATCGGCGGTCTTCGCGCTGCCGGTCCGTCCGCCGGTTGCAGTCGACTGGGTCGTATAGAGAATAGGCATTTCGATTTCTCCTTGATCGGGCTTAACTTCACGCACAAGGTGGCATCTATTTGCATTGCGCACAATTTAATTCTGTAAAATTTATTATCACAATTATGTGACACGCAATCCAATTGCATTTGATGTATATATCTGCCACGGAGAACACAGATGAAGCGCGACGATCAAAAATCCGCCCTCGGGCTTTCGAACATGGTCTGCTTTGCGATCTACTCGACCGCAAATGCGTTGACGCGCGCTTACCAGCCGATCCTCGCCGGGCTGGACCTGACCTATCCGCAGTTTCTGGTGATGATCGTGCTGTGGGAAGAAGACGACAGGACCGTTTCGGAGATCGGTGCGAAGCTCAATCTCGATTCCGGTACGCTGACACCGCTTTTGAAACGTCTGGAAGCAGCGGGGCGCATCATGCGCCGACGCGATCCGCAGGACGAGCGTCAGGTTCGCATCACCCTGACCGCAGAGGGCCGCGAATTGCGCAAAGCCGCGGAAACCGTTCCCGAGCAGGTTTTCTGTGCGTTGGGCCAGCCGATCGATGAGCTGAAAGATCTGCGTGCGCGATTGCTCGACATACGCGGCAATCTCGCCGACAGCCTCCCTCGCTAGAGCGGGATGATTTTAGAGAGCGTCCCGAAAAGTGTGAAACGGTTTTCGGATAAGATGCGCGTAAAAACAAAAGAATAGAGCGCCGACAAAGCGGCGCTCAGACTTCTGATAAGGCAAAGCCGGATCAGCGAAAGTGGTTATTATAATGCTTGTCGTACCAGAGCCAGCCGAGACCGGCTGCGGCTATGATCAGCGGGAAAATATACCAGAAGAAGATCTCGGAAGTCATCGCTTCAATCTCCCTAACACTCGTCTTGCCATAAAATGTAGTACTATCGCAGGCAAAATCCAAGCTGCGAGGACGAGAAAAGACACGAACAAGCCGCTGCCCGGCGTAAAATTAAAGGTCTTGCCCAAAACGCCGACGGCCAGGAACGCCGTGGACAGGCGATCGAGATTGTTGGCCAACAACTTTGTTCGCTCGTTATGGATCAAACTCATCTGTGCCCCTCCCCATCACTTCTTATCCGAAGGCTTGATAAGCCCCGCCTGCATCGGAAGAAAAAAGCGCCGGCAAAGCGGCGCTTTTCATGTCAAACTGCAACTTCGATCAGGCGGCGAGCGCCTTGGGCTTGATCAGGCCGCGAGCAACGAGAAGCTCGGCGATCTGGATCGTGTTGAGTGCGGCACCCTTGCGCAGATTGTCGGAAACGACCCACAGGGCCAGACCGTTTTCAACCGTAATATCCTCACGGATACGGCTGATATAGGTCGCATCTTCGCCAGCGGATTCATAAGGCGTGATGTAGCCGCCGTTTTCGTGCTTGTCGACAACCTGGCAGCCCGGCGCTTCGCGCAAAATCTCGCGTGCTTCTTCCGCCGTGATCGGCTTATCGAACTCGATATTGACCGCTTCGGAATGGCCGATGAAGACCGGAACGCGGACAGCGGTCGCCGTCAGCTTGATCTTGGGATCGAGCATCTTCTTGGTTTCGGCCACCATCTTCCATTCTTCCTTGGTGTAGCCGTCTTCCATGAAGGTATCGATATGCGGGATAACGTTGAAGGCGATACGCTTGGTGAACTTCTTCACCGAGACCGGATCGGCCACGAAAACAGCGCGCGACTGCTCGAAAAGCTCGTCCATGCCTTCCTTGCCCGCGCCCGAAACCGACTGATAGGTCGAAACGACGACGCGCTTGATTTTCGCCGCGTCATGCAGCGGCTTCAGCGCCACGACGAGCTGCGCGGTCGAGCAATTCGGATTGGCGATGATGTTCTTCTTGCGAAAACCTTCGACCGCGTCGGGGTTCACTTCCGGCACGATCAGCGGCACTTCGGCGTCGTAGCGCCAGGCCGACGAATTGTCGATGACGACGCAGCCCTGCTTGCCGATCTTCGGCGACCATTCCTGCGACACCGAACCGCCAGCCGACATCAGGCAGATGTCCGTGTCGGAAAAATCATAGGTATCGAGCGCCTTGACCTTCAGCGTCTTGTCGCCATAGGACACTTCCGTGCCCTGGCTGCGGCGCGAAGCAAGCGCCACGACCTCATCGGCGGGGAAACCGCGCTCTTCGAGAATATTGAGCATTTCACGCCCGACATTTCCGGTAGCGCCGACAACTGCAACCTTGAAACCCATTATTCGTCTCCTGTCCCTCTCCGCTTCCAGATCCGGAACCCCGCAGGCCACGCGGGTCTTCCGTCCCCGGGCCAGACCCGGGGAGAGGGCGAGCAGGCCAAGGGAATCAGACCGTTTTCGTGGTCGTTTTAGTAATGGCCGTGATTTTTTTGATAATCGAAGGCATACGTATCGCCCCGGCAAGAATGCCGGCAGTTCCAAGCGAAACTGACGCTACGTTGACGCGATCCACGCGAGTTCTCCTTCGTTCGGCTTTGCTTTTACGCAGTTTATAGATGGAGTCAATTCTCCAGCGGTGCAAGATGCGCGTTTTTAGACCGTAGCGGCGAATTAACCTGCGCACCGGCGTGACGACCTTTGGAAAAACACCGAAATCCGGGAGCGAAATCCGTTCTGCCCTGGTGCAGCGAACAGTATTTCCACCTGCCAGTTCTGTCTCATACTAAAGACTACTGCCCGAATCCCCTTTTTCCGTTCATCATGCAAGCGTGAGGAGAGCGCCTGAACAGTTGAGAGGAACTGTTCCGCGCACCAGACGGTCTCCGTCTACATGGCGGAATGGGACCGTCTCATATAGCTCTGTTTGGGAGGACAGATAAATGACAGTCTCGTCAAGTGCCGAGATCGGCACACAAAGAATGACGGGGGAAGAGCGCAAGGTCATCTTTGCATCTTCGCTCGGCACCGTTTTCGAATGGTACGACTTTTATCTCTACGGAACGCTTGCCGCCTTCATCGGCGCAACCTTCTTCAACGAATATCCCGAAGCCACCCGCAATATCTTCGTGCTTCTGGCCTTTGCGGCGGGCTTTCTGGTGCGCCCCTTCGGCGCGCTCGTCTTCGGACGCATCGGCGACCTTGTCGGCCGTAAATACACGTTCCTCGTGACCATCGTCATCATGGGTTCATCCACCTTCCTCGTGGGTATCCTGCCCGGCTCGGCCACGCTCGGCATTTTCGCTCCGATCATCCTGATCGCGCTGCGAATGCTGCAAGGGCTGGCGCTCGGCGGTGAATATGGCGGTGCGGCAACCTACGTCGCGGAACATGCGCCGGACAATCGTCGCGGTTTCTTCACCTCCTGGATCCAGACCACGGCCACGCTCGGCCTGTTCCTGTCGCTGCTGGTCATTCTCGGCATCCAGACCTTCATGAGCAAGGAAGCCTTCGCCGCCTGGGGCTGGCGCATTCCATTCCTCGCCTCCATCATCCTGCTCGGTATTTCCGTCTGGATTCGTATGCAGATGAGCGAATCGCCCGCATTCAAGCGCATGAAGGAAGAAGGCAAGACCTCGAAGGCTCCGCTTTCGGAAGCTTTCGGCCAGTGGAAAAACGCAAAGATCGCCCTGATTGCTCTTTTCGGCCTCACCGCCGGTCAGGCCGTGGTGTGGTATTGCGGCCAGTTCTATGCGCTGTTCTTCCTGCAGAACGTCCTGAAGGTCGAAAACCAGTCGGCCAATATCATGGTGGCAATCGCCCTCGTGATCGGCACCGGCTTCTTCGTCGTCTTCGGCTGGCTGTCGGACAAGATCGGCCGCAAGCCCATCATCATGGCGGGACTTCTTCTGGCAGCCGTGACCTACTTCCCGCTGTTCAAGGCGCTGACCCATGCCGCCAATCCGGCACTGGCCCAGGCCGAACAGACCGTCAAGGCAACCGTTACGGCGGCCCCCGGCGACTGTAACTTCCAGTTCAACGCCACCGGCACTTCCAAGTTCACCACCTCCTGCGATGTCGCGACAAGCTTCCTCGCCAAGAGTTCGGTGCCTTACGAAATCGTTCAGACGGCAGCAGCCGGAACGCCTGCAACCATTACGCTCGGCGACAGCACGATCTCGTCTTACGACGCCGGGCAGGCTGGCGCAGACGCCGCTGCCAAGCAGTCGGCCCTGTCCCACGACGTAAACCTCGCCCTGCAGAAGGCGGGCTTCCCGCTTGCCCGCGGCACGGCACAGGTACCTGATTCCAAGCTTGACGCCTTCGTCGCGGCCAATCCCGAACTTGAGCTTAACGCCGAAGCCGTCCGCGCAGGCGACAAGACGATGGTTCCGGCCGCCGATCTGGTAAAGCAGAAGCTGCTGACCCAGACCGAAGCCGAGGGCCTTGGCACCAGCGCCGAACAGGCCGTCTACTCCATCCCGAATGCCGGCGCATTCAAGATGGTGGCCGATCCGGCACAGGTGAACTGGGTCATGACAATCGCCATCCTGACCGTTCTCGTCATCTATGTGACGATGGTCTATGGCCCGATTGCCGCGATCCTCGTGGAAATGTTCCCGACCCGCATCCGCTACACCGGCATGTCGCTGCCCTATCACATCGGCAATGGCTGGTTCGGCGGTCTGCTTCCGGCTGGCGTGTTCGCGCTCAGCGCGGCCAGCGGCGACATCTATTACGGCCTCTGGTACCCGATCGTCATCGCATCCATCACCTTCGTGGTTGGCTTGCTGTTCGTGAAGGAAACCAAGGGGGTCGACCTGCATCACATCGATTGATCGTTCGGCAGGAATGGAAACACGACGCCGCCCTTCGGGGCGGCGTTTTCATATGCGGTATTGCGCTTCGATCTCGATCAGTTTCTGCTTGCGCCACAGGCCGCCGCCATAGCCGGTCAGCGAACCGTCCGCGCCGATCACACGGTGGCAGGGAATGATGATCCCGATCTGGTTGGCTCCGTTCGCGCGCGCCACCGCCCGCACGGCCAGCGGTTTGTCGAGAGCCCTGGCAATCTCGCTGTAACTGCGCGTCTCCCCTGCCCTGATATTGAGAAGCTCACGCCAGACATCCTGCGTAAAGGCGCTGCCATGCAGCACAAGCGGCAGGTCGAAGGCGGGCAGCCTGCCCTCGAAAAACGCGTTCAACTGCCGTTCGACCAGATCGTGCGTGTCGAAACGGCCCGTACCGAGATCGCCGTGACAGGCGGCATAAAGCTTTTTCAATTCGCCCGGCAGCGCCTTGCGGTCGACGAATTCCAGAAGATGCAGGCTTTTTGCATCGCAGATCGCAATCATGGTGCCAAGCGGCGTCTTGAACCAGTCCGCGCGCAACAGCCCGCCCTTGAGAAGCTTCGAAGGTGGCAGGCCGACAATCCGCGCAAAAGCGCTGCGGAAAGCTTCGGGCGAACCGAACCCGGCATCGATCTGTGCATCGATGACACGCCCGCCGTCGGCGAGCGCCTGAAAGCCGTAGCGCAAACGTTCCTGACGCGCCATTTCCAGAAATGTCATGCCGAAATGACGGCGGAAACTGCGGCGTACGGTGGAAAGGTCCAGCCCCATGCGAACGATGTCATCTTCGCTCCAGCGGCGCTCGGGATCGGCTTCCAGCGCATCCAGAAGCTGCTTCACGGATGGTTCCGCCTCGGCGGCGGGCTGTAGCGGATGGCATCTTTTGCAGGGCCGGAAACCATCGGCCATGCATTCGGCAACGGATGCGAAAAAGCGGCAGTTTTCCGGTTTCGGTTTTCGCGCCGGACAGGTCAGGCGGCAGAAAATTCCGGTCGAAATAACGCCGACATAAGCCCGGCCTTCATAGGAAGCATCGCGGGCAACGAGCGCATCGTAGAGTTTTTTCTGGTCAGGAGGTGTGAACAACATGCGGCTATTCTTAAGCGGCGCAATGTAAATTTACAGCCTCAAATCGGGCACTTACTCAAAAAAAGAAAGCCCGCCATGCCGATTGCATGACGGGCTTTCCGAACGGATTTCCCGGCGTTTATTCCGCCGAAAGCTTCGAGAACTTGGCGAGGATGGCATCACCCATTTCGCCGGTGCCAACCTTGGCCATGCCTTCCGACCAGATATCCGCGGTGCGGGTACCGTCGTCCAGAACGGCGGCGATGGCGGCTTCGAGGCGATCGGCTTCCTCAACGAGGTTGAATGAATAGCGCAGGCACATGGCCAGCGAGGCGATCATCGCGATCGGGTTGGCAATGCCCTTGCCCGCAATATCCGGGGCCGAACCGTGCACCGGTTCGTAAAGTGCCTTGCGCTTGCCGGTCTTGCTGTCCACCGCGCCCAGCGAAGCGGACGGCAGCATACCCAGCGAGCCGGTCAGCATCGATGCGACGTCCGACAGAAGGTCGCCGAACAGATTGTCGGTCACGATGACGTCGAACTGCTTCGGCTGGCGCACGAGCTGCATACCGCCCGCATCGGCCAGCATATGCTCCAGTTCCACGTCGGAATGCTTTTCCTTGTGACGTGCGGTCACGACCTGATTCCAGAGGACGCCCGACTTCATCACATTGCGCTTTTCCATCGACGTGACCTTGTTGCGGCGCGTGCGCGCCAGCTCGAAGGCCACATCGGCGATGCGTTCGATTTCGTAAGTGTCGTAGACCTGCGTATCGATGCCGCGCTTCTGGCCGTTGCCCAGATCGATGATTTCCTTCGGCTCGCCGAAATAGACGCCGCCAGTCAGTTCGCGCAGAATCAGGATGTCCAGACCTTCGATCACTTCCGGCTTCAGCGAGGAAGAATGCGAAAGGGCGGGATAGCAAATGGCCGGACGCAGGTTTGCATAAAGCTGCATATCCTTGCGCAGGCGCAGAAGACCGGCTTCCGGGCGTACTTCATAAGGCACGCTGTCCCATTTCGGACCGCCGACAGCGCCGAACAGCACGGCATCGGCGGCAAGCGCCTTCTCCATATCCGCATCGGAAATGGCCTGACCGTGTGCATCGTAGGCGCAGCCGCCAACCAGACCTTCCTCCGTCTCAAAGCCGAGACCGAGGCCGGAATTGAGGAAAGAAATGATCTTGCGGACTTCGCTCATCGCCTCAGGACCGATGCCGTCGCCGGGCAGGAGAAGAAGTTTTCTGGATGCCATAATGCCAAGCCTCTGTTTTTTAATACACAATACGGACTGACGAAGCGTTTTCCGATATTGTCTTTTCAGGTTCCGCGAGGGTTATAAAGCCCCGTTGTGCGACACGCAACAATGAGCGGAGCCGAAACTTATGAAAAAGATAAAGGCTTGTGCAGAAATTATATAACAGAGCGAAACGATGCCCGGTTTCGGTTTTTCCGTCTCTTCCGTGCGTGGAAACGCCTCTCGCTTCCGCTGAATACCAAGGCGGCCCCCACTTTCGGGAAACATGCTTTAAGTTTTTGTTTTAACGCATGTCTTTATCCCGTCGAAGCGGGACTAGAAATCAGTCCAGTGGACTGATTTCCCCGCGTAGGCGGTTCCCACTTTCGGGAGACATGCTGGTCACTCGCTCAGGCTGCGCGCCTCGGACGGCAGCATGATCGGTATGCCGCCGCGGATGGGATAGGCAAGCTTTGCCTTGCGCGAGATCAGTTCATTGCGTTCGGCGTCATATTCCAGCGTGCCCTTGGTCAGCGGGCAGACCAGAAGCTCCAGCAAGCGAACATCGATAGTACCGGTTTCGGTCTTTTCAGTCATCGTCATTTCCCCGGCCCGATCCGGCATTATTGCAGCCGCGAGCCAAAATCGTCTTCCTTCACCCTCGCCAATACCATTTCGGTGATGGCGATCAAAGTGGCCGCGCGCGTCTTGAGATCGGGCGCTTCCAGAAGCGCCTGCTTTTCCGCCGGACCGAAAGGCGACATGATGGAAAGCGCGTTGACCAGCGTTTCATTATTGGCGCGGGCGATGCTGTCCCAGTCGGCTTCGAGATTATGCGCTTCAAGATAATCGCGGAATGCGCCAAGGAGCGCCTCGCGATCGATTTCCGCCGCGTCCCGCGCCTCGGCCAGATCGGCGAGAAAAGGCATGATCCGGCACTGGCGATAGGGCTGACGGCAGTTGATTTCCTCACGAACACGGAAGCGGCAGATGCCCTGCAAGGTGATGAGCAGGCGGCCGTCGCCGGTTTCGGCAAAGGTCGTGATGCGCCCCAGACAGCCGACATTGCTTAGCGAAGGACGCAACGTTTCATCGAATTCGTCCGCGCTGTCGTCCGTCTGTTCGTCGATCTTCGGCTGGATCATGCCGATGATCCGCTTTCCGGCCAGTGCATTCTCGATCATGGCCAGATAACGCGGCTCGAAAATGTTGAGCGGAAGCTGGCCGCCGGGCAGAAGCAGCGCTCCTTTCAGCGGGAAGACCGGCACGACATTCGGTATATCCGTGCCGGTCCTGTAACGGGCATTGCCCACTTGCATTGCAACCTCCCTTTAGGACTTCTCGCCGAGAGACACCCTAACAGTTAGATTTCCGGCATAATCCCGACCTTGTTCCATACCGACCGGATTATGCGTCACACAGGCCCGAAACGCCTGAAAGGAACCAGCGTCACGGGCAATCAGGCAAAGAGAAGCGATGACAACTTGCGCCTTGCGCCGAGCGTCGCCGGGTCCGTATTGCCCCAAGCCTCGAAGAACTGAAGCAGTTGCTTGCGCGCTCCGTCATCGTTCCATGTACGATCCAGCTTCATGATCGAAAGCAGCTCGTTTGCAGCTTCTTCGCGACGGCCCTGCGCGTTGCGCACCTGTGCAAGGTCGAACCGCGCCTGATAATCTTTCGGATCGGCCTGCACCCGCCTTTCAAGCTCGATCGGATCGCCGATAAGCTTGACCTGATCGGCCAGCGCGAGACGCGCCTCCAGCGCGCGAGCGGCTGGTGCATCCTGCTGGTCGGTGGGCAATTGCGCAAGGATTTCGCGCGCCTTTTCAGCGTCGCCGGATTCGAGCAGGCAGGTGGTAAGCCCGACGAGCGCGTCCACATTGTCAGGCACCGCCTGAAGAATGGACGAGAAAATCTCCGACGCCTGAACGAAATCTCCGGCTGTTACCAGTTCATTTGCAGCCGTGATCGCTTCGGCGAGCGCCGTCTCCTGATCGCTCGGCCCGCCAATCTTGGCGATGAATTCCTTCACCTTGGATTCCGGTAGGGCGCCCATGAAACCGTCGGCCGGCTGGCCGTTGACAAAAGCGATAACCGCCGGGATCGACTGAATGCCGAGCTGACCCGCAATGGCGGGATGTTCGTCGATATTCATCTTGACGAGCTTGACCGCCCCGCCCGCTTCGCGAACCGCTTTTTCGATGATCGGCGTCAGCTGCTTGCAGGGCCCGCACCACGGTGCCCAGAAGTCCACCAGCACCGGCTGCTTGCGCGATTCCGCAAGTACATCCGCCTGAAAGGTCGCGGTGGTTGTATCCTTGACAAGATCCGCCCCGCCCGTTGCCGCAGGCGCTGAACCGAAAGAAACATTTGCCGTCATCTGGCCGCCTGCGCCGGCATAGGGATTGTTCTGGCTGGTCATAGAAATTCCTCGCATTTTCCCGCCGGTGCGGCCATCCGCGCGCAAGCCGGCATCGCTCTTTTCAGTTTGTGTCTGCGGCAGCCGATTTCAAGGCAGTCAGCCGGTCGGAAACGGCTTCGCCGGCAGAAACAAGATTGTCGAAAACAGTCTATACCGAAGCGTCGGCTTTGGCATCCTCGGAAACCGCAAGAATGCGCGGTTCGTGACCTGTCGACCTGAGAAACGCGATCAGGTCTTCGCGGCCGATCGCGGTCGTGGCTTCGTTGGTCAGCGGATGGCCGTTGATGATGTCGTGTTTCATCAGATCGGCATCAAGAATGACCTGCACCTGATGATCCGTATCGTTGACGGCACCGAAAACGGTCACGGAGCCCGGAATCACACCCAGATATTCCATCAGCTTTTCCGGCTTGCCGAACGACACACGGCTTGCCGCGCCAATCAGGTGGTGGATCGATTTCAGGTCCACGGTCGCATCCTCCTCGACGGTCACAAGAAAGAAATTGTCCTTCTTGTCCTTCAGGAACAGGTTCTTGGTGTGTCCGCCGGGAATCTCGCCGCGCAGATTCTGGGAATCCGCGACCGTGAACAGGGGCGGATGTTCGACGGTCTTCACCTCGATACCGAGTTTCTGGAGATAATCGTGAAGCTCGCTCGGCGATAAAGGCATGTTTCCACCCATCCTGTTCAGCAATGAATTGTCGAACCCGCCATCGAAGATTCCTCATGCTTCGGTGACGCGCAACAGCGCTTATAGACCATGCGGCGAGGCTTAGAAACCGGGCAGGACGAATTGGATCGCCTGTACGAATACGTCGGACTGAATCGCTGCCGCAGCGCCCGATTCCACGCCTCCAGCTCACGATTTCACCACATCCGGTTCAAAAATCACAGGCGGAAAAGCAAGTATCACACCATGTAATATCAATAATTATCAAATACTTATGAAAGTTTTCGCAGCTCCGCTCAACGAAATGACATTTTCCTGTAATTTCCCTGTTGCAATCTCCGGGACGTTGGTTCATATAGCGCCTGCCTGACGGAAACGATTGGCGCGAGCGGGTGTAGCTCAGGGGTAGAGCACAACCTTGCCAAGGTTGGGGTCGAGGGTTCGAATCCCTTCGCCCGCTCCAGTTTTCCGATCAGTATCAGGCAACAAAATCCCGGCTTTGTCCGGGATTTTTGCTTTTTGGCAGCGTATAAACACGTTAGAAGCGCCAGAGCTACTCGGCCCTCATTTCCCCTTTTCCCGGAACAAAAAAGCAATGTCTGTCGTTCAACCGACATGAACATTATCAGCGCAATGATATGGGGCGCAGCGCTTGGGGCGCTGTTCGGAACGGCCCTTGGTCACGTGCCGACCGCAGCCGCGATGGGCGCGGTGATCGGCATCATCTACGTTCTGTTCTGGGCGGAAGCCTGATCCCCGGCGCACCAAGGAAAAAGGCGCCTCGCGGCGCCTTTTGCCAGATCGCCAGTCGGCCAGCCATATCAATATCAAAGGCCGACTGGAACCTTGCCGCCATTATCCTTGAGCTTCTGAATAACCTGCTTGTGCAGCCAGATATTCATGGTGGCGGAGTCACCCGTATCGCCGGTATATCCAAGCTCGGTTGCAAGCTGCTTGCGATGTTCGAGACTGCTATCGAGGCCGAGAGCCTTCATCAGATCGACAATCGAAGTCTTCCAGTTGAGCTTCTGGCCGCTCTTGGCGACCGCTGCGTCCAGAATGGCGCCAATATCGACCGACTGCGCGGATGCAGAAGCGGACGAAGGAGCGGCCTCGGCCGGAGCCGGCGAAGCTGAAGCAGTGGTCGGCGACGGCTGCGCAGCCGCTTCGGTTGCAGGCGTTGCCGCTTGCGCTTCACCCCAAATGGCGTTCTTAATCTTGTCGAAAATCCCCATCACGGTCTCCAGATCGTTGAAAACTTAACGCGCCCGCACATGCATCATCAGCGATGCACGGAATCGGACGCAGCACATTGCCCGGGCAGCTTCCCCGACAATGCGCTCGAAGTAAATGATTTCGGAAGCGTTTTGTTCCCTATAAAAATGGGCCCGGAAGTCAAAGGGCGGAACCGGGTGTGAATGCACGATGCATCCATGATGAATTTATAGCCAGTTGCTCATTTTTTATGCACCGGTCTGCGCAATGCTCGCGCACAATACACACCAGCACACTTGTTCCGAAACCCGCCCATGCCGACCACCCGCCAAATCCGGCGCGACGAAAACTGGCATACTCCTTGCTTCTCATGAAACGAACACCGAGCCGGGCGGCACTGCTGACTTGCGGTGAACGATCAATTGAGGATGACAGAGAGACTGACCGATGACCAAGTACAAGCTCGAATACATTTGGCTCGATGGATACATGCCTGCACAGAATCTGCGCGGCAAGACGCAGATCAAGGAATTCGATGCTTTCCCGACCCTTGAGCAACTGCCGCTCTGGGGCTTCGACGGCTCGTCCACGATGCAGGCGGAAGGCCATAGCTCGGACTGTGTCCTGAAGCCGGTCGCGCTCTATCCTGACCCGGCGCGCACCAATGGCGCGCTCGTCATGTGCGAAGTCATGCTGCCGGACGGCGTCACCCCGCATCCGACCAACAGCCGCGCCACCGTGCTTGACGACGACGATGCATGGTTCGGCTTCGAGCAGGAATATTTCCTTTATGAAAACGGCCGTCCGCTCGGCTTCCCGGCACAGGGTTTCCCCGCACCGCAAGGCACCTATTACACCGGCGTCGGCTACAAGAACGTGGGGTCGATCGCCCGCAAGATCGTCGAGGAACATCTCGACCTTTGTCTCGCCGCGGGCATCAACCACGAGGGCATCAACGCGGAAGTCGCCAAGGGCCAGTGGGAATTTCAGGTTTTCGGCAAGGGTTCGAAACGCGCCGCCGACCAGATCTGGATGGCTCGTTATCTCCTTCTGCGCCTTTGCGAACAGTATGGCGTCGATGTCGAGTTCCATTGCAAGCCGCTCGGCGACACGGACTGGAACGGCTCAGGGATGCATTGCAACTTCTCGACCAGATTCATGCGTGACGTTGGCGGCAAGGAATATTTCGAGGCCCTCATGGCCCGGTTCGAAAAGAATCTGGACGCCCATATCGACGTCTATGGACCGGACAATCATCTTCGCCTGACCGGCAAGCACGAAACCGCTCCGTGGAACAGGTTCTCCTATGGCGTCGGCGATCGCGGTGCTTCGATCCGCGTTCCGCATTCCTTCGTCGCGAATGGATATCGGGGTTATCTCGAAGACCGCCGCCCGAATTCGCAGGGCTGCCCTTACCAGATCGCTTCGCAGGTTCTCCGCACGATCTCGGAAGTCCCAACCACGGACGATCAGTCACTCGCTGCCTGATCCTGAAGAAGCGCCTGCTGCAAGCGGCAGGCGCTACCGATAGAGGATGAATGCCAGCCCTATCACGACGAAAGCGGCTCCAATCCACGCCCCGGCGGCCGGACGCTCGCCCGTCCGAAGCCACAGAAGCGGCAGGATGATTACCGGCGTCGTTGCCGATATGGTGGAGACGATACCGGTCTTGCCGCCAGACAATGCGAAAAGCAACAGGGTCATACCGACCGCCAGCGCAAGAAACCCTGAAAGAGCGGTCATTGCAACAACCGGCAATGTCGGCGGATTGCGCGATTTGACCGCTGCAACCGGCAATTGGGCAAGAGCGCTCAGACAGGCCGCCGCCACCCCGACCCGTATGAGCGAGCCGACGAATGGATCGATCCCGGTTTCCATGACCGGACGCACGATGATCGAGCCGATTGCCTGGCCTGACGCCGCAAGCAATCCGAACGCAATTCCAATCCACAATGCGCCTTTCACGGCTTCCCAGGGATGTTTCTGGGAAGATCTTTTTCCAAAGAAGATGGCCAGACACACACCGATAATGGTGAGCGCCATGCCAAAGACCGCACGGATCGAAAGCATTTCGCCCAGAACCGTCCAGCCCAGAAGCGCCGCTATCGGCGCATTCATGGCGAAAAGAATACCGGCGCGCCGCGGCCCGAGCCGGATAACGGCCGCAAACAGGGCCGTATCTCCCAGAAATATGCCGATGAAGCCGGAACACATCAGAGGCAGAATATTTTCGCTGTCCAACTGCCGCCACGAACCGGTGAAGGCGACATAGGCGATCAGAAGACAGGTCACGAAAACCTGACGAATGCGATTATATGACAGCGCGCCCAGATGCCCTGCCGCCCCTGCGGAAATCAGCCCCGTAAGCGCCCAGCAGATGGCAGACCCGAAGGCTGCAAGTTCATAGATCGGCATGTTCCCCACTCAATGACGCTGACAGCCCGTTCCTGAAGCGCAGCCTTATCATCATGCCGTTCGAGTCGGTAGTGGCCGTAAAACCCGGTCTGGCCCGCCTGTCCTAATAGGCCCGCCCATGACCAATCGCTCAATTTTCGGCCATCAAAATCACAAATTTTTGCCTGTCTCCCCTGTTTACGGGGATATTCAACGTGCAGCCGCGGGGATACTGTCGGACTCGCTTCGGCTAACACCCTCAACACGCCGAAGCCTAACCCCGGCGCTGTGGATCCGTTGCTGCCGGGGTTTTTCTTTTTTGGGGTGATTTTCACCAGATTAACAGGTCCTGACCCTAGCTTCACACCGTCGAGTCCGTCATCATCCGGGCCATGCGGCAATTTGCGAGAAGACTGACGGGCGAGACGGGATGGGGCGTACCGGCATCGGTCGGCCTCCATCTGATGCTCGCATTGCTGCTCGTCGTGCGTTTGCCCGCATTGTCCGCACCTTCGGCGGAACAAAGCGTCAATGTGGAAATCGTTCCCCAACCGGCCCCGAAAGAACAGGCAAAGCCGAAACAACCACCTGCCGCCGCAGCCCCGCAGGCTTTCGAATCGGCAGCAGCCAAAACGGAAACGCCCAAGCCGGAACGAGCGGATTTGCCGCCCGCCGCACCCGAAACCGGGAAAAACAAAGACGAAACGCCACCCGACCCAGCACCATCAGCCGAGCTACCTCGACCAGGAAAGCAGTCTGCCGACAATCTGCTGCGGGCGGACAATGGAACCGACGCTGCGGCATCGAAACAGAAAGTGCCTGTTCCCGATCAAAAGCCCGCTTTGCAGCCCGCAAAGCCACTATCCGCACAACCGGCGAAAAGACTGACCAAAGCGCGCGAAATCTACTCGAAAGACGCCATGGCAGACCCGCGCGTGAGACAGGCTATCGGAAAACTGCCCGCGAAGGATCGTGTCATCCAGCTATGCGGCATTGAAGCGCTGGAGCAGGTCCGTCGTCACCAGCCGGGCGCTTTCCCGGACATGCTGGCCCGTACAGGCGGTTCCGTTTCGGATTCCGGCCAGACTGTCAGCGATGGGGCCTATCGCAGCAAAGGCAAATGGTATGCTATCGATTTCACCTGCAAGGTCGATCCCGCAACCCTGGCCATCAGTTCCTTCAGCTATTCCATCGGCCACCCGATCCCGGAAAGCCAATGGAACAGCAGGCAGTTGCCGAGAGATTAGAGACACCGCATCCCGGATGTGATCCAAAACGGAAGAACTATCGCATCATCGCGGCGACATTGCCGCCATCGACGCTGATCACCGCCCCCGTCGATGCCCTTGCCTGCACGAGATGCAGGACTGCCGCCGCGACATCTTCCCCCGAGACCTCGCGTTTCAGGAGATTGCCGCGCATATAGATTTCCGGCGTCACGCCCTTTCCCCGACCATCGGATCTCCTCAACATCACGCCCGATCGCCGAAAAATCGAGCTGGCGCTTCCCATCTGGAGAGCAGCGCTATCAACCTTCTTTTGCCCCTCATATAATGCATGTTGACATTTGTCGATCATTTGCCGAATATTGTCAAACGACTCTGGGAGAAGTCGAAACTGGCGACGGGTCAATGTCGCTCGCGGAGGAAATGCATTGGAATTTCTGCTGGAAGTGGAAGGGCTCAAAAAGTCCTTTGGCGGCGTTGCCGCCTTGCGGGACGGGCGGCTGCAATTGCGGGCAGGTTCGGTGCACGCGCTGTGCGGAGGCAATGGCGCAGGCAAATCCACTTTCCTGAAAATCCTGATGGGAATTCACGCGCGTGACGGCGGGCATATCCGGCGGCGCGGAAAAGAGGTCACCTATTCCAGCCCGGCAGAAGCGCTTCAGGCGGGCATCGCGATCATCGAACAGGAATTAAGCCCCGTTCCCCATATGACAGTCGCGGAAAATATCTATCTGGGCAGGGAACCGCTTCGCCGCTTCGGCGGCATCGACTTCAAGACGATGAACAGGAATGCGCAGCGGCTGCTGGACCAGCTTGAGTTCAAAATCCGCGCCAACCAGTTCATGATGAACTTGTCGGTCGCCCAGATTCAGCTTGTGGAAATTGCCAAGGCGCTGAGCCACGATGCCGAGGTCATTTTCATGGATGAACCGACCTCGGCAATCGGGGAAAAGGAAGCGCAGCAACTCTTCGCCGCCATCCAGAACCTGAGAGCAAGCGGAAAAGGCATCGTCTATGTCTCGCACCGGCTGTCGGAAATCTTCCAGATCGCCGATTCATACACCGTGTTTCGCGACGGCAGCTATATCGACAGCGGCGAACTCGGGAATATCACACGCGCCGAACTCATCCACATGATCGTCGGGCGGGAACTCGGCGAAGAATATATCAAGACAAACGCTCCAACCGAAATCCCCGGCTTGCAGGTTTCGGGACTAAGCGCTCCCGGCAAGATCGCCGATATATCCTTCACGGCCCATAAGGGCGAGATTCTCGGCATCTACGGATTGATGGGATCGGGGCGGTCGGAAATTTTCAATTGTCTTTTCGGCCTCGATAAAGCCTCGAGCGGCACCATCCACCTCGAAGGCGAACCTGTCTCCGTGCGCCGCCCGTCGGATGCGATGGCGCTTGGACTGGCCTTCGTGACGGAAGACCGCAAGCTCACCGGTCTTAATCTCGACGAGAGCGTCCGCAACAATATCTGTCTGGCGAGCCTTCCCGAAATGAGCCCCCGCTTCGCCATGAAGCGGCGTGAGGAAATGTCCGCCAGCAAGCAAATGATCGAACGGTTCAGGATCAAGGTCGCCACGGACACGATGGCTGTCTCCGGTCTCTCCGGCGGCAACCAGCAAAAAGTCGTTCTGGGCAAGTGGTTCCTGCGGAAGCCGAAGGTCCTGCTGCTCGATGAACCGACACGCGGTGTCGATGTTGGCGCAAAGCAGGAAATTTACCGCATCATCTGCGAATTCGCTGCCGAAGGCGGCACCGTCGTCATGATCTCTTCGGAAATCGATGAAGTTCTCGGCATGTCGGACCGGATCATGGTCATGCGCAGCGGACAGTCGGCAGGCATCTATCGCAGGCAGGAAGCGGACGCGCAGTCGCTCGTGCATCTTTCCACATGAGAAACGGCCCGAAGGCAATGCGTTTCGTTCGAGACCAGGGAGATAGGACCGCAAGCGCCCGCAAAAAGGCGGAACCGGTTCTAGTGGATTGAATTTGACGTTTGAATCCCGACTGAATGAGATGCTGTTTCAAACGTCAAATTCGAAAAATCCACTAGATGCATGAAGTTGCTAGTGGTCTTTCGATTCCGACATTTGCTCGGCAACTATATCAGAGGGATGCAAATGTCGGAATCAGACCACTAGAGAGGTAAAGCAAGTGTCCACCACCGAAAACAATTCATCGACGAACTGGTTTGGCTCCGAACGCCGCAGACTGGTCATCCAGGAATACGGAATCTTCATAGCCTTCCTGCTGCTGGCCACGATCCTCTCATTCTCCAACCAGTATTTCCTGACGGCGGGCAATATTTCCAACGTCCTCTTGCAGACCTCGATCAACGGCATCCTCGCCATCGGCATGACCTTCGTCATCCTGACGCGCGGCATTGATCTTTCGGTCGGCTCGGTCGTCGCCCTGGCCGGCATCGTCAGCGCAAGTTTCGCCACCACATCCGCAACCGCGGGCATTGCGGGCGCGCCCTACTCGCCATTCGTGGCCATTCCCGTCGGGCTGCTGGTCGGCATCTGCTGCGGTGCATTGGTCGGCATGATCGTATCGCGCTTTTCGGTCCCGGCCTTTGTCGCGACGCTGGGTATGCTGTCGGCCGCACGCGGACTGACGCTCATTTATGGCGGCGGCAAGCCGGTGCCCGCGCTCATCCCGGATTTTCGCTGGATCGGAACCGGTAACATTGTGGGCATCCCGGTCCCCGTCGTCCTGCTCGCAATCGTGTTTCTGGTGTCCTGGTGGGTGCTCAACCGGTCGCGGTTCGGGCGCTACATCTATGCCGTCGGGGGCAATCCCCATGCGGCCAATACATCGGGCATCAACATTTCACGGGTCCGGTTTTCGGTCTATGTCATCTCGGGCGGTCTTGCCGGTCTTGCAGGCATGATCCTTTCAGCACGCACCGGCTCGGCTCTCCCACAAGCAGGTATCAGCTACGAACTCGACGCCATCGCGGCGGTCGTCATCGGCGGCACCAGTCTTTCCGGCGGTGTGGGCCGCATTACCGGAACGCTCATCGGCGCACTCATCATCGGCGTCATGAACAACGGCCTCGATCTGATGGGCATCCAGTCCTACTACCAGCAGGTCCTGAAGGGCGCGCTGATCGTCGGCGCGGTCATGCTCGACCAGAAACGCAATCAGGATGCCTGATCGCCGCCGGTTCAAATCATTTGCATAAACGGCGCGCCAGTCGGTTAGCCGCATCAACCAAGGAGGAGATAACAATGAAAAGACTCTTGATCACACTGGCAGCGGCATCCGCACTGTTCGCCACGTCTTCACTCGCCCAGGAAGCGAAGCTCAAGATTGGCGCCGCGCCCTATGGATTGAACGCCGAGTTCATGCAGATTTGGTCGGAAGCTCTCAAGCAGCACCCGGCAGTAAAGAACGGCGAGGTTGAACTGACCGTGTTTGACGGCCGCTACGATGCGCTGGTCCAGCAAGAGCAGTTCAACACGATGATCACCCAGAAATTCGATGCGATCATCTTCGTTCCCATCGATATCGAAGCCGGCGCCACCGCCGTTCAGGCGGCAAGCGATGCCGGTATCCCTGTTGTCGGCTCGAATACCCGCGTCAACTCCGATCTGCTTGCGGCCTATGTCGGCTCGGACGACACGGTTTCAGGCTACATGGAAGCCAAGACCGTGCTCGACAAGATCGGCTGCAAGGGCAACGTGGTTATTCTTGAAGGGCCTATCGGCCAGTCCGCGCAGATTTCCCGTCTGGAGGGTAACAAGAAGGCGCTTGCCGAATGCCCGGATGTGAAGGTCCTCGAAGATCAGACCGCAAACTGGTCCCGTGCCGAAGCCCAGACACTGATGGAGAACTGGCTGACGGCCCATCCCGGTCAGATCAACGGCGTGATCGGCCAGAACGATGAAATGGCACTTGGCGCAATCGAAGCGATCAAAGCCGCCAATCTCAAGGTGGACGACTTCGCAATCGCCGGGATCGATGGCATCACCGATGCTCTCCATGCGGTCAAGGATGGTACGATGACCTCCATTCTGCAGGACGCCAACGCTCAGGCGCAAGGCGCTCTCGACCTTGCGATTTTCCATGCCAGAAAGGGCGACTACAAGCCGCAGGCCGACATCTGGGCGCAGTACCCGGACATGCCGTTCAATGACGGCAAGGACAAGAACTACAATGTTCCATGGACGCCTGTAACCGCCGAGAACGTCGACAAGCTCCTGGAAAGCCGCAAGTAAATGCCCCGACGCCCCGGCGCGGCGCCTTATCGCCGAACCGGGGCGTCAGCCCACAATCTGTACATTCGAGGCTAAAATGTCCGATCAAGCTCCCCAAATTGACCTGAATTTCCCGCTTTCTGGAAAAGTGGCCGTCGTGACCGGAGGCGCTTCCGGCATTGGCGCCGCAATATCCAAGGCTTTCGTTGCCAAGGGAGCCAAAGTCGCGGTACTCGACATCAGCGCCGACATGGCGAAAGCCAAAGCCGAGGAGCTTGGCGAAAACGCCAGACCGTTCGTCTGCGATGTGTCCAGCCAGCATTCGGTTAATGAAGCCATCGCCGCCGCCGTCGCCCAATTCGGCTCCATCGACATTGCCGTCAACAGCGCGGGCGTCGTCTATCTGGCTCCAGCGGAAGATATTTCGCTCGATTCCTGGGGCAAGACGATCGATATCAATCTCAAAGGCAGCTTTCTTGTCACGCAGGCTGTCGGCCGCGCCATGATCGCCGCGGGCAAAGGCGGCAAGATCATCAATCTCGCATCCCAGGCCGGAACGGTCGCCATCGAAGAACACGTCGCCTATTGTGCATCGAAATTCGGCGTCATCGGCATGTCGAAGACCTTCGCGGCAGAATGGGGCAAATATGGCATCTGCGTCAACACGCTTTCTCCGACCATCGTGCTCACCGAACTTGGTAAAAAGGCCTGGGCCGGAGAAAAGGGTGAGGCGGCGAGGAAGCGCATCCCCGCCGGCCGCTTTGCCTACCCGGAAGAGATTGCGGCAGCCGCGGTGTTTCTCGCATCTGCTGGAGCCGATATGATTACAGGCGCCGATCTTCTGATCGATGGCGGCTATACCATTCTTTGAGCCTAGTGTGGCTTTGAACCCGAAATTCGTTCGCAACACTGCTCCAAAGTGATACGAATTTCAGATTCACCACATTAGCGCTCATTCATCTTACAGGAGATACCATGCAGCGCTTCATCAACAATCCGGACGAAGTCGTTGAGGACACGGTCAAGGGTTTTGTCAAAGCTCATTCCGACATCGTTCGGCTTGCCGAAAACCCGCGCGTGATTGCCGCTACAGGCGCGCCGATTGCAGGCAAGGTCGGCGTCGTTACGGGCGGCGGCTCGGGGCACGAACCGGCGTTCATCGGCTATACCGGCAAAAACATGCTCGATGCCGTCGCGGTTGGTGAACTGTTCTCCTCGCCAACCGCCAAGAGCTTCTACGACGCCATCCGCGAGGCCAACGGCGGCAAGGGCGTTATCGTTCTCTACGGCAACTATGCCGGTGACAACATGAACGTGAAGATGGCGATCAAGCTTGCCGCCAAGGACGGTATCGAAGTGGCGACGGTCGTCGCGAACGACGATGTCTGCTCCGCTCCGGCCGACGAGCGCGAGAAACGTCGTGGCGTGGCGGGCGAAATCTTCATGTGGAAGGCAGGCGGCGCGAAGGCTGCAACAGGCGCCACACTCGATGAGGTTCGCGCGACGGCGCAAAAAGCCATCGACAATTGTCGCTCGATCGGCGTCGGACTTGGACCGTGCACCCTGCCTGCCGTGGGACATCCCAATTTCGAGATCGCACCGGGAACGATGGAAGTCGGCATCGGCCATCATGGCGAGCCGGGCGTGCGGGTCGAACCGCTCAAATCGGCAGCCGAGGTGGCCAGAGATATGTGTCACATCGTGCTCGACGATCATGGGCTTGCCGAAGGCACGGAAGTGGCCGTCCTCATTTCCGGCCTGGGCGCAACGCCGCTCAACGAGCTTTATATTCTCAACGATACGATCGAGTCCGAAATCAGTGGGCGCGGGCTGAAAATTCACCGCACCTATATCGGCAATTATTTCACCTCGCTTGAAATGGTCGGAGCCACGCTGACGGTGATGGCGCTTGACGATGAGCTGAAGGAACTGCTCGATGTCGAAGTAAAGTGCACCGCCATTCTGTAAGGAAGAGAACCCGTGCAAACACTCAATAACGCGAAAGCCGGAGATATCGTACTGGCGATGGCGGAGCGCATTGTCGAAAACCGCGCCTATCTCAGCGAAATCGACGGGAAGATCGGCGACGGCGATCACGGCGTCAACATGGCCAAGGGCTTCAACATGGCCGCCGAACGCCTGAAGGGGCAAAACGAAACCCTTTCCGCATCCCTCGATACGCTCGGAACCGTGCTCATGACCGAGATCGGCGGCTCGATGGGACCGCTTTACGGAGTGATGTTTACCGAATTTGCCGAGAAAATCGACGGCGTGGACAATATCGACCCCGCCGCCTTCAGCCATATGCTTCATGCCGGACTGGAAGGCATTCAGGCAATCGGTTCCGCCAAGGTGGGCGACAAGACCCTGCTGGACACGCTTGTGCCCGCAGTCGAAGCCTTCGATGAGGCCAACGCCAGTGGAAAGTCCTTTGGAGAAGCGCTTCAGGCTCTTATTGCCGCGGCTGAAAAAGGCCGCGATTCCACAATCGACCTGGTTGCGAAGATCGGCCGCGCCAGCCGCCTTGGCGAGCGTTCGCTGGGCGTTCTCGATGCAGGGGCGACCTCCTGCGCGATCATTCTGACAGAACTTGCCAACGGCGCACGCGAACGCCTGCAATAGATTTCCGAAAGGCCCGCATCGCAGGGCCTTCCGGTTCTCCGACACTCAGAGCATGATCCCCAAAAGCGGGAGCCGTTTTGGGGATCATGCCCAGACAAAGAGTTAGCGCCAGCCAGACGCAAACAAAAACATTGTATTGCGGGGCCAGCCGGTCGATAGAAGAAAGACCAGGGAGACAAGCGCGAACGAGATGGCGTCACCAGCAAAAACAACCGCAGGCAAAGCCGGACAGGCAGAACCGGCCGAAGGCATTCCGCTGCGATATGGTGACGATCCCTATGTCTGGGCGTGCTGGCTTTATTATGAAGACGGGCGCACACAGGGCGAAATCGCCGAAATCATGGGCATATCGCGAGCAACCGTAAACAGTTATCTCGCGGATGCGCGCAGCCGTGGCATCGTCAATATTTCCATCGAACCGGCACGTCTCAGTTCCCTTGCCATCGCGCAGGAACTCAAACGCCATTTCGGGCTGAGCGACTGCCTTGTGGTGCCGAACGATGATGGTTCGCGAGCGCTTATCGACCGGCTTGGAACAGCCGCCGCGCAGGCGATTTCCAGGCTCCTGAAATCAGGAGATACGCTGGCCGTCGCCTGGGGACGTACTGTTCTCTCCATTGCCGAGAATACCCGTATATCCAACCTGCAGGACGTGACCATCGTGCAGGCGACGGGCGGCACACGCGCCAGTTTCAGCTATACGCCCGAACTTTGCGCAGCAGCCATGGCACGGGCGACGAACGCCCGTCTCGTCAACATCGCGGCCCCCGCCATCGTATCCAGCCCCGAATTGAAGACGGCCATTCTCGACGAACCGATCATCGCGGAGCAATTCGAAGCGCTGAACCACGCCAACAAGGCGCTGTTCGGGATTTCCTCGCTGCGCCCGAACTCGACGATCCATACGAGCGGCTTCTTTGAAAATGTTTCGATACAGGAATATCTGGCCAAGAATGCCGTCGGTGTCGTGGCGGGGCGTTTCATCGACGCTTACGGACAACCCGTGTCAGGCCCCCTCGATGACAGGACCATCGGCATAACGCTCGACATGCTGCATAAAATCTCGATGCGCATCGCAGTCGCCGGTGGCTTCGACAAGGTTCCGGCAATTCTCGCCGCTTTGCGCGGTGGCTATATCAATGTGCTGGTTACCGATGCCGCAACAGGCCGGGGCATCCTCAATGCCGATGGCGTGACCGGGATCGACAGCAAGCTGTCCCAGAAACTGCGCCCCGAGCCGGCGGCAAACATATCCAGCCATTATCGCACCCACATCAAGAAGTTCCTGAACAGCCCCGACGACGTGGTAGAGGAAATGCTCGACGGCGCCACCAAGGCCCATCAAGCCTACCTGACCCCGATCAACGGGGCGAAACGCGCCCTTGTCGCGCGTTGCGGTCCCCGTCCGGGCAAGGTGGGGCTGGTGATCGGCGGCGGTTCGGGCCACGAGCCGTGCTTTCTGGGCTATGTGGGCAAAGGGCTTGCCGATGCGGTGGCCATCGGCAATGTCTTTTCCTCCCCTCCGCCCGCCCCCATTTTGGAATGCGCGAAGGCTGCTTCCGGCGGCGAAGGCATCCTCTTCGTCTATGGCAACTATGTCGGCGATGTCATGAATTTCGAAATGGCGGCCGAAATGGCGCAGGAAGCCGACATACCGACACGGACAGTGTTGACGACCGACGACATCTCCTCCTCTCCGGTAGAGGACCGGGACGGACGCCGCGGCGTCGCCGGAAACTTCTTCATCTTCAAGGTAGCAGGTGCGGCCTGCGATCGCGGTCTGTCGCTGGAAGCGTGCGAAGCGGTGACACGCAAGGCCAACCGGCGCACCTATACGATGGGCGTCGCCCTCGAACCCTGTTCCCTGCCGCAGACGCGGCGGCACAATTTCGAGATCGGGGCCGAAGAAATGGAAATCGGCATGGGTATTCATGGCGAGCGCGGGGTCGTCCGCGAAAAAATGATGCCCGCGGATGCCATCGTCGATCACATCATGGACCGGATTTTTGCCGAAATGAATGCCTCGCCCGGAGACAGGGTTGCGGTGCTCGTCAACTCCTTCGGCTCGACCCCACTGATGGAGCTTTACATTCTGTTCCGGCGGGTCGAACAGCGGCTGAGCGCCAAGCAGATAAGGATCGAAGCCAACTGGGTCGGGCATTACTGCACATCGCTTGATATGAATGGAGCGTCCATCTCCATCATGCATCTCGATCAGGAACTGTCCGATCTTCTGTCACACCCTTGCGATACCGCTTTTCTTCGGGTCAACTGAACTATGCCGCCCCGGCGGCTTCATGAATTCCAGATCGTCTGGGAGGTAAAAATGCAGGAAACTGCAGCGCGTCGCCTTAGCCGAATGTTCCAACTCATCGCCTTTTCCATCAAGGAGGAAAAGGAACGCCTGTCCGACCTCGACGGCGCCATCGGCGATGCAGACCACGGCATTACCATGGCGCTCGGCTTTTCGGCTGTAACCGGCGCGCTTGCCAAGGCCGATCTGGAACAGACCCTGCCTTCTGAAATCTTCGCCATCGCCGCTTCGGCTTTCCTGGATGCCGTGGGCGCGTCGACAGGTCCGTTATACGCTTCTGCATTTCGCAGCGCCTCCAAAGCGTTGAAAGCGCATGAGACGCTGGACACCGAAGGACAGGTTGCCATCATCGAGGCGATGACGCAGGGCATTCAGGACCGCGGAAAAGGACAGCGCGGCGACAAGACCATGCTCGATGCCTGGATACCGGCTGCGGAAGCGGCGGAAAAAGCGCGGTCGTCCGGTCTTTCCGGCTCGCAAATGTGGGCCCGGATACTCGATGCGGCGGAAAAGGGCGCGGATTCGACCCGCTCCATGGTCGCAACCAGAGGCCGCGCCGCGCGACTGGGAGAGCGTTCGCTCGGGCATATCGATCCGGGGGCGGCTTCCGCCATTATAATCCTGAGTGCCATGCGGGATAGCCTTGCCGATGCCGGCTAGAGCGGTTCCGGTTCAAATGGAATCGTTGGAACCGCTCTATCTATTTGTTTTTACGCATTTCCGGGCGCAAAACCGGTTTCCACTTTTGCTGGAAATGCTCTAAGCAGGGCGCTCCGAGCCTCGATATTATTAAGCTTTATTGGCCGACAAGGCGTGTTTTCCAGCCGACAGAATTTCCGGAGCAGCACCGCGACTTTGCTTGATTTCTATGTGATAGCGCATGAAATCCACAGCCGGCAACGGCTTGGAAAACAGCCACCCTTGTGCGAAATGCACGCCACGCTCCTTAAGAAAGGCCGCCTGTTCTTCCGTCTCGACACCTTCCGCCACTGAAAACAGACCAAGCGCATGGGCAAGTTCAATGATGTGCAGGATGACGGAACTCGTCGCGGCCTGCGTTCCGATCGTATCGACGAAGGATTTGTCTATCTTGAGCGCGTCCAGCGGCAGTGTTTGCAGGTATTGCAAGCTGGAATAGCCGGTGCCGAAATCGTCTATGGCAATGGAATGGCCCGCCTTGCGGGCTCTTTCAAGCGTGTGGCTTGCGGAATTGACGTCGAGAAACCCCCGCTCGGTCGCCTCCAGCCAGATCTGCTCCTTGCGAATATCGGTTCGGTCCAGTTTTTCCGCCACCAGATCGACGATCCTGCCCGATTGAATGTCCGAAGAACACACATTGATCGCGATGTGAAGGGTCCGGTCCCCTGCCAGGAACGAGCTCATATCGGCAATGACCGCGTCGATGACGAGATCCGTAATCGGCGCGATCTGCCCTGTTTCTTCGGCCAGCGGTATGAACAGGTCAGGCCTGACCAGAGAGCCGTCGGGCCGCTTCCAGCGTACCAGTGCTTCAGCGCCGACGCATATTCCCGTCTTCAGATCGACGATAGGCTGGTAATGAACCATGAACTCGCGTTTGCTGATCGCCAGATCGAGTTCCGCCCGAAGCGACAGGCGGCGCTTCGAAAGCCAGAAGACCGCGCAAAGCAGAAGCAGCGACAACAGTGCTCCGGCGGGCAGGAAAACGATCAATTCCTGCCACAGGCGGGGAACAAGTCTGGCACGCGGTTCTATTACCACCGCCGACAGACCGTCACTTTGAGCGACGCCCGCCAATGAGGAAGCATAAATACCGCTCTTCTCGTTGGCGGCAAGCGATGCGACCAGATCACGGTCCGGATTGTTGCGCATACTGATGATCTCGCCACGATCGTTCAGCAGGGCGATTGCGATTTCGTCATCGATAACGAGATCGATGAAATAGGATGGCGTTATGAGAACGTTATAACTTCCCATTGCCACTGCCGTCGTCTGTTGGCCGAGACTGGCATCCGGCGTTACGCGCAAGACGACACCCAAGCCGTCCGGGGTAGTGAAGTCGGCCGGCAGGCCTTCGACATGCTGCGTTGTCACGCCCCATGAAGTACATTTCAGAAGACCATTTTCGAAATAGCCGATTTCTTCCACGGCCGGGGTATTGATCGTCTGGCTGCGCATCAGCGCGATGTGCTCTCCCGAACAGGGAGGCAAGTCCGCATGTATCATCACCTCCATCACCTGCCGGGCATCCTGAAAGGTCGTCCTTGCGCGGAAAACTGCTCGCTCAGCGATCTGCGAAAGAAGAGACAGTTCTTTCTGACTTGCAAGGTGATAGGAGACCCAGCTCATCGTAGCCATGGGAACCACGGTCCCGACCAGCGCGAGCAACAAACCGATAATGACTACTCTCCCTCGCCGGGAAGATATTATCTGGTTTGCCATCTGTTACTTCCGCTCCTTCAGGAAGTTCTCGACGACATGGAGACAGCCCGCACGGTTCACCCCGAGAGAGGAACTGCGCGGAATTTTCTCACTGCAAATACGGCGCGCCAATCTTGTTCAACTATAATAGAAGTCACCTTCCGCAGTAAAAATTCTTCCCGCACAGTTTCCTTCCCCTTGCGGGCAGGAATGTAACGCCGCTTCCAATCAAGCGGTGCTATCAGTTCTCACCAATTCACCAGATACAAGAGCCTGTTCCGAAAGTCGCCATGAGTGGCTGCAATGGCAATTTCTTGCGTTCCGGTGCTCATGTACGTCCAGTACATTGTGCTCCGGTACTCGAAAATCACCATTTTCGCACACATAGGCCGCTTTTTGATTCAGGCTCTAAAGCCGAATCCCTCAATGGATTGCATATCCTATAAAAAAGACAGGATTGAAAAATTATCATAAACATTAGACACCATCAATACATATTGTTATTGTAAAAATGTGGATATATTTAATAATCTCTTTATTTAGGCATCACTTATTATAAAAAATCAATCGCCACTACTTTCTTGAGGTCAACCAAAATTCTGTTCACACGAACCGATACTCCATTGCAGGAACCCCGAACCTGAATCGAAAAGCGGCCTATGCATGCGAAATGGTGATTTTCGGGTGCCGGGAGGCAGCAGATTGCCAATTGCGGCCACTCATGGCGATTTCTGGAACAGGCACTCAGACTTCGTGGCGCTTGCCGAAGCCTTTCTTCTCCCGTTCGCCAGCATTTGAAGGATTCTCCGGAAAAAAATAATAACCCCCAAAAACATTTTGGATTCTTAGGATCATGCTGTAGGTTTCAGCCGATTCAGGAGGCGGATATATGGGGGTTTCGGTGAAGAGGCGGTCTGTCAATTCACCGCTTTGCCATAGCCATTGCGCTGCGATAGCGGCTATTGAAGTGAGGAGGAAACATGTATTTTTTTAACAGGAAAGTGGCGGTGTCCCTGGCGACAGCGCTCGGGCTCGTTCTCGGTGCGGCTCAGGCGCAGGCCGAAGAATTCGTGAATATTCTGACGGGCGGCACGAGCGGCGTTTATTATCCTCTTGGCGTTGCCATGGAGAAGATTTACTCGGACATCCCCGATGTGCGTCCGTCGGTTCAGGCGACCAAAGCGTCGATTGAAAACATCAACCTGATCAACAGTGGACGTGGAGAAGTAGCGTTCACGCTCGGGGATTCCCTGCGCAATGCGTATGAAGGCAACGAGGCGGCGGGTTTCAAGAAGAAGCTCACCAATCTCAGCACTCTGGCCGCGATCTATCCGAACTATGTCCAGATCGTTGCCTCGAAGGAATCCGGCATCAAGACGCTGGCCGACCTGAAAGGGAAGCGGCTTTCCGTCGGAGCGCCCAAATCCGGCACCGAATTGAATGCGCGAACCATACTTGAAGCCGCCGGGCTTTCCTACGACGACCTCGGCAAGATCGAATATCTGCCCTTCGCGGAATCGGTCGAACTGATGAAGAACCGGCAACTGGATGCCACCCTGCAATCTTCGGGCCTTGGCGTCGCCTCGCTGCGCGATCTTGCCAATTCGGTGGATATCAATGTGGTTGAGGTTCCGGCAGAGGTGATCGAGAAAATCGGCTCTCCCTATCAGGTCAACACGATCCCCGCCAACACCTATAGCGGGCAGGATAAGGACGTCGTGACCGCTTCGGTGATCAATTATCTGATCGTGCGTCCGGACATGGACGAAGAGCTGGTCTATCAGATGACCAAGCGCCTGTTTGAGAATCTCGATCAGCTGGCTGCCGCTCATGCATCGGCCAAGGCGATCAAGCTCGACAAGAGCACGATCGTTTCACCGGTTCCGATCCATCCCGGCGCAATGCGTTACTATAAGGAAAAGGGCATCGAATAATCTCCGGCATGTGCCGAGAGATTTGTTGCCTGTCCACACGGCAAACGCCCGGGTAGCACCTACCCGGGCGCTCTTCGATTTTTATCAGATGACTGACCCGACGAAAGTTCGTTTATGAGTGAGAGCCAGAACTCCGCCGTAGAATCGGCTGAACATATCCCCGGCTGGGGCGCAGGTTATGGCGCCAGAATCCTGTTCGCCATAGCTGTGGCATTTTCCGTTTTCCAGCTTTGGACTTCAGCCTATTCGCCTTTGCCGAGCCAGGTCGTTCGCTCCGTTCATGTCGGCTTTCTTCTTCTGCTGCTGTTCGGCCTTTACGCCAATGCGTCGACGGCTTTCGCGAAGCGCGCCGTCTTCTGGTGCGCCGCTGTCATCGCTTTCGCGCTCAGTCTCTATCACTGGTTCTTCTACGAAGATCTGGTGATCCGCGCTGGCGAGCCCAATACGCCGGATATCGTCATCGGCATTCTCGTTGTCGCGCTCGTCTTCTGGGCAGGCAAGAAGATGATGGGCTGGACCTTGCCGCTCATCTGCTTAATTTTTCTGGCTTACGGCCTGTTCGGCCAATATCTGCCGCACCCGTTCAATCATCGCGGCTATGATTTCGAACAGGTGGTCGAGGTTCTCTTTCTTGGAACCGAGGGGATTTACGGCACGCCGATCTATGTTTCGTCGAGCTATATTTTCCTCTTCATCCTGTTCGGTGCGTTTCTCGAACGCGCAGGCATGATCCAGCTTTTCAACGACATTGCCATGGGAACGGTCGGCTCCTCACGCGGCGGACCTGCCAAGGTGTCGGTGATTTCGTCCGCCCTGATGGGAACGATCAATGGCTCCGGTGTCGCCAATGTTGTGACGACCGGCGCATTCACAATTCCGCTCATGAAGCGATCCGGCTTTCGTCCCGCCTTTGCCGGCGGTGTCGAGGCAGTGGCATCGATGGGCGGGCAGATCATGCCGCCCGTCATGGGCGCCGTGGCCTTCATCATGGCCGAAACGCTCGGCCTTCCCTATGTGGAAGTCGTCAAGGCCGCGATTGTTCCGGCAGTTCTCTATTTCATCACCGTCTTTGTAATGGTTGACCTGGAAGCGCGCCGCCTCAGGATGAAGGGCCTCGACAAGAACGAGATGCCAAGTGCGCTCGATGCCATCCGCAAGCGCTGGTTTCTCGTCCTGCCTCTTGCTGCTCTGGTCTGGCTCCTCTTCTCGGGCTATACGCCGCTTTTCGCGGGAACCGTCGGCCTCAGTCTCACCGCGCTGATCATTCTCGGCGTACCGATTTCCGGCAGCATGTCGCTGCCCTTGCGAGTTCTGTTCTGGGTCGCGCTCGGCGTGATGTCTGCTGCCGCGTTCGGCTCCACATTCAACGTCTTCGGCTATGCATTGCGCGGAATTACGCTGATCATCGTTCTCGTCGCTCTCCTCGTAGCGATAAACTTCGTGATACGCGGCGGACGCGAGACATTGAACCTTTGCCTGCAAAGCCTCGGAGAAGGCGCCAAGAATGCGCTGCCGGTGGGCGTCGCCTGCGCCCTTGTAGGCGTTATCATCGGGGTTCTGGCACTGACCGGCGCGGGTTCGACATTTGCCCGTGTGATCGTCACCGTTGGCGAAAATTCGCTGTTTTTCTCGCTGATCCTCACCATGCTTGCCTGCCTCGTGCTCGGCATGGGCATCCCGACGATCCCGAACTATATCATCACATCCTCGATAGCCGGACCTGCGCTTCTCCATCTAGACGTGCCGCTTCTGGTTTCGCATATGTTCGTCTTCTATTTCGGTATCATGGCCGACCTTACGCCGCCGGTCGCCCTTGCTGCTTTCGCCGCAGCACCCATCGCGCGGGAATCGGGCATGAAGATCGGGGTACAGGCAATCTCCATCGCGGTGGCGGGCTTTGCCGTGCCTTTCATGGCTGTCTATGAGCCGGTGATCATGCTTCAGGAAGGCGGCCCCCTGGCCGAAAAATTCGGTTTCTGGCTGGCCTTCGTCTATATGCTGATCAAAGCGCTGCTGAGCATTCTCTTGTGGGGGGCATCGGTTATCGGCCACCTGCGCACGCCGCTCAAGCTGTGGGAGCGCGCCTGGGCCTTTGCTGCCATAGCGCTCATGCTTGCCACCTATCCATACAGCGACGAGTTGGGCTTCGCTGCCTGCGCTGCCTTCCTTGCCTGGCATTTCTGGAAATCGCGTCAGTCCGCCGTCACGGCGGCGGACTGATGCCTGTCTGTATTGCAACGGCTGGCGGCATCATGAAGATAGCTGCCGCCAGCTTCATCCTCTCATGGACCCATAGCGTCGAGAAAATTCCGTGGCAGGAATACTGGAGCGTTACGCATGAGGGGCTGGTTCTTGCCGAGGCGCGCATCAAAGGGTCTGGCGCCGGCATGGACCCGCCAGAAGATGCCGTTCTCGAAAACGGCTGGTACCGCTATCACCCGAACATTCCACCCCGGAAGGAAATCGTTCTCGCAGCATCCGGCAAGACCGGCGGGGGATGGACCTTCTGCGCCGAACAGAAATGCATAGAACTGGGCAAGGCCGAGGCCGTCCCCATTCACATCAAACCATGTGAATAGAGCGCATATCTGCCGCGCCGCCCCCAAGGCACGCCCCCAGGCACGGGAGCGGCCTCCGCATCCTTGTACCAAGGCGCCGCACATCGATCCCCTACACCTCAGCGTAACGCAATCTCCAGCCAGGCAACCTGTCTGATTTGAAGTCCGCGCATTTCGATGTTGACTGGTATGGTAGTATGGCATAAGCAGGTTGATGAGGAGTCAGTTCATGCAAAGCCCATCATTGCGACAGAAGCACATCAGTGTGGTGGATCAGCTTTACGCTGCATTGCGCCCTGATCGCGCTGTCGCGCAAGGCGATGCCGTTCGGGCCGAATATTTCCTGTAGGGCACACAGCAACAGCAAAGACATCATCGGGAGGAGGAAAGAATGAAATTTCGTAGTCTTACGCGTCTGGCGGCAACCTGCGCGGTTCTTGCCGTCATGGGCGGCACATCGCTTGCACAGGAGGTCACGCTCAAGCTCGGCCACCTCGCAAATGAGGAAAACATCTGGCACAAGGCGGCGCTCAAATTCGCGGACGAGGTCAAGTCGCGTACCGAAGGGCGCGTCGCCGTCGAAGTCTATCCCAATGAATCGCTCGGCAAGGAAATCGACGTCATCAACGGAATGCAGCTTGGCACAGCCGATATGACGATTACCGGCGAAAGCCTGCAGAACTGGGCGCCGAAGGCGGCGCTGCTGGCTTTGCCCTATGCATACAAATCGCTTGAACACATGGACAAGGTCGCTTCCGGCGAGATCGGCAAAGAGATCGAGGCGGAAATCATCGAGAAGGCGGGTATCCGTCCGCTGACCTATTTTGCGCGCGGCCCCCGCAATCTGTCGGCCAACCGCGAAATCAGCAAGCCCGAAGACCTGAAGGGCTTCAAGCTTCGCGTGCCGAATGTGCCGATCTTCGTGGCGGCATGGCAGGCGCTCGGGGCGAACCCGACGCCGATGGCCTTCTCGGAGGTTTTCACCTCGCTTCAGAATGGCACTATCGAGGGGCAGGAAAACCCGCTCGCCCTCTTCAAGTCGGGCGGTTTCTATGAAGTCCAGAAGGTCATAAACAAAACGGAACACGTCCGCTCCTGGATTTATCTCGCTATATCGGAACGGAGCTGGAGCAAGCTGTCGGAGGCCGATCAGGCCGCGTTGCAGGAAGCTGCCAAGGTCACGCAGGCTTATGAACGCGAACTGTTCGTCGCCGACGAAAAATCGCTGGTCGCCGATCTGGAAGGCCGAGGCGTAAAATTTGTCGATGTCGATCAGGCTGCCTTCGCCGCCAAGGCGCGTGACGCCGTCATCGCCTCCGTACCGCAGGAAATCCGTCCGCTGGTCGAGCAGGTTTTCAACGACTGAGATAGCGGAGCTGCCGGACCCGCTCCGGCAGTTCCTCCATCGAGGATACCATGACAAAAGCATTCAAAGGGCTGGAAGGCCTATGCCGCCTTCTGATACTTGCGGCATTTCTCGTGCTGATCGGTGCGGTTCTGTTGCAGGTCTATGCGCGTACGTTCCTGAGCAGCGCGCCGGTCTGGACCGAGGAACTCACCAGATTTTGCCTGCTCTATATCGGTGCGCTCGGCGCGGGCCTTGCCCTGCGCAGCGGCGACATGGTCAATGTCGACCTCCTCTGTGAAAGCCTGCCGGGTCGCCTTCCCTGGCTCCTGAGACTGATCAGCGCTGCGCTGACGGTAATATTTGCGGCTGTTCTTCTACCCGCGGCATGGGACTACACGATGATCGGCAGCCGCCAGACCGCCCCGTCTCTGGGATGGCGCATGGACTTTATCCATGCATCGCAACTCGTTCTTTTCGTTGCCCTGGGTCTCTGGGCGCTGATGCGCATCGCCGAAATGCTGTCAGGTCGCCATGACGGGCGCCCCATCCCCAATTCGGAGGAAATCTGATGGGTCTGACCCTGCTCCTTGGCACATTCGTGCTGGGCCTTGCCATTGGCCTGCCCGTGGCCGTGACACTGGGCCTCTCCTCCATGGCCTATCTTCTGTTCGCGGACATTCCGCTGGTTGTCATCCCCCAGAAAATGTATGCCGGGATGGACAGCTTCGTCCTGCTCTGCATTCCGGGTTTCATCCTTGCCGGCAACCTGATGAATTCCGGCGGCATCACCGAACGGATCATTCGCTTCGCAAATGCCCTTGTGGGCTGGATGCGCGGCGGTCTTGCCCAAGCCAATATCGCGGCCTCCATGCTCTTCGGCGGCATCTCCGGAACAGCGGTCGCCGACGTGGCTTCCGTTGGCGGCATGATGATCCCCGGCATGAAGAAGGTCGGATATCCTGCCGATTTTTCCGCCGCCGTCACCGCCGCCTCATCGACCGTCGGCCCCATGATCCCGCCAAGCGTGCCGATGATTATCGTCGGGTCGCTTTCCGGCCTCTCGGTTGGGAAACTGTTTCTTGCAGGCGCCATCCCCGGCCTGCTGATGGGGTTTGCCATGATGGTGACGACCTATTTCATCGCCCGGAAGAAGAAATTCCCCCGCGAGGACTGGAAGGGGATCGGCGAATTGCTGTCGTCGTTCGTCGGCGCCATCTGGGCAATCGCAATGACCGCCCTCATCGTGGGCGGGCTGCTGATCGGCATCACGACGCCGACCGAAACGGCCGTGGTCGCGTGCCTTTATGCGGCGGTCGTCGGTCTGTTCGTTTACCGGGAACTGCCGGTAAACCGCATTCCGAAGATCATCATCGACAGCGCGATAAGCTCCGCCGGCATTCTCGTGCTGGTCGGCACCGCCAATGTGTTCGGCTGGATTCTGGTTGCGGAACGCATCCCGCAGACATTGGCCAATGCCGTGCTTTCCTTTACGGACAACAGGTTTCTCGTCATCCTGCTGATCAATATCCTGCTTCTGTTCGTCGGCATGTTCATGGAGACGATCGCGGCACTCATCATTTTGTTCGTACCGTTGCAGGCTCTGGCCATGGCCGTCGGCATCGCCCCCATCCATTTCGCCTGTTTTGCGGTTCTCAACCTGATGATCGGCCTGACGACGCCGCCCGTCGGCGTTTGCCTGTTCGTCGCGTCGAATGTCGCGCGATTACCCCTCTCGCCGGTGATCAGGGCAATCATCCCCTATCTCGTCACCAATTTGATCGTACTGCTGATGGTCAGCTATATGCCGCCTCTGGCGACATGGTTGCCCGACACTCTGATGCCCTGAGGCTGCCATGAACGAAACGTCGAACACCCGCGTGATCTGCCTTCACGCACAGGATGATCTGAGGATCGAAAGCCGTTCTCTCGGCGCTCCGGGTCCGGGCGAAGTGCTGATTGCCGTTCAGGCAGCCGGAATTTGCGGATCGGATCTGCACTACTGGCTGGAGGGCGGCATCGGCACCATCCGCGTGCGGGAGCCGATCATTCTCGGCCACGAGGCGTCCGGGCGCATCATGGCGCTCGGTGAAGGCGTGACAGGCTTCGCAACCGGTCAGCTCGTTGCAATGAACCCGTCGCAGCCCTGCGGTACGTGCAGTTTCTGCCAGCAGGGCTTGCCGCGTCATTGCAGCGCGATGCGCTTCAAGGGATCGGCGATGTATCTGCCGCATGAACAGGGCATGTTCCGCGACAGGATCGTGATCGCGGCCGAGCAGTGTTTTGCCGTGCCGGACGGGATCGATCCGGGGGCAGCAGCCTGTTCGGAACCGCTGGCGGTATGCCTTCATGCCGCCAATCGCGGCGAAGCGATTGCGGGCAGTCTCGCAGGCAAGATCGTCATGGTGACAGGCGCGGGTCCCATCGGCGCGCTTTGCGTGGCGGTTGCACGGCTGCGCGGTGCCTCCGAAATCATCGTGACCGACATTCAGGACGCGACCCTGGGCGTCGCCGCCCGAATGGGCGCCGATCACACGGTCAATACCGCTAAAGATCCGAAAGCGCTCGCCCCCTGGCAGGAAGGCAAGGGCAAGGTTGATCTCGTGTTCGAATGTTCGGCTGCGGCACCCGCCATCAACGATGCGATCTCCTGCCTGAAACCGCTCGGCACGCTGGTGCAGGTCGGGGTGGCCGGACCAACCGCGATGCCTCTAAACGTCATGGTGGGCAAGGAAATCCAGTTCGTCGGCTCGCAGCGTTTCGATGCCGAATTCGCGGACGCGGTACGGCTTATCGGGTCAGGAGCCATCGACCCGCAACCGATCATCACCGCGACGCTTCCCATGACCGAAGCCCTGGCCGCCTTTCGCGCGGCCACGGATCGTTCCCGGTCCGTCAAGGTTCAAATTCGCTTCGCTGACGCATCAGCGCAACCCTGAAAACAGAAAGACGACAATATGAGACAGACCTGGCGCTGGTTTGGTCCCAAGGACCTTGTATCCATCGATGACATGCTACAGGCTGGCGTGGAAGGTGTTGTCACCGCTCTGCACCATGTCGCGACCGGCGCGGTCTGGTCACCGGCCGAGATTGAAAAACGGCAGGCCGAAATCGCCCGGATGAAAAACGGCGAGCCGTCCGGACTGAAATGGGAAGTCGTCGAAAGCCTTCCGGTTTCAGAAGATATCAAACGCCAGACGGGCGACTGGAAGACGCATATCGCTAACTGGAAAACGTCGATGCGAAATCTGCGGAACGCAGGCATCGAGGTCATTTGCTACAATTTCATGCCTATCCTCGACTGGACGCGCACCGATCTTGCCTATCGTCTGCCCAACGGGGCGACCTGCATGCGCTACGACGCCCTCGATTTCGCCGCGTTCGACCTGTTTCTGCTTGAGCGCAAGGGGGCATCGGAAAATTATGACCCCGCGCTTATCGAAGCTGCCCGCAAGCGTTTCGCGCAGATGTCGGAAGCACGACGACTGGAACTTTCCGGCAATGTCGTGTTCGGTCTGCCCGGCGCCGCCGAACGCATGTCGATGGACGACGTGAAGGCTCACCTTGCCCACTACGACAATATTTCACCGGAGCGCCTGCGCGGTCACCTGATCGATTTTCTGGCGGAAGTGAGCCCGCTTGCCGAAGAACTCGGCGTGCGTCTCTGCTGCCATCCCGACGATCCGCCGTTCCCGCTTATGGGCCTGCCGCGCATCATGTCCACGGAAGCCGATTACAAGGCGGTGATGGATGCGGTAGACATTCCGGCGAACGGCATCACCCTCTGCACGGGATCGCTGGGCGCGCGTGCCGACAACGATCTGCCGGGCATGATGAAGCGTCTGGGCGACCGGGTGCATTTCCTGCATCTGCGCAATGTGGCGCTCGAAGAGCCTTATCTCGGTGGTTCGTTCCACGAGGCGGCCCATCTCGAAGGCCATACGGACATGGTTGCGATGATCGCAGCAGTTCTGGCCGAGGAAACCCGCCGCAAGACGGCGGGCCGGACCGACTGGCAGATTCCGATGCGTCCCGACCACGGCCAGGACATTCTCGATGACCTGAACCGCAGCGCGCAGCCGGGATATCCGTCCATTGGCCGTCTGAAAGGTCTGGCTGAGCTGCGCGGGATCATGACCGCCCTTTCCCATCCGGCTGTCGGAGTTGCTGAATGACACGATTATCCGCACATGCCACGACCGGAGCAACGGCCATCTGGCCCGCCTATCGCCCGGAAGATCATGCATCGGGCATCGTCCATCTAGGGCTTGGCAATTTCGCCCGCGCCCATCTCGTGGCCTATACCGATGACGTTCTCGCACGTAAAGGCGGCGACTGGCGGGTCGTTGGCGTGTCGCTGCGTGGAACGGCGGTTGCCGAAAGCCTGAACCCGCAAGACGGGCGTTATACCATCATCACGCGCGGCCCCGTGACGGAAGCGCGCGTGATCGGTGCGCTGGAACGGGTGCTGTCCGGCCCGGCAGCGAGCCGGGATGCGCTGGACGCGATGACGTCGCCCGGATGCCGCATCGTCAGCCTGACGGTGACGGAAAAGGGTTATGGCATCACGAGCGACGGGCAACTTGATCGCAATCATCCCGCGGTCGCCGCCGACCTTGCAGACCCTGAAACGCCGGGCGGCGTGATCGGTCTCATCGTGGCCGCCCTCTCCCGCCGCAAGGCAGACGGCTTGTCGCCATTCACCGTGCTGAGCTGCGACAACCTCTCGCACAATGGCGAGAAACTGCGCAACGCCGTGCTTGCCTTCGCCGACGAAACCGGAGGTGAGACCCTTTCGCGCTGGATAGCGGACAGGGCGACCTTTCCCTCCACGATGGTGGATCGCATCACCCCGGCATCGACCGCCGACACGGCTGAACTGGCCGCAAAGCTGACGGGTTATGAAGACCGCGCCGCTGTCGAGACCGAGCCTTTCAGCCAGTGGGTGATCGAGGATAAATTCTGCGCCGGACGCCCGGAATGGGAATGCGCGGACGCCCTGTTCGTCGACGATGTCGCTCCATATGAAAGCATGAAACTGCGCATGCTGAACGGAGCGCATTCGATGCTTGCTTATAGCGGGCAGCTTTCAGGCAAGACCTTCGTTCGCGACGTCATGGCGGATGCGGATCATGCCTTGCTCGTTCGCCGTCACCTTGTCGCGGCTGCATCGACTGTTCAGGGACTGGCCATCGACCTCGATGCCTATGCCACAGCCCTCGCGGAACGGTTCGCCAATCCGGCCATAGCCCATTCAACGGCGCAGATTGCCATGGACGGGACACAGAAACTTCCCCAGCGCATCACCTCTCCCGCTCTGGAAACGCTAAATGCCGGGGGACCACAGGCCCCGTTTGTATTCGCGCTTGCGTCCTGGCTCGCTTATCTGGCCCAGAGGGACCGCGACGACCAGTCCATGCCGATAAACGATCCAAAGGCGGTGGAATTGCAGGACGCCCTGCGCAATGCGGCGACAGCGGACGAAATCGTGCGTGCGGTCGCGAATGTCTGCCCGGATATTCTTCCCCCGGCATTGACGGGCGGTGGTTTCGGTTCGGCATTAAGGGACATGGTTTCCACTATTCTCTCGGAAGGAATGGCAGCCGTCATTCGCCGGGAAGCCGCAGCCGGGCAGCGATGATCGGGAACGACTTCCGGTAAAGTGAAACGCAAATTTCAGCAGGTAACAAAACGCCGATCTGATTGAATCAGATCGGCGTTTTGTCTTTTTGCGTATATCCAATCCTAAAACCTGTTCCCGCTTTTGGGAAACACGCTTTAAAATTTTCCGATAACGTTCAGGAACACACCGCGATCATTAAGGGTCAGGTCGCGCAGATCGTCGGAGAAGGCGCCGAAATTATAGCCAGCACCAACCTTGAAGTTCTCGCCCACATGACGATAGACGGCCAGCAATGCGCCGTAATCGGTGGTCTTTGCTTCCGGCATATGCATGACCCTGCCCTCAAGCAGCGCATCCCAGTTCTTCACGACATGAAGATCGGCTCGGACAATGCCGAGATGAGCCGATGACGTATACCAGTCGGAAAATTCCTTGCGGTCGCCGTCCATCTGCCGTTCCCGAACCTGACCGTAACGCATGCCATATTTGCCGCCGACCGACAGCCACGGCATCAGGTCATAGGTGAAGTCCGCCGAGAGGATATGGCTGCGCTGCGCCGGACCATATTCGTCGCCGGTAATCGCGCTGACCTGATCTTCGCCGGGAAGGTCGTAGACCCAGGCATATTTGAACAGCGCATTCAGCCGATCGTTGTCTACCGGGCGATAGGCATAGCCGATAGAAGCATCGACGTAATCGCCGTCACGGAACGAACTATCGCCCGTGGACTCCGAAAGAACGGCATCCACATTGACCAGCAGGCGCCAATCCTCGCTGGTCTTCCAGGAAAGACCCGTCGCAAACAGATAGGTATTGCGGTCGCGGCTGCTGTCATCGGATTCCTCGAAGCGGGCCTCGCCGCGTATGCGGGCGTTGATGCCCCGCTCCTCGTCCTTGTAACCGACCGAGAGCGAAATCGCCTTGCGGTCGAAATCGGAGCGTTCCGCGCCGGTGTCCGGATCAACCGTATCGTCTTCCACCGAGCCTGCCTCGAAGCCGCCATCGACGGTCCAGACCTTGTCCGGCGTATAGATCACGCCATAAGTCTTGGTGAGCGACATGCGACGACCGAAGAGGTCGTAATTGTTCTCCGCATAGGTCGAAAGCGTATCGTCGAGCTTGCGCCGCATCCCGAGAACGAAAGTCCCCTTGTCGACACCGTCGAGATCGTAGCTGCGGTCGAGGTCGAAGGCGCGATCCGGGTCGAGCCGGTAGCCGAAATAGTAATTGTCGGACGCGGTTGGCGAATAGTTGATCGCCGCCAGTCCGCCCAGCCCGCTGTTGCCGTAGGAGATCTCGCCTTCGAGACCGATCTTCTCCGTCAACTGATATTTCGTGCCGACACCCAGCCGGTCATTGCGGCGCACGTCGCCATCGCGTGATAGCGTGCCCTGACCGAAGACATAATATTTATGGTCGGCATCGGGCGCATAGTCGAGCCGGACACCGGCGTCCAGCCTTTCGCCGTCATAGCCGCTCTTGCCGGAATAGACCGCGATGGGCGAGCGCAGTTCCGTATAGGAAATGCCGAAGGAAGCCTTCCAGTATTCATTGAACTGATGACTGACCGTCGCCTCGCCCTTGCGTTTGGTGCGGCCTCCGGTTTCGCGCTCGTAGAATTCGTCGTAATCGCGCCCTTCCCTGTAATCGTCGTAGGTGAACTTGAGATCGGTGTCCTTCGTCAGTTCTATATCCGCATGAGCACCCCAGATGCGTTCATCCACCAACGCCTGCTCGGCAAGCGTTGAAAAGCCTGCCTGCTTTTCCCCATAATAACCGCCGACCGTGCCCTTGATGCCGCTTCTGGTTATGTCCTCCAGATCGATCTGGCCCTTCGTTCGCCACGCCATCGCCGCACGGTCACGCGTGCCGGTTGTCGTGACATCGCTCAGCGTAAGGCCACCGTCGGTCGAACGCGACAGGCCGAAACCCGGCCCCTTGGAACGGGAAACTTCCGCCTCAAGGAACGTCTTTTCCGAATGGCGGATGGTGATATCCGCGCCGACGGCCTGCTGGTTGGCTTCCCCGGTCGTCTCGTTCATGCCGGTAACGCCGACGCGCACCTTGTCGTCAAACCAGTGCTGCGCCCGCCCGCCGTAAACATAGCCATCCACCTCGCCAATGGCAGGGGTGAACTCGTATTGCGCGATGAGATAGGCCCGGTTACCGCCGAGCGCACCCTCGCGGATCGCCCCGCCGGTTCCGGTCGAAGACGACAGCGGACGCTTGAGGATGACGACGCCCTGCAAGTAATCGAGCGTGTAATCTTCTCCATAGATGAGTGTACGGCGTTCCTTGACCTCGCCGGTCACCTGATCGCGCACCTCCACCGTCAGCGTTTCGGAGCCGGTGGTGATATCCTGCTGCTTCAGGAAATAGGCCGAACCGCCGGTGCCGAGGAACTCGTCGCGCTGCGGCAGCGTGTCCGGCTGGGCGGCATAGACATTCACTTCCGTCTTGCGCTCTCCGAAAGAGGTCACTTCCTCGGAATTATAGACGGCGCTTGCGCCATAAAGCCCGCGTTCCGAACGCATGAATTCCGTGCCCTTGATGGAAGCCTTGTAATTGCCCCACATCACGTGGCTCGGTCCACGATCCAGCCGCACATAGAATTTTCCGTTGGTCGGCGCATCTTCGAGAATGGTCGAGTCATCGCCATAGACCGGATAGTAGGCGTCCGGGTCGATACGGCGCAGCAAACTACGTGGATCCCGGTCGTCGAGGCCGCGGAACATATCCCTGATCTCGCCTTCGCGACTGTCCGCCGCTGCGGTGAGAAGATATTTCCCCTTGATCTTGCCCTTCACATAAAAGGCAAGCCGTCCTTTGGTATAAACCTCGTCATATTCGCCGGGGCGCACATCTTCGATCCCGTCGTCACCCATGCGCTTGCCGATGGTGAGATCGGCAAGGCCGACATAGAACCAGTCGTTATCCGGGATATTGATCTGGCGGCTGAAGTCGAGGGCGCTGCCCTTTTCCTGACCCAGCACAGCCACGTCCACATCGTGTTCGCCCGGCGGCAGGATGCGCTGCATGACGAAGGACTGGTTCTTGTCGAGCGGAACGATGCCATCCAGCGCCTTCACCTGATAGCCTTCCGGCACATTGCGGCCATAGACGGTCACGGCACCGCCGGCAACATCGATGTTGCGCGTGCCGGTATTGTCCTCGCCCATGCCCGGAGCCGGTGCTTCGGTCAGCTTCGTGCTTTCCTTTTTTGAAGCCTTGAGTACGGCGCCCGGCTTCATGGCTCTCGGGTTCGTCCCATGACTATTGAAGCAGCGCAACCAGAGTTCATGAGGCGGATCGGCCTTTGATGTCGATCATTTTTGATGAATTATCGGATCTTATACGTCAAATATGACTTAAAGAACGTGCGCCGTTTCCATCTCAGCGCCGACGAAAGCAGCCTCATAGTCACGCGCCAGCGCGCCAGAAACGCCAACCTGTCTGAAGGCTTCCCGCCATCCGTCCGAAATGCGCAGCGCCATTACCCGGATAATCTCTCGAGCCTCGGCCTCGGGAATCTCAAAAAACGCGCAGGCTTCCAATGCGAGTTTGATCGACCGATCATGGGCTCCGCCCTCAAGGATCGCAGTTTCGAGATGCGGGTTGCGATCTGGCGCCGGGTTCACGTCGAACACCGGCGACAAGCGCCACTGACCCGCCCCCACATAGAGGAAGCCGTGGTTCTTCAGGTGATCGTCCTTGTTGGACACGAGGATCGTGAAGATCAGACGCCGGTAGAGCTCGCGAAAGTCGGCCATGGGGTCGGATGAATGAGACCGCATGAAATCGACGATCTCGGTATAGGAGCCCAGCTCCACCCCCGTCTTGCCGAGCGCGGTGCGCGCGGAGATGTAGGGAATCCGTGCGGCCCCACGCCGGTCAAACCGCTGGATCAGCGCGACCGGAAACGGCGTGTCCGCCAGTTCCAATCGTGTCGCGGGTGTTCGAATACCGCAAGCCGCCGCCAGGCGCAGCGTCGCGACCTCGACCCGCTCGATCGGCTGTTGATCGTGGACCGAGGTGAACTTTGCCAGCCACAGTAGATCACCGTCCCTGACATTGGCTTTGGGGCGAGCGCCGCCGGAGCCGCCCGCGCCGGCCAGCGCCTGCATCTCCTCGGGCGAGATTTCCTTGCCTTGCTCATAGGCCCGCGCGATCGCCGTGATGGTTTCGAGATCGACCAGACGCGGAACGGCGTCCGCCGCCTTGCCGCAAATGACCTCGCCCTTGTCATCAAGAAAGCGTAGCGCGCCTTGGCGGCAGGTATCGTCGGAAAGCGTCATATACTCGAATTCGCTGAGACCATTGCCGTAGGCGCGTTCGAGCAGCCTTCGTCCCCAACTGTCCGGAGCCGCATCGGCGAAAACGCCCGCCAAAGCGTCGCGCATGTTGCCGGGCTGCCCCGAGGTGTGAAATGGGCCGGCCTCGAGAGGGAAATCGGGCTGTATGGCGAAGGCGCGCGGATTCTCGATCCATTCGGCGCCATAGGCGAAGGTCGAGAATTGACGCGGCCCGGCATGGGTGAAACGCAACTGGCCCACCGATGTCCGGCCTTCGCCAAGCGCGACATGGGCGACGAAATCGGCCATCAGAAGGAAGCCCCGTCAGGGTCCACGACGTCCTGCCGATCCTGCGTCTCCTCCGTCTGAGCCTTCTGCTTTTTCAGCCTTGCCGCGAAGGAGCGGCCCCTGCGCGGTCCGTGCTCCGCTGCCAGCGCCAGCCCCAGATCGTCCTTGCGGATATCGACCAGGTCAGCGAGCCGCTCCAGGAGGCCGAGCACAACGAGAACGTCGGCAAGCGTTCCGATGGCAACGCCCGGATCGCCCCGTTCAAGGCGGGCGATGGAACTTGGCGAGGTTCCCGCACGCACGGCGAGATCCGCCACGGCGATGCCACGCCGCAGACGCGCGTTGCGGATATCCTGGCCCAGTCGTTCCAGTGCTGGTTTCGCCTTAGGGGAGCCCATCTCAATCATCCATATATGATCGAAAAAATCTATTAACCAATCATATATGACTAATTAGCTCCAAGGTCAAGTATTCTAGTCCGCGCCCGCCCGGTCCACCATCACCTCGTTTTGGCAATCTGCGACAGGCGGGGCGCGAACTGAGGCGCCGATATTCTCGATCTCCTTAGCCATTGGCGGTCAGTGCCTCGAGATAGGGCCGAATGACCGTGGCGACCGTTCCTCGCTCGGTCTGGCTGGCAATCTCGCTTGGCGTCGTCTTGCGCTGACGCAGCGCTTCCTGCAGGCCTTCGATCGCCACCGACAGGCCAATCTTGTTCCGATATCGGAAGCAATCGGCGATCGTCTTTGCGACGCCGAAAACCTTCACGGGCACCCTCTCGACAGGGTGGGTCTCAACCCCCTCCGTCAGGAGACGATCTGTGAAACGCACCAGCCGAATGGGCGTGCCTTCGGGTTTCGGAGACCAGTCCTTCTGACCCACGGCGAGCCAAACTTTCCTTGGCAGCTGATCGGTCAGCCCGTGGAACGCCAGGGCGGAAACGAGGCAAACGACGCCCTTGGGAATCCGTTTGGCGGTCTCTGCGAGACTATGGTGAACGTCGAGGGGCGCGTCGGAAAGCTGGTAAAGTCCTCGCGCGAGCCGAAGCACCTCGCCGTCACGTTCCATCCGGCTCATGGTGGCGGCTGTTACGCCAGCCTCACGCAGTTCTGCCAGGCGTGAAATTCCGCGCTCGGTCAGCAAGGTGCGGGCGATCTGGCGTTGGGACATGGATGACGGCACGATACGGAAACTCGGATCATATGACCTATTGTCCGAGGATTTGTATCATTCTTCGTGGCGGAAGAAAGGTGCCAGATCGAAGTGGCAGGCGTTCCACGAAACCCGTTCGCCTCAAACGGACCTGAACAAACAGCGACGACCGCTCTTCGGATCACCTTCACCATCCGCACCGGGAGGGGAAGGCCTTCCCCTGCGCCCGAGCCCACCGGTCTCTGCCGACCCCTTCTGCGGGGCGGCTGCCCCGCAACGCCCCGCCGAGAGGGAGAGAGTGGACCGGTTTTCTGTGACGGGTTGAGGGTTGGAGAAGAGGTCTCCGACGCCCGTCATGGAGTTTGGTCCCATGAATATGCAGGTCCTCAATGCGCGCCGTGACACCAGCGGCGGTTACAAGGTCGATGTCGGGCGGGGCGAGCGGGTCGGCCGCGTCTCATCCGAATGGTTCTCGCGCCCGGCCGACGAGCGCTACCTGTCGCTGTCCGAGTTGGCGCGATCGGTGCGCGACCGCGCCGATCGCAGCCGGACGCGGGTGGTGGAGAGCGCGCTCATCCACGTCGAGGCGAACCGCAACGACCCGGAACGGCTGGCCCTGATCCTGCCGGGCACCGACACGGCCACGGCGCCAACGCACTGGTCCTTTGGACAGCTCGCCAGCTTGGTCGGCGCTCCCGCCGCCTATCTCAGGCAGCTCCCCGCCGCACTTGCCGCCATCAACCTGCAATACGGCCTGACCTCCAATCGGGCCGAGCAGATCAAGACGCTCGAAACCGATACTGGCCGTGTCGAACTGCGCGCCGTCACCGGGCCGGACTATGGCCGCATCTACGATCACGAATTGGTCGAGGCCGTCCAGCGCATTGCCGGCAACGGCACGGGCGACACCCGCTGGAAGGTGCCGGGCGTGCTCGACTGGTCGACCGGGATCTACAATCCGCGCGTCGACATCACCAAGGATACGACCACGCTCTATGCCTCCGACCGCGACGTCTTCCTGTTCCTGGTCGACGACCTGAATCCGATTGAGGCCGGCCGACTGCCAGACGGATCGCCCGACCTTTATTTCCGGGGCTTCTATTGCTGGAATTCCGAGGTCGGCGCCAAGACGCTCGGCATGGCGAGCTTCTATCTGCGCGCGGTCTGCCAGAATCGCAATTTGTGGGGCGTGGAGGATTTCGAGCAAATCACCATCCGCCACTCCAAATATGCGGCCAACCGCTTCGCGCACGAGGCGGCCCCGGCGCTGCTGAACTTCGCGAACTCCTCGCCCCTGCCATTCGTCAACGGCATCAAGGCGGCGCGCGAGCGGATCGTCGCCAGAACAGACGAGGACCGCACCGACTTCCTGCGTCGGCGCGGCATCTCCAAGGCCGAGACCGGCAAGATCATCGACAGGGTGCTGGCCGAGGAAGGCCGTCCGCCCGAGTCCATCTTCGACTTCGTGCAGGGCATCACCGCCGTCGCGCGTGACAGGCCGCATCAGGATGCCCGCCTCGACATGGAGGGCAAGGCGAAGAAGCTGCTCGATCGGGCCGCCTGATTTCCGTAAAGCCGGAGATGCGGATTGCCGTATCTCCGGCTCTACGCTTCTCCTTATCCGCGTTCCCACACCGTAGCGCTGCCCCCTTTAGAGGAAGAGGGCGGCGCTTCGCTTCGTGACGGGTTGGAGGTCGAGAGAGAGGCTCTCGGCGCCCGTCGCGGAGTATATCCCGATGGCTACTGCCGTTCAGAAGATCACCCTGTCGTCCTCGCGCGACATCCCCTTCAACAAGCTGGTGCTCAGCCAGTCCAACGTCCGGCGCGTCAAGGCCGGCGTCTCGATCGAGGACCTCGCGGCCTCGATCGCCCGTCGCGGCCTGATCCAGAGCATCAGCGTCTTCCCGGTCGTCGATGCCGAGGGCAACGAGACAGGCATGTTCGAGGTGCCTGCCGGCGGCCGCCGCTTCCGCGCGCTCGAATTGCTGGTCAAGCAGAAGCGCCTCGCCAAGACCGCCCCGGTCCCCTGCGTCGTGCGCGAACGCGATGGCGACATCCTCGCCGAGGAAGTCTCGCTCGCCGAGAATATCGAGCGCGCGCCGCTCCACCCTCTCGATCAATTGCGGGCCTTTCAGGACATGCGCGCCAAAGGCATGACCGAGGAGGAGATCGCCGCTGCCTTCTTCGTCTCGGCCCAGGTCGTGAGGCAACGGCTGCGGCTTGCTTCTGTCTCGCCGGTGCTGCTCGACATCTATGCCGAGGACGGTATGACGCTGGAGCAACTCATGGCCTTCACGGTCTCCGGTGACCATGACCGCCAGCAGCAGGTCTGGGACGCGGTGAAGGATTCCTGGTCGAAGGAGCCCTATCAGATCCGACGCATGCTGACCGAGACTACGGTTCGCGCCTCTGACAAGCGCGCCGTGTTCGTCGGCCTCGACGCCTATGAGGTAGCCGGCGGCGTTATCTTGCGCGACCTGTTCCAGTCCGACGATGGCGGCTGGCTGCAGGATGCGGCGCTGCTCGACCGTTTGGTCGCCGAGAAGCTGAAGGCCGAAGCCGAAACGATCGCAGTCGAGGGCTGGAAGTGGATTGAGGTCGCCGTCAGCTTCCCCTATGGCGCGACCCACGGTCTGCGGACGCTGAAAGGCGAGCCGCTCGACCTGACCGCTGACGAGCAGGCGACGATCGAAGCCCTGAACGCCGAATATCAGAAGCTCGAAGCCGAGTATGAAGGCGCCGACGAACTTCCGGACGAGGTCGATCAGCGTCTCGGCGAGATCGAGACCGCGCTTGCGGCCTTCGATGAACGTCCCGTCCGCTTCGATCCCGCCGACATCGCCCGCGCCGGCGCCTTCGTCAGCATCGGCCATGACGGCCGGCTCGACATCGAACGCGGCTATGTCCGCCCCGAGGACGAGGCGCCCGAACCGGCGGACGGCAGCGAGGATGGAGAGGCCGGCTATGGGCCGCATGATCCGACCGATCCGCGCGTACAGCGCGCGGTCATCACCATCGGCGGCGAACCTGCGGACAGCGAGGACGAGGAGGAAGAGGCGATCAAGCCGCTCCCCGATCGTCTTCTCACCGAACTGACCGCTCACCGCACCCTGGCGCTGCGCGATGCGGTCGCCAACAACCCGCATGTCGCCATGACGGCGCTGCTGCACAAGCTGGTGTCGGACACCTTCCAGCACCGCATGTACAAGGGCGCGCTGGAGGCGAGCGTCAATCATATCTTCTTCCCCGTGCAGGATGAAGGGCTGAAGGACAGCCCGTCGGCCCGCGCGGTGCAGGAGCGCGGCGAGGCCTGGGCTGGCGACATCCCCGCCGACGACCAGGCGCTGTGGGACTGGCTGGCCGGGCTCGACGACACGAGCCGCATGGCACTGCTCGCTCATTGCGTCAGCTATGGCGTCAACGCGCTTTACGAGAAGCCGAACCCCTATGGCGGCAACGGCATCTCGCAGCACACGCTGGACATGCGGCTCGCCCAGGCCGACCGGCTGGCGCGCGCGACGGATCTCGACATGGTCGAGGTCGGCTGGCGGCCCACGGTCGGCAACTATCTCGGGCGGGTCACCAAGCCGCGTATTCTGGAAGCGGTGCGCGAGGGTGCGGGCGAACAGACCGCGCAGCTCATCGACCACCTGAAGAAGAGCGACATGGCGGGGGAAGCCGAGCGCCTGCTGGCCGATACCGGCTGGCTGCCGGAGCCCCTGCGCCTTGCGGCCGAGGACGTATCCGCCACGCCCGAGGTCGATGCGGGTGGCGAGGATGACGGGGCCGACCTGCCGGTCTTCCTCACCGAAGGAGACGAGGATGAAGGCGTCACCGAAGACGAGGACGAAGAGGTCCACGCCATCGCGGCCGAATGATCACAAGAAGCGGGGTGGCCGCAGCCGCCCCGCCGCAATCCCTTCAATCGAGCCCGGCCATCGCGCCGGGCTCTTTTCGTTCAGGAGCCTGACATGGCCGAATATCTCACCCGCTTCTCCTGCCTCCTCGACGTCGGCTCGCTCGCCAATGTCGCGCGGGCGTTCGACATCTACACCGCGCTGATGGCCGAGAACGGTCGCGACGACCCGCCCGCCGAGCCGTTCCTGCTCTCGCTGACGCCCGAGTATGGCGCGACACGCCTCTGGCTTCGCGACCCCGGAACCGCCGATCCGCAATTGCTGATCACATTCGTCACGCGCTGCGCCGAGACCTTCGCGCTCACCGGCACCTGGGGGTTTCAGTGGGCCGGCATTGCCTCGGACCCTGTCGTCGACGGCTTCTCCGGCGGTGCCCATCTGCTCGATCTCGGCACAGGCCGCACGATCGAATGGACCAGCACGGACCGTTGGCTCGCCGAGGGAGGTGCGCGATGATCCCCGATCATGCCCGCGCCAACTTCCAGACCCTGCTGAGCGCCGCGGAAAGCGGCGATCTGGCGCTGATGGAATGCACCGACGCCGCAACCGGCGAACCGCGCCATGTCATCTGCGCGGTCGGCCGTGACGGTGAAGACTATATGTTCACGCCGTTCGGCCATCTGGCAGAAGGTGATCCATTCGGCGCCTATCGGCCATCAAAAACCGCTCCTTCTTGATATGATACAAGAAGAGACGTCGAATCAACGTTAGTGAGGTAAATCAAAGATGATCGATGTCGATCTTGAAACCACCTACCGCGAGTACATCGAATGCCTAAACAAGCAGGACTGGAATAATCTCAGCCAATTTGTCCATGACGATGTTCATCACAACGGCAGGCCGCTTGGTATCAATGGCTATCGCACAATGCTCGAAAGCGACTACGAGCAGATCCCCGATCTTCGCTTCACAATCGAGATGTTGGTCGCCGATACACAGCGCATCGCCTCCCGGCTTCGGTTCGACGTCACGCCTAAGGCCGACTTTCTCGACCTGCCCGTGAACGGCAGGAAAGTGACGTTCTGCGAAAACGTCTTCTACGAATACCAACACGGAAAGATTCGGGAAGTTTGGTCGGTCATCGACAAGGCAGCTATCGAGCTCCAACTCCGATAGCTACCAGACGGCCACTTCCCATTGACCGTTGACACGCGCGAAACCAACCGGCCGGTTCTGGGGTGTGGCGTTCGCCCTGGTCGTGTCCATCGTGAGCTGCGTCATACAGGTCACGCCGGGTCCGACACCGCCCGGCGAACAATCACCAAGCTTGAGCGTCGCATTGGCGAGCGACGTTCCCGTGAAGAGGCGGTGGCGGCGGACGGCTGCGATGGCCTCTTCTTCCGTCGGCTGAGCCACGCCCGCGACCGCAGCGGCCGATGCGCCGCCCGGTGCGATCACCGGGCGGAGCGCAAAGCCCGCCCCGAGGCCCACAACGAAGCAGCCTGCGGCCACCCTGCCGATCACACTTCCCTTCATCACCGTCTCCTTCCGGAACCTCGCTTGGTCGGGCGGACACACGTCTCCGATCACCCGGATCGCCGTCCGCCATGTGCTGGATGAAGAAGTGTAGCGCTGCGCACCCCACCTCGGAAGGCCGCGCGATCAGCCGGTCATGCTGCGGGCCAGAGTGAGAGGACGGCCGGGACGGGTTCGAGCCGGTCCGGTCGAGAGAGCGCCGCCGGTTCGTTCCGATCCGCTCTCCGGAGAAATCCCCATGACCGACACTACAAACAGCACCGACGATTCCCCAGCGCGCGCAGTCGCCCTCGTACCGGAGGCTCGCCGGATGGACTTTCTGCCGCTGCTCTTCGGCCGCCAGCATGTCCTTGTGGCGGAGATGACCGTCTATCACCTGATGGAGCGTCTGAGCCCGCTCGATTATCGTGGCGGTCTCTGGGACTTCTATGAGCGCGACGGTAGGCCATTATACCTCGCGCCAACCTCGAAGCCCCGCTTTCAGATCGTCTGCGACGCCAACGGCTATGAGGGCGAGGTGTCGGCCGACGCCGCCGGCATCATCGCGACGCTCTTCGCCTTCTCCCATCTCTCCTTCAAATATCCGGGCGACGCGATGTCGGAAGGATATGGCCGCCTCTACGACTACGCCGCAGACCATCCGGAATCCGCCGAAATCTTCCAGTCGATCGACTGAAATCGGCTGTCTCCCTAAGCGCCCGGCCGCACCGCGGGCGCTTTTTTTATGTCGGCGGACCAGAGGAAGAGGACGGTCGGGACGGGTCGAGTCCGGGCGGTCGAGAGAGAGCGCCGACCGGGCTTGTCCCTTCCGCTCTCCCGAGGTTGCTCCTATGAACATTCTGCCTCCCGCGGCCCTTCCGGCCGCGCCCGTCACCCGTGCGTCTTCGATCCTCGGCGTGGCGCAGCAGCTTCTCGATTATCTCGAACGCGGCCAGCGCATCGACGCCGCGATCCTCCGTGCAGCAATGGAAGCGGCCTTCGGCGCGTCCGACACCAGCGGCACCTGGGACTGGAGGGCCGCCTATGAGGCCTGCGAGGTCGCGACAGTCCTCTTCCTGCGCAAATACGGAAAGGCACTTTTCCGCGAGGCCGCATCTCCGGCTGTACGTCTTTCCGCTCTTGGGAAGATCGCCGGGCTCCTGCCGACGCATACGCGGCGCTCGGAAGAATCGCAGGCGCTACAGCAGTTCTCGACGCCAGCGCCGCTCGGCCTCGCCGCCGTGGCCGCCGCCTCCATTGCTGCTGGCGACATCGTGCTGGAGCCGTCGGCTGGCACCGGCCTGCTCGCCATACTGGCCGAGATATCAGGCGGAACGCTACTCCTCAACGAGCTGGCCGAGACCCGCGCCGATCTGCTCGCTGCGCTGTTTCCGGCTGTCGCCGTCACGCGCTTCGACGCGGCCCAGATCGACGATCATCTCGCGCCGGACGCCACCCCCTCAGTCGTGCTGATGAACCCGCCATTCTCCGTCATGGCAAACGTCTCCGGCCGCGTGGCCGACGCCGCCTATCGCCATGTCGCCTCGGCGCTGGCCCGGCTCGCCGATGGCGGGCGGCTGGTGGCGATCACTGGCGCCAACTTCAGCCCCGACCATCCGGTTTGGGCCGCGGCCTTCGTCCGGCTTCAGGAGCGTGGCCGCATCGTCTTCACCGCGGCCGTGGACGGCTCGGTCTATGCCAAGCACGGCACGACCATCGACACGCGGCTGACGGTCATCGACAAGCTGCCGACCGACAATCGTTCGGCATTTCCCCCTTCGCCCGGCATCGCGCCCGACGTCGCCACGCTGCTCGGCTGGATCGAGACGCAGGTTCCGCCGCGTCCGACTGCCACCCTCCCGCCAGTGGCAACTTCGGCGTCTACCGCGACGCCCCGGACCGTTCGCGGAAACCTCGCGCGCACTACTGCGCCACGTCCCGCCACGCCCGCGTCCATCGAGCCCGAAGGCGTCGAACTCGCCTATGAGACCGTGGAGTGGACGCCTGCCGAAATCGGCCGGATCACCGACGCGATCTATGAAGAATACGGATTGCAGGCGATCCGTATCCCCGGGGCGCAGGCCCATCCGACCAAGCTTGTGCAATCCGTCGCGATGGCCTCGGTCGCGCCGCCCAGGCCGAGCTACCGGCCCCGGCTGCCTGCAAACATCGTCCCGGATGGCCTGCTCTCTGACGCCCAGCTCGAAACCGTCATCTACGCCGGCGAGGCACATGCCGACTTCCTCGCCGGTTCGTGGACGCTCGACGAGCCTTTCGACGTCGTCTCGGCCGCGCCCGATGACGCGCCCAACGCCGTGCGCTTCCGTCGAGGCTTCATGCTCGGTGACGGGACCGGCGCCGGCAAGGGACGCCAGTCGGCCGGCATCATCCTCGACAACTGGATGCAGGGCCGCCGCAAGGCGGTGTGGATCTCCAAATCCGACAAGCTGCTGGAGGACGCCCAGCGCGACTGGTCGGCGCTCGGCATGGAGCGGCTGCTGGTAACGCCGCTGTCGCGTTTCCCGCAGGGCAAGGACATCACGCTCTCGGAAGCTGTCCTATTCACCACCTACGCCACGCTACGGTCCGACGACCGCGGCGAGAAGCTTTCCCGCGTCAAGCAGATCGTCGAATGGTTGGGCTCCGACTTCGATGGAGTGATCATCTTCGACGAGAGCCACGCCATGCAGAATGCCGCCGGCGGCAAGGGCGAACGCGGCGACGTCGCCGCCTCGCAGCAGGGCCGTGCGGGCCTTCGGCTCCAGCACGCGCTGCCCAACGCGCGCGTCGTCTATGTCTCGGCGACCGGCGCGACGAGCGTCCATAACCTCGCCTATGCCCAACGGCTCGGCCTGTGGGGCGGCAAGGATTTTCCCTTCGCCAACCGGGCCGAATTCGTCGAGGCGGTCGAGAATGGCGGCGTGGCAGCCATGGAGGTGCTCGCGCGTGACCTTCGCGCGCTCGGCCTCTATACCGCCCGCTCGCTCTCCTATGACGGCGTCGAATATGAGTTGGTCGAGCACGCGCTCACGCCCGAGCAGACGCGCATCTACGATGCCTATGCCGGCGCTTTCGCCATCATCCATAATCATCTCGATGCGGCGATGCAGGCCGCCAACATCACCGGCTCCGACGGGACGCTGAACCGGCAGGCAAAGTCAGCCGCGCGCTCGGCCTTCGAGAGCGCCAAGCAGCGCTTCTTCGGTCACCTCCTGACCAGCATGAAGACGCCGACGCTGATCCGCTCGATCGAGCAGGACCTAGCCGACGGCCACGCCGCCGTCATCCAGATCGTCTCGACCGGCGAGGCGCTGATGGAACGGCGCCTGGCCGAGATCCCCACCGAGGAATGGAACGACGTCCGTGTCGACATCACGCCGCGCGAATATGTTTTATCCGGAGCTCCGGATAAGACATAATATGCCGCGTCGGCGTTATGCTGAGTTCGGGGTTTCAATCTGTTGTTCTTCTGATTCATTTTCGGTTTTCCGCTTTGGATAATCATGATGCCTCTGCTCTCAATCGCAGAAGGACATCCCCAACGAACTCCCCCTCCAACTCTTAATGCCGACCTTCTTACGCCGGCCTCTTCCGCGCATTATGCTGGGCGGGACAGAAGAGACTGGGTGGAAATCACGCGTGACCGACAAGAACGATATTGAGGAAAACCTGACGCGGGTTCGAGCGCGGCTGGCCGATCTGGATGCTGAACGGCATGAGCTTCAGCGCGAGATGGCGGCACTTGAGGCTCGTCTTGCTGCAGAGCCCGCGCCAACCGTGAAACAGCCCTCCTTCGAGAACGCCTCCGTCACGAATGCTTCGCCGTCGCACGAAAAGGTTGATCTGTTCCGAAGCCTGTTCGCCGGTCGGCCTGACGTGTTCCCGTTGCGATGGGACAACAGGAAGACCGGTCGCTCGGGGTATTCGCCTGCTTGTGCCAACGAATGGGTGAAAGGAATATGCGGCAAACCGAAGGTCAAATGCGGTGAATGCCTCCATCAGAAGTTCATCCCGCCGGACGAAAGTGTCATGGAAAAACACCTGCGCGGTGGCGATGGCCGAAGTGGCGATTTTGTAGCCGGCGTCTATCCGCTACTATCCGGTGATACATGCTGGTTTCTGGCGGCGGATTTTGACAAGGCATCCTGGGCGGATGACGCGAATGCGCTGCTCGAAACCTGTCGGGCAAAGGGCGTTCCCGCAGCGCTGGAACGATCGAGATCTGGAAATGGCGGTCATATCTGGATCTTCTTCTCCGAACCGGTCTCTGCCCGTGTGGCACGCCAGTTTGGATCAGTTCTGATCACCGAAACGATGGAGCGGCGGCCGGAAATCGGTTTTGCTTCCTATGACCGGCTGTTTCCAAATCAGGATATCATGCCGCTCGGCGGCTTCGGCAACCTGATCGCACTGCCGCTCCAGAACACCGCGCGCAAGGCTGGCAACAGCGTCTTTGTGGACGCGGGCATGCGGCCGTATGACGATCAGTGGGCCTATTTGTCCTCCTTGCCGAGATTGTCTGCGGCAGCGGTGACCAAGCTCGTCGAAGCCGCCGAGCTTTCCGGGCGGATACTGGGCGTGCGCATGCCTGTGGATGACGAACAGGCGGACGAACCCTGGAAGATGACTCCGTCACGCCGCAGCACGGCGCGACGCCTCGACGTGCCCGTTCCACCGACCATCAAGGTAACGATTGCCGACCAGATCTATATCGACCGCTCGGAGTTGCCTTCGGCCATGGTTGCCCAACTGGTGCGACTGGCCGCGTTCCAGAACCCCGAATTCTATCGCGCGCAGGCGATGCGGCTGCCGACATTCGGAAAGCCGCGCATTGTGTCCTGTGCCGAACTGCATCCCCGACACGTCGCCCTGCCGCGCGGCAGCTTCGACGAAGTGGTCGGGTTCCTGTCCGATCACGGTGTGAGAGCCGAACTGGACGATTTGCGTGAAGACGGAACCCGCTTGCCTGAGACGGTCTGCTTCCGTGGCGAACTTCGCCAACAGCAATCGCGAGCGTTCGAAGCATTGGCCGAACACGATACCGGCGTGCTTGCCGCCACGACCGCATTCGGCAAGACGGTTGTGGCCTCGGCGCTGATCGCGCGTCGTGCCAGCAATACGCTGGTTCTTGTTCATCGTCGCGAACTCCTTAGCCAATGGATCGAGCGCCTCAAGTCCTTTCTGCAGATTGACCCGAAGCAGATCGGCACCATTGGCGCGGGAAAGCGCAAACCCACCGGTGTGATCGACGTGGCGCTGATCCAGAGCCTGGTTCGCAAGGGCGAAGTTGACGATATCGTTGCCGATTACGGTCATCTTGTCGTCGATGAGTGCCATCACCTGTCCGCTGCAAGCTTTGAGCTTGTCGCCCGCAGATCGAAGGCGCGCTATGTTACGGGATTGTCGGCAACGGTCGCCCGGAAAGACGGGCATCACCCGATCATCTTCATGCAATGCGGTCCGGTACGCCATCAGGTAAGCGCCAAATCACAGGCAGCAGAAAACGGCCTTCACCATCGGGCGCGGGAACGTCATACGAGATTCAGATTGCCGGAGGCCCTCGCCATAGCCGAACGCCCGTCCATCCCCGCAATCTATGCCGCTCTGGCGGAGGATGAGGCCCGAAACGATCTGATCTTCAATGACGTGTTGAAATCGCTTGAGGTCAAACGCTCACCGATCGTACTGACCGAGCGGAAGGATCACCTCGAGCATCTTCATCAACGACTCTCCCGATTTGTGAAAAACATCGTCGTACTCCGTGGCGGCATGTCCGCAAAGGACCGGAATGCCGCGCATGCGGCGCTGAATGTCGATGATGATGAGGAACGGCTGATCCTCGCGACAGGGCGTTATATCGGCGAGGGCTTCGATGACGCCCGGCTCGACACCCTGTTCCTGACAATGCCGATCGCCTGGAAAGGCACGCTGGCGCAATATGTCGGCAGGTTGCATCGGCGGCATGACGAAAAGAAGGACGTGCTGGTGGTCGATTATGTCGACAGTTCAGTCCCGGTCCTCGCCAGAATGGCCGCCAAACGACGGACCGGCTATCGGGCGCTCGGCTATGTGATGGAATAGCGCCCCGCCGATAGCGGGACACCAATTCTGCCCGATCAGTCAGGATCTCTGTGTCGCGACGGCCAATATCTGCATCAGCTTGTCCGAGGGTTCCCGGAATTTGCCGGGTTTGATCAGCGGGGCATGATGCGCATCCAGAAGTGCGAGCTTCTCGGTCGGGTCCGCGCGCAGATACATCTCCGTCGTCTGGATGCTGGTATGTCCAAGCCAGAGCGCGACCTTGCGGATATCGCCGGTAGCCTGAAGCGTATGCATGGCGCAGCTGTGCCGCAGCACATGCGGGGTCACGTGCTTTGCGGCGATCGAGGGTGCCAAGCCTTCGGCGGTCGCCACATGCTGCCTGAGCCTGTAGGCGAACCCGTCCCGTGTCATCTGGCGACCATCACGGTTCAGGAACAGTTCGGGCCCCACATTGCCTGGCCGGACAGCCAGCCACGCGCGAATGGCGGCCTGGGTCTCCTTCCAGAGCGGCAGGACGCGCTCCCGCCGCCCCTTGCCCAGGATCCGAACGCTGGACAACGAAACTTCGGGAAAATCGTCCATTCGCACCGCGAGCAGTTCGGATGCCCTCAATCCTGCGGCATAGGCAAGATGCAGCATCGCCCTGTCCCGCAATCCGCCCGGCGTGTGACGGTTCGGCGCGGCAAGCAGGGCACGGACTTCTTCCTTGGTCAGATAGTCGATCAGCTTGGCATCTGTCCGCTTGATCGGCATGGCCCGGATCATCATCGCCTGCTCAAGGCATGCCGGGTGACGATGTTCGACGAAACGGAAGAACGATTTGATCGCCGCCAGCCGCGCGTTGCGGGACCGGACGGAATTGGCGCGCCCTTCCTCGATATGTTCAAGGAACGCCCTGATCATCTGCACATCAAGGTCTTCTATGGCGAGTTCCGAAGGGGTTCGCCTGAGCCGCCCCGCCGCAAACCGCAGCAGAAGGGTGAACGCGTGGGCATAGGCCGCGATGGTATGTCGGCTCGCGCCGCAATCGCCAGGAAGATGGGTTTGCAGGAAGGCCGAAAGATCGGGAGCAAGCGGGGTCATGCCGCACCTCCGATCCAGATATCTTCGGCGGTCGACGCGATCATCTTCAGCAGGACCGGCGTGGCCTCGAGGTACCAGTAGGTATTGGCGATATCGACATGGCCGAGATAGGTGCTCAGCGCCTTCATGTGCCGCAACACCGCCTGCGGATCGTTGCCGCAAGCTTCGAGAGATCGCACTGCGAATGTATGGCGCAGATCGTGCACACGGGGGCCAGGGCCTGTTGGGTTGCGATAACCGAGCTTGCGCACGATCCGAACGAAGACCACGTAAACCCTTGTCGCCGTCGGGGCGCGGCCGTGGCCCAGAACGAAGAGATCATCGCCCGGATGGCGCACGGCACTGCGGGCTTCGAGATACCGTTCCAGCGCGGCGCGGGTTGAAGGATGTATCGGTACAAGGCGGCTCTTGCCGAACTTGCCCTTGCGGATCATGAGGCCATCCTCCGTCAGGTCGTCGCGCTGCAGGGACAAAGCTTCCGAAATCCGCAAGCCTGTCGAAGCAAGCAACCCGAACAGGTTGTGGTAGGTCAGCGGGCTGATCGGCGTCAGGCCGGGTACCAGAAGCGCTTCCTGCATGATACGATTGATCTGGTCTCGCGTCAGAATATGCGGGGCGGGCCGCCGTCGGCGTGAACGGCCCAGCAGGCCCATCGCCGGTATCGCATGCCGTGCATCTTCCGCGTGCAGGAACACGGTCAGGGCACGGGCGCGATCAAACCGGGCCTGCGCTGCATAAGGCGTCGCGGAGCCACCGGCCCATTCCAGGATCAGCGCGGTCGTCACATGCGTGATGGAACGGGCCGCGGCAAAATCCGCGAAGGCGCGCAAGGATGTCTCTTGCGCGGCAAACTTCATTCCAAGAGCGCGATTGAGTTGGACGAAGCGGTCGACATGGTGATGCATCATGACGCGCATCCCGGCCATGGCTGCGCTACCTCTGCCAGCATCTCGACATCGACCTTGGCATAGATCGCTGTCGTATAGCGGGAGGTGTGGCGCAGCGCGACACCGATCTGGTCAAGATCCGCACCGCCGCGTAACCAGGCGGACGCCAGTGAATGCCGAAATACATGTGAGCCGGTCGGCAAGCCGGCAAAGCCGCCGCGGTTCAGGACACGGGAAACGATCCCGGCGATCTCGGCGGCGGATCGCAGTGGGGTGAAAGGAGCCTGGGTTCGCAGAAAAACTCTGTCCGTGGCGACCACCGGACGCGCATCCTCGATATAGGCCAGCACCGCATCGCCTGCATCCTGCGGCAGAGGCATCATCACTCCGCGTCTAACCTTGCCGTGCAATCGCAACCGGCTCGCGCGCCAGTCGATATCGGACAGGCGCAGTTGCCAGATGTCTCCCGCGCGCAGGGCCAACCGGGCGAGGAGGAGGAGAATGGCGCGGTCCCGTATCGCGACCGGCGTATCGGTGCGACAGGAGGCTATGATCTCTTCTATCTTCGCAGTGGGTATGGTGCGCGGGACGGTCGAAAGCCTGCGCCGAACAGCGGGTGGTACCGCATGGAGAAGCGCCGGGGCGCATTCACCTTGAATGATGGTGAAGCGCAGGAAGGAACGCAGCACGGTGACCGTCATGCGCACGGATGATCGGGAGCGCTCTTCGCCCTGATCCAGAACGATCGACCGGATTGCCGCCACGTTGTAGTCCTTCGGGGTTGCCCCAAGGTGATCCAGCCAGCGGTTCGCTTCGTTCACATAGCGCCGCATGGTCTCGGACGTTACCCCACGTTCACGGTGCAGCCATTCCGCAAATGCGGTTAGGCGCGGATCGCAGGCGGTGACGCAGTCAGGCTCTTCGACCGGAACCAGACCCTCATCCCTAAGGAACCGCACAAAAGTACGAGCACCACGACGACGATCCCTGGTTCCTGAACCCTTGACCCGTTTGCCGCGCTTGGTTTTGATCCCGCATCGGCAATCATGATGTGCGAACTGGTCGATAATGACATCATCAAGCCCGTGGGCCGGAACACGCATCTGCAGCGCCCATTCCGCGAAATGGCGCGCCTGGCTCAGTCGCATCGAATACGTCACTTCGCTGTAACGGGCGGCGCAGAGCTTCCCGGCATAGGCCTGCAGATATTGCCCGAGCCGTGCGACGTCATCGGCAATGAATACCATTCCGGTGGCTTCGAGATAACTCAGGAACCTGCGGGTATCGGTCGCGTAGGCCGGGTGGCGCAACTGCGCAGGTCTGTAGCGGCCGCAACGACAGCGATGGCGCAGGAACCGATTCACTGCCGATACATCGAGGTCTCTGATCAGGATCTTCCGGGCGCGTGCCCACTTCAGGAAATGTCGGGCGGCGCTCAGCGCACCGGCCGACAGCCCGGGATTATCTGTGAAATACCTGCGGACGAGAGTCCGGTTATCGGCCTCGGCATAGCCACCGAGCGGAGAGTTGGAGGGGGAGTTCATTGGAGATGTCCTTCTGCGATTGAGAGCAGAGGCATCATGATTATCCAAAGCGGAAAACCGAAAATGAATCAGAAGAACAACAGATTGAAACCCCGAACTCAGCATAACGCCGACGCGGCATATTATGTTCTCGATTATCTCGCCCATTCCTTCCCGGTGCAGCTCTACGAGCCGTTCTCCGACAGCGACGGAAATCTGTCGTCGCGCCCGGTCTATCGTGATGGTCAGCCCGTCGAAAGCCGCGACGCCGTCGCCCGCCGCGACGAACTGATCGAGCATCTTGCCTCGCTGCCACCGGTCCCCGGCGCCCTTGACCAGATCGTCCAGCGCTTCGGCACGGACATGGTCGCCGAGATTACCGGCCGCTCCCGCCGCATCGTGCGCAGGGGCGAGCGATTCGCCGTCGAAACGCGCGCTGGTGCCGCCAATCTCGCCGAGACCACCGCTTTCATGGACGACGACAAGCGCATCCTCGTCTTCTCGGACGCCGGCGGCACAGGCCGCAGTTATCACGCCGATCTCGCCGCCCGAAACCAGCGCCTACGGATCCACTACCTCCTGGAACCGGGCTGGAAGGCCGACGCCGCCATCCAGGGGCTCGGCCGCACCAATCGCACCAATCAGGCGCAGCCGCCGCTGTTTCGGCCGATTGCCACCGACGTGAAGGCCGAGAAGCGCTTCCTCTCGACCATCGCCCGCCGGCTCGACACACTCGGCGCTATCACGCGCGGGCAGCGTCAGACCGGTGGCCAGGGCCTGTTTCGGCCCGAGGATAACCTCGAAAGCCCCTATGCGCGTGACGCGCTGCGCCAGCTCTATCTACTGCTGGTCCGCGGCAAGGTGGAAGGCTGCTCGCTCGCTCGCTTCGAAACCGCCACAGGCCTCAAGCTGATGGACGACAACGGCATCAAGGATGAGTTGCCGCCGATCACCACCTTCCTCAACCGCCTGCTGGCGCTGACCATCGACCTGCAGGGCATCCTGTTCACCGCCTTCGAACAGCTCCTCGCCACCAAGGTCGAAGGCGCCATTCGTGCCGGTGTCTATGACCTCGGACTGGAGACGCTCCAGGCCGAAAGCTTCGTCGTCGCCGACAGCCAGATCATCCATACTCATCCGGGTACAGGAGCGGGAACCCGGCTGCTGACTATCACCCGGCGCGAACGGAATCGACCGCTCGACCTTGCCGCCGCGCTCGATCAACTCGCAGCCCCACGTGCTCGTCTGCTGGTCAACGCCCGTTCGCACCGCGCCGCCGTGCAGGTGCCTGCGCCGTCGATGATGCTCGATGACGGCGAGATCGAGCGCCGTGTCTGCCTGATCCGGCCGATGGAGCAGCATTATGCGCCGTTGCGCGTGACGGACGAGAGCCATTGGGAGGACGCCGACCGCGATGCGTTCGCTGCCGCGTGGAACGCCGAACTGGCCGAGGTGCCGGAGTTCGCCGACAGCATCATCCATATCGTCGCCGGTCTGCTGCTGCCGATCTGGAAGCGCCTGCCGGACGAATCTACGAGGGTCTATCGGCTCCAGACCGACGAGGGCGAACGGATCATCGGCCGCCGCGTCTCTCCCGCCTGGGCGGCGAATGCCACCACCACCGGAACGGCCAGCCTGTCGGCCGAGGATGCCCATGCGGCGCTGATCGACGGTCGGACCATCCTCGACCTTGCCGACGGTCTCCAGCTTCGCCGCGTGCGCGTCATGGGCGCCAACCGGATCGAGCTTTCCGGCTTCACCGACGCCATGCGCGAGCGGTTGCGGACCTATGGCCTGTTCAGCGAGATCATCTCCTGGAAGCTGCGCTTCTTCGTGCCGGTCGACACCTCCGGATGGGTGGTGCTCGCGCGCGTGCTCGACACCTATCCCGTCGCGCGCATCGCAGAGCGGGAGGCAGCATGATGGCCCGTCAGGACGCATCCGATCTGGCGCACCGCCTCGGCCGACAGGCCGAAGCGGTGTGCCGGCATTATCTCTCCAGTGGACGGGGCGAGGGCCGCTACTGGCTGGTCGGCGACGCACGCAATACGCCGGGCCGCTCCCTGTATGTCCGGCTCAAGGACTCGCCGAAGGGACCGGCGGGTAAATGGACCGACGCCGCCACCGGTGAGCACGGCGATCTGCTCGACATCATTCGCGAAAGCTGCGGCCTCATTGACTTCAAGGACGTCGCCGAGGAGGCCCGCGCTTTTCTCAGCATGCCGCCACCCGCGCCGGAGCCGCGTGAATCACAGCGTCAAAGCCCGGCGTCACATGGTTCGCCCGAGGCAGCTCGAAGGCTGGTTCGCATGTCCCAACCGATCTTCGATACGCTCGTACAAGCGTATTTACGGGAACGCGGCATTACGGATTTACGCGGAACCGGAAGCCTGCATTTCCACCCGCGCTGCTACTATCGTCCCGACGAGCATTCGCCGACCGAGACCTGGCCGGCGATGATTGCGGCAGTCACCGACCTTGCTGGTCACATCACAGGGGCGCATCGCACCTGGCTCGATCCGCGCACGCGGGACAAAGCGCCACTCGACACCCCGCGCCGGGCGATGGGCGACCTCCTTGGGCATGCGGTCCGCTTTGGCCATGGCGGCGAAGTCATGGCGGCGGGCGAAGGTATCGAGACCGTGCTATCGATCCGACAGGTCCTGCCAGATATGCCGATGCTGGCGGCCCTCTCGGCGGCGCATCTCGCTGCCATCCTGTTCCCGGACACGCTGCGGCGGCTCTACATCGTCCGCGACGATGATCCGGCCGGCGACGGCGCGCGCGATACCTTGATCGAACGGGCGAACGCGGCCGGCATCGAGGCGATCGTCATCTCGCCGGAACTGGGCGACTTCAACGAGGATCTGCGCACGCTCGGCATCGACCATCTTCGCAGCCTGACCCGGATGCAGATCGGGCCGCAGGACGTGGCGCGCTACATGGCGCTGGCAGCATAGCCGGGAGAAAAAGGGGGGGTGGCGGATCGTCGCCGTGCCCGCCCGGACGCGCACCCCTCGCAGAGGACCGCGCTCGGCCTTCGAGGGGGCGATCGGCCCACAGCCGGGCCGGCCCGGCAATGGCTGCGGCCGACTATTTTCCGGCACGGCCCAAAGGCCGCTTTCCATCGCGAGGCAAAATAGCCGGCCTTCGCCATCCTCCGCTGACGCTTCGGCCCTCCCGCTTCGCTCCGGGTGCTTGGCCGCCCCGCCCGCGGGCTTCGTCGCCATGAAGGCCGCGGCGGTCGCGGTCCAGACGATGGAGCCTCCCATGAGCGGGCACGACGACTTCGACGCTACCCAAGAATCCTCACCCACCGACCATGTCCTCAACGAATTGCAGCTTCACGGCTACCGCCCCTTCGCCGACGAACCCGATCAGCGGCTGCTCCCCGATGGCAACGTGGTTGCGGGCGCCGTCGCCGACATCTTCGACGCCCTCATTGGGACTCTCGAGGACACCCGCCTCGAACCCGACCTCGACGATCTCCTCTGGTCGACCGTCAACGTCTTCCATCGTGCCACCGAACGGATCTCACGCGAACTGGACGATAACGAGCAGGCGCAGAAGCGCTCTCAACGCGAACAGGATGGCAGCGAGGTGAAGTCGGTCGAACTCGAGCGCCAGATCGCCGAAGGCATGACGCTGATCGAGCGCCAGAACGCCTTCGAACTGATGCGCGACCAGGCCACCGAGCATTATGAGCGCCAGATCGGCAAGCCCTGGCTCCCGCGCAGCGGATCGAAGGTCAACCATCGCAATCTCACCTCGGCGATGATCGACAGCCGCGACTTCCTGATGGCGAAGAAGCGCGCCGAACAGGAAATCCTCCTGCCACCCGGCCTGAAAATCGTCGTCACCGGCGGGCTCGACTTCAACGATCACCGGTTGATCTGGGCCAAGCTCGACCAGGTCCGTGAGAAGCACCCCGACATGGTGCTGGTCCATGGCAAGTCGCCGAAGGGGGCCGAGAAGATCGCCTCGCTCTGGGCGACGAACCGGAACGTGCCGCAAATCGGCTTTGCGCCTGATTGGACGAAGCACGGCCGGGCCGCACCGTTCAAGCGCAACGACGACATGCTGCAGATCGTGCCGAAGGGCGTGATGCACTTCCCCGGCACCGGCATCAACGACAACCTTGCAGATAAGGCCAGGAAGCTCGGCATCCCGGTGTGGAAGTTCGGCGGCGCGTGAGCGCCGCCTTCGTTCGCCAGGTCCACAACCGTTGGGACAGCGGACCGTCTGCTTCTGGCTGTAACACGGTCAGAGTCGACGCCCACGGCAACCCATTCCTCGTTCAAGCGATGGCGCCTACAAATTCCTCTGCCGCGGTGCCGGGCAATGCTGCGACGGTCTGGCGCGCATAGCGTGCCGGTGACACGCCTACGTCGCGCGTGAACGCCACGCTGAAGGCGCTGGCAGAACGGTATCCCACCTGCCGGGCGATTTCGCCCACGCTCGCCTCTCGCTTGCGCAACAGGTCCTTGGCCAAAGCCAGCCGCCACGCCGTCAGATATTGCATCGGCGCCACGCCTACCGCGCTCAGGAACCGCTCATGGAAACCCGATCGCGACAAAGCCGACTCCCGCGCCAGTTCGGCGACAGTCCAGCCACGGTCGGGCCTTGCGTGCATGGCCCTTATCGCCACGGCTAGGCGCTCATCCGACAAGCCGCGCAACAATCCCGGAGAGTTGCCCAATTCGGCTGTTGACCGCAGCGCCTCGATCAGCAGCACCTCAAGGAGATGCTGCAATACCACCTCCCGCCCCGGCTTGTTCCCCACAGCCTCCTCGCCCAGCAACTGCATCAGCATGGTCAAGCGATGCTCGCCACGCGCGACCACCAGCTTGGGCAGCAGTGCGGACAGCAAGCTCGCATCGTCGGACTGGAAAATACAGTAACCGACCAGCGCCCGCATATCGATCGGACCATTGATGCTGCCGACACGATATCCGCCTCCCGGCAGGATGACCGGGTCGATCACCATGTCGATGTCTTTGCTGGGCGCTTCACTCCACATCATGAAGTCCTGCGCGAAGGGGATGAGAATGAAGTCGCCGGCGTTGACGATGACCTCGCCGCTCTGGTGACCCCGGTAACGCAGACTCCCCTTGAGCACCGCGACGTAATAGGGATTGGGCGACTGCGTCCGCCTCACGCGCCATGGTCCCGAGCCGGTGACGCATTTGGAAAACGGCGCGCCCGGCTGCAGCAAACCGACAATCTGGGCAAGGGGATCAGCCATTCTGGACTCATTCGAAATTTCTATGGACTTCTGAATATAGAACGTCCAGTCGCCGATAGCCACCTCCTGTTCCGTCAATCAGGAACAGGATCATGCCATGACTGAAAACTCACGCATCGCCCTCGTGACCGGCGCCAACCAGGGCATCGGACTGCAGATCGCGACCGATCTCGCTGCCAGCGGACTCACGGTGCTGCTCGCCTCGCGCAATCTCGACCGCGGCAAGACAGCAGCTCAAACCGTCGAGGGGGATGTTCATCTCATCCAGCTCGATGTCACCGATGAGGCTTCAATCCGCGCCGCCGTCGCGCAGGTCGAGCAGCAGTTCGGCCGCCTCGACATTCTCATCAACAATGCCGCCATTTCCCGAGCCAATGGGCCGGAAAGCGAGACCATGCACGACTATATCCAGCGCTCGCGCGCGACGCTGATTTCGGTCGATGAAGTGCGCACCATATGGGAAACCAATGTCTTCGGCGTCCTCGCCGTCACCCAGGCCTTCGTTCCCCTGCTGCGCAAATCGGAAGCCGCACGCATCGTCAACGTCTCGAGCAGTCTCGGCTCCCTCACCATCAATTCCACGCCCAATCCCTACCGAGCAACCTTCAATCCCGGTTATGGCGCCTCGAAAACCGCGCTCAACGCCATTACGCTGGCTTTTGCCATCGATCTTGAGGCCGAAGGTATAAAGGTCAATGCAGTGACCCCGGGCTTCACCAGCACTGCGCTCACCAATTACGAAGGCACCGAGACCGTCCAGCAAGGGGCTGCCGAAGCCGTTCGTGTCGCCCTCGGCAGCGAAGGCCCAACGGGCACCTTCACCGGTTCGGTCAACGAAACCTACCCCTGGTAGTCGAACTGAGGTCCGCCGACACGATGCCGGCGGGCCACACCCCTGATGCCTGTGTTCAACAGATGACCTGGACGCACACCCTCTGTGAAAGCCGCCCGGCAAATCAAGGGCCGCGAGGCGAGTGACCCAAAAGCGGGCGGAATCGGGACGGGCGGCTTTCGGCGAGCAGGTGGCAATAGCTGTCGTTACCTTGCGTTGGGGTCTTTCCCGAAAGCGATCAGGTTTCTTGAATCAACGCCGAAGCTTCGCCAAGCCTTCACACGGCTCTGCTTTCTCGAAGCGTCTCCTTGAACAGTTCGAAGGCCGCTGTCCCCCTCCGATCGGCGTAATAGAGGTGGTAGCCGGCGAACGGCTCGCACCACGGTTCCAGCAGGCGGGTGAGACGCCCATCGGCAATCGGCGCCGCCACCAGATCCTCCAGTATGTAGAGGATGCCGAAGCCCTCAAGGGCGGCGGCCACCAACAGGTCGCCGTCGTTGAACACCGGCCCGCGGCCTGGCGTGACCGTCACCGCACGGCCGTCGCGCTCGAACGACCAGGGAGACAGATCACCATGCGCGTCGCCGTAGGCCACGCAGCGATGCGCCGTGAGGTCGGCGGGCTCCATCGGCGCCGGATGGTCATTCAGATAGCCTGGAGTGGCCACCACCGCGACGCGAAGCGGAGGCCCAATCGCCAGCGCGATCATGTCCTTCTCCAATCGCTCGCCGAGCCGGATGCCCGCATCATAGCGGCCCGCCAAGACGTTGGGATTGAGCGTGGGGGGCGGATGGTCGCTAGCCCCGAGAAGCAGCCCTGGTTGGAGCGGCTATCGTGGCAGGACCATTTCTCGGCGCCACACAGAGACGGGGGGGCGGCGATCTCTCAGTTGGCGGTGGAGGCTCGGGATGCGGCACCACTGCCCTGCCGGGAGGCAACGGAGCCGGTGCGCTTTGCAGCGACGCCGGTCTGCCGGTGCGGGACGGCCACCATTTCCTCCGTTCTCTGACCATGCCTCAACCGCTCCAAACGGCCTCTTCAATGGCCTGATCTGGCCGAAGGCCGGCTGCGCCTCGATCGCCGATGACGCAACAGCCGCGTCAAACTTTCCTCCCCTGCCGGCTGCGCCGCCATTCCTCGCGAGACAAGAAAGCCCTCCTTAGCTGTCAGGCCCCTTCGGGGTGCGCCGTCGATCGCCTCCGGCCTGCCGATCGCCATCGAGGCCGCAATGGTGCGGGCTCGGGAACGGAAAACGGAGACTTACAATGGCGACCATCGGCACCTTCAAGAAGACCGGCTCGAACGAGTTCACCGGCGACATCGTCACCCTCAGCGTCCAGGCCAAGAACGTGCGTATCGTTCCCGACCAGCGCGCCACCGGGGAGAACGCCCCCAGCCACCGGGTCCTGGTCGGCCGCGCCGAGATCGGCGCCGCATGGTCCAAGCGCTCCAACGAGGGCCGCGATTATCTGGGCCTCAAGCTGGACGATCCGAGCTTCAACGCCCCGATCTATGCCAACCTCTTCGACGACGAGGACGAGAGCTTCTCGTTGATCTGGTCCCGCCCCAACGGACGGCGCGGCGACTGAGGTCCGCGCAGGGCCCCGGCTGGAAGGCCGGGGCCTTCGGCTTTGCGGCGACCGAATCAGTTGCAGCGGTTATCAGCCAGAGAGAGCCTACAGAGGCAGTTCTGGCTGGAAGATCGTCACAAGAACGACTATTATAGCCGTAGTTTTGGCGTACGCGTAGGTCCGTGTGGGAGGTGATCATGCATGATCACCGCCCGACAATCTCGGGCCGCACGTGCGTTGCTGGGTTGGACACAGGAGACGCTCGCTGACAAGGCCCGGGTCTCATTGACCGCGCTCAAGCGCCTCGAATCCCCCAGTGGACTTGAGGTCTTTGAGAGCACGCGCGATGAGGTGAGACGGGCTTTCGAACGCGCCGGCATCGTCTTCCTGAATTCCGATCAGGGCAAGGGAGTGCTGCTTGTTGATGCAAAGAAAGAAAGCTGACGTTCGACAGATCGCGGCGTTGCCACATCTTCCCGTGCCAAGGCCTTGCGTCATTTTTCCGATGAAATCATCGTTAACAATCTTCTCCAGTTTGGATACATCTCGCGATCGGGGGATGTTGTGACCAAAGACGATTTTCTTGATCAACCGCCGGCCGGCGCTGCTTTGACCGCTTATGACGAGGCGCATCTGAAGCTGTACGTCCGGCTGCTGGATGCCGACGCTGAAAAAGCAGACTGGCGCGAAGTCGTCGAAGTCCTCTTCGGCCTCGATGCCAAGGCCGAACCGGAGCGCGCTCAGCGCATCTACACCAGCCATCTCGACCGCGCGAAATGGATGACCACCAGCGGCTTTTGCGAGTTGCTCCAGGGCCGCCTGCACTGAGGTGATGCGTAAACCGCATCACGTTGCGGCCACTTCGTTCTTCCCGCGCTCCGTTCAACCCGGAATCGTATCCACTGCAAAACTCGCGTTGCACAACCTTACGCGGAGGCAGTGGAGAATGTCCGAGGATGAAAGTTGGCGGTCTGAAGCCGCCTATGACTATATCGACAAGTTGACCCCCGGCGATCTCGCCTGGGAGTTCCTGCGTCGTAACCCTGAATACAGAAAATCCTATCAGGAACTGGTAGCGGTCGGGCGGTTGACCGAGGATGTCGCGGGCGAGTTCGCCGAGCAATGGGGCTTGCGATTTCGTCGCCGACCCTTGCAACTCCGCGCTCATCCAGCCAATCTTCTGGATCCCGCAAACCGATCCGGCGACACTGCCGTTGACCGTCGGACCGAACCCGGCGGGACATCTCCGCCTCCGCGTTGAGGATCTGCACGCCCACGCCATCATCGAGCATGATCCTGGTCTGATCCGGCTCGTACTGCGCGGCGAACCCCACGACGTCGCCCTGATCGGCGTCGATGATGCCCGCCCCGTCGGCGCGTTCGTGATGTTCGATGAACTGACGCCCGACCGGCTGACCGCGGTTGAACGCCTCTGGCACGCGATGTTCGGCAAGCGCGTGCCGCCCGATCCACGCCTGACGCCACAAAGACGTCAGCGCGCCCGCCAGATGCTGCGCGCGATCGACGCGCGCGCGAGCGGCGCCATCTACCGCACCGTCGCCGAGCAGCTCTTCCCCCAGCACAAGATTGACGCAGCATCCTGGGTCGGCGACCCGATCCGGGAGATCACCATCCGTCTCGCCCGCGACGGCATGAAGCTCGTTCGCGGCGGCTATCGGACATTGCTGCGCCGCCCGCGCCGGGATCGCTGATATCCGCTCGCGTGTCGATTTTAGCATCTTATTTCGACATCGTCCGGGGCGCCGTCTTCGCGACACCGTGCTCGCAACCCGCCGCTTATTCGAAGCGGCCGCCCGCGAGACCACGGAGGTGCGATCATGGCCGAAAGAGCCGCCAATTTACCGCCACGCTACCTGAGAACGCAGGAGGCGGCGCGCTTCCTCGGCCTTTCCGAACGCACCCTTGAGAAGCATCGGACCTACGGGACCGGTCCGATCTACCGCAAGCTCGGCGGCCGCGTGGTCTATTCCGTCGACGACCTTCAGGCCTGGGCGGATCGCGGTCTCGTCACCTCCACGTCCGATCCGCGGGGCGGCACTGTTTCACCGGCCAAGCGTCAAACCGCCTCGACCGCCGCCGGCGGACGCTTCCCGCGCTGAGACGACCGGCCATGTCGTCCCGCCACACCCAATACGATGAGCGCGCCCAACTCGATCTGTTCCGGGCGCTGCCCGGCGATCTCGCACCCCGCGATGCGCAGGACCTCATGGCCTACCCGTTCTTTTCGCTCGCCAAGTCGAAGCGTCTGGCGCCGATAGACTTCAAGGCCGGGTCGGTGAAGATCCGTGTCGAAGCGGTGCCGGAACATGGCATGGCGACGATCTGGGACGCGGACGTCCTGATCTGGGCGGCCTCGCAGATCGTCGAGGCGCGCGATGTCGGCCTGCGCCCCTCGCGCCTGATGGCGACCACCCCCTATGAAATCCTGAACTTCATCGGCCGCGGCGTATCGCTGCGCGACTACGACCGCCTCAAGGCGGCACTCGACCGATTGCAGTCGACCACGGTTGCGACCTCCATCCGCCAGCCGACCGAGCGGCGGATGCACCGCTTCTCCTGGATCAACGAATGGAAGGAGCGCGCCGACCATCGCGGTCGTCCGCTCGGTCTCGAGCTGATCGTCCCCGACTGGTTCTACGGCGCGGTGCTCGACGACGCGCTCGTGCTGACGATCGACCGCAAATACTTCGATCTCACCGGCGGCTTGGAGCGCTGGCTCTACCGCCTGGTGCGCAAGCACGGCGGCAAGCAGGAGTTCGGCTGGAGCTTCGATTTCCCGCACCTGCACGCGAAATCCGGCAGTCTCTCTCCACTCAAGCACTTCGCCTACGACCTGCGCGACATCGTCCGTCGCCAGCCGCTGCCCGGCTACCGGCTCACCATCGAGCAATGCCTCGGCGGCCCCGAAATCCTCTCCTTCGTACCCACCGATCCTGACGCGCTCGGCATCCCGCGCCGCCGTCGCCGCTCGTTAACTCGCCCTGGGGATAAGCTGTGAATCATCTCGTGCTATCAGGGACCGGCACTGTCGTGCCATCGGGGACCGGACTTTCGTGCTATCGGGGACCGGAATCGCCGATTCATCGCGCTGAATCAGCAGCTTGCGAGCCCCGTAACTTATCTAACCTAGATTCCTTCGGAATCTTTCTAACGGAACCGCCGTTTTCGGCCGCTGTGGACGAGTCCCCGTTTCCCGGGAGACCGTTATGATCGTCGCGCTCCTCAACCAGAAAGGCGGCGTCGGCAAGACGACGCTCGCCCTGCACCTCGCCGGTGAATGGGCCCGCGGCGGCAAGCGCGTCACCTTGATCGACGCCGATCCGCAGGGCTCGGCGCTCGACTGGTCGCAGCAGCGCAGCCGGGAGGGGCTGGAGCGGCTGTTCGGTGTCGTCGGCCTGGCCCGCGACACGCTCCACCGTGAAGCGCCCGAGCTGGCCCGCGACGCCGACCATGTCGTCATCGACGGCCCGCCGCGCGTCGCCGGTCTCATGCGCTCGGCGCTGCTCGCCGCCGACCTCGTGCTGATCCCGGTGCAGCCGTCGCCGCTCGACGGCTGGGCGTCGGCCGAGATGCTGGCGCTGCTCGGCGAGGCGCGCATCTATCGCCCGCAGCTCGCCGCGCGCTTCGTGCTGAACCGCTGCGCGGCCCGCACGGTTCTGGCGCGCGAGACCGCCGAGACGCTGGCGGATCACGACCCGCCCTTGCTCTCGACCACCATCGGCCAGCGCATCGTCTTCGCCGATGTCGTGCAGACCGGCCGGCTCGCCGCCGAGCAGGACGAGGATTGCCCCGGCGCGCGCGAGATCGCCGCGCTCGCAGCGGAAGTCGCGAGGATCGGCGCATGAGCGAGCGGTCCCCGAAGCGCAGCTTTGCGGCGCGTCCAGCCAATCCCGAAGACTGGATTAAGGCGCCCGAACGCCAGGCCTCCCGTACCCAGCCCGCCGAGGACTTCTCGGCCCGGCTGACGATCGACGTCACTGCCGACATGCGCGGCCGCATCAAGATCGCCGCCTTTCAGCGCGGCCAGACCGTCGCCGACATGCTTCGAGCGCTGTTCGAGCGCGAATTCCCACCCCCGTCAGGAGAAGGACAATGACCGGCCTTGTCACCGCGCCAGAACGCGTCGGCCGTGCTGCCGCCGAGCCGCCGCCCGAAGCGTTCACCCAGGTCGAACTCGTCTGGATCGAGAAGCAGACGGAGCACTGGGTCCGCTTCGGCCGCGAGCGGCGCGAGCAGATCCTCGACCGCCGCCGGCGCATCCTCTTCTTCCCTCCCGGCAGCGTCCTCGCGCTGGTGCGCTGGGCGGCGAATGAGCACGGCACCGTTCTCTCGCGGGTCGACATCCTGCGCACGGTCGAGCGCGACGCAGCGTGCCAGACCGTCCCGGCGGTCACGCCCGGCGCAGAGGTTCTGCTGCATGTCGATGGATGGCCGAAGGTGGAGCGCGTGCTCCAGCTCATCGACGCCATTGAGGCGCGCGGCATCGATCCGATCGAGGTTTCGCCCGACCATTGGCGCCACGTCCATAACCGGATGACCGTCGGCGAAACGCCGCGCGCTTATGGCCTTCGGCTGCATCGCGCCTTTCTCCTGCGTCGGGAGATCGGCGCATGACCCGGCTCTCCTATGCCATCGTCACGACGGCGGCCGTGTCGCTTCTCGGCATTGCCTCCGTGGCATCGTTCGCGCCGAAGCTGATCTGGAACGCCTCCGCCAGCACGCCGGTCGGCTTCTACACGATCGACGAACCTGGGCCGGTCGCCGTGACCGATCTGGTCGCGGTGGATGCCCCCGAACCGCTCGCCACCTTCCTGTCCGATGGCGGCTACCTGCCGCGTGGCGTGCCGCTGCTGAAGCGCGTCGCCGCGCTCCCGGAACAGCGGGTTTGCCGCACCGGGCTCGCCATCACCGTCGACGGCGTGCCGATGGGCGACGCTCTCGACCACGATCGTCGCGGCCGTCCGCTCCCGATCTGGCAGGGCTGCCGATTGGTCGCGAATGGCGAGCTGTTCCTGATGAACTGGCAGGTCCGCGACAGCCTCGACGGTCGCTATTTCGGCCCGCTTCCGGCCACCGCTGTGATCGGCCGGGCCACCCCTCTCTACACCGACGAGGACGGCGATGGCCGCTTCGTCTGGCGCGCGCCGACGCGGTGACGGCGCGCCCATGACCAGTCCACCGCATCTGAAGGAGACGACCCATGCCCGTGATCGGTCAATTCATGCGCGAGAATGATGGCTTCATCGGCCACCTGACGACGCTGTCGCTGCATCAGGACATCATCATCGTCGCGGCCGAGCCGTCCGAAGCCGAGAACGCGCCGGACTACCGCGTACATTTGCTCGACACCATGAGCAACGAGACCGGCGCGGAGATCGGCGCGGGCTGGAAACGTACCGGCGAGAAGGCCGGCGAATACGTCTCGCTGCAGCTCGACGATCCGACCTTCGAACATCCGATCCGCGCCAACCTGTTCCAGTCGGCCGACGACAAATCCGCCTGGGGCCTGCACTGGAATCGCCCGCCGAAGCGCGGCGAGCGAGACTGAGCGATGCCGGCCCGCCGCCATCGCGCTGTTGCCGGACGGTTTCCCACCGTCCGGCACACAGCCTTCCTTCTCCTTTCCGGCCTGTTCACCGGCCTGTCGTCGACCGTCCCGACCGCCGCACAAGACGCGTCGGTGGAGCGCGCACCACCTCGTGATCCCTATGCCGGTCATATCGCTGACGCAGCGCGCCGGTTCGGCATTCCGGATGCGTGGATTCGGGCCGTCATGCGCGTCGAAAGCCGTGGTGATGTGCGCGCGATCTCACCCAAGGGCGCGATAGGGCTGATGCAGATCATGCCAGCGACGTGGGGGGATTTGCGCGCTCGACATGGTCTCGGCGGCGATCCCTACGACCCACGCGACAACATCATGGCGGGCGCTGCGTACCTGCGCGAGATGCACGATCGCTACGGCTCGCCGGGCTTTCTGGCGGCCTACAATGCCGGTCCCGGCCGCTACGAGGAATATCGCGCGACCGGCCGCCCATTGCCCGCCGAAACGCGCGCCTATGTTGCTGCGCTCGCACCGATCATTGGCGGCGGCGATCCGACTGCCCCCGTCACGGTGGCGACCGCCGATCCGCTCGCCTGGACCCGTGCGCCGCTCTTCATCGTGCATCTCGACGGCAACACGGGTGCAGATCAGCGACAGAGCGACGATGCTCCGGCTACACCATCCGCGCAGGAAACCGCGCGCGATCCGGTCCTGCCTGCACCGCGATCGGGCGGCCTATTCGTGGCGCGAACCGATACTGCGGGGCCGCGATGAGTGACTTCGCACTCCCTGCGGCATTGTCGGGCTCTGGCGTGGATTTGGCGTCAGAGGCGGGAAGAGCAGGCAGCACAACCGAACGATGGCGAGATAAAAGCGCGCGAGGTGCGGCTTGGTGCGGTCGTGTGTTTTCAGGGACTTATGGCGCATTGGCGCGAGGTGCGCCTGATCGGCGCAGCCTGCGCATTCGCCATTTCGCCAAGGATTTCCGCTCGATTGCGCGATGTGCGGGACCTCGGCCATGAGCGGCGAGGACAATTTCCGCATCCGGCCAGGCCGCATCCGTTCGACCCGCGCACAACAGGCGCGGCCCTTCATCGCCCAGGCGCTGGCAGCCGCCCAGCGCGCCGGCGGCAGCGTCTCGCGCTCTGGTAAGATCAGCTCGGGCGACCGCTCGCGGTTCGGCCGCGGTCAGCGCGCGACTGTCCAGGCCAACCGGCTGCTCACTAGCCGATCGCGCAACACCGTCATCAAGACGCGCGTCGTCCGTCATGGCGCTCGCGCCGCGCCGCTTTCCGCCCACCTCAGCTATCTACGGCGCGAGGGTGTCACCCGTGATGGGGAGAAGGCGCGGCTGTTCGGTCCTGAGACCGAGGACGCCGATCCCAAGGCCTTCGCCGAGCGGACCCAGGATGATCGGCATCATTTCCGCTTCATCGTCTCGCCCGAGGACGCGACCGAGATGTCCGACCTCAAGACATATGCCCGCGACCTGATGGGGCAGATGGAGAAAGACCTCGGCACGAAGCTCGACTGGGTCGGCGTCGATCACTGGAACACCGATAATCCCCACGTCCATATCATCCTGCGCGGACGCACCAATGACGGTCAGGACCTGGTCATCTCCCGCGACTACATCAAGGAAGGCATGCGCGCCCGGGCGCAGGATCTCGTCACCCAAGAGCTGGGGCCGCGCACCGATCACGAGATCCGCCGCAATCTCGAACGCCAAATCGAGTCGGAACGCTGGACCAATCTCGATCGCCAGCTTTCGCGTGACGCCTATCGCACCGGCGTCGTCGATCTCGCACCGCACCCTGACCGCCAGCCCGACGAATTTCATACGATGAAGGTCGGCCGGCTGCGCAAGCTGGAGACACTCGGCCTTGCGGATCAGATCGGCCCCGGCCAATGGGTCATATCGGAGAATGCCGAGGCGACGCTGCGCGAGTTGGGCGAGCGTGGCGATATCATCAAGCGCATTCATCGCGGCCTGACGGAACGCGGTATCGAGCGCGGCGCCGCCAGCTATGTGCTGGCCGGCGAGAGCATCAACGATCCTGTTGTCGGCCGGCTAGTCGATCGTGGTCTCGACGATGAGCTGAAGGGCACGGCCTATGCCGTGGTCGATGGCACGGACGGACGAACCCATCACATCAAGTTGCCCGACCTCGACGCGGCCGGCGATAGCGCGCCGGGCTCGATCGTCGAACTGCGCAAATTCGACGACGCGCAGGGACGCAGACGGGTCGCGCTCGCCGTCCGCTCCGATCTCGACATCGAACGGCAGGTCCATGCGACCGGGGCCACCTGGCTAGACCGCCAGGCGATCGCCCGCGATCCGGTTGCGCTCGGCGGTGGCGGCTTCGGCGCCGAGGTTCGCCAGGCGATGGACCGCCGTGCCGAGCACCTCGTCGGCCAGGGCCTCGCCGAGCGGCAGACGCGCGGTGTCAGCTTCTCCCCCGGGCTGATCGACACACTTCGGCAGCGCGAAGTCGACGCCCTTGGCGAGAAGATCGCGGCCGAGACCGGCCGGCAATTCTCGAAGGCCTCGGCGGGCGAATATGTGGCGGGCACCTATCGCCAGCGCTTTGCGCTCGCGTCGGGCCGCCTCGCCATGATCGACGACGGCCTCGGCTTCCAGCTCGTGCCCTGGTCGCCGTCGATCGAGCGTCAGATCGGTCAGCACGTCTCCGGCGTGTCGCGCGGCGCCGGTGGCGTCGACTGGAGCTTCGGCCGCAATCGCGGCCTGGGCATGTAGCCCAAACAAGAAAGGAGTGCCCGCCATGTCGGCGACCAAAATCCTCTGGGGCCAGATCCTCACCGTCTTCCTGATCGTCCTGATGACGACATGGGCGGCGACGCAATGGACGGCCTGGCGTCTCGGCTTCCAGCCGCAGCTCGGACTCCCGTGGTTCGAACTGGCTGGCTGGCCGATCTACTATCCGCCAGCCTTTTTCTGGTGGTGGTATTTCTACGACGCTTATGCCCCGCCGATCTTCATCGAGGGCGCCTATATCGCCGCATCCGGCGGCTTCATCTCCATCGCCGTCGCGATCGGCATGTCGGTCTGGCGGGCGCGTGAGGCCAAGAACGCCGAGACCTTTGGCTCCGCCCGATGGGCCGGTGCCGGCGAAGTCCGCGCCGCCGGACTGCTGGGCGCGGATGGCGTTGTCCTCGGCAAATTTGATCACGACTATCTTCGCCATGACGGTCCCGAGCATGTGCTGTGCTTCGCACCGACGCGATCCGGCAAGGGTGTCGGCCTGGTCGTGCCGTCGCTGCTGACCTGGCCGGGCTCGGCCATCGTGCACGACATCAAGGGTGAGAACTGGACGCTGACGGCGGGCTTTCGATCCCGGCACGGCCGTGTCCTGCTATTCGATCCGACCAACGCGAAGTCGGCGGCCTACAATCCCCTGCTCGAGGTCCGCCGTGGCGAGTGGGAGGTCCGCGACGTCCAGAATATCGCTGACATCCTGGTCGACCCGGAAGGCTCGCTGGAGAAGCGGAACCACTGGGAAAAAACCAGCCATGCGCTGCTGGTCGGCGCAATCCTGCACGTCCTCTATGCCGAGGCGGACAAGACTCTCGCGGGCGTCGCCGCCTTCCTCTCCGATCCGAAGCGGCCGATCGACTCGACGCTGGCCGCGATGATGAGGACGGCCCATCTCGGCGAGGCCGGACCCCATCCGGTGATCGCCAGTGCGGCCCGCGAACTGCTGAACAAATCCGACAACGAGCGGTCGGGTGTGCTGTCCACCGCGATGTCGTTTCTCGGCCTCTATCGTGATCCCGTCGTCGCCGAGGTCACGCGCCGCTGCGATTGGCGCATCACCGACATCGTCGGCGGCAAACATCCGACGACGCTTTACCTCGTCGTGCCGCCGTCGGACATCAATCGCACCAAGCCGCTGATCCGTCTGATCCTCAATCAGATCGGCCGGCGGCTCACGGAGGAGCTGAACGCGACGGGCAGCCGCCACCGGCTGCTGCTCATGCTCGACGAATTTCCGGCGCTTGGCCGCCTCGACTTCTTCGAGAGCGCGCTCGCCTTCATGGCTGGCTACGGGTTGAAAGCCTTCCTGATCGCCCAGTCGCTGAACCAGATCGAGAAGGCCTACGGCCCGAAGAACTCGATCCTCGACAACTGCCATGTCCGCGTCAGCTTCGCGACCAATGACGAACGGACCGCCAAGCGTGTCTCGGATGCGCTCGGCACCGCGACCGAGATGCGCGCGATGAAGAACTATGCCGGTCATCGCCTGTCGCCGTGGCTGGGCCACATGATGGTCTCGCGCTCGGAGACAGCCCGGCAACTGATGACGCCCGGCGAGATCATGCAGCTTCCGCCATCCGACGAAATCGTCATGGTCGCCGGCACCCCGCCGATCCGCGCGAAGAAGGCACGATATTATGAGGATCGGCGGTTTCAGGAGCGCATCCTGCCGTCACCGGCTCTGGTGAAACCGTCAACGGCCCGACCGGACGACTGGAGCACGCTGCCGCTTCCCGCGACGCCTGCGGTCGCGATGGCCACCAGCGGCGACGGATCGGAGGACGAGGATACGACCGACTCCGAGCGCCGGCACCAGCCGGAGCTAAGCCGCTCAAAACCCGTTGAGCCTAAACAACCCATCGAAAACGAGTTCGAGATCGATCCACGCGACGACGCCGATGAGGACACCGCACGGCTCTCACGCATGAATCAGACCATGCGCCAGGTCGCACGCCAGGCGTCGCTCGATCCCGGCGACGGCATCGAGCTTTAGGAGACACCATGGCAAATCCTCTCAAGAAGCAGCGGCTGTCTGTCTATCTCGAACCGGACGTTATGAAGGCGCTCGCCGCGCACGCCGCCCGGCGTGATCAATCTCTCTCGCTGATCGCAGAAGCGGGCATCGCCTCGTTCCTCTCGCCCGACGCTGCCGAACGGCAGGAGGCCGCCACAACGAAGCGACTCGACCAGATCGACCGGCGAATGGCGCGGATGGAGCGTGACCTCGGAATCAGCGTGGAGACGCTGGCCGTGTTCATCCGCTTCTGGCTGACCACGAACCCGCCGCTCCCGGAGCCCGCTCAGGCCGCGGCTCGTTCGAAAGCTGGCGAACGCTACGAGGCGTTCGTCACCGCGCTCGGCCGGCGACTCGCTCACGGCCCGAAGCTTCGGCAGGAGATTTCCGAGGACATCGCGCCCGCGCACGACGCGCAATAAGCATCAATTCCGGCATCACAAGTATTCGGAAGACCCGCCGAACACCTGTCTTTGTACGCCACGGTACGACACGCAAAACAAGCTGTTGCAGATCGCCGATTTCCGGTTCTCTTAATCATCCCCGATCCAGGGACGGCCTGACGCGGTCCCGCAAGAGAACGGGGACGACGTGGCCGTATCTTCCGAGAAATCCGAGGCGATCGTTCGCGGGGCGCGCATGCTGCGCACCGCGCTGGGCCCCGCCATCGCCGGTTTTCTGGCAGACGCCAGCGTCGTCGAAGTAATGCTCAATCCAGACGGCCGTCTCTGGATCGACCGGCTATCGGAAGGCTTGTCGGACACAGGCGAGCGCCTTTCGGCAGCCGATGGCGAGCGCATCGTGCGCCTCGTCGCCCACCATGTCGGCGCCGAGGTTCATACCGGCAACCCGCGCGTCTCGGCGGAACTGCCGGAAACGGGAGAGCGGTTCGAGGGTCTGCTGCCGCCCGTTGTGGCAGCGCCAGCCTTCGCGATCCGCAAGCCCGCCGTCGCCGTCTTCACGCTGCAGGACTATGTCGCCGCCGGCACCATGACCGCAGAGCAGGCCGAAATCCTGCGCCAGGCCGTTGCTGATCGCCGCAACATCCTGGTGGCCGGCGGCACCTCGACCGGTAAAACGACGCTGACCAACGCATTGCTCGCTGAGGTATCGAAGACGTCCGACCGCGTAGTGCTGATTGAAGACACCCGCGAACTGCAATGCACAGCACCCAACCTGGTCGCCATGCGGACCAAAGACGGTGTCGCGACACTCTCCGATCTCGTCCGCTCCTCTCTGCGCCTGCGGCCCGATCGTATCCCGATCGGCGAGGTGCGCGGCGCCGAGGCCCTCGACTTGCTCAAGGCCTGGGGCACCGGCCACCCCGGCGGGATCGGCACGATCCACGCCGGGAGCGCGCTCGGCGCGCTGCGCCGCCTCGAGCAGCTCATCCAGGAAGCCGTCATCACCGTCCCACGCGCACTGATCGCGGAGACGATCAACGTCGTCGCCGTCCTCTCGGGCCGCGGCTCGATGCGACGCCTGGCAGAACTCGGCCGCATCGAAGGGCTCGGCCCCGACGGCGACTACCGCGTCCGCCCCGCAACCCAGCCCTCAGCCCAGCCCTCCGAAGGAGAACCTGCATGATCCGCCGTGCCCTGCATTTTCGTCGCCATGTGGCGACCGCCGCATCCGTCCTCTTCGCCAGCATGCTGCTGGCGCCCGCCGCTCACGCTTCCGGCTCCTCGATGCCGTGGGAAGCGCCGTTGCAATCGATCCTCGAATCCATCGAGGGCCCTGTCGCCAAGATCGTTGCGGTGATCATCATCATCGTCACCGGCCTGACGCTCGCGTTCGGAGACACTAACGGTGGCTTCCGCCGTCTGATCCAGATCGTCTTCGGCCTGTCGATCGCGTTTGCCGCATCGAGCTTCTTCCTGTCGTTCTTCTCGTTCGGCGGCGGGGCGCTCGTCTGATGGTGGGCCTGATCGAGAGCGGCAGCGACGTGCCCGGCTACAGCATCCCGGTCCACCGGGCCCTGACCGAGCACATCCTGCTCGGCGGTGCGCCGCGCTCCATCGCCATCCTCAACGGCACGCTCGCCGCCGCTCTCGGTCTCGGCCTTCGCCTCTGGCTGGTCGGCCTCGGTCTCTGGGCGATCGGCCATTTCGCGGCCGTCTGGGCGGCCAAGCGCGACCCGCAATTCGTCGATGTCGGTCGCCGGCACCTTCGCATCCCCGGTCACTTGAACGTCTGAGGCCCATCGATGATGAACCTTGCCGAATATCGTCGCACCTCGACCCGCCTTGCGGATTTCCTGCCATGGGCGGCGTTGGCCGCCCCCGGCGTTGTTCTCAACAAGGATGGCAGCTTCCAGCGCAGCGCACGCTTCCGCGGCCCCGATCTCGATTCCGCCATGCAGGCCGAACTGATTGCGGTCGCCGGCCGGCTCAACAGCGCCTTCCGCCGTCTTGGCTCCGGCTGGGCGATCTTTGTCGAGGCGCAGCGCCATGCCGTCGGCGCCTATCCGGTGAGCCGGTTTCCCGATCCTGCCTCGGCCATGGTCGAGGCAGAACGCAAGGCTGACTTCGAGGAGGACGGCATCCACTACGAGTCGAGCTACTTCCTGACCTTCATCTTCCTCCCGCCCGCCGAGGACGCCGCGCGTGCCGAAAGGTGGCTCTACGAGGGCAAGGCGGATCGCGGTGTCGACGCCTGGGAAGCCTTGCATGGTTTCGTCGACCGCACCGACCGCATCCTGCAACTCGTCGAAGGGTTCATGCCGGAATGTGGGTGGCTCGATGACGTCGAGACGCTGACCTACCTGCACTCGACCGTCTCGACGAAGCGCTATCGCGTGCGCGTTCCCGAAACGCCGATGTATCTCGACGCGTTGCTCGCCGATCAACCGCTCACCGGCGGGCTGGAGCCGCGCCTTGGCGACGCGAACCTGCGCATTCTGACTGTCGTCGGTTTCCCGACCGCGACCACGCCCGGGATCCTGGACGAGTTGAACCGGCTGGCCTTTCCCTATCGGTGGGCCACGCGGGCGATCCTGCTTGACAAGACCGACGCAACGAAGCTCCTGACGAGGATCAGGCGGCAATGGTTCGCCAAGCGAAAGTCGGTCGCCGCCATCCTCAAGGAGGTGATGACCAACGAGGCGAGCGCGCTCGTCGATACCGACGCCGCCAACAAGGCGGCCGACGCCGACCTCGCGCTCCAGGAACTCGGCGCCGACTATGCCGGTCAGGCCTATGTCACCGCCACGATCGCCGTCTGGGACGTCGCTGCCCGTATTGCGGCGGAGAAGCTCCGTCTTGTCGAGAAGGTGATCCAGGGCCGCGACTTCACCGCCATGCCCGAGACCATCAACGCAGCGGATGCCTGGCTCGGCTCGCTGCCGGGCCACGTCTACGCCAATGTGCGTCAGCCGCCGATCTCGACACTCAACCTTGCCCACATGATCCCGCTTTCGGCTGTATGGGCGGGGCCGGAACGAGATGAGCACTTCGGTGCGCCCCCCTTGCTGTACGGCAAGACCGAAGGATCCACCCCGTTCCGGTTCTCCATTCACGTCGGCGATGTCGGTCATACTCTGGTGGTCGGCCCGACCGGCGCCGGCAAGTCCGTGCTGCTGGCGCTGATGGCGCTGCAGTTCCGCCGTTACGCGGGGGCGCAGGTCTTCGCCTTCGACTTCGGCGGCTCGATCCGCGCCGCCGCCATCGCCATGGGTGGCGACTGGCATGATCTCGGTGGCGGCCTGACCGAGGGCTCTGCGGATAGCGTCGCGCTGCAACCGCTGTCGCGAATCGACGAGGCGGCCGAACGTGCCTGGGCCGCCGACTGGATCGTCGCGATCCTGATGCGTGAGAGCATCCAGATCACACCCGAGGTCAAGGAACTGATCTGGACTGCGCTGTCATCGCTCGCCAGCGCGCCTGTTGCCGAGCGCACCATGACGGGCCTGTCGGTTCTGTTGCAGTCGAACGACCTGAAGCAGGCGCTGCGGCCTTACTGTGTCGGCGGTCCCTATGGCCGGCTGCTCGATGCCGAAAGCGAGCATCTCGGCGTCGCCACCGTCCAGGCCTTCGAAACCGAAGGCTTGATCGGGACGGCCGCCGCGCCCGCCGTGCTATCCTATCTGTTCCACCGCATCGAGGACCGGCTGAATGGCGAGCCGACCCTAATCATCGTCGATGAAGGCTGGCTCGCCCTCGATGACGAGGGCTTTGCCGGCCAGCTCCGTGAATGGCTGAAAACGCTGCGCAAGAAGAACGCCAGCGTCGTCTTCGCCACACAGTCACTCTCCGACATCGACGGCTCGGCGATTGCGCCGGCCATCATCGAAAGCTGCCAGACGCGGCTGCTGCTGCCGAACGAGCGGGCGATCGAGCCGCAGATCACCGCGATCTACCGCCGCTTCGGATTGAACGACCGGCAGATCGAGATCCTCGCCAGAGCCATGCCCAAGCGGGATTATTACTGCCAGAGCCGCCGTGGCAACCGGCTGTTCGAACTCGGCCTCGCCGACGTGGCGCTCGCGCTCTGCGCCGCATCCTCCAAGACCGATCAGGCCGCGATCGACCGCATCGTCGCCGAGCACGGCCGCGAGGGCTTCCTCGCCGCCTGGCTGCGCCATCGCGGCGTCGACTGGGCGGCCGACCTCATTCCCAACCTCACAAACCTGGAGAAACCATCATGACATTGTGCCGTCCTCGCGTAGCGCGGTTCGCCCTTGCGCTGCTTGCCACTCCCGTTGCGTTCGCGCCAATCCTGACAACGCCGGCGCATGCCCTCATCGTCTACGATCCCGCCAACTACGCCCAGAACCTTCTGTCGGCGACCCGCGCGCTGACGCAGATCAACAACCAGATCACCTCGCTCCAGAACGAGGCGACGATGCTGATCAACCAGGCCCGCAACCTCGCGAGCCTGCCTTATTCCTCCGTCCAGCAATTGCAGCAGTCGGTTCAACGGACCCAGCAGCTGCTCGGCGAAGCTCAGCGCATCGCCTACAATGTGCAGAACATCGACCAGGCGTTCCGCACCACGTACGGCAATGCCTCGATGTCGGCCTCCGACCAGCAACTCGTCACCGACGCGCGCGAGCGCTGGCAGAACACAGTCGGCGGCCTGCAGGATGCCATGCGCGTCCAGGCTGGCGTGGTCGGCAATATCGACACCAACCGGGCTGAGATGTCGACGCTGGTCGGTCAGAGCCAGGGCGCAACCGGCGCGCTTCAGGCGACGCAGGCCGGCAATCAACTCCTCGCGTTGCAGGCCCAGCAGCTCGCCGATCTCACCGCCGTCGTCTCCGCCAACGGCCGCGCACAGGCGCTCGCCGAAGCGGAGCGGTCCGCCGCCGCCGAACAGGGCCGCGAGCAGCGTCGCCGCTTCCTGACGCCGGGCGTCGGCTACCAGGCCGGCAACGCGCAGATGTTCCCAGGCAGCAACTGAGGGCGCGGCGATGGACGGAAAGCTTCTCGCGCGTATCAGCGCCATCGGCTTCGTGACCTTCGCGATCACGGCGACGGTCATCGAACTCTCCCGCAAGTACGAACCGCCCCTTCACCGGGGCGTCACTGCTGCGACCGAAACGGGCGTTGATGCACTGAAGATCGAACTGCGGCGCTGCCAGCAGCTCGGCGAAGCCAGCACCCACGACCCCGCCTGCCTTCGGACCTGGGCTGAAAACCGCCAACGCTTCCTGAAGCCATCGCAGGTGCTCCAATCGCAGCCGGCTCCGCAGGCACCGGGTCCACACGGTCAGCCGCAGAATCCTCCCGTCCCGCACAACCCCGCGGTCATCGAGACCGCGCCGGAGACCGACACCCACACGAACGAGGCGCGTTGACATCATGGGCGGCACCGGCGTCATCGACCATTTCCTGGAGGTATTCACCCGCTATATCGATAGCGGCTTCGGTCTCCTCAGCGGCGAAGTGGCCTTCATCGCCACCACGCTGATCGTGATCGATGTGACGCTCGCCGCGCTGTTCTGGAGCTGGGGCGCCGATGACGACATCATCGCGCGCCTGGTCAAGAAGACCCTGTTCGTCGGCGTACTCGCCTATCTCATCAGCAACTGGAACAATCTCGCCCGGATCATCTTCGAGAGCTTCGCCGGACTTGGGCTGAAGGCGGCCGGAACCGGCTTCACCGTCGCCGACATGATGAAGCCCGGCCGTGTGGCGCAGACCGGCCTCGATGCTGGCCGGCCGCTGCTCGACTCCATCTCCGATCTCATGGGCTACTTGAGCTTCTTCGAGAACTTCATCCAGATCGCGGTGATGCTGCTCGCCTGGGCGCTGGTGCTGCTCGCCTTCTTCATCCTCGCCATCCAGCTCTTCGTCACGCTGATCGAGTTCAAGCTGACGACACTTGCCGGCTTCGTGCTCATCCCCTTCGGCCTCTTCGGCAAGAGTGCCTTCATGGCCGAGCGCGTGCTCGGCAACGTCATCTCCTCCGGCATCAAAGTGCTGGTCCTCGGCGTCATCATCGGCATCGGATCGAGCCTCTTCTCCGAGTTTACAGCCGGTTTCGGCGGGCGCACGCCGACGATCGACGAGGCGATGGCGATCGTGCTCGCGGCACTGACGCTGCTCGGCCTCGGCATCTTCGGGCCGGGCATCGCCAACGGCCTCGTGTCCGGCGGTCCGCAGCTTGGCGCTGGCGCCGCGATCGGAACCGGGCTTGCCGCTGGCGGCATGGTTGCAGCCGGCGCAGCCACTGTCGGCGCCGTTGCCTCGGGTGGTGCAGCGCTCGCTGGTGGCGCTGCCGCCGCGGCCCGAGGCGGTGCCGCTCTGGCGGGTGGCGCATCGAGCGCATACAGCTTGGGCGCTGCAGGGCAGACCGACGCCTCGGGTGTGGCCAGCGGCTTGGGTGGTGTCGCCCGGGCCGCTGGTTCCGCCGCCACATCACCGCTTCGCCGCGCCGCCCAACGGGCGTCATCCAGCATGCAGTCCAGCTTCGCCAGCGGATCTCGCGCTGCCTTCGAGACGACAGGCGGTTCCTCGACCATGGGCACCATTGCTGACGCAGCCAGCGAGGCTGCACCGAACCCGGCCGGTGGGGCTCAGCAGCCTCCCGCATGGGCTCGCCGCATGAAGCGCTCCCAGCAAATGAGCCATGCCGTCTCCACGACCGTCCATGCCGTCCGCAGCGGCGACAGCCACGGCGGCGGATCTTCCGTCAATCTCTCTGAAAGCGACCGCTGATGTTCCGACGACCCTCGACCCACTATGGAAAAGCCCCCGAACCCGAAACGCCATACCAACGCGCCGCCCAGGTCTGGGACGACCGCATCGGCTCGGCCCGCGTCCAGGCGCGCAACTGGCGCCTGATGGCATTCGGATCCCTCGTCCTGTCGGCAGCGTTCGCCGCGGCGCTGGTCTGGCAATCCGCCCGCGGCACCGTCGTTCCGTGGGTTGTTCAGACCGATCGTCTCGGACAGGCGCAGGCGGTCGCACCGGCGACGGCCGATTATCAGCCGACCGATCCACAGATCGCCTTCCATCTCGCGCGCTTCATCGAGCAGGTCCGCTCGATCCCGGCCGACGCGATCATCGTTCGCCAGAACTGGCTGCGCGCCTACGACTTCACGACCGACAGGGGGGCAGCGGCGCTCAACGACTATGCGCGATCCAACGATCCCTTCACCAAGGTCGGGCGCCAGCAGATCGCCGTCGATGTATCGAGCGTGATCCGCGCCTCGCCAGACTCGTTCCGCGTCGCATGGACCGAGCGCCGTTACGAGAACGGCCAGCTCGCCGAAACCTCACGATGGACGGCGATCCTCACGATCGTCGTGCAGATACCGCGCAACGCCGACCGGCTGCGCGCCAATCCATTGGGGATTTACGTCAACGCAATTTCTTGGTCACGGGAGCTGGGGCAATGATGATGCCGATCTTCTGCAAAGCCGGAGAACCGGCTTTACGTACACACGCATTGGCGGCTTTGCTGCTGGCGGCCACGGCACTCGCCGGCTGCGCGACGACGCAAAAGCCGCCGGAGATCAGCTACGACGACGCGCCCGTTGCCGTGCAGACCGTCGATCCGCCCGCGCCGGTGACGGTCGTCGAACTGCCCAAGCCGCTGCCGCTACCCGGCCAGATGAAACCGGTCGAAGCATCGCGCCGTTCCGCCGAGCCGGCCGATCCCACGGCACGCGTCAACCAGGCCAATGCGGCCGCCCGCATTCAGCCGGTGCGCGACGGCTTCATCAACTCGATGCAGGTCTACCCCTTTACCCAAGGGGCGCTCTATCAGGTCTACACCGCCGTCGGGCAGATCACCGACATCGCGCTCCAGCCCGGCGAAACGCTGGTCGGGTCCGGCCCGGTTGCCGCCGGCGACACGGTGCGATGGATCATCGGTGATACCCAAAGCGGCTCGGGCGCGACGCTTCAGGTCCACATACTGGTGAAGCCGACCCGCGCCGACCTGATGACCAATCTCGTCATCAACACCAATCTGCGCACCTACCACATGGAACTGCGCTCGACCGAGCGCACCTATATGGCTTCGGTCTCCTGGCAATACCCGCAGGACCAGCTCATCGCGCTGCGCCGCCAGAACGCCGAGGCGCAGGCGACCCAGCCGGTGGCGACGGGGGTTGATCTCTCGCGCATCAATTTCCGCTACGAAGTGACCGGCGACCGTGCGCCGTGGCGGCCGTTGCGCGCCTATGATGACGGACGGCAAGTATTCATCGAGTTTCCGCGAGGCATTGGCCAGGGCGAGATGCCGCCGCTCTTCGTCGTCGGCGCGGAGGGCAACACCTCTGAACTCGTCAACTACAGGGTCCGCAACAACTACATGATCGTCGATCGCCTCTTCGCGGCCGGCGAACTGCGCTTCGGCTCTGGCGACAGGCAGAAACGCGTCCGGATTACGCGCACCGACGGGAGGCCCGCGTCGTGAGCGACGACCGGAACGAGGAAGAGAAAGTCGCTGCGCCGATGCGGCTGCGTGCCGAGGCGCCGCGCGTCACGCGGTTGTCGCGCAAGGTGCTGGCCGGGCTTGGCCTGGTCGCGAGCCTTGGTCTCGGCGGTGCGCTGGTCTATTCGCTCCAGACTCGCGACAGCGGCAAACCGCCAGAGGAGCTTTATTCGACCGACAACCGTTCCACGGCTGACGGTCTACAAGGCCTGCCGCGGGATTACGCAGGCGTGCCCCAGCTCGGGCCTCCGCTGCCCGGAGATCTCGGTCGGCCCATCCTCAGCGCCCAGAATCGAGGGCAGCCCGTGCCGACGCCCGGTGTCGCGCCAGCACAGCCGGGTATCAGTGCGGAGGAGCAGCGTCGCCTTCAGGAGATCGAGACGGCGCGGACCAGCCGGCTGTTCGCCGCGGCAGAAGCGCGTAACGCTGCGCCCGTCACGGCAACTGCGCCGAACGCGGCGACGCCGGATCTCGCCAGCCTCGGACTTGCGCCGCCGCCGGCGACACCTACGGCGCAGGAACGTCAGCAGGCTTTCCTCAATGCGCCCACCGACCGACGCACGGTCGCGGCCGATCGCGTTGCAGCTCCGGCATCCCCGAATATCCTGCAAGCCGGCGCGGTGATTTCCGCTGCGCTGATCACCGGGATCCGGTCGGACCTCCCCGGTCAGATCACGGCCCAGGTGACCGAAAACATCTATGACAGCCCGACCGGCCTTATCCTGCTCATCCCGCAGGGTACGCGCGTGATCGGCCAGTACGACAACAACGTGCAGTTCGGACAGAGCCGCGTCCTGCTGGTATGGAACCGCCTGATCTTCCCGAACGGCCGCAGCATCGTGCTCGAGCGTCAGCCCGGAGCGGACGCCGAAGGTTATGCCGGCCTTCAGGACGGCGTTGACTATCATTGGTGGGATCTTGCGAAGGCGGCCGGTCTTTCAACCCTGCTGAGCGTCGGCGCCGAACTCGCCACCAACGATGATGATCGGCTGATCGAGGCCATCCGAAGCGGCGGGCAGGATACGATCAACGACGCAGGGCAACAGGTCATCCAGCGGCAGCTCAACATCCCCCCGACATTGACAATCCGGCCGGGCTTCCCGGTCCGCGTGATCGTCACGCGCGACCTGATCCTCGAGGCCTATGGAGATTCATGATGCCCAAGCTCAAACTGGGTCCGATCGTCGATGACAAGCCCGTGAAGATTACAATTGAGCTTCCGGCGGACCTGCACCGCGACCTGACCATCTACGCCGAGGCCCTCGGTCGGGAGCAGGGCCAGATGATTGCGGACCCTACGAAGTTGATTGCGCCCATGCTGGAGCGATTCATGGCGACAGATCGGGAGTTCGCAAAAGTCCGCCACGCCAACCGATCTGGAGTTCGGCCTCCGGGTACACGCCCGCAGGCCGAATGAGGCGCCCGCCTATTGTTGTCTAGGATATCGGAACCGATTACCCGAGTCCCAGCCTCAGCCGGTACACTGCCTCAATCTATTAGGTCGGAGCCGCATAGCGTCGCTGCCTCGACAGTGTGGCTCCGGGTCAACTGCGCGGTGTGCAGGAATCGCAACAAGGCCGGATTGTCGTTCGTCGACGACCAGATAATGCTGAACGGCACTATGTCAGCGCGTGCAGTCAAGGGCCGCAGCACAAGACCAGGAACCTTGATGGCGGTCCACGCTGAAGCGACGAGCGTGATCCCTTGGCCAAGACTGACTAGATTCATCAGCGTTTCCTGCTGCGCGGCTTTTACCTCGACGTCAGGATAGGTGCTGTAGTCGGCGGACCGGCGCACGATGTAGTCGTGCACCTCCGGGCCGGGTTCACTCTTGCTCACGATGAAACGCTCTCCCTTGAGATCCGACCAAACCAGCTTCGCTTTGGCGGCCAACGGGTGAGCGTCAGGCATAGCAACATAGACGCGCTCATGCCCTAGTTCACGAGTCTCACATCCTGGGATCTCAGCCGTGCCTGTGATGATCGCGATATCCAACTGGCGCGTTTGGACAGCTGCGAGATGCTCCCTGCGGCCACCGTCACGTACGTCAATGGTGACCCGAGGGTGTCGGACTGTAAAGTTCTGAACAAGCTTCCTCAAGAATCCACCGGCCAGAGACGTCAGTATCCCAATTCGCAGCAGGCCTGAGTCAGCGCGACGCGCAGATCGAGCAGAGCGCCTTGCGAATTCCAGTTGCTCGAGAGCCGGTGATATCTCGGCCAGAAATTGTTGGCCGGCAGGGGTCAACCGCACACCACTTCGCTCCCGGTAAAAGAGCGAAATACCAAGATTGTCTTCCAGTCGTTTGAGCGCGCGGGTGACATTCGACTGGTCGACCTGGCATATCTCCGCCGTACGCCTGAGGCTTCCCACCTGCGCAGCGACCGTGAGGTAGTGAAATTGCCGGAGCGCGTGTCTCATCCGCGCTGCTCGCCAAACTCATTCATGGCGCGCGACGTCTTTCGCGCTAGGTAGACAAAACTGCGGCAAGCAGCGTGTTCTACGGTGTCGGTCAGGATCGTGGGCTTGGAGGTCCGCCGTTCCTCAAGACGAATCGTTTGTGAAGGCTCTTCGTTCAAGCGACAAGGCCTCCAGATATTGTATCGGTCGACCGACGCCCCTGCATGAAGCACGCGCCTCATTCCGCTTCCCCATCAACTGACAACTCCAATTGCATCCGCAGGGCATCTTCGGCATGCTTCTCGTGGAGCGCGATTTCGGCTCCATTTTCGCAACTTGAGATGCCCCCTGGTTTGAAGGGCCTATTATCTTTCAATTTGGATGGAGCAACGTCCGTGAAATGAGAGCTAGCAGGCGGTCGAGCAACACCACATGAGCAATTATCTAAGGTCATCGCGACACCATTGTCTTAGGCTTCTTGTCGGTCCACTGAGGCGGAAGACCGAATTTGGTCGCCAATGCACCCGGTATGCCGGGTGCTCGTCCGAATTCCTCACATGCCGCATATTTCGGTTTACCGCCGAGCCAAGACTGGATCCGGTGCGTCGAGGGAACCGAGATATCGAGTAATTTCGGCTCCCGGCCAGTGATTAAGATTCCAGAAAAGTCGCTCGCAAACTTCGTTACCTGGCTATAGGCGTCACCAACGTCGGAATACCGTGGTTTGTCTTGGAGGAAGTTGGCCCCTCGACCCCACATCATTGCGGCACGTTGGACATTCTGGCTATCAAGAGCTTCCGCCTCGACAGATAGGCCGCCCAGACCTACTGGTATGCGGGGTATCCCGATAAGCGGTATGTTGTCGGGAAGCGCGAAACCGCCGCCAACGCTTACCACGGTCGCCGCCGCCGCCACGTTCTTGTTCGTCGGCACGATGTCCGTCACGACGGAGCGGATCGTCAAATCCGCCGGCTGATCAGAGGAAACAATTCGATATTTGTCACTGAGTGCGACGCACAAGGCTCGATCCAGCGCATTTGTGACCAGAGAGCGATCGGCGTCCGATGCGACTTTGGACGCGGCCATAAAGGTGAAGCTGGTTGGTACGATCCGTATCGTCTTCACCTGCGCCAGTTGCGGGCCATCGACGTAAATACGCCGCTTCTTCCCGAACTTATCCTTCGGAGCGCTGAGGCTGCTGTAGGAGGTAAGGGTCCCGCTTTCCTTCAGGGGCATTGAGGTACACCCCGTCACGGCGAGGACCATGCCAATAATCATAACTGGGAATAGGTGCTTTGACCAAATGTCGACCAATCGACGAGAAAGATTAAGACTACGACGCACGTTAAACGGCCTCCATAATTGATTGTAGGAGGACAGTCGTCGCGAAGGATTGCCGCAGCATTACAAGAAGGTCGAGAGAGAGAAGGCGAGCGGAGTGGCTTTAGAAAGCACGGCAGAAGTGAGCGCAGCCCACGGCTGAGTTGAGGTCTTGGCTCAAAGCTTTATCGTCATTATTGTGCCATCTTGGTCACTTTGCACGAAAACGCGACCACCATGATTGGTGACAATCTGCTTGACCAGACTCAGACCAAGCCCGGTGCCTTGGCTTTTCGGGGTCACACGGTAGAATGGCTCGAATATCAGCTCCTAATGTTCAGCCGTTATGCCCGGCCCTTCGTCGGCCACGGCAATCGCGCCATCCGCTGAAAGAGAAACAGCAATCTCTCCCTTGCCGCCGCAATGATCGATTGCATTGCGAATAAGGTTGATGACTGCTCTCGCCAATGCTGGGGCGTTGCCGGGGCGTTCCAGTCTTTCAACATCGCTCTGAAAGGAAATCTGATAACCCGCGGCAATCGCCAAAAGAGCGATGTCCGCCACAACAGTTTGTACTATTTCGACCAGATTTAGCACGCCATCGATATCCGGCGACCTGATCGTTCCGTTCAAAATCGAGTAGCTGTTCGGCCGAGTCCGCCAAGCGTGCGACATCATCCAGCAACCGGCTAGACATCGTCATCCTTGATAATCTGTCGAGCCACAAACGACCGGCGGCGCGAGAGATGATCGAAGCCGCAGGCGCGACAAGGATGTTCCTTCCGCCATACAGCCCGGACTTCAATCCCATAAAAAGGCCTTCTCCAAGCTGAAGGCACGCCTGCGAAAAGCTGCCAAGAGAACCGTAACAGGACTATGGAACAGGATCGGAAAGATCATCGATCTCGTCGAACCGCAGGAGGCCCGAAAATACTTCGACTCTTGCGGATATGATCCAATATGAAAGGGAAACGCTCTAACGCTCTAACGCTCTAACGCTCTAACACTGGAAGAGAAGTATTGCCGCTGTATTACGGACGCCGATCGCTACGATGCGTAGAAGACCGCCGTGGGGGCGGCGCAGGGCCTGCGAAGCGCGTGTCGTCGCCCACGTACGTCCAGATGCGGCTCGTTGCGTACGGCAGCCGTCGGAAAACAAAAATGAACGTACTTACACGCCTTGAACAGCTTTCTGATCTCAGCACGCCTTTTATCGCTCGCGTACTAGTTCGCGGGATCCGGCCTGACCAACCTCAATTAATCTCTTCACGAAAACTAACGCGTCAAAGCTGCTTGCTGGCTTGGTTTCATTCTGCAGTGTTGTCTGGGAAAAAACGAAGGCGTCGATGTTCACGACAGGCAAGCATGTTGCCTGTCGCACGGTTTCGATGCCCGCGGTATTAGTTGTTGCGACATCCAGCCCGCCAATTCTTGTTGCGTCCTCTAGGTCGGTAGGCGTGTATGCGGTTGTGACTGCCATGTTGTGGGAGGTCAGCAGCACGGTCAGTCGGGAGGCTATTCCGGGATGTCCAATATAGAGGAGGACGTTAATACGTCGTGTTCCGGAATGGGAATGCATCGTTAAACTCCGAATGGTTAAGGTCTTCCGATGGGTGCGTTCGATCGAATCATCGCGGCAACAAAGTCGACCGCGATGTCTAAGCCCGAAGATTAGAAGCGATACCCCACGCCTAACATGGCGAACGGCTGTACGTCGTCCTTGACGATCGGGCTGTCTTTGGCATCTCCGAGCAAGAGCCCCGCGCCGGCGGCGCCGGTGATAGACCAATGTTCCGTCCACCTGTATGTGACGGAGCCCTTGAGATCGACGCGTTTAAACCCTGCTCCCGCTTCGTATTCCGCAAGACCGGAACGCGTCGACTGGGCGGACGTGATCCCGAAGTAGGATTCCATGTGTTTGCTGTCGGCCCAGGTGCCGGATAGGTCGGCCGAGAAAATAAACTTCTCGTACTGATACGACGCCTTGGCGCCGACCTTGCCGGTAAGCCCGTCGCTGCCGCCGATCGTCTTGTCGAGCGAGGCGTAGAGTTCGATAGGTCCTGTCTCGTAGCTGACTAGACCACCGACGACCCCGCCGACGTCGATATCGCCGAGCCCACGCAGATAATCGGAATCGTCTTCTTTTCGGCCCATTTCGACGCCGCCGGTCACGGCGAATTTCAGCCCGCCGTGCTGCCACACGTCGACCCTCAATCCATCTGCGTCGAGATGCACGTACTCGCCGAATTGAGCCGAGATAATGGGGAAAGGCTGAATCTCAAACTCATCCGATCCTTCGTATTCCGGCAGGTAAACTGACCCAACGCCGACCGTGACCTTCCAATCGTGCAGCTTGCCGCGGATCCCGCCAAACCGTTGGTTGTCAAACTGGCCCACAGAGGGGATTGCTGCCTCCCCTGTCTCGAAGTCAGCCGCGAACGCGATGGTCGAAGAGAGCATCCAAGCCGTGGTGATTGCCGCAACTGAAGCTTTGCCACGTGGTGTTTGCAGTATGATGGCAAACCGTGCACGCCGCGCGGATGCGTTCGCCAGGCAAGGTTTATGACGCTGAGCCACTGAAATATCTCCTGTTTCCTGCTGCGCTCGGAAACGGTTTGAGCGCGATTAACGCTGGAACAGTGGAAGAGAAGAATTGCCGCTGCATTACGGACGGCGGCAAAGAACGTTGGAAGATTTCATCCGAGGGGGAGGCGCCAGAAGAGCTGCGCTGGAGAAAACTTCTATGCAGCCGGCCACAATGGCAGAGCGAGCATCCTTGTCGAATGGACCAGTCACACGTCTCTTGCCCATGGTACAAAGTTCTCTTGCCTCACCGGGTAAGGTCTCAAAGACATCATTGGGGAATGCGTTCCCAGATGATGATGAGCAAGGCAATCGGGCCGCCGAAAAGAGCCCCGAACATGATCGCTGTGAGGATGAGGCTGCCGAGCAGTCGGGATATCCTTTTGCAATTCACGATCGTCGCCTATCGCGACTGCTGAACATCCTCCTGCATACGAGGATTTCGGAGTGACCGATCCGAAACCCAGCGCGTGAGGCTAACGACATAGGATAGGATGACCGGGAGCACGACAAGGGTCAGGACCGTCGAACTGACAAGGCCGCCGATTACTGCGTGGGCCATAGGGGCTCGTTGCGCACCTGCGCCGGAGGCTGCCATGGCAAGCGGGATCATGCCGAAGATCATGGCAAGCGTCGTCATGATGATGGGACGGAATCGTACCACACCGGCATTGGCCAAAGCCTCCAGTATTGAAAGCCCACGCTGGCGCTCGCGATTGGCGAAGTCGACCAGCAGGATGCCGTTCTTCGTGACGAGGCCCATGAGCATGATGACGCCGATCATTGAGAACATGTTGATGGTGCTTCCCGCAACCAGCAACCCGATGAGCACGCCCACCAACGACAGAGGCAGCGCCGCCATGATGGCGATCGGCTGAATGAAGCTTCCGAACTGCGACGCCAGCACGACGTAGATGAAGATCACTGCCATGGTCAGCGCCTTGAGCATGCTGGTGGTCGCCTTTTCGATGTCTTCGGCATCTCCTCCGAATTTGATCCGATATCCTGCCGTAAGGTCCTGTTTTTCGATAAGGGCTTCCAGATCTGCCGTCACATCGCCCGCCGCGCGACCGGAAACATCGGCGGAGATGAGGATTTCCCGCGTGAGGTCGAGTCGCCTAATTTCGGAGGCTCCCGGCACGAGATCCAGGTGCGCGACCTGATCCAATCTTACCATGCGCGGGCTTCCACTCTTGTCATCGCCTGGGATGGTGATCATCAACTCCCGAATGACTGCAGCGCTGGCACGTTGATCCTCGGGGAGTCGAACGACAACGTCGTAGGTTTCGCCGAGGGCGTCAGACCACGTGGCAACATCTTCGCCGCCGACGAGCGGCGGGAGCATTCCAGCCAGTTCTTGAATGCCGACGCCAAGATCGCTTGCCTGCTCGCGCTTGAGCCGCACCGAAAGGATGGATTTTGCATCGCTTGCGCTTGAGTTGATGTCGACAACGCCGGAGATCTTGCGCATTCCCTCCATCAGCTTTGCGGCAGCTTTTTCCAGTTCGGCCCGATCGTCACCCAGCACACTGAGCTGTATGGGACTTGCACCACCGCCGAGGCCCTCCTGTATGATCGCGATGTCTACCCCCGGAATGGCCGAGAGGCGCTGGCGAATTGGATCCGCCAAAGCAATCGGCGTGCGTTCGCGTTCGTGCTGAGGCACGAGACTGACGAGCATGGAAGCCTTGTGCTTGCCGGCGTTGCCGCCTGTGTTGACGGTCGAATAGATCGATGCCAGCTCGGGAAACTCCCGCAAGGCGTTTTCCACTTGCCCGATCTTAATGGTCGTATAGTCCAGTGACGAGCCGGCCGGTGTGGTGACGTTGATCTGAAACCGGCCCTCGTCGGCGTTGGCGACGAATTCGACGCCGACAAGAGGAATCATGAAGATGCTGCCTATGAAGACGCTAGTCGTCAGCAAAAGCGTGACGGCGCGGTGGCGCAGCGTCCATTCGATGATCCTTCGATAAATCTCCGCGAGTTTTTCAAAGCCGAGATCGAAGCGCGCGATAAGCCGCCCAATCGGTCCCCGTTTTGCATCGGGCTCGGCATCGGGATCATGCCAGACGCTGGAGAGCATGGGATCGAGCGTGAAGGCGACGAACAGTGAAATCAGGACGGCCGCTGATACGGTCACGCCGAATTCATAGAAGAAACGGCCGACCATGCCGTCCATGAAAGCGACCGGCAGGAAAACCGCGACGATGGTCGCGGTTGTCGCCAGGACGGCGAGACCGATTTCTTTGGTGCCGTCGAGGGTAGCCTTGAGATGCGACTTCCCCATATGAAGATGACGCGTGATGTTCTCGCGCACGACGATTGCGTCATCGACAAGGATGCCAATCGAGAGCGTCAGGGCAAGCAGGCTGAGCATATTGAGCGTGAAGCCGAGAAAATCGATGACGGCGAGCGTGCCGATCATGGAAATCGGTAATGTGAGCGCCGTGATGATGGTGCTGCGCCATGAATTGAGGAACAGGAAAACAATGGCGACAGCGAGCGCCGCTCCCTCGATCAAGGTTGTCTGCACCTCGCTCAGAGACTCGACGATGGGCTTCGAGGCGTCCTTGATCACTTGTAGAACTACATTCTTGTCCTTGAACCGGGTGTTCAACTGATCGAGCAGTGTGCGAACGTCCGTCACGACTTGTACGGTATTGGCGTCCTGAACCTTGACGATATCGAGCGCGAGCGCTGTTTCGCCATTATAGATCGCTCTGCTTTCCGGATCCGCCGGGCCGGTTTTCACGGTGGCCACATCGGACAGATAGACAGGCCCGCCGCCACGGCGGACGATGATCATGTCCCGAAACCCCTTCGGCTCCGACACCCGCGCCTGGATCTGGATGATGCGCTCGGAAAGACCGCTGATCACACTTCCGGCAGGCCGGTTCTGGCTGGTGGTTTTGAGGGCATTGATAACTTCATCGACGCCGACGCCAAATGCCCTCAGTCTGGATTCGTCGAGATGAATATGGATCTGCTGCTTCCGGCCGCCGACCACGGTTACCCGCCCGACCCCTGAGACCGTTGCGAGTTCCCGCACCAAGCGCTGCTCGACAAAAGTGGTCAGTTCCGGTATGTCGAGCGTCGTCGAGTTGATCGCGATCGAAAGGATCGGCTCGTCTGACGGATTGAAACGCGACACCACCGGCTTGTGGGACTGTTCCGGAAGCTCCGCGTCGAGGGCAGCCACTTTATCGCGGACATCCTGCGCGGCAATCGGGCTTTGCACCTCGAGCTTGAAGTTCGCGACGACGACGGATCGCCCCTCGTAGGACGTGGAGGTCACGTCCTCGATACCGCTGATCGTGTTCAACGCCTCTTCTATCGGCTTTGTCACTTCCATTTCGACGGTCTCGGGCGTCGCGCCGGGATAGCTCGTCGTCACCACGACGACAGGGACGTCGACATTCGGAAATTGATCGACGCCAAGTCGGTCGTAGGAGAAGGCGCCGAACACAAGAACCACGACCATCATCATGGTCGCGAAAACCGGATGGCTGACGGAAATACGCGTAAGAAACATGGTCAGCCCGCCTTCGTCATCGTGACGGCAAGATCCGGTTGAAACTCGGGCAAGGGCACGGTTACGATCGTGTCACCTGGTGTCAGGCCGGAGATATGGGCGTTTTCGTCTTCGAGCCATTTGGATATGACAGTGACCGGCTGACGAACAAGATCGCCTGCTACGAGTTTGAGCACATAGTCGCCTTCGTCGTCCTTTCGCAGCGAAGCAATCGGAACAACGATCGCGTCGTGATCCTGGCGAACCAGGATCGAGCCCGTTGCAAACACTCCTCCTCTGAGGCGACCGTCATCATTGGCGAGCCGGACATAGACGGCGACAAAGCGGCTGCCGTCATCGGCGGCTGGGCTAATCCGGGAAACTTCTCCTTGTATTACCTGTTCTTCAAAGCCGTCGATTGCGAGTTCCACTGGTTGTCCAGCCGCGACACGCGAAACATCCCGCGTGGAAACCATGACCCTCGCTTCCATAACGCTGATGTCGACGACCGTGAGCAGCTCGGCGTCCGCCCCCACACGCGCTCCCTGATTAACGGAGAGCTTCGAAACGATGCCGTCAAAGGGCGCGAGGACTTCGGCGTCCCGCAAGGCGGTACGCGCTATTTCCACCTGGGCGGCAAGGCTATCCAGCCGGGCATTCGCGCTGGCCACCTCGCTTTTAGCCTTGTCAAGCTGCTCCTGGCTCGTGACCTTCTTGCCCGTGAGCTGCTCGATCCTGTTCAGCGACTGCATCGCAAGAAGCATTTCGGCCATGGCGCCTTCACGATCCGCTTGCCTTTGCTGGAGGACGGACCGGAGATCTTCCGTCTCGAATTTTGCCAGGACGTCGCCCGCTCTTACCGCCTGACCTTCCCGGAAATCGATTTGCAAGATGCGGCCACTATTCCTGCCACGCAGGGTGGCTTGGTTGATCGGGCGAAGCTCACCGCTGACCCGCAGCCTCTCAACGAGGTTCGTTGGCTGTACTCTGGCAATTTCAAACGAAGAAAGTTCGATCAAGGGTCTTGTATCGTGCGCTGCTGCGCTCTGCACGATCCTCTTCAACCGGTCGTTCGTATCGACTTTTCCACTTGCCGGATTTATCATCACGCTCACGAGGTAGGCGCCGCCAAGAACCGTCCCCGTCAAAGCCAGCGCTTTCGTCCACTTCGTAGCCATGATGTCGATTCCTCATGATGAGCAGCAAGACGCCGAGCGTCCGTCCGCTTAGATTGTTGCATTTGAGTGGCTTCGATTTCTGCGGCTCGACAATTGCAGCAGCATTACCTGCCGATCTTTTTCTTCGCGTAATGCTGCTGCAATCCTTTGGGCGAAGATGATCGCAATGAAGCGAACGGAGGAACGATGAGGCTCCTGTTGATCGAGGACGAGAAGGAACTGGCCAACGCGTTATCGGCAGGCTTGGCAAAGCATGGAATCGTCACGGATCACACGATGTATCTTGCCCATGCGCAGGAACTGGTCCTCCAAAACGAGTACGATGCGATTCTTCTCGATCGTCGCTTGCCGGATGGCGAAGGCCTGACTTTCATTCCGAAGCTCCGGCGCACGGGCAACGGCACGCCGATTATCGTTCTCACCGCTCGGAATGAACCGATGGAACGCGTCGAAGGACTTGACTTCGGCGCGGATGATTATCTCGGGAAGCCGTTCCTGATCGAGGAACTTATGGCGCGCGTAAGAGCGCTCATGCGGCGGCATCCGGAGCTCGCCGAGCAGGATGTTCAGATTGGCCGGCTTTTGATCGACCCGCTGCATCTAACCGTCAAGATCGACGATGCTCCGCTCGATATGCCGAGGCGCGAACTCCTGGTCCTTCAGGCGCTGGCCAAGCGAAAAGGCAAGACGGTCTTGCGCTCGGCGCTGGAAGAGGCGGTTTACAATTACGAAGAAGAGATTCAATCGAATGCTCTCGACGCCCATATCTCACGGCTGCGAAAGAAGCTGTCGGATGCCGGCGCCGGAGTGATGATCCACAATATTCGAGGTGTCGGATATCTGTTGAAGGAGGAATAATGCGCTCAACGGCCAACACTTCGCTTTGGTGGAAGCTGAGCTGGCAGCTCAGCCTGGTTATCGTCGCCGTCGTCGGCGCAGTTATCTTCGGGCTTTGCGTCTGGGCCGGTACCATCATGTCGCCGAACATGGCCATGCAGCAGAAGATCGAGACGGCAATTGCCGGGGCGGCGGTGCGCGACGGCCAGGGGGGGCTGAGATTGCAGGAAACACCAGAGATGAAGGTGCTCAGGCAGGAGAACGGCTCGCTCTGGTATGTGGTGGCCACCGTGGATGGTGTGTCTGTGTCTCATGGCACCATCCCTCCAGCCTATGCCGAACTCACGCATCTGGTTCACCTGTTCGACGATGCGGATATAAGAGGGTCCGCCACGACCACCGAGGTCGCGACCATTGACAAAACCGAGACGGTAGTCGGGGAGGTTCGGATTCTGTTTGGCGGCGTGGCCGACAAAGGCTCGCCCGTTCTCGCCCTTCTGGCCAAGGCCTACCCGATTTACGTCTCTCTGCTCGCGGTCGCGTTGCCTGCTATCTTCCTTGCCGTTCCGCGGATTGTGAAACGCGCTCTCGCGCGGGTGAGCGATGTCGCCGATAGGGCTGCGCAGATCGAGCCGCGACGGCACGGAGCGCGCCTTCCTTTCGATGGCATCCCCAAAGAAGTCACTCCCCTCGTCACGGCGTTTAACGGAACGCTCGATCGTCTCGAAAAAGAGGCACAGAAACGCCAACGGTTCCTGATCGACGCGGCCCACGAGCTTAGAACTCCTATTGCAATCATGCAGACGCGGATCGACGGTATGTCTGAAGGACCGGAACGCTCCCGGATGCTAGACGACGTGGCACGTCTGGCCGACACCGCTGAACAACTCCTCGACTTTGAGCGCAACGACCAGGCGCTGGAACTGGATGGCAAGGTCGATCTGGTTGAAATTGCACAGACGGCCGTGGCAGACATCGCTCCTGTAGCGATCGCGGCGGGCTACCAGATTTCTTTTCAAAGCGACGTCGAGAAGCTGGAACGCAATGGCAGCGCTCCGGCCCTGGCAAGAGCAGTCAGTAATCTTATCCGCAATGCTATCGATCACTGTGAGGGCCGCGGAGAGATTGTGATTTCGGTCTCTATGGATGGCACGATCGCGGTGGCCGATCAGGGCCCAGGCATCCCGGCAGAGCATCAGGAATTAGTGTTCGAACCTTTCTATCGGGTGACCCCGAAAAGCAAGGGATCTGGTTTGGGACTGAGCCTTGTCAAGCAGATCGTCGGCAATCACCGCGGGCGTGTTTCGATCCAGAGCGACCGGCAGGGCACAACCGTAACACTTCTCCTTTGACGTCGCCGAGAGCCCCAGCAGGTACGTTGCCTGGGTTATTGTCCCGCGGGGCAAGCTTCATGCCTTCATTATCAATGAGCAAGGCGATCATGAGTTTGCCCGTTACGATGACGGATGCTTCACCCCCGTGGCGATATTCAAAGGCCGTGACTATCTACTCGGACCGCTTCCGGTCCGTGCTACGCCGGACGGAAAAGGAGTGCTGGTAGGCTCAAATTCCGGAACGGATCGCACGCGTCTAGCCCGTATCGATCTGGCGACGGGTGAGGAGCGCGAAGTCGATAGCCATCCGTCGGACAGCCTCGACACCCCCCGCCCGGAAGCCGATCCGCGGTATCCTCCAAGCCCGATCATGAACTTTGTCACCGGGGAACTGCTGGGTGCAAGATCGCCGGGCGCATGCACGATGACCTCATTAACGGCCTCGACTGGTTGCTTTGTCCTTGGCAAGGGAAGCGGGCGATGAATCCTTCATCGACGTCCTGTTCGCGAATAGTGCGAAGAAGTTACGGCCGCTACAACTTTGGGCGCCTACAAGTTGCTTGACCGTTTCAACCTCATTTAGATGTTAGCATGGCCAAAGCAGAAGGGCTGCTGTCGATGTCCGCCAACGTCGCGTGAGTGAGGGGGATGAAGGCGCTGTTCAGACGGCTTGCCTTGAATCGATCTCGCTAAGCATCGAAAACCGAAGTGGGAAGTTCGGTCACGCTATCTCCCAGCCGGGTGGGGCGAACACCTCGAAGCAGGCTAAATGCTGGCGAAGGGCTCTACGACACGAAACAGATGGTGCGGGTGGTCGGGCTCGAACCGACACTCCTTTCGGAACCGGATTTTGAAGGGAGTCGCGTTTACTGAATGTGCCTCCTCGCAGCAGGCCCCGCACGTTTCGAGCTTGTCTATCAGCGCCTGTTCGCTCCTATGCCGTCGGGAAAACCCTCCGATGCGTACGCTATAGCCCGAAAAGACCGCACGGAATTTCGACGGGGCTTCCAGTATCGGCATCTATCAGTCTCAATCGCCCCAGCAACGCAGGAGATTGAGCATGGCAAAGATCGAAACTATGCAAATTCGGAGAACAATTCGGCGACAGCAGTTGCGGGAGATGGTGCCGATGGCTGACAGCACTATTTATGAAATGGAGCAGCGTGGCGAGTTTCCCCGCCGGTTCGCGCTCTCGCCACGTTGTATCGTTTGGGATCTGGCCGAGGTCGAGGCTTGGCTGATGGCGCGGCGGACTGCGCCGATCCGGCGCGCCCAACACCCCGATGTCACCAAGCGTAAAACCCGCCCCGTCAAAGGGCGGGATCCAGCTCCATCAAGGGCATAGCTTGCGGCAAAAGCGTGGGCGCATACTTCCGTCCGTCGATCCAGGCGTCCACGGTATCCGCCCACTGCTGCATCATATGCCGACGCTGCACCTCATACTCAGCCTTGTTATAGACGCCGCGCGACGAACGCCCGTCCTCGTGCGCCAGGCACTTTTCGATCCAGTCGCTGTTAAAGCCCAGCTCATTTAGTAGCGTTGACCCCGTCCGCCGCAGATCATGGACCGTGAATGGCTCCAGTGGCAGCCCCTCCTTCTTGGCTCGCTCGACGACGGAGTAGGTGATCCGATTGAAGGTCGCGCGAGACATCGGCGCGTCCGCGTCATACCGGGACGGCAAAAGATATCGGGAGTTGCCGGAGCAAGTCTTGAGCGCGATCATGATGTCTAACGTCTGTCGGCATAGGTAGACGTTATGCGGCTTCGACCGCTTCATGCGCTCCTTCGGGATGGTCCAGACGGCGTTGTCGAAATCGATCTCGTCCCACACCGCATCCTGCAGCTCGCTCTTCCGGACCATGGTGAGGAGGTAAAGCTTCATGCCGAGGCGGATTGTCGGCAGCGTCGCGACATGCTCGAGCTGTTTGAACATGATGCGGATCTCGGCGGGTGAAAGCGCGCGATCCTTCGGGGTAAAGATGGCGATCGAGGCCGGACCGACGTCATCGGCCGGATTGGCGACCTTCTCTCCGTGAAGAATGGCGAAACCGTAGATCTGCTTCAGAATATCCCGCACATGGATGGCGGTCGCAGGCGCACCCCGCTCGACGATCTTGCCGCAATGGGCGCGCAGGTCATCAGGTGTGATCTCTGTCAGAAGTCGGTTCCGCCAGACGGGCATGAGTTCGCGTTCGAAGATGGAGCGACGCATCGCGCGCGTGCTGTCGGCCATCGGTGCGTTGGTCAGCCATTTCTCGCCGAACTGGCCGAAGCTCTTTGCTTCCTTGATCCTGCGCTTCTCCCGCTGCTTCTCGATGGCGGGGGACCGCCCCTCGGCAATCGCCCGGCGCGCATCAATGCATAGCTCTCGAGCCCTGGCGAGCGATATCCCGTCACGGGCATACCGACCGAGATAGACGGTCTCCCGCCTGCCGTTCAGCCGATAGTCGAGCCTGAACGAGATGGCACCCGACGGCGCGACGCGCACATACATGCCGTCACGATCGGATACCTTGTACATTTTAGCTTTTGGTTTCAAGCACTTGAGTGCTGCATCGGTCAACATTTCGGGCCTCCTTGCGGAAAAGTACCGTCACGCGGTTTTTGGAGGCCGATGGTGTCGAAAACGCTTATATTTCAGTGTATTAGCGCGAAAAAAGTACCGTCATTGGCCTCGTTTGACCTGACGGTACTTTCGTTTTCACGGTTGATCAATGGGGGCGAGGCCCGTCAGCAAGGCTGACGAACGCGATCTATGCCTACCGATAGATGTCGATAGGAATAGAAGGAATTTATTTTTGTTTTCAGTTGGTTAGATCGTATTTCAGCGTAAATTCGGCGGCGTTCGGATGGGCCTGAATCATTCCCACTCGATGGTGCCGGGCGGCTTCGAGGTCACGTCATAGACAACGCGGTTGATGCCGCGCACTTCATTGATGATGCGGGTGGCCGCATTGCCAAGGAAGTTCATATCGTAATGGTAGAAATCAGCGGTCATGCCGTCCACCGACGTCACCGCACGCAGCGCGCAGACGAATTCGTAAGTGCGGCCATCGCCCATCACGCCAACAGTCTGGACCGGCAGCAGAACCGCAAAAGCCTGCCAGATGGCATCGTAAAGACCAGCCTTGCGAATCTCATCGAGATAAATCGCATCGGCTTCGCGCAGGATTTCGAGCTTTTCGCGCGTGATCCCACCGGGGCAACGGATGGCCAAGCCCGGTCCGGGGAACGGGTGACGTCCGATAAAGCTGTCCGGCAGGCCCAGTTCCTTGCCGAGCAGGCGCACTTCGTCCTTGAACAATTCGCGCAGCGGCTCGACCAGTTGCATCTTCATGCGTTCCGGCAGGCCGCCCACATTGTGGTGCGACTTGATCGTCACCGATGGGCCACCAGTGAACGAAACGCTTTCGATGACGTCAGGATAAAGCGTACCCTGCACGAGGAAATCAGCGCCACCAAGCTTTTTCGCCTCTTCCTCGAACACTTCGATGAAAAGACGGCCAATCGTCTTGCGCTTCTTTTCCGGGTCGCTTTCGCCTTCCAGTTCGCCAATGAAACGGTCGGCTGCGTCCACGAGGATCAGCGGCAGATTGTAATGTTCGCGGAACATCTCGACGACTTGGCTCGCCTCGTCCTTGCGCATCAAACCGTGATCGACAAGGATACAGGTCAGCTGATCGCCAATGGCCTCATGCGCCAGGAGTGCTGCCACGGAAGAATCCACGCCGCCCGACAGCGCGCAGATCACCTTGCCGCTGCCGACCTGCTTACGGATTGCCGCAACGGCCTGCTCGCGGTATGCGCCCATCGTCCAGCCCGGCTTTACGCCGACAATGCGATGCACGAAATTTTGCAGAAGTTTTGCGCCATCCGGCGTATGCACCACTTCCGGGTGGAACTGCACACCGTAATATTTGCGCTTCTCGTCGGCAATCGCCGCAAAAGGCGCATTCGGCGAGGTGCCGATGATGGTAAAACCATCAGGCAGCGACGTCACGCGGTCGCCATGGCTCATCCAGACCTGATGACGGGTGCCCTTAGCCCAAATGCCAGCAAACAGCGGACTGTCTTCCTTCACATCAAGGAAGGCGCGACCGAATTCGCGGTCGTGGCCATTTTCCACCTTGCCACCGAGCTGGGCGCAGATGGTCTGCTCGCCATAGCAGATGCCAAGAACCGGAATGCCTGCCTCGAACACGGCCTGCGGCGCGCGCGGCGAGCCGATATCGACCGTTGAATGCGGGCTGCCCGAAAGGATCACGCCTTTCGGCTGCAATCGCTTGAAGGCTTCTTCCGCAGACTGGAAGGGAACGATTTCACAATAGACATTGGCTTCGCGCACGCGGCGCGCAATCAGCTGCGTGACCTGACTGCCAAAGTCGATGATAAGGATTGTGTCGGGATGTGCCGTGGTGCTCATGTGCAGCGTCTATTGAAAAAGGGACGAATTTGCAATGTCTAAATAGGGTTTATACCAGCGCCTCTCAACAGGAGAGTGACGCAAAACCACCCTATCCTGACATAACATTGTCAGGAAGTGATAGAAGACCATCGGCAATAGCTACTTCCAGTTCTTCGACTGCCGCAGCCATTTTTTCATCGATGACATGCAGATATTGCGTCCAGTCGCCGACATGATGCAGCTCTTCCGCCCCATCCGATATGCCGCGCAGACCGAACAGCGGCACGCCATGGATCTGGCAGGCGCGCAGGCAGGCAAATGTTTCCATATCGACCATATCCGCATCGATCGTCTCATAGACCTTGCCGGAAACGATATTCCCGCCGGTCGAAAGCGATGCACGGCTAAGACCCGGCAGTTGGAATGGCAGGTCGATCACCGTCGGCAAATCCAGAAACGGTGTCTCGCCCTTGGCAAAACCCAGCGGCGAAGCGTCCATGTCGCGATAGGAAACGGAAGAGACCTGAAAGACTTCCGCTTGTGGCAGCTTGGCGGAACCGGCAGAGCCGAGCGAAATTACCAGATCGGGGCGTGTATTGTCCTGCTCCATGCCGACCAGAGCGCGCGACAGGTTGATTGCGGCCTCGACCGGCCCAACGCCGATCATGACGGGCGTGAAGAGCCTGGCCAGATGACGCCCATATTCGGCATCCGCAGCCATGACATAAAGGAGACGTCTTCCGGCGACGGTCTTGATCATCCCTGCAAGCCTTTGCGATCCTGCACCACCATCATCGTGCCCGTCATCGTGGCGATGAGGCGCACATCCGTATCGGTCACCGCGAAAGCCTGTCCGTCGCTGACCATGATCGTGCGGCCGGGCTTGGTGACTTCACCGCGAAACAGGAAGCGGTCGCCCCGCCCCGGCGCCAGCAGGTTGACCTTGAATTCGATGGTCAGAACAGCGGCATCCGCAGGCATCAGCGTCAGCGCGGCATAGCCGCAGGCGGAATCGAGTGCCGCGGAAATCATGCCCGCATGGAGAATGCCGTGCTGCTGGGTCAGCTCTTCGCGAAATGGCATCTCGATTTCAACAATACCCGGTTCACAACGCGTCAGCTCCGCGCCAATGAGTTTCATGGCCGCCTGCCGTCCGAAACTCTCCTCGACGCGCTCCCTGAAATCCGGCTCCGCTATGTGCTGCGCTGACATCACGCCCCCAGTAGTTTATTGTTTTTGCAGAATACTCACATAAAACCCGTCAGTGCCCGTGGACAATGGCGAAAATACGCTGCCATGAGCAGGATAAACCGGCGCGTCATCGCCTGCATCAGCGACCACCGCATCCCAAATGGATTTCGGCGCGACCTCGGTAAAATCGGGATTTTCAGCCAGAAAACGTGTGATCTGGCGCGTATTTTCCTCGGCGAACAGCGAACAGGTGACATAGGCCAACCGTCCGCCCGGCTTGACATAATGCCTGGCCGCTTCCAACACCTCTTGCTGATCCTGCACGCGGCGTTCGAGTTGCTGATCGTTGAGACGCCACTTGGCATCCGGCCTGCGTCGCCATGTGCCGGAGCCGGTACAAGGCGCATCGGTCAGCACAAGATCCATGCGACCGGTGAGCGGGTCGAGCGCATCGAGATTGCCATGCACCTGCGTGTTGCGCACGCCTGCGCGCTGCAAGCGCTCATACATCGGCGACAGGCGCGCCAGCTCCGCATCATAGGCGTGAACCTGACCGCTATTGCCCATGCAAGCTGCCAGCGCCAGCGTCTTGCCACCAGCGCCCGCGCAATAATCAAGCACCTGTTCGCCCGGCTTCGCACCGGCAAAAAGCGCCGCCAGCTGCGAGCCCAGATCCTGCACCTCGAACCAGCCATCGAGAAAAGCCTGTTCACCCTGCACATTGGGATGACGGCCCAGCGCTTCGATGGGCGGAATACGCAGCGCCTGGTCGAGCAAAGGTGCGGGCGCAGCGCCTGCTTTTTCAAGAATGGCAAGTGTCTGGGCGGGCGTGGCCTTCAGCGGATTGACGCGCAGATCGACCGGCGGGCGCGCGGCAAGCGCCCTGCCCTCCTCCACCCAGCGGCTCCCGAAAAGCTCTTCCAGAGACGGTGCGCACCATTCCGGCACATCGGCCTGAACATGGGCGGGCGCTTGCGCAATATCGCGGGCCTCCCATGCGGCGCGGCGCGGCTGTTCCAGCGTTTCGGGCGCGAATTTGTCGTCTTCGAGTACTGTATCAATCGCCGCAATATCCATGCCGCCATCGACAAGCAACGCGCCGAAGGCCAAAGCCCGTGCATCGTCGGCATCCATGCGCCATGCGATGGACGATTTGCGCCGCAGCACGTCATAGACAATATTGCCGATCACCGCGCGGTCGCCCGCACCTGCGAAACGGTGCGCAGAACCCCACTCTTTCAGCACATCGGAAGCCGGTCGCTTGCCCGCTTCGATCTCGCCCAGAACTTCAATCGCCGCCTGCAGGCGTCCGCCAAGCCGCATGGCTTCTCCTTATCTTCATGACATCCGGGCATAGCCTTCCTTGACAAGAAAAGGCAATGGCCAAATCAAAAAAGCCGACGCGGCTTTCGCTCCGGCTCCTCCTTGCGAAACAACAGTCTGGTCTTGTTCGGCGGCGCTCACATCTTCAATGACAGAAAACGTGTTAGCCGACTGCATCATCGGAAGCGCAAACGCGTTAAAAATAATCCCACCGAACTCCATGCCGGCAAATCATCCCGCCCGTCTCTTAAGACTGCATTAAGCTGCGAGGCATAGCCACCGAACGTTTGATTCTAAACGTTTTATCTGGAGAGGTTAATGAGGTGGTCGGATTTGGGGATATATGGCGCGGTCTTCTGCCTGAGCTTGGCATATTTCGGTGTGACGAGCGATAGCTCGCGCTCGAAACCGGCTTCGGCGCCGCCGCGTACCGGCAATGTCGCGGCAAGCAGCAACCAGACTGCGCCGCAAACCACGGCAGCAGTCACCAGTCGAGAGACAGCGCCCGCAAAGGCCGCGGAGCCGGAACAGACAGTGTGGGACATACCCGATCCCGATACGCTGCCTGATGATGCATGGGGGCGTACCGTGCGGCAAGGACGCGACATGATTACGCAAACCTATGCGCATATCGGCCCTGAAGTGGCCGACGAAACGAAGCGCTTTGCAGGCAATAATCTCTCTTGCCAGAGTTGCCACCTTGAGGCGGGGACCAAACAATATGGCTTGCCACTTGTCGGGGTTTACGGGGATTTTCCACAATATCGTTCACGTGAAGGCCAGATCGGGACAATCGAAGACCGGGTCAACGGCTGCATGACCAGAAGCCTCAACGGCAAGCCGCTGCCGCTCGATTCTACCGAAATGAAAGCCATGGTGGCCTATATCAAGTATGTTTCAGCAGGCACGATTGTCGGCGAAAGCACCAAGGGCCGTGGCTCCGGCAAAATACCCGAATTGAAGCGCCCAGCCGATCCGGCGCGCGGTGAAAAGCTCTACGCTGAAATCTGTAGCCTGTGCCATGGAGCCGATGGACAGGGCAAACGCGTCGGCGTCGTCGGCGATGCAAAGGGTTATGAATTTCCACCTCTGTGGGGACCGGACAGCTTCAACAACGGCGCAGGCATGAACCGGCTGATCTCGGCCGCGAATTTCATTCATGCCAACATGCCGAACGGCGTATCGCTGGAAGAGCCGCAACTGGAACCGGAGGATGCATGGGACATTGCGGCCTTCTTCCAGTCGAAGCCGCGCCCGACAAAAGCCAGCCTGGAAAACGACTTCCCGAACCGGTTGGAAAAACCCGTCGATGCGAGCTATGGCCCATATGCCGATAATTTACCGGCACAGGTGCACAAGGTCGGCCCCTTTGATGAAATCAGGGCCGAGATCAAGAAGCTGAAGGCAGCGACAAACTAAAGTATGTCGCGGAAAAGTGGGAACCGGTTTTCCGCTCAAGACATGCGTAAAAACAAAAACTTAAAGCGTGTTGCCTGAGTATGGTTGAACGCAACACGCTTTAAAAACAGAAAAGGCGGCTCGCTGGAGCCGCCTTCCTTGGTCAGATCAGGCAATGCGTGTCACATACCGCCCGGATAATTAGGGCTTTCACGCGTAATCGCCACGCCATGCGAATGGCTTTCGCGCAGGCCCGCATTGGAAATGCGCACGAAGGTGGCCTTTTCACGGAATTCTTCCAGCGTCTTTGCGCCGACATAGCCCATGGAGGCGCGAAGCCCACCGGCAAGCTGATGCAGGACCGCGGAAATCGGCCCCTTGTAAGCCACCTGACCTTCAATACCTTCCGGCACGAGTTTCAGTTCGTCGCGCACTTCCGCCTGGAAATAGCGATCCGCCGAACCGCGCGCCATGGCTCCGACCGAACCCATGCCGCGATAGGCCTTGAAGGAGCGGCCCTGGTGCAGATAGACCTCACCGGGGCTTTCTTCCGTACCGGCCAGCAGAGAACCGGCCATGGCAGCAACCGCACCGGCAGCGAGCGCTTTTGAGAAATCGCCGGAGAACTTGATTCCGCCGTCGGCAATCACCGGGATATTGTGCTTATGCGCGGCTTCGACCGCCGACATGATGGCCGAAAGCTGCGGCACGCCGACACCGGCTACGATGCGCGTGGTGCAAATCGAGCCCGGCCCGATGCCGACCTTGATCGCGTCCGCACCCGCATCGATAAGCGCCTGCGTACCGCCTGCGGTCGCCACGTTACCAGCAAGGATCGCCACATTCGGATAGGCTTTCTTGATGCGCGCGACCGCATCGAGAACACGCTGCGAATGGCCGTGCGCCGTATCGACCACCAGAAGGTCGACGCCCGCATCGATCAGGCGCTCGGCGCGCTCATATCCGTCTTCACCAACACTCGTGGCAGCAGCAGCGCGCAGACGACCCTGCGCATCCTTGGCGGCGTTCGGATTAAGCTGCGATTTTTCGATATCCTTGACCGTAACCAGACCAACGCAGCGGCCCTTGTCGTCGATAACCAGCAGCTTTTCGATGCGGTGGGCATGGAGCAGGCGTTTTGCTTCGTCCTGGTTGACGTTTTCGCGCACCGTGATGAGGTTTTCGCGGGTCATCAATTCGTAGATTTTCTGCGCCGGATCAGACGCGAAACGCACGTCGCGATTGGTCAGGATGCCGACCAGACGACCGGGGCCTTTCTGACCGTTCTCGACCACCGGAATACCGGAAATGCCATGCGCCTTCATCAGCGCCTGCGCCTCGGCCAAAGTCGCATCGGGACCGATGGTGACGGGATTCACCACCATGCCGGATTCGAATTTCTTGACCTGGCGGACTTCTTCCGCCTGACGTTCGGGCGTGAGATTGCGATGGATAACACCGATGCCGCCAGCCTGTGCCATGGCGATGGCAAGGCGCGATTCCGTCACCGTATCCATGGCAGCGGACAGGAGCGGCAAATTGAGTTCGATGTCTTTGGCGATACGGGTGCGCAGATCGACCTGCCCCGGCATCACTTCGGAATGGCCCGGTTGCAACAGCACATCATCGAATGTGAGAGCGAGAGCGCCAGTGGGCGATTCCACGATTTTAGCCATTGCCAATTCCTTTGAATAAGAAAAGCCGCCTCTCCGGAAAGCGTCCGGGAGCAGCGACGAGTCTGTGTTGCTAGGTTGAATTGGCACCGGCTGGTAACACGGTTATGACCAAATGAAAAGTCTTTTACGGACAAGTTTCAGTTACCGATAAGAATTTGCGTGATAAACCTCTTTGCAATTCGAAATCAGGCACCGACTAGTTTGCAGGGGTAAAGTGAGGCAATCATATAAACGCGTTCCGCTTATCCGCCGTTCAAGAGCCATGTGGATGTCTCCGCGGCTCTGGAAGCCGCGGCTCGTTTTCTGGTGCGGAGCGCTTGCAATCGGCATAATCAGCGTCGGCTTTGCGGAAGCCGCCGACATCGCCCAGGGCTGGTTCAGAACGTTAACCGGCGGCAGTACCTGGCGAGGCTGGCTACCTCTCCTCATTACACCTTTGGGCTTCATGCTCTGTTCGTGGATCGCGCTCACCTGGTTTCCCAGTTCCGGCGGCAGCGGCATTCCGCAGGCGATCGCTGCGCGACACCTGACGAACCATGAAGACCGGTCACTTCTCCTTTCGATCCGAACCGCTATCGGCAAGATAGTCCTTACGGTAGCGGGCCTTTTCTTCGGTGCATCCATCGGGCGTGAAGGCCCGACCGTACAGATCGGCGCGTCCATCATGCTGCAGTCTGCGCGGTTCGGCGGCATGGAGCAGGCACGCGGTCTTATCCTGGCAGGATCCGCGGCCGGCATCGCCGCCGCATTCAACACACCCCTTGCCGGAATTGTTTTCGCAATCGAGGAAATGGGGCGAGCTTATGCAGCGCGAACGAACGGGCTGGTTCTTTCGGCCGTCATTCTCGCCGGTCTGGCCTCGCTCGGCCTTGTCGGAAACTACAATTATTTCGGCATGACGACCGTCACAGCCTCGGCGGGCAAGGACTGGATTCTCGTTATTGCCTGCGGTGTAATCGGCGGGGCGGTGGGAGCGACCTTCAGCGCGATGGCGCTCGATCTGGGTCGGCGCGTCCGTCGCCGCGTCCAGAAAGCTCCCGTTCGCAATGCCGTGCTTTTCGCAGGTATCTGCGGTTTGCTTGTGGCAATCATCGGTGTCGTTTCCGGCGGTGCGACTTTTGGCGCCGGCTATGAACAGGCGCGCGGCGCCGTCGAGGGACTGGCCCTTCCGCCGCTCTATTTCATCGGAAAACTGCTGGCCGGACTCCTTTCGATGATTTCAGGGATACCCGGAGGCATTTTCGCCCCTTCGCTTTCGGTCGGGGCGGGACTCGGCAGCACGATAGGCCTCATGCTGGGAACGAGCATCAGCCTGGCGGCAGTGCTTGGCATGGCAGGCTATTTCGCCGGGGTCGTGCAGGCGCCGATGACAGCTTTCGTCATCATTCTGGAAATGACCGGCAATCACAGCAATGTCATCCCCCTGATGTGCGCATCAATGCTGGGTTATGGCACAGCGCGGCTGATCTCGCGTGAACCTCTGTACCATGCCCTGTCTCGCAATTTCGTGGCGGACGTGCTGCGCCAGCGCCGCGCCCGAGAAAAAAATGCTCTCCCGGAATAGGGTCTGTCGAGAACCAAATGGAGGAGGAAACGCTTTATGGATCGCAGAACATTTGCCAAATCGCTTGCGGGACTTGGGGCAGCGCCCTTTGTGGTGAATGCCGCATCGGCGGCAACCGAGGGAGGAAATAACATGCTGGAACTCATGGGCGGAAGCATCACCGATGTGCCGGGAATAAAGCTCGGGCACCATACGCTCACGAAACGCCCGACCGGCTGCACGGTTCTGCTCTGCGAGGAAGGTGCGACGGCGGGCGTCGACGTGCGTGGTTCCGCGCCCGGCACGCGGGAAACCGATCTGCTCGATCCGATCAATTTTGTCCAGCAGGTACAGGCAATCCTGCTTTCCGGCGGCAGTGCCTATGGCCTTGCAGCCGCGACCGGCGTGATGCGCTATCTGGAGGAGAACAATCTCGGCTTCAAGATCGGCAAGGGCGTCGTCCCCATCGTTCCTGCCGCAATCCTGATGGATCTGGGCGTCGGCGACTTTTCCATTCGACCGGATGAGGAAGCGGGTTATCTCGCCTGCAAAGCCGCGAAGGCCGAACCGTCGGGCGAAGGCAATGTCGGCGCAGGCGCGGGCGCCTCCGTCGGCAAGATGTTCGGGATGGACTATGCGATGAAAGGCGGCCTGGGAACAGCCAGCTACAAGGTGCCCGGTACTGAAATCGTCGTCGGGGCGATTGTCGCAGTCAACGCCGTGGGCGATGTTTATGCGCCGAATTCACGCCGCATACTGGCAGGTGCCCGCACAGAAGACGGCAAGGGTTTTCGCGATACGATGTCCGCCATCATGCAGGGACATGGCGTGGTCAAATCAGGCGGAGCAAATACCACCATCGGCGCAATCGCGACCAATGCGCCATTCGATAAAGCGCAATTGAAAAAGATAGCCGGCATGGCGCATGATGGTTTTGCGCGGACGATCAACCCGATCCATACCATGTGGGACGGCGACACGATCTTTGCGCTGTCGACCGGCAAGGCGCAGAACACGGAAGCCGACGTGACTGCCGTCGGCGCAATCGCGGCAACGGTCATGGCTGAAGCCGTTGCACGGGCGGTGGTTAACGCAGACGGCCTTAAGGATTTGAATTTGCCGGCATATAAGGACTATTACCAGCAATAAGGTGCATATTGTTGCACCAATAGAGAAATTACCCTTTCGGGATAATGTTATAAGATGACAGGCGGCTTGAGCAAGGCTGTGTTTCGGTGCACAGCTGAAACAGTAATCCAGAGGGATTGAGTTAAAATATGAGCGAGACATCCCTCAAATTTGGTACCAGCGGCCTTCGAGGGCTGGCAAACGAACTGAACGGTTTGCCTGCCTACGCCTATTCACTCGCCTTCATCAAAATGCTGACGGCAAGCGGACGGCTACAGGAAGGCGCGCCGGTTTTCGTTGGGCGAGATCTCCGGCCATCCAGCCCGGATATTGCCGCGCTGTGCATGGCTGCAATCGAAGATGCCGGCTTCAGGCCGGTCAATTGCGGTGTGCTGCCGACCCCCGCCCTGAGCTATTATGCGATGTCGCAACGCGCGCCCTGCATCATGGTTACGGGCAGCCATATCCCGGATGATCGCAACGGTCTGAAATTCTATCGCGCCGACGGCGAAATCGACAAGAATGACGAGCAGGCGATCAGTACGACCCATGCCGCCCTCCCTCTGTCGCTTTCCTTCCGGCATCAGCGCGATATAGCTGAAAACGACGCGGCCATTGCGGCCTATACCCGACGCTATGTCGATTTCGTGGGTCGCGGCTCACTCCGGGGCCTGCATGTCGGCGTCTATCAGCATTCCTCCGTCGCGCGCGACCTGATGACCCGCATTCTCGCCGAGCTTGGTGCGAAAACTATCGCGCTCGGACGGTCGGACGTTTTCGTTCCCGTCGATACGGAAGCCCTGCGTCCGGAAGACATCGGGTTTCTCGCCGGTTGGGCCAAAGAAAACCGCTTCGATGCCATCGTTTCCACCGATGGCGATGCGGATCGTCCTCTGATCGCCGATGAAAACGGCCGGTTTGTGCGAGGAGATCTTGTCGGCGCAATCACTGCGAACTGGATCGGCGCAGACACGATCGTAACGCCCGTCACATCCAATGCCGCGCTTGAAGAAACCGGCCGTTTCGCCCATGTCGTCAGGACACGTGTCGGCTCGCCCTATGTGATCGAAGGCATGGCGCGCGCAGCGATTGACGGCGCGCAGTCCATCGTGGGCTTTGAGGCAAATGGCGGCGTCCTGCTCGGCTCCGCTGCGAACAGGCAAGGCCGTGAATTGGCAGCACTTCCAACACGCGACGCACTGCTCCCGATCCTTGCCTGCCTCAGCACAGTCAGCCAGGAGGGAAAGCCCCTGTCGAAGATCGGCGCAGACTTTCAATTCCGCGCTACGCTCAGCGACCGGCTGCAGAATGTGCCGGGAGACAGGAGCAGGCCATTTCTAAGAATGCTTGAAGACGAAACCGCTCGCCGCAAACTCTTTCCCGCTGGCGACAGGATATTACGATCCGAAACGATTGACGGGGTGAAGCTCTTTTTCGCTTCCGGCAATACCGTCCACTATCGCGCTTCCGGCAATGCGCCCGAATTGCGGTGCTATGTGGAGGCAGCGAATAAAAATCAGGTCACCGAACTTCTGGCCCTGGGCCTCGATATCGCCCGCAATGCAACAAAGGACAAGTGAGCAATGAGCTTTATTCCTGTCATCATCAGCGGCGGTTCCGGCTCAAGGCTCTGGCCGCTTTCACGCGATGCCCACCCCAAACCCTTCATCGAACTGCCGGACGGCAGCACCCTGATTGGAAAAACATACAAGCGCGCCGCCAACCTTGACGGCGTGGACCATATCCTCACGGTCACCAATCGCGATTTCCTGTTCCTGACACTGGATGCCTATGCCGACGCACAGGCGCCAAAAATCGACAATGCCTTTCTGCTGGAACCGCTCGGGCGCGATACTGCCCCCGCCGTTGCGCTCGCCGCCATGCACGCCGCCGCAACCTATGGCCCGGAAACGACGCTTCTCGTCATGCCCGCCGATCATCTCATCGAAGACGAAGTGTCTTTTGCGCAAGCCGTTCTCAAAGCACGCCAGCTTGCCGAAACGGGGCGTATCGTTACTTTCGGTATCGTACCGGACCACCCCGAAACCGGCTTCGGCTATATCGAAATCGACGGGACCGATGTGCTGCGTTTCGTGGAAAAGCCTGATGCGATCACCGCGCAGGCCTATATCGAGAGCGGGCGCTATTTCTGGAATTCCGGCATGTTCTGCTTTACGGCGGCCACTATGCTCGATGCGTTTCAACACTATGCGCCCGACATTTTCAACGGCGTTCAGGCATCGCTCGAACATGCACGCCGCGGCGTCAATGGCGACACGAAAACCGTTGAGATTCCGAAGGACGATTTCGCGGCGACGCCCGCCATTTCCATCGACTATGCAATCATGGAAAAGGCCGACAACATCGCCTGCATACCAGTCTCTTGCGGCTGGTCCGATATCGGCTCGTGGGCGGCGATGGCCGACCTGGTGCAACCGGACAATGAAGGTAACCGCCTGCGCGGTGAGACCGTTCTCGAGGATACGACCAACAGCTTCGTCCTGTCGGAAACGCGACTGGTCAGCCTCGTCGGCGTCCATGACCTTCTGGTGGTCGACACGCCAGATGCCCTTCTCGTCGCGCATCGCGACAAGGCGCAGGAAGTGCGCAGCGTCTTCAACAGATTACGCGCGCAGGGCCATGAGGCCGCAAAGCTGCACCGTACGGCTCACCGTCCGTGGGGTACCTATACCGTTCTCGAAGAAGGTGACGGCTTCAAGATCAAGCGCATCGAGGTCAAGCCCGGAAGCAGGCTGAGCCTGCAGGCGCATCATCATCGCTCCGAGCACTGGATCGTGGTTTCGGGTACCGCGAAAGTTACCAACGGCGAACGCGAAATTCTGCTGACCACCAATCAGTCGACCTATATCCCCTGCGGTTTCCGGCACCGGCTGGAAAATCCCGGCATATTGCCGCTCGTGCTCATCGAAGTGCAGAGCGGTGAATATCTGGGAGAAGACGACATCGTCCGTTTCGACGATGTTTACGGGCGGACATGACCCCTCCTGGCTGGGCTATAATGATGAGTTCTTTACGGAAGCGAATCCTTTTATAGTCTGGCCATGCCGATCCGACACTTAAGCGAAACCATCATCAATCAGATCGCGGCGGGCGAAGTTATCGAACGCCCGGCCAGCGTGATCAAGGAACTTGTCGAAAACGCCATCGATGCCGGTGCCGACCGGATCGAGGTCGTCACGGCTGGCGGCGGAAAGACATTGCTGCGTGTGACCGATAACGGCTCCGGCATTCCCGCCGATGAACTGCCGCTTGCGGTTTCGCGTCATTGCACCTCCAAGCTTACCGACGATGTGCACGATATTCGCGCGCTGGGTTTTCGCGGCGAAGCCTTGCCTTCCATCGGCTCCGTGGCAAAACTGTCCCTGAAATCGCGCCCGCAAGACGCGGAATCCGGTTTCGAAGTCTCTGTCCTGGGCGGACATCTGGAAGGTCCGCGCCCGGCAGCGCTCAATCGCGGCACAATCGCCGAAGTACGCGACCTTTTTTACGCCACGCCCGCGCGTCTCAAATTCATGAAAACGGACCGCGCCGAAGCCTCCGCCATCACGGATATAGTGAAGCGGATCGCCATCGCCTTTCCGCATATCCGTTTTTCGCTCGCTGGTACGGACCGCACTTCGTTGGAGATGCCCGCAACCGGTACGGGCGCGGACGCAACGCTGGAACGCATCGGGCAGGTTCTGGGCAGAGAATTCGGAGAAAACTCGCTCGCCATCGATGCGGAGCGCGACGGTGTCAGGCTGGCTGGCTTTGTCGGCATACCGTCTTATAACCGTGGTAATGCCCTGCATCAGTTTGCCTATGTGAACGGTCGCCCCGTGCGGGACAAACAGATTTTCGGTGCGCTGCGGGGGGCCTACGCCGATGTCATCGCCCGCGACCGTCATCCGGTCGCCGTTCTGTTTTTGACACTCGACCCCGCTTTGGTGGACGTCAATGTGCATCCCGCCAAAGCCGATGTGCGCTTCCGCGACCCTGGATTGGTGCGCGGATTGATTGTCGGGGCGATCAAACAGGCGCTGGCGCAATCGGGTATCCGTCCCGCGACCAGCGGCGCGGAAGCCATGCTGCAGGCATTTCGTGCGGAAGGTTTTCAGCCGCAATCGCCAGTCGATCCCCGTCCGGCCTCCGGCGGTTATGCATCCGCCGGTTGGCGACCTGCACCAGCGGCCGCACCGCGGGGCGAATGGTCGCCGCAAACAGCCCACCCGGCCCACCGCCCCCTCGATCTCGGTTCCGCCTTTCGCGAGAACGAACAGGCTGACCTCGCCGCAGTCCGCGTTCTCGCAGCCGATACGCGCGCGACCGCTGAAGAAGCCCCCACGGAGCTTCAGCAAAAACCGCTCGGTGCCGCTCGTGCCCAGATACATGCCAATTATATCGTATCACAGACGGAAGACAGCCTCGTCATCGTCGACCAGCACGCAGCCCATGAGCGTCTGGTTTATGAAGCACTGAAGAATGCCCTGCACTCGCGTCCGATCCCCGGTCAGATGCTGTTGATCCCGGAGATCGTCGACCTCCCGGAAGAAGAAGCCGAACGGCTGGCCGGCCATGCGGAAACTCTTGCGCGCTTTGGCCTTGGCATCGAACAGTTTGGCCCCGGCGCCATCGCCGTTCGAGAGACGCCTGCCATGCTCGGCGAAATGAATGTCCAGCAACTGATCCGCGATCTGGCCGATGAAATTGCCGAACACGATACGTCCGATGGTCTGAAAGCCATGCTGAACCACGTGGCAGCCACCATGGCCTGCCACGGCTCTGTCCGTTCAGGACGACGCCTGAAGCCTGAAGAGATGAATGCGCTTCTGCGTGAGATGGAAGCAACTCCCGGTTCCGGCACGTGCAATCATGGACGCCCGACCTATATAGAGTTGAAACTCACTGACATCGAACGGCTGTTCGGCAGGCGCTGACAGATTTCCGGTTCGCGACGCTGGACGCAAGGGCTGGCGGTTGCTAGAGTCCGACATAAAGGTTTGACACATATGAATAGATTTGAATCCCCACGCTCTTCGGAAGCTGTCCTGCGTTATCTCGACGGCGATTATGAAATTGTAAGGCACGGCTCCTATGTGGCCTGTGCCGTGACCGGCGCGCATATACCGCTGGACGAATTGAAATACTGGAGCGTCGCCCGGCAGGAGCCTTATGCGAGCGGTCTCATTTCATTCGAGCGCGAGCTTGAATTCAACCCGGAGATGCGCAGCCGAAAAAAAGGCTGATATCCGCAAAATTTATTTGCGGATACGGTTCTTGAACCGCTCGATCGTTGTATCGAGGATATGATCCAGAACATCCGCGCGCTCGAACTGCAATTCGACATTCAGCACAGCGAGTCCGGCCAGAAAGCTGGCCGGGACACTTGGCATTGTTGCCAGCCGCACATGATCCTTGGCGGTGGTGATCAACCCCAGCCCCCGCTGGCGTGCATCTTCCATCAGGTCGTGGATTTCATCTTCGGCAAAGCTGTGATGGTCGGGAAAGGAGCGCGCTTCGACCACCTCGCCACCGGCCTGCCTGACGCTCTCGTAAAACTTGTCCGGATTGCCGATACCCGCGAAGGCCAGCCAGCGATTGCCCGCCACCTCAGCGGTCGACGATGGAACAAGGGTTGCTTCATAAGCAGGGCGACCGGCACGTGCTGTCTGACGGATGATGAAATCCGCACCCTCGCCCTTGCCAATGCGAAGGACCGCATCGGTCTTGCGCATCTGGTCAGTGATAGGGGCCCGCAATGGGCCTGCCGGAATGACCCGGCCATTTCCAATGCCGCGACTGGCGTCCACGACCAGAAGCGCAAAATCCGTATATAGCCGGGCACTCTGGAAACCGTCATCCATTATGATGAAATCGCAGCCGAGCCTTTGCAGATGCTGCGCTGCTTTGAAACGATCCGGGCAAAGGGCAACAGTTGCATGTCGCGCCAGCAGCAAGGGCTCGTCGCCCACATGCCGGGCACTGTCATGGCCCGGATCGACCAGATGAAGTCCCCGATAACTGCCACCATAGCCGCGCGAAACGATGCCGGGTTTAAACCCGCGCTGTTTGGCACCACAGGCAAACGCAATAGCGGTCGGCGTCTTGCCCGCACCGCCGACCGTAAAATTGCCGATGCACAAAACAGGCAACGGGATTCCCGGAGGAGTTGCCTTGAGAAGCCGTCTCCCCGCGATGGCACCGTATATCCACGCGGCGGGAGCAAGCGCGAAAGCACGCCAGTCGGGCTTCTCCCACCAGAAGGGCGGCGCCTCGCTTGTCATCCTCAATTACTGCCCGGCAAAAACGCAGCCTCATTACGGTTGCCAGGCAATTGCGCCTGAAGAACGAGCGGCTGAATGAAGGGTTCAAGCGCGGCCAGCGTACGGTCCAGCGCACCGCGCAGATTTCTGACCGTGTCTGCACCCGCATCGATCATGGCGCGCAAATGTTCTGGATTGTTGAACAGGAAGTTGATCGCTCCCGCGAGCATGTTGCGGTCCTTCACAATGCGCGCCCCGCCATTCTTGATGAGGCGCTGGAAGGCTTCGCGGAAGTTCTGCACGTTGCGGCCGGTCAGCACGGCCGTGCCCATCATGGCGGGTTCAAGCGGATTGTGCCCGCCTTCCCTGGTGAGGGAATTGCCGATAAAGGCGATTTCGGTCAGTTGAAGATAAAGCCCCATTTCGCCGATGGTATCGCCAAGGAAAATATCGGTATCCGCTTCGATCGGCTCGCCCGTACTGCGGCGGGCGGTCTTCAATCCCTTCTCCGTCAGCATCGCTTCGATTGCAGGCGTTCTGTCCGGATGGCGAGGCACGATGATCGTGACGAGATGGGGATAGCGAACCTTCAGCATCTGATGAACTTCCGCCGCGATTTCCTCTTCACCGTCATGAGTCGAGATGGCGGCCCATGTCCTGCGTCCGTTCAGTTGGCGCTGCAATCCAGCCAGCGCTTGCGGATCGGCCGGAGGCGGCGCCGTATCGACCTTGAGATTTCCCGAAACACTGACCGGGCGAGCACCGAGCGCCCTGAAACGGTCGGCATCCAGCTCGGACTGGGCAACCACATGAGCAAAATTTTCAAAAAGTGCTTCGGCCAGAGCCGGTCGTTTTTGCCAGGCCGCGAACGAACGGTCGGACATGCGCCCATTGACCAGAACATGCGGTGTATGGCGACTTCCGAGCGAAAGAACTGTCGCAGGCCAGACCTCGGATTCGCAGCCAATGGCAAGGTCCGGCTTCCAGTGGTTGAGGAACCTGTTCACTGCCGGCTGCAGATCCAGCGGCGCATATTGGTGAATGACCTTGTTACCCAGCTGATCAGCCACAACTTTCGCCGAAGTGACGGTTCCGGTTGTCATCACGACATGAATTCCTGTCGAGGCAATCCGTTCTATCAATGGCGCAATCGCCACTGTTTCACCGACGCTTGCGGCATGAGCCCAGATAACCGGGCCAGCCGGGCGCGCAATGGGCGATTTTCCGTAACGCTCACCGCGACGCGCTCGCTCTTCCTTGCCGCGAGATGCACGATAAGCGATATATGGTCCCATGAAGGGATAGGCGGCGGAGCCGAGTACACGGTAGGCAGACAATATATTGCGCGCCCAGCGTTCGCTCATTTCGCGTTCTCCAGAGCAGCATGGGCCTTGGCGGTTGCATCATTGAGTTGTCGCGTCAGTTCCATGCGTTTTTCTTCCAGTTGCGTTTCATCGGCCTCGGCATCGACCCAGACATTTTCTCCGCGTACGATAACCGAGCGCCCGAAAGGCAGCGGAATCGCCGTTTTGTCCCAGGACTTTTCAAGAACATGGTTTCGCGAGAAGGCATAGGCAACCGGTATTATCGGGCGACCGGACAATTTGGCCAATAAAATGATCCCCTCACCCGATTCACGCGCTTTTCCGTGAGCAATGTCAGCGATCATCGACGCTGACTGCCCTTTCCTGAGCGCGTTCTTCAAGGTCAAAAGCGCACGAGCTCCACCTTTTTCGGGTTTGGAACGTGACCCTCGCCCTCCCGAGCCGCGCACTGTGATCAGTCCCAGCTTTTCCGCAACGCGAGCATTCAGTTCCGCGTCCGCGCTGCGGGAAAACATGGCAACCAGTTCGATCCCTTTGGGGCATATGAACGGTCCCATGAGATGCTGGCCATGCCAAAAAGTGACGATGAAGGGATCGTCTTTACCCACCAACGCTTGCGGATCAGCCGATCCCTTCAAGCGTGGATTGGTGTAATAGACCAACTTGAAATAGGCCGCGATCAGCCAGACCAGCACGGCCTTGAATATAGCGGACTGCGCCAATGGCCCGCGAATGCGCCGCCAGAGGCGTTTCGCAAGGCCATCTTTCTTCCGCTTGACGGTCCTGATCTGGTTATCGTCGCTTTTCATCCGGCATTGGTCGGGAGCAGCCAAGCCGCTCAGTCCGCCTTCAGCGTCACGCCTTCGGGATCGAGCAGCCGGTGCAGGTGCACGATGAAATAGCGCATGTGAGCATTATCCACGGTCTGTTGCGCCTTGGACTTCCACGCGACCTTGGCCGACTCGTAGTTTGGATAAATGCCGACGATATCGAGGTTTTCAAGATCGCGGAACTCGACGGTTCCAAGCTTTTCAAGCTCACCGCCAAACACCAGATGAAGAAGCTGCTTTTTGTCGCCTTCGACGCTCATCACAATAATCCCTGATAAATTCGGTTTGCGGCATGATTACCCCAAGGGTCAGCCCGCGACAACACTCAACATTTCCTGCAGAAGGTCACCGCTGGCGGCGACCAAAGCACCATGGCTCCGGGTCGCGCCCCCGTATGAGACCGGCAACGCATCGCTTGTCAGGATTGCCCCGCCCGACTCACTCAGGATCAGATCAGCCGCGGCCAGATCCCAATCATGCGAATTTGGCCGAATGAAGGTGCCGGCAATATCCCCGCGCGCCACCATCGCAATGCGATAGGCGAGTGACGGCACATGGGGATGAATAATTGCGCGACTTTTCCAGCTATCCGGCAACGCCGTCACCATGTTGCGGGCAGACGCTATCGCCAGTTTCTCACCCATGGCAGGCAGTTTCGCGTGAATGGTATTGCCATTTTGCAGTGCGCCGAGCCCCCTGCCCGCTTCGATAAGTTCCTTGCGCGCCGGACATTCCAGCACACCGGCCAAAGGACGATCGTTTTCCACGACTGCGATGCTCACGCACCACTGATCCTGCCCCGCAAGATAGGCGCGGGTTCCGTCAATGGGATCAACCACGAAAACACGGCTTCGTTTGGCCGCCGCACGCTCATCCGCCGTTTCTTCCGAGATCCAGCCATAGTCTGGCCGCGCGCCCAAAAGGAAATCCTTCAGATAGCTGTCAACTGCGAAATCCGCTTCGCTGACCGGTGAAACCCCGTCCTTGAGCCAGACTTCCGGCGATTGTCCGAAATAACGCATGGCTATACGCCCCGCCTCGCGGGCAGCGTTCCGCAATAGCGTCATTTCACTGAGGATATCGTCAGGCTTTTCAGTTTCCGGCAAGGGTCATGCCTTCGATCACAAGTGTCGGCGCCGTCATCCCGAAATTGTGGTCGATATCGGAGGCAGGCGTCATATTGAGGAACATGTCCTTGAGATTCGATGCGATCGTGACTTCGCTGACCGGGTAGGCAAGCTCGCCATTTTCGATCCAGAACCCCGATGCGCCACGGCTGTACTGACCGGTAACCATGTCCACGCCCTGTCCGACAACTTCGGTCACGTAAAACCCGGTCCCAACAGCGTGAAGCAATTCTTCCGGCGACTGAGCGCCGGGTTCGATGGCAAAATTCGTGGATGCAGGTGAAACGCCGGAGCCGGAACGCACACCGCGCCCATTGCCTGCCAGGCCGAGCTCGCGTGCGCTCGAACCTGAAAGCAGCCAATGATTGAGGACGCCGTTCTCGACCATCACGAGAGGCTGTCCCTCAATACCTTCCCCGTCAAATGGCCGCGAGGATGAACCGCGCACACGCAACGGATTGTCCGTGACGCTGACGCCATCCTTCAATATCCGCTTGCCGAGGCTTTCACGAAGAAAGCTTGTCTTGCGGGCGACGGAAGCCCCATTGATGGCGCTTGCAAGATGCCCGGCGATACCGCGTGCAAGGCGTTGGTCGTAAACGACGGTGACAGGACCGGTCCGGACCTGACGCGCACCCAACCGGCGCACGGCGCGTTCTCCGGCGCGACGACCGATATCTTCCGGCCTATCGAGATCGGAGAAATGCAGTCGCGAACTAAAATCGTAATCGCGCTCCATTTTCGTGCCTTCGCCTGCGATGGCGGAGACGGATCGTCCGAAACGCGTTGCTGCATAATGGCCCGAAAAGCCGGTAGATGTGACCAGAACCAGTCCGCCGAGGCTACGCGATGCACCTGCGCCTCCTGAATTCGTGACCCCTTTGACGGCCAGCGCCGCCGCTTCCGTCGCAAGCGCATCCTGCGTCAGGCGTTCTGTATCGATATCTGCCGAATCATAGAGATCGAGGTCGCGGGGCGAAACCACCAGCAACGATGGGTCGGCCAATTGCTCGTATGGGTCTTCAGGTGCTACACGCGCCATCGCAACCGCCCGCTCGGCCAGCCGATCAGGATCGGCACCGGCATTCGCAGAGACGCTGGCAATACGACGGCCCACAAAAACCCGCAGGGCGAAATCGTCGCTCTCCGACGATTCGGTTCCCTCAACCTTGCCAAGTCTGACCGATACGCTGACGGACCGGGCGCGCATTACGACCGCGTCGGCATGATCGGCGCCCGCGCGCTTCGCCGCAGCAACAAGCGCGGCTGCCCGCTCGATCAGTTTATCCGTCGAATTATCTGAAATCATTATACAATCCGATTTCCTCAAACCTGCCGCCACCCAATCATGCACTGGACCTGCTGCAGGATCGAAATCGGGGCATGTCAAAAAATTTCGTTAAATTGTTCGACATCGGGCTGATTGCAGCCATATCTTGTCTCTATATTGCCGAAATCGGGGGGCTTCAAGGTAAGCTCTGCTACATTTCTCCAAATTCCAAGAGCTGAGCATGGTCGCAACGAGCGGAAGCCTCTACCTACAGAGCCTGGTGATTTTGGGAGGGGCCATCATCGCCGCCCCTCTTTTCAAGCGACTTGGGCTTGGCACGGTCCTCGGTTATCTGGCCGCGGGCATTACGATCGGCCCCGTTGCACGTCTCATTGCGGACGGTGAAGAGTTTCTTCATTTTTCGGAACTCGGCGTCGTATTCCTCCTTTTCATTATCGGCCTTGAACTGAAGCCTTCGCGGCTTTGGGCGCTCCGGCATTCGATTTTCGGCCTTGGCACTGCCCAGGTTCTTCTATGCGGCGCGGCCCTGACCGCGCTTGGCATCTACCTTGCGGGTCTCAGCCTGAGCGCTGGCATCATTATCGGTTTCGGCCTCGCGCTTTCTTCCACGGCGTTTGCAATGCAGGTTCTGGAAGACAGGGCAGAGACAAACCAGAAGCACGGCCAACGTGCCTTTGCGATCCTCCTGTTTCAGGATCTCGCCATTGTTCCCATTCTCGCGATCATTCCGGCACTTTCTCCCAATGAGCCTTCGCAGGCCAGTGCGGGTTTTCATCTCGCCACGGCCATTGCGGCCATAGCGGCGCTGGTGGTTGCAGGGCGTTATCTCATCAATCCGATGTTCCGGATCATCGCCAATACCGGCGCACGCGAGGTCATGATCGCAGCGGCGCTTTTCGTGGTGCTCGGATCGGCGAGCCTGCTTCAATATGCCGGTCTGTCCATGGCGATGGGAGCCTTCATCGCCGGTGTTTTGCTGGCTGAGTCGTCATATCGTCACGAACTTGAAGCCGACATCGAACCTTTCCGCGGCATTTTCCTCGGCCTGTTTTTCGTTGCTGTCGGCCTTTCGCTGAACCTGACCGTGATTCTGCAGTACTGGGCGGCGATCCTTCTTGCGGTGCCTGTTTTCATGGTGACCAAGATCGCGATCATCTATCTGCTGTGCCGCATCTTTCGCTCAAGCCATAACGATGCCGTGCGGATCGCTTTCCTCCTCCCCCAGGGTGGTGAATTCGCCTTCGTGTTGTTCTCCGCAGCTTCAGCAGCCGCAATCATTTCCAGCGCTCTCGGGTCCGAACTTGTCGCAGCGGTCACGGTTTCCATGGCGCTTACGCCTCTTTCTGTCGCCATTGGCTCGAAGCTTCTCATCAAGGACAAGTCTCTCGACGAGATGGAAGAAAACTTCGAGGGCGCCGGTTCCGACGTCTTGATGATCGGCTTCTCGCGCTACGGCCAGATTGCGTCCCAGATTCTGCTTGCCGGCGGTATAGACGTAACCGTCATCGACAATTCGCCCAATCGTGTTCGGGCCGCCGGAAAATTCGGCTTCCGCATCTATTTTGGCGACGGAATGCGTAAGGATGTGCTTGAAGCGGCTGGCATCCGGAAAGCGAAGATTGTCGCGGTCTGCACCCATAAGAAGGAAGCGACGAGCCATATCGTCGATCTCATCCGGTCGGAATATCCGGACGTACGCCTGTTCGTCCGTTCCTACGACCGAGAGCACACGCTGAAACTGCGTGCCCAGGGCGTCGAATACGAACTGCGTGAAACGTTCGAATCGGGTCTTCTTTTCGGCCAGCGAACGCTGGAAGGATTGGGTATGACCGAAACGCAAGCCTACGAGATTCGCGAAGACGTGCGCCAGCGCGATGAAGACCGGCTGCACGTGCAGGCATCGGAAGGCATCATGGCCGGTCGCCATCTGCTTTTCAACAAGCCGGTCACGCCCGAACCACTCGTCAAACCGAGCCGCGAGGGACTGCGCATCGACAAGGGCGCGGAAGATGTCACGGACGGGTCATCGACAAATGAGGCGACAGGTTCACCTGTTCCGGCAGAATAGCGCGTTCGGGTGATCTCAAGTCGCGGCGCTTGAGATCGCCCCCGCAGCCCTGCCCTCGACGGCTTCTTCGACAGCTCGTTTCAGTTCGTCCCGAACACCGGCGCTTTGCGAAAGAATCTGTTCGAACTTCAGAAAGTCCAGAAGTCCGATCCGCTCGACATTCGGCCGAATGAAAATATGCGGCGGGCGAATGCGGAATTTATTTTCGATGATGGAACACATCGTCAGTTGGTTTGCGCCGATCACAGCCTCGAAGGTGGTGGGCATATGGTCGTCCGGGCCTACCGGAGCGCCAACAACGTCGATCCCGATCACGATATCGGCCTTGTCGAAAAGCAGATCGAACGGCACCGGATTGAGCAGACCGCCGTCGACCAGAATTCGCCCCTCCCGGCGCACCGGCGCGAAAATCGGCGGTATGGCACAGGAAGCGGCAATTGCCGATCGCAGATCACCATTGCTAATATCGAGTTCGCGCGCCGCGTGAAAATCCGACGCTGTGATGCTCATCGGAATTTTCAGCTCTTCGACATTGGGCGGCAAGCTGGATGGCAGGAAGACATCCAGAACCTTTTCTATGTTGAACTGGCTGACCCGCAGCCCTCCCTTCAACAACTCAACCCAACGCGCAGGGCGGGTTTGCCACATGCGCTTCGCAACCTCGGAACGACGATTGAAAATCGCCGCCATATATTCGCGTATCTCCCGGCCAGTCATGCCATTGGCCGTTCCGGCGCCGACAATCGAGCCTATGGACGAGCCAGCTATGGCAACCGGCCTGATACCGAGTTCATCGAGCACTTCCACGATGTGGATATGAGCAATGCCGCGCGCCCCGCCGCCGCCGAAAGCGACGGCAAATCGGGGCGATGACGGCATTGCCTTATTCATGACAAGACCCTTAGCTTTGTGCTGGCCCAAAAATCAGGATCGCCGGCTCCGCTTCAAGCAGCTTCCTGGCAATGACCTTGACCTGATCCAGCGTTACGGCATCGATCAATTGTGAACGCTTGTCGATATAGTCGCGTGGAAGTTCGGCCTCCTGTAGACTGACCAGCGTTTCAGCGATAGCCGCCGACGAATCCAGATTGTTGACGGCGTAAGAACCCTTCAGGAAATTCTTGGCTGCGGCAAGTTCGGCTTCCGTAGGACCGTCGGTTGCCATGGCGGCGACCTGTTCGCGAATGATTTTCAGCGAATCCTGTGCCTTCTCGGGCCGTGTGGCGGTGGAAATCATCAGCGCCGAAACATGATCGCGCATGACCATGGATGACGAAACCGAATAAGCAAGACCGCGCTTTTCACGCACCTCGGCGTAGAGACGTGAAGTAAAGCCTCCACCCAGAATGTGGTTCATCAGATAGGCGGCAAAAAATTCGGGGTCCTTGCGTGGAATTGCCGGATAGACGAAGCTGATCGACGTCTGCGGCATATCGAAATTGAGGCCCGTCGTCGTACCGAGCGCGAGCTTCGCATCCGGCACCGGGACAAGTTCCGCACTGGCGGGCAGATCGCCGAAAACCTTGTCCAGCAACACGCCCAGATCCTGCGCGTTGATGGAGCCCACGACCCCCACCGTCAGATGGTCGCGGGCGAAATTCTTGCGATGGAAACTCAACAGATCGTCCCGGGTGATCGACTGGAGTGATTTCACCGTACCTTCATCGGGGCGCGCATAGGGATGATCGCCATAGAGAACTTCGGCGAATTTTCGTGACGCGATGGTCGAAGGGTCGCGTTGCGAAGCTTCGATACCTGCCACCACCTGCTGACGGATACGATCCACCGCATCCTGATCGAAGCGCGGTTTGTTGACGGCCAGCGCAAGAAGATTGGTCACGGCGTCGCGATTTTCCGCGAGCATACGAATTCCACCCGAAACGGCATCCGGCGATGCGGAAAAGCTCATTTCCGCTCCCAGATTATCCATGCGTTCCTGAAAAGCGTCCGATTTCAGATCGCCCGCGCCCTCATCGAAAAGACCTGTCATCAGATTGGCCAGCCCCTCCTTGCCGGACGGGTCCTGCGATGCGCCCCCCTTGAAGGAAAAACGCATGGAAACCAGCGGGACAGAACCGTCTTCCACAAGCCAGGCATGAATGCCTTTCGGAGAAACGACCTCCTGAATTTCAATGGCACGTGCAGGCAAGGCGCACATGATCAGCAAAGCCATCGATGCCGCCAGCATGGAAACTGCTGACCGGACCGGACTGGAAGCGACAACGCTTTTAAAGTTCGACATTGCAATATTCTTCACTGGATCGCTCCTCCGGTGCTTCCGGCGCCAGCTCCCCCGACGGACGCGCCAGGATTTTCACGTGCACTCTCAGCCTCGGCATCCGGCGGAAGCAGATAACTGGTGACGGACTGCCCCTGAACGAGATAGCGTGTCGCCACGTCCTTGATCTGCCCGACCGTGACACCCTTGATAAGCTCCGGCCACTTCTGGATGTCATCGACCGTCTGGCCAACCGATAGCGTAGAACCATAAATACGCGCCATGCCAGCCTGGCTGTCGCGTGCGAAGATCACAGCCTTCAGGAAGCGATTGCGGGCCTGGTCGAGTTCCGCCTGGCTGACGCCGTCCTTGACGATCCGGGCGACCTCGGCTTTCACCGCTTTCTCGACATCTCCGAGCGTCGCGCCGTTGCGCGGCGCGCCATAAACGGAGAATGTACCGTCATCAAGGGCATCGCCGCCATAGCTCGCGCCCGTATTGGCCGCGATCCCCTGTTTTACGATCAGTTCCTGATAGAGACGGGAACGCAGCGAACCGCCCAGAATTTCACTCAGGAGATCGAGCGCAGGCGCATCGCCCGCCTTTACCCCAGGGAACCGCTTTTCATTCGCATAGGACGGCACCAGCCATGAGATACGGAAAGACGGCGTACTGACGCGTTCATCATGCAGGGTCACGACCCTTTCCGCATGTTTCGCCGGTTCTTGCGGACGCTCACGCGGCAGGATTTCTGCGCGTCTTGGCACCTTTGCCCATGTCTTGAGTGTCAGCTCCCGCACCCGCTCCGGCGTCACGTCACCGGCAATCACCAATGTCGCGTTGTTCGGCGTGTAATATTGTTGGTAAAAGTCGATGGCATTCTTCTGGCTCAGTCTTTCCATCTCCTGCTGCCAGCCGATAACCGGCCTGCGATAGGGATGGTTGTAATAGAGCACCGCGTCGGTATTTTCCATCAGCATCGAAGCCGGGTTGGATTCGACGCGCATACGGCGTTCTTCCAGAATGACCTCGCGTTCCGTCGTCACCGCTTCTTCGTTCAGGACCAGATTTTCCATCCGGTCGGACTCGAATTCCATCACCATCCCCAGCGCTTCGGGCGAGACCCTCTGGAAATAGGCGGTGTAATCATAAGAGGTAAAAGCGTTTTCCTGCCCGCCGATAGAAGCAACCTTTGCGGAAAATTCTCCGGCCGGGTGATTTTTCGTTCCCTTGAACATAAGGTGCTCAAGAAAGTGCGCGATGCCGGAAACGCCCGGTGCTTCATCCGCCGATCCCACATGATACCAGATCATCTGCGTCACGACCGGGGCACGGTGGTCGGGGATAACCACGACTTCCAGACCGTTCTGCAGGGTAAAGCGGCTGACGCCATCCGACTGCTTGATTTCGGGGAGAGCGGCCTGTTCTGCAGCTGGCTGCGCCGCAGTCGCTTTTTGCGCTTCGGCAGTGACAGCGGTCTCCGCTGAAGCAAAGCCCGTCGCGAGCGGCAAGGCCAGCACAAAACCCAAAGCGGTGGACAATAACAGGCGCCGGAGTGAGGGGTTATTCACCAAGCGACATCTCCAATCGATTTAACTTCCGCCCGGCCCTTCCGGGCGGCATGTATTATTTGCAATGCGAACGGAATCGCCCGCTAATTTCAACCGGTGGCTTTCAGCTGGATCAGCCGAATGATTGTGCCCCCATAATTGCGCTCTTCGAAGATGACGAATCGCTCATCGAGTTCAAGCGCTGCTTCCGCATCTTCTTCAAGCACCAAAAGTGCGTCAGGATTAAGCCAGCCGCCCTGAAGCGCCGATAAAAATGCTTTTTCCCCCATGCGGCGTCCATAAGGAGGATCTGCGAAAACCAGATCGAAAGGCTCCATCGTACCGACAATGCCAAGCTGGCAGGCATCCCGCCGCAAAATCTTGGTGTGTCCCTGCAGGCCGAACGCTTCGATATTCTGCCGCAACACCCCTCGCCCTTCGGCAGACTCCTCCACGAAAGTTACATGGCGCGCACCGCGCGAAAGAGCTTCCAGACCGAGCGCGCCCGTACCCGCAAACAGATCGAGCACACGGGCATCTTCCACTTTATCCGGGAAATTATGCGCGAGAATATTGAAAAGGCTTTCGCGTGTGCGGTCGGTCGTTGGCCGGATTGCGTTGGTCGACGGCGTTACGAGCGGACGCCCGCGAAACTTACCGCCGACGATCCGCACCGCCGCCCCCAGTTCTGCCACCACCCGACTTGCCGCCGCCCGGTTTACCACTCGACTTGTTTCCCGGTCCGCGACGCGGACCATCCTTCGGGCCGTCGTCGAACTTACGGGAACGATTGCCGGTTGCGCCGCCGCGCGACCGCGTATCGCGGTCAGAGCCACCGAAACGGCTTTCTCCACGCGGACCTCCCGACTTGCCGGATGTCCGTCCTTCGAAACCGCCCTTGCCGCGCTCGCCAGCCTGGCCTTCCGCATTGCGAAGTTCTGCACGCTCACGTTTGCCGGGGCGCCGTTCCTTGCGGCCATCTTCACGCCGTTCCGGGCGTCCCTCCTCCGGGCGACGTCCTTCCGGGCGCTTGCTGTAACGGCGCTCCGTGGCTTCCTCGCGCCCCTGCTCCTCATCGCCCACCCTACGGGGACGCATCTGGAGGTCACCGCTGAACTTTGCCGAACGGTGTGGAACCTGATGCTCGACACGGGCTGGCTTCGCAGCCGCTTTTTCGCCCTTTGGTCGCGCCCCTGGAGCCATCCAGACATTGGCATTTCCGCGACGACGCGGTTCGACTTTTTCAGTTTTCTTGTCATCGCGTCCACGGCGACGCTCAGGTCCACTGGAAATCCATTCGCGTTCGCGCGGCGTATGGCGGCTTTCGCCTTCCGATGCCTCGTCTTCCATTTCACGGCGCGTGCGGCCCCGAACCGTGGCGTTTGAAAATTCATTGAGTACCGGCGCATCGAAATCCGCGCCGGAATCCTCGATCAGCTTGTCGCCCAATTGATCGCGCAAGGTACGGCCCTTGATTTCGCGTACAGCACCTTCCTCAAGATCTCCGAGCTGGAACGGCCCGAACGACACGCGGATAAGACGGCCGACGGTCAGACCGAGCGCACCGAGAATGTTCTTCACTTCACGGTTCTTGCCTTCGCGTAGCCCGATTGAAATCCAGACATTCGCGCCCTGCACACGTTCCAGTTCCGCTTCCACGCTGCCGTAAAACACGCCATCGACTGCGATACCGTTCTTCAGCTCATCCAGTTGCTGCTGCGTGACCTTTCCGTGAGCGCGCACGCGATAGCGGCGCAACCAGCCTGTCGACGGCAATTCCAGAACACGCGACAGACCGCCATCATTGGTGAGAAGCAAAAGCCCTTCGGTGTTGATGTCGAGACGACCGACCGAAAGAACGCGCGGCATTTCGGCGGGCAATGCTTCGAAAACAGTCGGACGCCCTTCGGGGTCACGATTGGTCGTCACAAGACCCGCTGGTTTGTGATAAAGCCAGAGACGGGTCCGTTCCGCTTGCTTGAGCGGCTTGCCATCAACGGTGATGATGTCAGTGCGCTTGACATTAACCGCGGGGCTTTCCAGCACCTTGCCATTGACCGCGATACGCCCGGCGGCAATCATGGTTTCCGCTTCACGGCGCGAGGCTATTCCGGCGCGAGCCAGACGCTTGGCGATCCGCTCGCTGCTCGCCTCCTGATCATCGCCATCGCGCGAACCGAATTTGCGTGGCTTGTCACGTCCGCCATCCTCGCGGCGCGGACGGCTATCGCGATCCGGCCGACCGGTGCGGTCGGAGCCGCCGTTACGGCCATGGGGGCGCTTGCCGCCCTTATTGTCGTCGTCTGTGGTCATCTGGTATTGGCCTTTCAGCAGCGCCGCCGTGTCACCTTGCACCTTCCATGGCAGACAAGGGACAATCGGAAACAGAAACGCTGTATAATCCCGTTCGGAAATCGGTTTCGATTTCGAGAATTATGCAGTAACAAATCGCTCCGTGGCTTGCGAGCGAAATTTCGGAAAGAATGCACGAAATGGAACAGGCATGAAGAGAATTGCCACTGTTCGGGATCAGAACACAGCCACGCCCATGGATATAGCGCTGGAAGAAGCGCGCGCAGCGGGCGCACGCGGCGAAGTTCCGATAGGCGCGGCAATCGTGCATCGAGGTACAGTCATCGCACAGGCAGGAAACCGCACGCGCGAACTGAATGACGTAACCGCCCATGCAGAGGTACTGGCAATTCGCGACGCCGGGAGAATACTCCAGTCCGAGCGATTGATCGACTGCGATCTTTATGTAACTCTGGAACCCTGCGCCATGTGCGCCGCCGCCATTTCCTTCGCGCGCATTCGTCGTCTCTATTACGGAGCTTCCGATCCCAAAGGCGGTGGCGTGGAAAATGGGCCACGCTTTTACGCGCAGCCCACCTGTCACCATATACCGGATGTCTATACGGGCTTTTCGGAAGAAATCATCAGAGATATCCTGAAAGAATTCTTCAAGAACAAGCGCGATTAATTCTGATAGTGACCGAAATTATAACCGAACACGACAGCCAACCGGTGGACAGGCTATCGCGCTCAGGCCCCGGTCTTTTTCCGTCCTGTCATATAACGCAGCGTATCGTCATGCATGACAAAATGATGGATCAGCGCCATCAAAGCGTGGCCGGCGACCGTAACCAGCAATACCCAGCCCAATAGACTATGAAATGCATTGCCGGGGGCGGTCAGTGTATCATTCACAATGCCGGTCTGCGGGAACAGCTCGACGCCCAAAAATGAAAATCCCCGCCCACGTCCATAACTGCGCAGAAGCGCCAAAGCGGGAACAACGAACATGAGCGCATAAATAGCCAGATGTCCAAGCACCGCCAGCCTCCCCGCCAGACTTACTTCGTATGGACGCCCAACAATATTCAACGCACCCCACAGCGCGCGGCACATAACAAGCAACAAAAGGATTAATCCAAGCTGCATATGCATCGGCCAGAGAAAGGCATCCATGGTAGAACCTTTTCCCAGGAGATGAAAAAACGCAATACCGAACTCCAAAGCAAACAGAACAACCATCAGCCAATGAAAACTTCTGCTGACAATGCCGTAACCATTCCGGTTGTCCCAGATTATATTCTTACCATTTGAAGACACTCAACATCTCCTTATATATCGTTATAAACTAAAGTAGCTCTCATTAAAAATGTATTATACAAGTATATACATCATACAATCAAAAGTAAAATGCCGCAACATCAACAATGTTACGGCATTTATATAAATGAAAAGAAAAGCGGATCAGTTCCAGGGCAGGTAATCGCGCCACCCCTTGGACTCACCTGCGGCTTTCTTGCGCTCGCGTTCCTTCTGCGCCTCATCGGTTCCCAGTTCGCCGGCAGCCGCAGTCGATGCAGGCTGGCGATAGGTAAGCGGTGGTTCGCTCAGATAACGGCGTGTCGTGGACGAACCCCGTATCTGCTGCTGTCGTGCGGCCTTATAAGCAGCAACCTTGTCTGAATCGAAAGTCGGCGTACGGGCTGCATAATCTTCACGACGACTGCTGCCGCTCGGAAGCGCCGCGTTGAGGTTGGACGCAACCGGGCCGTCCTGAACGACAGGCGAGACGAAATTCGGATCGTCTCTGTTGGCGGTGATTTCGTCACGCAGGCGCTTGCGACGCTGTTCCGGCGATTCCGGCCAGTTCGAGGAACCGGCACTTGCCACGCTTTCCTGCGGCGAAGGCAATTGTCCTTTGTCGTCGGCAGCCGGGCGCACCAGATCAGGACGCGGCTTGTAATCGATACGCGCTTTTTTGTTCCTGCCCTGGCCGAAGCTTGCCATATTCGACACGTCGTCGAGAAGCTGCGCTCCCGCCGTCTTGTCGGTTCCATAGGTTGGCGAAGACATACAGCCAGATAGCGAAACACCCGCCATAGCGGCCACAAGTACCAGAACTCGTCCTTCAATCTTCATTAGCGCCACTTCTTTTCGCCTACCGGTCTTCTCTTCGCCAAAACCATGCATAATCAAGCTCTGGCCCAAGAAACCGGCAACTCCAAGGCAGATTTTGAAATTATTCGAGGAATGCCTTGTACATGAGTGAACCCACTGCGGCAATCCGGTGTTAACTTCTATTTCACCATGTCAGGACGCGGATTTGCAATCCACTCCTTTAAAAGCCCCCGGCAAAAGCACCGAGGGCCTTTTTCCGCTCATCTTCAAGCGCCCAGCTTGCCGAGCGCCTTTAGTTCGTGAAGCGCAACCGCATCACGCGCCGAAACGTCCGGAAACTCGGGATCGGAGCCGACATCCGTTGTATAGCGCCACGAGCGGGCGCATTTTTCGCCCTGCGCACGTACGGGCACGACGGCAACGCCCTTTACTTCCTCAAGCGTAAAGGCGCCTTCCGGCATGGCCGCATCGCTGAACGAAATACCGCTTGTGATGCAGATTTCCGCGAAATCGAGACCGTCGAGAGAATCGCTGAGGCTCTTGTCCGCGATATGGACGACCGGGGCCGCCTCCAGCGACGAGCCTATGCGTTTGTCCGCGCGTTCCAGTTCAAGCGCTCCGGTCACGACACGGCGAACCGCACGTACCTTGCGCCATTTTTCGGCCAGCACGTCGTCACGCCATTCGGCAGGCACCGTGCGGAACTGCTCGGCATGAATCGAGAGCGACTGCGGGTAGCGGTCCAGCCACGCTTCTTCCATGGTGAAGGGCAGCATCGGCGCGAGCCAAGTCGTCATGCGATCGAAGATTTCACGTACGGTCTGGAGCGCGGCCTTACGACGGACACTCGACGGAGCGTCGCAGTAAAGCGCATCCTTGCGGATATCGAAATAGAAAGCCGAAAGCTCGACATTCATGAAATCGATCAGGGAGCGCGCAATGCGCTTGAAGTCGAAGGCATCGTAACCGGAGCGCACGACCTCATCCAGTTCCGCCAGACGATGCAGCATTAGCCGTTCAAGCTCGGGCAGGTCGGCGTAAGGCAGGTTTTCACCTTCGTCGTGGGCAAGCGTGCCCAGCATCCAGCGGATCGTGTTGCGCAATTTGCGATAGGCGTCGATATTGGTCTGGATGATGCTTTTGCCCAGACGCTGATCTTCCCAGTAATCGGTCGTCATCACCCACAGACGCAGGATATCCGCGCCGGATTCCTTGATCACGTCCTGAGGCGTAACCGTGTTGCCAAGCGACTTAGACATCTTCTTGCCGTGCTCATCCATGGTGAAACCGTGGGTCACGACGGCGTTGTAGGGAGCGCGACCGCGTGTGCCGCAGCTTTCCAGAAGCGAGGAATGGAACCAGCCGCGATGCTGGTCGGAACCTTCCAGATAGACGTCAGCCGGCCATTTCATGTCCGGGCGATCTTCCAGCGTGAAAGTGTGCGTGGAACCGGAATCGAACCACACATCGAGAATGTCACGCACCTGCACCCAGGCCTCACTGGCCCTGTCGGCAAGGAAACGCTCACGCGCGCCTTCCGCAAACCAGGCATCGGCGCCTTCTGCCTCGAAGGCGTCCATGATGCGTTTGTTGACCGCATCGTCCTGGAGGATATTGCCTTCTTCATCCACAAAAACGCAAATCGGCACACCCCACGCCCGTTGCCGCGACAGCACCCAGTCCGGGCGGCCTTCGATCATGGCCCGCAGGCGCGTTTGACCGGCGGCGGGCACGAAACGCGTCTCGTCGATTGCCTTCAGCGCGCGCGAGCGCAACGTGGTGCCGTCACCGAGGTTCTTGTCCATATAGACGAACCATTGCGGCGTATTGCGGAAGATGACCGGCTTCTTCGAGCGCCACGAATGCGGATAGGAATGCTTCAACCGCCCACGAGCAAAAAGCCTGTCATGCGCGATAAGCTGTTCGATAACCGCCTTGTTGGCGTCACCCTTCTTGCCGTTATCATCGATGACGCGCGCCGCGCCGCCTTCGCGTGTCTGATCGAAGCCCGGCGCATCCTTGGTGTAGAAACCGGCATCGTCAACCGGGAACGGGATAGCGACATCGATACCACGCGCTTCGAGTTCGCGAACATTATCCATCCACGCTTCAAAGTCTTCGCGACCATGGCTTGGCGCGGTATGGACAAAACCCGTACCGGCATCGTCGGTTACATGGTCACCGTCAAGCATGGGCACGACATATTCATAGCCGCCGCCAAAACCTTTCAGCGGGTGATCGAGAACGATCTTGCCCAACTCGTCAGCCGAAACACCACGCAACCGCTTGCACTGAAGCTTGGCCTTGGCGAAGCACTCTTCCGCCAGCTTGTCGGCAAAGATGAGCTTTTCGCCGGGACGCGGGCCGAAATCATTTTCGGCTTCCGTGATTTCGAACAATCCATATTCGATGCGGGATGAATAGGAGACGGCACGGTTGCCTGGAATGGTCCATGGCGTGGTCGTCCAGATCACGACAAAACTCCCGGCTAGATCACCCAGACCAGCGACCGGGAACTTGACCCAGATCATATCCGACTCGATGTCATGATACTCCACTTCGGCTTCCGCAAGCGCGGTGCGCTCGACGACCGACCACATGATCGGCTTCGAGCCACGGTAAAGCTGGCCGGAAGCGGCGAATTTCAGCAGTTCGCCAGCAATCCGCGCTTCCGCGTGGAAATTCATCGTGGTGTAAGGTTTCTCGAAATCGCCAAGGATCGCGAGGCGCTTGAACTCTTCCGTCTGGACCTTGATCCAGTTGGCGGCGAACTCACGACATTCCTTGCGGAATTCGTTGATCGGCACTTCGTCCTTGTTCTTGCCTTCCGCGCGATATTTTTCCTCGATTTTCCATTCGATCGGCAGACCGTGGCAATCCCAGCCCGGAACATAGTTCGAGTTATAGCCACGCATCTGGAACGACCGCGTGATGACATCCTTCAGAATCTTGTTCAGCGCATGACCGATATGGATATTGCCGTTCGCATAGGGCGGGCCGTCATGCAGCACGTAAAGCGGGCGATCCTTCGCCTCTTCGCGCAGCTTCTTGTAGAGGTTCATGCCCTCCCAGCGCTCGACGAAAAGCGGTTCGCGTTGCGGCAGCCCGGCGCGCATGGGAAATGCTGTCTGCGGCAGGTAAAGGGTTTTGGAGTAATCGATTTTTGTCATCTCAGTCATGATGGGTATTCGCCTGTAAAGCCCAGGCCGGATATGGCGGGCATGTGGATCGATGAAAACAGGGGGACTGTAGGAGCACAGCCGGTCGTTCCCGGACCTCCGCACCACAAAAAGCCTGGCAAATCAGCCGTTCAGGCAAAGCGGGAGGCCGGGCCAATAATTCGTATGGCCGTCATGATAAGCCGAAGATCCGTCATCATGGGCTCGCTTTTAGCAACGAGCTTTCCAAGAATAAAGAGGCAGGGCGCAATAAAACTGCCTCCCTGCCCCTGAAAATGTTCACAGTGTTGCCGATCACCTCATTCAAGCGAGAAATCGAAACGGTATGTCGCGGAAACGCCAACCATGAACTGGTCTGGAGAACCGCGTTCCTTGACGATGCTCGAATCCTTGGCTGAACCTTGCAGGCGGCTATATTCGCCGAACAGGCTGGTATCGATCTTGTCCGTTGCCTTCCAGGTGATCGCCCCACCGACGCCCACCGACTTGAAGCCGCTACCGGGATGATATTCGGAAAGGCCAGAAGCAACGGCCTCCTCGGCATCGACGCCGTAATAGGTCTTGAAATAATCCTTCGATGCGAAGGTGGCGCGCGGACCACCGGAAACGCGGATCGCCGGCGTCACGTCATAAAAGGCGTCGGCAGCGATGTCGGCAACCACGCCCTTATGCGCCCAGATACCCTGACGGACTTCGCCGCGCACACGCAGCCAGTCGGTCGGATAAACATCGACGAAACCGCCGACTTCACCGCCAAACTTGTCGTCTTTCAGGCCATGAATATCGTTGTCCCCACCCCAAAGCAATTTGCCGGCAATACCTGCGCGAAAGCGATCATTGTCGATCAGGGCAAAAGAAACATTGTCATTACGCGAAGAAAAGCGTGTCGCCTCGCCCTGTCGCCCGAGCGAGATCAGCGGCTGCGCCGAAAAGCGATACTTGTTCGAACCTTCGAACTTCGGAGCGACGAGACCTGCCGCACCGACCTTCAGATACCAGTCACCCGACCAGAAATGTCTGCGCACCGGCTGAACCGTTTCTGCCGCGTAAACATCGGTCTGCTGCACGTCAGCGGAAAACGCGAATGGACCGCTTGTCAAGAATGCGACGCCCGTAACGAAGGCCAGAGAAACGATACGCACCAAAGGAAACTCCAACAAAAAGCGCCCCGGTAGGTTCCGGGGTATTGACCACTCTTTGTCGGGAATAAGTAAAATTTGATTTAAATCTTAAGTGGAAAGTCGCAACCGATTTCATCTAATCGAACGAAAGAATACGATCGAGTTCGCAGAGCGGCTTAGCGCCTGCAAGCAACGCCCGCGCCTCCGCATCATCCTGCCGCATCTGCTCGACAAGCGGATCGAGCCCGTCAAACTTCACTTCCCCACGCAAAAATCCAAAAAAGGAAACGCAGGCCGTTTCCCCATAGAGGTCGCCTGAAAAATCGAAAAGGAACGTTTCGAGAAGAGGCGCGCCATCGCTATCGACGGTGGGACGACGACCGAAACTGGCGACGCCGTCATATAGTTTTCCATCCTGCCGCCGGAACCGGACCGCATAGATGCCGTGCTTCAAACCGGCCTGAGCATCGATTTGCATGTTTGCGGTCGGGAAGCCCAGGGTTCGTCCCAGCTTCTTTCCATGGATGACCTCACCGCACACCATGTAGCGATAGCCGAGAAGCCCGGCGGCTTGTGCAACGTCACCTTCGCAAAGCAGGTTCCTGATGCGGGTCGACGAAACGAGATCGTCGGCCTCATCCGTAAAGGCATCAACGAGCGTAACGGTAAAGCCGGACGCATCGCCGGCTTTTTGCAGGAACTCGGGCGTACCGCGACGTCCCTTGCCGAAATGAAAGTCATAGCCAGTCACGACGCGGTTCGCGTGCAGCCTTTCGACCAGAATATGCTCGACAAAATCTTCCGCCGACCGGGAGGAAAATTCGCTTGTGAAGGGCTGCTCGACAACGGCATCAAAACCCATGATCCGCAGGATGTCTGCCTTCTGCTGTGCAGGCGTCAGGCGGTCTATCGGCGCATCGGGTTTAAAGAAACTCCGGGGATGCGGCTCGAAAGTCAAAACAACCGCTGGAAGCCCATCTTTTTCCGCGAGTTCCAGCGCACGCTCGAGCACCGCTCGATGGCCGCGATGAACACCGTCGAAATTGCCGATCGCCACCACGCAGTTATGCAGGTGCTCCGGCAGAAAATCCGTTCCAGATAGGCGCTGAAAGCTGGACTTGGTCATATCGATCTGGACTTGTTTGACAATGGCGGGACTCAGACGAGGGCATAAAGCGTGGCAACCGGCTTGTTGCCGTGCTTGTGGAGAAACGCCTCCATCCGGGCAATGTCAACCGTGCCGTCGGTTGTGTAATCGGCGGCATGGACGCCGCCCGAAATATAGAGCACATCGAGACCGAATTCGGCGGCCCCCTTCACATCGGTCAGCACGCCGTCGCCGATACCGAGGATACGGCTTCTATCGATCTTCGCGCCACGAATCTCTTCAGCGAAGCGGAGGGCAGCCTCGTAAATCGGACGATGCGGCTTTCCGGCTATCAGCGTACGCCCGCCAAGCTGTCCGTATTCCCGCGCCAGCGCGCCAGCGCACCAGATCAGACGCGCGCCCCGTTCAACCATGATATCGGGATTGGCGCAAATGAAAGGAAGATTGCGCGAACGCAGGCGTTTCAGCAATTCCGTATAGTCATCCGGCGTTTCGCTTTCATCGTCAAATAGCCCGGTGCATACGATACCGGCGGCTTCGAATTCCTCGACAAGTTCGACATCGAGGCCATCGTAAAGACCAAGTTCGCGCTCGCAACCAATGTGGAAAATCTTGCGCGGGCCTTCTGCGATCAAATCGCGCGTCACGTCGCCTGACGTTACAACACGATCGTAAGCGTCCGCGGGGACACCGAGCCCCTGCATCTGAGCCTCGACATCGGGATGCGGGCGCGGCGAATTCGTTACCAGAACGACTGTCACTCCCCGGGCGCGCGCGCGCTTCAACGCTTCGATAGCCGCAGGATAAGCAGCGACGCCATTGTGCACCACACCCCATACGTCGCAAAAGAGAACGTCGTACTGGTCGGTCAGGTCATCGAGGCGTTCAAGCTGCTTCATATTTTCCTCTTGGTGTTCCATTTATGCGGACGAATGCCGCAAGAAAACCGCGTCGCTGCCGGTTTGGCAAACCATGGTCAGCGCTCCATCTAACGCAGCCAGCCAGCACTGTCACGATCTTTGGCTTTAATATCCGCATGACAAGGCCGCGTCCAATCAGCCCACAAACCTTTGCGAGCCGTTTACCATGTCTGGAAAGTGGCTGTGGAAGGAAACAGTCGGTAGAGGGTACCGACCTTGCGTGGCGACGGTTGATGTGAGCAACTGCGCGCCATATATCGGGCCTGTCCGACCGCGCCGGATTGTGGGACCGGGTTTCGGCCAACATCTGCCAACCATCATTGGCCTGTCAAATTCTTCAGGCAACCTTGACAATCGAGGGCACCGCTTCTATCTCAAAACAGTCTTGGCACTCTCAATGGCAGAGTGCTAACACATGCGGATCGGCTCGATCCATAACTGGGTTCAACGTCTATAACACCAAGGGTTATCATACCATGGCTGATATCAAGTTCCGCCCGCTTCATGACCGCGTCGTCGTTCGTCGCGTTGAATCGGAAGCCAAGACCGCTGGCGGCATCATCATCCCGGACACCGCCAAGGAAAAGCCGCAGGAAGGCGAAGTCGTTGCTGCTGGCGCTGGCGCGCGTGACGAAGCAGGCAAGCTGGTTGCTCTGGAAGTCAAGGCTGGCGACCGCGTTCTGTTCGGCAAGTGGTCGGGCACCGAAGTCAAGATCGGCGGCGAAGACCTGCTGATCATGAAGGAATCCGACATTCTCGGCATCGTCGGCTAACGATTCCATCGTGTCGGCACATGAGGCCGGCACATCAATCACAATACAACAGTTTACCTATCTGACCGGGACATTCCCAGGAGAGTAAAATGGCTGCTAAAGACGTAAAATTCGGCCGCACTGCGCGCGAAAAGATGCTGCGCGGCGTCGATATCCTCGCTGACGCTGTTAAGGTCACGCTCGGCCCGAAAGGCCGCAACGTCGTGATCGACAAGTCCTTCGGCGCTCCGCGCATCACCAAGGACGGCGTTTCGGTCGCCAAGGAAGTCGAACTGGAAGACAAGTTCGAAAACATGGGCGCACAGATGCTGCGCGAAGTGGCTTCCAAGACCAACGACACCGCCGGTGACGGCACCACCACCGCGACCGTTCTCGGTCAGGCCATCGTTCAGGAAGGCGCCAAGGCTGTTGCTGCCGGCATGAACCCGATGGATCTGAAGCGCGGTATCGACCTCGCAGTGACCGAAGTTGTTGCAAATCTCCTCGGCAAGGCCAAGAAGATCAACACCTCGGAAGAAGTTGCCCAGGTCGGCACGATCTCCGCAAACGGCGAAGTCGAAATCGGCAAGATGATCGCCGAAGCGATGCAGAAAGTCGGCAATGAAGGCGTCATCACGGTTGAAGAAGCCAAGACCGCCGAAACCGAACTCGAAGTCGTCGAAGGCATGCAGTTCGACCGCGGCTACCTGTCGCCGTACTTCGTCACCAACCCTGACAAGATGATTGCCGACCTCGAAGACGCTTACATCCTTCTGCACGAAAAGAAGCTCTCGAACCTTCAGGCTCTCCTGCCGGTTCTCGAAGCTGTCGTTCAGACCTCCAAGCCGCTCGTTATCATCGCTGAAGACGTCGAAGGCGAAGCTCTTGCAACGCTCGTCGTCAACAAGCTGCGCGGCGGCCTGAAGATTGCTGCCGTCAAGGCTCCGGGCTTCGGCGATCGCCGCAAGGCCATGCTCGAAGACATCGCGATCCTGACCGGCGGTCAGGTCATCTCTGAAGATCTCGGCATCAAGCTCGAAAGCGTTACGCTCGACATGCTCGGCCGCGCCAAGAAGGTGTCGATCTCCAAGGAAAACACCACCATCGTTGACGGCGCCGGCCAGAAGGCCGAAATCGACGCTCGCGTTGGCCAGATCAAGCAGCAGATCGAAGAAACTTCTTCCGACTACGACCGTGAAAAGCTTCAGGAACGTCTTGCCAAGCTTGCTGGCGGCGTTGCCGTGATCCGCGTCGGCGGTGCAACGGAAGTCGAAGTGAAGGAAAAGAAGGACCGCGTTGACGACGCCCTGAACGCAACCCGCGCTGCGGTTGAAGAAGGTATCGTTGCTGGCGGCGGCACCGCGCTGCTGCGCGCTTCCACGCAGATCGCCGCCAAGGGCGCAAATGCAGATCAGGAAGCCGGTATCAACATCGTTCGTCGCGCTCTGCAGGCTCCGGCCCGCCAGATCACGAGCAATGCCGGTGAAGAAGCTTCGGTCATCGTTGGCAAGATCCTCGAAAACAACGCCGACACCTTCGGTTACAACACCGCTACGGGTGAATACGGCGACCTGATCAAGTCGGGCGTTGTCGATCCGGTCAAGGTTGTGCGCACCGCTCTGCAGAACGCAGCTTCGGTCGCAGGCCTGCTGATCACCACCGAAGCCATGATCGCCGAACTGCCGAAGAAGGACGCAGCTCCTGCTGCCATGCCTGGCGGTATGGGTGGCATGGGCGGCATGGACTTCTAAGAAGTCCATTGAGCGCATCCCGAAAAGTGCGAAGCGGTTTTTCGGACAAGATGCGCGGCTGCTAAACCACGCCCATGAGGTAAAAAGCCTGTGCCGCACGGCGGCACGGGTGCCGGCATGGACTTCTAAGAAGTTCACAATTTCTTATGGGAAACAGGAAAGGCGGTCATCGACCGCCTTTCTTTTTTACTCTATGTAACTATTTGTGATTTATACAAAATTTACCGTTCGAGCTTTTTCGGGCATTCGCGCCTCTATTTTAGAAACTACTGATTGACTCATACCCTGCAATTGTGGTCAATCCCATCGAACTGGTGATGGACTTCCTGCTTGCCCCCGCACTTTGGAAGTCCTGTCTCAGGCAACAGGAAAGGCAAGCTTCGGCTTGTCTTTCCACTTGCTCCGGTTCCTCCCTTTCATTCCGCCGCGTCAGTTGCAACATTTCCCGATGCGAAAGCGTCGTAGCGGGCTCGCGCCATCATGACCCTTTGCTCATTGGCAATGGCCCATTCGCCAAGCTCGCGTACGGGGCGCAGAAGATCCCGCCCCATCTCCGTCAATTCATATTCCACCTTGGGCGGAATAGTCGGGAAAACGGTTCGTGACACGAAGCCGTCGCGTTCCAGGTTCCGCAACGTCGTCGTGAGCATCTTCTGCGAAATGCCGTTTACCGTTTTGCGCAATTCATTGAAGCGCATGGGACGGTTCCCCAGATAGCTCACGACGAGCACCGTCCACTTGTCTCCAACGCGGGAAAGAATATCTGTTACTGCCTTGCAGGCATGGGTTTCCTTAAAGTCACCGGGTTTCATAAAAGTGCCTCCTTGCGCCCTATAGATAGTCACTTATATAGCGTCGGTTTCCAACAGTTACCACTATGGAAGGTGCATTTATGTCCAAGCTCAAAGTCGCCGTAATCGTCGGCAGCACGCGCGAACAGCGTTTTTCTCCCATTCCGGCACAATGGATCGCCAAGCTCGTTGCGGAGCGCCCTGAGCTAAACGTCGAAATTCTCGACCTCGCCGATTATCCGATGGGCTTTTTTGGTGACCCGTCCACGACCACCGAGCAGGCCGAGACCGCAGACAAATGGAAATCCAAACTGCGCGAGTTCGACGCCTATATCCTTACGGCGGCGGAATATAACCACGCGCCGACAGCCGTCCTGAAAAATGCGATCGACTACGGTGACTGGATTCAGAAGCCGATGGCTTTCGTCGGTTACGGTGGCGTCGGCGGCGCACGCGCCGTCGAGCAGCTTCGCATGATTGCCGTCGAGATGTCGTCCATGTCAGTCAAGACCGGCGTGCACATCCTGTTTCCGGACTATCTGGCGGTGGTCAAAGGCGAAAACACTCTCGATGACTTTCCGCATCTGACCGAAGCTGCCAAGAACATGCTCGACCAGCTCATCTGGTGGGGCAAGGCGCTGAAGGCAGCACGCGCCGTCTAAAGCGCGTTTCGACCTGATTGAATCAGATCGGCGCTCCAGGGGCCAAGTCCAATTAGGTTTCGAGCGTGGGGCGAGCCGGGATGTTTCCCATTCCGGCTTGCCGCTTGTGACTCTCGCGCTATGATTAGGGTCAGGAAACGATGGATAATCATATGCGCAAAGAGCTGCCTATCAATACCGCCCCCAGGGACGGCCGCAAGATCACAGTCGTCTGGACTGACGAGGACGATCAACGCAACGAGTCGATTGCCCAGTATCGGACGCTCGAACAGCTACAGGCTGGCGGCGGACAGTGGGATGAAACCGATACAGGCTGGTGGACATTCACCGACAGCAAGACCCAGCGCAAGATAGATCCGATCGCCTGGATATCCGTATCGGACGACGGCGAGGACAACGACGAATAGGTGACGGCGCTTTCGTCAATAAAAGTTGATATTTTTTCTATACTTTTATTTGCTGGACAGAACGTCGCCCCATCGGGAATGTGATACGCTGCGCTATGTTCGTTGACGGGCCCGTTCCCGAGCCCAACCTAGCCGGAGACATGAAATGACCGCTACGCGTACCGAAACAGATACTTTCGGACCGATCGATGTTCCCGCCGACCGCTATTGGGGTGCGCAAACACAGCGATCCTTGCAGAATTTCAAGATCGGCGGAGAGCGTATGCCTCTGCCGCTGGTCCACGCGCTGGGTGTCGTCAAGCGCGCTGCGGCGGAGACCAACATCGCTCTCGGCAAACTCGACCCGGTCCTTGGTCAGGTCATAGCCGTGGCGGCATCGGAAGTGATCGAAGGCAAGCTCGACGAGCACTTCCCGCTCGTGGTCTGGCAAACCGGTTCGGGAACCCAATCGAACATGAATGCCAATGAAGTCATTTCCAACCGCGCGATAGAGTTGCTCGGCGGTGAGATGGGCTCCAAAAAGCCCGTTCACCCGAATGACCATGTGAATATGAGCCAGTCCTCGAATGACAGTTTTCCAACAGCCATTCACATCGCGACCGCAATGGAAACCGTCAACAGCCTTTATCCGGCGCTCGAACATCTGACCACGGCGCTGAAGGCCCAGGAAGAAGCTTTCAAGGACATCATCAAGATCGGCCGCACTCACACGCAGGATGCAACGCCGGTTACACTCGGACAGGAATTTTCCGGTTATCGGACTGCCCTTGAATATGCGCGTCATCGCATCGCGCAATCCCTCGCCGATGTCTTCTTGCTGGCGCAGGGCGGCACGGCAGTGGGCACGGGGCTGAATGCACCGATCGGCTTCGACACGGGTTTCGCTGAAGCGGTTAGCGAGATCACCGGGCTCGCCTTCAAGACTGCGCCGAACAAGTTTGAAGCTCTGGCCAGCCATGGCGCGATTCTCAACCTCCACGGCAGCCTGAATGCGCTTGCTGCCGACCTGTTCAAGATCGCCAACGATATCCGCTTTCTTGGCTCCGGGCCACGCTCCGGCCTTGGCGAGCTTTCGCTGCCGGAGAACGAACCGGGCTCTTCCATCATGCCCGGCAAGGTCAACCCGACGCAGGCCGAGGCCATGACGATGGTTGCAACGCAGGTATTCGGCAATCATACGGCTGTTACGGTTGCCGCGAGCCAGGGGCATTTCGAACTGAATGTGTTTAAGCCTGTCATCGCCTACAATGTATTGCAGTCCATCCGCATTCTTGGCGATGCAATGATTTCATTTGCCGACCACTGCGTGGATGGAATCGAACCGAATCGGGCTCGCATCAAGGAACTGCTGGACCGGTCGCTGATGCTTGTGACCGCACTGGCCCCGGCTATCGGTTACGACAATGCAGCAAAGATCGCCAAGACCGCTCACAAGAACGGAACGACATTGCGTGAGGAAGCGCTGGCAAGCGGGCTCGTAACGGAAGAAGACTATGATCGGCTGGTTCGCGCAGAGAGAATGATTGCGCCGGAGTGATTTGGTATTCATACTGTAAACAAACTGTCGAGGATTAGACGGCTTTTCTTGACAGTCTTCAGTCGCTAATTGATGACTCAGTTCAACAGGAGATCCCCCCTTATGTCCTCTATCACTCCACAGTCCAACGGCGCTGTGACGCTTATCGCCCGCATCTTTCTTTCAATTCTCTTCATCATCGCCGGTTTCAGCAAACTGACCGCAATTTCCGGCACCGCCGGTTATTTTGCCGCCCTCGGCCTGCCGCTCCCCACTGTTACGGCTGTGGTTGTCGGTCTGATCGAGTTTGTTGGCGGCCTGGCCATTCTGGTTGGTTTCCAGACCCGCATTGCAGCCGCCGTCGTGGGTCTGTTCACCATCGGTGCGACGCTGGTTGGCCACATGGATTTCTCGCAAGCCGGAAACATCATGATGGCCCAGAAGAACCTCGCAATTGCTGGCGGTCTCTTCCTGCTTGCCCTGTATGGTGCAGGCTCGCTCTCGATCGACGCCAAGCGCGGCTGATCACGCATCATCAACGCCAAAAAAAACCGCGTCCTTCACAAGACGCGGTTTTTTGCCATCAGGCATTTCCAGTAAAAGCGTAAACCGGGTTAGAGCATTTCCAGCAAAAGTGCGAAGCGGTTTTGCGTAGGATAATGCGTAAAAACAAATAGTTGGAGTGGTTCCAACGATTTAGTCAAAACAGGAACCGCTCTAGCGCCCGGAAATGCCCTGTCTAACCGCCCAGCCCTTCACGAATCCGGAGTGCTACTTCCGCTACCCGGCCATTCTCATGGCTTTGGCGGGCGGAGACAAGACAAGCCTGCGACCGCAGGATGACACCGTCTTCCAGAACCTTGAGCTTGTTGGCGCGCAGCGTCGAACCGGTGGACGTAATATCCACGATCATATCCGCCGACCCCGCAGCAGGAGCGCCTTCGGTAGCACCGAGGCTTTCCACGATACGATAAACCTGAATGCCATGCTTCTGCGAAAAGAACTGCTGCGTCAGCCGCCAGTATTTGGTGGCAATGCGCAGGCGGCGACCGTGGCGCTGGCGAAAATCGGCGGCGACGTCATCCAGATCAGCCATGGTCGTCACGTCGCGCCAGACTTCCGGCACGGCCACCACCACATCGGCATGGCCAAATCCAAGTTCCGCTTCTATGGCCACGCGCTCATCGGCATGAGCCAGTGTCTCGCGCACGAGATCTTCACCCGTCACGCCAAGATCGACACTGCCGTAACCGAGTTCACGAGCGATTTCGGAAGCTGACAGAAACAGAATGTCGAGGCCTTCCTCGCCTTCGACGCGCGCACGATAATTACGGCTGTCATCGGGCAGGATGACCTTGTAACCGGCTTTTTCCAGCACGGCGAGCGTCTGCTCCTTAAGCCGTCCCTTGGATGGCAATGCCAGCGTAACGCTCATCGTTGTTCTCCCGCCAGGGCCTGAAGCCGGTCGAGCCAGATTGAAAACCCGACACCGGGTATGGTTTCCGATGCGCCAAGCATGGTCAAAAGACGGTCGTAACGTCCGCCGCCTGCAATGACAGCATCTTTCTCCACGCCCGCCTGCCGGATTTCGTAGACGAGGCCGGTATAGTAATCGAGCGGCCGCCCGAAGGATGCGTCATAGACAATGTCCCGCGTGCTGATGCCCGCCTCGGCTATCGCTTCCGCACGGGCTTCGAATTTCTGCAGGACCGCACCGAGGTCAAGCGCGTGATCGGCCGCAAAGGCGCGCAGAGTAACGGCGGCGGAATCGAGCGGAACACGCGTTTCCAGAAACTGCTTCAGGAGATCGAGTGTCGATGCAGGGAAGCGCGTCGCAGCCAGATCTTCCTTTTCGATCAACCGACGGGCAATCTCGGCCGGAGAACGCCCGGCGCCCGGAGAGATACCGGCTTCAAGCATTTCCACTTCGAGCATCCGCGCAAGGCCGGTGTCGTCCCCCTCGGCGACCAGCACCGCCAGAACTTCCGGCAAGCGCGCGCTCCGTTGCGCGGCAGTCAGTTCGCCAAGAGCCGCATCCATGGAACGGGCATCGCCGAAAGCGCGCAGCAATTTCTTGCGCCAGCCCTGCGGCAAGCCCAGCGCCTTCAACATGCCCGCAAATACAGACTGGTCGCCCAGCACGATTTCCAGTTCGGCGTCGGGCGCGGCGGCCCTCACGCAGGAGAGCGCATCGGCGACGGAGCGCGCGTCGGAAGCGGCCTCGTCGGCGGCACCGAGATCTTCGATACCTGCCTGCAGAAATTCAGCGGCACCGTCGCGATGCTGGCGGAACACTTCACCCAGATAGGCATAGCGTTTGGGTGTCGCGGCATTGAGGGCGATATGATTGCGGCAGACCGGAATGGTGAATTCCGGGCGCAGACACAAACTATCGCCGTTTTCGTTTTCGGTCAGAAAGATGCGGCGGCGCAAATCCTCGCCCGCCATATCCAAAAACGGATCGGCAGGCTGGATCAACGGAATGTCCACCAGTTCCGCCTCGCGCGCATCGAGTTCCGCGCGAAGCGCACCAAGGATGGGAGATGTGCGCGGTCCAGCCATGTTGCCTGTCACTTTACCTGCTGGGCGCGATCCCGCGCCTGTGCGTCAAGAATTTCGCGAACGGCTTCCACGAGGTCGCCTTCCTTGACCGTAATCTGAGCCGGGCGGCTTTCACGCCAGGTCACATTATCGGCAATCTCCGCCGACAGACGCTTACCCTCGATCAGATCCTTGATCTGCGCCTCACCAGCCTCGCGCTCCTGCGATCCCTGAATGACGACACAGGGTGCATCGCGACGGTCGGCATATTTCATCTGCGCCTTCATGCCGGAGCCTCCGACATACATTTCGGCGCGGATGCCCGCATGGCGCAGATCGGAGACCATTTTCTGGTAGCGGCCAAGGCTTTCCGTATCCTTGTCCATAACCAGCACAACGACCGGGCCGACCGTATCGGACACATCCAGCTTGCCGAGGTTTTTCAGCGCCGTCATCAGGCGCGAAACGCCGATGGAGAAGCCTGTCGCCGGAACGGGCTCGCCACGGAAGCGCGAGACGAGGCCGTCATAGCGCCCGCCGCCGCCGACCGATCCGAACACGACCTTCTGGCCATCCTCGTTGGTAACATCGAAAAGAAGCTCGGCCTCGAAAACCGGACCGGTGTAATATTCGAGCCCACGCACCACCGACGGATCGATCTTGACGCGGCCTTCATAACCACCCGCCGAAAACAGTGCCTGCATGTCGGCCAGTTCCGTGACGCCTTCTTCGCCCTTGGCGTTGCCTGCAACGACAGCACGGAGATTGGCAATCGTGTCCGCACCGTTCGCCCCACCTGCGGCGGTGAAGGCCAGAACCTTTTCGATTGCCGCATCGGCAAGTTCCGCGCCCTTGGTGAAATCGCCGCTCTCGTCGAGACGGCCCTTGCCGAGCAGGAGACGCACGCCTTCCGGACCGAACTTGTCGAGTTTGTCGATGGCGCGGAGCACGTTGAGCCGCTTTGCGGCATTGCCCTCGCCTTCAAGGCCGATAGCGTCCAGCACGCCGTCCAGAACCTTGCGATTGTTGACGCGGATCGCATAATCGCCGCGGCTGATACCAAGACGCTCCATCGTGTCGGCCATCATCATGCACATCTCGGCGTCGGCCGAAACATTCGGCGCACCGACCGTATCGGCGTCGAACTGCATGAACTGGCGGAAACGGCCCGGCCCCGGCTTTTCGTTGCGGAACACCCAGCCGTTGCGATAGCTGCGATAGGGCTTCGGCAAGGTCTCGAAATTTTCGGCGACATAGCGCGCCAGCGGCGCGGTCAGGTCGTAGCGCAACGACAGCCACTGTTCGTCATCGTCCTGAAACGAGAACACGCCTTCATTCGGACGATCCTGATCGGGAAGGAACTTTCCGAGCGCATCGGTATATTCGATCAGCGGCGTTTCCACCGGCTCAAAGCCGTAAAGATCATAGACTTCGCGGATGGTTGCCATCATTTTCTCGGCGGCGCGCAAATCGTCCGGCACCCGATCGACAAACCCGCGCGGCAACCGCGCCTTCATCTTGTCCGCTTTATCGGCCATTTTTCCTGCCTGATCGCTGATTTTGTTCAATTCATGCCGGAGGAAACCGGCAAGTTCGTTGCCGGTTTCCTAACGCATGAAATGCGGTGCGGCAAGTGCGAGAAGTGCGATCAGCGTGTGGCAATAGCGACGGCAGCGCCCGCCATCATGCCGGCACTCGTCCTGTTGGCGATCCGCATCATGCGCGGACTGCGGAGAAACCGCCTGGCCTGCGCCGCCAGCACGACCCATGCGGTATCGACAGCGGCGAGAACAACAAACATGACCAGCAGCAATTGCGCCCAGCCAGCCAGCGAAACATGGGTGATATCGACTGCGGTCGGAAGGATGGCGAGATAGAAAACCATGATCTTCGGATTACCGAGCGTAATGGCCAGCGCGCTCATAAAAAGCTTACCTGCCTCACCCTGACGCGGAATGGTGTTGTCGTCTGGCGTTTCTCCCACGGGGGCTACCCACATTTTCCAGGACAGATAGATGAGATAGGCAACGCCCGCATATTTGAGTACGAGAAATGCCATATGGAAGGTGCTGGCCAGCGCCGCCAGTCCCCACACAGCCAGGGACAGCCATATGGCATCGCCAAGCCACAGCCCGAACATGAAGGGGAAAACGCCCTTGTGGCCACGGCTGATGACGCGTGCGACAAGGGCGCCGACATTCGGGCCCGGTGTTCCTGCAGCGACAGCCAGAATGCCGGCAAAAACGATCAGCGACGCCAGATTCATGTCCATTCTCCCGAAAACAGTATGCGCATCTTGCAGAAAGCGGCGCGGTTGGCAATTACCGTTTTAGACCCTACCGCGGGCGGTTGAATGTCCGGCGTAATTCTTCAATCCTCAGACGGCAATGACAGCCCTCGATATGATCGTTGACAAGGCCCATCGCCTGCATGAACGCGTAAACCGTAGTCGGTCCGACAAAGGACCAGCCACGCTTCTTCAGGTCTTTTGAAATGCGGATGGAGGTTTCCGTCGTCGGATTGGCGATGAGTGTCGGATAATCCACGATTGCCGGACGTTCCTTGACGCCCGGTTCGAAAGACCAGAAATAAGCCGCCAGCGAACCCTTCTCGCCGACCAGTTCGATGGCACGATTTGCATTATTGATGACCGAAACGATCTTGCCGCGATGGCGCACAATGCCCTTGTCGGCCAACAGACGCTCAATGTCCTGCTCGTCATAACGCGCAATGCGCCGGAAGTCGAAACCATCGAAAGCAGCACGAAAATTTTCGCGCTTGCGCAAAATAGTGAGCCAGGACAGGCCTGACTGGAAACCTTCGAGGCAGATCTTCTCGAAAAGTCGACGGTCGTCGGCAACCGGAACGCCCCATTCATTGTCATGATAGGCGAGATAATCGGGCAGTGTACCGGGCCAGAAGCAGCGGGTCTTGCCATCTTCGCTGACGATCAAACCGGTCTTCGCTTCAACGGCATCGCTCATACTGCACCTTTCAGCTCTTTTTAACCCTGTCGCGCAACTTGCCGCTAACCACAACTTTAATTCGAAGTCGATCCAGGCAGAACACGCGGCCGAAATTTACTTTTACGATTCTATTCCCCCGCACAATCGCCTGATGAAATTGAGGGCCGCTCTCCTGACAATCGATGTCAGGAACAGCGATGGGCAAACGCGCCGCGAGGGATCGGATACGGCGCAAAAAGAGACGGATCTGGATTATGAAACCACGTCATCTTCTTCTTATCGGATCACTTGCGGCTATCGCCGTATCCGTCGTCAGCACGGGCATGGCATTTGCCAGCGAGCGCTACGCCACCTTACCGTCAGTGCAGGTCAGCCCGGATGTCTCCGCGCCCTGGATTGCCCAGTTGCAGGGACAGCCGGCGCGCGCTGGCGCTTTTCAACAGGCCCGGCGACAGGCACCCCGCATGGTTGCAAAGCAGACGCAGAAGACAAGAAGCAATCGCCGGCAGATTTCCTATCGACGTCCGGCGGCAAACCCGGCAGCAGAGACACGGAAAAGCCGGATCGATCCGGCCTATCTACCAAAGGTCGTCGCCTATTCGGGCAAGGAAAAACCGGGCACCATCGTCATAGACACGAACAGGCGCTTCCTCTATCTCGTCCAGTCCAACGGCTCGGCCAGACGTTATGGTGTCGGCGTTGGCAAGCAGGGTTTTGGCTGGAAGGGGTCGCAACGCATCAGTCGCAAGGCCAAGTGGCCAACCTGGACACCTCCGAAGACCATGATTGCCCGGGAGCGCAAGAAAGGCCGCATCCTGCCCGCGCAAATGAAGGGCGGCATCAACAATCCGCTTGGCGCCCGCGCACTATATCTCGGCTCTACGCTATACCGCATCCATGGCACCAACCAGCCTTGGACAATCGGAAAGGCCATGTCCTCCGGCTGCATCCGTATGCGCAACGAGGATGTGAAAGACCTGTACGAGCGCACACCGATCGGCACGAAAGTCGTCGTTCGCTGAACCCTCGGAAGAAAATCCGCATCGCTTGCGACCGCCTTTACCCGAAGGCGGTCGTTTTGCATTGGCAAATCTGAAATGTGCGAAATTTCTGCACAGAAAGAACGCCGCCTTTCTCCAAACACGGTTAAAGGGCTTTTCCTTTTCCAGCGAACACCCATATGCTGACTGCGACATCGGCCAAATCCCGATGTGGAAGTTCTACGAACTGGAGCGTTTCTTGCACGTCCACCGGGACGCACGACGCTCCGGGCAAGTCCGATGGAAGCATGTGGAGCTGCCGACGGCAGCGTGTGCCGGAGAGAACGGCACATTTTATTGGCATGTTCGTTGATCTGGCATTTGGCCGGACACGACATGTGTTGGAGGAAAGGATAGATCATGACCGTACCGACAGTGAAACTGAACGACGGCAATCATATTCCGCAGCTCGGTTACGGTGTCTGGCAGGTGGGCAATGACGAAGCGGTCGCCGCTGTCGGTAAAGCACTGGAAGTCGGGTACCGACATATCGACACCGCTGCTATTTACGGCAACGAAGAAGGCGTCGGCAAAGCGATCAGCGGTTCCGGCATGGCGCGCGGTGATATCTACCTTACGACGAAACTCTGGAACAGCGAACAGGGCTATGAGTCCACGCTGAAAGCTTTCGATGCAAGCCTGAAAAAGCTCGGCACGGATTATGTGGATCTTTATCTGATCCATTGGCCGGTCCCTTCCAAGGATCTTTTCATGGAAACCTGGCGGGCCTTCATCAAACTGAAAGAAGAAGGCCGCGCCAAGTCCATCGGCGTATCGAATTTCCGCACCGCCGATCTTGAGCGTATTATCAAGGAAAGCGACATCACGCCGGTTTTGAACCAGATCGAGTTGCACCCTCAGTTTCAACAGGACGAACTGCGCCTGTTCCACAACAAGCACAATATCAAGACGGAAGCCTGGAGTCCGCTCGGACGGGGCAAGTTTCTTGAAGACCCGACGCTGAAGTCGATTGCAGAAAAGCACGGCAAATCGGTAGCTCAGGTAATCCTGCGCTGGCACATCGAGACCGGCAACATCGTGATTCCGAAATCGGTCACGCCTGACCGCATCCGGGAAAACTTCGAAATCTTCGAGTTCAAGCTGAACGGCACCGACCACGACGCAATCACGAAACTCGACAAGGCAGACGGTCGCACCGGACCGAACCCGAACACGTTTTCGGCGAGCTGATGCCGTCTGTCATGCAACGCCTTGAAATCGAGAGGCGTCGTGGTAATATTTTGACGAGAAGGAGGTGAGACAGATCTTCTTCCGGCGGGAATCGGGTCAAAGCCCGATCCCCTTTATCTTATCGGCTGATTGTTAGTGTCAGGCGCCAACCGAACATTCTAACAAGAACCGTAAGCCGGATTCTCAATCGTCTCACCTCCTTTCGCTTTGCCGGATCAAAATAATCCGACAACCATTTGTTGCATTGCGATTCTCGGTTGTAAATATTTATCGGATTGAGCGCATCATTGGATGCCTTGCGGCTTCGGCCCGCCATAAGCCCAATCGATCAGTTCCACTGTATGCACGATGGGCAATCGACTACCTGTCGAGATCTGGGTCATGCAGCCGATATTGCCGGTCGCGATCAGTTCCGCCCCCGTCGCCTCGATATTCTTCACCTTGCGGTCGCGCAACTTTGTAGCGATTTCCGGCTGCATGATATTGTAGGTGCCTGCCGAACCACAGCACAAATGCCCTTCCAGCGGCTCCTTCACCGTGAAACCGGCCTTGGCCAGCAGGTCTTTCGGCTGGCGGGTGATCTTCTGGCCATGCTGCATCGAACAGGCCGAATGATAGGCGACCGTCAGCGCCTTCGGTGCGTCCGGCTCAGGCAAGTCGAGAGTGGCCAGATATTCGGTCACATCTTTCGCCAGTTCAGACACGCGCGCGGCCTTGTCCTTATAGGCAGGGTCAAGGCGCAGCATATAACCATAATCCTTGATGGTCGTGCCGCAGCCCGAAGCCGTGACGATAATCGCATCAAGACCGCCCGTCTCGATCTCGCGCGTCCAGACATCGACATTGCGCCGCGCCTGCGCAAGTGCTTCCTCCTCACGACCCATGTGATGAACCAGCGATCCGCAGCAGCCCTCGCCCTTTGGCGTCACCACCTCGATCCCGAAGCGATTGAGAAGACGCAAACTTGCAGCATTGATACCCGGATCGAGAACGGCTTGCGCGCAACCGCCAAGGATCGCCACACGGCCGCGTTTTTCACCCTGAATCGCATTGGCTGCGGAAGGCGTCGCGGGCAAATGTTGAGGACTGAGGTCCAACATGGCGGCAACCGGCTTCAAGGCCGGGCTGTTGCGAAAGAAGGACGCGAACGGCTTTCCGATTTTTGCAAGTTTCAACGCCGTGCGGAACCGGCCCGGATAAGGCAGAATCCGCGCCAGCACACCGCGCAAAAAACGATCCATGAACGGTCGTTTATACGTCTTCTCGATATGCGCGCGGGCATGATCGACCAGATGCATGTAATTGACGCCGGACGGACAAGTCGTCATGCAGGACAGGCACGACAGGCACCGATCCACATGGCGCACGATTTCCTCATCCGCCGGGCGTCCGTTTTCCAGCATATCCTTGATGAGATAAATGCGACCTCGCGGACTATCCAGCTCATTGCCCAGCGTCACATAAGTCGGGCAGGTGGCGGTGCAGAAACCGCAATGGACGCATTTGCGCAGGATTTTTTCGGCTTCGCTGACACCCGGATCGCGTAACTGTTCAGGGCTGAAATGGGTTTGCATCGGTTCAAGCTCCAGCCGGATATGGATAGATGCGTCCCGGATTGAGGATATTCTCCGGGTCGAATTGCTGTTTCAATCGATGCGAGAGCGCGGCAAGCGCCGGTGCCTGCGGCTCGAACACATCGACGTGAGTGCGCAAGGCATCCGGCGCACGCACCAGCGTTGCGTGGCCACCGCCATATTTGGCGATCAGATTGCGCAAGACCTGCGCTTCCGGCTCGGCTTCCATTCGCATCCAGATCAGGCCACCCTGCCAGTCATAATAGGCATCGACACCCGCGTGACGGCGGAACTCGTCCACCATGCGCCAACCCTGCATCGGCGTCATCGACACGCGCCAGACTGCGCGACCATCGCCCGTCTTCGCATAAGGCAGGACGTCGCGCACCTCGCGCCAGATCTGGCGTGACTGCGCTTCATCGAGCATATCGACCGATCCGCCAAGCAAGGCCTGCAACTGGCGGCTGCGCACCTCTACCGACGGCGCAAAACCTTCAAGCCGCAACAGGGTTGTCGCTTCCCAGCCAAGTTTTCCGTCCAGAAAACAATTGGCAACGGTCGGCGGCAGATGCGCAGCGGATGAGACTTCCTCGCGCGAGCCCATGGCCAGCGCCATCACACGCGCCGCCTGTTCGTCGGTCAGACCGCGCACGGCAAGCGTCGTCACGGTTTCTGGCGCTGGCAGAACCTTGAACGTCACTTCGGTCGCCACACCCAGAGTGCCCCAGCTATTGGCCATGCCCTTGGAGAGATCATAGCCGGTCACGTTCTTCACCACGCGCCCGCCCGATTTGAACAGTTCGCCCCGGCCCGACACGACACGCACACCCAATATGTGGTCGCGGGCGGCACCCGCCTTCAGGCGGCGCGGACCGGACAGATTGGCCGCCAACACACCGCCGATCGTACCGCGCCCTACATCTCCGCCGAGCAACGGACCATAATCCATCGGCTCGAAATGAAAACACTGGTTATTGTCAGCAAGAAGCTTTTCAATCTCGGCAACGGGGGTCCCGGCTTTTGCCGTCAACACCAACTCGTCCGGTTCATAAAGCGTCACGCCCGACAGGCCCGACACATCCAGTACATGCTTCGCCTCGACAGAACGTCCAATCCCACGCTTGGAGCCATGGCCGATGATTTCCAGCGGCGCGCTATTTGCCAGCGCCCGCTGCACCGCTTCCAATACACCCGCTTCATCCTGCGGTTTCAATATTGTTTTATCATTCATCGTCAAAACCTCGGCAAATCCGGGAACGCCAGCTCGCCGCGATGCACATGCATGCGGCCAAGCTCGGCGCAGCGGCGCAATTGCGGGAACACCTTGCCGGGATTAAGCAGATGATTGGCATCGAACGCGCATTTGACACGCATCTGCTGGTCGAGATCGGTTTCATTGAACATTTCCGGCATCAGGTCGCGTTTCTCGATCCCGACACCATGTTCTCCGGTCAGCACACCGCCAACCTTCACACAAAGCCGCAGAATATCGGCGCCAAAATTCTCCGCAGCCTCCAGTTCGCCCGGATTATTCGCATCGTAGAGGATCAGGGGATGCAGATTGCCGTCGCCCGCATGAAACACATTGGCGACACGCAGCCCGTATTTTTCCGACAGGTCGCGCATACCAGACAGAACACGCGGCAGTTCCTTTCGCGGGATCGTACCGTCCATGCACAGATAATCGGGCGAGATGCGCCCCACCGCCGGGAATGCCGCCTTGCGCCCCGCCCAGAAGGCCAGCCTCTGTTCTTCCGATTGCGACAGGATACAGGTGGTGGAACCGTTTTTCAGTGCGATTTCCTCTACGCGCCCGATCAGATAATCGACCTCGACCGGCGGGCCGTCGAGTTCGACGATCAACAGCGCCTCCACATCGAGCGGATAGCCGACGCGCACGAAATCCTCGGCGGCCTTGATCGCTGGCCTGTCCATCATTTCCATACCACCGGGAATAATGCCTGCTCCGATAATATCGGCCACGCATTGACCGGCCTGTTCGCTCGACGGAAAGCCGATCATGACGGCGCGTGCCGTTTCCGGCTTTTGCAGGATGCGCACCGTGATTTCGGTGACGACGCCCAACAAGCCTTCCGAGCCGGTCATCAGCCCCAGAAGATCGTAGCCCTCGCTGTCGAGATGCTTGCCGCCAAGCCGCAGCACCTCGCCGGTGATCAGCACCATTTCGATACCCAGCACATTATTGGCGGTGAGCCCGTATTTGAGGCAATGCACGCCGCCCGCATTTTCCGCCACATTGCCGCCGATGGAGCAGGCGATCTGCGACGACGGATCTGGGGCGTAATAAAATCCCTCATGCTCCACGGCCTTGGTGATGCCAAGATTGGTCACGCCCGGCTGCACCACTGCAACACGGTTCGGATAATCGATTTCCAGAATACGGTTGAAGCGCGACATGCCAAGCAGCACCGCATCCGCCAACGGCATGGAGCCACCGGATAGCGATGTGCCCGCCCCGCGCGGCACGACGCGAATGCCGTTGTCGTGGCAATAACGCAAAACTTTTGAAACCTGATCGACCGTTTCGGGCAGCACCACGACCAGCGGCAACGTTCGGTGAGCGGTCAAACCATCGGTCTCGAATACCCGCATCGCATTAACCGTATCGACAACCCCCTCACCCGGCACGATAGCGCCAAGATCAGCCACGATCTGCGCGCGCCGCTGCATGACGGACGCGTCCGGCTCCGGCATGATAAGTCCGCTCATCGTCTCCTCCACATTCCTGTCGGCAGAGTGCATTCCACATACACTTCGTCAAGTGGTAAAATAATTTTACCAGTTTGGCGACCGGTTAAACAGTTTTCACGCCGCGGCATAATTGCTTGCCTCGCCTCACAGCGCTCGGCTAGATGCTTAAAAGTCCGGGCATTTCCAAGGTGCCCGACAGGGCGGGAGTAGCACAATCATGATGAGCAGTCTGGCGGATATGGAGATATTTGCACGGGTTGTCGCAACGGGCAGCATGTCGGCTGCGGCACGCGATCTCGGTCTTTCGCCTGCTGTGGTCTCCAAGCGGCTCGGGCGACTGGAAGAACGGCTTGGCACCAGACTACTTCAACGCACCACCCGGCAGATCGCGCTTACCGAAGCAGGCCAAGGCTATCATGAGCGTGTGCTGGCAATCCTCACCAATATAGAGGAAGCGGAAGCCTTTGTCGCCCGCCGTTCGGCGGATGCGCGCGGCACGCTGAAGATTTCAGCCCCCACGACTTTCGGGAGAATGCACATCGCCCCCTATCTCGTGCCTTTCATGCGCGCCAATGCCGATCTGACGGTCAACATGCAATTGACCGACGAAATGGTCGACATCGTGGGGGATGGCTATGATTTGGCTATCCGTATCGCCGAACTTTCCGACTCGACCCTCGTAGCCCGACGGCTGGCGCCCGTACGGCGCATTCTGGTTGCCTCACCCGGCTATATAGCCGAACGTGGAGCCCCACAGACCATCGAAGACCTGCAAAATCACATCTGCCTTACGCCACACAATAACGATCCGTGGCGGCTGGAAGGGCCGAAAGGCCCCATGATCATCCGCCCCGCAGGCCCGCTCCAGACCAATTCCAGCGAGATGGTGCGCGAAGCCGTTCTGGCCGGGCTCGGCATTGCACAAAGGTCTACATGGGACATCGGCCCGGAGCTTGCGGCAGGTAAACTCGTACAGGTGCTGCCGGACTATGCCGCCTCGCGCAATGTCGCCATCCACGCAGTCTATCCCTCGAAACAGTTTCTTCCGGCCAAGGTGCGGCTGTTCATCGACTATCTGGCCGACCTTTACGGTCCCGTTCCTTATTGGGAAAGTGGCACATCTGCCCACGATATCCCCAGGGGATAGCATTCCAGCGTCAAGGTCGGTCCTGCTTTGCCCGACCCCGAGTAGTCGGCTAAGAAGCGGCGCTTGCTAAATTAGCATGACGACACACCAAAACAGCCAAGCATTTGATTTTCAATCGCTTGTGTTACCCACAACCCGTCGTTCAGACGAATCGGATGGCATCCTCCCATGTTGTCCTGACCACGAGGAAAGATGATGAACACACCCACACGCCTCATTCTAGCAATCGTCGTTGCCGTTATCGTCGGCTGCGGCTTCATGTTCTACGACAAATCGCGCGGTGCTGAATGGGTCGTCTCGCCCGAACAGATCGAACAGGCGAAAGCCGAAGGAAAGTCCGGCGTCGAAAGCCGCCCCGGTACCGTGACCGTGCTTCCGATTCGCAGCGAAACCGCTGACGCACTGCCATTCAAATGGGCAATGTATGGCGTCGTTGCCGGTCTCTTTGTGCTCGTCGCCACGCGCAAGCGCAAGAAGGCCTGACCGGCCGATATTCGAACGATGAGAAAGCCCGCACGATTGTCGTACGGGCTTTCTTTCCCGATATATTCCGTTGCCCGGTTCCGGGCCAAGAGCTACCCTGCCACGATTATGGAGAGGGCTTCAAACGGCATGTCCGATACGATTTTTTCCCGCATACAGACAAGCCGCACCGCGGACGATGTCGTACACCAGATCGAAACGCTCATTCTGGAAGGTGTCCTGCGCGGAGGCGACCGGTTGCCCGGAGAGCGCGAACTGGCGCGTCAGTTCGATATTTCCCGCCCGATATTGCGCGACGCCCTGAAAAGACTGGAAAACGCGGGCCTCCTCATCTCCCGCCATGGCGAGGGAACTTTCGTCGCCGATGTCATCGGACAGGTTTTCAGCGCGCCCGTGGTGAAGCTTTTCGCCGACCACCGAAAGGCGACCGCGGACTACCTCGAATACCGTCGCGAAATCGAAAGCATTGCAGCGGAATATGCCGCCCTGCGCGCCACCCCGGCCGACAAGGCGCTTCTGACCGAAATCATGAACGCGATGGAAAAGGCCCACGGTGCCAGCGATTTCGACACGGAAGCCCATCTTGATGTGGAACTGCACAATGCCATCGGCGAAGCAGCCCACAATATCGTGCTCTTGCATACTTTGCGATCGTGCTATCAACTGCTGAAGGACGGCGTCTTCTACAATCGCAGCCTCATTTACAGCTATCCGGGTGTCGCCGACATGTTCCTGTCGCAACATCGCGCCATTTACGACGCCGTGATGGCCGGCAATCCGCAAGCGGCGCGCGAGGCGGTGCGCAAGCACATGCGCTTTGTCGAACAGGCAACCCATGACCGCGAGCTTCATGCAGAACGTGAACGCGTCTCGCGCCTTCGTTATCGCCAGCGGGCCGGCGCGAAGATCGATGATACGAAGGAAGACGAAGACAAATGAGCGGCGTGGTTTTCAAGGATGCGAGCGGGCCGGAAACGACCCGTCTTTATGCCATTGGCGACGTGCATGGACGCCTCGATCTGCTGCTGGAAATGCACGACCTCATCAACGCCGATCTCGACCGTCATCCCGCACATGACTGGCGGATTATTCATCTCGGGGATTATATTGACCGCGGTCCGGCCTCGAAGGGTGTTCTGGACTTTCTGATCGACGCATCCAGCCGGGACGAGCACATAATTTCATTGCTCGGCAATCACGACGACGGTTTTCTCCATTATCTCGCCACGGGCGATACCGCTGGCATATTCGCCTTGCATGGCGGCGTGGAGACAGCGCGCTCCTACGGCATAGAGCTCGATTTTTCCGATCCTGCCAAAGCAAGACACGGGTTTGACGCATTCGTCAAAACGGTGCCGCAGAGCCATGTCGACTTCATTCGCGCCATGCCGTGCTGGCTGACATTCGGAGACTTTTTCTTCTGTCATGCCGGGGTCAATCCTGCCTTGCCGCTCGATGCGCAGGACCCGGAAGAATTGATCTGGATACGCACGCCCTTCCTCAAATGGACCGAACCTTTCGGAAAGGTCATAATCCATGGCCACACGCCGCAAGGCCTGATCGACATTCAACCCAACAGGGTCAATCTCGATACCTATGCATGGAAAAGCGGCGTGCTTTCGGCCATCGTGATCGACGGCCCGGAAAAGCGTTTTATGGAAGCGACTAGCGCGAATTAGTGCGCGCTGGAAATACCATAACCGTCGGTGGAAATGGCGCTGCTACCGGCGTCGACGGTGAAGATGCCGACCGCCATGAAGACGATTGCGGAAACCATCAGAACGGTGAGAAGAGCGGCATTCTTGGCGGTCATATTCGGAAACTCTTTCGACGGTGGCCGGATGGAATTCGCAAGTGGGCCGCCAGCCGAAAGCGTGGCCATCAGCCGCGCCCGCTCGGTCGCTGCCCGGAAGACGGCGTTCAGTTACACCCGAAAAAAGTTACCTGCAACTAAACGCCTTCCGGCCTGCGATCGCTTTTCTATGGAAAAAACGAATTGCCGGAAGGCTGTGGCAAAGCGGCAACGCGGAGCTTGGACTTAAGGTTAACAGCCCCTAGAGCATTTCCAGCAAAAGTGCGAAGCGGTTTTGCGTGGGATAATGCGAAAAAACAAATAGTTGGAGCGGTTCCAACGATTCAGTCAAAACAGGAACCGCTCTAGAACAGCGACCCCTGATTGCCGGGACCGGGAGATGAAGTTTTTTTCGTTTGCTGAGGCTTCGCCGGATCGCCCCCGCCAGGCCCTTTCGTCACCACAGCGATGTCGCCATCCCTGAAGCGGACAGACAGCATATCGCCGGTCGATACGGACGCGGCCTGCTTTACCGGCTTGCCGTCTGTATCGAACACGACGGCAAAACCGCGATCCAGTACACTTTCATAAGAAAGCGTGCGCATGAGGCGCTCCAGTTCCTGCCCCCCGCGCCTGGCCCGTTCGATCGTCAAGCGGACGGCCTGATCGCGGCGGCGGTCCAGTTGCTCAATGGCGACGCTGGTGAGTTTCACCCGTCGCAATATGGGATCGGCCGATAGCCGATTGGCGCGATGAGCCAACGCTGTACGGCGTTCGCGCAGGAATGTTTCCAGCGCACGCGGCAGACGCTGGCCAAGATTGGACACGCCGCGTTGCATTTCCGAAAAGCGCCGTTGCAGAAGCCGCGACGATAATTGCCGCGCATGACCCTCGAAATGAACACGTTTCTTTTGTGTGTTGACCAACAGGGCGCGTGTAAGACGCGATGCCGCCTCATCGAATCGCCGACGCGGTAAAGCCAGCAACTGATCGGCTGATGGAAGCGCGCGTGAAGCCGAGCGGTGAGCCTGCCGCTTCAGGTCGATAAAACGCGACATGGCAGAAGAAAGCCGGGCAGACTGTGCGGCAAGCGCGGCCATGAGATCGGCTTTCACCGGCACGGCCATTTCCGCGGCACCCGTGGGCGTCGGCGCCCGGACATCCGCGGCGAAGTCGATCAATGTCCAGTCGGTTTCGTGACCGACCGCCGAAATGACCGGTATATGCGAAGCCGCAACCGCACGAACGACGATTTCGTCGTTGAAACCCCAGAGATCTTCCAGACTGCCGCCGCCTCTGGCCACGACCAGCACATCAGGACGCGGGATCGGACCGTTTTCAGGCAAAGCGTTGAACCCATCGACCGCCGCCGCGACTTCAGCTCCGCTCGTCTCCCCCTGAACCCTCACCGGCCAGACGATGACATGGATCGGAAAACGATCCGCAATGCGGTGAATGATGTCGCGAATGACAGCACCGGTTGGAGACGTGACCACACCGATCACGCGCGGCATAAAAGGGAGGAGTTGCTTGACTGCCGGATCGAACAGACCTTCCGACGCCAGCCGTCTCTTGCGCTCTTCCAGAAGCGCCATCAACGCACCAGTCCCCGCAGGCTCCATCTGCTCGATGACGATCTGGTACTTCGACGAGCCGGGATAGGTCGTGAGCTTGCCAGTGGCGATGACTTCCATGCCCTCTTCGGGGCGGAAGCGCAGACGGCCCATCGAGCCGCGCCAGATCACGGCCTCAAGGCGTGCGCGGTCGTCTTTCAACGCAAAATAAGCGTGACCCGAGGAATGCGGCCCGCGATAGCCGGAAATTTCTCCCCGCACGCGCACATGACCGAATGTATCCTCGACCGTGCGCTTCAAAGCGCCGGAAATCTCGGACACACTGTATTCGGCCACATTCGACGATACGCCGATAAAATTCGAATCGGAACCCATGCTCATCCCATCATAGGCAACCAGCGGACACGGCCGGTCAAGAAGCCGTGCGACGAATTACGCTCTGTTTACCAGCCCGGCAGCAGTTCGTTGGCTCGCACCCTCCTGGTACGAACCGCCGGAAACGGTGAAATTTCCACTGAAGCCATGCTTCCCGGCTGCGGCGACGATATATTGTCGAGGCTTTCGATAATATGCTGCGCAAGCGCATCCACCACGGCGTTCTGCTTCGCGTGGCCCCGCATGATGCCAATGCCGAATTCCGGCAGCGCCCCGAAACCGTCCGCTTCGCCAAGCACCCGCATACCGGGGCGCAGCGCACATTCGGGCAGCACCGAAACGGCCAGTCCCGAAAGCACCGCCGCAGCCAGGACCGTTGCAGACCAGCTGGTGATGATGATGCGATAATCCCGCCGCGCCGATTCCAGCACATCGATGGCGGCATGGCGCCAGATGCAGGTCGGGCGGCCGACAGCCAGCGGCAATACCGCCTCTTCATGCACCGCATGATTGGCGGATGCGACCCACAAAAGCGGCTCCGTGCGCACCACCTCCGAGCGGCGCTTGTCGTCACACTGCGTCACGAGCGCAATATCCAGCGTACCCTTGCGGATCATCTCATCCAGATTGACCGTCGGCTCACAGATCACCGAGAGTTCGACGCGCGGATTGGAGCGGGCGAACCGCGCCATGATTTCGGGCAGGAACCGGTCGGCATAATCGTCCGGCGTGCCGATGCGCACATGACCTTCCAGTTGGGTATCGTCGAACGCCGCAATTGTCTCGCCATTGAGCTGCATCATACGACGCGCGTAGAGCAGGAGCCGATCACCATCTTCCGTAAGACGGTTTGACCGCCCGTCGCGTTCGAATAACGGCTTGCCGATCCGTTCCTCCAGCCTGCGCATCTGCATCGAGACCGCCGACTGGGTTTTGAACACCGCATCGGCTGCGCGCGTAAAACTGCCGGTATCGGCGATAGCGATGAAAGTCTGCAACTGATCGAGATCCAGAGGCGCACTCATTAGGGTCTAAACTCAATTAGGTTTCGGGCGATGCAACTCATCATTATTTTTGAAGAATGACATTAAAAACATTCGCTGGAATAATCAATTCGATTGTTGGATAAAGCTGCCATCGTAAAGGAAAAGGAGCCGCGCAAGCGAATGACCCTGACGATGAGGACCCCATAGACCCGCTGATTAAAGGAGAGCGGACATGACAGCGACCAGCAAGTTCACGACGACACACTTACCGGCAAAGAGCGGACAGGTTTCCGGCTTCGCGCAAATGGTGAAGGCTGTAATCACGTCGGCATTGCGTCGCTGGGCCCTCTCCGGCGGCAGGCGACAGGTGATGCACCTCAGCGAATTTGACGACCACCTGTTGCGCGACATCGGACTGCGCCGCGAGGACGTCTACACGGCGGTCCATTATCGCGGCCATGAGGACCCGACGCGCGTACTTGGCGAACTCGCGGATATGCGCCTGCGGATCAAGACCACGCGCAATATCTGATGAAGAAACCATCGCAGTTCCGGGAGGATCAGACCTTTCCGGGACCCGCCGACTGAACATCTGGCAGGCGCCACCTTCACATGCCGAGCCCCCTCTCGGCCAGCCTGCCCCTTGCCCGGCCGCTCCTCCGCTGGCCGGGCTTTTTTTAAGCGGCGCCGGGAAACATGAATTCCAGCGTCGAAACATCCTTTCACACTGAAAAATCGGCAAGTGCTGGATAACTGAAATCGCTGCAATTTTTTTCGACGAAAGGGGTTGCGTTCGCGGTTTGAGTTCGCTAGATGGATGCCACCGCGAACGAGCGTTATGCTTCTGTCGCATTTGCAAGCCGACAAAAATGAAGGCATTTGCAAATCCCTGCTGGGGGATAGTTTAAGGGTAGAACAGCGGACTCTGACTCCGTTAGTCTTGGTTCGAATCCAGGTCCCCCAGCCATTTGATTTCCTTACATAATTCCCGAAACGAGCTGGAACCGAAGAAGCCGTTTTGCGGTTGATTTTGCAGCATTTGTCCGGGATTCGAATTTGCCAATGAGATTGTATCGTCGTCACGGATGACAGACGTCAGGCGGACCAATTCGGACAAATGCTGTTGGCCGACGCCCCATCTCACTGTACATTATGGAAATTTCCGCACCTGTGGCTAAGGAGGAGAGTTTCATGGCAACACCCAGAAAAATCGGCGTATTGATCGGAAGTCTGCGTAAGGGTTCCTTTAGTCGCAAAATCGCAAATGCGTTTATTAAGCTCGCGCCTGAAACGCTCGACTTGGAGATTATCGAGATCAGGGGTGTTTCGTTCTTCGATCAGGATCTGGAAGACACACCGCCAGCGGACTGGACGTCCTTCCGCGAAAAGATCAAGGCGTGCGATGCCATCCTGTTCGTAACGCCTGAATACAATCGATCAGTACCGGGAGCGCTGAAGAACGCCATAGACGTGGCGTCCCGTCCTTACGGGCATAATTCATTCGATGGCAAGCCGGCCGGCATCATATCCACTTCGATCGGAGCAATTGGGGGCTTTGGCGCCAATCATCATCTGAGGCAGAGCCTGACCTTCCTTAACATGCCACAACTGACACAGCCGGAAATGTATCTTGGTAATTCAGCAGGGATCGTCGGTGACAACGGCCAAGTCAGCGACACCGGCACACGAGATTATCTGGCCAAATTCGGCGCTGTGTTTGCGGACTGGGTCGAGACGTTTATCAAACACTGATGCCAAGCCTACCACTACAGTAGCAAATTCGTCAGACGTATAATTGGCTATTGACACAATCAATATATCTATTATTCTGGATATATGGATAATGAAGATGCAATATTGGCTCTTGCCGCCCTTGCCCAAGCCACGAGACTCGATACGTTTCGGCTTTTGGTGAAACATGAACCGAACGGCATCCCCGCGGGCGAATTAGCTCGCATACTGGACGTCCCGCAAAATACGATGTCGGCGCATCTAGCGACACTGTCCCGCGCCGGCCTCGTGAGAGGCGAGCGCCAGAGCCGATCGATCATTTACCGCGCGGACCTCGACCGGTTTCGGGGGCTTGCCCTCTTCATGATCAACGACTGCTGTGGCGGCAGCCCGGAACTCTGCACTCCGCTTATCAAGAGCTTGACGCCCTGCTGCAAGGCAGAGGCGACGACGTAACGACAAACCGGCCGATGCCCTCGGCCTTTCGAAATGGACTGACGAATGACTGGCAAGGTCTATAACGTGCTCTTCCTGTGCACGGGTAATTCTGCTCGCTCGATTTTGGGCGAAGCGATCCTCAACAAGGACGGTGAAGGCCGTTTTCGTGGCTGGTCGGCGGGAAGTCAGCCAAAAGGCGAAGTCCATCCGCTCGCTATCAGGGAACTGGAAGCGCTCGGTTATCCGACCGACAACCTGACATCGAAGAGCTGGGATGTATTTTCCAGCCCCGACGCCCCACAGATGGATTTCATATTCACGGTCTGCGACAATGCGGCCGGCGAGGCCTGCCCGGTCTGGATCGGTCACCCGATGACGGCTCACTGGGGAATTGAAGACCCTGCCGCAGCCGAAGGGAGCGAAGCGGAAAGACAGCGAGCCTTTGCACAAGCCGCCCGCTTTCTCAAGAACCGGATATCGGCGTTTCTCAATCTCCCTCTCGCCACCATCGATCGCATGGCTCTTAAAGGTCATCTGGCCGAGATCGGCTCCATGGAGGGCAGCACCAAATCGGATATGGAGCAGCGTTGATGTCCACATTCGAACGATATCTTTCCGTCTGGGTCGCGCTCTGCATCGTGGCAGGTGTTGCGCTGGGGCATTTCTTCCCAGCGATTTTCCATGCAATCGGCGCGGCTGAAGTTGCCAGGGTCAATATTCCCGTGGCGGTTCTCATATGGCTGATGATCATCCCGATGCTCCTCAAGATCGACTTCGCCGCACTTCATGAGGTCGGCCGGCACTGGCGGGGAATAGGCGTCACGCTGTTCATCAACTGGGCAGTGAAACCGTTCTCGATGGCCCTTCTTGGCTGGCTGTTCATCGGCTGGCTCTTTCGACCCTACTTGCCGGGTGACCAGATAGATTCATACATTGCCGGCCTGATCATTCTCGCGGCGGCACCTTGTACCGCAATGGTTTTCGTCTGGTCCAACCTGACGAAGGGGGAACCGCATTTCACCCTGTCGCAGGTCGCGCTCAACGATGCGATCATGGTCGTGGCATTCGCCCCGATCGTCGGGCTTCTGCTCGGCCTCTCAGCCATCACCGTACCGTGGAATACGCTTATCCTCTCGGTCGCGCTTTACATCGTCGTACCTGTGATTATTGCGCAAATCATCCGGCGGAGCATCCTCGCCCGTGGTGGCCAGCGGTCTTTCGATGCCCTGCTGAAGATGGTGCAGCCGCTTTCGCTGGCCGCACTTCTCGCCACGCTCATCCTCCTTTTCGGCTTTCAGGGTGAACAGATCATCAAGCAGCCGCTGATCATTGCGATGCTGGCCGTCCCGATCCTCATTCAGGTCTATTCCACATCGGGACTCGCTTATATCCTGAACAGGATTTCCGGCGAGCAGCACTGCGTTGCCGGTCCATCCGCGCTTATCGGCGCTTCGAATTTCTTCGAACTCGCAGTGGCTGCGGCAATCAGCCTGTTCGGTTTTTCTTCAGGCGCGGCGCTTGCAACCGTTGTCGGCGTCCTCGTCGAAGTGCCGGTCATGCTCACCGTCGTGTGGATCGTCAATCGCTCCAAAGGATGGTACGAACGCGGCCTCGATCGAAAGCCCAGTCTGCAACGGAAAACCGCCGATTGAACGGCGGCCTACAGGCTCGGGTCAGCTCCCGTAAGCCGCCCTTGACGATCAAGCGCTTCAGCGACAGAGGGTGCATGACGACTGAATGGACGCCGCACTCCGTGCCTCAGCAACATTCGACGGACATTCTTGTCGCCTCCCGTTAACCAGACCTGAATACCTTTTCGATGGGCTTTGTGAACAAGCCCCTCGATCATATTGGCTCCGGTCGAGTCGAGAAACGGTACTCCTTCAAAGTCGATCACGAGGACTTTATACGTGTCGGAGATACGGTCCAGGATGGACCCGATCGATGCCGCTGCACCGAAGAACAAAGCTCCGGTAATTCGATATATGATGACATCCGGGTCCGCACCTTGCGTCTCGTCGTAATCCGCTCTCGGGCTTTCACGGTCAGGAATATCACGCGTAACGAAGGGTTGATGTGTCTGAATCGTCGTGGCGCGGCTCATCCGTTGTATGAACAATACCGACCCCAACGCAAAACCGATCACGATCGCTTCGGTGAGATCGCGGAAAACCGTGAGTAGAAATGTAACGGCCAGCACGACGCTCTCTCCCAATCCCGACCGCCATAGAACGGCAATGGCGTGCTTCTCGACCATGTTCCAGGCGACAACCGCCAGCACCCCGGCCAACGCGGCAAGCGGGATATAGGAAGCCATGGGAGCTGCGATCAGCATGAAAACGAGCAGAAAAATCGAGTGCATCATACCTGCCACGGGACCGTGAGCGCCTGAACGTATGTTGGTCGCGGTACGAGCGATCGTTCCCGTTACACAGAAGCCGCCGAACAAAGATGACCCGATATTGGCGACGCCTTGTGCCACGAGTTCACAGTTCGAGCGATGCCGACGCCCTGTCATGCCGTCAGCGACGACAGCCGACAACAGGGATTCGATAGCTCCAAGGAGAGTGAATGCCGCCGCCGACGGAAGAACCGCCAGAATTTTACTCATAGACCAATCGGGGAGATGAGGCGCAGGCAGACTTGAAGGTATGCCGCCGAACCGGGAGCCTATGGTTGCGATAGGAAGAGCGAGGAACGCGGTGACAAGAGAGGCAGCGCTGACCGCAATCAGCATCCCCGGCCAATGGGGCCGCAGTTTCTTCAAACCGAAGATAATCGCCACCGTACCAGCCGAGACCATAAGGGCGGCCGGCGTAAACGAATCCCGTACCTGCCATAGGGCTGGAATTTTTTTCAGCAGTTCTCCGGGTTCGTGTTCAATAGCCAGGCCGAATAACTCTTTGAGTTGACTGGCAAAGATAATGATCGCGATCCCTGCGGTGAACCCGACGGTCACCGGAAAGGGGATGAACTTGATAAACGTTCCGAACCGAAGCAAACCGGCCGCCATCAGCATGACACCGGAAAGCATTGTCGCGAGTATCAAACCGTCCAAACCGTGTTGTGCCGCTGTTGCGGCGACAAGCACGATGAATGCGCCCGCAGGCCCTCCGATCTGGAACCGGGAGCCACCGAGAGCGGAAACGAGAAACCCTCCAACGATTGCGGTATAAAGTCCCTGTGCCGGGCTGGCGCCTGAAGCAATGGCGATGGCCATCGAAAGCGGCAGGGCGACGATAGCCACCGTCAAGCCAGCCAGAACGTCGGCCTTGAAATTGGCGAGCGTGTAACGCTCACGCAAAACAGTCACAAGCTTGGGTGTATAGAGTTCGAGAAACCTGTTTCCGACGGTATGGTCCAATGTATGGGTCGTCATGAATGCCGCATCTCTTGACAAAGAGCGGCGGCATCGTCGGCTTGAGGTCGGCAGATGCCGTCGCGGTTATTATTCAGTCCGATTTAAATATGAGAGGTTTTAAGCGGACTCCCCGACCGCCAATATTGCTGCTCGCGCCTTCCGCGATCAACTCAACGCCTGCCCTGTCGAGAGCTTCGATTACCCGGACCAACGATTCAACGACACCGCGCACATTGCCCTCGCTGGCTTCCATGCGCTGTATGGTTGGCACGGATACTCCAGCCATTTCCGCCAGTTGGCGCTGGTCGAGTCCCACCAGAGCTCGAGCAGCACGCATCTGCGCAGCTGTAATCATGATAAAGTCACCTTATGAACAGTGAATAATACGGTACCACATATTGAAATTGATTTCCAACACATCAACCTGGCCGCTCACCGCGCGACATCCACCATTCATTTCAACATTCAAATTCAAGTATTAACAATAACTATATAAACATAAATAGATAAAATAATGATTATATTCACATGCATTGATGCTGTTGAAAATTATATAAGTGTAAATTACAACAATATAAATAATATAATGGAATTACCATCGTTAAATCCTGAATCAAAATGCGGCATGAGTGTGCAAAAGGTGATTTTCGAATACCGGAGCGCAGTGTACTTTTAGAACAGGCTCTCAGGCACAGCACCGTTACAGTCTCTGACGCTTACGACTCTGTCTTCTCACGTTGAGCGTTCAGCCTGTTGAGGAGATCGACCAATTCCTGGGCATCCTGATTGTTCATTCCCACGATGGTGCGACTACCCATCTCAGCCGGGCGGTTGTTCTGGGTATCGAAGACGGTCCACATCCCGTCGGGCTGCTGATGAAGCTTATAACGTTGGGTCATCAGCGTAATGTAAATGCGAAAGGCTCGAAATCCAAGCGGAAATGATATTCTTAGTATCTATATTGATGTTTCAGACATTACTATCGATGTTAAAAGCATCCTTCTCGACCGACATTCCGATGAATTCGAAGGAACGCGGTACCCATGCGCCCAATAGGCGCCGGGATATCGATCCTGTCGGCGCTACAATCCAGGCAGCCTGTTGCTACTCCAAATCTCTAACGTTGCCAGAACCAGGGCTGGAGGACGATAAAGAACGTCACCAGTTCGAGACGACCCATTATCATCGACAGGGCAATCAGCCATTTTGCCGTTTCCGGTATGGAGGCAAAATTGGTTGCGGGACCGACAACCGGACCCAGGCCCGGCCCGGCATTAGCCATGGCCTGAGCCACCGAGGATATCGCCGAAAGATAATCCAGGCCCGTTGCCGTTACCAGCAGCGACATGACCAGCAGCGTCATGAGATATAGAAAAAAGAAGCCACGGACATTGCTGATGGCAACATCGCTCACCGACTTGCGGTTTAGCTGAACCGACATCGCCACGCTTGGATAAAGGACAAGTTTCAGCGAGCGGTTAGCGCTTCCGAAAAGCACCTGCCAGCGGAAAATCTTTATTGCGCCAGCCGTTGAGCCGGCGCACCCGCCGACCAGAAACAGCATGAAAAACAGGCCAACCGCAAAGCTTCCCCAGGCAGAAAAATCGTCTGTGGCAAACCCGGTATCCGTCAGGATCGACGTAACATTGAAGGCCGACTTTCGCAAAGCCTCGCCCGCGTCCATGCCTTGCGACACATTCCAGAGCATACATGCAAAGACTGCCGCAGCAAGAATCGAGAGGAACGGCTTTATCTGCCCCTCGATCGTCCGCCGTTGTCCCCGGCTCATCAGCACCACGGCATAGAACGCCAGCGGCAATGCGCCTGCTATCATGAAAACAATGGTAACCAGTTCAATCGGCAGCGAGTTATAGAAACCAATCGATGCATCCCTTGTCGAAAGCCCCCCGGTCGCAATGGTGGTCATGGCATGATTGATAGCGTCGAACGTCGACATGCCGGCCATTCCGAGCGCCACAGCGCAGGCAAGGGTCAAAGTCAGATAGACGATAAGAATATTCCGTGAAAGCTGCCGCACTTTGGGAAACGGCTTTTCGGAAATGTCGGACGACTCAGAGCGAAAGAGTTGCATTCCGCCAACGCCGAGCGCGGGCAACACGCTGAGCGCCATGACAATGATGCCAATGCCGCCGAGCCACTGCAGAATGGAACGCCACAGAAGAATGCCCTTGGGCATATCGTCAAGACCTGTAAGGATGGTCGATCCGGTTGTGGTCAGCGCGGATGTCGCCTCGAAAAAAGCGTCCGTCCAGCTGAGATTCAGAAACGAGCTATAAAGCGGCAATGCGCCGACGACCGAAACCGAAAGCCATGCGCTTACGGTGATCAAAAGGCCGGTTCTGCGATCATTCAGGCTCGCCAGCTTCGGCCGGAAACCAACGGTCAGCAGCAATGCGAGACCGCCGGTTATAAAAGCGGTTCTCAGAAAAATGGCTGCGTCCGAAAAATTCGAAAACGAGAAGTCGATCAGCGCTGGAACGAGCATGGCAATCGAAACAGCAAGGATGAACACCCCATTGAAAAAAAGGACGACCCGCAATCGTTCAAGAGTCATCCTGTCATCCTGCTTCGTATAACCATTTACGCCTCGCACCAGTTTCGATCATGACCAGACATAAAAATCTTATAATGATCCTGGCGTTATCTGTCTCGTGTTGGATTGTGCCAAAGGCTCTATGACGCGGCCTTTCCCGGAAATCAACATACCCGCCGTTCCACAGGGGTTCTATCACGCAACGCCACCGCGATATTTTATGTTTACGTTATTTAGAATTCTGCGATCATCCTTGCGATGAATTGATTCTGAGGAACTTTCACATGAACAACCTCTTGCGCCTGACAGCCGCAAAGAGTGCTGCGTTCTCTTTTTGTATGCGTTTTTAACCCCACGACTTCTTTCGCCGCTGACGATACGCCAAAGATTGGCGGTTACTTTGGTGAAACGGGGATACACTCCGATTTCAATGAAATTCGTTTCGGCCTGCTCTCGTATGACACGGGTGCATTTTCCAGCAAAGACTACGATGGCGCAGTCGTCAATGGCGAGTTCTTATTCGCATCGCCGGATTTTCTGAGTTCTATAGGATCACCCCGGCCGTATATCGGTTTCGACGCGGCTATAGAGCATTTCCAGCAAAAGTGGAAACCGGTTTTGCGCCCGGAAATGCGTAAAAACAAATAGATAGAGCGGCTCCAGCGATTCCATTTAAACAGGAACCGCTCTAGCGGACGATCCCATCCATTTTGTGTATGGCGGTTTGAACTGGGATTTCCGCCTCTACAGAAAGCTTTATTTCACCGCAAGCGTTGGCGCCGCGGTGACAACCGCGAAAGAACTGCACGATCCGGACGGTTACAAAGCCGTGGGGTGCCGTGTGCTTGTTCATCTCAGAGCCGGCCTTGGCTATGACTTCGACGAGAACTGGACTGCGCAGCTTTACGCCGATCACTTCTCGAACGCGAACCTCTGCAAGGAGAATAACGGCGCGGAGGCAGCCGGGATTCGGATCGGTTATCGTTTCTGATCGACGCCTGTGGGAATTCCCAGCTCTCTCTGGTCCAAATTCGGGGACACCTCAACCGCCTTGGCCGCCACGACAACGGAATCGATCCAGGAGCTATCGATCCAGAAGCGATGATGGCTATCTTTCATGATCCATATTTTTCGGACTCATGTCCGCATTGAAATTTTCCAGGGAAGGCATGACCAGCGCGGGGCGAAGATCGAGTGTCTTCAGGCTTTCGATATAGCGGTCCATGATTGCTTCGCGCTCTTCCGGCTTGAGATACGGGATGTGCCAGCCGATGAACGGTTCAAGGACCTCGTAGCCCACATAGGCAAGTGTGCCTTGCAAAACGGGACGCAGCAATTGCTTGATGGGACCATGAATGGCCCCTTCCCCGAACATATCTTCGCGACCGCCCAGAGTGAGGCCGACAAAGGCGCGTTTGCCGACCATGCCGCCCGCATTATAGATCCTGCGCCCGCCGTAACAAAGACCGGATACGAGGACGCGGTCGATCCATCCTTTCAGGATTGCCGGTGTTGAGAACCAGTAGACGGGGAAGTTGAAGATAAGCAGATCGGCATCCTGCAACTTGTCCAGTTCGGCGCGAATATCCGGCGCAAGGGAACCTGCTTCAACATTATGGCGCTGCTCAAGCGCATAGGTCAGATATTCCGGGTTGCGACGGGTATCGAAGTCGGCGGCGCTGGCGACCGGGTTCCAGCCCATGGCGTAAAGATCGGAGTGAACCACGTCATGGCCAAGGCCACGCATGACATCGACGGAAGCCTTCGCCATGGATGCGACGAATGAGTTCGGCTCCGGGGTTGCGCTGACAACGAATACCTTCATTGCTATTTTCCCTTCCAGACGGGGTCGCGCTTTTCGGCGAAAGCCGTGGCGCCCTCCAGATGATCTTCCGAGCCGTAAAGAACGTCGACTGTCGCCAGCTTGCGCCGCATGACGAGATTCATCATGGTCTGGAAATCCTCGCTTTCGGCGCGGCGAACGGTTTCCTTGATCGCGGCGTAAACAAGCGGCGGACCGGAAGCGAGCAGCCGGGCGATCTCCCACACGCGGTCTTCGAGCTTGTCCTTCGGCAGCACCTCGTTGACAATCCCCCAGCGATGGGCTTCCTCCGCATCGATCCAGCGACCGGTCAGCAGCAATTCCATGGCGATGTGGTACGGAATGCGCTTCGGCAGTCGGATCGACGCGGCGTCTGCGATGGTTCCGGAACGGATTTCCGGCAGCGAAAAAGAAGAGTGATCGGCAGCGTAGATCAGATCGCAGGAAAGCGCGAGTTCGAAGCCACCGCCAGCGGCCATGCCGCTGACGCAGCCGATGACCGGCTTGTTCAGGTCGCGCAATTCCTGAATGCCGCCAAAGCCGCCAATTCCATAATCGCCATCGATGGGAGCGCCTTCAGCCGCCGCTTTCAAATCCCATCCGGCACAGAAAAAGCGGTCACCAGCCGTTTTGAGGATGGCGACGCGCAATTCGGGATCGTCGCGAAAGGCCGCGAAGGTTTCGCCCATCAGCCGCGATGTCGGGAGGTCGATGGCGTTGGCCTTTGGCCGATCCAATATAACTTCGAGAATGGCACCTTCGCGACGGGTCGTTATGGCGGCTTCAGCTTGCTTGCTCATCCTATTTGCCTTTCCATACCGGTTCGCGCTTTTCGACCGCCGCACGCGGCCCCTCCAGCGCATCTTCGCTTTCGATCAGCGCTTTGAAGAGAGGGAAAGCGCCGCTGCGCATGGCCGCATAACTTTCTGCCAGGCTCATATGCTCGGCGAGGCGCGTCGTCTGTTTGGCGGCGGCAACCGAAAGCGGGGCAGAACACAGGATGCGCGCCGCAAGTGCGCGGGCAGCAGGCATAAGTTCAGCCTGCGGAACGACGTCGTTGACCAACCCCCACCGCTGGCAGTCCTGCGCGGTGAAACGCCGTCCGCCGTAAAGAACCTCATTCGCTATGACCTTCGGAAGAAGTTTCGGCAGGACGAAAGAGCCTATATCCGGCAAAACGCCAAGCGAGGTTTCCGGCAACCAGAATTGCGCATGATCGGCAGCGACGATGAAGTCGGCGGTCAGGAGTATTTCAAAACCCGCACCGATGGCATAGCCGTTGACGGCGCAGATGACGGGCTTTTCCAGACCCGCCAGTTCCGAAAAGCCATAGATGCCGCCCTGACCATAGTCGGCGATATAGCCGTCTCCGCCTGTCGCGGCTGCTTCATTGAGATCCCACCCGGCGGAAAAGAACTTTTCTCCGCCGCCGGTGAAGATCGCTACGCGCAGGTCCGGATCGTCGCGAAAGGCGGCGAAGGCGTCGCCCAGTTTTCGGCTGGTTGGCTGATCGATGGCATTGGCCTTGGGCCGATCGAGCGTGATCTCAAGGATCTGGCCGTTGCGGGTGATTTTTACGGCATCAGTCATCATGCTCTCCGGTTACGTATGAGGGCGTCGACGGCAATGGCATCGTCAGCGGTGACGATGAGCGGGTTGATATCCAGTTCTTCGAGCACTCCGGCCTGCGCGAGCGCGTAATTGCCGAGTTTCCATGCGACCTCGACCGCCGCTTCGATATTCGCCTTCCGCCTGCCCCGAAAACCGGTCAGCAGGGGCGCGGAACGCAGCGAGAGAAAGGCTGCGCGGATTTCATCGCGGCTGGCAGGCAGAAGCAGCGCGCGCGTATCATTCCAAAGCTCGACCATCACACCGCCTGCCCCAATGGTTAGATAGAGGCCGAATTGCGGATCGCGCGCTATGCCGACGATCAGTTCCGCAACTCCGTCCCGGACCATTTTCTCGACCAGAAAATCGCATTCAAGATGGGCAAGCGAGTGGGCGGCGGCTCGAACGTCCGCGGCATTCTGCAAATTGAGGCAGACCGCAGCCATTTCGGTTTTGTGAAGCAGCGTCTCACCCACCCCCTTGAGAACGACCGGATAGCCAAGCTTGTCGGCAAGGGCGACGGCATCGTCAGCGCTTGCGACGACGCCACCTTGCGGGGTCATCACACCGATTTCACGCAAGACAGATTTGGACGACCATTCGTCCATCGCCACCGCATCGACGGCGGACGCTGACGGCTGGCGAGCCAGCATCGCGGTCTGCGGGCGCGACCAGACTTCGCCAATCCATGCGGCATTGGCCGCAGCGGTCAGCGCCGTGGCAAGGCCCATCATCGGCGCTATGCCAACGGCAAGCAGACGCTCGGCATGCGCTTCCGTCATGTTTTCAGGCAGGCTGGTAACGATGGCGAAACGCCCGCCTCCCGCCTTTTGCGCCGTGATCGCCGCTTCAAGCGATGTTTCGCAACCATTGTCCACGCACCGATCGCTGCGCGGGAAGTCGAGCACCAGTATCGTCAGGCCGAAATTTGCGTCCAGCATGGCGCGATAGGTCGCCGTCAGCGAAGGGCCATTCCCCCATGTAAAGGTGTGATAATCGAGCGGGTTCGAGATGGTGACCATATCGGGCAAGGTGGAGCGCAGTTTTGCCGTCTCAGACGCCGTGAGCGGTCGCAGATCAAGCCCCTCCCGCAGCGCAAGGTCGCCAACGAGAGAAGCTTCGCCGCCCGAACAACTCATCGAACCAAGGCTGTTGTCCGGCGAGGGGCCAAGCACATGAAGCAGCTTCAGCGTCTCGACAAATTCTTCGAGCGTCCGTGCCCGGATGACGCCGCATCGGGCGAAGAAGGCATCGGCAAGTGTGTCGGCTCCCGCGAGTGACGCGGTGTGGGAAAGCGTCATCGCCTGTGCCGCGTCGGATGTCCCGACCTTGATCGCGACAACGGGCTTTTTCATCTTCCGCGCCTTCATGAAGACGCGTTCCAGCCGCGCAATATTGTCGAAGCCTTCGATATGCAGCCCAAGAACGGTCACACGCGGGTCTTCGAGCGCAGCCTCCGCCAGTTCCGAAAGTCCGGTCTGCGCCTGATTGCCCGCAGTCAGGACATAGGCAATCGGCAGCCCCCGGCGCTGCATGGTGAGATTGATTGCTATGTTGGAGGACTGCACGACGATAGCCGCACCGCTTTCCACCCTCTTGCCACCATGCTGGTCAGGCCATAACAAAGCACCGTCGAGATAATTGATGAAGCCATAGCAATTGGGGCCGAGGATTGGCATTTCGCCTGCCGCAGCCAGTAATGCCCGATTGCGCTCAATGCCGTCGGACACTTCGCTGAAGCCGGATGCGAAACATACCGCGCCCCCGCTGCCGCGCTCCGAAAGCTCGCGAACAATATCAATCGTTCCATCGCGGTTTACGCCGATGAAGCTTACATCGGGCGCGCCGGGAAGGTCTGCGACCGAACGGTAGCAAGGGAGATCGTCGATGGTGTCGCGGGTGGGGTGGACCGGCCAGAGTTCGCCGTCAAACCCCAGTTTCCGGCATTGCCTGAGTACCGATGTGGACCATCCACCGCCAAAGACAGCGATGGAACGCGGCCGCAGGACACGGGAGAGATTTTTCCGGGTCACGATCAGGCTCCAAGCGGGCGGAGGAGATCGCGAGCGATGATATGGCGCTGGATTTCGCTGGTGCCGTCCCAGATTCGTTCCACACGCGCATCGCGCCAGAAACGCTCCAATGGCAAGTCGTCCATTAGCCCCATGCCGCCATGCACCTGAATGGCGCGGTCTGTGACGCGGGCCAGCATTTCCGACGCATAGACTTTGGCCGATGCAATCTCGCGATTGGCGGGCAGTCCCTGATCCAGACGCCATGCGGCTGCCAGTGTCAGCCAGTCTGCGGCATCGATTTCCGTCACGGAATCGGCAAGCTGGAAGCCGATGCCCTGAAAGCGTCCGATGGGCTGGCCGAACTGCTTACGCTGCGCCGCATATTCCACCATCATGTCGAACACACGGCGCGCGCGGCCCACTGCCATCGTCGCCACGGTGATGCGCGTCGCATAAAGCCAATTGTTCATGACTGCAAAGCCGCCATCTACCTCGCCCAGAACCTGCGCGTCGGGAATACGGCAGTCGTCGAATTCCAGGATCATGTTTTTATAGCCGCGATGGCTGACCGACTTGTAGCCCTCGCGGATGGTGAAACCCGGCGTTCCCCGGTCAACCAGAAAGGTGGTGATCTTCTTCTTCGGTCCCGCGGAAGTTGGCTCTTCGCCTGTCGCCATGAAGACAATCACGAAATCGGCGTGCTCCGCGCCTGAAATGAAATGCTTGGTGCCGTTAAGCACCCAGTCTCCGCCATCGCGGCGGGCATTGGCTTTCATGCCGCGAATATCCGAACCTGCATCGGGCTCGGTCATGGCCAGGGCGTCCATCCGCTCGCCGCGCACCGCAGGCAGCAGGTATCGCTCTATCTGTTCGCCCTGACACGCCATCAGAATATTCTGCGGGCGACCGAAGAAATGGGTGAGCGCCATCGATCCGCGCCCAAGTTCGCGCTCCACCAAGGCGAATTCGAGATGGGACAGGCCGGGACCGCCTGCGGATTCGGGAAAGTTGCTGGCATAGAAGCCGAGTTCTATCGTCTTCCGCTTGATTGCCTCGCCGATCTCCTGCGGCACATAGCCGAGCCGTTCGACGGTCGCTTCATGAGGATAAATCTCATTCTCGACAAAGCTTCGCACCGTCGAGACGATCATGTCCTGTTCTTCAGTCAATCCGAAATGCATGGCTTCCCTCCCGTTACCTGCGCTGGCCTTTGATCTAAGGCGTCGTTATTTCTATAAGCGCAGGCCGCCCGGACTGTCGGGCGCGACTCAACGCCTCGGAAAGTCGGGCAAGGTCAAGCGCTCCCGGTCTGAGCGCATCCTGACTGTCCCCGTTCGTAAGGCAGATCTGTTCGGCGGACATGCCATAGGCTTCCGCGAGCTTGACGAAATCGGGTGCGGACGGGCGCACGCCAATCGGCGTGATGTCACGGGAAAGCATGTAGTCCTCGATTTCCTGATAGCCGTGATTGTTCCAGACGAGGAAAATGACGGGGACTTTTTCATCCACGGCTGTGCCGAGCGTTCCAAGACAGAACTGGAAACCGCCATCCCCCACCAGACAGATGACCGGTGCGCCGGTCTGCGCGAGGCTGGCTCCAATTGCCGCCGGGGGACCAAAACCCAGAGCGCCGTAGCCGGTTGCCGCATTGAACCAGCTCCGTGCGAAATCCGTTTCGAAGAACAGATTGCCTGCATAGGCCAGTTGGGTGGAATCGCCCACGATGATGCCGCCGGGGATGGCGTCCCGAACGGTGCCCAGAACTTCGATCAGCGACTGCATCTTTGGCGACAGGGAGCGGTAGGCCGCATCCATGGCCACCGATGCGCGATCCTTTCCGGCATCGCGCCGCGCTTGCGGCAGATGATGGAGGGCGGCGACAAGCTCCTCCATTATCCGGGCGGCATCGCCTGTGATTGCAAGCGTGGCCGGATAGCTGGTTGCCGCAGCATCGGGGTCGATGTCGATGCGGATCATGCGTGCTGGCGGCTTAAACCCGCCGTCGACATACATGTCGTAATCGGTCGGCCCGAACTGGGTTCCGATGGCAATCACAAGGTCAGCTTCCGCAATCAGTTGGCGGATCGGCGGCAGGCTCGGGCTTGCGGGCACCATCAATGGATGACGTCCGAGCAGGCCGCGGGCATTCGTTGTTGTGACTACCGGCGCGTCAAGGGCTTCCGCAAGGGCCAAAACCGCTTCACACGCCCGGTTTGCACCACCTCCGGCGAGGATCAAAGGGCGGCTTGCCGCAGCGCACAGGGTCGCGGCTTCATTGATTTTCTCGATATTGGAACCGGAAGCGGTGTCTTCCTGCGAGGCATTGCCAACCAGTCCCGAAACAGAAGCTTCCATAAGGTCCGTCAGAATTTCAATATGGACAGGGCCCGGTCGCCCGGATTGCATTCGGGCGAAGGCCCGCTCGATCAGTTCTGCAATGTCATCGGGATTTTCCAGCCGTTCCGACGACAAGGCTATCGTTCGCATCGTTGCGGACTGGTCGGGCAGTTCGTGCAGATATCCGCGATAATGTCCGTGCGTGTGGCGGGCATTGACACCTGAAATAACCAGCATGGGGATCGAATCCGCCCGCGCCTGCGCCATCGGCGTGATGGCGTTGGTCAGTCCGGGACCGGTGATCAGCAGGCACACGCCGGGCTTGCCCGAAACCCGTGCATAGCCATCCGCCATGAAGCCTGCATCCTGCTCGTCACGCGGCGTCACATGCCGGATGTTCGAACCGGCAAGCCCCCGATAAAGCTCTGCCGTATGCACGCCGGGAATGCCGAAGACCGTATCGACTCCGTGAGCCTCAAGGAGATGGATCAGAGCTTGCCCAACTGTCATTCGAGAGGTCATGACACAAGCCTCTTCACGCGATGGTTCAGGCTTCGCACAAAACGCGCAATGCGGTCGCAGGCCTCGGCGATACGCTCTTCGGGGATGGTGAGGCTCATGCGCACCAGATCCTTCGCAGCCTGACCGAACGACGCTCCGGGCATTGTCGAAACATAATGTTCCTCAAGCAGCCGGCTGGCGAATTCCTCGCCGTTGAGGCCGGTGTCGCTGACGTCGAGCAGTATGAACATTCCGGCTTCCGGCATCAGCGGCCTGATCCCCGCGACGTCACTCAGCCGGTCGAAGATCAGTTCGGAACGCGCCTTGTACTCAGCCCGCATCACGGCGGCGGTCGACAAATCATGCGTCAGCGCATAAGCGGCCATATCGGCGATGAATGGCTGTCCGCCAAACAGCATCGATTCCGAAAACGGCAGCAGCCTGTGGCAGAATTCCTCGGAGCCAACCGCCCAGCCTGCGCGAAAACCCGGCGCTGCGTGCGATTTGGATATGGACGACACGACAATCGCACGATCCGCCATTTCGGGAAGGTCGAGCGGTGAGGCAAAAGCGGCGCCAAAGGTCAGCTCTTCGTAAACCTCGTCGCAGACAACCCAGAGGTCGTGCCTGCGGCAGACTTCGCTGATGGCGGCGATTTCCGGCTTTGTGAGCACCGCGCCCGTCGGATTATGCGGATTGTTGAGAAGGAGGACACGGCATCCGGGCGTGATCGCCGCTTCAAGCGCTTCCGGGCGCAGGTGAAAGCCATCTTCGGCCCGCAACGGAACCGGGACGATATCGGCTCCGGGCGCGCGCACCACGCCTTCATATGTCGCATAATAAGGGTCTGGCACGAGCACCTTGTCGCCGCTTTCGACCAGTCCGGTCAAAACGGCATAAAGCGCGGTCTGGGTGCCCGGAAAATAAAGCACGTTGTCGGTCGTGATCGTGCGGCCCGTGCGTTTTGAATATTTTGCAGCAAGCGCCGCCAATATCGCCGGCTCGCCGCGACCGTTCGAATAGCGGGTGCGGCCTGCGCGCATGGCGTCGTTGCACACATCCAGCAACCGGGGATCGGGGGCGACGTCCGGCTCGCCGATGGTCAGTTCGATCACCGGATGGCCAAGCGCACGCAATTCGCGACCGCGTGCATGGACCTGCCACTTGTCCGACCCCAGTCCTGCCAGTCTATCGGTGATGGAAGCATATCGCATGTCAATGTCTCGGAAGTGGGGGCACGGCGGGAAGCTCGATGCCCAGAAGCGCGCCGATTGAGCTTAGTCCGATGCCTATTTGCATGGTGTCGTCGATTTCATCCGCGCTGAGACAGCCTTCGATCCAGAGGCCGTCGATCAGCGCATTGACGGCGATGGCAAGGCGGGCACATGTCTCAGCGCTCGCTTCCCGGCCTTCCGCCGACAAAACCTCCGCGATCAGGGTTTCCGTTGCCCGGCGGAAAGCGAGATAGCCTTCGCGGTGTTCGCGTTCCAGATCGGGATCGAGATGAACCTGACTGACGAAAGTCGCCCAGAGCGAAAGCATACGCGGGTCGGCCACGGAACCGCCAAGGCTGGCGGCGATAAAGCGGGTCAGCCGGTCATGCGGCGTTCCGCCGTCCGATTCCAGAATGCTTAACGCCGGCACGGTCATCATCTCGATCATGCGCCGATAGGCAGCCGCGATGAGATTGGCCTTCGAGGCGAAATGATGCCGGATCAAGCCATTGCTCACGCCCGCACGCGCCGCCACGGCGCGAACTGTCGTGGCCTGTATTCCAAGGTCCGCGATGCAGTCGAGCGTAGCCTCTATCATATCCGTGCGGCGATCGAAGTCCGGTGCACGTCGAAACGATGTGGTCATTCTTCCCTCCCCTCATATGCGACTATGCACTTGCATAACAATTATTCAAGTGTATAGTCTTCGTCAAGGGAACGGTCGGCCGCTTATCGACAAGTCGAACAAGAACTTCGAAGCGGCTGATAATGACACTATCCAGATGGCTCGCAGCGGATCGTCCGCCTCCGGGCCAAGGGAGGTATGCACCGCATGAGTCAGGCCGAAGAGGCGATCTCTGTCGTCGATCTTCACAAGCGTTTCGGTGATCTCGAGGTGCTTAAAGGCGTATCGCTCAAGGCAAATGAGGGCGACGTCATCGCGATTATCGGCGGATCGGGGTCCGGCAAGTCGACCTTCCTTCGTTGCATCAACATGCTGGAATTGCCCAGTTCAGGGTCCGTCACCATTCACGGCGAGGCCATTGCCATGAAAAGCGATGGCAACGGTAGCCAATCCCCCACTGACAGAAAGCAGATCGAGCGCATTCGCACGCGGCTTGGAATGGTGTTCCAGAGCTTCAATCTCTGGCAGCATATGACCGTTCTGGAAAACGTCATCGAAGCACCCGTCCATGTTCTGGGCGTGCCGAAAAGCGAAGCTATCGACCGGGCCGAGGCTCTCTTGAAGCGCGTCGGGCTCTTTGAGAAACGGGATGTCTATCCGGCGTTCATGTCCGGCGGCCAGCAGCAACGTGCCGCAATCGCACGCGCGCTCGCAATCGACCCTCTGGTCATGCTGTTCGATGAGCCGACCTCCGCGCTCGACCCCGAACTCGTCGGCGAAGTCCTCACGGTCATTGGCGATCTGGCCAAGGAAAAACGCACCATGATCCTGGTCACGCATGAGATGAAATTCGCCCGCAAGGTCGCCAATCACGTTGTATTTTTACACGATGGCCGGATCGAGGAACAAGGGCCGCCGGAAGACGTTTTCGGAGCCCCCAGATCCGAACGATTGAAAAAATTCATCAGCTCAACGCACTGAAAATGGGAATGGGAGGAGTACCAGTGAAGCGTCTTTTAGCAAGTCTCTGCATCGGTGTAACATTTGCTGTCGCCGGTGTCGCGGTGGCGAGTGCCGAACAGATGAAGGTCGGCATTGCAGCCGAGCCATACCCGCCCTTCACCTCGCCCGATGCTTCGGGCAAATGGCAGGGCTGGGAAATCGATTTTGCCGATGCCGTGTGCAAGGAGGCCAAGCTCGATTGCGTTATAACGCCTGTCGCATGGGACGGCATTATTCCGGCTCTCACCACCAGCAAGATCGACATGATCGTCGGGTCCATGTCGATGACGCCCGAACGGCTCAAGACGATCGATTTCTCGGATAAATATTATAATACGCCGACAATCGTCATCGGCACCAAAGACCTCAAATTCGATGCGACGCCCGACGGACTGAAGGACAAGATGATTGGCGTGCAGGTCTCAACGATCCATCAAGCTTACGCGATGAAGCATTTCGCACCGGCTGGCGCGACAATAAAGGAATACCAGACACAGGACGAAGCGAACAACGATCTCACCGCCGGGCGCATCGACGCCGTGCAAGCGGATTCCCTCGCCCTGCGGGTATTTCTCGCGACGGATGCCGGCAAGGCGTGCTGCGAGGAGAAGGGTACGGTCGCGCAGGATGTCGATGTTCTCGGACCGGGCGTCGGCATCGGTTTGCGCAAGGGCGATACGGAACTCAAGGACAAGCTGAACGCAGCAATCAAGGCAATCCGCGCCAATGGAACCTACGATACCTTCACCAAAAAATACTTCGATTTCGACATTTACGGCCAGTGAACGTCATTGCCAGCCGGCATCCGGTCGGCTGGCGCCCTGATTTCAGCATGATCGGAACCGGCGATGGATGCACCCTTGATTAACTGGAGCCTGCTTGCTCTCGATCCGCCAGGATGGGGCGGCGTGCTTTTGCAGGGGTTCTGGCATACGCTGCAAATCGCCGTTGGAGGCTATTCGCTCGGCCTGTTGATCGGCATGTTCGGCGCATTGGGCAAGCTCTATGGCGGTCCGGTCATGCGCGACCTACTGGAAGTCTATACGACCGTGGTCCGGGCCGTCCCGGAACTGGTGTTGATCCTGATCCTCTATTACGCCGGCACCGATCTGTTGAACCAGATGCTTGCTCTATTCGGCTTTGGCAGAACCGATATCAGTGGGCTGGCAGCCGGAATTTTCGTCATCGGCGTGGTACAGGGCGCTTATTCCACGGAAGTCCTGCGCGGCGCCATCAAGTCCATTGCTCCCGGCCAGATCGAGGCGGCGCGTGCTTTCGGGATGCCAGCGTCAAAAATGCTCCGGCGCATCACAATACCGGCAATGCTGCCTTTCGCGATACCGGGCCTCGCCAATCTGTGGCTTATTGCAACCAAGGACACGGCATTGTTGGCGGTCGTCGGCTTCAGCGAGCTTACGCTGGTGACAAGACAAGCGGCGGGCACGACCAAGCATTATCTGTTGTTTTTCATGACCGCCGGTGTGCTCTATCTTGGCCTGACCCTTGTTTCCAATGCCTTCATAAGCATCATCGAACGGCGCGCTCGCCGCGGCTTTGCACGGGTCGCCTGATATGAGCGTATCTTCCGCAACATTGGAAAACCATACGCCTGCGAAATTCCGGTTGGAACCGCATCGTATCGCGCTGATCGCCGTCGCAATCGCATTGTTCGCAGCGGCAGTGATATTTGGCCGTTGGGACTGGTTGCCGCGATATCTGCCTCGCCTGGGTTCCAGCATTCTCGTAACGCTCTTCATGCTGTTCGGTTCAGCGATCCTTGGATTTCTGCTGGCACTTCCACTCGGCCTGGCGCAAACGGCTGGGCCGTGGTGGCTGAACTGGCCCGCCAAGGCTTTCTGTACGGTCATCCGGGGCACGCCGCTGCTGTTGCAGCTCTGGCTGCTCTATTACGGTCTGGGGTCCTTGTTCCCGTCAATTCCCGGCATCCGCAGCTCGTTCCTGTGGCCCTATTTACGGGAAGCATGGCCTTATGGCCTTACAGCACTGACAATCTCCTTCGCTGCCTATGAAGGCGAGGTGATGCGGGGCGCTTTCGCAGGTGTTCCGTCTGGAGAACTACAGGCCGGTCGTGCTTTTGGCATGTCGCCATGGAAGATGTTTCGCCGCATCTGGTTGCCGCGCGCCATTCACCGCGCCCTGCCCACGCTGAACGGCGAAACGGTTCTTCAACTGAAGTCCACCCCTCTCGTAGCGACAATAACCGTTGTCGATGTGTACGGCGTCATATCCAGGGTGCGACAGGAAACCTATCTCACCTACGAGCCGCTTCTCCTGCTGGCCTTGATCTACATGATACTGACTGCCGCTCTCGTCTGGGCCTTTCGGCGACTTGAAAACCGAATACCGACGAGAGGCACCTGAATGCACGATTTTTGCTTCAGACACCAAAGCTTATCTCAAACGCGAGTGACACCATGAGCGCCGTTTATGAATTCAATGCAGCTATAGTCCGGTCACCGGGACGTTCCGTCGTCAATGGCTTGCGCGCCGATGACCGGGGCAATCCGACCTTTGAAGGCGTCAAGGCGGAGCACGAAGCCTATGCGCAGGCTTTGCGGGTAGCAGGCGTCGATGTGACCGTGCTTCCGCCGTTGGAAGACTTTCCAGACTCCATATTTGTCGAAGACCCGGCTCTTGTCTTTCACGAGGGGGCGGTTCTGTTGCGTCCCGGCGCGCCGTCGCGCATCGACGAAACGGCACAGATAGAGCCGGCTCTCCGCTCGCATTTTGAGAAGGTCGTGCCGCTTCCTTCGCCGGGCTTTGCCGACGGCGGCGACGTGCTGGTTACGCCAAAAACAGTGATGATCGGCCTGTCGGCACGCACCGACAAAAATGGCGCCGAGGGACTGCGCGCAGCACTCGGCGCACTCGGTCATGCTGCGGAGATTGTCGAGACGCCGAACGGCGTGCTTCATTTCAAGACGGACTGCTCGTTGCTGGATGAAGAAACAGTGCTTGCAACACACCGGCTGGCGGGGTCGGGCTTTTTTAAGGGGTTGCGGGAAATCGTAACACCGGAAGGCGAAGAGGCCGCAGCCAACGCGTTGAGAGTCAATGATGTCGTTTTTGTTGGATCGGACTACCCCAAAACCATCGAATTGCTCGATAAAGAGGGCTATACGGTCGTCGCCCTGAAGACAACGGAAATCGGGAAGATCGATGCGGGCCTGTCGTGCATGTCGCTCAGGTGGCGGCGATGATGCAGGTATCTAAAGCGTGTTGCGTTCAATTGTGCTCAAGCAACATGCTTTGGGTCTTGTTTTCACGCATGTCTCCCGAAACCGGTTCCTACTTTCGGGAGACATGCGTTAAGCACAGTCTTTTCGATCCTCGTTTCATTCCGGTCGCATCATGCTCTCACCAACTGCCGGGTTTCGATATCGAAATGTCCCGCTTTCTCAGACTGTGACTGCACAAGACTGGAGCGGGCCACTTTCGAAATATGTTCCTGATAGGAAAAATCTATCGGATCGGCAGGAACGTGCGATGCTCCGATCAACTGGACATCTTTCGGGGACATATCGAAGCGCTCCCTGAATGCCTTGTTAAACTGAGTGCCGTTGCGAAAACCACAGTGATAAGCAGCTTCCTTGAAGGAAATCGGCTTGCCAGGCTGAGTTAGAAGAAAGCGATACGCTCTATCCAGACGCTTCTCGCGAATGATCCTTGCGATGCCGCCATCAGCTTCGAACGCACGATACAGATGAGAACGGGAAACACGGAAACGCTGCAAGATCGATTGCGGGCTTAAAAGCGGATCGGTGAGATTCTCATTGATGTAATCGAGAATGCGGCTGCGCACGGGTTGGCTGATTGGAAGGTCTTCCAAAGGGTTGTTTTGCCTGCCGGTCAATCCCCCGCGAAGCAGAAACAGCAGGTTCTCTCGCACACCGCTGGCTTCGGCTTCAGTCAGTTCCCCCGCCGTTGAATAAAGACCCTCGATCAAACTACGGAGCAAGCGTGTCATCGGTGCGGCGCGCGGCAGGACACGCCCGTGAAGATCAGGCCAGCCGATTATCTTTTCCAGCGGTTCTCTGGGGACCATCAGGGTGATGCGGGATCCGGCCAAGGACTTGCAACGAATGGGCTTCGCGAGATCGATCAGGCATCGCCTTCATGCGCATGATGATCAGTCATGGATCGCTCCTTTTCGACAGCTTCCGACTGCATCCATTCCTCGGAAGAACACATCATACTGCGAATGCCGGAGGCGGCCTATGCCCTGCGATCGTCAGGCGTAGTTGGGCCGGGCATCGCGGGGCAGCTACCGCTGTAAACGCTTCCGCACCACATGCCGGCAAGCTGGCCCGTCGCCGCAGTCTCTATGATGACTTTCAGCGCGTTCGTCCGCGCCGCGTTCGCAATATTCACAATGGCGTCGGTAGCGGCAATGATGATGGGAATGTCTCTGTCTTGCAGCGACTTTCTGCCGGGACCTTCATAAACCAGAGCTTTCATCGCTGATCTCCTCTAGTGTGGTGAATCTGAAATTCGTATCACTTTGGAGCAGTGTTGCGAACGAATTTCAGATTCAAAGCCACACTAGCAAGATATTGAATCGAGTGTGATTTACGGATTTGAAGTTCCTAAACGTAGATGCCAGGCAAATGATAGGAACTTCAAATCCATCACACTAGTGTGGTGATTGGCAGCTTAACGTTTTGGACAATGTGGTCCTTGACTCAGATCAACTCGGCGATCACGATCCTGTGAGAAACGGCAAACCGCTTCGCAGGTGGTCTCACAGTGTTCACGGTCAGGCTCGCGCCCGTTTGATCTGCGTCAATGTTTCTACCTTTTGTGCGGGATATGGTTAAGCGAGCCAGCGCCAATAAAAGGACGTCTACCATGAGCTACAAATCCATACTGGTTAGCGTAAATATTGATGGTCCGATCAGCCCTGCGGTCACCACCGCGCTCGATATTGCCAGGCGGCATGGAGCGAGATTGATCGGGCTTTGCGCCGCAGACGTTGCATTACCGTTGACCGGCCCGGAAGGCACGTCGGAAGCCATTGATATCTGGCAACAGATGCGGGACGAAATCGAGACCCGGAAATTCAAACAGGTTCATGCCGCCTTCAAACAGTTCGTGGCCGGTTACGACAATGTCGAATGGCGTGAGGCTCTGGCGCTCCCCACTTCCGTCATAGTCGAAGCGGCGCGTTCGAGCGACCTTATCGTCATGGCAGCGCCCGACGAACAGTCGACCGGAGGCCATTATCGGCGTGTCGACCCCGCCGGTGTTGTTCTTCGATCCGGCAGGCCTCTGCTCATGCTGGATGGCAAGACCGACCGGCTGAAGACTGATAAAATCGTCGTGGCCTGGAAAGATACGCGCGAAGCGCGGCGGGCGGTTTCCGATGCAGTCCCTTTGCTGAAGGATGCAGTGGAAGTGATCGTGGTCAATGTTAGCGCAGAAGTGGGTCAACACGTTCGTGAAAGTCTGGCCGATGTCGTCGGCTTCCTGTCGGCGCATGGCGTCAAATCCAAATCGGAGTTTATCGAAGACCCGCACGAATATCTGGCATTGCTGAGGTTTATCGATGAGAGCAATGCCGATCTCGTCGTATCGGGAGCATATGGCCACAGCCGGCTTCGGGAATGGGCTTTTGGCGGAGTTACACGTTCGTTGCTGAGCGAAAACGGGATCAATCGCTTGCTGTCGAATTAGAGCAACGATCTGATTCAGTCAGATCGAAACGCGCGCGGTCGGCTGCGGAATCATCGATCCCGCAATTCGGCCAGGACGGCACCAATATCCGATGTCGGTGTCTTCGTAAGATCCTTGGCAAATTCCGCGACCACCACATGGCGTAGCGCGGGAGAGATCTTATGCCGCAAATTGCCCAGCATTCTTGGTTCGGCGACGATTGTGAGCTGGTCGAATTCACCGGCGGAAAGGCGATGTTCAAGCTCCTCCAACAACAGGCCCGCAAACCGCTCTTCCTGCTCTTTTTCAGGATCCGACGCATATTCCATGGCGGAGCGTCGTGTGCCATGCGAAGCGAAGCTGCGCCCCGGTCGATCGGACATGATCTCCCGCAACGATTTGTGATCTATCTCGAAAACCAGCTCGTTTGCCTCGTCATTGCCCCCCGCCGCAGGCGAACGAACTATGCGCGCACGCGCACCGTCGGCGATCAATACCCAATGCCTCTTCGCTTTCATAGGTCTGGACCTTTCGCTTGAGTTTATCGGCGGTTGCTATCTGTCTTGCCTGTCTGTTCGGCAGCTTTATGCAATGTCCCGATGACCTCTTCATCCGTAAGCTGCGGAAAATTATGGTAATGATAACCCAATGCGAAGAAGCGGGCCGGTCTGCTGAGACAGATGACCTGATTGGCCTCCTGTTTCAGGTCGCGTAGCGCTTCCGAACTCGCTACCGGGAGCGCTACGACGATTGCCCGAGGCGATCGTCGTTTGAGCGCACGAATGGCCACCCTCATGGTGGTGCCGGTGGCTGCGCCGTCATCGACAAGAATTACCGTACGGTCATGTACCGGTATCTGCGGGCTGTCGTGTCGATAGACCTGTTTGCGCCGTTCCAGCTCAGGACGTTTTTGATCGACGAGTATCTGCAGTTCCGCTTCATCTATGCCGTAAGCCTCGATCATTTCATGATTCAAAACGATATCGTACGGATTTCCATCCACAATGGCGGCCACGGCGAGTTCAGGATTGTGTGGCGCCCCGACTTTGCTCACGATCAGAATATCGAGGGGAACCCGCAGCGCCGTGGCTATGGGAAAGGCCACCGGAACACCCCCTCGGGGTAATGCCAGTACGACCGGATTCGGCAGATGAAGTTTGACAATCTCATCCGCGAGCATTTGACCGGCTTCTTTTCGATCCTCGAACATCGCGCTAATCCGTAGGCCACGATTCACACTGAGCTTTTTCTCCTGACCTTTCAAGCTGTCCTGGTACCAGCCCTTCCTCCCTCGCCGGCTGGATTGCCGGAAAGAGCGAGAGATAAAGAGCCGCGTGCCGCCACGGGATGTCATTGCGGCGGAGTATGCACCTTCCATGAAACGACAATTCAGGAAACAAGTTCCTTGACCTGGGTCAATTTGTTATCGCATGTCCGGTTTGTTCCTGCTCATACCGCGCGAAAGGCGCAGTTCCCCTGTCAGCGCAATTTTGTGCCATAAGCGCCAGGATACGGCTAGCTTGCCTTGTCGATATGGCCCAGGGATCGTGGACAATAGTATCGAGTTTGCAATACCATACAGCGTTTAAGCCATCTGGAACCATCCGATGCTGCTTGACCTGCATGGCAGCCCGCCCTTATGGAGCCAACACGCTGCATCAATGGATGGATGGCACTGGAAAACCAGTGTGCTGTTCGATAAATCATAAGGCAACCGCCGGTTCAGGGGAAAAGCATGACGAGTCATATCGATAGCTGCAATAAGCTTGTGCAAGGGCATCAATCCATTGGCTCAGCCAGCTATGAGCGGTCGTTCGGTCTGAACTTCATCCATGAGAAGGACCTTCTCGCAGATAACGATTATGGCCCCGAGATGCGCATTCTGCCCTGCCGATCCAAATTTGGCTTACGCAGCGGCCTCGCCGGAAAACGGGTGGCTTTGGTTGGAAACGGTGAGATACGCGACTGTGGTCCGCTGATCGATGCGCATGACGAGGTTATCAGGATCACGACCATGAGAGCATGGCAGGCCGATCCCGTTCACGATGGAACCAGAACAACCATATGGGCGGGACATCCCTGGATTGTCGTTCGACGGAACCCGGCAGGAGTACCGACCCCGAAGCCGAAATTCGAGCAATTGCTCAAGGAGGGAGTCGACATATGGGCCGCCTCCCCCTTTCACATTTCAGTAGACGCATACCGATGGCTGAAAATGGCGGGCTACTATGATGACCTGCTGGTGACGCCTGCACCAATGGATGTCTATGAGATAGCGTGCAGGAAAATGACGGCGGAATATCTTCAAGCGCTTTTTTCTATATCTCATCAAAAAGAAAACATCATAGGATTTCCCTATTTTGACCTCATACTAACGGGAACCAGACTTCTTCTCCTTCTGGAACTTAGCGGTGTGAAGGATATTTCATTATTTGGGTTCAACCTTTTTGACTTTTCTTATGAAAACGTCTGGTTCGGACATGATCTGTATTTTGATTACACCGCAATAAATGAAACAAAGAAAAGGATACTGGATTCTGGCGGTAAGTTTTATTGGCACGATGAGGAAAATACCCACGATAAAGCGAAATTACATAAGTATACATTGGATAGAAATATGCAAGCTTCATGATGTATCAGGGGCAGGACCTATTAGAGCGCATCCTTCGAACACCGAAATGCCGAGGCCGGAAATTGGCGATTGGCTCACGTCAAGCCGCTCAACCGGAGGAACCACCCCGTTTTTCGCGTCTTTCCTTGCAACTCTTGTCTTTTCAAGTGCCGTTTCCATCAAATCGACAGGTCCTCAGCCTAGCTAACGCTATCACAATCAATAATAAAGATTGTGCATTTAAAAGCCACGGAATAAGGCTCATTGAACGGCGTTCGAGGCATAGAACTGGAGTAGGCGACTTTGTCGAAACACAATAAATTACCTGCGATTCAAGGCTTGCGCTCACTTGCCGTACTTTCTGTCGTGTGCTTTCATTTTTGGCCGTCATTTTTCACAGGTGGATATGTCGGCGTTGACATTTTCTTTGTGATATCCGGGTTCGTAATCACCCTATCCACTCTTCGTGAATATGAACAAACAGGAACATTCTCCGTTAAGGAATTTTATGCGCGGCGAATTAGACGACTTATGCCGCTGGCTTTGATAGTCTTGGCTTTTAGCGCTATAGGAAGTATCTTTTTTCTATCTGAAGCCGTTCTTTATGATGTTCTCAAGGAAATTATCGCTAGTGCGCTTTATGTGGAGAACTGGGTTTTAGCTAATAATTCAGTCGACTATCTCGCGTCTGAAAACATGCCAAGCCCCATCCAGCATTATTGGTCTCTTTCTGTCGAAGAGCAATACTATTTAATTTGGCCCATAATGGTCGCGGCCTGCATATTTATCGGGAACATATGCAATAGGACAATGAAATCGAGCCTATTTCTCGCATCAATTATATTGGGCGCGCTTTCATTATTTTGCTCAATAGTCCTCACAAATACAAACCCATTGGAATCATATTTCTATTCGCATACGAGATTTTGGGAGATATCGTTCGGAGCAATTATTGCATGTTATTTTTACAACAAAATGATCTCCATCAATACATCTAAATTATTTTTATTAATAGGCATAATCATAATTGCAATAACTGTATTTACATTTTCCGAAAACACGCCATTTCCCGGCTTTTATGCCATAATTCCTGTTGTAGGATCTGGATTGATCATAATTTCTGCAATAGGGATAGGCAACAATTCCATATTCTCGAGCAAAATCGCAACTTATTTAGGCGATCGTTCTTATTCAATTTATCTGTGGCATTGGCCTTTAGCCATTTTTTCCTGCGTCCACATTCCGATTATAATCAGATGGTTCCATTTATATTATTCGCTATTACATTGGTGCTTTCACATTGCACTTACAAGTGGATTGAACTCCGTTTCAATAAACAGTCCATGTTGACGACAAATCGATCGTTTCGCATGGCAATATCCAGCATCGGTCTGTTCCTGATAGCAGCAATCTGCCTCCGGATTATGCCTTCGCCATCCTTTGCATTACCAGATTTGGATCCCAATTATCCGGGACCGTCCGTTTTGGCTTTTGGAACAGCCTCACCAACCGATGTTGCTCCAATACCGCGTCTTGCCGATTTAAAACGCGACTTGCCTTCAATATATCTCAATAAGTGTCACCAGAACATTCAGGGCTCGGAAGCTATTCGGTGTGAATTTGGGGACGTTGAGAGTAGCCGAATTGCTGTTCTGGTAGGAGATTCTGTTGCGGGGCAATGGTTGCCCGCATTGGAAAAGATAGCCAAGGAAGACGGATGGAAGCTGATATCCATCACAAAATCGGGCTGTGCATACATATCGATACCAGTTCGATATAAAGGAAAAATTTATCAGTCTTGTATCGACTGGCAAAAAAATGCTTTGCAGTCTATCAAAGACATCCGTCCAAGCATTATTTTCGCAAGTCAAGCTGACTCTTATGGTTACGTTTCTCAAGAAGAAATGAATGCTGCTTTCTTGTCACGATGGGATGAATATAAAAAGATTGGCGCAAAGGTATTCGTTATCGAGTCAACTCCCAAGCTTTCATTTGACCCCGCGGAATGCTTGTCCGAAAATAAAAACTGCCAGACAGCTTTGGATAAAGCATATCCAAAGCACAGAATTCAAGAAATTGCAAAAAAGCGAGATGTTCACTATATAGACCTGAACACAAGTGTGTGTTCATCTACATCCTGTGATGCCATTGTGGGGAACGTTATTGCATGGCGAGACAAGATTCATTTGAGCGCGACTTTTGTGCGTATGATGGCGCCGATCATACAGACGCGAATTCACATGTAACGCGGTGTCGTCGCCTTAGAGGCTGATTCAAAAGGCGGCATATGCGTGCGAAAATGGTGATTTTCGAGTACCGGAGGCAATGTACTGGACGTATATGAGCGGCTGTCCAGCGCAGAAATGGAACGATATGGCTATGAAACATGGAGGAGCGGGCGTTGTTTGCCTGTTGTCATTGGCGATGGCGGGCTGCACGACGTCGCCGCAGAATTATGCCGCAACACTCTCCAGTCAGGACTCCAAATGGCAGTCGCCGCAATGCGCGGAAATCCGGGCGGCGGCGGTGAATTACGAAGCCGGAGAAAAGAAGGTCTCCGATCTTGCTCCCGGACTGCTCATCGGTCCCTACGGCCTCGGCATCGCGATGGCGATCAAGGAAAACGACGAAAAACGGCGGAAGAACTTCGTTCGCGAGATGCATCTGCGGTGCTCGAGCCTTCCCGTGCCGAAGGAACTCGAAGACACGCAAGGCGCGGCGGACCGCCCAAAATCCGGCGGCGCGTTCCGATAGAGCGTTTCCGGTAAAAGCGTGAAACGGTCTTGCGTTCGGAACCGCTCCGGTCATTCCGCGAATGCGGCGCTCAGATCGAACGAAAAATCGTTGATGTCGCGAAGATCGAGCTGACCTTCCACATGGTCCAGATGATGGGCCATGAGCCCGGCGGCGCTCACCAGATCCTTGCGCGCTATCGCGTCGACGATTTCGGCATGTTCGTCAGGCCCGCAATTGAAATAATCGGCCTTGCGATAAATGGCGGTAATAAGCGATGTCCGCGAAACGAGATCGCGCATGGTCGTGAGCAGGAAGTCCGAAGCGGCAAGTTCGGCAAGAAGCAGATGAAAACCGCCCGACAGCTTGATGATATCTGTCGTGCTGTTAGCGGCATTGGCGACGCACTCCCTGTCGACGTGATCGCTCAACCGCCTGAAGTCCGTTTGCGTCGCCGACCTGCAAAGACGTTCCACAACGCAGCGCTCGACCGTCCGGCGGACGAAGAAGACGTCACGCGCCTCCCCAACCGTCGGCTTGCAGACGAAGGCGCCGCGATTGGGAAAGATATCGACCAGCCCCTCGCGCTTCAGGGCGGCAAGCACCTGACGGATACGGGCGCGACTGACATTGAAGATCGCCGCCATCTGCTCTTCCTTGAGCTGCATGCCGGGCCGCAGGCGACGCTCCGCAATGGACAGCCAGACTTTCTCGACAATCTGCTGCGGCGATACACCCTTCTGCTCTGCCATGAACCACACTCCCCTTCCCGCCACCAGGCTCGATAAGATGTGGAAAGTCAACCATCGCGAGATGCAAACGGATACAAAATTGTCAACAATAACCGGAAGTCATGCCCTAGTGGTCTGATTCCGACATTTGCATCCCTCTGATACAGACGCCGCACAAATGTCGGAATCCGAAAGACCACTAGTGTGGTGGATTTGAAGTTCCTATCATTTGCCTGGCATCTACGTTTAGGAATTTCAAATCCGTAAACCACACTAGATTCAATATCTTGCTAGTGTGGTTTTGAATCCGAAATTCGTTCGCAACACTGCTCCAAAGTGATACGAATTTCAGATTCACCACACTAGTCACTTTATGTATCTAGTGGATTTTTCGAATTTGGCGTTTGAAACAGCTTCTCATTCAGTCGGGATTCAAACGTCAAATTCAATCCACTAGCGAGCACGCTTTTGATCCGCGGATAATCGTAGCTGTTCGCCTTGGAAGTGGTATAGCCGGCCCCCACCAGCGCTTCGGCCATTTTGACGGCTGCGGCCACGCCGTCGATAACGGGCACGCCCGTCGCCGCCTTCAGGCGCTCGCACAGCGATGTCATTCCCGCGCAGCCAAGCACGATAGCCTCGGCGCCGTCCTCGGCCTTTGCGGCCTCGATTTCCCTCAAAAGAAGCTGCTCGGCCCTCTGCGGGTCTTCCTCGAGGCCCAGCACCGGGAGGTCGATTGCGCGCACCTTGCGGCAATGACGGTCCGCACCGTAGTCGCTGACCAGATCTTCGATGATCGCGACCGAGCGCGGCAGGGTCGTGATCACGGAGAAGCGGCGGCTGATCGTCATCGCGACCTGTATCGCGGCCTGGCAGATGCCGATCACGGGACCTATCGCAACCTCGCGGGCGGCATGAAGACCCGGATCGTCGAAACAGGCGATGACATAGGCATCGACCCCTTCGCCCTCGCTTCTGCGGATTTCCGCCAGCATTCCCGGCACCGCCAGGGCTTCATCCGTGCTGCCCTCGACGCTGACCGGCGTATCCACCGGATTGGAGGCCGAAACCTGCGTGTGAGCGTGCTTGACGAGCAAAGCGCTTTCCAGCACCTGCGCCGTCATGGAAGCCGTCGAATTGGGATTGATGAGATGAATACGCATAATGGAATTCTCTGTTGCCTGCTCTTCGGAGCGCACGAAAAATAAAAGGTCGAGACGCGCCGATCTGATTCAACCGGATCGAAAGGCCCTAATCTTTCAGCTTCTTGAAATCGCTGATCGGCGGAGCTTTCAAAACGAACTGACGATCCGACACCACGTAATTATCGGCGTGGAGCCGGGCTATGGGCTGGTAGGATTCCGGGTCCACATAATGCCCGTCGGCGTCGAGACAGTTGCGGCGGACATGCATATGCACCACCTCACCCAGAACCAGCGTACGACGCGGATAATCGATCAGCCGCTCCACGCGGCATTCGAAAACGCACGGCGCTTCCTCGGGATAAGCGACATCGATCTTGCAGCACGAAACCGGCTTCAGCCCCGCCATTTCGAGTTCATCGACCTCGCTTTCGAAACCAAGCCCGCATATGAGCATCTGCTGCGACAGCGCCATATCGACCATGCTGATGGCGAACTCTCCCGAACGGCGTATATTGACCATCGTATCCTTTTGTTCCCCGGTCAGGCGCGGTTGAATACCCAGGACAACGATGGCGGGATCGTGTGAAAACACGTTGAAGAAGCTCATCGGCGCGGCATTGCCGTGCCCGGCTTCGGAGCGGGTCGTCACCAGTGCAATGGGACGCGGGCCGATGAAATTCGTCAGCAGCCTATATCGGCTCTGTGGGTCAAGCGCTTCAAAATCGAATTCCATTGGTAGCCTGTATGATGATCTATAGTCTACAATAATTTTTCATATTGTAGACAATACTGCAAGCAATTAAATCCGCGAGTTGACTTTTTCACACGCATCGCGATTGTCTGCGTCAACAAGGAGAAACCAATATGAGCGCACCAGCCGCAATGTCGGTCGAACAGATCGTTGAAAGGGTATGGCTTTCCATCGCCGAACGGCGATTGCGCCCGGGCGTTCAGCTCAAGGAAGAACAGCTGGCGTCGATCTTCAATGTCAGCCGCGCCCGCATTCGTCAGGCCCTGACCGTGCTTGAGCGCGACGGCCTTGTCGCCATCATTCCCAACCGGGGCGCCTTTGTCTGCAAGCCTTCGGTGGAAGAAGCCCGCGATGTGTTCTTCGTCCGTCAGGCGGTCGAGCGCTGCATCGTGGAACGGCTGTGCGCCTCGATCCCGAAGGACAGCCTCAAGAGGCTTCGCGAGCACGTCAACAAGGAGCGGATCGCCAATGCCGAAGACAGCACCACGGATATCATCAAGCTTTCGGGCGGGTTCCATCTTCTGCTGGCCGAGCTGACCGGGTCCGATTTCCTGTTCACCACCATGCGCGACCTTATCGCCCGCAGTTCGCTTATTACCGCGGTCTATCGCAACACGGCGCGTTTCAACTGCGGGCCGGACGAGCACGCCGAAATCGTCGAGGCGATCACGGCGAAAGAGCCGCAAAAGGCGGTGCATCTCATGGCGCATCATCTGGAGCATGTGGAATCCGAACTGGACCTGACCGAGATACGTGACCTTTCCCACGATCTGCGAGCAGCATTGGCGTGAAACGAAAGGAGCCGGAACCGGTCCCTTCGCCGGTTTTCTTCTAGAGCATTTCCAGCAAAAGTGCGAAGCGGTTTTGCGTAGGATAATGCGTAAAAACAAATAGTTAGAGCGGTTCCAGCGATTCAGTCAAAACAGGAACCGCTCTAAGCCACCGTTTCGACCAAGTGGCAGGCGACGCGGGTGCCGTTCGGCAAGGTCTGCATCGCCGGCGCTTCCTTCGAACAGCGTTCCATGGCGAAAGGGCAGCGCGGGTGGAACGTGCAGCCGGACGGCGGCTTGAGCGGGCTTGGCACTTCACCGCTTGCCGGTTCACGGTTACGATTGGGGGCTTCGATATTCGGGATCGTTTGCAGGAGAAGCTGCGTATAGGGGTGACTAGGCTTGGCGAACAGCTCTTCCGTGTCACCCTCTTCCACGATGCGGCCCAGATACATCACCGCAATACGGTCCGACATGTGACGGACGACGCTCATGTCGTGGCTGATGAAGAGATAGGTCAGCCCCAGCTCATCCTGCAACCGGCGCATCAGGTTCAAAACCTGCGCCTGCACCGACACGTCGAGCGCCGAGGTCGGCTCGTCGCAGACGAGAAATTCCGGCTCGCTTGCAAGCGCGCGCGCAATCGAAATGCGCTGGCGTTGGCCACCGGAAAATTCATGCGGGAATTTCTCGCCATCCGACGGCGAAAGCCCGACCGTGCGCAGAAGTTCCTCCACGCGTTCGGTCACTTCGGCGGCGGTGTTGCGAAGCTTCAGTTCGCGCAGCGGCTCGGCGATGATGTTCTTCACCCGCCAGCGCGGATTGAGCGAGGCATAGGGATCCTGAAAGATCATCTGGGCTGAAAGCGGCTTGCCGCTTTTGCCCGGCGCAAAGCGCATCTCGCCACTCGTTGCGTGGTGCAGACCGGTGACGAGACGGGCGACGGTGGATTTTCCGCAGCCGCTTTCGCCGACGATGCTGAGACAACCGCCCGCAGGCACCGTAAAGCTGATGTCATTGACAGCTTGCAGATATTGCCGGGGCTTGCGCTCCACGACGCGATTGAGCCAAGGCGCGGACACGTCGAACGTCTTGACCAGTCGCTCCACAGTCAGGGCCGGAGCTTTTTGCAATGGTTTCGTCATGCGGTGCCTCCCGCGTTCAGCCAACAGGCGCTGGCGGTTTGGTCGGAGAATACGAGTTCCGGGCGCTCGCGCAGGCAGCGCGGTCCCGCCATCTTGCAGCGCGGATTGAAGGCGCAACCTTCGGGGATCGCATCGAGACGTGGCATGGAACCGTCGATCTGGTTGAGTTTCTCGACCCGCGCGCCAAGCGACGGAATAGAGGCCATCAGCCCTTGCGTATAGGGGTGGCGCGGCTGGTGCAGCACCTGTTCCACCGCTCCGATTTCGATCAGCCGCCCGGCATACATGACCGCGATGCGATCTGCCGCTTCGGCAATCACGCCCATGTCGTGGGTGACGAGCATGACGGCGGTGTGCTTTTCCTTGCATAATTTACGCAGGAGCGAAATGATCTGCGCCTGGATCGACACATCGAGCGCGGTAGTCGGCTCGTCGGCGATGACGAGTTTCGGCGACGCCGCAAGCGCAAGCGCGATCACCACGCGCTGGCGCATACCGCCGGAGAACTGGTGCGGATACTGATTGACCCGCTCTTCCGGCGACGGAATGCCGACATCGCGCAATAGCTGCACGGCGCGGGCACGGGCTTCAGCCTTGCCAAGCCCTAGATGTTGCCGGATGGTTTCGACAAGTTGCGCGCCCACCGTGAACAGCGGATTGAGCGAGGTGAGCGGGTCCTGAAAAATAGCCCCGATTTCGCGTCCGCGAATTTTTTCCATGGCGCGGTCGTCAAGCGTGTCGATACGCGTCTTGCCGAGCCAGACCTCGCCACCGGCGATATGACCGGGCGCTTCGAGCAGCCCCTGAATGGCGAGGCCCGTCATGGACTTGCCCGCGCCGGATTCACCGACCACGCCGAGAATTTCACCCGGGCGGATCGACAGGCTGACATCCGACAGCGCGGTGACCGTACCGCGACGGTTCGGAAAATCCACGCGCAGATTGCGCACGTCAACGACTGGTTCCTGCATGTCACCCATTTTCATTCCCCTCTACAGGATAGCTGGGCGGGAAGATTTCACTGACCGGAGGGTTGTTCCAGCTCCGCTCGGGATATCTGGCGATCAGCCCGTCATATTGCGCCTGCGCCTGATCGCGGGCCTTTTGCATGTCGAAACCGGCCAGTTGCCGGTTCAACATGGAGACACGACCGTCCACGAAAACGGCTTGCGTAATCTTGCCCGAACCGCCGGTAACGATTGTGGTAATCGGATCGACGGACGGGGCCATGATCGTGTCGTCAAGACGGAAGACCGCAATATCCGCACGCGCGCCCGGCGACAGATGGCCGAGATCGGACCGACCAAGCGCCTTGGCGCCGCCGATGGTTGCGGCGTCGAACAGATCTGCGGCGCGCAGGCGATCCGGCGCGCCGTCGGCCACACGACCGGTGATGAGACCGGCCAGCAGGTTCATCAGCATGTCGGGCGGTGTGGTATCCGTGCCCATGGCGATGTTGATCCCGCGCTTGCGGCAGTCGGAAAACGACTTGAGGATAGAACCGCTGCGGGCTGAAACCAGCGGGCAATGCACGATGGAAACGCCATGTTCCGCATAAAGGCCCAGATCTTCGTCGGTGGCATTGGTGGCGTGCGGCGCAATGAGGCGGCTGCTCAAAAGGCCGTTTTTGGCAAGCCAGACCGGCGCGGTCGAGCCATGCAGCATCCGCACCGTATCGACTTCCATCGCGCCCTGCGCCATGTGCAGGCGGAACTTGCAGTCCAGATCGCGCGCGGCGGCGGCGGTGCGCTGGATAAGCCCGAGCGTCGAGGTTTCGACGCGATCCGGCGCCAGCATACCGCGTACCAGATCGCCATGGCGGCCATTCTGGCGTTCGATATAAGCAATTGCGTCCTTCAGACCCTGAAAGCCGCGCTCTTCATCGAAGACCGGCACCATCTTGCCCGGCGCTTCCAGCACCATGCCGCCCGAACGGTAGGCGGGGCTGAGATAGACGCGCAGGCCAAGATCGCCGGCAGCTTGCGCAGCCGCATCGAATTCGGCGACCGTTTCCCCCCATTCCCGGTAAAACAGCGAGGCAATCGGCGCGGCAGTGGTGATGCCGTTCAGCAGGAGCTGGCCGAAAGCGAAGCGTTTCTGGAAGGCGAGTTCTTCCTCGCTATACATTTCATAGGGGCCGGCCTCGACATAGGAGCGCGGCCAGACGCGGCCCTTGGCCCAGCCCGGATGATGGTCAATGCCGAGGATCGTGGTATCGAGATCGGATAATGCGTCGAGATCGATCAGTCCGGGGCTGATCAGCGCCTTGCCGAAATCGATGCGGCGGGCCACTTCGCCGGGGAAATCATGCCCGACGAACAGGATTTCACCATGCTCGAATACCACTTCCCCGTTGCGCAGAAGCCGGTGGCCACCATCCTTATGACCGACCACCCAGCTTGCGGTGATCAGGGTGCGTCCTTCCGGTCTGCTCCCAAGCGGAAGCGTCTCCAATGCTTTGTTCATCATGGCATCTCCACCACGGCAACGCCCTGACGGGCCGTAACGCGACCGCCCTTGACGACGAGCGGACGCGGGGCGACATCCACTACCGCATGGGCCAGCGTTTCACCGGTTAGAAGAGTGAAATCGGCATTGCAGCCCACTTCCAGCCCATAGTTCTCAAGGCGCATGACATCCGCGCCGCCCTGAGAGACGATGTGCAGCACATGCTCCAGATCGTGATCCGAGCGCACGCCGTTCTTCATGCCGATAACCTTGGCGCGGTCCAGCATATCCGGCTGGCCCCACGGGCCCCATGTGTCGCGAATACCGTCGCAGCCGCCGCCGATGCGCACGCCGGCTTCCTTCAACCGCTTGATCGACGGCACCGTGGCCGAAGGCGCGCCGGTAGTGAGGATGGCGACATCGAGAAGGGCAAGCTGTTCGATCAGTTGACCAACGCGCAGATAGTCGTTCATGCCGAGCGCAAAGGCATGGCTGATCGCCACCTTGCCTTCCATGCCGTTGGCACGGATGCGCTCGAAGATAAGCTCCATCGTGAAGGCGCCAAGATCGCCGGTTTCATGCAGGTGAATATCGATCGGAACGCCGTGCCTCGTGGCAAGGGCGAACAGAATATCAAGCTGGCCCTTGGGGTCGCGGTCGATACCGCATGGATCGATGCCGCCCAGCACTTCGCAGCCCTGACGCAGTGCCTCGTCGAGCAGTTCCTGCGTGCCGGGCATGACCATCAGGCCCGACTGCGGGAAGGCGACGATTTCAATATCGATGATGCCCTTGAGCTTCTCGCGGGTTTCCCAAACGCCTTCGACCAACGACAGGCCATGGGTCGGATCGATATCGACATGGCTGCGGATATGCGTGCCGCCATGCGCGGCCAGACCGATGGCGTGGCGCATCGACTGGCGATGTGGGTCGATGCCGATTTCCAGCCGGTGTTCGCGTTCGAAGTCGATACGTTCGCGCAGGATCGCGGCGCGATTGTTGACGTGCCAGGGCATGCCCCAGGTGGTCTTGTCGAGATGGGTATGCGCGTCGATCAGGCCGGGGGCGACGATGGCGTTGCCGCCATCTTCCACGGCCATGCCGGGTTCTGCTTCAAACCGTCCGAAACCGGCAATCTTTCCGTCCCTGATCAGGATATCGCAGGTTTCGCCTGCCATAGGCCGGACATTGCGGAGCAAAAGATCGTTCATGGACTTACCTCAGTTTCGGATTGAGCGCATCGCGCAGCCAGTCGCCGAGCATGTTGACGGCGACGACCAGAAGGCAAAGCTGGATGACGGGGAAGAGCACGATCCACCACGAACCGGAAAACAGGAACTGGTTACCGATGCGGATCAGCGTTCCCAGAGACGGCTGGCTTGGCGGCATGCCGATGCCAAGGAACGAAAGTGTGGCTTCGGTAAGGATTGCCATGCCGAAATTGAGCGTTGCGGCCACCATGATCGGCGTCAGCGTATTGGGCAGGATATGCCGGGCCATGATGCGCCGTGCGGGCACGCCGATCAGCCGCGCCGCCGACACATAGTCCTTGCCGCTTTCAACGATGGCCTGCGCGCGCACCGTGCGGGCATATTGCACCCAGGCTGAAAGCGCGATGGCCAGAATGAGCACGGCGGACGCACCGACTTCACGCAGGCTGACGGGCAGCATCTGACGCACGACAGTCGAAACCAGAATGGCGACCAGAATGGTCGGGATCGACAGGGTAATGTCACCGAAGCGCATCAACAGATTGTCGATGAAGCCACCGAAATAGCCGGAGACAAGCCCGGCGCTGAGGCCAATCAGGAGCGAGAGCGCTACCGAGGCAATGCCGATAACGATGGAAATGCGCGTGCCGTAGAGAATGGCCGACAGCATGTCGCGCCCTTGCGTATCCGTGCCGAGAAGATAGGGCCATTCGCCGCCTTCTTCCCATAGCGGCGGCAATTCCGCTTTCCACATGTCGAGCGCGGCGCCGTCATATGGGTCCTGCGGTGCGATCATGGGGGCGAACAGCGCGGTCAGGATCAGGACCGCCAGAAGTGCGGCGCTGAACATGGCCGTCTTGCTGTGCGTGAACGACCACCACAGATCGCTTTTGCGGATGCGCTGGAAAAGCGACAGGCGCACAACCGGGGTGGTGGCTTGTGAGGCTTGGGTGCTCATCGGTCTGGACTCCCCGTTGGATCAGCGAGCAGTGCGCAAGCGGGGATCGATTACCGCATAGGCAACGTCCACCAGCGTGTTGAGCACGACGAAGATAAAGGAAATGATGCAGAGATAGGCCGCCATCACCGGAATATCGAGGAATGTGACGGCCTGAATGAACAGCATACCCATGCCCGGCCACTGGAACACGGTTTCGGTGATGAGCGCGAAGGCGATCAGCGAGCCGACATTCATGGCGGTCATCGTCACAACCGGCATCAGGCAGTTGCGCAATGCGTGGCGGAAATAGATGCGCCAGCGCGGAATGCCGCGGGCGCGGGCGAATTTGACATAATCGGAGCGCAGCACTTCCAGCATTTCGGCACGCACAAGACGCATGACCAGCGTGACCTGATAAAGCGAAAGCGCAATGGCGGGCAGCAGGATCGCGGCGCGCCCCGAAGAGGTCAGAAGCCCCGTCGACCACCAGCCAAGCTGCACCACATCGCCGCGTCCGAAAGCCGGGAACCAGCCGAGCGAGACCGAAAAGACGAGGATCAGCAGGATGCCGACCACGAAGCTCGGCAACGAGACGCCGACAATGGAGAGGAATTGCAGGCCCTCCGTATACCATTTTCCGCGTTTGATTGCCGTCAGCACGCCAAGCGGCAGACCGACCAGCAGCGAGATCAGCGTGGCGACCAGCACCAGTTCCAGCGTTGCGGGAAAGCGTTCGCCGATCAGGCCCAGCACATCCTGACCGTTGCGGTAGGAAATGCCGAAATTGCCTTGCGCCGCATTGACCACGAAGCGCGTATATTGCGTCATCAGGCCATCGTTGAGGCCAAGGCGCTCACGCAGATTATCGCGGTCGGCCTGCGTCATCTGCTCGTTGGCCATCATCTCGACAGGATCGCCAGCCAGCCGGAAAATCAGGAAGGCAAGCAAAGCGACGGCCAACATCACCATGACGGCGTTCGCCAGACGCTTAATGATAAAAACCAGCATCAGGAATCCCTCGGTACCAACTGGGCACTCCGGGGGATCGACGTCCCCCGGAGCATCATAATTGAATTATTCGGCAAAATGCGTCAGCCAGTGACGCGGCTTGTTGTCCGGCAATTGCACGATCTGGTCGATCTTCTTCGACATGACCCATGCCATCGGCTGCTGGTGCAACGGCAACATCACGATCTGGTCCTTCACCATTTTCAGCGCTTCGGTCTGCAATGCCAGACGCTTGGTGCGATCCATTTCGGTCGATGCCTGCACGATCAGCTTGTCGATCTCGGGATAGCTCCAGCCGCCCCAGTTGAAGACGCCTGCATTGTCGGTCTTGGTTTCAATCATTTGCAGCAGGATCGAATAGCTGTCGAGCATCGGTTCCGTCGCCCAGCCGATCACGTAAATATCCGCCTTGCCGCCGGTGCGCTTCGGCGCCTGTGCGGCCGTCGGCGCGATATCGAGCTGCGGTTTGAAACCGGCGCGGCTCAGCATGTTGACCAGCCCCTGGCAAAGCTCTTCCTCGTTCACATAGGCGTCGGTGGTGCAGACCAGCGTGACCGGAAAGTCGCTGGCGCCAGCCTCGGCCAGAAGCTTCTTCGACAGTTCGGGATCGTATTTCAGCGTCGTGTCGAGTTCCGGCACGTAACCCGGAATTTCCGGCGCGACCACCGCACCCGCCGTGCGCGACTTGCCGCGCATGATGCGCTTCTGGATCAGGTCGCGGTCGAGCGCATGGGCAAAAGCCTGACGCACACGCAGATCGTTGAACTTGTTCTCGGTTCCGTTGGCAAGCTTGGGCTTGCGATTGAAACCGAGCATGACGGTGCGCAGATCGGTACGCTCCATCACGTTCAGCTCCGGCTGGGCCTTCAGCCGGGGCAAATCCTGCGACGGCGCATTTTCCGTGAAATTGACTTCACCCGACAGGAGCGCAGCCACACGCGTGGCGGCGGACGTGATCGGCGTGAACTCGATACGGTCGATATTCGAGTTCGATGCCTTGTCCCACCAGTCCGGGTTCTTCACCAGAACGGTTTTGGAATCCGGGACGCGGCTTTCCAGCTTGAACGGTCCCGTGCCGTTGGTGTGATAGGTGGCGTAACCTTCGATTTTCGCCCCCACGTCGGTCGGCTTTTCCGAATTGTTGGTCTTGAGCCATCCGGCGTCGAACATATGGATATTGGTGAGATCGTTGAGCAGCAGCGGATAAGGGCCGCTCAGCTCGATATCGACCGTATAATCGTCCACCTTCTTCGACGATTTGTAGGCGGGCAGGTTGCCACGCAGCGGCGAAACCGGATCGCTGACGCGCTTCAGCGAAGCGAGCACGTCATCGGCCGTGAAATCCGCGCCGTCGTGAAACTTCACACCCTTGCGCAGATGAAAACGCCAGACCGTCCCGGAAACATTTTCCCAGGACTGGGCCAGCGCCGGCTCGATCTTCAGCTCGGCGTCGTAACGCACCAGCCCTTCATAGACATGATTGAGGAATGACAGCGTGTAGCTGTCGCCATAGGAATAAGGATCGAGCGAATAGATATCGCGCGATGCACCCCATTTCAGCGTTTCGGCCTGTCCCGGCAAGGTCTGGCTTGCCAGCCCCGCTATCAGCGCGGCCGCGAGGCCCAGTTTCTTTAACATCGATTTGCTCCGCTTCTGGAAATTTGCGCCCCTTTTTGGGGTCTGTTTTTCAGGCACCGCCGCACCGTCGCCGATGCGAAGATTTCGGTTGTCCGCGTGCTCATTGTCCATATGCAAGTGGCATCGCGTCGGATCGTTTATGATTCTCTCCCTGTCGCTTGGCCCGCCTTTTCGGCTTGTTTCCCCTGGGCCTGCTTTTCTGACCATGACAGTATGTCGATCGGCAAAAAGTTGTCAACGTAATTGTTGACAATATTTATGCGTTTGCGCGTCGGATATGTCGACAAATATTTCCCAAAGCTGGCATTATTCCGGTTTCCAGACCGGATAGCAGCCCTGCCGCAAAAAAAGAGCGCTTCACCGGAATGAAACGCTCTCTTTTGTATCGCAAGGAATTACAGGCTTATTCGGCCATCATCGTATGCCAGTGGCGTGGCTTGTTGTCGGCGCGGAAATCCACGCTCTTGACCTTGTCCAACATACCCCAGGCGATCGGCTGCTGGTGCAGCGGGATCAGGATCGCCTTGTCCTTGGCAATCTTCAATGCCTGCTCTTCCAGAGCCAGACGCTTGGCTGTGTCGGCTTCCTGCGCGGCCTTCTTCACCAGATCGTCGAGTTCGGGATAGGACCAGCCGCCATAGTTGGAAACGCCGGTCGAACCGCTGCGCGTGGAGAGAACCTGCGACAAGAGCGAATAGGCATCGAGCGTCGGTTCGTTGGCCCAGCTCAGGTTGAACATGTCGGCCTGACCCTTGGTGCGCTTGGGCTGTTGCACGGCGCGCGGCCCCATATCAATGGTGGGATTGAAGCCGCTGCGCTTGAGCATGTTGGCAATGCCGGAGCAAATATCTTCCTCGTTGATGCTTTCATCGTTCATGCACAGATAGGTGAAGGCGAGGCCCTTTTGCCCGGCTTCCTCCAGCAGTTTCTGCGCGAGCTTGGGATCGGCTGGCTGATAGGTGTCGAGCGACTTGGCATAGCCTGCGATTTCAGGCGCGATCAGCGAACCCGACGGACGCGCCAGACCGCGCATGACCTTCTTGTCGATGAGGTCGCGGTCGATACTGGCCTCGACGGCCTGGCGCACACGCACATCGAGGAAGGGATTCGGGCGCCCGTCTTCGAGCTTTTCCTTGCCGTTGAAGCCGATGAAAACCGTGCGCAGTTCGGTGCGCTTGTTGACCTTGATGCCCGGCGAGGCTTCCAGACGCGGAAGATCCTGAATAGGTGCGGAATCGACCAGATCGATTTCATTGGAAAGAAGGGCGGCAACACGCGTGGCGGCCGAAGCGATCGGAATATATTCGATGCGGTCGAGATTGTGCTGCTTCTTGTCCCACCACTGGTCGTTGGCCAGCAGGACCGTCTTCGAATCCGGGACGCGGCTGTCCAGCTTGAACGGGCCGGTGCCGTTGGTGTTGTGGGTGGCGTAGTTTTCGGTCTTCGACGCAATATCGGTCGGCTTTTCGGCGTTATTGTCCTTGAGCCATTTCGCGTTGAACATGAAGATATTGGTCATGTCGTTGAGGAAAAGCGCGGTCGGCGCCGAAACCTCGATATCGACCGTGAAATCGTCGACCTTCTGGACACCGACATAAAGCGGAATATTGCCGCGCAGCGGCGATGTCGGGTCGGACACGCGGTTCATCGAGGCAACCACGTCGTCGGCGGTGAAGTCCGCGCCGTTGTGGAATTTCACGCCCTTGCGCAACGTGAAGCGCCAGTGCCTGTCGTCGATCAGCTTCCATTCGGTCGCAAGCGCAGGCTCGATTTCAAAATTGGGACCATAACGGACCAGCCCTTCATAGATATGATTGAGGAAGGCCAGATTGGACGTGGACGGAACGGAATCCGGGTCGAGCGAGTAAATATCCGCCCGGCTGCCCCAGCGCAGGGTAGCCGCACTTGCCGGCGACGCCAGAACCGGAGCGACAATCGCGGCGGCGGTCAGCGCCGAAATGAGAAACCTGTTTAAACGCGTCATGCTCTTCCCTTCATGAATAACGATAGGTCCGTTGATCCGGATTTTTCCGCAGTATCGTAATCCACAATATTATTGTCAACGATATTGTTGGCAATTATGGTTTAAAACATCGACAGGATGGACCGGGCCGTTGCGCGCAAAACGCGCACGACAGCCGGACCGAAACCGAGGGGAATGAAATGGAAGGACTCCTGCTGCTTCACGGAACGGTCGTGACCGTGGACCCGGCCAGACGCATGATCGATGACGGCGCCGTGGCGATCGAAAAGGACCGGATCGTCGAGATCGGCTCGGCGGAAGAACTGGCTCCCCGACATGCGCGAAAGAAGGTCGTCGATTGCACCGGCAAGATGATCGTTCCCGGCCTGATCGACGCCCACGGGCACGCAGGCCATGCGCTCATCCGCAGCATCGGCGCGGATACCAATGCGTTATGGATGCGCATCGTGACGCCGGTTTACTATCATTATGTCACGCGCGATTACTGGTATGCGGACGGCCTCGTCTCCGGTCTGGAAAGACTGTGCGCGGGCGTCACCACATCGGCGAGCATCATCACCTCCATGCCGCGCAGCGACGATCCGGTTTTTGCGATCAATCATGCCCGCGCCTATTCGGAACTGGGGCTGCGCGAGATCGTCTGCGTCGGCCCGGCGGGCCTGCCATGGCCGCAATCGGTCACGCGCTGGGAAACCGGCAAGCCGGAGCCCAGAAACGTTTCCTTCGAGGAAATGATCGAAGGCGCAGAAGCCGTCATCGAGGCCCTGAACGGAACCGCCGATGGACGCATCAAGGTGTTTCTGACGCCATTTACCATCGTGCCTTCGGTCGAGCCGTCCAACGCCTCGACGCCGGATTTTGCGGTCAATCTGACCGAAAACGACCGGATGCAGGCGCGGCGCATTCGTGAAACCGCCCGCAAATGGGGCGTGCGCATTCATTCCGATGCCTTTGCCGGACAGATTCGCATGGCATGGCAGGACAGGGAAAATGCGCTTCTCGGTCCCGACGTGCACCTCCAGCATTGCTGGGGCATCTCGCATGAAGAGATCGATATCCTTGCCGAGACCGGCACGCATGTCACCCACGCGCCTCCCGGACGCTCGACGCCCATCATGGAAATGATGGCGCGGGGCGTGCCGGTCGCGATCACCTCGGACGGCGCCGCCCCAAGTCGCCATTTCGATATGTTCCAGATCGCGCGCATCGCGCAATCGACGCAGCATATCCTGCATAACCACGACCGCTATCTCCTGCCGCCCGGCAAGATATTCGAGATGATCACCATCGACGCGGCGCGCGCCATCGGCATGGATCACGAAATCGGTTCGCTGGAAAAGGGCAAGAAAGCGGATATCGCCATCATCGACATGCGCAAACCGCATCTGACGCCCAACTGGATGCCCGTCCACCGGCTGATCCATCAGGTGCTGGGCAGCGATGTGGACACCGTGATCGTGGATGGAAAAATACTCATGGAAGACGGCAGGGTTCTGACCGCCGACATGCATGAGGCACTGGCCTTCGGAGAAGCGGAAGCACGCGCCCTGGCGGCAAGAGCCGGATTGCAAGCCCATATGCACGAACCGGGTTGGGGCCGGTTGCACCGCACGTTCCGCGAGCCGATCCCGCTTCCCCGGCCGCCGGAAGCTCCATTCAAGCCTTGAAGATGCATCGCCGCACGGGCGAAGCGCGATGCGTTCTACCCGTCGAACATTGCCAGGCTACGCAGCAAACTCGCGAAAGCGACGGATTCGTCCGCATCGGCCGGACCGTCTCCGGCCCCGTCGTTTCGGAACAGCGATTTGCGCACATTGCTGGGGCTGTAGCCGAAATACTGGCTGAAGGCGCGTGTGAAATTGGCCGCCGTTTCAAACCCCAGCATCTGCGCGACATCGGATACCTTGCGGTTCTCCGATGCATCGGCCAGCATTTCGCGCGCCGCCAGCAGGCGTTTCTGGCGGATATAATTGAGCACCCCGCCGGAGCCTTCGAAAAGCTGGTAGAGATGCGTACGTGAAATCGCCAGTTCCCGGCTCAGCGCATCGGGCGTCAGATCGCGTGACATGAGGTTTTTCTGAATGAACCGCCTGGCTCTGGTCATCAGGCCCAGATAGGCCGCGTGTTCGCTCGCATCGCCCTCCCGCACCAGCGGGGCAATCGTGTCGAACACGATCTGCCGCAGGGCATTGCGCAACTCCGGCAGTTCCTCGCTCGTTATGCGGTTCAATCCGGTTTCGAGTGCCGAGACGAAATCGATCAGCAATTTGGCGCGATAACCGGTCAGGGTCACATTGTTGCAGGCTTCCGGCATTCCGCCGAGACCGGCAAAATGATCGACGGGAATGACCAGCGACACCGATTCCGTCGCCAGCGCCCTTCCCCGGAATGGATAGCCGAGCGAGCGAATATTGATCATGCCCGGCTCGTTGTCGGCGACACGGCCATCGACGGCGGTCCATGTCCGGCCGCTGCGCAGAAAACCGATCTGCCAGTGATCGATGGGGCTGAAACGGACCGTTTCGGCCGTGCGCTCATAACTGAACGGAGGCGCGGTCTGTTCTATGAGCAGCATCCCCTGCAAATTCCAGATCTTCTGGCAAACGGCAAATCCATCTTTCGGGCTGACACCGTCCGGCAGGCGTACGTCGTAAAGCGGCGCGACATGCTGTTGCCATGCGGAAAACTGGGCGTCGGGTTCGAGCGCGCTCGTGGAAAAGACCAGCGGAACGAGATGATTTTGACTGCCCGTATCTTCGCCAAGCGGCGCAAGCGGCACCCGCGCCGACTGGCGTCGCTCCACGAATTCCGATTTCAGATCATACGCGGCCTTGTCGCTGGGGGACGTCACGGCAACTCCTGAAGCTGGCAGACAGGTCGAGGAGCGGAGACCGCACCCCCAAGTCTCTGCTATGAATATTAGCATTGACGATAATAAAATCAAAACCAGGGTTCCGGCCCTGGTGAAAACACCAACTGGCGCGGATGCCGGACTGCCTCCAAAATTGGACGCTGCGGACAGTGCTGGTTGGTTCCGATTTGATGAAAATTTTCAGGAAAATTCGGCCGGAATATTAAACCGCCTTCAGTAGTAAAGCGTTGTAATCAACAACCGGAGGCAATCGCATGAACACTATATTTTCATCTTCTGCGCGCCGCGGAAGCCTTAAACTGGTAGTGGCAACAGCGCTTGGACTGACTGCTGCACTGTGCCTGACGGCAGGTGCCGAAGCCAGGGACAAACACAAGCCGAAAAGCCAAACGCTTTTGGTTTATCTCGCCAAATACCGTTCGAACGACCAGACCCGCTTCAACAAGCCTGCATCAGCGAAGGTTGTCCGGGTTTCCGCCTCGCAATATGCCACTGGCACGCCCTATGTCTGCACGCCGAGCGGTTTCGGCCAGAAGTCCCGCTGCTTCATCAGGGATTAGCATTTCCGGCAAAAAGCGGTTCCAAAACGATACCGGCCCGCCATATCTGCGCAATCACGATGCGCGAACCTGACGGGCCGGTCTCCCCCGCACCACGATTTATCTCGCTTTGGCCTTGATGCGTTCAAAGCCCTTGCTGACAAGGTCGCCCCGTATGAGTTTGGCGGCTTCATCGGTCGAACGCAGCGCCCTGTGGCGGAATACGTACCAGTCGCCGCCCAGCGAGCGCTTCTGATAGATCACACCGTCTTTCTGGCGATGCAGGAAGCAGGTCGTATCGCCGCCGTCGCTCATCTTGTTGCGCCAATAGGCCTGCAGGCAGAGCTTGCCCCTGTTCGTGGCATACCAGCGGCCCTGCCCGTAGGACCACGCCCGGCCCTTTTGCGACCAGGCGATGAAACGGTGCCTGTCGGCGGAAAAGAAACCGCCGCCATCCTTCCATTTCCACGTCCGGCCCGCATAAAGCGCTTCGAGCGCTTCAGCCGATAGCGGAGAAGCCGCAGCCGCCTTCAATGCGGTTGCATCCACGGTCTTGTGCTTCGGCGCCGCATCGGCGCCGCCGGCGAGAAGGAGCACGGACAGCGCCGCGCCCATGGTTCCCAGAATTCTCAGACGGATCGAAAACATCGTCATGTTCCTGTCTAGAGTTGGTGTACGTGCCGAAAACCGTTTCACGCTTTTCGGCCCGCACTAAAAACAAAGGTTGAGACGCGCTCCAGGCCAAGACCGGCACGTCAATCCAGCGGGTGGTTGGCGACCCGCCAGTCGGGCCGTCCGACGCCTCTCGGCCACGGATAGACTTCGCGGTCGTTGAAATAGACGGTTGCGGTCAGTTCCGGGAATTCGGGCTGCGGCTTGTTCGTCTCCTGCGCCCAGGCCCGGACATAAGCATCGCTGCCTTCATAGCCGAGTTCGGCGATCACGATCGGCTTGTTGAAACCCACGACCCGATCGTAGCCCGGTTTCGCCCGCTCGACGAACGTCGACGGCCGACCCAGTTCGAGCATGTCGTAAGGCTCGTAGCCAAAGACGGACAGGCCGATGACATCGACATATTCATCGCCCGGATAATAGGCCTGAAGGCCCTCGTCTCCCTTCGGCGACCACATATATTTGGCGTTCGGCAACGATTTCCGGCACAGTTTCACGGCATGTCGGTAAGCATTGACGTAGCCTTTGGCCGACCAGTAGGACCAGGTGAACTGGCCTGTCTTGTCGTCCATTTCCTGCGCCCAGCGAATGGTGACGGGGCTTTTCAGTTTCGACGCCGCCGAGCAGACCGCCGCCATGTTGGAATCGTAGCGTCCGCGCACGATACCGTTCAGCAGATCTTCGGGCGCGACGCGCCAGTCCCGCGCCCAGGACCAGGGTTCCACGGTAATCAGGAGTTCCCGGCCCCGTTCACGCGCATAGGCATCGGCCGCCGACAGGCTTGTCAGATCCACATCCTCCCACGGAAGGAACAGATGTTCGATACGGGAGTTCGAATCGTTGGTGAAATCGCCGTGCGGGTCATAAGCCCCGAACGTGATCGATTGCGGTGTGATGACGGGGCGCTTGTCGTGGAAGATGTTGCGTGTGTCGACAGTCGCTCCGGAAACACCGCTCGCCGCATAGACGGCGCTTGAGACCAGCACTCCGCAGAGAATGGCCGCTGTAACTTTGTATGAGGTTTTCATCCCCGCCTCCTCTATTGTGTGGGCGATTGGGTAACGGGCGAGGCAAGAGTCGGGTCGTCCGTTTTCGCGGTTGGTTTTTCTATGCTCACGAGCTTGCGCGCTTCATCGGATTTGCGCCCGCCCGCGTGGCGGAAGACATACCAGACGCCGTCCGGCTCCCTTTTCTGGTAGATCGTTCCGTCACCGATCCTGTGCGAGAAGCATGTCTTGTTCGGGAATACGCCCTGATCCAGATGCCAACTGGCATCGAGGCACATCCGGCCCGACCAGGTGATCCTCCAGCGGCCCTCGGCCCATGCCCTGCCGTTCTCGCCATCGACGCGCGCGGTGAAACGACGGTCCCGGCTTTCCATCCGGCCGGCCCCGTCGGACCAGCGCCAGTCCTTGTCGCGATACAGAGTGTAGATTTCCGCAGGCGTCATCACACGGGTGCCGCCGGGCAATTCACCCTCCGGCATGGATGCCGCGACGGCAGGACCGGCAAGCGTCGCGCCAAGAGCCAGAAGCGCCGCCGCCTGCCGGTAGCGGGCGGACATGGCCCGGCCGCCGTCACGAATCGAATGTTTCATTTGAACCTCCCACCACCTTGAGATTACGCGCACCCGCGAGCGGTTCTGACGACTGGCGGGTGCGCGCGTGCGGCAGAATGTTTGTTGCTGTTGTTTCCTGCCGCAGTTGAACGGGACGGCCGATCGTCGAAATGCGAAAGCCGAGCTTTTCGGCGAACACCGTCGGGAAAACATTGCGCAGGTCGATGAGCACCGGTTCGCGCATCGCCTGTTTCATCCTGAAGAGATCGAGCTTGCGGATGCTTTCCCACTCGGTGACGACGACAGCCGCATCGGCATTGGCCACGCAGCCATATGGATCGTCATGGAACTCGACCTCGGTGAGAAGACGGCGCGCATTGTCCATGCCCGCCGGATCGTAGGCGCGGATGCGGGCCCCGAAGCGTTGCAGGGTCTCGATCAGCGGAATGGACGGCGCATCGCGCATATCGTCCGTGTCCGGCTTGAACGTCAGGCCCAGAACGGCAATCGTCCGCCCGTCCACGCTGCCGCCGAGCGCATCCATGACCTTGAGCGCCATGCGGCGCTTGCGCGCCTCGTTGACGGTCACGGTCTCCTGCACCAGACGCAGGGCGACGCCGTGATCCTGCGCGGTGCGCAGCAGGGCAATCGTGTCCTTCGGGAAACAGGAACCGCCATAGCCCGGCCCGGCATTCAGGAAACCGGTGCCAATGCGCCCGTCCAGTCCCATGCCGCGCGCCAGTTCGGCGACATCGCTGCCGACTTCCTCGCACAGATCCGCCAGTTCGTTGATGAAGGTGATCTTGGTGGCGAGAAAGGCATTGGCCGCATATTTGATGAGTTCCGCCGTGCGGCGCTTCGTGATCACCATCGGCGTTTTCCGCGCTTCGAGCGGCGGGCCGTAAAGCGCGACAAGCACGGTGCGCGCATGATCGTCCTCCACGCCGATGACGACGCGGTCCGGCTCGACAAAATCCCGGATGGCGACGCCCTCACGCAGGAATTCCGGGTTGGAAGCAACCGAGAACGCGCCCGAAACCCCTTCTGGAGCCGCATCCGCGCCGCGAGCCGTACCGATGATCTTCTGCACCACGTCGCCGGTGCCGACGGGGACGGTGGACTTGATCACCACGACGGTATCGTCATCGATCAGCGGCGCGATTTCGCGGGCCGCCATATAGACGAAGGAAAGGTCCGCATCGCCATGGCCGGCGCGGGCCGGCGTGCCGACGGCGATGAAGACGATCTGCGCGCCCTTGACCGCGTCGGCGAGCGCGGTAGTGAAGCTGAGCCTGCCGAAGGCGAAATTGCGCTCGACCAGCTCGTCCAGCCCCGGCTCGTATATCGGCACGATACCGCGTTCCAGCCGGAGAATCTTCTGGGCATCCTTGTCGACGCAGACGACCTCGTGTCCCCATGCCGCAAAGCACGCGCCGCTGACCAGCCCCACATATCCCGTACCAATGACAGCGATCTTCATGGTTCTCGCGCCCCTTTCGCTAGTTCGCGTCCCTGGCGGCATCGGTGCGCCAGCGCGGGTTGAAAATTGTCATGTGAACGTCGCGCCCCCCGATTCCGGCCCCGGCGACCGAAAAACGGTCGTCGAACAGCGAGAAGCTGCGGGTGCCCCAGCTCAGCGCCTCGATACCGTCCCGCCCGCGTTCCATGGTCGTGAAACCCGTCATCGCCACGAGCGCGGAGAAGCTGCACGCCATCACCGGGCGGTAGAAGCGCCCGGTCATCCGCACGCGGTTTTCGCGGGCGTGCTGGATAATGATCATGGCCATGAGGAACAGATAGAAACATGCATTGAGGATGGCGAAGACGAAGAAGCCCCGCGTCTGGTCCGCGCCCTCGACAAACAGTACCGGCAGGAGGGAAAGGCCGGACACCAGCGCATAGGGCGCGATCACGCGGAACGGCACCGGATCGACCTCGGAAGAGCCTTTCGGCGTGACGCGGAAATCGACGAAGGAGCCGGTAAGCCAGTCGCGAAAGGCTGCGAAAGTTCCCGCCAGAACCCATGGCCAGCGCGCCAGCAGGAACAGCATCGCCTCCCAGCTGAATATCCTGCCGTCTATCGGACGGAACGTCCCGCTCGACCGCCACCAGAAAGCCAGCACCAGAATGACCAGCGACTGCGGCAGGAAGTGCGTGAGAAAATCCGGATAGGTGACGCTGACGAAATTGTCGCCGTAGAGCAGGATGGCTATCGGCAGGACGAAGGTCATCGCCAGGAAGAAGGCATAGAGCGGATACCAGAGCTGCGAGAACAGGAACTGGATTTTCAGGCGCAGCGGCAGCCGTCCGATCAGCTTCGGCGTATATTGCAGAAGGATCATCACCAGACTGCGCGACCACTGGAATTCCTGCGTCACCAGATCGGCGAATGTGCGCGGGCCGTCGCCATGGGCAATGGCATCGAGCGCATGAACGCCGCGCCAGCCATGCGCATTCATGAACAGGGTCGTGGAGTGATCCTCGGCCAGTTCCGGCCCAAGCCCGCCGATTTCCTTCAGCGCAGCCGTGCGCACGGCGTAATGCGAACCGATGCAGACCGGCGCGAAGCCGCCATTGTAACCGGCCTGTAGCGAGCCGTGCATACTCGCCTCGACATAGAGACGTCCGCGCGCCGACCAGCTTTCCCGCGCATTGCGGTCGCAGATGCTGGGCGCGGAAACATAGCCCACGACCGGGTCGGCGAAAGGCCGGAGCATATTGTAGAGATAGCCCGGCTCGGGAACGTGATCGGCATCGAGCTGCGAGACGAAATCGTAGCGCTCATAGCCGTAATGGTCGTAGAAGAAAGCGAGATTGCCTTCCTTGCACCGGGTGCGGCGCGGCCAGGTCTGCCTGTGATAATCGGCCCGGCCCTTTCGCGTGGAAACGAAAACGCCATGTTCGCGGCACCAGGCGAGCGTCGCGGGCGACGGGTCTTCATCGGCCAGCCACGTATCATGCGGGACATTCTGGGCGAGCATGGCGCACAGGGTTTCGGCCACGACCTCGAACGGCTCCGACGGGGCCTTGGTAACGACCATCGCGACCCGGCTTCCGGCGGGGATGCGCAGCGGTCCCGTCGGGCGCGCGGCGTGAAAGAACACGACGATGAAGTAAACCGGCAGGAGGGTGATCCAGGCAAGAAGCGCGGTGACCAGGATGGCCCCCGCCAGATGATTGTGCCCGGCGCTGATAAACCACCATTGCCAGAAATAGGCGATCGCCACCGCCCACAGCACGATGCCCGCCACATATTCGACCCGCTTGCGGCCGGTAAACAGCGGAGCGAGCAGCGGTCCGCCGCTATTTGCACCTGAAGAAATCTTCGGAACGTTCATGTCCGTATCTCCAGACCGAAGAAGGGAGCGGCAGTGCGGATGATCGTTTCGAGATCGGAATGGAGCGTGCGAAAACCGAGCCTTGCGGCGGCTTCCGCCGGATCGGCATAGAGAACGGGCGGATCGCCCGCGCGGCGCGGCCTGATTTCGACCGGCACCGGCCGTCCGGTGAGCCGCCCTATCGCATCGACGATCTCCCTGATGGACGTTCCCTGTCCCGTGCCGAGATTGAGAACGAGATTGCCGCCACCGGCGAGCAGATGCTCGACCGCGAGCACATGCGCCCGCGCCAGATCGGCAACATGGATATAGTCGCGAATGCAGGTCCCGTCGGGGGTGTCGTAATCGTCGCCGAATACTTCCAGACAATCCGCCCTGCCCGCTGCCGCCAGCATGGCGCGCGGGATCAGATGGGTCTCGGGGTCGTGCTTCTCGCCGAGTTCACCGTCCAGATCGGCGCCGCAGGCATTGAAATAACGCAGCGCCGCATAGCGCATGTCGTAAGCCGCCGAATAATCGGCCAGCATCTGTTCGGCGATCAGCTTGGTGCGGCCATAGGGATTGATCGGCCGTTGCGGCTCGCCTTCGCGGATCGGCAAGGCATCGGGAATGCCATAGGTGGCGCAACTGGAGGAAAAGATGACCGGACGGCCGCCGGTCAGGCGGCTGGCTTCCAGAACCGACTGTATGCCGCAAACATTGTTGCGGTAATATTTTGCCGGGTCCGCGACGGATTCCCCCACATAGGCCGACGCCGCGAAATGGATGATGGCGGCCGGATCGAAAGCCTCGATGGCGGCGACAAGCTGTTCCTGCGACAGCGTATCGCCCTCGACAAAGGCGCCCCAGCGCACGGAAGCCCGGTGCCCGGTCGACAGATTGTCATAGACGACCGGCGAAAAACCGCTCCCGGCGAGGAGCTTGGCCGTATGACTGCCGATGAAACCGGCTCCGCCGGTCACCAGTATGTTGGGCACCGATCCGCCGCGGCCAGTCATCTCGCCACCTCCAGAAGCTCGCTCGACGGCCTGACGAGCTGGCGCTCGAAATAGGCGATCGTCTGCTTCAGCCCTTCCGTGAGAGCGACCTGGGGTTCCCAGCCAAGCTCGCGCCTTGCAAGCATGATGTCGGGGCGCCGCTGGCGCGGGTCGTCGGTCGGCAGCGGGCGGTAGACGATCCGCGACGACGACCCCGTCAGCTCGATGATCATCTCGGCAAGCTCGCGCACGGTGAATTCGCCCGGATTTCCGAGATTGACCGGCTTGCGGATGGCCGGCTGGCTGTTCATCAGCCGGCTGAAGCCTTCGATCAGATCGTCGACATAGCAGAAGGAACGGGTCTGCGAGCCGTCGCCATAAATGGTGATATCTTCACCCTTCAGCGCCTGCACGATGAAATTCGACACGACGCGGCCATCGTCGGGCCGCATACGCGGACCGTAGGTGTTGAAGATGCGCACGATACGGATATCGACGCCGTATTGCTGGTGAAAATCATAGAACAGCGTTTCAGCGGAGCGCTTGCCCTCGTCGTAGCAGGAGCGCGGGCCGAAGGAATTGACATTGCCCCAATAGGCTTCAGGCTGCGGATGGGTTAGCGGGTCGCCATAGATTTCCGACGTCGAAGCCTGAAAAATCCGCGCCTGATAATGGGCCGCAAGTTCGAGGAGGTTGAGCGAGCCGAGAACGCTCGTCTTCATCGTGTGAACGGGGTCGGCCTGATAATGGGGCGGCGACGCAGGGCAGGCGAGATTGTAGATTTCATCCACCGGCAGATCGATCGGATGGACTATATCGTGCCGAACGAAGCTGAACGCGTCGTAACGCAGAAGATTGCGCAGGTTTTCCATCCGCCCGGTCGAAAAATTGTCGACGCAGATGACGAAGTTTCCTTCGTTCAGAAGGCGTTCGCAAAGATGGGAACCCAGAAATCCCGCGCCACCGGCCACGAGAATGCGCCGCGTCGACATACGCTCCGCAGATATATTCGACAATCTGAAATTCATATTCACGATACCCTCCAACAATACTTTCCCACTCGCGCCGATCTGTAAAAAGACAGAGCCGTTCCTTGTGTGCTTCCGTTATGAAGCGCACTGACTTGTGTTTTGCGATTTCTTTACTGGATGATTGAGAATAACCGGGCCGGGGTCGCGAGTCGTTAGCGCAGAATCCGGAAACTTATCCTTGCGTCCATTTTTTGGCGGGCACGAAAGCTGCTGCTGCCCGCATTTTGCCCGGATAATATTGCGTATCCTCCGGTTGCATTCAGGTTCCCCATTGCACCCGACCGTTTTAAGCGGCAATATGTATACGCAATATATACGAGCAATATTTCCGCCTGAACGATGCGGATGGAAACCGGGGGCGAAAATGGACCTGTCTTCGAATGCGCCTCTCAAAGGCTTCTACGTCACGAACACGAACCTGCCGGAAAAAGATCGCACGGAATACTGGCGGGAAGCGGTTTCACCGTTATACGAGGCTCTTGAGCTTCCATTCGAGCATCGAAAGCATATCGACGGAACGATCCATTCCTTTCCCCTGGGAGACCGGATCATCGCGGGTGCGACGTTTGGCAATCATCGCTGTGTAAGGACTGTGGAGCACATCAAACGGAGTTCTTTCGATCTTTATTGTATCCAGCTTTTTGTTGGCGGTGTTTGCTCCGGGCTGTTCCAGGGGCGTGAAATTGGTCTTTCCATCGGTGATATTCATGTCGCCTCGGCAATGGCGGAAGTCGATGCGATATGCAGCGGTTCGGCGGCGACGATCTCGCTCATGCTTGAAAAGGAAGAGCTGGAATATATCTGCGGAAAATCCCTGCTCAGCGGTACCGTCATCCGGGGCAGCACCGCGCTTGGAAGGCTGATCGGGGAACTGTTTCGCAGTTCCTATCGCGAGGCGGGTGAACTTTCATTCAAGGAAGGCGTCGACTGCGGCGACACCCTGATAAACCTGATCGCATCGGCCGTGAAACACGATCACGACAATATTCGCAGCGCTCCGTCGGACCAGCTCCGCAATCAGGTGCTGGATTTCATCAACCGGAACATCCACGATCCGAAACTGGGCGTCGACCACATATTGGAACGGTTCGCCATGTCGCGCTCGCATCTATACCGATTGCTGGAGGCGGACGGCGGTGCAGCCGGGCTGATCCGGCGGAAGCGGCTGCAACTGGCGCATGGCGAACTTGTCCGGCACAGGGCGGACCAGAACCTGCGCATAAAGGAAATTGCCGTCAAATATGGCTTCTCGAATGCGGGCCAGTTTGCCAGGAGCTTCCAGCAACAGTTTTCCATCCCGCCGTCCGATTTCCTGAAAAGACAGAAAGAGGACGAACGCCATGCAAGCCAGATCACCCGGCTCCACAGCCATTACGGCAATCTCCACGAGAGATGGAACGATATGGCCGCCGCGTAAACGCGGAGCCGGTCCGGCGCGCCCCCACCTGAGGGAATATGCCAGTGCCGCAATGGGTTGGCGTCTAACACTACAGTTGCAAATTCGTCAGGCCGTGGTGAAAAGAGTGATTTTCGAGTACCGGAGCGGAGCGTACTTGAAGGTACGTGAGCACCGGAACACAGACAAATTGCTCTTTGCAGCCCGGCATCACGAAGAATGCAACTGTAGTGTTAACCGCCGTTCACCAGCGCGAGAATAAGCTGCTGCACATTGCCGCCATCGCCCATTTCCACCCGGTCGAATGCGCGCCCGCGTGCCCGCTGCACCTTGACCATATCGGTGATTTCCTTGATCAGCACCTTGCGGATCTTCTGGCATTTCGGATCGTCGGGCACCGACAGTCCGACGGTCCTGCGCACGATTTCACGCGTCATCTCCTTGGCGTAATCGCCATGCACACGCTCGTGCCTGCTAATGCCTTCATAGAAGGCGGCCCAGTTTTCCTTCACCGGCGAGGCCAGTTTGCGTGACGGTTTCGGCAAGGTATAGGTGATCTTGAGCTTCGGCGTGGCCGAAACGATGGTACATGCATTGTTGGAGCGGTCGAACTGCCTGTCCCAGGTCAGGACATAGCCGGTATGGGCGATGACTCGGACCTTGTTGCCGATCTTTGGGCCCCGTTCGCCGATGGATTCATAAAGTGCCGGGCCGGTCGTTCCGGCAATGGCATAGGGCTTGATTTTCTCCACCGCCTTCCAGTTGTCCTCGCCCCGCGCCGGCACAGCGGCCAGAATTCCGAAAAATGCCAGTGCTGCCGTTTTCCTCACGCGCGTCCGATCCCTCATATCCAGCTGCCACGATCATGCGTCAGGCTACAGCATGGGCGCGGGATAGGTAAACGTTTTCGTAAAAAGCCGGGCGCGATTGCGCGGGCGGGTTCGCTTTGTCCACAGCAGGCGGAAGATTTGCCGATTGACTCATACACGCCATCATCGTTTGATCGCCGCAAGGAATGGGGTTCTGCGGGCGGAGGCAAATTTCCAAAGCAGAAAATCCATCTTTAAAACCTTATAATATTGGAGTTCTGTTGTGTTTAAATCCACCAGACGGGGAATAATCCATCTTGCCTTTGCCCTTGCCGCATCGACGGCAATGGGCACGGTCGCCACCACGGCGGCTGAGGCTCAGGACAAGATTCTGCTCATCATCAACGGCGCGCTCGGCGACAAGTCGTTCTTCGACAGCGCCGCCAACGGCATGAAGATGATCAAGGACAAATATGGCGACGAGGTCGAGACCAAGATTCTCGAAATCGGCGACGATCCGACCAAATGGGAACCGGTGTTCCTCGATGCCTCCGAGCAGGACTGGGACCTGATCATCGGCGGCACCTACCAGATGTCGGAAACCGTCGGTTCGGTCGCCCAGCAATATCCGGACAAGAAATATGTCCTCTACGATGCAAGTGTGCCTTATGAAGAAGGCGGCTACGACAACGTCTATTCCATCCAGTACAAGCAGAACGAAGGCTCCTATCTCGGCGGTATGCTGGCGGCGTCGCTGCTGAAGGAAGGCAAGCTCGGTGATGCGGGCAAGAATCTCGGCTTCCTCGGCGGCATGGATATTCCCGTCATCAACGACTTCCTCGTCGGCTATATCGCCGGTGTGCAGGCCGTCCAGCCGGATGCAAAGATCGCCGTTTCCTATGCCGGTTCCTTCATGGATGCGGCCAAGGGCAAGGAACTTGGCCTTGCGCAATATCGCTCCGATGTCGCGCTCGGTTTCGTGGTTGCCTCGCAGACCGGCCTCGGCCAGCTTTCCGCCGCCAAGGAAACCGGCAAATATGTTCTAGGCGTCGATTCCGATCAGGAAGCGATCTTCAGGGACAGCGATCCGGCCATCGCCAAGCAGGTTGTCAGTTCGGTCCTGAAAAACGTCGATGTCAGCCTGCTGCAAGCCTATGAACGCTTCAAGGCAGGCGACCTGCCCTTCGGCAAGGCCGAAGCGCTCGGCCTCAAGGAAGGCGCTGTCGGCATCGTGCAGGACGGCAACATGGCTTCCATGGCCACACAGGAAATGAAGGATGCCATCAAGAAGGCTTCCGACGAGATTTCCGAAGGCAAGATCACGGTTCCGACCGCATTCGGCATGAGCACCGAGGATCTCAACGCGATCCGCAACAAGGTTCGTCCCTGATCGTGAAAAACAGCACCGAAACCAATGAAGGCGGCGATTTCATCGTCGCCTTCCGCCATGTGGGCAAGGTCTATCCGAACGGTACCGAGGCGCTGCGCGACGTATCGTTCTCGATCCGCGCCGGTTCGATCCACGCCATTTGCGGCGAGAACGGCGCGGGCAAGTCCACGCTCATGAAAATCCTGTTCGGCATCGAGAACGCCACGGCGGGCGACATCGTGGTCGATGGCATACACATCACCTCATGGTCGCCTGAAGACGCCGCCAAAAGCGGCATCGGCATGGTGCACCAGCATTTCTCGCTCGTGCCGACGCTGACGGTCATCGAAAACATCATTCTCGGTCATGAACCGGTGAAAGCAGGGCTGATCGACCGCGGCGCGGCGCGCAAACTGGTCGAGGACCTGATGCAGCACTACGATCTGCACGCCGACCCGGACGCGATCACGGGCGCGCTTTCCGTCGCCGCCCAGCAGAAGGTGGAAATCCTGAAGGCGCTGGCGCGCCGCACGCGGCTCCTGATCCTCGACGAGCCGACCGCCGTTCTTTCTCCGCCGGAAATCGAGGAACTCATGCGCAGGCTGAAAGCACTGCGCGATGAAGGCATCACGATCCTCTTCATTTCGCATAAGCTCAACGAAGTGCGCGAACTGGCCGAAAGCGTCACGGTTCTGCGCGCGGGCGCGGTAACGGGCACGGAAAAACTCGCCGACGTGCCGGACGATGCCATCATGCAGATGGTGATGGGCCATGCCGTCGATATTCCGCAGCGCGCCCACAGGCAGAACGCGACGGAAACCGTTCTTGAAATGAAGGGTGTGACCATCGAGGCGCCCGATCCCGCCGACCGTATCCGCGATGTGAGCCTCGTCATCGGCGCAGGCGAGATCGTCGGCGTCGCCGGTGTGGACGGCAGCGGCCAGCGCGGCCTTGTCTCCGTGCTTTCCGGCCTTGCCGGGGCGACCGGCGGCACAATCGGCCTGAACGGCGTCGATATGCTGCGCGCCGACACCGCAAGCTGGCGCAAAAAAGGCCTTGCCTATCTGCCCGCCGACCGCTTTTCGCAAGGCGGCGCGCCGGGCCTGTCCCTGGCTGAGAACGCCATTGCCGGAACGGATGGCAACCGTGAAACCGATCGCGGCCCATTCCTGCGCTGGAACGCGATCAAGGCCCGCGTCAGCGGGATGATCAGGCAATATTCGGTGCGCGCTGGCGCCATCACCGAAAGGCTCGATTCCCTTTCCGGCGGCAATGCGCAGAAACTCATCGCCGCGCGCGAGCTTGCCACCAATCCGAAATTCCTGATCGCCGATCAGCCCACGCGCGGCATCGACGTATCGGCGGCCGCCTTCCTGCACCGCCGCATCGACGAAGCGGCGCAGACCGGCTGCGCCGTGCTGCTCGTCAGCGCCGATCTCGACGAATTGCTGCGCCTCAGCGACCGCATTATCGTTCTCTTCAACGGACGCATCACCGCTGTTCTGGAAAACGGGCCTGACATCACGCCTGCCACGCTCGGCCCCTACATGCTCGGAACCAGGGTGGCCGCCTGATGCGCAGATTTATCTCCCATCTCATTCCATTCTTCCTGACCGTGCTGGTGATCGGCGTCATCATGGCCGTTCTGCTGGTGCCGCTGGCGCTGATGCAGGACAATCCGGCTGCGATCCTGAAGACCTTCTTTCTCGGCCCCTTCGGCAGCATCCGCCATATGGGCAATATGGTGGAAGCGGCGACGCCCATCATGCTGACCGGCCTTGCCATCACCATCATGTTCCGTTCCGGCCTGTTCAATCTGGGCGCGGAAAGCGGCTTCTTCCTCGGTGCACTCGGCGCGGTGGCGGGTGCGGTGCTGCTGCCCTCGCTCGGCTGGTTCTCGCTGCCGGTCGCCATTTTATGCGGTGCGGCGGCAGGCAGTTTCGCCTGCACCATTCCGGCGGCGCTTCGCCTGCGTTTCGGCGCATCGGAAATGGTGACCTCGCTCGTTTTGAACTATGCCTTCCTGTTTCTCGGCCTTTTCGTGCTGAACTATGTCATCCGCGATCCCAATGCGGGCGGGATGATGTCGCTCAGGATTCCGCCGGAAGCCAAGCTCGACCGCCTGCTCGCCGGCACGCGCCTCAACAGCGGCTCGATCATCGCCATTCTCGCCTGTTTCGCGGGCGGTATCTGGCTCTACTGGACCCGTTCCGGTCTCAATATCCGTATCGCCGGCTCCAGCCCGGGCTTTGCCCATCATCTCGGCCTGCCGCTGAAAGGCATCATCATGCGCGCCCAGATCGTCGGCGGGCTGGTGGCAGGCATGGCGGGCGCACTGGAAGTGCTGGGCCTTCATGCCCGTTTTGCCTGGCTCGACCTGCCCGGCTATGGCTGGACCGGTCTGGTGGTCGCCATCCTCGCCCGCGAAAACCCGTTCCTGCTCGTTCCGGCAGCGCTTTTCCTCGGTTTCGTGCAGGTCGGCGGCGATCTTCTCGCCCGCAACATGAACATCCCGACCGAAATGGTGGGCGTCGTCACGGCGGCGATCATGGTGGGAGCGACGGCAAGCGTCATCCACAATCATCCGACCGTGCTGCGGCTGATCCGAAACCTGCGCAACCGCGAAGGAGAGCAGGCATGAGCGCCGTTATCGCACAAATCCTCGACCCGACCTTTATCGGCACGGTCCTGCGCGTGGCCACGCCTTTGCTGCTGGCGGCGCTCGGCGTCATGATCTCCGACCGGGCGGGCGTGCTCAATATCGGCATGGAAGGCATGATGCTGTCGGCGGCGCTCATGGCCGTTCTGGCAAGTGCGGCAACGGCAAGCCCGGCTGTCGGCCTTCTGGCGGCGCTTTTGACGGGCGCGCTTCTCGGCTGGCTGATGTCGTTTTCGGTCAACCGGCTCGGCACCGACCTCATCATGACCGGCATCGCGCTCAACATTGCCGCAGCGGCCGCGACCACGCTCGGGCTTTATCTCGCAACCGGCGACAAGGGCATGTCGGGCGCGCTGAAGAGCGGCTCGCTGCCAAGCCTTGCCGTGCCTTTCATCGGCAATATCCATGTCTTGTCCTTCGCCGCCCTTCTCGCGGTTCCGGCGGTGAGCCTTCTCATGATGCGCACGCGCTTCGGCCTGCATCTGCGCGCCACCGGCGTGGACCCGAAATCGGCGCGCGCCGCCGGTATCCAGACAGGTCGCGTGCAGATGATGGCGCTCGTCCTCTCCGGCCTTTTCGGCGGCGCGGCAGGCGCATATCTCTCGCTCGGCTATGTCACATGGTTCGGCCAGAACATGACCGCCGGTCGCGGCTTCATCGCCATTGCAGCGGAAGTGATGGGGCAAGGCACCGCCTGGGGAACGCTGGTCGCAAGCCTCGTTCTGGCGGCGGCGGAATCGCTTGCCATTACGCTCCAGAGCCTTGGACTGCCTTTCGAACTGATGCAGATGATACCCTATCTCGTCCCGGTCGTCGTGCTGACGGTCCACGCCGCGCGCCGCCAGAAGCGGGCGCGCCAGCTCAAAAATTCATGAAACGAGAATGAAATGAAAGCCTGGGAACTGACCCGCGACCTGCTGCGCGACACCAAACCCGTGGTGCGCACGGCGGAAGAACAGACATGGGATGCAAGCGCCGTCATGAAGGCGCAGGACGATCTCGTCGCCCTGTTCTGGAAAAGCAATGTGCCGGGATCGGCCGCGCCCGAATGCCTGATGGCTGGCGCGCTGCAATCGCTGGAAAACAAGGGCTTCGTCCTCGCGCCCTATGAGGCGCTTCTGCGCGACGGGCTGGCGGCGCTGGAACGCGGCGATTTCGAAACGCTCTACCGCATCGACATGCGCCTGCGCATCCTGATGCGCGCGGCGCGGCCCGACCCGAACCACCCGTCGCAAAAGACCCTGCGCTATTCGTGCTGGGAAGAATTCGACGCTGCGGTTCAATGGCCTGACGATGTGGCCTACGACCTTGCATCGCAGGATTTCCGCGACCGCACCGCCGCCGGCTGGCTGGCGCAGCTCACAGGCGCTGCGGCGGGCACGGCGCTGGAAGGCTATACGGCTGAAAACATTGCCGAAGTCTTCGGCCCGATCCGCGATTATGTGCGCGAACCCAACACCTATAATGACGACATCACCTTCGAGATCGCCTTTCTGGAAGCCTTCGGCGACAAGGGTTCTGCCGTGACCGGCGCCGATATCGCCGAGCGCTGGACCTCGCTGATCCCGCTTGGCTGGTCGGCGGAGGCAATCGCGCTTTCGAACATGCGGCGCGGCCTCACCCCGCCCGAAACCGGCACCTGCGACAACCCGTTCGACGAGTGGATCGGCGCGCAGATGCGCGGCGTCATCTGCGGCATGGTCGTGCCGGGGCGCGCCCGCGAAGCTGCGCGCCTCGCATGGATGGATGCGGAAATCTCCCATGCCGGAAACGGTATTCTGGGCGAGGTTTTCAATGCCGTCATGGCGGCGCACGCCTTCGTTGTGAAAGACACGCGCGAATTGCTCGTCTCGACCGCAGCGCTTTTCCCGGACGAGACCGAATATGGCGCGGTGCTGGCCTTCGCGCTCGCGGCCTGCCGCTCCGCCGGCAACTGGCAGGACGCGTGGGCGAAATGCGACGCGGAATATGCCGAATATAACTGGATTCACGTCTATCCGAACGCAGCCGCGCAAGCGATCGCGCTCTGGTTCGGCGAAGGCGATTTCGACCGCACGCTCGAAATCGTCTGCGGCATCGGCCATGACGTGGATTGCAACGCGGCGCAAATCCTCTGCGTCATCGCCATCCAGAACGGGTGCGGCATTATTGCCGACCGCTGGTCGAAACCGCTCCTTGCCGACGACATCGTCACCTATATGCGCCGTCCGGCGAAAATCTCCTTCGACGCGCTTGTCGACCAGACGGTCAGTGCTGCGCGCAACGCATAATCTCCTCCCTCATCAGGAACCTATCATGGCCCGTAAAATCATTATCGATACCGATCCCGGACAGGACGACGCAGTCGCCATTCTTCTGGCGCTGGCAAGCCCCGAACTCGACATTCTCGGCATCACCGCCGTCGCCGGAAACGGCCCGCTGGCGCGCACCGAGATCAATGCGCGCACGATCTGCGAAGTGGCGAAAAAGCCGGAAACAAAGGTGTTCGCAGGCTCCATTCGCCCTCTGGTGCGCCCGCTCGTGACGGCTGAAAACGTCCATGGCAAGACCGGCCTCGACGGTTATGACCTGCCCGCCCCGACCATGCCGCTCCAGCCGCAGCACGGCGTCGATTTCATCATCGAAACGCTGATGAAGGAAGAGCCGGGCACCGTCACGCTCTGCCCGCTCGGGCCGCTGACCAACATCGCTTCCGCGCTGATCCGCGAGCCGAAGATCGCCGGACGCGTCAAGGAAATCGTGCTGATGGGCGGCGGCTATTTCGAGGGCGGCAACATCACGCCTTCGGCGGAATTCAACATCTATGTCGATCCGCACGCCGCATCTGTCGTTTTCAAATCCGGCATTCAGATCACCATGATGCCGCTCGACGTCACGCACAAGGTGCTGACGACCGAAAAGCGCATCGCCGCCATTCGCGGCATCGGCACCCATGTCGGCGAGGTGGTCGCGGCATGGCTCGAATTCTTCGAGCGCTATGACGAGGCCAAATACGGCACCGATGGCGGCCCGCTGCACGATCCGAACGTCATCGCCTATCTCCTCAAGCCGGAACTTTATTCCGGCCGTCACTGCAATGTCGAAATCGAGATCAATTCGGAGCTGACCATCGGCGAAACGGTCGTCGACTGGTGGGAAGTGACCGACCGCCCGAGGAACGCATTCTTCATCAAGGATGTGGACGCGGACGGCTTCTTCAATCTGCTGACCGAGCGCCTTGCAACGCTCTAAATCATGATTTGGCCACAAAGAAGCCGCGATTGCCTTGTTTTCGCGGCTTTTTTGCCTTGTTTGACGTGGTGTTTTCGTGCCTTTCTCCGCTCATATTGAGCGAAACCGGCGTAAAACGCCCCTGATCGTCACTTTGCCATAATTTGCGAAGGCAGGTTCAGGGCTGGCTTTGCAGCAGCGCCGCCACTTCCGCCGCCGTCGGCGCAGCGCTTCCCGCGCCGACACGCGTGACGGCGATCGCACCGGCAGCCGAACCGTATCGCACGCAATCGTGCAGGGACTGGCCCTGCGAAAATGCGGTCGCGAAACCGCCATTGAAACTGTCGCCCGCCGCGACCGTATCCACCACCTTCACCTTGAACGGCGCGAAGTGTTTCACCTCGTCCGCCGTCACCAGAAGCGCGCCGCGACCGCCAAGCTTGACGACGACGATCTTCGGGCCGCGCTCCAGAAGAATGCGCGCGGCGGCTTCCGCCGAAGCGAGATCGGTCGGCTCGATGCCGGTGATCTCGGCCGCTTCCGTTTCGTTGGGGGAAATGATGTCGGTCACGGCGATGAGATCGGCCATGCGGCTTGCATCGCCCACCGGCGCCGGATCGAGCAGAACCGTGCCGCCCGCCGCCCGCACGGCTTTCGCCACCGCCAGATTGGCTTCATGCGGAACCTCGCGCTGCAACAGCGTGATCTTTGCCCTGGCAATGTCGGCGGCACAGACATCGATATCGGCGGCCGACCAGCGCGCATTGGCACCGGCGCAGACCGCAATCGTATTCTGTCCCGCTTCCTCGACCTGAATGATCGCCATGCCGGTATCCACCCCCTCGATCACGCGCACGCCATCGGTGTCGAGGCCGAATTCCTGCATCTGCCTGACCGCAAGCGCGCCGAAGGCGTCATTGCCCACGGCCCCGACGAAGCGAATTTCCCCGCCAAGTCTTGCGACCGCAACGGCCTGATTGGCCCCCTTGCCGCCCAGGCCTATGCCATAGCCGGTGGCGTTCACGGTCTGCCCCGGACGCGGCAGGACGGGCATTCTGGCGCTGACATCGACGTTGACACTGCCGAAAACGAAAATCTTCAATGGTCTCTCCATCGCTTTGCTGCCGCAACATAACCGCGCCGGAGCAAAACTTCCATGTCGGGCTTTCGCCATGCACAGAGAGAAAAAAAGCCGCGGATTTCTCCGCAGCTCCATTGCGACTCCATTAAATGAACCTATTCGGCCTTGAGGAACTCGCCCACTTCCTGTCAGCGGTGCTGAACTCGATGAAGCTTTGGCGAAGGCCCCCGGATTTCGCCGGGGGCCTTGCGCAACACTTAAATAGCGATCTTGCCGCCGCCCTGTTTGGTGATCGCCACCACGGCGGGCCGGACCGGCATATCGTCCTTGAAATCCGGCCAGCGGGTGGACAGGTCCTCGTAATAGGACGGGCGGCCATGACCGTCCCAATCCTCGCCGCCATCGCCCGGATGCTGCACGGCGACGAAAGCCGTCTCGTCATCCGGCGCGAATAGCGGGCCGCACATTTCGGCTCCGACCGGCACGCGGTAGAACAGTTTCGACGTCGCGCGCGCATCGCCTTGCGTATCGACGGCCCAAAGCCCGTCGGTGCGGCCCGTCGCCTTGTTGCTGTTTCCGTCGGTTGCGACCCACAGGCGCCCCGCACTGTCCACGGCGGCATTGTCCGGCATACCGAACCAGCCATTGCGCGTCGTATCGGTGGAGAAGCTTGCTCCGACCTCCGCGACCGAAGGATCGCCGCATTTCAGCAGCACTTCCCACTTGCCGGCGGTGGCGGCAAAATCCTCGCCGTCTTCCGCGATCTCGATGATGTGGCCGAAGGCGTTCCTGGCGCGCGGATTGGCGGCATCCGCCTGATCGTCCTTGCGCTTGGTATTGTTGGTCAGCATGACATAGACACGGCCATTGACCGGGTTCGGCTGCACGTCCTCCGGGCGGTCCATCTTGGTGGCGCCGAGAAGATCGGCCGCACGGCGCGTTTCGATCAGCACGTCGGCCTGGCTTTTGAAGCCGTTCTGTTCGCTCAGCGGACCCTGGCCGAACACCAGCGGCATCCATTCGACCTTGCCGTCCTCATGGAATTTCGCCACATGAAGCGTGCCTTCATCGAGCAGATCCATATTGGCCGCACGGTCATCCGGGTTGAACCTGCCCGCCGTCACGAACTTGTAGACATAGTCGAAACGCTCGTCGTCGCCGAGATAGAAGACGACGCGCCCATCCTTGCTGACGATGGATTCCGCACCTTCATGCTTGAAACGGCCAAGGGCGGTCCGCTTTCTGGGAACCGAGTTCGGATCGGACACATCGACCTCGACGATCCAGCCGAAACGGTTCGGTTCGTTCGGCTCCTTTGAAACATCGAAACGGTCGTAGAAGCGTCCCCATTCATAAGCGCCTTCGGGAATGCCCATGCGCTCGTAATTGGCCTTTTCGGCGTGGCCTTCCGGCAGTTCGCCCATGAAATAGCCGTGGATGTTTTCCTCGGCCATGATGTAGGTGCCCCACGGGGTGACGCCGCCCGCGCAATTGTTGACCGTGCCGAAAACCCTGGTTCCCGACGGATCGGCATTGGTCCTGACGCGATCATGACCAGCGACCGGACCGCTCAGCGCCATTTCGGTATTGGCGGTGATGCGGCGATTGTTTGCGCCTTCCCGAACCGGCTGCCATTTGCCGTTCTGCTTGCGGATTTCGACAATCGTGCCGCCATGCGCGGCCATTTCGATATCCACCTGCTCTTTTGACAGCGGCGCCTGTTCGACCTTGCCGTCAACGATCTTGACGAGGCCGGGAAACATCAGATGCGGGTTGGTGTACTCATGATTGACCACGAGAAGGCCGTGCTCCGCCGAACCGTCGATCGGAATATAGCCGACATAATCGTTGTTATAGCCGAACTGGCGCGCCTGCGCTTCGGCGGACTGTCTGGTCGGGTCGAATTCCGGCGCATCGGCGAAAAGCTTGTCGCCCCAGCGCAAAAGCACGTCGGCATCATAGCCTTCGGCGACATGGTGACGGGCATCCACACCGGCTTCCACTTCCTTGAAGTTGAAGGCCGAGCCGGAGGCGGCGCGTGCCTCGCCCGCGCTCAGCAGAGCCGCAGGGCTGACCGTCGCCGCGATGGCGGAAACGGCAAGCGAGCCGCGCAGAAAGCCGCGACGGGAAAAGCGACGGCCGATGATTTCCCCCATGGTGGGGTTATCGGACAGGTTGCGCGGTTCCGCATCCGCTTCTTCCAACTGGCTGGTCCTAAACAGACTTTGCTGGGAAAGATTCTCTGACATTGCTGGCTTCCTAACGACCGGTGGAACTGCAAATTGACACTACAGTTGCATTCTTCGTGATGTCGGGCTGCAAAGAGCGATTTGTCTGCGCTCCGGTGCTCACATACGTTCAAGTATGCTCCGCTCCGGTGCTCGAAAATCACCCTTTTCGCCACGACCTGACGAATTTGCAGCTATAGTGTTAGAAGCACTCCATGACAGCCGGACGACATGCCGCCCGCCCCGCACCGAAAGTTTTCGCCTGCCGTTGATAATGATTTTGCCGACAAGTCCGCTTTCGGATAAAACCTTCCCAATTTTCCAGAGGGAAGGGTTGACGATGACCGATGTTTCGGCCGCACGACGCAATATTATTGTCCTGACGATCGCGCAGGCGCTTGGCGCTTCAAGCCCGCCCATCGTGGTCTCGCTCGGCGGGCTTGTCGGGCAGAAACTCTCGTCCGATCCGACGCTTGTGACCCTCCCTGTCAGCCTGTTCAATCTCGGCCTTGCGCTGGGAACCCTGCCCGCGGCCTTCTTGATGCGCCAGTTCGGGCGGCGCAACGCCTATATGCTGGGTGCGCTTGTCGGCACACTTTCCGGCGTGATCACGACGATGGGCATTTTTGCCGCTTCCTTCGTCATCTTCTGTCTGGGCACGCTGACCGCCGGACTATATGCGGCCTATGTGCAGAGCTACCGTTTCGCGGCCACCGATGCGGCGACCGACGACATGAAGGCGCGGGCCATTTCCTGGGTCATGGTCGGCGGTCTCGTTGCGGCGATTGTCGGTCCGCAGCTCGTTATCTGGACGCGCGACACCATTCCCGATGCAATGTTCGCCGGGAGCTTTCTCAGCCTTGCGATCCTCGGACTGCTCGCCCTGCCCGTCCTGATGCTGCTGCGGGCGCCGAAGGTCAGAAAAGTTGCCGGAGCGCCGGTGGATACAGGCCGCCCGCTCGCCGAAATCCTCCGCTCGCCCCGCTTCATCCTGTCCGTTGCCGCAGGCGTCTGCTCCTACGCGCTGATGACATTCGTGATGACGGCGGCGCCCATCGCGATGGTGGGGCACGGCCATTCCGTCGATAACGCCGCGTTGGGCATCCAGTGGCACGTGCTGGCCATGTTCGGTCCAAGCTTCTTTACCGGAAAGCTCATCACCCGTTTCGGCAAGGAAAAGATCACCGCGCTGGGCCTCGTGCTGATAGCCTTCGCCGCGATTACGGCACTTGGCGGTTTCGATGTCGGCCATTTCTGGGGCGCGCTCATCCTTCTCGGCATCGGCTGGAATTTCGGCTTCATCGGGGCCACCGCCATGGTGACCGATTGCCATACGCCCGCCGAACGCGGCAAGGCGCAGGGCGCGAACGATTTCATCGTCTTCGGCACCGTGGCCTGCGCTTCGTTCTTTGCCGGTTCGCTGCTGCACTCTTCGGGTTGGGAGACGATCAACTGGCTGGTGTTCCCGGCGGTGACGCTCGTCCTCGTGCCGCTCATCCTGCGCCTGAAACCGAAACGCGCCACGGCTCAAGCGTAGGATACGCCTTGCGTCTCCGGCATTTTCAGCCGTCACATTCGACAAAGGCCCTATAGATGGTTTCCTGATCCGCGCCGCTTCTGATGGCCTTGATTGCATCGGGCAATCGAAGCTGGCGCGCGATTTGCGAGAGAAGTTTCAGATAATGGCCCTGATCGCCCTGCGGCGTCAGAATCGGGCAGACGATATCGACCGGCTCCTCGTCCACGGCTTCGAAATCGATCGGCTTGGCCAGCCGTATCAGCAGTATGAACGGCGCGCTTATGCTTTTTACCGGGGCATGGGGGATGGCAATGCCCGCACCGATGCCGGTCGATCCCAACTCTTCGCGGCCCTGCAGCGCGCCCAGAATTTCCTCCGCAGCGACACCCAGTCTGGCGGCAGCGGTTTCCGCCACGAATTTGAGGAGCTTGGGTTTCGAGGAAATCGATACGTCGATGAGCACATCGTCCGACTTCATGACCTCAGAGATCTGCATGAACTTGCCTGCTTCCATTCGTTTGTCGCCGCCTTGGCCACCTGTTTTTCCTGTCGGCTTCATTCGACTTCGCGCAACCGGTAGCCGACCCCGGTCTCGGTTGTGATATATTGCGGTTCATCCGGGCTTCGTTCGATCTTCTGGCGAAGCTGGCGGACATAGACGCGCAGATACTGGACGTCGGCCGAGACACCCCAGACCTGATTGAGCAGGTGCTGATGTGTAATGACCTTGCCTGCGTGCTGTACCAGGACCCGCAGGATGTCGTACTCCTTCGGAGAAAGCTTCACCTCCTTTTCACCGACTTTCACGATCCTCTTGACGAGATCGACGGACAGGTCCCCGGTCTGGAAGATCGGCCGCTCTCCCTGCTGCTGGAGCCTGTGCCGAAGGGCGACGCGAATGCGCGCGACGAGTTCCCTCGTGCCGAAGGGCTTGGTTACATAGTCGTCGGCGCCCAGTTCGAGCGCCTTGACGATGCCCGCTTCGTCCGTGCGGCTCGACAGGATGATGATCGGGAGTTCAAGAAATTCGGCGCGCCATTTGGCCAGAAGGTCATGTCCCTGCATGTCGGGCAGGCCGAGGTCGAGGAGGATGAGGTCGGGATGCTCGCTCCCGACCTTCTGCATGGCGTCCAGCGCGTTGGTCGCCTCCAGAATTGCATAGCCTTCGGCGGTCAGGCCGATACGCAGCAATTTCCGGATCGGCGGCTCGTCGTCGACAACAAGAATTCTGACGGTCGGATTGGTCATCACATTTCTTCCAGTTTTGGCATATCGGTCGATACCGGCATACGAATCGTGAAGATGGCGCCGCTGCGATCGGCCCTGTTGCCGGCGGTGACGGTTCCGCCCATCGCTTCGACGAAGCCCCGGCAGATCGACAGCCCCAGCCCCGTACCGGCAAGGACGAGGTCACGCTTGCGCACGCGATGGAAACTGTCGAATATCCGTTCGAGATCCGTGGCCGGGATACCCGGGCCTTCATCGACGACCTGGATCGTCACCCATTGTTCATCCTGCCACGCGCCGATGCGGATCGTGGTGCCGGGCGGCGCATATTTCGCCGCATTGTCGAACAGGTTGAACAGGACCTGCTCGAACAGGACCGGATCGATCCTGAGCATCGGCAGGTTGGCGGGAATGTCGGTGACCGTTTTGTGGCGGGACATTATCTTTTGCGCCCGGCGCAACGCGGAACCAACGATATCGCCAAGATATTGCAGCGAGGCGTTGGGTGTCATCCCGCCTGTTTCGAGCCGCGACATATCGAGGAGATTGGCGATGAAGCGGTTCAGCCGTTCCGCCTCGTCGACGATTGTGGACAGCATTTCCGCACGATCCTTTTCAGGCATCCCGTTCGAATAATCATGGAGCGTTCCCGCTGCCCCCATGATCGCCGCAAGCGGCGTCTTGAGGTCGTGGGAAATCGAGGCAAGCAGCGCCGAGCGCAGCTTGTCGGCCTCTGCCGCGAGCTTGGCCTTGTCCACATCGGCGACAAGCTGGATGCGTTCGATGGCGACAGCCGCCTGATCGACCAGCGCGTCGAGAAGCCTCTGCTGGTCCAGCGTGAGCAGCGGCCCGTCCTTGTCGCTGTCGAGGCCAATGACGCCGACCGGCGTCTTGCCGGTGATCAGCGGCAGATAGAGGCGCTTGGCGCCCGGTAGCGTGTCCGATCCGCGCCCGGCCGCGTGATTGTGCTCCCATGCCCAGTGCGCGGCCGCGATATCGGCGTCGACCAGCGTATCGTCCGGTGGATAACCCGCCCGGACGGTCACGGTTCCATTCTCGGGAAGAAGAATGACGACGCGCAGTTTGAGCATCGAGGCGATCTGATGCGCCGCCGCCCAAAGCACATCGTCCAGCGTACCGGCGCCGGCAAGCTTTCTGGCGAAGCGATAGAGTTCCTCGGTGGTGCGCGCCCGCTGGCGGGCCGCCGCCGCCTGACGGTGCATGCGAGCCGCAAGATTGCTGGTGATGAGGGCCGCGCCAATGAAGAAAAGGAACGCGATCATGCTTTCGGGATCGCGGATGGTGAACGTGTAGAGCGGATCCAGAAAGAAGAAATTGAAGGCCAGCGCACCGGCCAGCGATGCAACGAGCGCCGGCAAAAGACCGGCGGTCGCAGCCGAGGCCAGCACGGCCATCAGGAAAGCCAGCGCGATATTGCGGACATCGAGCATCCGCGAGAGCAATATGCCGAAGGCAAGGGCCACGCCGACATAGCCGACGCTCCAGAGATAAGGCTGGATGCGGAAACGGCGGGAGCGCGCCTGCACAAGGCCCTTGCGCGGCATGTCGGCGCGTTCCCTGCCCGAGATGACGTGGACGCTGATGTCGCCGGAATGCCGGATCAGGTCATGGGAGATCGATCCTTCCAGAAACTCCCGCCAGCGCGTCTTGCGCGACCTGCCAACGACGATATGGCTGTAATTGTTCTCGCCCGCATAGCGCAGGAGCTCGCGGGCGGCATGATGCCCCGGCAGCGTTATGGCGTCGCCGCCGAGCTGTTCGGCCAGCCGCAGGGTTGCCGCAATGCGGTCCTTGGCCTCTTCGGAAAGATTGGTGGATCGCGGCGCTTCGACATAGACCGCCGCCCAGGGCGCGCGCAGGCGGTCGGCCTGCCGCTTGGCGTAGCGGACCAGTGAAGGCCCGCGCGGATCGTCATCGACGCAGACCAGCACCCGGTCGCCCGCCGGCCATGGCCCCTCGATGGCATGGGCCTGCATGTGGCGCAGCAGTTGTTCGTCGACCCGTTCCGCCGTGCGGCGCAGCGCCAGTTCGCGAAGAGCGGTGAGATTGCCCGGCGAGAAATAGTTCTGGATTGCCCGTTTGGCGGTCTTGGGAAGATAGACCTTGCCCTCATGCAGGCGCTTGATGAGATCGTCGGGCGTGACGTCGATGATCTCGACGTCGTCGGCCTTGTCGATGATCGAATCGGGAACGGTTTCCCGAACCCGGATACGGGTGATCTGCGCCACCACGTCGTTCAGGCTCTCGACATGCTGAATATTGAGCGTGGTATAGACGTCGATACCACGGCCCAGAAGTTCGAGGACATCGAGATAGCGCTTCGGATGACGGCTTCCGGGAGCGTTGGAATGCGCCAGTTCATCGACCAGGACAAGCTGCGGCTTGCGTTCCAGCACCGCATCGAGGTCCATTTCTTCCAGAATCTGGCCCTTATAGTCGATCCTCGCCCTCGGAATGACTTCCAGATCGTGGACCAGGGCCTCCGTCTCCTTGCGGCCGTGCGTCTCGACCACGCCGATCACGACGTCATCGCCATCGGCCATCCGGGCGCGTCCTGAAATCAGCATTTCATAGGTCTTTCCGACGCCGGGGGCCGCGCCGAGAAAGATCTTGAGACGACCGCGCGTCTCCCGCTCCGCCTTTTCCAGCAAGGCGTCGGGGGAAGGCCGCTTTACATCGCCCGCCTGATCCTGGAGGCTCATCTTCAACTCCCATCAGCGGTTGCGGCAGTCGAAGGACTGCCGCCGCCACTTTTACAACCTGTCAAGCGCCAGATTGAGTTCGAGGACGTTGACGACGCGTTCCCCGGTCAGAAACCCGCCCGGCGAGAAAGCGGCGTCGCGGATCACGGTTTCGACCCTGTTCCGGTCCAGACCCCGCGCCCCGGCGACCCGCGCCGCCTGATAGAGGGCTGCCGCCTCCGAGATGTGCGGGTCAAGCCCGGCGCCCGAGGCTGCGGCAAGATCGGCAGGCAGCGGGTTTTCCGGTGTCGCGCCGTAACGCTCTACCATCTCCCGGCCGCGATCGGCAACTTCGCTGCTCGTCGGCGACCAGTTGCTGCCGCCAGCGCCAGCGCCGTCATAATCGACGGCCGATGGCCGGGGCCAGAAATATTCCGGCCGCGTGAAGGCCTGCGCCACCTGGCGGCTGCCGACGATCCTGCCATCCTGACCGACGATCAGCGAGCCGTTGGCGGTGTCCGGGGTAATCGTCTGGGCCACGGCCCAGACGGCGGTCGCGTAGCCGGCGACGCAAATCAGCATTGTCGCGGCTGCGATACGGGTGCTTGCTAGTAGTGATTGCATGATTCCGGTCTCCGGATCAGTTCATGAACATGAGGTGCTCGGCGATCGGCCCAAGCGTTGCCGCAGGGAAGAAGGTGAGCGCGCCTATGACGACGATGGTGGCGGCCAGCATGGTGGCGAAGACGCCGCCCTCGACGCTGAGCGTGCCGCCCGATTCCGCGCTGCGGCGCTTGGCCGACAGCGAACCGACGATGGCAAGCGGCAGGATGATCGGAATGAACCGGGCCAGCAGCATCACGATGCCGGTGGACAGGTTCCATGGCACGGTATTATCTCCCAGCCCCTCGAAGCCGGAGCCGTTATTCGCCGCGGAAGAGGTGAACTCATAGAGGATTTCGCTGAAGCCGTGCGGGCCGACATTGTTGAGCGTATCGGCGCCCCACGATGTCGCTGCGAAGATCGCCGTGCCGCCAAGGATGAAAAGACCGTGGGCGAGCAGCGCGAAGAGCGCGAACTTCACCTCGCGCGATTCCACGCGCCAGCCCAGATATTCGGGCGTGCGGCCGATCATCATGCCCGCGATGAAGACGCCGACCACGATGTAGAGGAACATGTTGATCATGCCGACGCCAACCCCGCCGAAGGTCGAGTTGAGCCACATGCCGACCATCGGCATCAGGCCGCTCATGGGGTTGAGGCTGTCATGCATCGCGCCAACCGAACCGTTGGACGTCGAAGTGGTCAGGACCGACCAGAGCGGACCGCCGGACGGACCGAAACGCATCTCCTTGCCTTCGAGGTTCCCCACGGTCTGTTCGATGGGCAGGTTGGAAAATGCCTGGGTGGGAGCGGCTTCGAAATAGACAGCGCCCGTGATCTTGATCGCGATGAAGGCCAGCATCACCGCAAAGATCACCCCTGCGTGACGCAGACGGCCGATGATCCTGCCGAACATCCATACGCAGGCCATCGGAATGATGATGATGGCGAACATTTCGAGGATATTGGTCCAGAAGCTGGGATTTTCGAGCGGATGCGTCGAGTTGGGACCGAAGAAGCCGCCGCCGTTGGTGCCCAGTTGCTTGATCGTGACGAAAGCCGCCACCGGACCGCGGGCGATGGTCTGCTGCACGCCTTCCAGCGTGGTGGCGATCGCCGCGCCGTCGAAGGTCATCGGCGCGCCGCCGAGAACGAGCAGAACCGCGACGACGAAGGCGACGGGAAGCAGCACGAGGAAAGATGCCCGCTGCACATCGACGAAGAAGTTGCCAAGCGGGCGACCGGCCAGCCCCCGGGCAAGCGCCGCGAGCGCCGCTATGCCGGTGGCCGCCGATACGAACTGGAGCCACATCAGACCGGCAAGCTGCGAAAGATAGCTCAGCGATACTTCGCCCGAATAATGCTGGAGATTCGTATTCGACGTGAACGAGGCCGCCGTGTTGAAGATCAGGCTTCCCTCAAGGGCTTCCTTGCCATCCGGGTTCAGCGGCAGATACTGCTGGAGCGCCAGAATGCCGTAGGTGACGACGAACATGATCACGTTGAAAGCCAGCATGGCGACCATGTAGCGCTTCCAGTTCTGGTCCTGCGCGCAGGCTGGACCGCCGATGGACCGGAAGAGCGCGGTAAAGCCGCCGGCCTGGCCCTGGTTCGGGTCCATTGCCCATTTCATGTAGCGGCCGAGCGGCCACGAGATGAGGGCTGTGCCTCCAACGACGAGGACGACGAAGAGTATGGATTGCAATAACATTGAATTGTCTCCGAGATCGCTGGACGGTCAGGCCCGGTCGACGGCGCTGGTCATGACGAGCAGAAGCCCGAAGACCGCAAGGCCGAGAAGCAGACAGAAAATGGTCATGGGATCGTTTCCTTTGATCAGGCGAGACCGATGGCGGTGATGACGAGGTCGATCGCCTTGATGCCGATGAAGGGCACGATCAGGCCGCCAAGCCCGTAGATTAACAAATTGCGCTTCAAAAGCCTGTCCGCGCCGATTGCCTTGTAGGCGACGCCTTTGAGAGACAGCGGAATGAGCGCGATGATGATGAGCGCATTGAAGATGATCGCCGACAGGATCGCGCTTTGCGGCGTCGCCAGTCCCATGATGTTGAGCGCGCTCAACTGCGGATAAAGCGCGACGAACATCGCCGGCACGATGGCGAAATATTTGGCGACATCGTTGGCAATCGAAAATGTCGTCAGCGCGCCGCGCGTCATCAGGAGCTGCTTGCCGATCTCGACGATCTCGATGAGCTTGGTCGGATCGGAATCGAGATCGACCATGTTGCCCGCCTCGCGCGCGGCGACCGTGCCGGTGTTCATCGCAACGCCGACATCGGCCTGTGCCAGCGCCGGAGCGTCGTTTGTGCCGTCGCCGCACATGGCGACCAGCTTGCCCTTCGCCTGCTCCTCCCGGATGAGGGAGAGCTTGTTTTCCGGCGTGGCTTCGGCGAGGAAGTCGTCCACGCCTGCCTCGGCCGCGATGGCGGCGGCGGTCATCGGATTGTCGCCGGTGATCATGACCGTGCGGATGCCCATGCGGCGCAGTTCCGCGAAACGCTCGCGGATGCCGCCCTTGACGATATCCTTGAGATGGATAACGCCCAGAAGCCGGCCATCCTTCACGACGGCAAGCGGCGTGCCGCCGATCCTGGCGATATCGCTTGCGGTCGCCTCCAGTTCCCGCTTGACCTGTTCGCTGGCGCGGGGCGTTCCCGTGGACGCGGAGGAAAGTTCAATATGCTTGAGCACCGCATCGACCGCGCCCTTGCGGATCGACGACCCGTCAAAGTCGACGCCGCTCATGCGGCTCTGGGCCGTGAACGGCACGAAGGTCGCGTGCAGGCTCTGCATGTCCCGGCCGCGGATACCGTATTTCTCCTTGGCGAGAACGACGATGGAACGTCCTTCCGGGGTCTCGTCGGCGAGCGAGGCCAGTTGCGCCGCATCCGCCAGTTCCTGTTCGCTCACCCCCTGGATGGGACGAAATTCGGTTGCCTGCCGGTTGCCGAGCGTGATCGTGCCGGTCTTGTCGAGCAGCAGCGTATCGACGTCACCGGCGGCCTCGACCGCACGGCCAGACATGGCCAGCACGTTGAACCGCACCAGCCGGTCCATGCCCGCGATGCCGATGGCAGAAACCAGCGCGCCGATGGTGGTCGGGATCAGCGTGACGAACAGCGCCACCAGAACGATCACCGGAATGGCCCCGCCGGCATAGGCCGCGAATGCCGGAATGGTCGCGGTGGCCAGCACGAAAATCAGGGTCAGCCCCGCAAGCAGGACGTTGAGCGCGATCTCGTTCGGCGTCTTCTGCCGCTCGGCCCCTTCGACGAGCGAAATCATGCGATCGATGAAGGTCGATCCGGCAGCGGCGGTGATCTTCACCTTGATCCAGTCGGAAAGAACCTGCGTTCCGCCGGTCACGGCCGAACGGTCGCCACCGGATTCGCGGATGACCGGCGCGGATTCGCCGGTAATTGCCGCCTCGTTGACCGATGCGATGCCTTCGATGACCTCGCCATCCGACGGGATGATGTCTCCGGCTTCCACCAGGACAACGTCACCGACCTTCAGGCTCGTGCCGGGAACGACCTTGACGCCGTCACCGTTGCCGTTGGCCAGGAGCTTGGCCTGGGTCTCGGTACGCGAGCGGCGAAGCGAATCTGCCTGCGCCTTGCCCCGCCCCTCGGCAACCGCCTCGGCGAAATTGGCGAACAGAATGGTGAACCAGAGCCAAAGGATGATCTGGAACGAGAATCCGAGACTGCCCGCACCGGTGACGACATCTTTCAGGAACAGGATGGTCGTCAGGACCGAAACGGTCGCGACGACGAACATCACCGGATTCCTGGCCAGCGTGCGCGGATCAAGTTTCCTGAATGCACCCCCAAGCGCGGGAACAAGGATGCGAGCGTCAAATATGCTCGCGGATTTCGACTGGCTCATAAGTGACTCCAGCTTGATGTTTCTGATGACGAGCCCGGTCGCGTCAGCCCAGCCCGAAAAGACGGGAGAGGAGCCAGGCAAACAGCACGACCGCAAGCATAGCCAGCGTCATGCCGAGGATGGTGTCCGACGCACGGGGAGGTTTCCCCGTCTTCAAAAGGTCGAACCGTGGATTGAGAGATTTTCGAACATGGCCCAGCCATCGCCCGATGGTCCGTTCCAACCGCTTCATCGGACTGGACTTTCGGCGCTTCAGAAGCGTTCCGGCCGCAAAAGTGCGTAAACAAGGTAGGCGGTGATAAACAAAGTCACTGCGCCACCGAGAAGATATTCAAGTGCCATTATACGCCTCGTTTTTCCGGAAGCCGCCGATCGGCGGGACTTCCTGTTACCTCTGTTGCGCTCCGCGCCCTGGCGGGGGCGGATGGCAGGGCCGGCAGAACTATGGCGCAAGACCGCATAAAGGTTCGAGAGAGGCGGCGTCCCAAAAAAATAAAAATCTTATATATATTTGGCTCATGAAATAGTGGCCGGATGAATGCCAAAGCCCGATGAGCGGAACTCATCGGGCTTTCAGGGCGCGGATAGATAACGTCAATATCCCGGCGTCCTGGCATGAACTGCCCGCCCAAGGATCTTCGACCATCGTCTTCGCCGCCCGAAAATCGCGTTTATGCCCAGCGGCTGGGTGTCCGGGACACAGAATACCTGTCCGGGATAACCCTCGCTCTCATCGACGGCGAATTTGACGGCTGAGGCACGGTCCCTGAAGACACCGCCGACCATTCCCTGCGTATCGCACACCACCCAGTGACCATGCCGGTCACGGCCGACTGCAAAGCGATAGTTCAGGCAAGGCAGCCAGATTTCATCGGTTGCTTTTCTCATGTCACGTTTTCCCTGTCCGCAGATGTTTTCGGCTTAACCCGCGCTCTACCCCACAAGGGCGACCCCGATGCAAACCGCGGCAATCACACCCGACATGCGCAGGAGCATACCCAGTTCACCGGGTTCGGGCACCGCGATTGCAATGGGTTCGTTGTCGAGATCTCCATCCGGCCGCGATTGCCGGTCCAGCGATGCCCTGTACAGAGGATAATACATGCCTAGACGTCCAAACATGGGAATTCTCCTTTATCCATCACACGTTCGACAGCATTTCCTGAAATTCCGCGACGTGCAGAAGAAAACATATCCATGAACGCATATGTTTTCGATTGGACAAGACTTTCAGAAACATAGAAATTTCATAGTATATTTCGTCATCCCCATAGGTGACTTCATATAGGATATTTTTATTTGTTCCCTGAAAGGCAAATGCGCTCGTCACACGACCGGCTGAATGGCTATATCGTCGCCGGCTTCCTTTCCGGCGATTTCCTGAAATGCGTCACGCAGGGCCGATGCAGTCTCCGGCATGACCTCCACAAGGGGAAGCCGAACCTCTGGAGAGGCGCGCTGCAAAAGGTGAAGCCCGTATTTCGCCGGACCGGGATTCGTCTCCCTCTCAAGGGCTGCAAACAATGGGCGAAGCTGGCGGTCGATCGACTGGGCCTGGCGAATATCGCCCTCGAAACAGGCCTTGTGCATCTGCGCACAAAGCCCCGGAGCAACATTGGAAATGACGGAGATCGTGCCCCGCCCCCCGGCCTGGCAAAAGCCGAGCGCCGTCGCGTCGTGGCCGGAGAATTGCAGGAACCCGTCGCCGAGGAGATTTGTCACGCCCAATGGCCGTGAAAGATCGCCTGTCGCGTCCTTCAGCCCGACCACGCCCCTCAGGCCGGCGAGGCGGCGCAGCGTGGGCAAGCCGAGATCGCCCCCGGTACGAGACGGCACGTTGTAGATAATGATCGGCGTTTCGACATTTTCCGCCACGGCCTCAAAATGCCGGAAAATTCCTTCCTGTGTCGGGCGGTTGTAATAGGGGGTTACAATGAGAACGCCATCAATCCCGAGAGATGCGGCCTCCGCCGTGAACGCAACGGTCGAGCGCGTGTCATTGGTGCCCGTCCCGGCGATCACCGGAACCCGACCGCCGACGACCTCGACGGCGCGCCGGATGATGGCGATGCGCTCTTCTTTGCACAATGTCGGGGCTTCGCCCGTTGTGCCGCACACCACGAAACCGTCGATACCTTCGCTGAGTTGCCATTCGATGAGATTATCGAGCGCCGGAAAATCGACGTTTCCGTTCCTGAACGGCGTGACAAGCGCGGTGATGACCCCGTGAAGGCGGGATTTCAATGCTTCAGTCTGAATCACGGTGTTTTCTCCTTCGTTTCCGGTGAAGCCTCGGGATTTCGGGCACCCGTCGGCCCCGGCGATGTCTGAGAGGCTGAACGCAGATAATCGCCATCTGCACCCGCTCATGGCGACTTTTGGAACAGGCTCTGAAGGCAGGCGATCATCAAGGCTGCCGCAAGATCGGCATGTTGCCCGACGAAGTTTCTTCTTGGCAACCGCTCGCGCCGCATCCGGCATATCCAGCCCCGCTCGCCCTGACGGATGCTCACCAGTGACAGGCCCAATGGCGCTTGCCCGGCAAGAAGCAGAGCGGCTTCGGTCAAGGCCCCCGCCTCGGCCAGTTCGGCCAATCGGCGCCGCAAGGAACGCTCACGGTCCAGAAGCGTACCGCCCAAAACATCCAGACCGAGCCAAAGATGATGTTCGCGCAGACGCGATGCGCCCGTTATGAGGGCATTGAGCTGCACGACATCGACATTCAGGGGCAAAATCCGCCGCATCCCGCGTGATGTCACGATGTCCAGTAATGTCGCCACAGGCTCAACACGGTTGGAAGCAAGGCGAAGACAGCGGCCAGGATGAACATTGCCGACAGTCCGACAATTTCCAAAACGGTCCTCTTCCATTCGCCGCTCTTGATCGTTGTCGGTGCCATTTTTCCGTCCTCGGAGAAGCTGCGCTTGCCCGGCCTGTGACGCTCGGTGCCGTTTAACCGGATGATTTTCCAGACAAGACGGCATCGGCACCAATATCGTTACAATTGCCGGGGCCTGAACCCTGCACCTCGTCTATCGCCGATCCGCATAGGAATTCGAGATGGCCGAACCATCCAAAAAATAAAAAAACACATATTCATCGAAGCAAATCGATGTCTTTGCCCCGAAAAAAAGCCCCGGTTGCGAACCGGAGCTTGAGTATTAATGGACGTAGGGTCAGGACCGCTGTCAGCGCGCGCCATTCGCCCAGAGCAGGCGGCGCGATGCGGAAGCTGATCGCCATGCGGTCATAGGTGTTCATCAGGCTGAATGTTTGCTGACAATATACATGCTTTGACATCAGCACGCCTGGCGGTGATCGATATCGATGAAGACATACAAGCCGCCGCTCTTGTGCTCTCAAGGCCCGGCATCGGCCTTGTCGTGGTGTGCAGCACGGATGGATGCATGCAAGGTGTTCTGAGCAAATCGAATATCGTCCGGCACACTGCCAGATCGGCATCGACGGCATTCCCGGCGTCGCAACTGATGATCAGGCCTATTGTCAAATGCAGGCCTCAGGATGACCTCCACGATGTGTGGAAAATCATGTGTGAGCGAGGCCTGCAAAATATGCCCGTAGTCGACGAAAGAGATGTGCCCACGGGCATTGTGAATATCCGGGACACGTTGAAGTCCCTGCTCGAGCAAGAAGAGATGCAAGAGCAGATGCTCTTCAATTACGTCGCCGGAATTGGCTATCGCTGATCAGTCAAGGCTGCGTGGACGACGCGGCACACCGCTTTCACATTCCAGTTGAGCACGGTTCCACTGACCCAGGCGCGCGGCGGCATCATAGGTTGTCTGGAGAAACTGCATCAAGGTTGAGCCGGGGTCGTCTGCCTTTCGCACGGCATCATACGGCAAGATATATTCACCCAGTGTGGCATCGAAATAGGCAGCCGACGGCGCGACCTCCGCTTCGGAGAAACCTTCCGGGCCTGGATAGGCGTATGAATAGAATGCGGGAAAATCGATGCCACCGCCACCTGGCCAGAACCCGGCCGAGGAAACCTCGTGTGAATAGGCCTCGCATGTGACGTTGTCGGGAAGAGCCGGAATGCCACCTGGGTGCAGCGGCGCCACGCGACCGGAAAAGCGGGTCACAGCAAGATCGAAGCTACCCCAGAACAGATGCACCGGACTGACCTTGCCCAAAAAACCCGTGCGAAACTGCTTGAATACGCGATCGACCTGCACGCAGGCCTGGAAGAAACGCGTCACCGCATCGGCATCGTAAGGCCGCGCCTTGTGATCGTCACGAAACGGAAGTCCGTCGGCGATCTCGTTCGGCTGGCCATGGAATTCCGGTGTACCGCCGATTTTCATAATCAGGTCGACAAAACGGGAATGGAAATCGGCAACTGACATATTGACCAGAGCGAAGCTGGCAGAACGACCGTCGCTTGCCGTGCCAATTACCTTGTGGTCGAGCAGATCAAGTTCGATCTCTATGCCGCCCGGCCCGTCGGGAACGATCGAAGTCGTCAATCCACGTCCGTTAATGTAGAGGGTAGCGTGCCAGGAATGATTGATCCAGGGAGTATGGGCGAGCCTGTATTTGCCGATCACCTGCGTGTAGAGGTGCACCGCAGCACAGGTCTCACGCCAAGGCTGGAAGGGGATGTCGGGCCAAGGATTCGTCATCGTATGCTCCATTGTTGTCATCATCTGATCACCAGGCGCCCAGGCTAATTCCACTCTTGCTGTTCGCGCGGTTTAGAGCGCATCCCGAAAAGTGTGAAACGGTTTTCGGAGAAGATGCGCGATAAAACAAAAGTTAGAGCGCCGATCTGATTCAATCAGATCGAAATGCGCTCTAAAGACACCAACCTCGACGCTGGCGATTGGGTTGAGTACGCGCCCGAGTTCGATTGTCCGATTTGCTCGTCAGACCGGCTTTCCCGACTGCTCTTCCTCGAACGTCACTGCCACGGCCGCATTCGCAGAAAGGCGAACCTTTTGCCCCTCGACATCAGCGACCAGACCGAGATGAATGAAATGCGCATGGCCCTTGTGCTGGCCTTCGCCGCTGTCGCGTTTCGCAAGCCTAATGCGACCGTCGACGACACTGTCGACGATGCCTACATGTACGCCATCCGCGCCGATTACTTCCATGTTCCGAGCAATCTTATCCGTGGTCATCTGGTTTCTCCTTGTCGTTAAATTGATGAAGCTGGGCTACGCATCGGCGTCGGAAAGAGGCTCGCGGAGCGCCTCGCTCGTTTGTCGGACCTCGCGGTAGAATTGCTCAAGATCGGTGAGCGCGAGCGCGGACTGGAAAAGATGGGCGGGGGCCATTGCAAATCCTCAATGAATTCCGAATGAGCTTTAGGATCAGGACCTATTAATTTGATGAAAATGGCACCTGAAATGACAAGAACTGCAAGGAAAGACGCGAAAAACGGGGTGGTTCCCCCGGTTGAGCGGCTTGACGCAGCAGGTCACCAGTCATTTCGGTGTCCGAAGGATGTGGTCCATCCGCCTGGCTACTTTGTCGAACAGTCTCGAAAATGAACCACATTTCCTTCGCCTTTTCTCCTCGTATCCAGACGGATGGCCTCACACCATTTCCACCAAATTAATAAGTCCTGACCCTAGTAACGGGATGCCGCAAGATACGTCGGCGTTCAACCGGCATTCCTGCATGATTTGTTCTGCTGAATTGCCTGTCGCGACGAAGCCACCTGTCCCGTAGATTTCAATTTTACTGGGATGAGCCAAGTGAACAGCGAGGCAGTTGTGGCCATCGGTGTGATAACCGGTCTTGATCGTAATTCCCGGCCCTCGAGGAAACGCACTTCAGGTGCCCAGTTGATCTCGTTTTGGAGGACGGACTTATGCATCCGTCATGGCTCTTGGAGTATACCCCCGAATGAAGCCGACCACAATTATCGACAAGATATTAACGGCAGTGAATAGCGGCGCTGCCGACAAGTTCCTGAATTTGTTTACAAAGGACGGCGAGGTTGATGACTGGGGCTTGATCTATCGGGGGCGGGAGGAGATCAAGACATGGTCAGACCGTGAACTTTTTGGAGCCAGGGCAAGATTGACGCTCCGGCTGGCTGATGTCCACAAGGGCGGGGCCTGCATGATTGTCCACATCGGCAATGCGGGTTTCCGCGGTTGCAGTCGATTCACTATCACGCTGGAGAACTGTCGCATCCGCTACATGAAAATCACGCCCGTGTAGCGGTCCGATGTTTGGCCGGGCCTTGACCTCAAAGCGGCGCCCGCAATATTGCGTCCTGCGGTAAGCTGAGCTCCCTCCTAACCATTTTTTTGCAACAGCGCCCCGAGAAGGTTGTTATCGACAAGAGTGGAGCCAATCTGGCCGGTTAGTTCCCTCCGGGAGACCTGGATCGCTCATGAGAGCGCGTCATTTCGTCCTCTGCCGGAACTGACCCCATCAGGGTCGCCAGTTCGATGGCATTGCGTACACCCATTTTCGCCAGCACCCGCCCGCGATGAACCTCGACCGTGCGCATGGCGATGCCGAGCGTATCGGCGATCTGCTTGTTAAGGGCACCGGTCAGCATGAGCTGCATCACCTCGCGCTCACGCTGCGAAAGGGTCTCCTTGCGGGTTTCCCGGTCCCGGCGGACGGCTGCATCTGCCACGTCTGCGGCATGGACAGCAATGGCGCTGAGCGCCAGATCGACGATCTGGTTGTCGTTAAACGGCTTTTCCACGAAATCGAAGGCACCGGCTTTCAGCGCGCGCACGGCGACCGGGACGTCCGCATGGCCGGTGAGGAAGATGACCGGCATCGCGCCGCCTGCCGCCTTCAGCCACTCGAACACCTCCGGCCCGGACATGCCGCCCATGCGCACATCAAGGATGACACAGGCGCAGTCTTCGATGGGGTGGGCTGCAAGAAACGCTTCGCCCGACGGCCAGGTGCGCGTGGCAAGCCCTCGCGAGGCGAGCAGGAAGGCGAGCGCATCGCGGATCGCCTCCTCGTCGTCAACGATGTGAATGGTTCCCGTCATGCGGCTTGCCCTTCTCCGCGAGACATTGTTTCCTGCTTCATGGCCGGCAAGACGGCACTAAAGACGGTGCCGCCGCCTTCGGCCGGCCTGAACGAGAGCTGTCCGCCATGCAGTTCGATGATCGAGCGGCATATCTTGAGCCCCATGCCGAGACCCTGCGCCTTGGTGCTGGCGAAAGCGTCGTAAAGCCGTCCCTCGATCTCCGGCTTGATGCCTCCGCCCTTGTCGATGATCTCGACGATCGCGTCGTTATCCCTGGAAAAGAGGCGGATATGCAGGTCGTCGCCGCTGCGACCGTCGCCCATAGCCTCCATACCATTGCGGATGAGGTTGATCAGCAATTGTTCCAGAAGTATCCGGTCGGCGGCGACCGCAGGTGTAGGGGAAATCTCCGGCAACAGCCGCACGCGATGCTCGCGCGCATCGGCCGCCAGCAACGAAACGGTTTCGTCGATGACCTCCTCGATATGCGTTCTGGAAAAACGCGGTTCGCGCTTGCGGGCGAGGTCCTGCACGCGCTGGATGACGAGGCCGGCGCGCGCCGCCTGCTGGGCGAGCTTTTCCGTCGCACCACGCAGAACGGCCGGATCCATCTTGCCCTGATCAACGAGGTTGAGTATGCCGGTAGCATAAGAGGCGATGGCCGAAAGCGGCTGGTTCAGCTCATGCGCCAGCGTTGAAGCCATTTCGCCGAGTGTCACGAGCCGGCCTGTCCGAGCCATAGCCTCGTCCTGCAACCGCGCCCGCCGCGCGGCCTTCTTCGTTTCAGTGATGTCAATCACCGAGCCCATCCAGCCGCGGTGCACGCCACCCGCATCGATCAGCGGGGCCTCGTAGACCTGCACATCGATCTCCCGCCCGTCGCGGTGACGGAACCGCGTCTCGAAGCTCTGGCTAAAGACGCCGCCGATCTGGAGCTGCTTTTGCCGCTCCACGGTCTCCTTGACGCGTGAGGGATCCCAGTAGGGCATGGGCGGCATGCGCCCGACGATCTCCTCCGCCGACCAGCCAACCAGATTGCAGAAGGCGGAATTGACATAGAGGATACGGCCATTGTGGTCCTTGGCGCGCAGGCCGACGGTCAGGCTTTCCTCCATTGACCGGCGGAAGGCGGTTTCACCCCGCAAGCGCAGTTCGGCATTGCGCCGACGCCGGGCGTTGATGAAAAGGACGAGCAGCGCCAAGATCGCGAAGACCGCAAGCGCAGTGATCGTGCCAAGGAGCAGCGCTGAGCGGAAGCCGCCCGGCGTGTCATAGGCCGTGATCTGGAGGAGCGTGCCGCGCAAGGGCGGATCGAAGCTGATGATATGGTGCGGATTGCCAGCAGCCGGCTCCAGCCGCTGCCGCGCTGCCACCGTTTCCTCCGCCGAATTTATGACGCGCACGCCGTATTGTTCGGCGATCCACCAGGGAACGTGCCGTTCGAGCAGGATCGGAATTGAGATCGTGGCCAACACGACGCCCTCGGAGCCGGTGAGTGGCAGGCCGATGGAGACGGTTCCGTCTTCCGCGACATCGCCATAGACGGGGCGCGTTGCCCGGGACGCGCGCTGGCGCAAGAGGTTGACCAGCGTGGCGTCCTGCTGCGCACCGCTGCCGGGCAGAGCATGCCTGACCTTGCCGGAAGCGTCGTACCAAGCCACGGACTGCACTTCCGGATTGGTGGCAATATGGAGCTTTATGCGCGCGTCCAGCGCGGGTTGCACGGCCGGATCCGTCAGATCCAGCGCGAGGCGGACGAGCAAATCCTCATGCACGGAAAGCTGGAAGCGAAGGGTCTGTTCCACCCAGAGCGCATCGGTCGCAATCTTGACGCGGGCCTGCTGCTCCTCCCCGCGATCGACGATCCAGACGAGCGCGGCAACGCCGAGTGCCAGCGTCGCGATCGCAACCAGCGGCACGAGCGAGAGAAAATCCAGCCGCCGCCAGCGCGGCGAAGCCTTGTCCTGATCCCACGGGTCCGAACCGGTTTTCCAGGCCGGGCGGTTCCGTGTGCGAGACTCGGCCAGAATGTCTTTGTCATTTTCGTTCAGAAACGTTTCCCCCAATCCTCCAGTCACGCGCATTGTGGTTTCCCACAATAGCGCCGGGCTGCGCAAGATGGCAATAAAATGGCACTCGCCTGGAGGGGCGACTCTATTTTGGAGGACAATCTATGTTAACACGTCGCAACTTTACCCGTCTCGCGGGTGCCGCCATCATTGCCCTTTCGACCGCCATGCCGGCGCTTGCCGAGCCGCTGATCATCAAGTTCAGCCACGTGGTCGCACCGGACACGCCGAAGGGCAAGGGCGCGCAGAAGTTCAAGGAGCTTGCGGAAACCTATACCGATGGCGCTGTCAAGGTTGAGGTCTATCCCAACTCGCAGCTTTACAAGGACAAGGAAGAGCTGGAAGCGCTTCAGCTCGGCGCCGTGCAAATGCTCGCTCCTTCGCTCGCCAAATTTGGTCCGCTCGGCGTGCAGCAGTTCGAACTGTTCGACCTGCCTTACCTGATGGGCAGCTACGACGACCTGCGCAAGATCACCGATGGCGATGTTGGAAAGTCGCTGCTCGCCAAGCTGGAAGACAAGGGCATCAAGGGCCTTGCCTATTGGGATAACGGCTTCAAGATCATGTCGGCCAACTCGCCGCTGCACACGCCGGATGATTTCCTTGGCCTGAAGATGCGCATTCAGTCCTCGAAGATCCTGGAAGCCGAAATGCAGGCGCTTGGCGCCGTTCCGCAGGTCATGGCCTTCTCGGAAGTCTATCAGGCTCTCCAGACCGGTGTCGTCGACGGCACGGAAAACCCGCCGTCCAACATGTATACCCAGAAGATGCATGAAGTGCAGAAGCACGCCACACTCTCCAACCATGGCTATCTCGGCTATGCGGTGATCGTGAACAAGGCGTTCTGGGAGCAGCTCCAGCCGGAAATCCGCACGCAGCTTGAAAAGGCAATGGCCGAAGCGACGGAATATGCAAACTCCATCGCCAAGGAAGAGAACGAAGGGGCAATTGCCGCAATGAAGGCTGCCGGCACAACCGAGTTCTACGAGCTGACGGACGAAGAGCGTCAGGAATGGGTCGAGGCCCTTCGCCCGGTACAGGACGAAATGGCAAGCCGCGTCGGCGCTGACCTGATCGCGCAAGCCCGCGCCGCGCTCGGCAAGAACTGACCCGGCCCACGGCCCATTTGTCCATCGCCGGGGTGCGCGCTTGCGCGCGCACCCCTTTATTCAGGAAAGCGAGGTTCGCCATGCTGCTGCGTATCCTCGACCGCTTTGAAGAAATCCTCATTTCCGTGCTCATGGCCATGGCCGTCGCGCTGATCTTCGTTGCGGTCGTCCACCGTTTCTCCATCGGCTTTGCCGCCGACATGGTCGCCGTCGGCAGGACCAACGACCTGCCCTGGTTGCAATCGGCGGCGCGTTCGGCCTTCAAGGCCATTAACGCGATCAAGCTGACCTGGGCCCAGGAAGCCTGCATCTATCTCTTCGTCTGGATGGCCAAGTTCGGTGCGGCATACGGTGTACGCGTGGGCGTCCATGTCGGCGTCGACATTCTCGTGGAAAAGCTCCAGGCCAATGCGCGGCGCATCGTCACCATCATTGCCATGTCCGGCGGCATCATCTTCACGGCGATCATCGCCTGGATCGGCACGGACTTTGTCTATCACGTCCATCGCGGCGGCCAGACCTCACCCGACCTCGAAATACCCATGTGGATCGTCTATCTCGCCGTACCGCTCGGCTCCGCGCTGATGTGCTTCCGCTTCATCCAGGCGCTTTACCTCTTCCTCACAACGGGCTTCATCGCCCATCACGACCACGGTGCTGTTGACGGTCTCGAAGACGAGGCCGACGATCTTGCAGAGGGAGCACATGGATGACCGCGCTCATCATTTTCGCAATCCTCGCGGTGCTGCTCATCACCGGTATGCCGGTTTCCATCGCGCTCGGCCTCACCGTCTTCGCCTTCCTTTTCGCCTTCACCTCCATTCCGATGGATTCGATTGCGCTAAAGCTCTTCACCGGCATCGAGAAATTCGAAATCATGGCGATTCCGTTCTTCATCCTGGCCGGGAACTTCCTGACCCATGGCGGTGTGGCGCGGCGCATGATCCGCTTTGCGTCCACCATGGTCGGGCACTGGTATGGCGGCATGGGCCTTGCGGCGGTGTTGTCCTGCGCGCTTTTCGCCGCCATTTCCGGTTCCAGTCCCGCGACCGTCATGGCCGTCGGCTCCATCCTGATCCCGGCCATGGTCCGGCAGGGCTATCCGGCGCAGTTTGGCGTCGGCACGGTGGCGACGGCCGGTGGCCTCGGCATCCTCATCCCACCGTCCATCGTCATGGTGATGTATGCCGTAGCGACCTCCGGCATGGTCGTGACCGGACCGGAAGGCCAGCCCGTCATGTCGGCGTCAATCGGCACACTCTTCATGGCCGGCGTCGTTCCGGGCCTGATGCTCGCCTCCATGCTGGGAACCACCACCATCTACCGCGCATGGAAGAACGGTTATCCGCGCATGGACCGCGCCACCTGGGGCGAGCGAGGCCGCGCCTTTCGCGAAAGCGTCTGGGGCCTGATGCTGATCGTCATCATCATGGGCGGTATCTATGGCGGCATATTCACACCAACGGAAGCGGCAGCCGTCAGCGCCGTCTATGCGTTCGTCATTGCGGTATGGGTCTACAAGGACATCACGCTGCGCCAGGTGCCGAAAGTGCTGCTGAGCTCTGCGGCCATGTCTGCAATGCTGCTCTACATCATCACCAATGCCGTGATGTTCGCCTTCATCCTGACATCGGAACAGATTCCACAAACGCTGTCCGACTGGATCGTCAGCCTCGGCTTCGGCAAGATCGGCTTCCTGCTGATGGTGAATGTCATCCTGCTGTTCATCGGCATGGTGATGGAGCCATCCGCCATCGTGCTGATCATGGCGCCTATACTTTATCCGGTTGCCGTCAAGCTCGGTGTCGACCCGGTCCATTTCGGCATAATGCTGGTGGTAAACATGGAGATCGGCCTGTGCACGCCGCCGGTGGGACTCAACCTCTATGTCGGCTCGGCCATATCCAAACTGGGCCTGACGGAGGTTACGAAATCGGCCATGCCGTGGCTGCTCACCGCGCTCGTCTTCCTCGGTATCGTGAGCTATGTGCCGGAGGTGACATTGTTCCTGCCACGGCTGCTCGGTATGAACTGACGTCAGAAGGACAATCAAAGACCTGCCGCCCTTATGAACGACAGTTCTTGGGGCGGTTAGGAATGCCGAGGCGAGTCGTTCTCATGGGCGCACTACAACACGGTGCGTCCACACTCATCACCGGGCTACAAGCCGCCAGCACCTGAAGAGCCATATGGCCAACGCAGAACGGACCGGCTTCAACACCAGTGTTGGCCATTAGGCATTCCATGCACTAGGCGCTGTCTGCATTCATCGCAACCAGATCATAGCACAAGCGAGATGGACGAAGCCCATGAAAGCGGAGAGCGTCTTCTCGCATCGGGGGAACCCTAAATCCTTAAATCGTCACCACGCTCTAGTGTGGTGGATTTGAAGTTCCTATCATTTGCCTGGCATCTACGTTTAGGAACTTCAAATCCGTAAACCACACTCGATTCAATATCTTGCTAGTGTGGCTTTGAATCTGAAATTCGTTCGCAACACTGCTCCAAAGTGATACGAATTTCAGATTCACCACACTAGGGTCAGGACCTAGCATTCCAAACGGATCACCCTTCGGGGGCAAGCCACTTATGATCGCTGAGTACCAAAAATGCTGGTGTGCATCGACGAGTATCGTCCTAGGCTCCATCAACCGCCGCATCGGCCGAGATTACGCCCTTGTCTTTCAACCGTGTCCAGAACGAAGCCGGAATTTGTTGTTCGAACCAGTCAACATTCGCCTTGATTTGTTCGGCATTACGGGCGCCGGAGACGACGGAAACAACGGCCGGGTGCAATGCGGGGAATGCAAGTGCGGCAGCTTGCATGGCAACGCCTTCGGCATCGCAGGCCGCTTCGATTTCACCGACCCGTTCGAGAACATCGGCAGGAGCCTCGGCGTAGTTGAATTTGCGGTTGCCCGCGAGAAGGCCTGAATTGAAAGCGCCCGCAATGACGATTCCCACGCCTTCACGGTGACACCGATCGAGAAGCGGCAGGCTGTCATGCTCCAGCAATGTATAGCGACCGGCAAGCATCGAAACGTCGATATCGCATTCGTCCATGGCATCGCCGATAGCCTGCCATTCATTGACCCCAAGCCCTATGGCTTTGACCAAACCGCAGGCGCGCAGTTCAGCAAGCGCCTTGAAGCCACCACCTTTGGTCAACTGTTCCCAGTATTGCTGGTGACGGGCGCCATGCGTGGCGCGGCCAATATCATGGATATACAGGACGTCCGGCGCGAAAATACCGATCCGCTGTCGGCTTGCTTCGAAGGAGCGCATGATCGCATCGTAGCCATAGTCATAGGTCGGACGGAACGGCAATGGTTCGATATAGGCATCCTCTTCCATGCCGACGGTCTTATCCGGCACCATGATACGGCCGACCTTGGTGCTAAGCACGTAATCATCACGCGGCCGGTCGGTTACCATCGTGCCGAGACGGCGCTCGGATCGCGTATAGCCGTAGAACGGCGCGGTATCAAAATAGCGGATACCGGCTTCCCAGGCGGCCTCAAAGGCGCCAGATGCTTCCTGATAACTGGTGAGGCGGTAAAGATTGCCCATCTGGGCGCAGCCTAGGCCCATCAGTGAAAAAGAGACGTCGCGATTAGGCAGTTTACGCCTGTCTGAAACCTTCATGGATGGATATCCCGAAACCCGATCATGGTCGAAAAAACGCACGGGTTTTCACACCCGTGCGCCAACTTGTCTTAGTAAAGGACGTTCTTGGCTTCCGGCTTGTCGATATTGTCCTTCGTCACGACCACAACGCCGGTATCGACGGTTTTTTCGACCTTTTCCTTGTTCAGAATTTTCAGCAGGGTTTTAATGCCGATATCGCCCATCTGATACGAACCCTGAACCACCGTTCCGGTCAGCGTGCCATCTTTTACAAACTCTTGCAGGTCCTGATTGCCATCAAAGCCGATCGCGGTGATCTTGCCTTCCTTGCCAGCCTGTTTGATAGCGCGGCCCATGCCGATTGCCGTTGGTTCATTGGCGCCAAAAATGCCTTTCAGGTCACTGTTGGCGGCGAGAACGTCGGTCGTCTGGTTCAAGGCAGTTGCCATCTGGGACTGCGAATAATAAGGGCCGACGATTTCCAGCTTGGAGTTGGCTTTGATGTAGTCCGTAAAGCCACCGACGCGGCCGATTTCCGATCCGGCGCCTGCAACATAGGACATGACCGCGATCTTGCCCGAAGTTCCAACCTTTTCAATAAGGGCCTTGGCTGCAAGTTCGCCAGCCTTCTTATTGTCGGTGGAAAGGAAGGACTGGTAATATTTGTCAGCGCCGCTTGCGAGCTGGCTGTCAATGATCACAACCGGGATACGCGCTTCCCAGGCTTTCTTGACGACCGGCACCAATGCGTCGGGGTCGGAAGGCGCAAGCAAAATCGCATCGACCTTACGGTTGACTGCATTTTCAACCATGTTGACCTGATCGGCGATGGCCGATTCCGAGGCAGGCCCCTGGAAGGTCATCGTATGCTTGTCCTTGACATCGGCGATCGCGGCATCTGCGCCTTTCTGGACATTTTGCCAGAAGGTCGAGTTCACCGTCTTGACGATGACGGCGATTTCACCGGCTGAAGCCGCGGACGCCCCGGTCAAAAGCATGACTGACGCCAGAAGCGCGGTTTGAAGTTTACCCATATTTTCCTCCACTTTACCGAACCCATCCGGGTTCAAAACGGGGAAGGTTCTGTCCCTTCCCATCCTCCTGGAGCGGGATATTTTAAGTTGAATTATCAACCCGCTCTAACTTTTTGTTTAAGCATGATCTTTTCCAAAAAACCGCTTCACACTTTTTGGGATCATGCTCGCATCAGCGGCGATTACGCAACTGGTCGATCCACACGGTGACCAGAATGACAAGGCCGATGATAATCTGCTGGGTGAAGGCGGAGACGCCATTCATGTTCAGGCCATTGCGCAGGATGCCGATCACAAACGCGCCAATGAAGGTGCCGGAGATCGTGCCGACACCGCCGATCAACGACGTGCCGCCAATGACCGCACTGGCGATTGCATCGAGTTCGTACATCACGCCTTCATTCGGCTGCGCCGTAACCAGACGCGACATCAGCACACAGCCAGTCAGGCCCGCGAGCGTTCCGGAGATCAAATAGGTGAAAACGGTTACCTGCGTAACGTTAACCCCCGACAGTCGCGCGGCGTCGGCATTGGAGCCGATTGCATAGATATGCCGGCCAAATACGGTACGGTTCAGTACAAACGCGGCCACAATCGCGATGACGATCATCAGCACGACAGGATAGGGGATGCCGGGGAATGTGACGACCGGGAAACCCTGCTCATCGATCGATTCAAACCGGAACAGGGAACCATTGCCAAGGATCCCGAAGTTCTCTCCGAGGCCGGAAACGGCGCGCGCGCCGGTGATTTGCAGAGCCACGCCGCGCGCAATCAACATCATGCCGAGCGTTGCGATGAAAGGGGGTAGCTTCAGCCTGGTAACCACAAGACCGTTGATCAGGCCGCAAAGCGATCCCGTCAATATCCCAAGCAGCATCCCGATCCAGATTGGAAGCTGCAACTCCTTGACTGCGAGTGCCGCCACGACGCCGGCAAGCGCCAGAACCGATCCGACGGACAGGTCGATGCCTCCGGTGATGATGACGTAGGTAGCGCCAATCCCGAGCAGCGCAATCGAGGTCACCTGCAAGGCGATTGTCATGCCGTTGCCGACCGTCATGAATGCGCTGCTGGTTGCCGCGAATATCGCAGTCAACACGATCAGGCTGCCGAGGGCTGCGAATTTCTGGATGACATCCTTTTGCCGCTCGCTCAAACCGCGCCTGTTTTGTGTCTGCCCTATTGGCTTTTCGCTGCTCAGATCGGTCATGCTACGTATCCCTGTTCTCCGTGTCGGCCGCTACCAGACGCGTAATGCATTATTTCTTCCTGGTTCGTGTCGCGCGTTGTCAGCATCGCGGTGATGCGACCGCCTTGAAAGACGGCAATGCGATCGGACATGCCGAGGACTTCGGGCAGTTCGGAACTGATCAGCACCACAGCGATGCCTCGCGCGGCGAGTTCATCCATGATCTGGTAAATCGCAAATTTGGCGCCGACATCGATCCCGCGCGTCGGCTCATCGAAGAACATGACGCGTGGTTCGCGGAACAGCCACTTGCCGATGATGATCTTCTGTTGATTTCCCCCTGAAAGAAGCCGGACCGGTTGACCGAGGCTCGGGGTTTTGATGTTCAGAAGATCGACATAGCGCTGACTTGCATCGCGGTGACGCTTGCGATCGATGACACCAAATTGGCTGCTCACCGCCTGCATCCGCGCCATCATGAGATTGGCGTCGACCGGCATTTTAACCGCCAGTCCCTGAGCCTTGCGATCTTCGGAGAGATAGGCGATGCCAGCATCGATTCCGCTACGCGGATCGGTAATTTTCAATGCATTGCCATCCAGGACGATCGTACCGGAATCGAGCGGATCGGCACCGAAAACAGCACGTGCGACTTCCGTACGTCCGGCCCCCATCAAGCCTGCAAAGCCGAGGATTTCGCCTCGGCGAATATCAAAACTGACATTGGTAAAGACATCTCGCCTTGTCAGGCCGCTTACGGAGAAGACGACTTCATCGGTGGGTTGGCGCGTAGGCTCGGGAAACTTGTCTTCGAGTGAGCGGCCAACCATGCGCGCGACAATGTCGTCAATGGTGAGATCATTGAAGTCGTCAGTCGAAATATACCGACCGTCGCGCAGGACCGTGACGCGATCAACGATCTCGGCCATCTCGTCCAGGCGATGGGAGATATAGATAATCCCGGTACCCTGGCTTTTCAGATCGCGGATAACCTTGAACAGGAGCTGTGCTTCCTGTTCCGTCAGCGACGAGGTCGGCTCATCCATGATCAGGACCGTCGCATTCAGCGACAGGGCCTTGGCGATCTCAACCATCTGGCACTGCGCGACGGAAAGGGTGCGTACCTGTACATTCGGGTCGATATTGACCCCAAGCCGATCGAGACAGCGCCTGGCGTCGTTCAGCAGTCGCTTCCGATCGATCAGAAAGCCGCGACGCGGCTCACGGGCAAGATAGATATTCTCCGCCACCGTCAGGTGGGGAACGAGATTGAGCTCCTGGTGGATGATCGCGATGCCGGCGGCTTCCGACTGGAGCGTCGAGGCAAATTGGACCGGTTCGCCCTTGAAGGTCATTCTGCCAGAATTTGGCTGGTAGACGCCGCTGATGATTTTCATCAGTGTCGATTTTCCGGCACCGTTTTCGCCGCAAACCGCATGAACCTCGCCTGCCCTCAGATCGAAGCTGACGGCCGACAAGGCCTTTACGCCTGGAAATTCTTTCGAAACGTTTTCCAGCTTCAACAGCACATGAGCCGTATCAGGCAGCTTCTCCGCAGACGATGCTTTCACCCCGGTTTTCCTCCCCGTGCCGTGATAAGACCATGTTTGATAGAGCCAAAACGGAAAATTGGTCAAGCCACTTTATGATTCCTGCTTAAAATCACCCCAAAGAAGGGTCGAATGAGGATAGCATACGCATTTCGTAAAATATTTGGCCTTACCAATATAGGGTAAGCGTTTCTGACGACAGCTAGGAGGGCATTGCCAAGGTTTCAGAGAGCTATTGTCGATCTGTCAGATTGGGATGGTCATTCCATTCCAGATGCCGCGCCTGAGGTTCTGGATAAGGAAGCGGCAGGCCGTTGTGAAAATGGTGATCTTCAAGCATCGGAGCGGAATGTGCTCAACACCAGCGGGTTCCATGCGATGACGCCAAGCCCTGATTCCGGCATACCAAACGTCATGGTGCCGAGCGCCAGACGACTGACGCGCTGGCGTGGAAACTCTGCATCAATATCTAATACAATTCCAGATCGGCCTCTTCCATGCCGCGAATGTTGTCGCACACCCAGATGATATCGGCATCCTCGTCGGATACGGATATGATCGCATGGGCCATCTTGCTGTCGAAATATATGCTGTCGCCCGCCTCCATCCTGAGCGGCGCGTAGAGATCAGAATGAAACATGATCGTTCCGCCGACAACGAAGAGAAAGACTTCCCCTTCGTGGGAAATCAGGGTTTTGAAATCCGAGAGTTTCCGGGCTTTCACGCGCGTTCGAAAGGGCAATATCCGCTTTCTGGACATATCGGACGCCAATGCCTGATGCAGGTAATGTTTGCCCGACAGGGCGGGGCCGGAGCCGTTTTTCGTGAAACTCCTGCGCCCTACCCCCTGTTGAACAGGCGTTGAACTCAATAGAGCGCCAATATCGAGTGCAAAACCCGCAGCGAGCTTCTGGAGGATGTCGAAAGTGGGCGACATGACACCATTCTCGATCTTCGAAAGCGTCGACCGCGCCACATCCGTAGCCTTGCTGACGTCCTGCAATGTCAGGCCGCGCTCAAGCCGCAAATCGCGCAGTTTCTGGCCGAGTTCCTGACGCCCGCCTGACGGGGACCCATTTTCCAGATCAGCGTCTGGCAAGGACTTTGTCTTTGACGGCTTTTTTCCTCGCATTATCTCGCCCATCTCCAAGTCTTTTCAATTTGGCTCCCGACCCGCCAGTCGTTGGTAAGGCGGGCTCGTATCGTCAGGTTTGAAACCTGTATCAGAGGCAACCCGGCAGAGACAACCGGCCGCCGATCAATGAGTAAAAATTGTTTCTTATCGGAAACAAAAGTTGCCAATAGGAGAAAAATTGCTTGACCTCCGACACTGATGATGAGACAAATCTGCCCAATCAAGCTGGAGATGTGGCAGACGGCGCTACAAGTTGTTCAAAGAAACAATGTGTTTCCAAGGCTTTGCAATAAAAACAGGGGTTTTAATAATGGCTGGCAATCGATAGAGCTTGGGAGAGATTAATTTCTCTACATGCTTTAGCTGGAATCAATATTAAGTTTTTCACCTCCACTTCTGTGTTAAAGGCGAATTTCTCGTAATTGTATCGTTCGTTCGATCCAATTCTGATGAGCTATTCTTACAATCTGATGAAGTGCTGTCGTGCGTTTGCGCGCCGGTCGTTGGCGCACGGGTATGCTAATGGTATGGATGGAGCGATCCTTGATTTTGAAATGCACCGCAGGCGAAAACATACTTCAAAGAGGTCATCTGTCATGATGACCGCGCCTGACAAACTTCTCATTCGTCTCTCATCCCTGCGCAAGCACTACGGAGCCCACACGGTTCTCGATGGCATTGATCTCGAAGTACGTTCGGGCGAGGTACTCGCGATCATCGGTCCGAGCGGCTCGGGCAAGAGCACGCTGTTGCGATGCATCAATTATCTCGAAACGCCGGATGGCGGCACGATCAGTATCGGCAAGACGACAATCGACGCTGCGCGACCGATTGCACGGGCAGAGCTTTCCGGTCTTCGCCGGCGCGTTGGCATGGTCTTCCAGTCCTTCAACCTGTTCCCGCACATGACCGTATTGCGCAATGTCAGCCTGGCGCAGGAGCGCATATTGGGCCGCAGCAGCAAGGAAGCGGACGAGCGTTCCATGCAGCTCCTGAAACGCGTCGGTCTTGCCGACAAAGCTTCCCAATATCCGGTCCGGTGTTCCGGCGGCCAGCAGCAGCGCATCGCCATTGCCCGCTCGCTTGCGCTCGACCCCGAAATCATGCTGTTCGATGAGCCGACCTCGGCGCTCGACCCGGAACTTGGCCTCGAGGTGCTCGCCGTCATGCGCGAGCTTGCCGAAAGCGGCATGACGATGATTGTCGTGACCCACGAAATGGGCTTTGCCGAAAACGTGTCCGATACGGTCATGATCATGGCCGATGGCCACATCATCGAAAAAGGCCCCTCCAGAGAGGTCATGCGCAATCCGCAGCAAGAGCGGACAAAGCGCTTTCTTCGTGCGGTGCATGATCGATGAGCGCAAACGACCTGATGCTTCTCCTGCGCGGACTGGGCTGGACGGTCGGGCTGACCGCCGGGGCGTTCATCGTCGGCGCCATACTTGGCGTCCCGCTGCTCGCAGCCCGTCAAAGCCGGCTCCTGCCGCTTCGTTATATCGCCATGTTCACTATCCAGATCGTGCGCGCCATCCCGCCTATCCTCTGGCTCTTCATCATCTTTTTCGGCATCGGCATGAGCATCATGCCGATCGGCCCCTTCAACGCCGCGCTGATAGGCCTCGGCCTGATTGCTGCAGCGAACATGGCGGAGATCTACCGTGGTGCCGTTGCCTCCATCCATCACGGCCAGTGGGAGGCAGCAGCAGCCCTTGATCTCGGTCGTTGGTCGGTCTTTCGCGATGTCGTCGCGCCGCAGGCTTTCCGCGTCGCACTACCGACAACTGCGAGCTATCTCATCGGGCTGATGAAGGAAACGGCGGTCGCCTCGACCATCGGCGTCGGTGAACTCGTCTACCACGGCAATCAGATCTCGCAGCTGACGTTCAGAGGGCTTGAGGTTTTCGCGATCGTCGGCCTGCTTTATGTGCTCCTGAGCCTGCCGATCGCCTGGCTCTCGCGCATTGCCGACGCTTATCTCCAGGCAAGGGTGGCGCGCTGATGTTTCCGACTTATCTTGAAATTTCCACCTGGTTGCCGGACCTTCTTGCCGGGCTGTCGATCAGCTTGCAGGTGACCGTTTTCAGCCTTCTGATCGGCATTCCCTTCGGCCTTCTTCTCGCGCTCGGCGTTCTGGCGAAAGGACGGACGGTAAGGGGACTCAGTCTTTTTCTGGTAGAGATCGGCCGTGGGGCGCCAGCACTTGTGCTCCTGCAATTCATCTATTTCGGTTTGCCGACGACCGGCCTGACGCTTAGCTCCTATGTCGCGGCTGTCGTAGCGCTTGCCTGGAACACCGGCGCTTACACGAGCGAAATCATCCGTGCCAGCCTGCAGGCAGTGCCTCAAGGCCAGCGGGAGGCAGCCGTCGCACTGGGCCTCAATCGCCTGGACGAGTTGCGTTACGTTCTCGTGCCTCAGGGGTTACGTGTCGCCATTCCAGCACTGCTCGGTTTCTCGATCCTGATCTTTCAGGGAACCTCGCTCTGCTTCGCCATTGCGCTGCCCGAACTGGTGAGCCGTGCCTACGAGATCGGCTCGACCACTTTCCGCTATTTTCCGGCGCTGTTTTCCGCCGGCGTGCTTTACGCCAGCATCTCCATTCCCGCCGCCTTGCTCGTCAATCATATCGAGAAGCGTGCGGGCACTTACGCTCACCGTTGAAGTTCAACTGAAAGGATGCCTGCATGTCCAGAACGACCACAACCACGCAGTTTCTTCTTGCCGGTATTGCCGGTTTCCTGATCTCGGCTCCGCTGGCAGCGGCGCAGGATTGCACGCCAAAACACCAGTTCAAGACAGTTGAAGCCGGTACGCTGACCGTCGCGGTGACCACTTACGCTCCGCATTCCTATGTGGACGAAAATGGCGTATCGAAAGGCATCGATGGCGATATCGCCGCAGAATTCGCCAAGCGCGAATGCCTGAAGGTAAAGGCCATCGCCGTCGATCCGGCCGCAGCCATCCAGTATGTGCTGTCCGGCCAGGCCGATATCACGACCGGCGCCTGGTATCGCACGGCTGCACGGGCGAAAGCGATGAACCTCTCCGCACCGCTCTATACCGACCAGATGGGCATTTATTCGAAAGACGACTACAAGAACGTATCCGACCTCGAAGGCAAGCAGGTGGGCACCGTGCAGGGTTATCTCTGGGTTGCCGACCTCAAGACCCTGCTCGGCGGTTCGCTGAAGCTCTATCCGAACTCGGTCAACCTGCAACAAGACCTGAAGTCCGGGCGCATCAATGTCGCCGTTGACGGCTATTCCACCGGCGTCGTGGCCGCACAGAAAGGCGCGCTTGGCGACATCAAAGTCAATGTCGCAACGCAGGACGAACGGGTGAAAGCGACCAAGGAAGCAGCACAGGTCGGCTTCCCCTATGCATTGGCCGCCAAGGAACTGGGCGCAGCGCTCGATGCCACGATTGCCGACCTGCATACCGATGGGACAATCGTTGCGATCCTGAAATCTTACGGTCTTGACGGCACGGCGGAAAATACCGGGGCACCGCGTCTCGTCCAGTAAACAACTGGCGTGAGGGGAGAAAGGCCCCTCCACGCATCCTCCCTGACATGGAAATCGGAGAAAACGACGATGACTGTCTATACGGTCACGCGCAAAACACAGTCCTGGTACGGCGAGCAGATCGGCATTCTGATCCTCGACGCGGCCTATCCTTGTGTGCCAGGCAATGTTGGCAACGCAACCACATATAATTATCCTGTCCGATTTCAGGAAGTACGCGGTGCTTCGATTGACCGCTTGCTGAATCAGCGCGATCCGGCCCTGAAGGAAGTTTTCGTTGAGGCCGCCGTCGAGTTGCAGAACCGGGGCGTGAAGGCGATCACCGGTGCCTGTGGGTTCATGGCCTATTTCCAGGAAGAAGTCGCGGCTGCGGTTGATATTCCCGTCTTCCTTTCCAGCCTGATGCAGATTCCTTTCATGCACGCGCTATGCGGCGGCCGGGTCGGCGTGATCACCGCCAACGCCTCACGGCTGACAGCGCGTCACTTCGCTGCCTGCAATGTCGGTGAGCACGTTCCATTGGCTGTCGCAGGCATGGAAGGTGAGACCGAATTCCGTGAAGCCATACTCGAAGAACGCGGCACGCTGGATTCCCACGCAATCGAGCGGGAAGTAACCGAAGTGGCACGCCGACTCGTTGCCGATCACCCAGATGTCAAATCAATCCTGCTCGAATGCAGCGATCTGCCGCCCTATGCCCATGCAGTGCAGAGGGCGACAGGACGACCGGTCTTCGACTTCATAACGATGATCAACTACGTGCAGCAGAGCACGACACGCCGTCCCTATGCGGGCAATATGTAATCGGGCGGCCAGCCCCTGTGACGCAGCACGCAAAAAGGAATGCGGGAATGCTCGACGATCCACGCTTTCACCGCTTTGCCGAAAATGTTGTCGGCTTCTCCGGTTATAATGGCCGGGGAATTGCACCGGGAACGGTTTTCGGGCGCAGGCTGGCTCAACTGGTTCTCGGAGCGATCGGCGAGGATGAACTACCTTTGCCCCTTACCGGTATCAAGACGCCGACATTGCGCTCCATGAAAGAACTCTATTATGAGACAGGTGCACAACTTGCACATTTCGCTGGCGAACGGATCTGATAACTTGAATCCTATTCCGGCATCGAACTCGTTCACATGACGCGCAAGCAACACGGAGTGGCCCGGTTCGGGTGAAGGTACCAACACAAAGTACCAAAGCGAGTAGAGCCTTAATCCGTCCCGACCTCTCCGAACTTCGGTGCGAGGTCGACTGCCTGACGCAAGGCTTCTACCAGACTGCGTTCGTCAGCGATACCTTTTCCCGCAATGTCGAAAGCCGTGCCATGGTCGACGGAGGTTCGTATGACCGGCAGACCGACCGTGATATTCACGCCCGCTTCGAGACCAAGGACCTTGATCGGGCCATGGCCCTGATCATGATACATCGCAACGACCATGTCATAATCGCCGCGGCCCGCGAGAAAGAACAGCGTATCGGCAGGCAGCGGTCCGCGAACATCCCAACCCTTGGCCTGGCACCGCTCGACGGCGGGGGTGATCTTCGCAGCTTCTTCACCATGGCCGAACAGGCCGTTTTCGCCTGCATGTGGATTGATCGCACAAACGCCGATTTTCGGATTTGCAATTCCCGCTTTGACCAGAACGTCATGTCCCCGCGCGATCACGCGTTCGACGAGGCCGGGTTCGATCCTGGCAATTGCGTCGATGAGGCCAATATGCGTCGTAACGTGAATAACGCGCAGCTTCGGCGAGACCAGCATCATCGAAACCTCGGGCGTCCCGGTCAGATGCGCGAGAAGCTCCGTATGGCCGGGATATTTATGACCTGCGGCGTGCAGCGCTTCCTTGGAAATCGGCGCCGTGCAAATCGCCTGAGCACCGCCCGCCTGAACGATCTCGACCGCCTTCTCGATATAGCGGTATGCCGCTTCACCCGCTTCCGGGGCAACCCTGCCAAACGGCAGATCCGCGCCGACCGTCTTCAGGTCGATGCATTGAACCGCACCGCTCTGAAAGTTGGCCTCACTCGACGATGCGAGCGACGCCACCGGGCGATCAACGCCTACAATCGTTGCGACTTGGCGAAGACGGGCAGCATTTCCAATAACGAGAGGGTTGCACATCTTCTGGATGACAGGCTGGTTTAGTGCCTTCATGATAATTTCCGGGCCGATGCCGACGGGATCGCCCATGGTTATGGCGATGGTGGGGCGTGTCATGAAAACCGTCCTTCCGTACTGACGAACTTGAGGCGAGAAGCAATATGACCGAGGCTGTCTTCGTTGCCGAAGGCGCCAGCTTTTGTGGCTATGGGTATGGAAATTTTGCCGCGTGTTAATCCCAATGCGATACCCGGCTCGATTTCATCGACGAGCAAGATTCCGTTGACGCCGAAACGCGAGAGCAGGGCTGCCGCTGTTTCTCCTCCGGTGGCAGCAAAGGCGCCCATGCAATTGGCGGTCGGCGCAAGTGCTTCGGCCAAACCGGCAGCAAGCGCCGCGCCAAGCGTCTTGTCAGGGTCGTCGTTCGCAACGATCTCTACCAGCAGATCCTCGCCCGCCGCGAGCCGATTGGCAACGTCTCGACCGAGCGCCAAGCGCGCCGCCGGATTGTCCGCCAGGAGAATCGCTGGTTCTACCGGTATGTGACTAATGGATCGCGAGGTAACAAGCTTGCGCGCGCTCGCGCGTGAAACCGCGGCAACTGAACCGACGACCAGCAGCATTCCATTGCTGGTGGGCTCAAGTGGTGGCGAAGGCCTTTCTGTCCTGTCTTCCAGCGTCGCAAGCGCGTAGGCAAGCCCTGCACTGCCGATGAAGAAGGGCGCCGGATCGAGAACGATGCTCGCCCCGGCGATATTCATAAGGTCGTCGTCAATCTCGGCGTCGCAGACTGCAATCGCGGCCCCCGACCGAGCGACCTGTTCCATCGCGCTCGCAAGCGTTTTTCCGCCTGCGCGCACCGCGTCGATACCGACGAGTTCCGCCTTTATGCCCGCTGAGGCCAGGACATCGATCAGATCGGCATTCCGATAGCTGTGATCGCGCTTCCAAATTTCCGTCTCTTCGAGCGACCTTCCCGAAACGACGATCCTTCCATTGAGCGTGGAGCGGCCAACCGAGGGAAATGCCGGAGCAAGAATACCGAAGGCCCGGCGTCCATGCGCTGAAAGCGTCTCGAGCGTCGCTGCCATCTCCGCGGCCGGCTGTCCGCGAAGCGTGGAATCGATCTTCTTGAAAAGAAGACGGTGATCATCGAGTTGGTGAGCCAATATCTGCCGATGCCGGAAAGCAGCAGCAACCGCAGAAAGGGCCCGGCTATCAGCGTCATAAGAAAATACCGGCGGTCGTGTATCGCGGTTCTCTTCCCAGTTTGTTCCCCAACCGACAGCAGCCGTCAGACCAAATCGGGCGAACCCCATCGCGCAATCGGCTGCGCCGGTGAGATCGTCCGCAATCACCAGCCATCGATGCTTCATGTCCGTGTCCCTCACGCCGGCAACTTCGCCACGCGCTTCCAGAATCGATTTACCCTGCTCCTGCACGCCGCGTAACCGTTCAAAAGCTACCAAAAAAATAAGTGCACGCAAGCCATGAATGATATTTTATGATACTATTTGAACGATTTTGACAGATATTGACCCCGACGGACAAGCGCGCCAGAACGCCACCTGTTCAACGTAGACATTGGAACCGCCCTGACTTTATCTCCGTCATATTTGGCAGCCACTTGTTTCCTTTTGACTGCAAAATGCTCTAGTGGATTGAATTTGACGTTTGAAACAGCATCTCATTCAGGATTGAGAGTTCATGTTCCCAGCCAAGCGACGCGCCCTTATCGTCGAGCAACTGCGAGTGGAGAAAGCCGCATCGCTTCGCGAGCTGGCCAATTCTCTCGGAATGTCGCTGTCCACCATAAGACGCGATGTCGAGTACCTGTGTGAGATGGGAATATTGCAGCGCACGCACGGCGGAGCAACGCTGGAGCCGAACGCTCTGAAGACACTCGAACCGCCTTCGGAAATTGCTTCATCGATTGCACATGATGAGAAGAAAGCTATCGGGGAACATGCCGCCCATTTAGTTTATCCGGGCCAGACGATCATTATCGATAGTGGAACGACGACGACCGCCATGGCCGTTGCCTTGAAGAAACGAAACATTGCCTTTAGAGCCGTCACCAACGACCTTCATATCGGTTCTATCCTGTCAGAAAACCCTTCAGTCGGGATTACGGTTACGGGCGGTTCGGTTCGCAACGGCACCGCAACGATTTTAGGCGTGACCGCCTTGCAGCTTCTCAGTCGCCTCAGGGCAGATGTTGCATTTATCGGAACCCATGCGGCCAACGAGGAAATGCTTTCCGACACCACGATCGAGTTGGCAGAAATCAAACGCACGATCATGGGCGCCGCCGATCGTGTCGTTCTGCTTGCGGACAGTAGCAAGTTTTTCAGCTCTTCGTTTTGTGAATTCGGACGCCTCGCGGACATCGACATGATCATAACCGATAGCAAACTGCCCGAAGTGCATCGGGCGAAAATCCGATCGCTTGGCATAGCTCTCGAAGTCGTGGAAGCGGATAACCTGCCAAGGTAGCATCTCCAATCATTGAAGCTCGTGTCGGCAGCATCGACTCAGCCAAAGAACCTGAGAGGCTGTTCCAAAAGCCGCCATGCCGGTCTTTGCCGCAGCTACTCCACATATGTTTTTGCTCTCTCTCTTTTTGCAACGGGTCGTCTCCATGCATTCCGCGATGCATGACTGTTTTTCAGTTCTCTCCCACCGCCGTATAACTCTAACAACTCGCTTCGACCTATGCTGGTCAGTGAGAAACTCCGCAGCATTCCTCAGCGCTATGGAAACTATACATACAGTGCATTGGAAAACTCCGTTGCACGATGCAACAATATTGTTGCTAATCTTATCGACGAATGCATGGAGAAAAAGGCATGCGTATTGCCCTATTGATCGCCGGAGCGGTTTCCAGCGTGATTGCCATAACAGTCGTATCCGCGCAGTCCGAATCCAATGACGGCAGCGCATCGACGACGAAGCGTTATCTTCCCGAGTATACCGAGTCGGGAGACCTGATCCTGCCCAAGAATTATAACAAGTGGGTGTTCGTCGGTTCTCCACTTACTCCCAATGCGCTCAACGACGGGGAGGCCAATTTCCCCGAATTTCATAATGTCTATATCGAACCGGGCTCATACGATATCTACAAGAAGACGGGCGAGTTCCCCGAGGGAACGATCTTCTTCAAGGAACTACAACTTACACTCCCAGCCGAAAACCCGGATGGCTCACGCATCGAAGCCTCGGGACGAGGCTTTTTTCCAGGAAAGCTGAACGGCGCCGACGTTACGGTTAAGGATAGCAAGCGCTATGCCGACACCGGGGGCTGGGGCTACTACAACTTCAATCACCACGAGCCGAAGGCGCCGACGGCCAAGTTGCTGCCCAAATCCGAGTGTGCGTTCTGCCATATGGCGAGTGCAAAGAAAGACGATGTCTGGACCCAATTCTATCCGCTGCTCGACGACTGAATATCGTCAACGTGCGTACAGATTTACCAACAAGGAAATTTTGCGATGAGAATCGTCAATGCCTTTGCTGTCGCCTTGGCAGGGTTGTCCCTGATCGGCGCAGCCACCGCTTACGCGCTTGATACAAGTTCACCGTACAAGGGAGAGACCGCGACCGTCGTTGATGACAAGGGAAATCTGCACGTACCTGCCGATTATCGTACTGCTTACGAGGCGTTGGGCACCTGGGCAGTGGCTAAAGACGACGGTCCGGGTTCAAAGGAGATGCACGTGGTCTATGCATCGCCAGGAACCACGGCTGCATATCGCAAGGATGGACAGTTTCCCGATGGCACCGTTCTCGTGAAAGAAGTATTTCATACGACCACTCAGGATATGACAACGGGAACAGTAAGCAGCGCTGGCGCTTTGGCTGGCTGGTTCGTGATGGTGAAAGACAGCATCGGTCGATTCCCGGACAACAAACTTTGGGGCGACGGTTGGGGTTGGTCCTGGTTCGAAGCAACTGACCCCCGGAAAACCACATCGACGGATTACACGACAGATTGTCAATCCTGTCACGAACCGGTGCGGCAATCGGACTGGATCTATATGAACGGTTACCCGGTCCTGAAGCGATAAAGGGGAGCGGGATCATCGACGCGTCAAACGACGGATACGATCCATGCATGGCTTCAAGTCCGACGTCACTTTCATTCAAACAACTGTTCACAGTGCTCGCGCCATAACTGCGTCCGCAGTGATGGCGCGGTACGTTCCGGCGACCTGATCCTTGCCCTGCTCAGGGAATGCCTTGAATGCGGTCGCCGGATTTCTCGTCGAAGAAGTGCAGTTTGTCCTGAGGGATGGCGATGCGGACCATCTCTGCCTCGCGAATATCCGGTCGGCCATGGATGACTGCCGTCATTTGCTCCCCCGCGACATCCAGGATGACGTACAATTCCGCCCCCGTTGGCTCGACGATGCGGACGCGGGCTTCGATACCATCCTCGGCAATCGAAATGTCCTCCGGCCTGATTCCCATGACGACCTCGCGCCCCCGGTCGATGCCAACCGGCTCCGCCAGCTTTATCTTTGCTCCCTTTTGTGAGGTGAAGATGCCTGCGCCATCGAGGCGCCCCGACAGAAGGTTCATCGACGGTGAACCGATGAAGCCAGCGACGAACACGTTGGCCGGGGTATCGTAGAGATCGAGCGGTGAACCGATCTGCTCGACGTGACCTCCGCGCATAACCACGATCTTGTCGGCCATGGTCATGGCCTCGATCTGGTCGTGCGTCACATAGACGATGGTGGCTGCAAGTTTCTTGTGCAGTTCTCGAATTTCGGCGCGCATCTGTACCCTGAGCTTGGCATCGAGGTTGGACAACGGTTCGTCGAAAAGGAAGACTTGTGGATCGCGCACGATGGCGCGCCCCATCGCGACGCGCTGGCGCTGACCGCCGGAGAGCTGGCGTGGGTAGCGTTCAAGCAGAGGGGCAAGGTCGAGAATTTGCGCGGCATCGGCCACCTTTTGGTCCCGCTCACCCTTCGGTACATCGCGCATACGCAGCGAGAAGCCCATGTTCTCCGCCACCGTCATGTGCGGATAGAGCGCATAGGACTGAAAGACCAGTGCGATGTCACGGTCCTTCGGATGCAGATAGGTCACGTCGCGGTCGCCGATCTTGATCTGGCCGCTGGACAGATCTTCCAGCCCCGCAATGAGGCGGAGAAGAGTGGACTTGCCGCAGCCGGAAGGTCCGACGAGAACGACGAACTCGCCATCCGCAATATCGACATCGATCCCGTGAAGCACTGTGAGATTGCCGAAGGACTTGGTTGCCTTCTCGATCGTCAGTGGAGCCATGGTTTTCTACTCCGGTCTTGTGTTCTGGTCGGCGTCAGTCATGGAGACGGTTATCCCTTGACGGCGCCAGCGGTCAGGCCGCGAACGAGGTTGCGCTGCAGGAGCAGCATGATGATCACGATGGGGAGCATGATGCCCACCGCACCGGCCGCCGAGATCGACCATAGCGAGATGTCCTCCCCGCCAAAGGAGGCGATGGCGACAGGCAGCGTCTTGGTCTTCACGCCGGTCAGCACCAGGGCGAACAGGAATTCGTTGTAGGACATCAGGAGGCTGAACAGCGCGGCAACGGTTATGCCCGGCCGTGCCAGCGGCAGGATGACGATGCGGAAGGCCTGCCACGACGTGCAGCCGTCGATCGCTGCCGCCTCATCGAGATCGCGTGGGATTTCGAGAAAGAACCCGTGCATCAGCCAGATCGTGAAAGGCTGGTTGATCGCCACCAGAGCCAGGATGAGGATCGGGTAGGTATCGATCATGCCAAGGAAGGTGCCCATCACAAAGAACGGGATGGCGAGCAGCATGTGGGGGAACATGCGAATGGTAAACAGCAGGCTCAGGATAGGCCCGGAATTTTTCCGCGGAATGCGCGAGAGCGCATAAGCTGCGAGGCTTCCGCACGGAACCGAGATCAGGACGGTGCCGGCCGCTACGATCAGGCTATTCATCAGATAACGGACGAAGTCGTTCTCGAACCAGACTTCCCGGTGATACACGAGCGTCGGTTCGAAGATCAATGTCGGCGGAATGGTGAACGCATCCGCGGGATATTTGAACGACGTCAGCACCGCCCACAGAAGCGGAATCAGGTTGACGAAGGTGAAGATGCACAGCGCGACGAAGAGGAGATATTCGTTGCGGCGGCGGGGCGTGCCTTGCGCGCTCATTGGTCTCCCTTTCGGTAGATACGGGTCAGCACGCGGTTGATCGTCAGCAGGAGCGCGGCGACGATGATCAGGGTGATCACTCCCAGCGCGGATGCTTTGCCGACTTCCAGCATACGGAAACCGAGCTGATAGGTGTACATGGTTACCGTCTCGGTTGCCGTTCCGGGACCGCCACCGGTCAGTACGTAGATCGTGTCGAAGAAGCGGAACACATCCATCAGGCGCACCGAGATAGTGAAGATGATCGCCGGGATCAGCGCCGGGATGATGACGTGCCGCAAGACACGCCAGTTGTTCGCACCGTCGATCTTGGCGGCTTCGACCAGCGAATTGTCAAGCCCCTGCAGCGCGGCATAGAGCACCATCATGATCAGCGGGGTGAAGATCCAGGCGTCAGCCAGAATGACGCTAACCTTGGCCCAGACGGGACTTCCCAGCCAGTCGGGCGGCTCGAGGCCGATGCTGATCATCGTCGCATCGACAAGCCCCCAATTGGAGGCGAGTATCCATTTGAGAAAGAGGGTCGCGACCACAGGGGTCACGATGTGTGGCAGGAACAGGAGTGCCGAGAAGACCTTCGAGCCGACATCGATCCGGTAGAGCGCCAGGGCCAATGCGAGACCGAGCGCGAATTCCAGCCCCACGGAGCCGAAGGCGATGATCACGGTGGTCCCGATGGAGTTCCACAGCCGCGCTTCGGTGAGCAGGGAGACATAGTTTCCGATGCCGATGAACTGACGTGCGTCCGATCCCAGATAATAGTCGAAGAAGCTGAGATAGATCGCGTAGCACAGCGGCCACAGCAGAACGATCGCCAGCAGCCCGAAGCTGGGCAGACAGAACAGCCAGAGGCCTCGTTGCCAACGGACCATTGCGGATTACTCCAGTGTAAACGAAAAGATCGTGGGCCTGCCGCGTCGGCAACAGGCCCACAGGTTTTCATATCATTTGTCGTAGTAGCCACGCGAGGCCAGGAGTTCTTCCGTCTCCTTTGCGGCCTGGTCGAGAGCGGCCTTGACCTCGACTTCGCCTGTCACCGCGCGCAGGATGTGACGGGTGACGATCTCGCCGACGTCGTTAAAGTCCGGCATGGACGGGAACGGCTTTCCGTTTTCCAACGCAGCGCGTGCAGCGGGATACCAGCGATACTTCCGGGCCAGTTCCTCGTTGGCGAGCACCGAGCGACGCGGCGGCATCGAGAATTCCGCGCCCTTGGTCATGCTTTCCACCGATGCGGCTTCGGCCATCATCTTGAACATCTCTTCCTTGTTCCTGGACGAGAAGGCGGAGATCGCAAAGCCATCGTTTGCCAGACGGGCACCGCCGCCGGGAGGCGCGACCCAATCGATCTGATCGACAACGCGCGACTTGGCGGGGTCATCCATTGAGGCAGCGCGGGTGAACCACTGAAGGCCCATGGCGGCGAGACCCTGCTGCAAGTTGATGGTGGATTCGTCGTTCGCGTGCGCGGTGAAGCCACGCGGCGCATATTCCGACATCTCCTTGAGCTTGGTGATCGCTGCGATGCCCGCTTCGTTGTTGAAGATCGGCTTCCAGTTCTCGTCGAACCAGCCGTCGCCCAAGGCATTCATATACCAGTGGCTCTCGTTGAGAGCTGCGTCGACCGGCTTGAGCGACATGATGGTACCAGCCATGCGGCCTGAATCAAACTCGGCGGCAGCCTTCTGATACTCCTCGAATGTCTTCGGCGGCTCGATCCCCTTCTCCGCAAACAGGTCCTTGCGGTAAAAGAACAGTTCGGTATTGGTCAGCACGGGCATTGAGTAGATGTGCCCGTTATAGCTGACCGCTTCCATGATCGATTCCGGGAAATCGTCGAGCTTGTACTCTTCCTTGTATTTCTCCCAGAGCGCGTCGAGCGGTTCGAGCCAACCATTGGCGGCAAAGCGTTTGAGCGAGGAGTCGGTGAGATAGAGAACGTCGACGGCATCGGATTTCGATGACATCGTGATGGAAGCCAACTCCATTTCCTTGTCGATAGGCATCAGTTCGACGTTGACACGGCCTTCGGGCAGAGCCTTTTGCATGGCGCCGGCGTAGTATTCGACGGACGGCGAGCGGTGGCCTATGATGCGGATCTGTTCCTGTGCCATGGCCGGCAGCGACACAGTTCCTGCAAAGACTGCCATTGCAGCACCGAGTTTCCAGATTTGTCTAACATTCATTGTTTCCTCCCTTAGTGAATCGTCAGTTTTGGTTCAAAGTGTGCGACCGCCATCCTCCTGCGGTCAGCACACCTCCACGCGGATGACGTGGTAGGAGAGCGGACCGAGGCGTGCCTTGAGCTTTCCGTCCTCGATGACCGCGCCCTCTCCCTGAACGGGTGCAATGCGGTTCGGCTCGGCGGCCGAGTTTGTCGCCCTGAGGTCGTGACCTTCCATGACCTGATGCATGACGATCCGGGTCGGGTCGAACCCGCACAGATCCATCGAAAACGCGGCGGTATCGGTGAGGTGCCGGTTGACGATGAAGGCAGTGACGATCCCTGTCTCCACCTCACGGGTGACCGACATGTCGATATAAGTCACATCGTCGGCTACGCGGGTATCATAGGTGGGGGAATCGAGAGCAACCTGTAGCGCTTCGCCTCGGCCGTAAAGGCTCGCAAGTTGATACGGCCAGTAGATCGACTGCCGCCATGCGGGTCCGCCGCGCTCGGCGCGGATGGGCGCGATCACGTTAATGAGTTGTGCGATACAGGCGATCTTGACGCGATCGGCATTACGGATGAACTCGTTGATGAGGGCGGCAACCAGAAGCGCGTCCTCGAAATTGTAGTCTTCCTCAAGCAGCGATGGCGCTTCCGGCCAGTCCCAGGTTTTGAGCGCATCCTTTTCCTGGTAGCGCTTGTGGTACCAGACATTCCATTCGTCGAAGCAGATATAGACGTCGTTCCTGGCCTTCTTCTTCGCCTTGACGTAATCGATGATGCCGCCAACCGTCTTGATGTAGCGGCCCATCACGTCGACCTTGGCCAGGAAATTGAGCGTGTCGTGGCTGCGGTTTCCGAAATACTTGTGCAGGGAGACGTAGTTGACGTTCTCGTAGCACTCCTCGAGCACGATCCGCTCCCAGTCGGGGTATGTTGCCATCTCGTCGTTGGACGAGCCGCAGGCAATCGTCTCGATTGTGGGATCGAAGCCCTTGAGGGCCTTGGCCGTCTCATCGGCAATCCGGCCGTAATCATGGGCCGTCCGGTGGCCGATTTGCCAAGGGCCGTCCATCTCGTTGCCGAGGCACCACATCTTCACGCCATGCGGCTTCTCGTAGCCGTGGGAGCGGCGTAGATCCGACCAGGCGGTGCCGCCGGGATGGTTGACATATTCGATGTATTCCCGCGCATCCTGCAAGGTGCCGGTGCCAAGATTGGCGGCGAGCATCAACTGAATGCCGGCACGCTCGCACCACTGGGCAAACTCGTTCACACCGATCTGATTGCTTTCCTTGGTGCGCCAGGCGAGGTCGAGGCGCATGGGCCGGTCTTCGCGGGGTCCGATCCCGTCCTTCCAGTCATAGGCGGAGACAAAATTGCCGCCCGGATAGCGAATGACCGGAACCTTGAGGTCACGGACCAGCCCGAGCACGTCCTTGCGGAAACCGAGATCGTCAGCTTCCGGATGCCCGGGTTCGTAGATGCCCGAATAGATGGCGCGTCCGAGATGCTCGATAAACGCGGAATAGATCCGATCGTCGATGGTGGCGATTCTGAAATCGCGATGGACCGTGGCCGAGACCCGCATCCTTCCTCCCATTAGATTTTGATTTTTGATATTGATCTGTATTTTCGATATACATCTCAAATTTCGATCCGCGCGTCAAGCGGGTCGCCATCAGGCAAGGAGGAAGCAGGGGCGATATCAGGCTTCGTTATGCAGGCGGAGCACGATGTCCTGATCATAGTTGCCGAAGCCCCGACCGAAGATGTTGATACCGCCGGGATGACGGGCGTCGGGTTTGACCTCGATACGCAGCCGAATGGAGCGGTGGGCCTCGAGCTGCAGGTCGGCAAGGGTGACGCTGGAGATTTTCACGCCATCGACATAGGTACCCTTGCCGTTGACGCGCCAGGTTTTGAGCATGCCGTATTGGGAGCCCGCGAGCTTCCACCAACTCGGCGTAAACAGGCCACGCTTGTCACCGAAATCTCCGGGCGAGGTCCAGTCACCAAGTTCGACACCGTTGATCGAGACGGAAATGTCAGACGGCCAGTCGGGGCTGGTTCCCGGCACTTCCGAACTAACCTCGAACGAAACTTCGAGCGCCTCGCAATTTTTCCCTACTAGATTGATATTATTAGGAAACTGATACTCGACAAATCCGCTTGTAAACCACAGGAGAGCGGTCTTCATGCGGTCCGGCTCAAGGAATGACGACGGCACGTCGAGAAGCCCGATCACGCCTTCCGTCGAACAGATTCCGCACGGTGCCGTAGCCTCGCAATGGGAATAAAGCCCAAGCGGCATGGCGACCTCGATATAGTCGTCGCGGTCCGTCCCGATCTCGTTCTTGAAGGTGATGATGACCTCGTCATAGGCGGCGCGGCAAATCTTCTGCATGCCTTTGCGGGCCTTGCGGGTTTCAGTCAGAATGAGGCCGGTTTCTTCGAGAATCTTGATATTGGAAGACACCGAAGACTGCGGCAGGTCCAGCGTTTCAGAGATCACGTTGACGTTGGTTGGGCCGTTGCGGATCAAGAGGCTCAAAATGTCGATCCGCGCCTGTGATGCCAACCCGCGAAGGACTGCTCCATCCTTCGTCGGATCGACCAACAGAAAATTGCCAGGCATCCAGCCTCCCAACCTCGAAATACAATCGTATTAACATCAAAATTTTTGATATAGTAGCCATTATCATCGAAATGTCAAACAGTTGCCACGACCTGAAGCCACTCCGTGGGCCTGAACGAATGGATCGACAGCTGGGCAAGGTTCACAACGCGCCGCTATCGATCTGACCAGGTCGATATGACGACCATATATCCCGCCATGGAGATCGCCATTTGCGCGGGCTCCTTGATCGGCCATTCTATTGATGGGAGCACACGCTGCCTTACAATGCTAGTCCGCTGGCCCTGTCGAAGACGTGCACCCGCTCATGATGGACGCTGGCGGCAAAAGGCTTATCGACCTTCACCGGCTGTTCTCCATCTACCACCGCGGTTACCGGATCGCCGGCCAGTTCAAAAACCACATGCGTATGCGCGCCTGTTGGTTCCACAAGCAGCGTCCTGCCAGAAAGCGAGATGTCGCCACCGGTAGTGGAGCCGATATGTTCCGGCCGCAGACCGATGGTTACCTGTTGGCCGCGTTTGACCTTTCTGTCGGCCCGGATACGGATCGTGGTTCCGTCCTTCAGCCGGGCGGCGGGCTGATCACCCTCGCCATCGACCACGCCTTCGATGAGATTCATGGCGGGTGAGCCGATGAAAGTGGCAACGAAGAGATTGGCCGGGGTCTTATAAAGCTCGAGCGGCGTACCCTGCTGTTCGATGCGGCCCTGATTGAGCACGACCACCCTGTCGGCCAGCGTCATTGCCTCAATCTGGTCGTGGGTGACATAGATGGACGTCGTGCCAACCTTCTGGTGCAGTGCCTTGATCTCGCCGCGCATCTGCACACGCAACTTGGCGTCCAGATTGGACAGTGGCTCGTCGAATAGAAAAACAGCCGGGTTGCGCACAACGGCGCGGCCCATGGCGACGCGCTGGCGCTGGCCACCGGAAAGCTGCGAAGGCTTGCGATCCAGAAGCTTGCCGAGATCGAGCATGCGGGCGGCTTCCGCTACACGCTCTTCGATGACTTTTTTCGGCTGGCCAGCGAGCTTCAGGTTGAAGCCCATATTCTCGGCCACCGTCATATGCGGATAAAGCGCATAGGACTGGAACACCATGGCGATGTTGCGTTCGCGCGGGGTCATGCTGTTGACCACTTGGTCGCCGATGAGAATATCACCACCGGTGATTTCCTCCAGCCCGGCGATCATGCGCAGCAGCGTTGACTTGCCGCAGCCCGAAGGCCCAACCAATGCGATGAATTCGCCATCCCTTATATCGAGCGAAATGCCGTGAATGACATTGAGCGCAGTATAAGACTTGCGGATATCTCTAAGTTCTACGGAGGCCATAATCTGCTCCTTTCACCTCACGATTTGACGGCACCGGCCGTCAAGCCCGCGATAATGTGTTTCTGTGCCAAGAAGAAGACGATGACGGTCGGTAGGATCGTCAGCGTGATGAAGGCGAGAACGAGCTGCCATTCCGTGCCGAATTCACCGCGATAAACCATGATGCCAAGCGGCCAGGGATATTTCGATTCCGAATTCAGCATGATGAGCGGCAGGATATAGCTGTTCCAGCTTCCAACGAAGGAAACGATGCCGACAGTGGCAATGATAGGCCGTGAGAGCGGCATGGAGATGTGCCAGAAGAAGCGCAGATAACCGCAACCATCCACAAAGGCCGCCTGAAACAGTTCTTCTGGCAGATTGCGGAAATAGTTGCGGAACAGAAGAATGCTCATGCCTAGCCCAAAAGCCACCTGCGGAAGCACCACACCCCAATAGGTGTCGAGCAAACCTAGATCGCGAATGCGAATAAACAGCGGCAGGATGGCGGTGGCCGCCGGGAACATAAGGCCAAGCAGGAAATAATTGAGCAGGAAGGACGAACCGAAGAATTTCACATGCGCGAAGGTGAAAGCAGCCATTGCCGAAACGATCAGCGTCAGGAACACCGTCAGGAGAGCGATGACAAGCGAATTGAAGATCTGCAGCCAGTAACGTTGGCCGAAGAGGATGTCACCATAATTGGCCCATTGCCATTCGGCTGGAATGCCAAACGGATTGACGCGCAGGTCTCCCAGCGTCTTGAAACCGCCAAGTGCGGTGGTGAGCAACGGGATGAGCACGATGGCCGCGATAAGGCTTAGGGAAATATAAAGGTACAGCTTGGTTTGCAGCGGCATGCGGACGGAATTGGACAGTTCAGTCATGGCGCATGAAAATCCTTTTGTAACCGAAGGCAAGCGTTACGCAGATGATAAAGAGAACGACGCCGACCGCACTGCCAAGCCCGACCTGCATGCGCATGACGCCGTAGGTATAGAGGAAGGTGACCATGGTCTGTGTGGAATTGGACGGACCACCACCGGTAAGCGGCATGATCATGTCGAAGAGTTGCAGCGAACCGATGACCGCGAAGAAGACGGACAGACGCACCGTTGAACCGAGCATCGGCAAGGTGACGTGACGAAATTTTTGCCAGCCAGTGGCACCGTCGATTTCGGCCGCTTCCAGCACGTTCTTGTCGACGGACTGAAGCCCGGCGATGAACAGCATCATATGGAAACCAAAATATTTCCAGACGATAACGCCGAGCACGGCATAGATCGCGACATCCCTGTCGGCGAGCACATAAGGATTGGCAAAACCGAGGAAGTTGGAAATGGCGGCGAATAAACCGTAATCCCCGTCATAGACGAAGCGCCAGATCAGACCGGCTGCGACATCCGCGAGCACATAGGGCAAAAAGAAGACCAGCCGGAAGGCGACGACTCCTGGAATGCGGTGCGCCAGCATCATGGCAAGCCAGATTGCCAGCGGGATCTGGATCAGCACCGAGATCAGTATGATGAGACCGTTATTGATCAGGGCCTGTGAAAAGGCGGCATTGCCGAACAGAACCTGGAAATTTCTCAAGCCTACAAAATCCGTCGGCGTGCCATAACCGTTCCAGCGGTAAAAACTGTACCATGCAGCCTCACCCATGGGCAGGATGACGAACAGGGTAAAGAGCAGCAGCGCCGGCGGCAGGAAGACCAGAAGGGTTAAAATACGGTCATGCGCGACCGAACTTTGCTTGCGCTTCACCTTCGCGGCGGCACGCGCGGGCATGGATGCAGAAGTCATGGAAAAATCCGTCATCTCTATCCGCTTTCCTTTGTACTGATATTCTTGCGACGTCGCACTGAAACGCGACGCCGCATCGCAATCCAAAGTCAGCGCAGTTCGAAAGCTTCTTGAATCTGTTTGGCGCCCTCTTCCGCGCTCATCTGGCCTGAGACAATCTCGACGGAGACGTCGTTGACGACACGGCCGACGGCAGCGCCCAGCGTCTGGTCGAAGAAGTTCTGATGCCAGGTGGAGTTGGCAAGTTGCTTAGCGGAATCCGCCAAAAGCGGGTTCTTGACCGCACCATCGGCACCCGCGGCGACCGGTAGGATCATGCCCGCAGCCGCCATCTTTTCCTCGCTTTCCTTGCTGGTTAGGAAGATGGCAAAATCGATCGCTTCCCTGGAAGCGTTTTTCGTGACCGCCCAGCCGTTCAGGCCGCCCAGCGTATCGGTGGCTTTTCCCGCGCCTCCCTCAACGACGGGAAAAGCGAAACGGCCAATATTGTCTGCAGCAAGCCCCTTGCCATCGCCGGCATTCTTGCGCTGGTTGGCTTCAGTATTGTCGAAACCGAGGATCATCGCCGCCTTGCCGTCTCCGAAGACGCCGAGCGCTTGAGGCCATGTGGAGCCGAGATAACCGGGCTGGAAGGGGTCGAGTTTGCCGAACTCAGCCAGTTGCTCACCCGCCTTGATGATAGCCGGATCCATAAAACCCTCACCCTCACCCTTGCGGGCGGCATCGAACACGGCCTGCCCGCCATTGCGCATGACGAGATAGCTCCAGTAGAAATGGATCGGCCATTTTTCACCGCCCCCACCGGCGATCGGTACGATGCCCGCTTCCTTGATCTTCTTGACCGCGCCGCCAAGATCATCCCAGGTCTTGATGTCTTCCGCCTTCACGCCAGCCCTGGAAAAAAGCTCCTTGTTATAAAAGAAGCTAACGAGACTGACCTTATAAGGCACAGCCCACACCTCACCCTCAAAGGACAGGCCGTCGATTGCTGCGGCATTATAAGCCTTCCGAAGCTTGCCGCCATCCGCGTCAAATATCTCGGTCAGGTCCTTCAACGCTCCGGTCCTGGACTGCTCCTCAAGAACGCCGCCGCCCCAGCTATAAAAGAAATCCGGCACGTCATTGGATTGCAGCAGGGTCGGCAATTTCGCCTTGAAGGCTTCGTTTTCCAGGAACTGTAGCTGCACGTCCACGCCGGGATGTTTGCTCTCGTAATCCTTGGCGATCTCCTCCCAGACAGCGACGGCTTTAGGGTCCAATTCCACATGCATCCATTTTACGACCGTTGCGGCCGATGCGCCTGCCCCGCCGAGCATGAGAGCAATACTTGTCGCTGCGGCAAAGCTTGCCACCCTGCCGCTCAGGCTTGCGCCTGCGTGCCAAATCGTCATGATGGTGATCCTCCCTGGGGATATCCTCATTTATTCCCCGATGCGGATTAATTCATAGCAGCCACCGCCCGTTGTCAAGGCAGATTGCCGATTTTTTGCGTCAGGCGCTTGACATACCCCTATCCGGCACCGTTATTTAATCCGCATCCCGATATAAATCGGACCGAAAGGCATTGATCGCAGCAGGACACCATGAAAACCGCAGACCCCGAATTGATGCGCGCGATCAACAGGCTCAGCGTGCTCGACAACATTCGCCGGCACGGACCAATATCCCGGATCGAGATCAGCGAACGAACCCAGCTTTCCACGACTACCGTTTCGGCCATCACGGCGTCACTGCTGGATGACGGGTTGATCCTGACCCGCCATATTGGCGATATCCGCACCGAAGGCGCGCGCGGCAGGCCGCGTGTGATGCTGCAACTGAACCCTGACGCCGCGCGCGTCGTGGGCGCAAAGATCGCCGCGAACCGCATGGTATTCGTCGTCACCGATTTTTGCGGCAATGTGCTCTCAGTGCTTTCCCTGCCGATCCGTGTCGACCGCCAGCCGATCGGCGTCATTGCCGATCTGGTGGAGGACGGGGTGCGCCGCTGCGTCGTCGATGCCGGACTGTCGCTGGAAGACGTGGACATGGTCTGCCTCGGCCTGCCCGGTGTCATCGAACATCGCATCGGCAGGATTCGGAGCAGCCCGATTCTTCAGGAGGTCAACGTCAATTTCGCTACGGAAATGACGGCGCGGCTGAATTCACCGACTATAATCGAAAGCGATGCCCACGCCATCACGCTTGCCCATCACTGGTTCGGCCATGCACGCGATCTGGAAGACATGGTTCTGATCTCACTGGAACAGACGCTCGGCCTCGGCGTACTGCACCAAAATCAGCTCTTCCGCGGCGCGGGAGGGCTCAGTCACAATCTCGGCGATCTCGTCATCAGCCTCGCCAATGAGGGTACGGTACGACTGGCAAGCCAGGCTGGCGAAAACGCCATCCTGGGTGCGCGTCCGGCGGATGGGCGCTTTGCCGAAGCGGTCCAGCTTGGTCGCGGCATGCAGCATGCCCATGCTTTGATTGCGGCGGGGGACAACGATTTGATAGCAGCAGCCCTGCGCGCCGGCGCTGCGCTCGGCTTGGCGCTTGCCAATATAGTCACGCTGTTTGCGCCGCCGCGGGTCATCATCACCGGCTCCAGCCTCGAACTTGGCGAACCTTTCATTGCCAGCATTCGTGACAGTTATAACGTTGCCGTGCCGCCTTCGCTGGCCGGCGTCCCGGAACTGGTTTTTGACATTGCGAGCGATGAACTATGGGCACAAGGAGCGGCGGCCGTCGCGCTTTACGAGCTTTACGAATCGCCATGGAACACCACAGGGCCGGCGCTCTAGTGGATTGAATTTGACGTTTGGATCCCGACTGAATGAGATGCTGTTTCAAACGTCAAATTCGAAAAATCCACTAGATACATAAACTTACTAGTGGTCTTTTCGATTCCGACATTTGCTCGACGCCTGTATCAGAGGGATGCAAATGTCGGAATCAGACCACTAGCCGCACGGGCGAAGACGGGCTTCGACATTTCTGATTTACGGGAGGAAACACATGAACAGGGTCGGTATAGGCATCATCGGTTGCGGCAATATTTCCAGCGCCTATCTCAAGGCCATGGCATCGTTTCCCATTCTCGATATTCGCGGATTGGCGGATATGAACGAGGAGGCGGCGAAGGCACGGGCGGATGAATTCGGCCTTGAGGCGAAAACCGTCGACGCGCTTCTCTCCGATCCGTCAGTGGAAATCATCGTTAATCTGACGATTCCCAAGGCGCATGTGGAAGTCGGCCTGCGCGCGCTTGAGGCGGGAAAGCACACTTATTCCGAAAAGCCGCTCGGCATAAATTTCGCCGAGGGCAAGCGACTTTCGGATGCGGCAGAGGCAAAGGGCCTGCGCATCGGGTCAGCCCCCGACACCTTCCTGGGCGGCGGACACCAGACCGCGCGGCGACTGATTGATGAAGGCGTCCTCGGCCAGCCAGTCGGCGGCACGGCGACCTTCATGTGTCCGGGCCATGAGCGATGGCATCCCAACCCCGCCTTTTATTACGAGGTCGGCGGCGGACCGATGCTCGACATGGGCCCCTATTACATTACCAACCTCGTCAATATGCTCGGGCCTGTAGCAAAGGTCGCTGGTTTTGCAATCACGCCGCGTCAGGAGCGCCTGATTACCAGCGAGCCGAAAAATGGCGAGAAAATACCGGTATATGTCGCAACCCATGTCTTCGGGGTTCTGGCGTTTCGAAACGGCGGCGTAGTGCAGGTTGGCATGAGTTTCGATGTGGCGGGGCACAAACATGTCCCGCTCGAAATTTACGGCACGGAAGGCACGTTGATCGTTCCCGATCCCAACCATTTCGGCGGGGAAGTCGAGCTTCTGAAAAAGGGCGGTCAGTTTGAACCGCAGCCTTTCTCTTCCCCCTATGCGGATGGCAATTACCGATCCATCGGCGTTGCAGACATGGCCCACGCCATTCGCGAAAACCGTCCGCATCGGGCCAATGGTAATCTCGCGTTGCATGTATTGGAGGTAATGGAGGCGTTCCAAAGGTCCTCTGATACCGGCACCACCATTTCCATCACGACCGAGGTCGAGCGTCCGGCTCCCCTCGCAACATCGCTGGTCGACAACCAGTTGGGCAAATAGTCCTGAGGAGGAAATAAATGCGTGAAGCACTCATCGTCTGGGGCGGCTGGAGCGGCCACGAACCGCAGGAATGCGCTACCATTATAAAGGACATGCTGGAAGAAGACGGTTTCAAGGTCTATGTCGAGCATAGCACCGAAGCCTTTGCCGACCCTTCGGTCCACGACCTCAGCCTTGTGGTTCCCATCGTTACCATGTCGAAGATCGAGAAAGAAGAGATCAAAAACCTCACCGCTGCCGTAGAAAATGGCGTGGGCATTGCTGGTTTTCACGGCGGTGCGGGCGACAGTTTCCGCGAATGTGTCGAGTATCAGTTTATGATCGGCGGGCAATGGGTCGCTCATCCCGGCAATGTCATTGATTACACCGTCAACATCACCCGCCCAGACGATCCGCTGATGGAAGGCATTTCTGATTTTCCTTACACGTCGGAGCAATATTACATGCATGTGGACCCCTCCAACGAGGTGCTCGCGACGACGCGCTTTACAGGCGATCACGCCTGGTGGATCGATGGTGTCGTCATGCCGGTCGTCTGGAAGCGTAAATACGGCAAAGGCCGGGTATTCTATTCGGCACTCGGCCATCAGGCCAGGGAGTTCGCGGTGCCGGAAATGAAGACGATATTCCAGCGCGGCGCCAACTGGGCGGCACGGTGATGTAACGAGATTTTGACGTGCACAGTCGACGAAACCTATCTCAAGGTTCGAGGCAATTGGACGTATTTGTACAGGGCGGTCGAACGCGATGGCCGAACACTTGATTTGATGCCGTCCGAACGCCGGAATCCAGCCGCCGCGTACTGGTCTTTCAATAAGGCCACGCAGCCAACAGCGCTCCGCAGGAGGTCGTCATCGACAAGAGCGGAGCCAATCTGGCTGGCTTACAGGCATGAGCACAATCCTGAAATTCACCGGAACGGGCAGGATCATCGCTTTATCAAAACGGACTACAAAACCAATGATGGGCTTCAAGGCGTTTCATGCGGTGTCGGCCACCCTTGCCGGCATTGAGGTGACCCATATGATCCGAAAAAACCCATTTGCCAATGATAACGGCTCGTTATTCCATGTCCTTGCCAGGCTGGCGACATAAGGGCGTCCACAGTTAAGTGTCTGAATCAAAAAACGACAGGCCGTGGCGAAAATGATGACTTTCGAGTATCGGAGCGGAGTGTACTTTTGGGTACATGAGCACCGGAACGCAGGAAATTGCCATTTGCAGGCCGGCATGGCGACTTTTGGAACAGACACTAAGCGGACCAAAGCCGCCAGCCACACCGCGATCTGGGACACTATCACAAACTCAAATACTTCCAGGCTGAAGCAACCCGATACGACAAGCGCGACGACAATTTCCTCGCTTCCATCCACCTCGCGTCAATTCGCATCCGGTTGCGTTCTTATGAAACGGTCACCTAGCTGTGTGTAATCTTCGTTCCAAGTATATTGAGACATTCACGCATGAACGCTGCAAGACCAGTCCAACCCTTGGCTGATACCATATTGCCATCGACATATGCCTCTGTTGGTTTGACATCGATGAATGTTCCCCCAACGGCCACCACCTCCGGCTCGCAAGCGCCAAGGCCGGCAACCTTCCGACCCTTCAGCACACCGGGCACCGCCATTAGAATTTGAACCCCATGGCAGATCGTGAAGATTGGCTTGCCGGCTTCATGGAAATGGCGGACCATATCCTGGATGCGCTTGTCCGTGCGGATGTATTCCGGCCCGCGTCCGCCAGCCGCATAAACGGCGTCGTAGTCCTCGACGCGGACTTCGGAAAACGTCTTATTGATGTCGGCATAGTGGCCGGGTTTTTCCGTATAGGTTTGATCCCCTTCAAAATCGTGCAACGACGTCTTGATACGGTCTCCAGCCTTCTTGTCCGGGCAGATGACGTGGACCGTATGGCCCACCGCTTCCATCCCCTGCTGAAACACGAAAATCTCGTACTCCTCCGTGAATTCGCCGGTCAGCATGAGAATCTTCTTACCACTCATGTCATATCTCCTGTTGTCAATGCGCCCTGGACCAACCGGGCACCGTTGCGAATTAGAATGGGGAGGCAGGGAAGTAGAATTGGTCGGCATTGTCAGGCGTGATCAGCGGCGCGCCAAGCAGGAACGAGCCGCGTACGGGAGCCTGCCCGTTGAACTGCGCGGCCGTCATGTAAATTGCCGACTTGATCATCGACGGAGGATAGGGCGTCGAGATCGGTGTGCGTTCATTCTTCTCCTTCACCATCTCGATAACCTGCTTCATACCATTGCCGCCCAGCGCATATTTGATGTCTTTGCGTCCCGCATTGTCGACTGCTTCCAGAACACCGAGCAGCATGTCGTCATCGTTGGCCCAGACAGCATCAATCTTCGGGTACTTCGCAAGGTAGTCTTGCATAAGCTTGAAGGCTTCATCCTGGTTCCAATTGGCATACTGGATGTCGAGGATCTTAATGTTGGACTCGGCGATGACATCCGAGAAGCCCTTGATGCGTTCATCATCGATGACGGTGGGAATACCCCGGAGAACGACGATCTCACCCTCACCGCCAAGCTTGTCCACGAGCCAATGCGCGGTGTTGGCTCCCACCGCAATATTGTCGCCGGCGACATAGAGATCCTGGACATCCGGGTCCGTAAGACCACGGTCAACGACGGAAATGAACGTGCCCTTCTCCTTGATCTGCTCTACCGGCGCCGTCAGTTCTTCAGACGTGAAAGGCAGAATAACCAGTGCGTCGAGTTTCCGGCTCGCCGAGAGGTCCTCCAGCGCGGAAACCTGCGCGGTTGCTGAGGATGCGGTGGACAGAACCACATCAATGTTGGGGAATGCGGCCTCGATTTCCTTTTCGGCCTGTTCGGCATGGTAGACGACCCCTCCCGTCCATCCATGTGTCGCAGCAGGGATCGAGACGGCGATCGTCACCTTCTTGTCCTCGGCCTGTGCGCTGCAAAATGGCAGGGCCAGTCCCAATGCGGTGATCGTCCATAACAAGCCGACTTTCTGTATAGCGGACTTCATGTTCTCCTCCTTTGAAGTCTGTGCTGTTTTCAGCGATGGGCGGTAAAGCGGTGCGCGAGCATTGCAATGATGATGATGGCACCTTGAACGGCGGCAACGAGGTATTCCGAGACCATGTCCGACAGAACCATGACGTTGGCGATCACTTCAAGAATGAGCGCCCCGGCCACGGTGCCGCCGATGCGCCCTCGCCCACCGCGCAAAAGGGTGCCGCCAATCACGACAGCGGTAATAACCTGCAGCTCCCAGAGCTGGCCGGTCGTGGGCGTCGCTGCACCAAGGCGCGGCACGTAGCAAATGGCTGCGACAGCAACGCAGATACCCTGAATGACGTAAGCGCCAGTGCGTACACCAGCGACATTCACGCCGGAAAAGCGGGCGACTTCTACGCTCGACCCGACCGATGTCAGGCGTCGACCGAATTTCGTCTTGTAGAGCAGGAATGCCCCGACGAGCACGACGGCAACGGTAATCAGAACCGGATAGGGAATACCGAACAAGCTACCGAAATAGACCGGGCGATAGGCTTCACGCAGGCTCCGGTCAATTGGCAGGGATCCACCATCCGTCATGAAAGTAATAAAGGCACGGAAGATACCCATGGTGCCGAGCGTGACGATGAACGGTTCTATTTTCCCGATCGTCACAATGAGTCCGTTAAACAGGCCGCACAGCGCACCGACGACAAGGGCGATGCCTGCCCCCATGGGAATGGCCCACATACCGAACGCTGGAGCGAGATAGTTCATCGCCATGATCATGATGCCGGTGACAAAGGCCATCATGGAACCGACCGAAAGGTCGAGGCCACCGGACGCGATAACAAAAGTGGCACCGACCGCGATAATCGCGATGAAGGCGCTCCGCGTGATCACGTTAATCAGGTTGGCCGACGAAACGAAATTGGAATTCACCAGAGCTCCCAGCAGCACGATCACCGCAAGAGCGATGAAAGGCGCAAGGTCTGCCCAGCGGATACGGCTTCCTTCGTCAACGGGTATGATTGTTGCGGTCGCTGTCATGTTCGTCCTCCCCGACGTTTTCGCGTCCGCCTACCGTGGCAGCGTAGACGATATTTTCCTCATTGATTTCTACGCCGCGAAGTTCGGCGACAATCTTGCCGGCTCGCATCACGAGGACGCGATCGGCGAGCCCCACCAGTTCCGGCATCTCCGACGAAATGACGATGCACGCCTTGCCGGCACGCACCATCATGTCGATGAAATCGTAGATCTGGCTCTTGTTGCCAATGTCGATGCCGCGCGTCGGCTCATCGATGATGATCACCAACGGATCCGCCAGCATGACCTTGGCAAGCAGAAGTTTCTGCTGGTTTCCGCCAGAAAGCTTGCCAGCCTCGAGACGCAGCGAGCGCACGCGGATGTCATAATCCGTCACTGCTTTTTCAAGCCAGTCAAACTCTGCCCGTTTGTCGAGCACAAAACCCGGATTGACGGCATCGAGCGCCTGGAGCGTGAGATTGGGGCCGAGCTTCTCCTCCAGCATCAGACCCTTGCTCTTTCGGTCCTCGGTTAAATAGACGAGTCCGGCATCCATCAGTGTGCGGACCGACCGGCTGGCGATTTCCTTGCCGTTGAGCAGCACACTTGCTGCCTCGGAGGGGCGAAGGCCCATCAACCCCTCGACCAACTCGGTGCGTCCGGCACCGATCATGCCGCCGATACCGAGAACTTCGCCTGGGCGGACATTAAAAGAGACAGCTTCCGCGTCGTGGTCGACGGTGAGGTCCGTGACCGTGAGGATAGGCGGAGCGGTAGCCTCAGGTCGTTTATGCGGATAGAGCATGTCCAGTTCGCGACCGACCATCAGCTCTGCCATTTCGCGCTGCCCAAGGCCTGCCGCCGGCAAGGTGTCGATAACCCGACCGTCGCGCAACACGGTGATACGATCGGCAAGCGCTTGAACCTCATCGAGACGGTGCGAGATATAGAGCACCGCAACATTGTGGTAGCGCAGACTACGCACGATATCGAGTAATGCCGCCACTTCGTCGTTCGCGAGTACTGCCGTTGGCTCATCTAGGATGACGACCTTCCGTTCGTTGAGCAACGCGCGTGCGATCTGCACGAGCTGGCGCTGCGCAAGTGGCAGGTCGCATACATGGTCACGCGGGCGAGCCGTCGAGCCCACTTTTGCGAGCAATTCGGCGGCGCGCTCGTTCATCCTCCGGTCGTTGACCATCAAACCGCGACCAATTTCCCGGCCCAGAAAAAGGTTTTCCGCGACCGTGAGGTCGCCGGCCAACAGGATTTCCTGATGGACGAGCACGATTCCAGCATTTTCCGCCTCCACCGCATTGCGGAAGGAAACCGGCTTTCCATCCATTGAGAGGCTACCGGCGCTCGGAGTCACATAACCGGACAGGAGCTTCATAAGCGTCGACTTACCGGCACCGTTCTCGCCGATGATCGCGTGGACCTCGCCAGGGCGAATGTCGAGTGTAACGTCCGCCAGCACGGTAATCTGGCCATAGATCTTGCCAAGCCCTTCAGCAGACAGAGCGGCGGCGGGGCTTGCCGAGGGCACGGTCATCTGGGCGGAAACGAGCGCGTTCATTCGAAAGCCGACAAAAGACGGTCGCGCGAGCGCTCGACGTGAACGCGCATGGCATCATACGCTGCCTGCGGATCGTCGGAGCGGAACGCCGCAAGCAGGCTCTCATGCTCCTCCAGGGCTTCCTGCGTGACCCGCGTATGAAACATCAGCCGGAAGATATGCAGATGAACATGCTGGTTCGACAGCGTGCTGCGGATAATCTCATTACCGGCTATCTTGAGAATGGCGTCGTGGAACTGTGCATCGGCGCGGGCAAAGCGGGAATAGCGGGTGTTGCGGTCGACCGGTGCTTCGCCATGCCCCATGTCGGCGGCGGAGGCCTCCAACTCCGACAGCGCCTCCGGCGTCATGTTGATTGCGGCAGATCGGGCAGCCTCCGGCTCCAGGAGTAGGCGAAAGGCATAAAGGTCCTCGAACTGCTTGCGCGTCCACTGGGGCGCCGCGCTATAACCAACGAGATGTTCCTTTCGAACGAGACCTTCGCGCTCAAGCCGGCTAAGCGCCTCACGGATCGGCGTTTGCGATACACCGAGATCGCGCGCCAGCATGTCGATGGGAATACGTGCGCCAGGCGCGATGTCCAGCGACATTAGCCGGTGATAGATGTTATCATAGACGCCTTCGACGACGCTGATCGGGCGAATGCCCGCTGCCCTACCTTCTCGCTCCGCTGAGAATGCCACTTAAATGCTCCGACTGCTTATTGACATGCAACCGTTTGTTGCATATACGATACCATATGTCAAATACAATATCGTATATGATCTTATATAGGATATAAAATGAAAATCGCGGCAGATCAACTCCGCAGCCTGGCGACGACACTCCTTGAAAGCCGGGATGTTTCGCCGGACGCTGCCGTTCTTCAGGCCGATCTCCTGGTGGAAGCTGAGTTGCGCGGGCAGCCTTCACATGGGCTACAGCGGCTGCCCCTTTTGCTCTCGCGACTGGAGAAAGGGCTCGCGGATGGGCACGCCCAGGGAACCGCGACGTGGTTGCGCCAAGCGTTTCTGAGTGTGAATGGCGAGCGCGGCCTCGGCCCGGTCGTGCTGATGAACGCCATGCGTCTGCTCAAACAGAACCTGCCGGAAACGGGCGCCGCCATCGCGGCAGTCCGCAACGCCAACCATATTGGTATGCTCGCCTATTATGTGCAGGCCGCCGCACACGACGGGCTCGTTGCGATCGCCATGTCTACGAGCGAGGCGTTGGTCCATCCTTTTGGCGGCACCAAGGCCATGCTCGGCACGAATCCGGTCGCAATCGGCATTCCTGCTGGCGACCAACCCTTTGTTCTGGACCTTGCGACAAGCGTCGTCTCCATGGGCAAGATCAGGAATTACGCGTTGCGCGGCGCGCCGATACCGCCTGGCTGGGCGGTGGATGCGAATGGCCATCCGACGCAGAATCCGGTGGCCGCGCAATCGGGAGCCATCGCGCCATTCGGCGATGCCAAGGGATACGGGCTTGGTCTGGCTATCGAGCTCCTAGTCGCGACCCTTGCCGGGTCTGCGCTTTCACCCGACGTGCATGGCACACTCGACGATTGTTACCCGGCCAATAAGGGCGACCTTCTCATTCTCGTCGACCCCGCAGCGGGCATAGGCACCATCACTGCGTTGACGGCTTATCTCGATAGCTTGCGGCTATCTCGCCCACTCGCCGCCGCACGGCCGGTCAGCATACCGGGCGATGGTGCCCGCACCCGTCGCGCGGCAGCAGTGAAGGAGGGAATCGCACTGCCACAACCGCTTTTCGAACAGCTTATCGCCCTTAAGGGCCTCTGAAGACTGGAGGAGACAAGAAATGAACCTATTCGCCACATTGCGGGCGCCGCGCGAACTGCTCTTCGGGGCTGGTCAGCGCCATGCGCTCGCGGGCGTTGCAACCCCGCTCGGTCGACGAGCGCTGATCGTCACCGACGCGCGCCTCGCCGCAGATACCGATCTGCGCGCCATGGTCAGCCAGTTGGAAGCATCTGACATCGTCGTCACGGTGGATAGCTCGACCCTGCCAGACGTTCCGGTCGAGTCGGTTGTTTCGAGCGCAGAAAATGCGCGGGATTTTCAGCCGGACCTGATCATCGGTATCGGCGGTGGATCCTGCCTTGACATGGCAAAATGCTTAGCGCTTCTTCTCGCGCATGGCGGCCGGCCGCAGGATTATTACGGCGAGCATATCGTACCGGGACCGGTTCTGCCGCTGATCGCGATCCCCACCACAGCCGGCACGGGTTCGGAGGTAACACCCGTCGCCGTGCTGTCGGACGCCGAACGCAGCTTGAAGGTTGGCATTTCCAGCCCTTATCTCATTCCGAACGTATCGATCTGCGATCCCGAGCTTACTTTCTCCTGCCCCCCCGGACTAACAGCGATTGCTGGCGCGGATGCGCTGACCCACGCCATTGAGGCATTCACCGCGATCCGGCGCGATCCTCTGCCCGGAATCGCACAGCAACGGGTCTTTGTCGGCAAGAATGCACTTTCCGATCATTTCGCGTTGAATGCCATAGGTCTTCTCTGGCAGGGACTTGAGGCAGCTTGCACTGACGGTGCTGATCGGGCGGCCCGCGAAAAGGTGATGCTCGGAGCAACTCTTGCCGGTCTGGCCTTCGGCGTGGCCGGTACGGCTGCGGCCCACGCTATCCAGTACCCCATCGGCGCGCTTACTCATACGGCGCATGGCCTCGGCGTTGCCTGTCTCATGCCCTATGTGATGGCATGGAACCAGCCGGTTATCGGGCAGGAACTGGCGCAGATTGCCGCCGCTGCCGGTTTGGCTGGTCCGCAAGATGTCATCCCTGCCCTCGCCACGCTTTTCGCGCGGATTGGTATTCCCGCGACATTGTGCGATCTTGGTCTGACTTCAGACCGAATTGACTGGGTAGCCGAGCAGAGCTCCGGCATTACGCGTCTTATCCAGAACAATCCCCGCCCACTGAACGCTCAGGAGATGCGTAAACTCGTAGCAGCGGCCCATGATGGCGACCGCGCCAGCCTCATCTGAAAAGGACGAAGACATGACGTTTCATGCCAAAGTTACCGGTTACGCCGATCCCGCACTCCACTCCAAGGGCCTCTATATAGGTGGGGCATGGCACAAGGGCGCCGGCATACCGGTTATCGATCCCTCGACCGGTAACCAACTCGCGGAGGTGGCCGATGCTTCTATCGGCGACGCCTGCCGCGCCGTCGATGCCGCCGATGCTGCCGCCGCCGGGTGGCGCGCCACTCCCGCTCGCCAGCGCGCGGAAATTCTGCAACGCTGGTTCCAACTGATGACACAGCACGCCGAGGAGCTTGCAACGCTCATCGCACTGGAAAACGGCAAGGCCCTGCCCGACGCACGCGGAGAAGTCGCCTATGCGGCCGAATTCTTCCGCTGGTACGCCGAAGAAGCCACGCGCATTCCGGGCGAATATCGCCACACGCCATCGGGCTCCCACAACATTCTCGTCGATCACGAGCCGATCGGCATCGCGGTTCTTATCACGCCGTGGAATTTCCCAGCCGCCATGGCAACGCGCAAAATCGGACCTGCTCTTGCTGCCGGCTGCACGGTGATCCTGAAACCGGCTTCCGAGACGCCACTCACCGCCTATGCCATGGCGCGTCTCGGGGAGGAAGCAGGCGTTCCAGCCGGCGTTGTCAACGTGCTGACCACGACCAATCCGGGTGACGTGACGAACGCCATGCTTGCCGATCCGCGCGTACGCAAACTTTCCTTCACCGGCTCCACCGGCGTTGGTCGCACCCTTTTGGGCGAAGCCGCCAAGTCAATCGTCAGTTGTTCGATGGAACTCGGCGGAAATGCACCCTTCATCGTTTTCGACGACGCAGATCTTGAGGCGGCGCTCGACGGGGCGATGGTCGCCAAGATGCGCAATGCCGGGGAAGCCTGTACTGCCGCCAACCGTTTCTATGTTCAGTCTGGCATACACGACGCCTTTGTCACGGGATTGACCGCGCGGATGGCGGCGCTGAAGATCGGCCCCGGTTACGATCCCGAAACGCAATGTGGACCGATGATCACGCAGAACGCTGTCCGCAAGATAGACCGGCTCGTCTGCGATGCACTCGCCGCGGGTGCGCGAGCGACGACCGGCGGCAAACCACTCTCGGAAAACGGCTATTTCTATCCTCCGACCGTTCTCGAGAACATGCCAGGCGATGCAGCGATCGCCCGGGAGGAAATCTTCGGACCGGTTGCACCCATCTATAAGTTCGAAAGTGATGATGAGGCTATCCGTCTTGCGAATGACACGGAATACGGTCTCGCCGCCTACATTTATAGCGGCGACCTGAAACACGCCCTGCAGGTCGGCAGGAGACTGGAGACTGGTATGCTCGGCATCAATCGCGGACTCATGTCGGATCCGGCAGCACCATTTGGCGGCGTCAAGCAGAGCGGTCTGGGCCGCGAAGGCGGCGTAACGGGTATTCTTGAATTCATGGAAGCAAAATATTACGCGGTCGATTACTGATCTTGGGGGAAGAGAAAATGACATCGACAGACCTTTACCGAATTCGCGACTTCGTGCCCGATTTCGACGCCATAGCCGCCGAATTCGTGAACCGTAGCCAGGCGTTTTCAGCTAAAGCCGACATACTGGCGGACATGCGCTATGGCTCACGCGCCCGCGAGGTTCTCGACATCATTTTACCGAAAGGCCTGCAGGCAGGTGCGCCGTTGCACGTCTTCGTGCACGGCGGCTATTGGCGTTCCGGGGAGAAGGAACACTACCGCTTCGTGGCCACTCCTGTCCTGGAAGCCGGAGGAGTTGCCGCAATCGTCGAATACGATCTGATGCCGGACATGCGGCTCGATGTGCTGGTCGATCAGGTGCGCCGTTCAGTCCTCTGGCTTCAGCATCATGCCGGCGATTTCGGCGCCGATCCGCACAAATTGACGGTCAGCGGCCATTCGGCAGGCGCACATCTCGCCTCTTTTCTGGCGGCAAGAGGCCCTGCAGAGACGGTGACGCCAACCCTGCCTGCCATAAAGGGTCTCCTTCTGGTGAGTGGTATCTATGATCTTTCAGACATACCGAACAGCTTCCTACGAAACGAAGCCAAAGTTACATCATCAGAAGCGGCAGACTGGTCTCCCTTGTTGTCGCAACAGCTTTCATGTCCCCGAAGGATACTTGCATTCGGGGAGCAGGAAACGTCACCTTTTCATCAACAGGCAGCAGCTTTCAACGTGCGGCTTTGTGCTGAGGATCATGCCTCGGAATTGTTGTCATTGCCGGACTGCAATCATATGAACGTAGTCCTGGATTTGGCCGACCCTGCCCGAAGACTGGGCGCGCGTCTCACCGAGCTGGTTTTGTCGGACTGAGAGCGGTTGTATCGCGAATTTTGTTTGAGGTAGGGTCGGCAAGCCGACCCGGTTTTTCAGTTGGTCTCTCCCTGGGAGGAAGGGGTCAGATCAACGCCATTCTGTTTGCCGATGAATATCGGCAGCATGGGTACGAATGCTTCTGCGCCGCCCTGGGCCATTGCCGCAGCAAAGGCGTTCTTGGCCGCATTGCCAACCGGATTGACGAGCCCGACAGAGTCGGCCATCGATTCCAGGTAACGCATATCCTTGGCGGCATTGGCGATCGTGAATTTGTGCGCATCGCGGTCGCCGTCCAGCGTCCAGCGCATGAAAGTCTGGTAGAAGCCGCAATCCATGCGGCCGTCGCGGATAACGCTGTCGAAACGCTGCGGCGTGATGCCGACCTTTTGTGCCAGTGCCAGAGCTTCAGCATAGAGAGCGGCATAGCCGAGGGAGAGAAAGTTGTTGAGCAACTTCATCCGGTGGCCATCGCCCGTCTCGCCGATATGCACGATGCGTCCGGCCCATGTCTCAACCACCGGCTTGAGCCGGGCAAAGGTCGCTTCGCTGGCGCCGATCATCGTATCCAGCGTGCCTTCCCAGGCTTCCTTTGGTGTCCGGCCAAGCGGCGCATCGGCATAATCAACGCCCATTTCGGCCAGCTCGGCCGCCAGCATCACGGTGGAGTTCGGGTCCGAGGTCGAGCAGTCAACGACAATCGATCCCGGCTTGAGACCGGCTTTCAGTCCATTGGGTCCCCGGATGATGGCCTCCACTTGCCGGGAATCCGTCACGCACAGAAAGATGATCGAAGATTGGGCGGCGACGTCCTGAGCAGTAGCCATTTCCACGCCGCCGCGCTTCTTGAGATCCTCCGCTGGCTCGCGCTTCTTGCGCCCGAGGAAGGTCAGGCGATAACCCTTCTCGACGATATTCTTGGCCATGCCGTGGCCCATGAAACCAATTCCGATGAAGCCGATGTGCTCTTTTGACTGTGCCTTGGTGGGCATTGCTCTTCCTTTCCTGACAGGCTCACTTCATATATTTGCGCCAGCTATGCTCTTCCCCGGCACTATTCCTTCACCGCGCCAGTCATCGACGACACGTAGTAGTCAACGAAGAACGAATACAGGATCACCACCGGCAGCGAGCCGAACAAAGCCCCTGCCATCAGCGCGCCCCACTCGAAAATATCGCCGCGCACCAGTTCGGTCAGCACGCCCACCGGAACGGTCTTGTTTTCCGAAGACTGAATGAATGTCAGCGCATAGATGAATTCGTTCCAGGAAAGCGTAAAGGCGAAAATACCCGCCGAGATCAGTCCCGGCACGGCCAGCGGCAGGATGATCTTGAGCAGGATTTGCCAGCGATTGGCGCCATCTACCAGCGCACTTTCCTCCAGCTCGAAAGGAATGGAGCGGAAATATCCCATCAGCAGCCATGTGCAGAAAGGAATGAGGAAGGTGGGATAGGTGAAGATCAGCGCCAGACGTGAATCATAGATGCCGAGCTTGAAAACGATGAACGCGAGCGGAATGAACAGGATCGAAGGCGGCACCAGATAGGCCAGAAAGATGAACAGGCCAACAGAGCGAGAGCCGGTAAACCGGATGCGTTCAATCGCATAAGCCCCCAGAACCGAAGCAATCAGCGACAGGAATGTGGAAGCCGTCGCCACCAGCATCGTGTTCCACAGCCAGCCTGGATAAGAGGTCTCGAACAGCAGGTATTTGATGTGAGCCAGGGTCGGCCCCACAACCCAGAAGGGACTGAAATTCTCATAATCCGTGAGCTGCGAGTTCGGTTTTACGGAGGTGATCGCCATCCAGTAAAATGGAAACAGCAGCACGAAGACGAACAGCGCTATGGGTATGTAGATCGTCACTACCCGCCGCGGCAGGCGATTGAGATAGGACATGCCCTGCGTATCGTCCTTCAAAGCGGCTTCATTCGAAGGTGCCTTGGAATTCATGGTCATCTCCATTGTCAGTCGCTGCCGCCCTGCTGCCATTTGCGACGTTGCAAGCCGAAGAAAGAAAACATGATGGCGGCAAGCAGGAACGGGATCATCGCGACCGCAATCGCAGCACCCTCACCCAATTGGCCGCCGGGAATGGCGCGCTGGAAAGACAGGGTCGCCATCAGATGGGTTGCGTTGACCGGGCCGCCCTTGGTCAGGACGTAGATCAGCTGGAAATCCGTGAAGGTGAACAGCACGGAGAACGTCATCACAACGGCAATGATCGGTGTCAGCATCGGCAATGTCACATGCCAGAAACGCTGCCAGCTCGAAGCGCCGTCAAGCGAGGCCGCTTCCTGAAGCGAGGCCGGAATGGTCTGCAAACCGGCGAGAAGCGAGATCGCCACGAAGGGAATGCCGCGCCAGACATTGGCCGCAATAACGGAAAGCCGCGCATTGGTGGGGTCGCCGAGGAAGTTGATGGGTTGATCGATGAGGCCCATTTTGATCAGCGACCACGAAATGATCGAGAACTGGGAATCATAAATCCACCAGAATGCCAGCGCTGAAAGCACGGTCGGCACGACCCACGGCAGGAGCACGATGGCGCGGAAGAACGATTTGCACGGCAGGTTCTCGTTCAGCAGCAACGCAAGCCAGAGGCCGAGAGCGAACTTCAGCACCGAAGCGACGGTCGTGTAGAGAAGCGTATTGAACACCGACAGCCAGAAGACGCTGTCATCCCAGAGGAACTCATAATTTTCCAAGCCGATGAAAATGCCATCGCGACCAATCTTGGTGTCGGTAAAGCCCAGCCAGACCCCGAGACCGAGCGGATAGGTCAGAAAGCAGATCAGAAAGACCGCTGCGGGCAGCATGAACAGAAAGCCCAGCATGTTGTGATTGTTCGCCAGGCGAGACATGAAAGGCCGTTTTATCGCACCGGGGTCCCCGGATAATCCGGTGCCGGTAGAATTGGTCATCGTCATGGATACACATCTCCAGAACCAAGAAAGAAACGAAGCGCGAGGGCAGACCTCGCGCCTCTGCCCTAGTGGATTGAATTTGACGTTTGAATCCCGACTGAATGAGATGCCGTTTCAAACGTCAAATTCGAAAAGACCACTAGCGACTAGACGCGATAATATCGGTTGGCGCGTTTTTCAGCGCTTGCGACAGCCTCTTCCGGCGTGGACGCGCCTGTAACCGCGGCGGCAAACATGTCGACCAGAACATAGTCGGCCATGACGGCTGCCGAAGCATAGCCGAGCGGACCGGCATAGCCGTTCGGACGCAGGGTTTCCGACGCACGGGCATAAGGCGCATGGATCGGATTTGCCGTCCAGACCGGATTATTCGCAAACGCCTTGAGTGGCTGGCAGCAATAGGCGCTGGAGCCTTCGAGCCAGGCGTTCATCTGGTCGGCTTCCATCATGAACTTGATGTAAGCCTTGGCTGCTTCCGGATATTTCGTGTGCTTGAACAGCAAAAGCGAGCTGGTCTGGTGCAGTTCGACGCTTTTGCCAACCGGACCGATGGGGAAGTTCGTGCTGCGCATGTCGGCGGCAAATTCGGCAAGCTTCGGATCGTTCTTCGCCGCGTAATAGATGGAAACACCATTGGCCGTCAGCGACACCTGACCGGCAAGGAAGGCACGGTTGTTGTTGATGTCGAGCCAGCTTTCAGTGCCCGGAATGAAGGTCTTGTAAAGCTCCTTGGCATAGTTGATGGCGGCAATCGTTTCCGGCGAGTTGATCGTCACCTTGCCGCTTTCATCCACCATCTGCGCGCCATGGCTCCAGAGCAGCCAATGCGCATAGTTGTTGCCGTCGCCCACAGCCTTGCCGTGCGGGAAACCGGCAGGCGTTCCCTTGGCCTTCATGGCCTTGCACAGCTCAAGGAAGCCTTTCGTGTCCTGCGGGAATTCGCTGAAACCGGCCGCTTTCATATGGCTGTCGCGATAGACAACCGCATTGCCGATGGCGGTCAACGGCATGGCGATGAATTTGCCCTCACGGGTCGCATAACCCTTGAGGCCGTCATAGAAGCCGCCATATTTTCCATCGAGATAGGTGCCAAGCTCGGTCAGATCGACCAGCTTGTCCGGATATTGGTGGGCATCGTCGAACCAGCACATCACGATATCGGGGCCGGAGCCCACATTGGCGGCAACCGCAGCCTTTGGACGAATATCTTCCCAGCTTTCCTTGTCGATACGGACTTCGACGCCGGTGGCTTCGGTGAACTTCTTGGTGTTGGCGAGCCAGCTATCCTCATCGCCCTTCACGAAAGGCGTCCAGCGCAACACGCGCAGACTGGCGCCAGCTTCCGGCTTATATTCCGGTTCGGCTGCAAAAGACGGACGAATGCCGAGGCCCGACAGACCGGTCGCGCCAACGAGACTAGCTGTTCCTGTAAGGAATGTTCTTCTTCTGATAGTCATAATGCTCCTCCTCTAAAATTGGGACTTTGCTATGCCGCATTCGCTGTCCCTGCAGGCGAAGGCGGTTATCTGGTGAATGCGACTTCCCAGAAAAGACATGCTTCGGGTTCTCCCATCCTTCAGCGTGTCTAGAGCGGTTCCGGTTAAAACGGAGTCGTCGGAAACGCTCTAAGTCTTTGTTTTATCGCATTATCCGACGCAAAACCGCTATGCACTTTTGCTGGAAATGCTCTTGTGTAAATTCATGCAATAAGACGTGCGCCACTCTCTTCGTCGAAGAGGTGAACATTGCCCGGATCAATCGAAATATTGATCACCTCACCGGGGCGCACATCGACGCGCTCGCGGAAAACACAGGTGACTTCCGTACCGCCGAAATTCACCACCATCTGCGTTTCGTAGCCTGTCGGTTCTATGACGACCACCGGCGCGGCCAGACCGGCGCCGTCAAGCCGGATATATTCCGGGCGCAGACCGTAAACGAGGTCTCGTCCCACCGCCTGCGGATAGCTGCGCGACAACGGCAGCCTAGTGCCGTCGGAAGCCACGAACACCTGTGGATCTTGCGGATCGAGCTTGCCCTTGATCATATTCATGGCCGGAGAACCGATAAACCCCGCCACAAACAGATTGTTGGGATTGTCATAGAGATCCAGCGGCGAACCGACCTGTTCCACAATGCCGTCATGCATGACAACGATCTTGTCGGCCATGGTCATGGCCTCGATCTGGTCGTGCGTCACGTAGACAGTCGTCGTTTTCAACCGGTGATGCAGTTCCTTGATCTCGGCGCGCATCGCAACACGCAGTTTTGCGTCGAGGTTCGACAAAGGCTCATCGAACAGGAAAACCTGCGGGTCGCGAACGATGGCGCGCCCCATGGCCACGCGCTGGCGCTGACCGCCTGAAAGCTGACGCGGATAACGGTCGAGCAGATTGGTCAGACCCAGAATGCCCGCGGCATAATTCACGCGCTTGTCGATTTCCGCCTTCGGTGCCGAATTCAGCATCAGCGAAAAGGCCATGTTCTTGGCGACCGTCATATGCGGGTAGAGCGCGTAGTTCTGGAACACCATGGCAATATCGCGTTCCTTGGGTGGCAGGTTGTTGACCGGCCGTCCGCCGATCCGGACTTCGCCGCCGGAGATATTCTCCAGTCCGGCCAGCATGCGCAGCAAGGTCGATTTCCCGCAGCCCGAAGGGCCGACGAGAATGACGAACTCGCCGTCTTCAATATCGATATTGACGCCTTTGATGACGGGGAAATTGCCGAAAGACTTTTTCACTTCGGCGAATTGAACACTGGCCATGCATCTCCTCCCAGACTGCATTCTGTTTTTTAAGATGTGAATGGCGGCTCCTCACTTCCGTCATTCGCATCTAGCTTTTGGCACGCATCTTGTCCGATATCCGTTTTACACTTTCCGGGATGCGTACCCGCAATATTCTCCTTATTCGGTATTTGCTGCGCCGGATTCCTCTTCCGGCGCCTTTTCATTGTCGTTCGTTTATCGTTATCCGCGACCCACATAAGGCATCTTCGTTGCCATGACGGTCATGGTCAGCACATTGGCGTCCAGCGGCAGGCTTGCCATATAGGCAACCGCATTGGCGACATGCGCCGGGTCAATGGTCGGCTCCGCCGCCATGGTCCCGTTGGCCTGAATGACACCGGTTGATATCTTCTGCGTCATATCGCTGGCGGCATTGCCGATATCGATCTGGCCGCAGGCAATATCGAAATTGCGCCCATCCAGCGCGGTCGATTTGGTCAGGCCGGTAATGGCGTGCTTCGTCGCGGTATAAGGCGCTGAATTGGGGCGCGGTGTGGTCGCGGAAATGGAACCGTTATTGATGATGCGGCCGCCGCGTGGGTTTTGCGCTTTCATGACCCGGAAAGCCTGCTGGGTGCATAGAAATGCCCCGGTCAGATTAGCGCCGACAATAGCGCTCCAGTCTTCGAATGTGACATCCTCAAGCGGCACGCCGGGAACGAGAACGCCCGCATTGTTAACCAGAAGATCGAGCCGCCCGAACTTTTCAACAATCGCATCGAACAGTTTGCGTACGGCGACCGGATCGCTCACATCGGCTGCGATCGGGTGAAAACTTCCCCCGGTTTGCGACGCAAGATCGGACGCCGCCTTTTCCAGCACATCGATGCGACGACCGGAAATGACGACATGATAACCTTGTGCTCCCAGCGCCCTGGCGATAGCGCGCCCCACACCTGTACCGCCCCCGGTGACAAGCGCAATGGCCTCACTCTTCGCACCTGTTGCCTCACTCATCGCAGCATTCCTCCGTATTGCGGCCCCGGCCTCAGAGCGAGTTCAATCTGAATTTTCTGTTGAAGCAAGATCCTGTCGATCCTCATAACCCGGAGGGCGGATATGCTTCGGCCTGCATGCATTATCGAATTTCAATACTAAGTCGATGCTGCGCAGCCGATAGTCAGGCGCGCTCATTGCTTATGCCATTAATTCCCTGCCGGGACCGTCTCCTCCCTTAACTGGTAAGGTGAACGGACCACTGGTCCATTGTTGGCCGGTCGAAGGCCGTGAGTCAATCTCGTTTTGCCGCAATAGCGAAACATTAGAGCGCGTCCCGAAAAGTGTGAAACGGTTTTCGGATAAGACGCGCGTAAAAACAAAAGGTTAGAGCGCCGATCTGATTCAATCAGATCGAAACACGCTCTAACGAAAGAGATTGCGTGATCCGCTGCCATCATCACAAAACCTTCAACCCGGAGAGCCACGACAGCCCGGCATCGGTTGTGGTTTTCGGGCGATATTCGGCACCGAGCGGCTTTTCATAGCCGAGCGCATCGAGCAGCCGGACAATATGTCGATAATCCAGCTCGCCATGATCGGGTTCTGCCCGGTCCGGTACGGCGGCAATCTGGATATGTCCAATATGCAGCAGCAACGCTTCCAGCCTTTTGCTGATATCGCCTTCCATGATCTGAATGTGGTAGCAATCGAACATCAGTTTCAGGTTGCTTGCCGCCACGTCCTGAATGATCCCAACAGCTTGTCCCGATGACTTCAGAAAATATCCCGGTGCATCGCGATGGTTGAGCGGCTCGATCAGGATCGTCAGGCCATGTGCAGCAGCCAGTTCGCAGGCATAGGCGAGATTCGCGACGAATGTGCGATGCGCCGCCTCACCTTCCGCCTTTCCTGCCATGACATGGATATTCAGCGCCCCGATTGCGACGGCATAATCAACCGCCCGTCGAATTGCCGCTTGCGCCTCTTCTTCCCGTCCCGGAATTGCCGCCAAACCGTTATCACCGGCTTCGACATTGCCGCGGCTTGTGTTGAGGCCGAGCATCGTCAGCCCGGTTTCGCGCAGCGCGGCCGCAACTAAGCCCGCATCGAAATTATAGGGCCAGTGACATTCCACGGCATCGAACCCGGTGGCTTTTGCCGCGCGAATGGCATCGGGCAGCGACAGCTCCTGCCAGAGAAAGCCGAGATTGGCTGAAAAACTGGCCATATCAATCCCACTCCACATCAAATTTATCGACGATCTGGCGAATTTGCGCCTCCGTCAGCATGTTCGGTTTCAAGCCCCTTGTGAGCAGGGCGAGCTTCGCCGTTTCCTCAAGCTCTTCAACCGCATAGACCGCCGCTTCCAAATCCCTGGCGGCAACGACAGGCCCATGATTTGCCAGCATTACGGCGCTTCGCTTGCCGGCCAGACTGCGGATCGCATCGCCCATGGCGGGATCGCCGGGGATGAAATATGGCAGCAGCTTCACTTTGCCGAGTTTCATGATCGAATAGGCCGTCAGCGGCGGCAGCATGTTGTCCGGGTCCACATCGGGCAGCATGGACAACGCGACCGAATGGCAGGAATGCAGATGCACGACCGCGCCCGTTCTGGTTGCCCGCGTTTCGTAAAAAGCGGCATGCAACGGCATTTCCTTGGTCGGCTTGTCGCCACCGATAAAATTGCCCTCGCGATCGAAAAGCGACAGCCTTGCCGGATCGAGATTCCCGAAAGAGCTGCCGGTCGGGGTCACGAGCAGACGTCCATCCGACAGCCTCGCCGAGATATTGCCCGACGAGCCGCCCGTCAGCCCCCGGTCGAACATGGATTTCGCCATAAGGCATATGCTTTCGCGGAGTCTGGCTTCTTCGCTCATGCGACCTCCAGCTTGCGCAGCGCCGTTTCAAAGAAGGTTTCGGTGCCGAAATTGCCCGATTTGAGCGCAAGGGCGACCGTATCGCCTTCCACGGTGGCAAAAGTCCACGGAACGCCGGGCGCGATCTCCTGCCCTACCATCACGCGAGAAATGCCGAGCGCCTGTGCGACTGCGCCGGATGTTTCACCGCCCGCCACCACGAAACGACGAATGCCAAGACCGAAAGCCTCACGCGCCAAGGCCGCCAGAGCCTCTTCCACAATACGGCCCGCGCGCTCCACACCGAGCTTTTCCTGAGCTGCACGGACCGATGCCGGTTCAGCGCTGGCATAGATCAGCTTCGGCTCATCCAATGGTCGTTGCCGGAGCCACGCGACGGCCTCGCCTGCGCCATGCTCCGCCAGTTCCAGCGGATCGAGACGGTAGCTCGCGGCTCTATCCGCATAATGCGCAACCTGTTTGAGCGTCATGGCCGAACAACTGCCGGAGAGCACGATCCGGCCTTCCCCGACAACAGGCGTCTGCGTCGCTTGCCCGCCTTGCTGCAATTGTTCTGTCCGGGCGAGAAGACCCGGCAGGGGCATGGCAAGCGCGCTGCCGCCAGTGAGCAAAGGCAGATCAAGCGTTGCCTCGGCAATGGTTCCCAGATCTTCATCCGCAACCGCATCGACAACGACATGCGTCACGCCTTGCCTGCCAAGTTCCGCAAGCCGCGCCTTCAAGGCATCGACGCCGCGTGCCACGACGAGGCGATTGGCAAGCCCGACAGTGCCTTTGACCTGCGGTTGCAGCAACCGTACCAGACTGGAATCCCGCATCGGCGTCAGCGGATGATCCTTCATCGGGCTTTCGTCCAGCGGCTGTTCACCGACGAAAAGATGCCCCATGAAAATGCTGCGGCCGTTTTCGGGAAAAGCCGGGCAGTAGATCGTCTGCGATGTGCCGATATCGGCCATTAAGGCTTCGGCGACCGGCCCGATATTACCTTCGGCGGTGCTGTCGAAAGTCGAGCAATATTTCCAGTAAAACCGCTGTGCACCGGCTGCTTTCAGCCATGCGAAGGCTGCACGTACCTGAGTGACGGCCTCGTCAACGGGAACTGTTCGGCATTTCAGCGCGATAATCTCGAAAGGCGCCGCCGCCTCGATATCCGAGGCTTCAGTTTCGTCCGGCAATCCAAAGCGCAAGGAAACCGGGTAACCGCTGCGGGCCAATAATCCGGCAAGGTCTGTGGCTCCGGTGAAGTCATCGGCAATGGCGCCCAGTACGATAGCCATCGTTATTTCTCTCCGTCCGGCATGCCCGGCAGGACAATACCGCTGCGGGCGGCCAGTATCTTGGCAACGGCAGCATCATCTTCGAAGCCAAAACCGGCCTCGGATGCCTGGCTGAACAGGGCCAGCGCGGCTTCGCTGAGTGGCGTGGCGCCGCCGGCATCGGACGCTTCGCCCGTTACGATACCCATATCCTTGACGAAAATATTGACCGCAGAACGTGGCGTATAATCACCATCAACGATATGAGGCCCGCGATTTTCAAACATCCATGACGAGCCTGCGGAAACGCGGATGACATCGAACACCGTCTGCAAATCGAGACCAACCTTGGCGGCGAGCGTCAGCGCTTCAGCGGCAGCGGCGATGTGAACGCCGGCCAGCAGCTGATTGATCATCTTGACCTTCGAGCCAAGGCCCGGTTCTTCGCCAAGCCGGAACACCTTGGCCGCAACGGCATCAAGAGCGGGGGCGGCTTTGGCGAAAGCCGCATCCGCGCCCGATCCCATAACCGTCATTTCGCCGCTCAGCGCCTTTTGATAACCGCCGGAAACCGGCGCGTCGATGACCGCCATGCCCGCCGCCTCAAGTTTGGCGGCGATCTCGACCGTGACACTCGGCGCCATCGTTACGCACAGGAGAAACACCGTGCCGGGCACCGCAGTCTGCACCGCACCTTTCGGACCAAAAAGAACTTCCCTGGCCTGATCGGAATTGACCACGAAGACAAAGACGACATCGCTTTTGCCCGCATCGGCAGGCGAGGAAAAAGCTTCGCCGCCTTCCGCCGTAAACCGCTTCAGCACTTCATCGCGTATATCCACGCCCTTGACGTGAAAACCCGCGCGCAACAGGGACAGGGCAGCGCCCCACCCCATCGAGCCAAGACCGATCACGGTTGCCGTATTGCCCGACGCCATGCGAAACCTCCCATTATTTTTCTGCGTGACCGCGCGTCGATATCGATGCCGTTCAGGCTTTCTCGAGTTCGTCCTCGATATGGATACGGATAATCTCGTCGAAGGACTTGTCGCCGACAAATCCGAGCGCGATGGCGCGGCTCGCATCGAAATCCTGCGCCCAGCCGGACACGATGCCTTCGATCAACGGATCGGACTGACGACGGATGAGCGACACCGCTTTGTCGCCAGCGACGCGGCGCAGGGCTTCGATCTGCTCGCCGACCGTTGCCGACAGGCCCGGCATATTGAGAATGCAGCGATGACCGACTGTAGCCAGATCGATGGTTGCAGCATGAAGCAGGAAGCCAACCGCGCGGCGCGGGCTCACATGCCAATGACGCACCGATTCATCGACCGGCAGGATCGCTTCCTGTCCGACCAGAGGTTCGCGGAGAATATTGGAGAAGAAACCCGATGCCGCCTTGTTTGGCTTGCCGGGACGAATGCAGACCGTCGGCAGGCGAATGCCGATGCCATCCAGAAAACCCTTGCGGGCATAATCCGCGAGCAGCAGTTCGCCGATTGCTTTCTGCGCGCCATAGCTGGTGCGGGGCGTCAGGAAAAACTCGTCGTCGATCTTTTCCGGGAACGGCGCGCCGAATACGGCAATGGATGATGTGAAGACAACGCGTGGCTTGTATGGCGCTTTTTCGCTCTCCTTGCGGATCGCTTCCAGCAGATAGCGCGTGCCGTCGAGATTGATCGCATAGCCTTTGTCGAAATCGAGTTCCGCTTCGCCCGAAACGATGGCCGCCAGATGAAAGATAAGGTCCGGACGCTCGGCAATCAGCGCACGTGTGACGGCGGGGTCGGAAATATCCCCGGCACTTGCATGGACCTTGCCGGTAAAGCCTTCTGGTGGGGTCGGAGCAATCACATCCACCAGCGTCAGTTGCCCGACGGGCTTTCCGTCAATGCCGCCGTCACGAGCGATTGCTTCGGACAGCTTGCGGCCAACCATCCCTGCCGCGCCGATAATCGAAACATGCATGCAATTCTGCCCTTCCCGTTCACGGTTGCTGTCAGAATCCAACTCCCTCAGCCGCGCTTGTCACGCACCTTGGCAAGCAAGTCCTTCGTTGAAACGTAAATTCGCTCTTCATGCGCGGCGAAGGCCGCCATTGCTGCGTTCCGGTCGCGCTTTTCCAGCGCCTGCAAGATCGCCTGATGGTCGGAAAAACTGCCATCAATCGCGCCCGGCTGCGCAACGGCGCGCCGGCGGTGCTCCAGCATATAGGTGTAAAGATCGGTGACGATGTCGGCGAGCAGCGGATTTCCGCATTCGCGATAGATGGTGACGTGAAACTCGCGGTCGCAAATCAGAAAGCGGACCGGATCGTTCAGGCAATCGACCTGCGCCTTGAGCGAACGACGCAATATGTCCAGCGCTTCGTCCGAGATACGCTCGGCGGCATCACCGACAATCTGCTGCTCGACCAGAAGTCTCGCCGTATGCACCGCATGAACATCGTAAAGATCGACATTGAGCCGCGATGTTATGCCAACCGCCATGCCGGAAAGATCAGCTTTGGCAACGCGTGTACGCGATCCATGCGAGACTTCCAGCACGCCACGCGCGGCAAGCGTCTGTATGGCGCTGCGCACTGTCTGACGGCTGACCGAAAGAGCTGCGGATAGTTCCCGCTCGCCCGGCAGTTCATCACCAACCGCCAGCACCCCGGAAGCAATAAGAGCTGCGATCTTGTCGGCGATCACATCCTTGATGGTGCGCCGCTCCAGATTTCGCCCCAGGCCCGTATTTTTATCGAGCAGAAGATTATGTGCGACGGTCAACACTGTTCCCACTGACCCACTGGTCTTTCCACTAGTCCAGTTGGAATTTATCGATATCGCGGTTGCTGTCAAGAGGTGGCAGGAATTCGCGCCATCGACAGCCATGGCGATACGGTCGAGTTCTATTTCTGCAGAAACCGCGATCTCCAGGCCGCGAGGCCCATCACCATCCGCTCCAGCAAATACATGAATAACATCATCGAACAGGATCACCGCCGGGATCACGTTTACCGGCATCGAACTCATTCACATGATGCGCAAGCAGCAGGGTATTTTTGCAACAGCCAAAGCGCCCTCGCTCAAACAGCAATTCGCGGAACTCGCAGCATAGTTGCGTCCAAAGATAAGCCGGGCTCCATGCCAAGCAGATTTTTGCAACACAACCTTCGCAGACGCCGTTTCTGCCGTCGCCAAGAGATCATGAAACGCAGTCTTTACAACGGTCTGCGTCTCACTGCCGCAGATCGATAGGGGTGATATGCCCGGAGAGAATAGAAGGTATAATCTCGCGCAGTTATTTGCAGCGGTAGGGACGTTCGAGGGGGCTGAATGGATTTGACATCGCTGCTAGACCAGTTCGACGAGCCGCGGCTGGCTGCGCTCTTCGGTCTCGTGACGGGTGGAATCTTCGGCTTCTCGGCGCAAAAGTCCGCCTTCTGTCTCAGGGCCGCGACAGTCGAGTTCTCGCGTGGTCGCCTCAGCGGCAGGCTTGCCGTTTGGTTACTCACCTTCTCAACTGCATTGATCTGGGTCTGGCTGGCCGGGCAATCCGGCCTTTTCCGTCCGACCGATGCGCGGATGATGGCGATCACCGGCTCCTGGTCGGGTGCCATCGTCGGTGGGTTGATGTTCGGGGCAGGCATGGTGATGGCGCGGAGCTGTTCCGGACGCCTTCTCGTGCTCGCGGCCACCGGTAATCTGCGCTCGGTTGTGGCCGGGCTGGTTTTCGCTGTCAGCGCGCAAATGTCGCTTCGTGGCTGGCTGGCTCCACTACGCCAGTGGCTGGCGGGACTCTGGACGACACCGGCGGGCCAGAACGTCAACCTGCTGGGGCTTCTTCACTTGCCGGCCTGGTCCGGTCCGTTACTGGGCTTCGTGACCGCGGCGCTGGCGCTCTATCTCTCCGTCAGGGAAAAGATCGGCTGGAAAATCCTCTTCTTCGCCTCCGGTGTGGGATTTTCCGTGGCCGTCGGCTGGGTTCTGACCTGGTCGCTTTCGACCGCGGCGTTCGATCCGGTGAATGTGACGTCCATCACCTTTTCCGGTCCCTCCGCGTCGACCCTGATGTTCTTCCTCACCAGCGATCCGGTACTCGATTTCGATATCGGGCTGGTGCCGGGCGCGTTCGGAGGAGCTTTCCTCGCCGCAGCAATCTCGCGTGAGTTGAAGTTCCAGGGTTTCGATGGGGAGAGCCAGATGCGCCGGTCGCTGAGCGGTGCGATGCTGATGGGGTTCGGGGCAATGCTCGCTGGCGGTTGCGCGATCGGCGCCGGTGTCAGCGGTACGTCGATCTTCGCCGCGACCGCCTGGCTCGCGCTGTTCTGCATGTGGGTCGGTGCCATAGTGACCGACTGGCTGATCGACCGGCCCCGTCAGGCAACCTCGATGCCTTGAGGCCGGGTTGTTTAGACCCTAAAGTATCCGTACAAAGCGGTAGGCATTGCCTTTCCTCTCGATATGGCCGATGCCGTTGTCCGGCAGATGGTAGCCGATCACGGGAATGGCAGACGTAGCGATCTCGTCCATCAGCTTTACGCGAGTACGAGCGGCAAGCTCCGGCTCCTGGTCGGAACCTGTCGCCCAGTCCGGCTTCTCAAACGCCACATGGTGGTTACCGATCGCGTCGCCGACCACCATGACGCTTGTCGAGCCGGAGCGAATTTCAAAGGAAAGATGTCCCGGCGTATGACCGGGAGTGAGCCGTGCCGCAACACCGGGAAGAACCTCTTCCCCGTCATTTATGCGCCGCGCGCTTTCGGCGATGACGCCGAGCCGACGGGCGGCGCCAGCCGCGAAGGTCTTGCGCGCATCGCCGATCGTGTCGACGGTGCCCGGGTCCATCCAGTAGTCGAACTCGGTTGCGCCGATCATGTGCTCGGCATTGGCGAAGACCGGCTCGTCGAATTCATCGAGCAGACCCCAGAGATGGTCGGGATGGCCATGGGTAAAGACCACATGCGTTACATCGTCAGCCCTCACACCGAGCGCGTCCATGGCGGCGGACAGCTTGCCCGCACTCGGCTGAAAATCGGGACCGGCGCCGAGATCAAAGAGAACGGTGTTGGTGCCATCGCGCAGAAGCGTGACGTTGCAGGGCGGCGTCATCTGGCTACCGGCAACGCCGTAAGAGGAGAGGATCGTGTTCGTTTCCGGCTGTGGCATACCGGCGGTTATGAAATCGGCGGGCAGCACGAGATTCCCGTCGGAAAGCGTGTCGATCCGGACGTCGCCGAGGGTCAGCGTCGTCGCGGCGAAAACCTGTCGCGGCAATAACACGGCGCTAGCCGCAAAGGCGGCGGTCGAGGCAATGAAGCGGCGGCGGGTTTGCATGTCGAATCTTTCTCCCGATTGGTTCGGATCAGCCGAAGATCTGGGCCGTGAGGGTATGATACCAGTCGATGCTCTCCTGGTAGGTCGCCGCTCGCGTGGCCGGATCTTCATCGGCCTGCGAGACATATTTCCGGATGCTGGCAATCTTTCCGGCGGCGGGCTTGTAGGTCCCGCCGTCCTTCACCGAGTCACCTGGCGCCAGCGCCGACCAGCAGGCGTTGAAATAGACCGGTTCCGGTGTTGCCCGGTCGGTCAGGTCCCCGACCACCGAGGCTGCGACGACCTGCGCCTGCGAGTGGGCGGAAGTCGCCGATTTCGGCATGTCGCCCTGCTGGGCGCTGTCGCCGAGCACGAAGACGCTATTATCCAGGCGCGAGCGCATCGAGAACGGATCGACGGGCGCCCAACCGCTATCGTCCGTCAGTCCGGCGAGAGCGGCAATCCTGCCGGCCTTCTGGTCAGGGATGACATTGCAGCAATCGACCTTGATTGCCTCGCCATCGACGGAGATCTCCATCGCGTCAGGTGAAACTAAAAGGTTACGGCTGCCGAAATCGGGACCGATCCATTCGATCATGCCGTCGTAATATTTGAGCCACGCGTCCTCGAAGAGCTTCTGCAGCGTGAACGTTTCCTTCGGATCGATGATGATGATCTTGGCCGTGGGGTTATTCCCCTTCAGGTAATGCGCGATCATGCTGACCCGCTCATAGGGGCCGGGCGGGCAGCGGTAGGGTTCGGATGGCGCGACCATGGCGAACACGCCTCCCTGCGGCATGGACGCGATCATCTTTGCCAGAAGAAGCGTCTGCGGACCGGCCCGGTAGGCATGCGGCATCCGGTCGGACGCCTCAAGAGTCCAGCCTTCAACGGAGTCCTCGACGAAATCGATGCCTGGCGCCACCACCAGGCGATCATAGGGGAGGTGTTCGCCGCCTGCGAGCACGACACGGCGCTTCCTTCGGTCGATGGCAGCAGCGAAATCCGGGATGACGCCGACACCGGCACGCATCAGTCCGTCATAGCCATGCTGGAGGCTCTCGAAACTGCGCAAGCCGCCAAGATAAAGGTTCGAGAAGTAGCAGGTCGTGTGTCGCGCGTTCGGTTCGACGAGTGTGACATCGACCTGACCAGACGAGTCGATCGCGATCTTGCGAGCGACGCTGGCACCACCAGCGCCGCCACCGACAACGACGACCTTTGCCCGTGCCCGACCGTTAACGGACGGCGCCGCGAGTGCGGCACCTGCGCAGGCAACCGAAATCATGAAGCGGCGGCGGGCAAGGCTCATGGCTGTTCCGGTTCAGATCGTCGCAGGTCTTCGCCGCGGCATTCCCACACCGCGGCGATGCGATGCATCGGGAGGGAGGATGCTCCGGAGATAGGTCATTTGCCGGCGCTCTTCAGATAGGCGATCAATGCCGCACGCTCGTCTTCCTTCTTTAGGCCTGCAAAGGCCATCTTCGTCCCGGCTGCGAAAGCTTTCGGCTTTTCGAGGAAAGCGGCGAGGCGCGCGTCATCCCAGGCCTCTCCCGTGGCCTGCAGCTTGGAAAACGCCTTGGAATACTTGTAGCCCTCGACGGTGCCGGGGACGCGCCCGATAACGCCGTTCAGATGCGGCCCGACGGAATTCTTGGCGCCGTCGCCGATCTTGTGGCAGGCTTGGCACTTCTTGAAGACTGTCTTTCCCGCCTTGACGAGCTCGTGTTTCGCACCGTCATCGTGATCCATGTCCTCGGCGGATGCAGTCTCGACCGGTGCCTTGACCTCGGACGGCGCGGCGGCCGTGTCGGTCTCCACCGTCGGCGCGGCAACTTCCGATTTCTGCTGCACCGGCAGCGGACCGGCGATGCCGGGCAGAGTGCCGGCCGGCTTCCCGTCCGGGTCTGTCGGCGTCACTTTCAGTTCCACGGCTCGTTTGGTGACCTTGACCGGTCCCCGGCAGTCCTTCATGCAGGGTTCTTTTCTGAAGAGCGGGTATTCCGCTTCAGAGCGATCGTCCGCGTAGAAACCCTGACTGTTCGGCAACTGAACCTCGCTGAAATTCTCCTTCGAAAGCACGAAATCCTCATCGACCAGCCCGTTCGAATAGAGGAGGAAGGCGGTGATCGCGTAAGTTTCATCGACCGAAACGGTCTGCGCACTTCCGAAGGGCATGGAGCGGTGCACGTAGTCCCAGACGGTCGAGAGATGCGGCCAGTAGCTGCCGATTGTCTTGACCGGGCGCCGATCCTTCAATGAACCCTGTCCGCCGGCCAGAACCGGCCAGGAGTCAAGTCCCTCGGCAAATTCGCCGTGGCAGGCCGCGCATTTCTCTCCGAAGACAGCTTCACCGGTGGTGACATCTCCGGAGCCCGGACGAAGTCCCTTGCCGTCCGGGAGCACCGTGACGTCCCAGGCGTTGATTTCTTCCGGCAGCGCGCGATGGCCAAGGCCGAGTTTTTCCGCGAGGGTCGGGGTTGCGCCGAGGGAGAGGGTGAACAGGGCGGAGAGTACAAGCCTATGCAATTTCGACATTCTCGACCTCTCCATTTGCTCTCAGCCACCAGGTCTGGATGGAATTGTTGTGGTAGACGTTGTTGAGTCCGCGGATAGCGCGCAGCTCGTCCTTCGTGGGCTGGACATAACCGGTCTCATCGGTTGCGCGGGACTGCAGGAACATCTCCGAGCCGTCCCAGTCGATGTCCAGATGGAAGCGGGTGAGCGCCTTCGACCTGACATCACCGGTGAGCCGCGCCTCCTGCCAGTTACGGCCTCCGTCGAGTGAAACATCGACGCGGGTGATCTTGCCGTTACCCGACCAGGCAAGTCCCGTGAGGACGAGCGGACCCTTGCCGTGCCTGACCGGCGCCTGGGGCGAGGGCGAGGTGATGACGGACTTCGCATCCATGACCCAGGTCCACTTGCGGGCGCGTCCATCGGGCATCAGGTCGGTGTATTTCGAGGTTTCCTCGCGGCTTTCCACAGCCTGATCGTAGACGCCGATGCGCCGGAGCCACTTGATCCACATATTGCCTTCCCAGCCGGGAACGACGAGACGAACCGGATATCCGTGCTCCTTGCGCAACGCCTCACCGTTCGCGATGAAGGCGACCAGCACGTCGTCCATGGCCTTGTCGAGCGGCATCGAACGCCCATTCGACGAGGCGTCATGCCCTTCGGCGTAGATCCACTTTCCTTCGGGCTTGACGCCCGCCTCTTCCAGAAGAAGGCGTAGCGGCACGCCGACATATTCCATGTTATGGATCATGCCCTGGGTGAACTGGCAGCCCTCAAGCTGGGCGCCGCCCCATTCCATCCCGCCATTGGCGGCACATTCGAGAAAGGCCGTTGCGGTTGCGCGCGGAAAGCGGGTCAGGTCCTCGAAGGTGAAGACGAGTGGCGTGTCGACCAGACCGTCTATCATCAGACGGTATTCGGTCTTCGACATTTCAATCGCCCCGGAATGGTGGCGCTCGAAGGCGCAGCCCTGCGGCGTGATCGTGCCCTCTAGGGCATGGATCGGCGTGAAATTGATCGAGGAGACGGGGCTCTCCGTCAGCCACGAGACGTTACGGCGTACGACATGGCTCTCGAACTGGATCGGCATTCCGTAAGGTGTCGCATCGACAGGGTCGCCAAAGGCTGAAGCCCAGGGCTGGACTTCGGTGATCAACGGGTCTGGTTCGGCTGCACGGGCGACCCCGGCCCCTGTGACCAGCCCTGCGGCGGTCAGGGCCGTATTACGCAGGAAGCTGCGTCTAGATGTGCCGTTTGCGGGGTGGTCCGACATGGCAAACGCTCCTTATTCTACTAGATTCCAGCAATTTTAACGGATGAGCTGGGGGTGACCTTCACCGTCCCGAGCTTTCGGACATGGCTCTCGATCACGTCCCAGATCTGCGGCCCCTCGGTGCCCTGGTTGACGGATGCCCAGCCGGCGACGGTGTAGCTCTTGCCGGCGTCGATGGCCTTTCCGCTGTCAACGAGCACCATGTCGGAGATGCGGCGGCCGATCGGCTGGCCGATGTCGATTGTGAAGCCGATGCCGCCGACGCGGACCATGTCGCCCCCCTGTTGATAATAGGGGTCGGTGTTGAACAGGTTGTCGGCGACGTCTTCGAGGATGGTCTTCAGCGTCTCGCCGGTCATCTCGGTCCGGTAGCAGGCGCCGTAGGTCATCGAGGTGACGTTGTGGATATCCTCTCGGGTGATTGCGTCGCCGGGCATCAGTGTCGTGCCCCAGCGCACGCCTGGAGACATTGCGATCTCCGCATCCCGCTCGGACCGGATGGCATCGCAGATCAGGTTGTCCCAGGTTCCGTTGAAATTGCCGCGGCGGTAGAGAAGGCTCTCGGTGGTCCCAATCTTCTCCTCAAGCTTTTCCTTGTGCGGGGCACGCTCGTCGTCGACCAGTGCCGCCATCTCCGGATCGGGTGCAATCACATCGGAAAAGACCGGAATGAGCTTGTGGCGATAGCCCATCATGCGTCCGTCGCGCACGTCGAGGTCGACGCGACTGACGAATTTGCCGTTCGAGCCCGAGGCGATCAGGATCGTCTCGCCGATGACTATCGGTTCGGGAACCGCGTCATGCGTGTGGCCAGTGAGGATCACGTCGATCCCTTTGACGCGGCTCACCATCTTGCGATCGACGTCAAAGCCGTTGTGCGAGAGGCAGACGACGAGATCTGCGCCCTTGGATCTGACTTCATCGACCATTTGCTGCATCCGCTCTTCGCGGATGCCGAAGGAGTATTCCGGGAACATCCAGCCCGGATTTGCGATCGGCATATAGGGGAATGCCTGGCCGATCACGGCAATCTTGGCGCCGCCGCGCTCGAAGAAAGTGTAGGGCTCGAAGGCTGGCTCGTTCCATTCGGAATCGTAGATATTGGCGCCGAGGAAGGAGAACGGCAGGGCGTCGACGATCTCCTTCAACCGTTCGGTGCCGTAGGTCCATTCCCAGTGGCTGGTCATGGCGTCGACCTTCAGCGCGTTCATGATGTTCACCATGTCCTGGCCCTTGGTCAGCAGGGAGGTCATTGAACCGTGCCAGGTGTCGCCACCGTCGAGCAGGATGGCTTCCGGGCGGGCGGCGCGGATCGCCTTGACGACCGTTGCCACCCGGTCCATGCCGCCCATCTTGCCGTAGGTCTTGCCGAGCGCCTCGAAATCCTCGCAGGTCAACGCGTAGGCTTCGGCAGACGCGGGCTTGATCTTGAAGGCCTCGATGAAATCCCTGCCGGTGAGATGCGGCGGGCGGCCTTTCGCTTCGCCGACTCCGATGTTGATTTCGGGTTCGCGGAACCAGATCGGCTTCGTTTGCGCGTGAATGTCGGTGATATGGATCAGCGTGACATTGCCGTAGTCCTGAAAGGCGAGCAGGTCGTCCTGGGTCATGGCCTGCTGAGCGGCGAGGCTCGACCAGTTTCCAAAACCTGAGAGGCCGAATATGGCGGAGACCGCCACTGATGCCTGTAGAAATTCACGCCGGTTGATCATGCCCGTTCCTCGGAAACATGTGCAGCAAAAATCCGTCCGGAAACCAACGTGCCGGAGCCTTGCCGTGTTGAATACGAATGTTTGTGTGGGACCGCCGCCCAATGGCGCGGCGGTCCGTGCCGTCAGGGTCTGACGCCAATGCCCTCGATGGAGAGGCCGTTGCCACGCGAGGCGACATAGAGCTCAAGCGTCTTGAACTCGTCGGAGCCTGCCTTGAAGGTCTCGGCCCGGGTATCCCGGACGCAACCGACGAAGCGCTGCTGCGAGGTTACGATGCCCGCATCCTTGAGGCGATAGACGGGAAAGCCGGACGTCTGTCCCTGGCTCAGGTGGTCGGCCCGGATATACTTCCCGTAATTGGCCTCATGACAGCTCGCGCACGACATTTCGAGCTGACCATAGCGTGTGTAGTACATCTCCTTGCCCTTCTGCCAATAGGAGGCAGCCGGACCGTCAATCGCCACGTTCTGGATAACACCGCGCGACTGCAACGAGATGAGCGCCAGCATGTCCTTCATCTTGCCCGAGGTGACGCCCCATTTCTCAATGCCCATGCGCTCGGTTACGCACTGGTTGATGTAGTCTTCCATGATCATCAACTTGCCGGACTTGTCATCGACGCGCGGCAGAACGGCGCGCAGGCCCTTCATGCTTTCCGGTCCGTTGTGACAGCTGGCGCAGGACTCGCCTTTCACACCCATCGACTGGTTCCACAGGTCCCGGCCGCGGTCGGCGAAGACCATGCCCGGATTGTCGAAGTCGTCCTTTTCCATCGCTCGGGTGTCGTCCTCGCGGAAATGCCAACCCGACCAGATCGTATCGAAAGCGCCCTCGAGATGGGCGGGCGCCGGTGCGCTGGTCACCAGAGTGACCGGCCCGTCGTCCGTCTGGATCTCCAGTGTGTCTTCGACCGGGTCCGCACCGGCCGGACCGGCAAGGCAAAGGCCCAGGACGGCGGCAAGTGTCGCTTTGCTGAAACTTGGCATGTCTTTCTCCTCCCTAGATCAACATGCAGCTCAGGCAACCCCGACCGACTTCTTTTCTTCGTAAACGGAACCGTCGTCGTCGTACCAGGTGAACTTGAATTCACCTGCGGCATCGACCTTGGCGGCAAACTCGAAGTACGGGTTGGTCGAAACGGCCGGATCGATGGCGACATCGACGATATTGTTGCCGTTGAAGTCGCAGGTGAAGCGATTGATGATGGAACGTGGAATGATCTTGCCGTCGGCGTCCTTGCGCTGGCCGGATTCCATCTTGTGGCTGATAAGCGCCTTGATGGTCACGATTTCGCCAGCCTTGGCCGATTTCGGCACTTTCACACGCGGTTTTGCATCCGATGCCATGTTGCCTTTCCTCCTAATTCGATCAGCCGCCGCAGCCGCCGATGGTGACCTTCACGGTCGATTGCGCCTTCTTGATCGAGCCGTCCGCCATCTTGGCATAGGCGATGACGTTCTGCGTCTTGGCGAGGCGGATGCGGGTTGCGACCGACTGGCTACCGGCCGCCGGGCCGAACTTGAACGTCGCAACGGCGGGTTCCGGGTTGCCTTCGGCGAGCAGCAGAATCGCCACCGCACCAGGTGCATCGACCGACACGGGAACGGTATTGCCGTTTTCGGCAATCTCCGGAGCGGTCAGGGTCACGCCGTCGCTGCCGGCAGTTGCGCCACCGGTGAACTCGTTTGTCAGGGCCTCGATGGTCGCCGCCGTGACCGGCAGCGGCAGGGCCAGCGCCGTGATCCCGCCGATGCCGGCCAAAAGAACGTTTCGTCTGGTAAAGTTCATGTCACACTCCTCTCGAACGTATATCTGCTTCACTCTTTGAGCGTCAGCAGATACGCCACCACGTCTTCAATCTGTTGGGCACTCAGGATTGGTGGCAGGGGGCCTTTGGGCGCCTTGCCGGTGTAGCCATTGCCGGGCCGGACATAGCCGTCGGTCTTGTAGAAGGCCGGCATGAAACTGCCCTCGAAGGTCATCTTCGCATTGGCCACGATCCCTCGCAGCTGCGCTTCCGAGTAACGATCGGCGACACCGTCGAGCGGTGGCGCGATGTTGCCCTGGAACGACACTTCCGGCAGCTGGCTGATCTGGTGGCAGGCCACGCAATTGCCGAGGGCATTCGTGGTCATAACCTTCAGGCCTGCGGCCGGATCCCCCTGCTTCCCGGACAGCGACATCTCGATTGCGCCTTCGTGAAAAACGGCCCCTGACGGCGCGGTCTCGCTAAGGGCCGGCGTGGCAGCGGATACCAGAACCGCTGATGCCAGGCAGAACTGCCATTTCATCCTCTCCTCCCTCTTCTCTCCTCGCACAAGTTAGTTCGACCGGCGATCCATAACAATAGCTATATATAGATATTTTTGAATAACCTTATAATATATTGATTTTAATTATGTTTTATACGTCATGGGTTCACTTGTCGCGCAAGGAATTTCTGAAAGTGCTCTCCGGAAGCGTAGCAGTGATCCCGAATCCATGTGAGCAGCGCGCTCGTGGTTCCCTTTCCAAAAGCCCCCGGCATCTTGGCGACTGCGGCTTCGGCCGCGGTCTGATTCGGCTTTACTTCCTCCGGCAGGAAGATGAGCGTGGGGGTGAACATGACGCCCCAGCGCACGGCCATTTCCTTCTCCGGCAGGACCGTTCCGTCGAAGTCCGTCACCTCGACGTTACCGAAGAGGTTGAGCTGTACGACGAAGTAGTTGTCGCGGATGAGTTGATCGATCTTCGGGTCAGGAAACACCTCCTCATGCATCTTTGTGCAATAGATGCATCCGCGCTGTTCGACGATCAGGAGGAGCCGCTTGCCCTCGCGATTGGCCTCGGCGAGGTCTTCGCGCAAATCCTTGAATGTCTCACGCAACCAGGTCGGTTTATGCAGTCCGTCGTCGCCGAGTTCCACGGCGAATGCTGGCGCCAAGATGAGGCTGCCGACGATAAGCAATGCGCAGGCGAAAAGCAGTCGTACCGGGTGCATGTGTGTATCTCCTCTCGATCACTTCAGCGTCGCCGACCAGTCGAAGTTCTGGATCAGCGCATCTGCGATCAGGTTGACAGAATTGGTCGCGATCAGGATGCCGAAGATGATCAGCATCAGGCCCATCAGCTTTTCGACATGCCCCATGAGCGCGCGGTGCCGGCCAACGAAAGCCAGAAAAGGACGCGCAAACAGGGCGGCGACGACGAATGGCAACGTCATCCCTATTCCGTAGGCGAGGAGCAGCAGGCCTCCACGCCAGAGGTCTCCCATGCCGCTCGCGACCATCAGGATTGCCGCCAGCGCCGGCCCGACGCAGGGCGTCCAGCCGAACCCGAAAGCGAGTCCCATGAGATAGGCGCCCGCGAGTGTCGTCGGGTTAGCCGTCGATTGCATCCGTGCTTCTCGGTAGAGAAAACCAATGCGGAACACACCGAGGAAATGTAGCCCGAAGACGATCAGCACCGCCGCAGCGACCCAGGAGAGCGTCTCCTTCCATTGCAGGAAGAGGTGGCCGAGTGCGGTGGCGCCAAGCCCGAGCAGGACAAAAATCGTGGTCACGCCAAGCGCGAACGCGACCGCCTGAATGAAGAGCCGGCGCTGCGCACCTGCGGCTATCTGTTCCCCCTCCCGCAGTTCCTGCATCGAGAGGCCCGCCATGTAGGACAGATAAAAGGGCACCATCGGCAGGATACACGGCGACAGGAAGGACAGGAGCCCCGCCGCGACGGCTCCACCGTAACTGATCTCCAGCATGGCTTCCTCCCAAGCACTGCCCGACCCCATTGAGACTCTGCGATTGCATGGTTGCTTTCACAAGAGTTCGAAATTAGAATATCTCTATCTTTATATATGGTCTGTCAACATGTTCCAGCGGCGCCTCGCCTTTATGATTGCTCTTTTCGTGTGGCCGGCCATGCCGGCCAGCGCCGCCATGGAATTGCTGATGTTCGAGCAGCCTGGCTGCCTCTATTGCGCCCGCTGGGACGAGGAGGTGTCGCCGGAATATCCGAAGACATGGGAAGGACGCATCGCGCCGCTTCGACGGCTTGATCTCCATGCCAGCTTGCCGGCAGGCCTGACGATTGCGAGAACTCCGGCCTTTACGCCGACCTTCGTTCTCGTCGTCGACGGCGTGGAGAAGGGACGAATCGAAGGTTACCCCGCAGAAGACTTCTTCTGGGTCTTGCTGGATGACCTGATCGGCAAAGCCGGTGGGACGGTGACAAAGTGAAAAATGCCCTGTCCGAATCGTCGGCGAGGCAGTATACGAGGTTGAGGCACAGTATCCACGCGCCCGAAGGAAGCTACTTGCGGCAATCTGTTGCGTCTGCTCGGGCACTGCGGACGCGCCGAACGGCAATGGTTCGAAGCGCGTTTGCCCGGAGGGATGTTTAAGGACGTGAACAAGGTGGCCACGCCAGCGCCAGGGGAAGGCGCGTTGGAGACACTGATCGATCGCGCCGAGAGGGTGTCGAAATTCCTGAAGGCGTTGGGGCACGACGGTCGCCTGACCATCCTGTGTCACCTGATCGACGGTCCCAAGAGCGTGACAGAACTCGAAAACCTGCTTTCGGCCCGCCAAGCCGTCGTCAGCCAGCAGCTTGCGCGTCTCAGGCTGGAAGGGCTCGTGGCGGCGCGGCGCGACGGCAACGCGATCTTCTATTCGATCCGTGATGCCAAGGCCCGCGAAGCCGTCATCTTTCTGGCAAATCTGTTCAGGGAAGCGGCAGACATCTGATCTCTTCGGGAGGGGGAGCAATGGAGACACTACCGGTCGGATTTCTGGCAGCGCTCGTAGGACTCGGCGGCGGCCTCGTGCTGGGGCTCGGCTGGCGTCTGGGAGGACTGTGCACGCTCGCCGCACTGGAGTCCGCCGTCTACGGCGGCGACCAGAAGCGCCTGCGCCTGTGGGGGGTCGTCATCGGCGTCGCGATCCTCGGGACCCAGTTCGGCGCTTGGGCCGGGCTGGTCAACCTCGAAGGTACGCTCTACCACGCCCTTGTATGGAATCCGTTCGCCTCGATCATCGGTGGGTTGCTCTTTGGCTACGGCATGGCACTCGCGGGCAATTGCGGTTTTGGCGCACTGGCGCGCTTCGGCGGCGGGGATGTGCGTTCGCTCGTTCTGGTCGTCGTGATGGGGATCGTCGGATTCGTTGCGCTGTCGGGACCGCTCGCGCCGCTGCGCACGCTCCTGTTTCCGCAGCCCGAAGCGACGGCGCCCCAAGGCATTGTGCACGATCTTCAGGCCTTTCTGGGCATACCGGCGGCGGTGACCATCGTCACGGCCGCGCTCGTCTGTCTGGTCTGGGCGCTTTCCAATGAGCCCCTCCGCAAGGATTGGCGCATGCTGGCCTGGGGTGTCGCTGCCGGCATTGCCGTGACCTGGTGTTTTGCGGGCACGTCCTACCTTGAAGAGATCAGCCTCGGTGCTATCACGCCGGAGGGACCATCCTTCACGGCACCGATCGGCCGAACCTTGATCTATCTAATGACGTCAACCGCGGGCGGGATCACCTTTTCCGTCGGCTCGGTGGCCGGTGTTGTGCTCGGCGCCTTCATCGGCACCAGTATCAAGGGCACATTTGTCTGGGAAGCCTGCGACGACCCCAGGGAACTTGGTTGGCAGGTCGGCGGCGCCGCACTCATGGGCATCGGCGGAGTGATCGCCATGGGGTGCTCCATCGGACAGGGAGTCTCGGGGGTTGCCGCACTCGCATGGTCGGGTCCGGTGACGCTGGTCTGCATCGTCCTTGGTGCCGTGTTCGGACTGCGCCAGTTGATCGGCGGTTTCCAGAGAATCTGACACCGGGCGAGGTGTGGTCTCATGCCTTCCCCGGCTCAGGGGACGGAGTCCGTCAACCGCGACCGTCGGTATGAATTGCAACTGACTGCCCACAGTGGTTGCGTTGCAAAAATTCCTTATGGATGGAACCCATCCGTGACTATGGACGCGATTATTCTGCAAGTTCCGCGAATTGCTGTTTGAACGAGTTCGATGCCAGCAAGCCGGATCCCGCTTGGTAACTTCTGACTGGCCTGAAGCCAGATTATTGGGGCGAAAATGGCGCGGTCAACGCAGATACGACGTTTTTCATTGCATATTGTTCGTGCTGTCGACCCGAATAAGCTTATGCTGCGCAATCATATCGGCATGTCCAGCGGTTAAGAAATTCATATCCCACCGTACCAGTCATATCCATAGTCCTCCCAATAGCCGCCCTTTCCACCCTGAATATTTGCGAAACTCGACACGAGTTCGATCGATTTGATGTATTTGCTCATCTTATATCCGAGCTGTCTTTCAACGCGCAGGCGAAGCGGAGCCCCGTTCTCCACAGGAAGGGCGCGGCCGTTGAGGCCATAGGCCAAAATGGTCTGCGGATGACGGGCTTCGATCAGGTCTATACTACCGTAAAAGGACGCTGGCCCCCGCGCATTGTCGGTTCTGTCGAAGCAGTGGAAGACGACAAAGCGCGCGGATGGCGCGGGACGTACCGCATCGAGAATCTGGCTCAAGGGAACGCCTGTCCATTTGGCGATTGTACTCCAGCCTTCCACGCAGTCGTGGCGGGTGATCTGGGTACGCCTTGGCATGTTGCGCAACTCCTCCAGCGAAAAACCTGCCGGTTTTTCCACGAGACCTGTTACCTGCAACACATAGTCTGAGAAATCGGCAGCGCGAAGTGCTTCATATTCTTCTGTCGCAGGATTGGTTTCACCATTCGGTTTTTGACCCTGACGCAGCTCGCTTTCCCCATATTCCCTTGCAAGAGCACTATGTCCCTGCAGTTGCCGTTGAATGCGGTAGGTCAGGTCGTTCGCCTTTTCGAGGACGTGCCGCGTAACGCTTTCGTTGTCGCCGACAAAATCGAAAGCATCACAACCGCTCAATACAATGGAGGAGGCCGCAGCTCCGGAAAAGGAAAGGAACCGACGTCTGGAAATGTTCAGTTTGCTCATGGATGCCTGTCCTCATTCTTCTCTGGAAGGTCGGCGCGATACCAACCGGAAATCATCGATCGCATTTCGTTGATCGGACCTGCCGCAAACACCATCGCGATGTGTATGATGAAGAATGTCGAAAGAAGGAAAACGGCTAGAAAATGAAGAGTGCGGGCTGTCTGGCGCCCACCGAGCCATTCCGTTAGCGGCAGTACGGCATCCATGCCGGGAGACATGGCCAGCCCCGTAACGACAGTCATGGGGAAAAGGCCGAAAAGCACCACAAAATATGTCAGTTTCTGGATAGGATTGTATGTTTTTCCGTGGTGAAAGCGGAGTTTCAGATGGTTGAGAAAATCGCCGGGCAGGCTCTTTATATCCAACGCAGATGGCAGCAGATCATTCTTTAGATGCCGGTTCAAAACACTACTGACAAACCATAGCATGAGGGTGCCCACCAGAACCCAGGCGAAGAAGAAGTGAACCACGCGCCCGGTTGCCAGATCGCGATAGGACGGAATGGTCAACGCTGGGGGAAATGCCTGATAGGCGGGAGCACTTGTGGCTCCCGATACGCCGAGAAAACCGGTGGTCTGGAAGCTTTTGCCCAAGATATCGACACGCCCCTCAGGGCCGCTTTCGCCGTCGACGGCATAAATTGCCAGAACGGCATTATCGTAGTCGAAACCGGATTCGTTACCGAAATAGAGCGTGGGGTGCGCATTGAATATCTGCAACCCCGACAGCAGCAGAAAGAAAAGGCTTGCAGCCCAAATCCAGTGTGTAAGGCGCGTCAGCAGGCGCTGGCGATAGACGAGCTGTTTCATGATGTTGCGCTCCGGTAATTTGCCCGCCAATCCTGAGGGAAGACTGACGGGCCAGAACAATTACTGAGGCTTTTTCATAGCGTCGGACTGCATCGCGTCCTGTTTCATGGCGTCGCTCTTCATCGCTTTGTCGTCATGTTTCTTCATTTTCTTTTTTGTATCGCTATGCATGGCGTCATCTTTCATGGCGTCATGCTTGCCCATGGAATCCTTCTTCATGGTGTCAGACTTCATGGTGTCGGTTTTCATCGCGTCTTGCGCAAAAGAAACCGGCGTGAAAGATATAGCTGCAAGCAGGGCCAGCGCCGGAAGGACGACGATGTTCTGTTTGATGGTCATGACGATACTCCTGTTCATCTGGGCGCCAGCGGCGCGTAACGGGAGGCGTTTCGACAGACAAGGGCAAATGGTTACACCGATCACGGCGATGTGATCGCCTCGTCGGAAGATGTAACCTTTTCCGCTTCTTTCACGAATATGCCGGTGATTGGGAGTTGCAACCTGACCTATTCGAATGAAGAGAGGTTAAAAAAACTGATGATATTGGCGCTCGACGGAGACAAGGCAGCCTATCGGACCTTGCTTGAGGATTTGTCGCGCCGATTGAAGCCTTATTTTCTACGGCGACTTTTTGGAGACAAATCGCAAGCGGAAGACCTCATTCAGGAGACGTTGCTGGCGATCCATACCCGACGCATAACCTATGATCGAGGCATGGCGTTTCTACCCTGGGTGAATGGAATTGCACATCACAAGCTTGTCGATCATCTACGCCGTCACGGGCGCGAGGCTGCTACATCTCTGGAAGAAGATGTTCCTGTGTCCGATGAAGCTGAAGCCGCCGACGCGCGCATGGACGTGGACCGGATGTTGAGCGCTGTCCCAGAGCGCACTGCGGGTTTGATCCGCAAAGTAAAAATTGAGGGACAATCCATAGATGAAGCCGCACGGACTACCGGCTTGAGCCAGAGCGCGGTCAAAGTCGCCATCCACCGCGGTCTTGCAACAATAGCGCAAAGATTTGGAGGCCAAAGATTTGGAGGCAAAGGGCGTGACCGATGATCTGATTGACAAGCTGACAGCAGATGTCAAACCGATTGGCCCTCACGCAATGCGCCAGCTTTTCTTGCGTTATACGACGGGAGGTATTGCAGGCGGGCTTGCGATTATGCTGGGTTTCCTCGGCGCGCGTCACGATTTGCCGTTGGCGATGACGACAGCTGCCTATTGGATGAAATTCGGCTACGCAGTCCTGCTTTTATTAATACTGATCCCTGCATTATTCGCCTTGTCCCGGCCCGTTCGCACAGGATTGCACTGGTTACCGCTGGCCATACTTCTGGCTTGTCTTGCAGGTGCGGCATCAATCCAGTTGCTAAACGCCGGGCCCGGGCAAGCACAGGTGCTGATATGGGGACAAACTGCGTTGGTCTGTCCATGGCTGATTGTTCTCATCGCGCTTCCCACGCTCGCGCTCCTGCTCGCAGCCATACGCCGACTTGCACCGGCAAATCCTAGCCTTGCCGGTCTGGTTGCCGGTATTGTTTCGGGCGCTGTAGGAGTTCTCATCTATTCATTGCATTGTCCAGAGTCCGGAATGCCGTTTATTGCAATCTGGTATACGCTCGGCATCGCAATCACGGGTTTCCTCGGTATGATTGGCGGGAAAATTTTCTTGCATTGGTGACTGAGACGGCAATCAACTCTTGATTGCCACCCGGTTCGCCGCCGCGTCATCATCACTTTCCCTACTTTCCGTTACACGGAGTTTATCCACCCAGAACGATGGCCAACTCGCGCGCCCAATAAAGGGCGCTGCCATAATATGGCTGCCACAGCGGCGGGCCGCTTTGACCTGAGCCCCTAAAATTTCTCCAAGATTTGGTAGAGTCCGTCGCAATCAAGGAGGCGGACGGAATGAAGCGTTCCCGGTTCGCAGAAGAACAGATCATCGGA